>NZ_AP025737.1:0-1200000 GCF_023734115.1 Herbiconiux sp. L3-i23
ATTCTCCGACATCTCAACGGTTTCCGAGGTCACAGCGTGGTCTCGGGGGCATCGGCCGAACGCCGCTCCGGCGCAGAGCGCCACAGTTCACGGGAGCCCAATGGCAGAGGCAGCACAGACCAGGCAGGTCTGGAGCGCGATGCTCGATGCGCTCGGTACCGACGATCGGATCACGCCGCAGCTCCGAGGGTTCATCAACCTCGTCGAGCCCAAAGGCATCATGGCCGGCACCATGTACCTCGAGGTCCCCAACGACCTCACCCGCGGAATGCTCGAGCAGCGCATCCGTGTCCCTCTACTGAATGCGATCGCCTCCCTCGACCCCGGGCTCGAAGTGGCGAACTTCGCGATCGTCGTCAACCCTGACATCGATACCAGCCCGGTGGTGCCCGTCAGCGACGCCGCCGAGCCGCACTACATCGAGACCCCGGTGCAGACCGTCACCGAACAGGGCGCCCCTGTGGCGCGCGGCGAGACGCGGCTGAACGGCAAGTACAACTTCGACAATTTCGTCATCGGCGCCTCCAACCGCTTCGCCCATGCCGCCGCCGTCGCGGTGGCCGAGGCGCCGGCGAAGGCGTACAACCCGCTGTTCATCTACGGCGACTCCGGTCTCGGCAAGACGCACCTGCTTCACGCGATCGGCCACTACGCGGTCAATCTGTATCCCGGCATCCGAGTGCGGTACGTCAGCTCCGAGGAGTTCACGAACGACTTCATCAACTCGATCGCCACGAACCGTTCGTCGCTGTTCCAGGCGAGGTACCGCGATGTCGACGTGCTCCTCATCGACGACATCCAGTTCCTGCAGGGCAAGGACTCCACTCAAGAGGCGTTCTTCCATACCTTCAACACGCTGCACGACCACAACAAGCAGGTCGTCATCACCAGCGATCTTCCGCCGAAGCATTTGACGGGGTTCGAGGACCGTATGCGCTCGCGGTTCGAGTGGGGTCTGATCACCGACGTCCAAGCGCCCGACCTCGAGACCCGCATCGCGATCCTCCGCAAGAGGGCGCAGAGCGACAAGCTGCAGGTTCCCGACGACATCCTCGAGTTCATGGCTTCGAAGGTGTCGAGCAACATCCGCGAGCTCGAGGGAACCCTGATCAGGGTGACCGCGTTCGCCAGCCTCAACCGGACTCCCGTCGACATGTCGTTGGTGCAGACGGTGTTGAAGGACCTCATCACGCTCGATGAGGACAACGTCATCGCGCCGGTCGACATCATCAATCACACCGCCGACTACTTCAAGCTGAGCGTCGACGACCTCTACGGCTCGTCGCGTTCGCAAGCCATCGCCACGGCCCGTCAGATCGCCATGTACCTCTGCAGGGAGCTGACGAACCTCTCACTCCCCAAGATCGGCCAGCTCTTCGGCGGACGCGACCACACCACCGTCATGTACGCGAACAAGAAGATCAGCGAGCTCATGAAAGAGCGGCGATCGATCTACAACCAGGTGACGGAACTCACAAGCCGGATCAAGCAGAATCACCGCTACTCGCGCGGTTGACCGACCGGTTCTCCACAGTTTCCACAGGCTTTTCCCCCGTTCATGCCTCTTCGGGGATGCTTCGCCGCGCGCTGCTCACAGCATGTGGACGGATCTGTGGACAAGTCGGGGACGACACGCGACGGGCCTGTGGGGAATCCCATCGATCATGTGCAACTCGATCGGCCGAGGCCCCCTGCCGATCGACATCGTCCGCAGCGGCCCCCACACGAGATGCACATCTTCCATGGGTGTAGTTCCCTACTCCCGACAAGGATGTCAGCCGGCCGTCCACACCATCCACACCCGTTAAGAGTGTTCCTATAGATATTCCTTCTGACTTCTCCGACAACCTTTTACCGACGGCGGGAGAGCGGGGCAGAGGCGCGGACGCCCGGTTATGCGCGGGGGACACAGCCGCTAGCATTGACCACCGGTAAGAACAGACAGGGGAAAGCGTGAAGTTCCAGGCGAACAGGGACGTCTTCAGCGAGGCTGTGTCCTTCGCGGTGAAACTCCTTCCCCAGCGGACGACCCTTCCGATCCTGAGCGGTGTGCTCATCGAGGCCGGCAGCAACGGTCTCACCCTGTCGTCGTTCGACTACGAGGTGTCCGCCCGCACCGAGATCGCCGCCGAGGTTTCCGAGCCCGGCCGTGCGCTGGTGTCCGGTCGACTCCTCGCCGACATCGCCAGCCGACTCCCGAACGCACCCGTCGAGGTGGCCTCCGAGGACAGCCGCATCGTGGTCCGCGCCGGCTCCGCCCGCTTCACCCTTCTGAGCATGCCGGTCGAGGAGTACCCGAGCCTGCCGAAGATCGGCGAGCCCACCGGTGTCGTCGCCGCCGACGTCTTCGCGAGCGCCGTCGCCCAGGTCGCGGTCGCCGCGTCGCGCGACGACGTCACGCCCGTCATCACCGGTGTCCAGCTCGAGATCTCCGGCGACCGACTCAACCTCATCGCCACCGACCGGTACCGCGTCGCCGTGCGCGGCATCCAGTGGGAGGCGAGCGCCGACGGGCTCGAGAAGCTCAGCGCCCTCGTCCCCGCCCGCACGCTCCAGGAGGTCGGCAAGACCTTCGGCTCGAGCGGCACGATCGCGATCTCGATCTCCGGCAGCGAGGACCGCGAGCTCATCGCGTTCAGCGCAGACCGCAAGACGGTGACGTCGCTCCTGATCAAGGGCAACTTCCCGCCCGTCGGTCGCCTGTTCCCCGAGGTCGTCGAGAACTACGCCGTGATGAACACCGGCGAGCTGATCGAGGCCACCCGCCGAGTCCAGCTCGTGCTCGAGCGCGAAGCCGCGCTCCGATACTCCTTCGACCTCGACGGTCTGACGCTCGAAGCCATCGGCAGCGAGCAGGCTCAGGCCTCCGAGAACATCGAAGCCCTTCTGACCGGGACTGACACCGTCGTCTCCCTCAAGCCGCAGTTCTTGCTCGACGGGCTGGGAGCCGTTCACTCGGAGTTCGTGCGCATCGCGTTCACGAAGACCGAGAACCCGAACAAGCCGGGTCCGGTGCTCATCACCAGCCAGTCCAGCAAGGAGCAGAGCGGAACCGACGACTATCGGTACCTGCTGCAGCCCAACCTCCTGCTGCGCTGATCACGAAGGAAACACCTCACATGCAACTCGGTCTCATCGGTCTCGGCAAGATGGGCAACAACATGCGTACCCGGCTGCAGAACGCCGGTATCGACGTGGTGGGCTACGACACGAATCCCGACGTCTCCGACGTCAAGGACCTCGCCGAACTCGCGTCGCGCCTCGAGGCGCCGCGCACCGTCTGGGTGATGGTCCCCGCCGGAGAGATCACCGACTCGGTGATCACCGAGCTCGCGGGAGTCCTCGAACAGGGCGACCTGGTCATCGACGGCGGCAACTCGAAGTTCACCGAAGACTTCAAGCACGCCGAGCTGCTCGCGAAGACCGGCGTCGACTACGTCGACTGCGGTGTCTCGGGCGGCGTCTGGGGTCTGAAGAACGGCTACGGCCTGATGGTGGGCGGCAGCGACGAGCAGGTCCAGCGCGTCATGCCGATCTTCGACGCGCTGCGCCCCGAGGGTCCTCGCGAGGAGAGCTTCGTGCACGTCGGCCCGGTCGGCGCCGGCCACTACGCGAAGATGGTGCACAACGGCGTCGAGTACGCCATGATGCAGTCCTACGCCGAGGGCTTCGAGCTTCTCCGTTCGCGTGACGACCTCATCAAGGACGTCACCGGCACCTTCAAGGCCTGGCAGCGCGGCACGGTCGTCCGCTCGTGGCTCCTCGAGCTGCTCGTGCTCGCGCTCGAACAGGACCCCGACTTCGAGGAGATCGACGACTACGTCGCCGACTCGGGCGAGGGCCGCTGGACCGTCGAAGAGGCTGTCGACCGCAAGGTGCCGATGCCCGCGATCGCCGCGTCGCTGTTCGCGCGTTACGTCTCCCAGCAGGACCAGTCTCCGGCGATGAAGGCCGTCGCCGCGCTACGTCAGCAGTTCGGCGGACACGCCACCAAGCCGTCCGCCGACGGCTGAGTAGAAGAGGTCCGGCGTGAGGGTGCGCCATCTGAACCTGGTCGACTTCCGTAATTACGAGAGCGCCGACGTCGAGCTGCTGCCCGGCGTCAACGTGTTCGTCGGCAGCAACGGCCAGGGGAAGACCAACCTCGTCGAGTCCCTCGGCTACCTCAGCACCCTCGGGTCCCACCGGGTCTCGTCCGACCAGGCGCTCGTGCGTCAGGGGAAGGATTCCGCGATCGTCCGAGCGCTGCTGGCGCACGGCGACCGCGAGATCCTCGTGGAACTGCAGATCAACGCGGGTTCGGCCAACAAGGTGCAGGTGGGCAGGTCCCCGGCGAAGCTCCGGGACCTGCCCCGGTACCTGTCGAGTGTGCTCTTCGCCCCCGAAGACCTGTCGCTGGTGCGCGGCGATCCGTCGGGGCGCCGCCGGATGCTCGACAATCTGCTCGTCCTGCTCTCTCCTCGCCTGGCCGGAGTGCTCTCGGACTACGACCGGGTCCTCCGTCAGCGCAACACCCTGCTCAAGAGCGCCCGCGCCACGGGGACAAAGGGCGCGGGGCTCGCCACCCTCGACATCTGGGACGAACGGCTCGTGGAGCTGGGATCCGAGATCGTCGCGCAGCGCCTGTCCCTCGTCGACCAGCTGCGCGGACACGTCGCCGGTGCGTATACCGCCATCGCCGGCGCCGACCACCGCCCCCGACTCGGGATGCAGGTGAGCGTCCTCGCGAACGATCCCGACTCCGACGACCGCGGTACCGAGCGGGTGGAGTCGAGCATCGACGCCGCCGAGCTGGCCGAGCGCTTCCGCGAGAGCCTTTCGCGGGTGCGTCCACGCGAACTCGACCGCGCGATCACGCTCGTCGGGCCCCACCGCGACGACCTGCACCTCGAACTCAACGGACTTCCGGCCCGCGGATACGCCAGTCACGGGGAGTCCTGGTCGTTCGCGCTCGCTCTGCGACTCGCCGCTGCGGAACTGGTCCGCGAGAGCTCGTCGGCTGGTGACCCGGTACTGATCCTCGACGACGTGTTCGCCGAGCTCGACGAACCCCGACGCGAGCGCTTGGCCGTCGCCGTCGCCGGCTACGAGCAGGTCCTCGTCACCGCAGCCGTCGAGGGCGACATCCCGTCGACGCTCACCGGTCGGCTGATCCGCATCCGCGCAGGTCGCATCGACGGGGTCGCCGAGCAGACCGCCGACGGGGATGTCGCGTGAAGGACGACGACGTTCGGGACGAGGCGAGGTCGGTGTATCTCCGTCTGCGGGAGGCGTTCGGAGGTGCTCCGCGGACGTCGGCGAGGCGGACGAAGAGCAGGCGGGCCAAGGAAGGCGAGACGGTTCCCTTCGGACCCGGCCGCGACCCCGGCACCATGGGGGACGTGCTCGATTCGCTCACGAAGACGATGGGGTGGACGACGCCGCTGGCGCAGACCGACCTCGTCGCCGCATGGCGCGACATCGCGGGGCCGGAGACCGCGGAGCACTCCTCTCCTACCGGCATCGACGACGGAGTGCTGCAGGTTAAGTGCGATTCGACCGCGTGGGCGACGCAGCTCCGACTGATGCGGACCGAGCTGATCACGCGCATCATGAGGGAGTACCCGGACGCCGGTGTGGAGAACATCTCCTTTTCCGGGCCTGGTGCCCCCACCTGGAAACGTGGTCCCAGGTCGATTCCAGGGCGGGGTCCGCGCGATACCTACGGGTGAGCCGACAAAAGAGGTCACCCCTGCGGAATTCGTCGCTCAGAAAGCCTCTGACGCCGCCGCGCCCCCTCCAGGTTTGATAGGATCGTACGGACCGGCGGGAGCCTTGAACGTATGACAGACGACACGAACACGACCACGCCGGATGACAGCTACGGCGCCAGCGCGATCCAAGTGCTGGAAGGCCTCGAAGCCGTTCGCAAGCGGCCCGGCATGTACATCGGTTCGACTGGACCTCGCGGTCTGCATCACCTCGTCTACGAGATCGTCGACAACTCGGTCGACGAGGCGCTCGCGGGCTACTGCGACAACATCCAGATCTTCATCCGCGCCGACGGGGCCGTGACGGTCATCGACAACGGCCGCGGCATCCCGGTCGACATCCACCCGGTGGAGAAGCGGTCGACCGTCGAGGTGGTCCTCACCGTGCTGCACGCGGGCGGCAAGTTCGGCGGTGGCGGTTACGCCGTCTCCGGTGGTCTCCACGGCGTCGGATCCTCGGTCGTGAACGCGCTGTCGACGCGCCTCGACGTCGAGGTGCGCCGTCAAGGGTTCGTCTGGCGCCAGAGCTTCGAGAACGGCGTCCCTCTGGCACCGCTCGAGAAGGGCGAGGCCTCCGACGAAACGGGCACCTCGATCACCTTCTGGCCGAACGCCGAGATCTTCGAGACCGTCGACTTCGACTATGAGACGCTCCGCACGCGCTTCCAGCAGATGGCCTTCCTCAACAAGGGTCTGCGAATCGCGATGACCGACGAGCGACAGGAGATCGGCGACGACGGCGAACCCGTCGACGGCCTGACCCACGTCTACCTGTACGAGCGCGGACTCGTCGACTACGTCGAGTACCTCAACGCGTCGAAGAAGGCCGATCTGGTCAACAACGAGGTCATCGACTTCGAGGCCGAAGACACCGAGCGCAAGATCTCGCTCGAGGTCGCGATGCAGTGGACGACGAGCTATACCGAGAGCGTCCACACCTACGCGAACACGATCAACACCCACGAGGGCGGCACCCACGAAGAGGGCTTCCGCGCCGCACTGACCACGCTCGTCAACAAGTACGCGCGCGACAAGGGCATCCTCAAGGAGAAGGACGACAACCTCTCCGGCGACGACGTGCGCGAAGGCCTTACCGCCGTCATCTCGGTGAAGCTCGGGGAGCCGCAGTTCGAGGGCCAGACGAAGACCAAGCTCGGCAACACCGAGGCGAAGGCGTTCGTGCAGCGCGTCGCCGGCGACCAGCTGGGCGACTGGTTCGAGCGCAACCCGCTGCAGGCCAAGGAGATCATCCGCAAGGCGATCCAGGCCGCGACTGCGCGCATGGCCGCGCGGAAGGCGCGAGAGACCGCTCGACGCAAGGGCCTGCTCGAGGGCGGCGGTATGCCGGGCAAGCTCAAGGACTGCCAGAGCAAGGACCCGACGGTATCCGAGATCTTCATCGTCGAGGGCGACTCCGCCGGCGGTTCCGCGGGGACGGGACGCAACCCGTTCACGCAGGCGATCCTGCCGCTGCGCGGCAAGATCCTCAACGTCGAGAAGGCACGACTCGACCGCGCCCTCGGCAACGCCGAGGTGCAGGCGATGATCACGGCATTCGGTACCGGCATCGGCGAGGACTTCAACGCCGAGAAGGCGCGGTACCACAAGGTCATCCTGATGGCCGACGCCGATGTCGACGGCCAGCACATCACGACGCTGCTGCTGACCCTGCTGTTCCGGTACATGCGGCCGCTCATCGAGCTCGGCTACGTGTACCTCGCCATGCCGCCGCTCTACCGCATCAAGTGGAGCAACGCACCGCACGACTACGTGTACAGCGACGCCGAACGCGACGCGGTGCTCAGCGATGGGCAGGCGAACAACAAGCGCATCCCCAAGGAGAACGGGATCCAGCGCTACAAGGGCCTTGGCGAGATGGACTACAAGGAGCTGTGGGAGACCACCATGGATCCCGACACCCGGACGCTCCGGCAGGTGACCCTCGACGACGCCGCGGCGGCCGACGAGATCTTCGCCACCCTGATGGGCGAGGACGTCGAGTCCCGCCGCTCGTTCATCCAGCGCAACGCCAAAGACGTCCGCTTCCTGGACATCTGACCGCGCGATCGTGCCGGCGACGGCGGTCGGGTGACGCGCACTCGTGTGCCCCTCATCCGGACCGCCGACCTAGAGCTTTCCACCGACTTCCCACCGTAAGAACGGACCCCGATGACCGACAAGATCGAGCAGGTAGACCTTCAGCTCGAGATGCAGAGGTCGTACCTCGACTACGCGATGAGCGTGATCGTGGGACGCGCCCTCCCCGACGTACGCGACGGGCTGAAGCCGGTGCACCGCCGGGTCGTCTACGCGATGTTCGACGGCGGCTACCGCCCCGACCGGGCGTTCAGCAAGTGCGCCCGCGTGGTCGGCGAGGTCATGGGGCAGTACCACCCGCACGGTGACAGCGCGATCTACGACGCCCTCGTCCGACTCGTGCAGCCGTGGAGCCTGCGGTATCCGCTCGCTCTCGGCCAGGGCAACTTCGGCTCTCCGGGCAACGACGGCGCCGCGGCGTCGCGGTACACCGAGACGAAGATGGCCCCGCTCGCCATGGAGATGGTGCGCGACATCGACAAGGAGACCGTCGACTTCCAGGACAACTACGACGGGCGCACCCAGGAGCCCGTCGTCCTGCCGAGTCGGTTCCCGAACCTGCTGGTCAACGGATCGGTCGGTATCGCCGTCGGCATGGCCACCAACATCCCGCCGCACAACCTGCGCGAGGTCGCCGACGGCGCCCTGTGGGCACTCGCGAACCCCGAAGCCACCCGCGAGGAGCTGCTCGCCGCGCTGATGCAGCGCATCAAGGGACCCGACTTCCCGACCGGCGCGCAGATCCTCGGCACCAAGGGCATCCAGGACGCGTACCTCACCGGTCGCGGATCGATCACGATGCGCGCCGTCGTCAACGTCGAGGAGATCCAGGGACGCACCTGCCTCGTCGTCACCGAACTGCCCTACCAGGTCAACCCCGACAACCTCGCGGTGAAGATCGCCGAGCTGGTCAAGGACAACCGCATCGCCGGCATCTCCGACATCCGCGACGAGAGCTCGGGCCGCACCGGTCAGCGCCTCGTCGTCGTGCTGAAGCGCGATGCGGTCGCGAAGGTCGTCCTCAACAACCTGTACAAGCACACGCAGCTGCAGGAGAACTTCGGCGCCAACATGCTGGCGATCGTCGACGGGGTGCCTCGCACCCTGCCGATCGACGGCTTCATCTCGGCGTGGGTCGACCACCAGATCGATGTCATCGTCCGTCGCACCGAGTACCTGCTGCGTGAGGCCGAGGAGCAGGCGCACATCCTCCGCGGTTATCTCAAGGCGCTCGACGCGCTCGACGAGGTCATCGCTCTCATCCGCCGGTCTCCGACCGCCGACGCCGCGCAGACCGGCCTCATGGAGTTGCTCGACGTCGACGAGATCCAGGCCGACGCGATCCTGCGCCTGCAGCTGCGCCGCCTCGCCGCGCTCGAGCGGCAGAAGATCGTCGATCAGGCGGCCGAGATCGAGCTGCAGATCGCGGACTACAAGGACATCCTCGCGAGCCCGTCGCGTCAGCGCACGATCATCAGCGACGAGCTGACCGAGATCGTCGACCGCTTCGGCGACGAGCGTCGGACCGAGATCCTGCTCGGCTACGACGGCGACATGAGCATCGAGGATCTGATCCCCGAAGAGGAGATGGTCGTCACCGTCACGCGCGGCGGGTACATCAAGCGCACGCGCAGCGACAACTACCGCAGCCAGCACCGCGGCGGCCGCGGCGTGCGAGGTGCGCAGCTGCGCGCCGACGACGTCGTCGAGCACTTCTTCGTCACCACCACCCACCACTGGCTGCTGTTCTTCACCGACAAGGGCCGGGTCTACCGGGCGAAGGCCTACGAGGTTCAGGAGGGCGGCCGCGACGCGAAGGGTCAGCACGTCGCCAACCTGCTGGCGCTGCAGCCCGATGAGCAGATCGCGGAAGTGCTCGACATCCGCGACTACAACGTCTCGCAGTACCTGGTGCTCGCCACCCGCAACGGTCTCGTCAAGAAGACGGCGCTCACCGAATACGACACGAACCGCACCGGTGGCATCATCGCGATCAACCTGCGCGAGGGCGACGAGCTCGTCTCGGCGCTGCTCGTGAACTCCGACACCGACGTGCTGATGGTGTCGAAGAAGGGCATGTCGATCCGGTTCACCGCGACCGACGAGGCCTTGCGCCCGATGGGCCGCAGCACGTCCGGCGTGATGGGCATGAGTTTCCGCGACGAGGATCAACTTCTGTCGGCGTCGGTCGTCGGCGGCGACGAGGCTGAGAACTACGTGTTCATCGTCACCGAGGGCGGCTACGCGAAGCGCACTTCGGTAGACCAGTACCGTGTGCAGAACCGTGGCGGACTCGGCATCAAGGTCGCGAAGCTCGAAGAGGCTCGCGGCGACCTGGCCGGTGCGCTCATCGTCACCGAGGGCGACGAGGTTCTCGTCGTTCTGGCAGGCGGAAAGGTGGTTCGTTCGGGTGTCTCCGAGGTCCCGGCCAAGGGACGTGACACCATGGGTGTTGTCTTCGCTCGCTTCAGTGCGCAGGACAGGATCATCGCTGTCGCCAAGAACAGCGAACGCAACGTGGAAGGCAACGCCGAGGGTGACACCCCCGAGGGCGAAGCAGTAGAGGCTCCGGGAGAGGGAGAGAACGCCGATGAGTAGTGTCGCCGAGAAACTCGCGCGCAAGTCGTCTTCGTCTGCGCGGACCCCTCAGGCCAAGCAGGTCCGTCTGAAGCTGGTCTACGTCGACTTCTGGTCGGCGGTGAAGCTGTCGTTCCTCGTGATGGTCGCGCTCGGCATCGTGCTGATCGTGGGCAGCTTCCTCGTCTGGATGGTGCTCGCGCAGACGGGTATCTTCGACACCCTGAGCGGCCTCTACGGTGAGATCTCCGGCGAGGACAGCTTCAGCATCACCGAGATCTTCGGACTCGGACAGGTGCTCGGCATCGCCCTGGTGCTGGCCATCCTCAACATCATCGTCGGCACCGTGCTCGGCGCGATCGCGACGGTGCTGTACAACCTGAGCGTCCGCATCACCGGCGGTGTGCTCGTCGGTTTCGCCAACCAGTAGGCGATTCGCACAGCAGGCCATCCGTAAGGTAAAGTCGAACCTGCTGTTTTCGGGGCTATAGCTCAGGCGGTTAGAGCGCTTCGCTGATAACGAAGAGGTCCCAGGTTCAAGTCCTGGTAGCCCCACGTACACCCGGTGCGCCGCTTCGGCGGCGCATCGGAGCACACGGGGACGTAGCTCAGTTGGCAGAGCGCCTGCTTTGCAAGCAGGATGTCAGGGGTTCGATTCCCCTCGTCTCCACAAACGACGAACCAAGCGCCACCGAAGGGTGGCGCTTTTTGTCGTTTGTGGAGACGAGAGGATGAGAAGCCGGGTGAAGGTGGGCCCCTGCCCGCGAGGGGCCCCGGGCGGCGCGAAGCGACGGCTGGGGGAGCGGGTAGGGAGTCGATTCCCCTCGTCTCCACAGACGGCACTGTGTTGGCTAACGATCAAGGCGTCGGCCAAAGGGCGGCGCTCTTGTCATTTGTGGATGGTGCACCTCCCTCGTATCGCTTCGCTCAACGGGCGGGTCTTGAGGGACTTTCGGCCCCGCATTCCGCGCCGCCGGGGGCCGCTAGAGTCGTTAGGGCCGTCGAGACGGCTCTCTTCGACAACGAGAACGGTGAATGCGATGCGAATCGGTATCCTCACGTCCGGCGGTGACTGCCCCGGTCTCAACGCGGTGATCCGCGGCGCGGTGCTGAAGGGCGACCGTGCCTACAACGCCGAGTTCGCCGGCTTCCGCTACGGGTGGCGCGGCGTCGTCGAGGGCGACATCGTGCCGCTGGACCGTCACGACGTGCGCGGTCTCTCGCGTCAGGGAGGAACCATTCTCGGCTCCTCGCGGACCAACCCCTTCGAAGGCGAGAACGGCGGGCCCGACAACATCAAGCGGACCCTGGCGGAGAACGGCATCGACGCGATCATCGCGATCGGCGGTGAAGGGACCCTCGCCGCCGCGCGCCGACTGTCCGACGAGGGCATCAACATCGTGGGCGTCCCCAAGACGATCGACAACGACCTCGCCGGCACCGACTACTCGTTCGGCTTCGACACCGCCGTCGAGATCGCCACCGAGGCGATCGACCGCGTGCGGACGACCGCCGAATCGCACCAGCGCTGCATCCTCGTCGAGGTCATGGGCCGCCACGTCGGGTGGATCGCCCTGCACTCGGGGATGGCCGCCGGTGCGCACGCCATCCTCATCCCCGAGCGCCCGATGAGCATCGAGCAGATCTGCGAGTGGGTCGAAAGCGTCCGCGACCGCGGCCGGGCTGCGGTGCTGGCCGTCTCCGAGGGCTTCCGTCTCAGCACGATGGAGGAGGAGCACTCGCACCTCGGACTCGACGCATTCAACCGCCCCCGCCTGGGCGGTATCGCCGAGCTGCTCGCCCCGATGATCGAGGCGCGCACCGGCATCGAATCGCGCTCGGTCGCCCTCGGGCACCTGCAGCGCGGCGGTGTGCCGAGCGCCTACGACCGGGTCCTCGCCACGCGGCTCGGAATCCACGCGGTCGACGCGGTCGTCGCCGAGCAATGGGGCACCATGGTCGCCCTCCGCGGCACCGACATCGTGCACTCCACCATCGCCGAGGCCACGGGCGGGCTCAACACGGTGCCCGACGCCCGCTACGACGAGGCCGCCGGACTGTTCGGCTGAGAGACGCCGCAACGAAGAAGGCCCGCCCCCTGAGGGAGCGGGCCTTCTTCGTCGAGAATCGTCAGGCGGCGGGAGTCGTCGGCGGGACGTCTCCGGGTGCCGCCTCGGGCTCGTCGTCGGCGATCCACAGATCGTCGTCGGCCCGGAAGGTCTGCCACGCGGCGTATGCGAGGCCCGCGAGGGCCACGACACCGAGACCGACGAGCACGAAGGTTCCGGCGCCGGGGCCGGACTTCTTCGGGCCGATGGCCTTCTTCGCGTTCTTGGTCGCCTTCTTCGCCTTCTTGGTGACCACCTCGGCGGTCTTCTCCGTGCGGCCGCGGACGGCATCGACCACGGAGAGGGCCGATCCGACCACGCCGGCGACGGCGGGAAGGACCTCATCGACCACGGTGTGCTTGGCCGAGTTCACGGCCGCGTTGGTGACGGCGCGTCCGCGCTCGACACCGGGGCGGAACCGCTCGTCGTACGTCGTCTGCACCCGGGGAACGACCTCCTCGCGGGTGAGGTGACCGGCCTGTCGTGATGCCTCGCGGATCACCGACGTGGCACGGTCGAGGACCTGCTGCTGCTCCTGCCAAAGCTCCTCAGCGTGACCCTTGAGCTTGCGGAGCTCCTTCTTGCGCTTGCGGGAAAGACCCATCCTTCGCCTCCAATGCGGGAATGCTCGCGTCGCTCCATCTTGCCATCTAGTCCACTGGGAGCGACCTGAGGGTTTACAGAGGCTCGGTAGGATCGAGACATGACCTCGCACACCGCAGTCGCGACCCTTCACACCACGCAGGGCGACATCCGCATCAACCTCTTCGGCAACCACGCTCCCAAGACGGTGCAGAACTTCGTCGGACTCGCCACGGGAGCGATCGAGTGGACCGACCCGGCCACCGGCGACAAGCGCACCGACCCGCTGTACTCCGACATCGTCTTCCACCGCATCATCCCCGACTTCATGATCCAGGGCGGCGACCCGCTCGGGAACGGCACCGGCGGCCCCGGCTACGAGTTCAACGACGAGATCCACCCCGAGCTCGACTTCACCGCGCCCTACGTGCTCGCCATGGCGAACGCGGGGACGTACGCCGGCAAGGGCACCAACGGATCCCAGTTCTTCATCACGACGGCGCCCACCACCTGGCTGCAGGGCAAGCACACCATCTTCGGTGTCGTCGCCGACGACGAGTCGAAGGCCGTCGTCGACAAGCTCGGCACGGTGGCCACCGACGGACGCGACCGTCCGCTCGAGGAGCAGCGCCTCACGAGCATCGACATCACCGAGGCCTGATCGGTGCCGAGCCAGGGCTCCAGTCGCGCCTGGCGGCGCTTCGTCACGGCCGTCGCCCCGTCGGCCACCAACGTGATCATCTCGGTCACCCTGCTCGTGTTCCTGGTGCAGCTGCTCCCGGGCATCGGGTCGGCGGTGACCGCCGCACTGCTGTACTCGCCCGCGTACTCGGGGTTCCCCGGCTACCCGTTCGAGCCGTGGCGTCTCGTCACCGTCGCGCTGGTGCATTCGCCGCAGCAGCTGTTCCACATCTTCTTCAACATGCTCGCGCTGTGGATGTTCGGTCAGCAGCTCGAGACGATGCTCGGCAAGTGGCGCTTCCTCGCTCTCTACGTCATCTCGACGTTGGGCGGCTCGGTGGCGGTGCTGCTGCTGCAGGGCGGAAGCGTCGTAGGTGCCTCGGGGGCGATCTTCGGTCTTCTCGGCGCCTTCTTCGTCCTGGTGCGCAAGCTCGGGGGCAACACCACCGGGCTGCTCATCGTCATCGGTCTGAACCTCGCGATCGGCTTCTTCGTCGGGTCGATCTCCTGGCAGGCGCACGTCGGCGGCCTGGTGGCCGGCGCCATCGTGGGCATCATCTACTCACAGACCAGGCATCGCCGACTCCGCCCGCTGCAGGTCGGCCTGTTGGCCGGATTCTCGGTGATCCTCGTGATCGTGGGCGTCTATCCGGCCCTCATCTACTGAGCCCGGTTATCCACAGGACAATCCACACTGTGCATAGAGTTACACCCGTGTAACTCCCTAGGGGCACCCGCATCCACCCGGGTACGAAGAAGGGCCGGTGAACTTCACCGGCCCTTCTTCATGTCGTGTTGGGGTCAACGCCACCTGGTGGTCATCAGGAAGCCGATGAAGGCGATGCCGAACCCGATCAGAATGTTCCAGCTCTCGAGCGAGGGGATCGGCCACGCGCCCTGGCTGACGTAGAACACGATGACCCAGGCCAGGCCGAGGAGCATGAAGCCGAACATGAGCGGCTTGAACCAGACGGGGTTCGGAGCCCCCTCGCCGGAGCGCTCGTCGACGGGACGGTCGGAGGAGCGCAGCTTCACACGTGCCATGCGCGGGAGTCTATCAAAAGCGATCAGCGTGAATATCGGTGGAGCAGCGCGGAGACGGTGAAGCACGAGCACGTAGGATCGCCTGGTGAGCAGGAGGAGAGCCGAGCCGCGTACGTCGCGGAGCATCTCGGCGGTGGGGGTCTTCGGCGAACTGCTCGTCACCGCAGGGGTACTCGTGCTGCTGTTCCTCGGCTGGCAGCTGTGGTGGAACGACATGATCCTCGCCGGCTCGCAGACCTCCGCCGCGCAGGAGCAGAGTCGAGAGTGGAACGATCGGGTCGAGCCCGCTCCGGTGCCGAGTGCGAGCGCCGCGACCGAGGGAGCGCCCGTCGACTTCGGTGACCCCCTCGTCGCCGAGGAGCCGGGCCACGGCGACGTCATCGCGAATCTCTACGTGCCACGATTCGGCGAGGACTACGTGCGCACCATCGCGCAGGGCACCAGCACCGACGTCCTGAACAGCACCCGGCTCGGTATCGGGCACTACGAGGGAACCCAGATGCCCGGTGCCGTCGGCAACTTCGCCATCGCGGCTCACCGCAGCGCCTACGGCGGCGGTATGCACCTCATCAACGAGTTCCGTCTCGGCGACCCCATCTACGTCGAGACTCCCGACGGCTGGTACACCTACCGCTTCACGAACCTCGAGTACGTCCTTCCCTCCGCGGTCAGCGTGCTCGACCAGGTGCCGAAGAACCCGGGCATCGCGGCAGGCGATCGCATCATCACGCTGACGAGCTGCAACCCGCTGTACTCGACCAACGAGCGGATCATCGCCTATGGCGTCCTCGACTCGTGGCAGCCGCGATCGGCCGGCGCTCCCGCCGAGCTGTCCGCGCAGATCGCCGAGGAGGGCTGATGTACGCCGCACTCTGGAGGGTCCTGCCGGGGCCCTGGTGGGTTCGTGCACTGATCCTGCTCGTCCTCCTCGCCGCCCTGCTCTTCGTCCTCGCGACCTGGGTCTTCCCCTGGGTCGACACGATGCTGAACCCGCAGGAAGTGACGGTGGGCAGTACCAGCGCTGGAGGTGCGCGATGACCCGGATCCTCGTGATCGACAACTACGACAGCTTCGTCTACACGTTGAACGGCTACCTGCAGCAACTCGGAGCCGAGACCGACGTCGTGCGCAACGACGCCATACAGGAATCGGACCTGCAGGAGACGCTCGCCGAGTACGACGGGGTCCTCGTCTCACCCGGTCCGGGCAAGCCCGGCGACGCCGGTGTCTCGATCGCCGCGGTGCACGCGGCCATCGAGAGCGGTCAGCCGTTGCTCGGAGTGTGCCTCGGCCACCAGGCGATCGCCGAGGCGCTCGGTGGCGTCGTCACCAACGCCGAAGAGCTGATGCACGGTAAGACCTCGAAGGTCGAGCACGACGGCAGCGACTTCTACGACGGCGTACCGCAGCCGTTCACCGCGACCCGCTATCACTCGCTCGCCGTCGTGGACGGCACCGTGCCGTCGGACCTCGAGGTCACCTCGCGTACGACCGGCGGCGTGATCATGGGTCTGCAGCACGTCGAGCGACCGGTCTTCGGAGTGCAGTTCCACCCCGAGTCGGTGCTGACCGAGGGCGGCTACCGGATGCTCGGCAACTGGCTCGGTGTCGTCGGACTCGACAGCGCGCGAGAGCGCGCGAAGTCGCTCAACCCGCTGATCACCGCTCGCACCGACTGATCGAGCCGCGGCGTCCCGGATGGGATGCGCGGACGGACGATCAGGTTCCGTCGCAGTAGTCGATGACGATCTCGGAGCCCTGCGGCACCGTTCCCGGGGGCATCGACTGGGTCACGACGATGTCGCTCTGCGGTCCGCAGCCGCCGGTGCGTCCGATCGTCACCCGCAGACCCAGCTCGGGACCTTCGAGGATTCCGCGCGCCTCGGCGATGGTGAGATTGCGCACGTCGGGGAGTTCGACGACCCCGTCGGAGACGATCAGGTTCACCGTGGATCCCTCGCCGAGCTGCGTGCCGGCAGGCGGGTCGCTGCTGATGACGACGTCGTTCGCGTAGGTCGGTGAATGCTGCCGGGTGATCGACCCGACGGTGAAGCCCTGCGCGGTCAGCGCCTCCTGCGCCCCGGCGAGGCCGGTGTTCTCCACATCCGGCACGGCTGCCTGCGCGATCCCGCTCGACACGTACACGTCGACGGAGTCGCCCTGCGCGAGTCGCGTGCCGGCGGGCGGATCGGTGCGGATCACCTGACCCTCTGCGATGGTCGGACTCGTCTCGGTGTGCTGGCTGACGACGAGATCGAGGTCTCGCAGCGCTTCAGCCGCACTGTCATAGGTGGCGCCGGTGAGGTCGGGCACTTCGCGGGCGACGTCGACCACCTGCTGGGTAGGCGAGAGGCTGACGACCCAGAAGACCACGGCGGCGACGATGACGATCACGGCGAGGATGCCGGACCAGATCCAGACCGCAGGAGGCCGGTTCTGGGTGCGGACGATCGTGTAGTCATCGGCCGCGAGCTGCTTCATCGCGGTCGAGGCCCCGAGGGTGTCGCTCGGTGCGGCGCCGAACAGCGTCGCACCGAAGTCCGGCTCGGGCAGCTTCTTCTGGGGGATCCGGCCCGACGCGGCCGTCTGGACGTCGTCGCGGAACTCGGCCGCGCTCTGGTAGCGCTCGTTGCGATCCTTGGTGAGCGCCCGCAGCACGACGGCGTCGAGGGCGGGGGAGATCTTGGGGTTGATCGAGCTCGGCACGGGCGGCTGCTCGCTCACGTGCTGGTAGGCGACGGCGACTGCGGTGTCGCCGCGGAACGGCGCCCGACCGGTGAGCATCTCGAAAAGGACGATGCCGGTCGAGTAGAGGTCGGTGCGGGCGTCGACGGACTCGCCGCGCGCCTGCTCCGGCGAGAAGTACTGGGCGGTGCCGAGGATCGCGGTGGTCTGGGCGACAGTTGCCGACGAGTCGGAGATGGCTCGGGCGATGCCGAAGTCCATCACCTTCACCTGGCCGTTGCGGGTGATCATGATGTTGCCGGGCTTGATGTCGCGGTGAACGACGCCGGCACGGTGGGAGTACTCGAGTGCGGTGAGGATGCCCTCGACGATGTGCGTCGCCTCGGCGGGCTCGAGCGGGCCCATCGAGATGATGTCCTTCACCATCTTGCCGTCGACGTACTCCATCACGATGAAGGGCACTTGGGTCTCGACCCCGCGCTCGTCGAGGACGATCTCCTCGCCGGCGTCGAAGACCCGGACGATCGTCGGGTGAGCCATGCGGGCCGCCGACTGCGCCTCCTGGCGGAAGCGCACGCGGAAGGCCGGGTCGGAGGCCAAGGACGAGCGCAGCAGCTTGATGGCGACGGTGCGTCCGAGGCGTGTGTCGGTGCCGAGGTGGACGTCGGCCATGCCGCCGCGACCGATCAGCGAACCGACCTGGTAGCGGCCGGCGAGGAGCCGACGGCCGTCGGTCGTCTTCGGTTTCTCGGTGGGACCCGTCGAGGTCGCCATCAGTTACCGTCCGTCGGCTCGGGGTTTGGAGCCGCCTGGACCTGGACGGTGAGCACACCGGAGTCGGGCGAGTTCCGCGATCCGCAATAGGCCACGTACGACACGGTGATCGGCCCGGTCGCGCCGGCGGTCACGTTGATCGAGGTGACATCGGCGCCGACGTTCTGGGTGCCGCTGTTCGGCACCCCGCTCACCGACACCCCGTACCCGGAGCGGCTGCCGCTCGGGCACGAGTTGAAGGCCGGCCAGCTCACCGGGAAGGTGGCGTTGGCGGCGACCGTCGAGTTCGGCGTGGTAGGCGCGTTCGGGGCGGGGATCTCCGCAACCGGTGCGTAATAGGTGACCGTGATGACCGTGCCCTTGGGCAGGTTGCCGGTGGGGTTCACCGAGTAGACGATGCCGACCTCGTCATCGGAGGTCGCCGCGTTGCCCTCGGTCAGCTCGACGCCGAGGCCGAGACCCTCGAGCGCGGCCTGCACGTCGCCGAAGGGGCGACCGGTGTAGTCGCCCTGATTCACGGTGACCGTGTTGCTTGTCTGCGTGGGCGTCGGTGTCGGCGTGGTGGGCCTCGCGCTGGTGGGCGGAGGGGAGCTGGTGGACGGGGTGTTGCCGCCGCCGTTGTTGTTCAGCGAGGTGATCAGGAACCCGATCAGCACGATGCCGAGCACCACGATGATCCCGATGAGCGGCCAGGTCCACGGGCTGCGCTTGCGCGGGGCGTCGCCGTCGGGGTTCTCACCGTCGGCAGCGGCCGCCGCGGCTCCGGCGCCTGCCGCGGCGGAGGGGAGGACCGTGGTCGCCTGCGTGGGCGCACCCTGGGCGGGGAAGAGCTGCGTCGCCGCCTCGGTGGGCGGGGTCGCCGCCCCGTGCGGCAGGATCGCCGGCACCGCGGCCGCGGCAGCCGCGACGTCGCCGCGGCGCAGCGCCTGAGCGGCGCGTGCCAGGTTCGCTGCGGAAGCGGGACGGTCGGACGGGCTCTTGGCGATGCACGCGTAGACGAGGTTCCGTACCGGCTCCGCGATGGTCAGCGGCAGCTCGGGCGGCGTCTCGTTGATCTGCGCCATCGCGATGGCGACCTGCGATTCGCCCGTGAAGGGGCGGCGTCCGGCGAGGGCCTCGTAGGCGACGATGCCGAGGGAGTAGATGTCCGTCGCGGGCGAGGCCGGGTGTCCGCTGGCCTGCTCGGGCGAGAGGTACTGGACCGTGCCCATCACCTGACCGGTCGCGGTGAGCGGGACCTGGTCGGCGATGCGGGCGATGCCGAAGTCGGTGATCTTGACACGCCCATCGGGCGTGATCAGGAGGTTTCCGGGCTTGATGTCGCGGTGCACCAGACCGGCCGCGTGGGCCGCCTGCAGGGCGGAAGCCGTCTGCGCGACGATGTCGAGCACCTTGCCCGTGGGCAGGGTGTGCTCGCGCTCGAGGATGGTCGAGAGTGCCTCGCCGGGGACGAGCTCCATCACGAGGTAGGCGCTGCCCTCCTCCTCGCCGTAGTCGTAGACGTTGGCGATGCCCTCGTGGTTGACGAGCGCGGCGTGACGGGCCTCAGCGCGGAAGCGCTCGAGGAACCCGGGATCGCCGAGGTACTCGTCCTTCAGGATCTTGATGGCGACGGTGCGCCCGATGACGAGGTCGGTGGCCTCCCAGACCTCGCCCATGCCGCCGATGGCGATCCTGCTGGCGAGTTGGTACCGAGAACCGAAGGTGAGCCCAGCTGCAGGTCTCATTTGTTCAGCACCGCCTCCATGACTGCCTTCGCGATCGGCGCGGCAACCAGGTTGCCGTAGCCCGTCTGCCCCAAACCGCCACCGTTCTCGACCACGACCGCTACAGCCACTCGGGGGTTGTCAGCGGGGGCGAACCCGGTGAACCACAAGGTGTAAGGATCGTCCTCACCGTTCTCAGCGGTCCCCGTCTTACCTGCCACGCTGACCCCGCCTATTCTTGCATTACTGGCCGCGCCGTTCTCGACGCCGTTGACCATCATCTGGGTCAACGTTGCAGAGGTGTTATCACTGATCGCCCGCGAGAACTCCGTCGGCTCCAGCTGTTGCCGGACCGACAGATCGGGGGCGAGGATCTGCTCGATGAGAGTGGGCCGCATGACCACTCCTCCGTTCGCGATTCCGGCGGAAACCATCGCCATCTGCATGGGCGTGGCGCGGTCGTCGCCCTGGCCGAAGGCCGAGAGCGCGGTCTGTGCATCGTCGAGTCCACGGGGGTAGGAGCTCGGGGTGACCGACATGGGCACGTCGAGTTCCTGACCGAAGCCGTAGGCGCGTGCCATGTCTCCGATGGCCTGCTCGCCGAGCTCGACGCCGAGCTCCGCGAACGGGATGTTGCAGGACAGTCGCAGTGCGGTCGCGATGGTCGCGGTGGAGCCGCCGCCGCACGAGCCGCCCTCGGAGTTGTTCACGAGCGAGTTGCTACCGGGCAGCTGGTAGGTGCTGGGGTTCGGGAACTCGCTGTCGGGCGTGTAGCGGCCGCTCTCGAGTGCGGCCGACGTGACGACGAGCTTGAAGACCGATCCGGGCGGATTGAGGCTTCCGCCGATGGCCCGGTTCTGCAGCGGCTCGGCGGGGTCGTCGAGCAGTGCCTGGTAGGTCGCCTCCGCTTGGCCGGTGTCGTGCACCGAGAGCAGGTTCGGGTCGAAGCCGGGCTTGGAGACCAGGGCCAGGATGGCGCCGGTGGCCGGGTCGAGGGCGACGACCGCGCCCTGCTGGTCGCCGAGCGCGTCGTATGCGGCCTGCTGGACAGCGGGGTCGATGGTCAGCTCGACGGTGTCGCCGACGGGTTCCTGGCCGGTGACGACGCGGTTGATCTGGTCGAAGAACTGCGAGCCGGCGCTGCCGCTCAGGTCCTCGTTCAGCGCGCCCTCGATGCCCGTCGGCTGGCCGCCGAGGGTGAGGTAGCCGGTGACCGACGAGTAGAGGTCGCCCTGCGGGTAGGTGCGCAGGAACTTGTACTCGTCGTCGACCGGCACCGACTCGGCGATCGGCTGACCGTCGACGAGGATCGGACCGCGCTGGGCCGAGTAGCTCTCGTACAAGGTGCGGACGTTGCGGGGGTCGTTGTCGAGGGCGTCGACCTGGACGACCTGGATGATCGAAGTCGAGGTGAGCAGGGCGACGAACATCAGGACCACGAGGATGCTGACGCGCTTCAGTTCGCGGTTCATCGTGCACCCCCGCTCATACGACGATCCTCGGCTGGGTTCGCACGGAATCCGAGACGCGCAGCAGCAGCGCGGCGATGATCCAGTTCGCGACGAGAGCCGAACCGCCCGCCGCGAGGAACGGCGTGGTGAGGCCGGTGAGCGGGATGACGCGGGTCACGCCGCCGATGACGATGAAGCACTGCAGGGCGAGCACGAAGGACAGACCGACGGCGAGGAGCTTGCCGAAATCGTCCTGCCCCGCGAAGCCGATGCGCAGTCCGCGTGAGACCAGCAGCAGATAGAGCGCGAGGATGCAGAAGATGCCGGTGATGCCGAGCTCTTCGCCGAGGGTGGCGATGATGTAGTCGCTCTGCGCGACGGGGGTGAGGTCGGGGCGCCCCTGGCCGAGGCCGGTGCCGACGATGCCGCCGTTCGCGAGACCGAAGATGCCCTGCACCAGCTGGTACGAGCCGCCGTCGGCGTCGTAGATCGCCGGGTTGAAGGCGTCGAGCCAGTTCTGCAGTCGACCGTTCACGTAGCTGAGGGTCTGGCTGGCGACCAGCGCGCCCGCGGCGAACATGAGCAGGCCGATGAGCACCCAGCTGAAGCGGCCGGTGGCGACGTAGATCATCACGAGGAAGAGCCCGAAGTAGAGCAGGGCGGTTCCGAGGTCGCGCTGGAACACGATCACCGACATGGCGAGTGCCCAGATGACGAGGATGGGGCCGAGGTCGCGCACGCGGGGGAGCTGGAGGCCGAGGAACTTCTTGCCGACGATGGCGAGCGACTCGCGCCTCGTGACGAGGTAGCCGGCGAAGAACACGGCGAGGGCGATCTTCGCGACCTCGCCGGGCTGGAAGGTGAACGCGCCGACGCCGATCCAGACGCGCGCGCCGTTGATCTCGAGTCCAATGCCGGGAAGCATCGGTAGCAGCAGGAGGACCACGCCGACGAGCATGGCGAGGTAGGTGTAGCGCTGCAGGATGCGGTGGTTGCGCACGATGAGCAGCACCGCGATGGCGATCGCGATGGCGATCGCGGTCCAGACGATCTGGCGGACGGCGACGGAGTCCCAGCCCGAGTCGTTGTAGGCGATGTCGACGCGGTAGATGCCGGCGATGCCGATGCCGTTCAGCAGGGTCGCGATCGGCAGGATGAACGGATCGGCCTCAGGAGCGACGAAGCGCATGCTGAGATGCATCGCGAGGGTGAGGACCGACAGGCCGACCCCGAGCGTGATGAGGGTGGTGTCGATCGTGCCGATAGCGCCGAGCTGCACGAGAACGATGGCCGCCGAGTTGATCAGCCACACGAGCACGAGCAGCACGAGCTCGAGGTTGCGCAGCTTGCGCGGGATGCGCATCGTGCGCACCTTGCGGCCGTCGTCCTTGCGAGGCGGGGCGGCGTTCGTGGCGACCTGTTCGGTGGTCACTGCGCGCTCCCCGAGGTCGTGTTCCTCTCGAGGTTGGTCACGATCGCGAGGGCGTCGGTGATCGAGTCGGCGCTGATCGTGTCCTCGACGCGCGTCTGGTAGAAGGTGGGCAGGTCGTCGACGGCGATGTCGGTGTCCTGGAAGACGGAGGACAGCGGGATCGGACCGATGCTCTGTTGGACGCCCTGGTAGATCGCGACGCGGTCGCCGTTGACACCGACGTAGTAGCGCGACTGGGTCCACTGGTATCCGACGACGGCGGCGGTGATCGCGCCGGCGAGGATCACGGCGACGCTGACGAGCCAGGTGAGGCGCCGACGTCCCGCCCGCTTGCGGTCCTCGGCGATGAGGGCGTCGAGGTAGTCGTCGGCGTCGGACTCGAGGTGGGTCTCGCGCGCGACCGAGGACGACTTGATGGGGTGCAGCAGCAGGGAGGGCAGGCGGAGCCGACGTCCGGCCTCGGGGTCGAACTCGAGGGGAGCGGCGGCCGATCCGACCGTCACCGCGACCGACGGCGCGTCGGGGGCGACCTGCTGCGGGTCGATGTCGGCGACGACGACGGTGACGTTGTCGGGGGCCCCGTGGTCGAGCGCCTCCTTCACCAGCTGGTCGGCGACGTCGCTCGGCGAGCCGTCCTCCTGCAGCAGCTGGTGGATGCGCTCCTCGGAGACGTAGCTGCTGAGCCCGTCCGAGCAGAGCAGCCACCGGTCACCGGGTGTAGTGCCGAGGATGCTGGTGTCGATCTCGGGTGCGGCGTCGATGTCGCCGAGCACGCGCATCAGCACCGATCGGCGAGGGTGCACCGCCGCTTCCTCCGGCGTGATGCGTCCGCTGTCGACGAGACGTTGCACGAACGTGTGGTCGGCGGTGATCTGGGTGAGCTCGCCGCCGCGGAGCAGGTAGATGCGCGAGTCGCCGATGTGGGCGATGGCGATGCTGTCGCCGACGCGGATCATGGCGCTGACGGTGGTGCCCATCCCGGTCAGCTCGGGGTGTTCGAAGACGGTCTCGGCGAGCAGCTGGTTGGCGGCGACGAGTGCCGACTGCAGGGCGAACTCGGCGTCCTGGGGCGAGGCGTAGTACTGGGTGTCGGTCTCGGCGATGCGGTTCACGGCGATCGCGGAGGCGACGTCGCCGCCCGCGTGGCCGCCCATCCCGTCGGCGACGACGAAGAGCTGACCGCCGGCGAAGCCGGAGTCCTGGTTGTTGGAGCGCACCTTGCCGACGTGCGACACGGCGGCGCCGACCGTTCTCTGAGCCACCGGGGGTTACCGCCGCAACTCGAAGCTCGTCGCGCCGACCTTGATGGGGGTGTTCATGGGCACCTGGGTCGGGACGGTGATGCGCTTGCCGTCGAGGAAGGTGCCGTTGGTGGAATCGAGGTCTTGGATGACCCACTCATCGCTCCACAGCAGGAGACGCGCGTGGTGGGTGGAGGTGTAGTCGTCGCGGATCTGGAAGCCCGATTCGCTCGAACGGCCGATGGTGAGCGGCTCGGTGCCCAGCGGGATCTCGAGGCCCGACTTGGGGCCCGAGGTGATGACGAGGCGGCTCGCGGTCTTCGTGGTCGCCATGGGCTTGGAGCCCTGAGTGGCGACGGGCGGCCCGGTCGGCAGCGACTGTACGGCCGGGGGAGTGTGCACAGGAGGTGTGGGAGCGGCGAACGCCGGCTGCTCCTGCACCTTGCGGACGCGGCTGCCGAACAGGTCGGAGCGGAGGGCGTAGACGACGGCGAAGACGAACGCCCACAGCAGAGCGAGGAAGGCGATCCTCAGGATGAGGAGAGTGAGTTCGCTCATCGGTCCGCCCAGAAGTTGCCGAGGTCGTCGCCGCGGTTGCCGCCGCCGCTCTGATACCCGCTGCTCTGGCCGGCGTCGGCACTCTGCGGCAGCACCCGGAACACGATACGGGTACGGCCGATCTGCACCACCGAGTCGGGTGCGAGCAGGGCCTTCGACACCCGCTGACCGTTGAGGGTGGTGCCGTTGGTCGAGCCGAGGTCGTTGACCTGCGCCCGCTCGCCGTCCCACAGGATCTCGACGTGCTTGCGGCTGGTGCCGGTGTCGTCGAGGGTGATGTCGGCGTCGTGTCCGCGGCCGATGACGGTGCGCGACTGGGTGAGCGGGTAGCGCTTGCCCCCGATGTCGAGCACCGGGTTCCAGGAGACGCGGCCCTGCACGGATCCGGAATCGACCCGGAGCAAGCCGTCGGTCATCGACGGCTCCTCGGTGAGGACGATGCTGATCGGGCCGGCGAACTGGTAGCCCTGCGACTTGGCGTGCTGCTGGACGAGGCTCGTGAGCTCGTCGATGAGGCTCGCTCCGAGGGAGCTCATGCGGGCGAAGTCGCCGGACGACAGCTGCACGGTGAAGCGGTTGGGGGCGAGGATGCGGTCGCGGGAGACGACGGCGGCGCGGGTGTCGAGTTCCTTCCGCAGCGCAGCGGTGATCTCGAGCGGCTGCAGACCCGACTTGAAGGTCTTCGCGAAGGCGCCGTTGACCGCACGCTCGAGACCTCTTTCGAAGCTGTCGAGAATGCCCAAGGGTCGGCGGCCTTCCGTTGTGAGAGCGCGGTGATGCCACGCATGGCTAGCGGAATGCTATCCGCACAGCCTTACAGCCCCGTGCTCGTGCGCCGGTAACGGCGCGCGGAGACCGGAAATGGGGCGTCGCCGGTGTGCTAATCTCGTTGGTCGGCGCGCAAGCGTCGATGGTGAGCGCGAGTGGCGGAATAGGCAGACGCGCACGGTTCAGGTCCGTGTGCCCGTGAGGGCGTGGGGGTTCAACTCCCCCCTCGCGCACCAAAGAGTAGTTCGTGTAACTGGGCGACCGGGATTGTGTATCTCGGTCGCCGAGTGCATTCCAGGGGTCGAACGGCACCGCTTAGGCCTTCAGCGCCGGGTCGACGTTCCCTACCGACAAGATGTCTAGGTGTTTCGGTCGCCATTGGCTGTTGAGGCGAGCCCGCAGCTCGATGCGGGTCGAATCCGGGCATGGCGAAGCCGCCGGGCTGCCGGCGGTGCTTGGGTGTCTCGAGCTGGGCTGTCTACGTGCGGGAAGGATGACGGGTACGTCGTCCATCCAGAGGCTTCGCTCGCATCGGCTGAAGCAGATCCGAGCGGCGCCGCGCCTTTCTCCGGGGCGACTTCGGATCGCGGGGAGCCTCGTGACGGTCGAGGAAGGTCTTGAGCTTGCGGATGTTGCCGCCGACGACTCCGAGGGTCGCCATCAGGTACTGGTAGGCGTAGCCACGGCCGGGTCGTCTGTACGGGTTGGCGATGTCTTCGTGGTGCCCGCTCTTGAGGTAGGCGTTGGCGCCTTCAACGGTTGAACGCAGCCCGTAGTACTTGATCCACTGCTTGGACCGGAAAGGGAAGTGCTGCCGGTATTTGAGTCCGACGGTTCCCGGAATGGACACGGTTTTCGAAGTGGGGCGCGGGAGGATCTCACCGGTGATCCGGTCGACGTACTCGTCGTCGTCGAGTTCGGGCACGAAGTAGCGCTGGAAGCCGTCTCCGTCGGGTCGGCCCTTGGGCTTGAGTCGGAAGCGCTCGCGTTCGTCGATGCGGGCGTTGCGTTCGTGTTCGGTGATGCGGCCCTCGCGGAAGTCCCGCTCCGCGTCGATCAGGGTGCCGCGCTTGCAGTGCACGTACCACTGACCCTCGACCAGGATGAACTGCTCGTACGAAGCGCGAGTCCCTAGTTGGTTGATCTTGTAATCGAACATGAAGCGGTGACCCAGTGCCGTGAGCGGGCTCGCGAAATTGTCGACGTGTAGCCCGTTGTAAGCGCGGTCGACGGCGACGAATCCGGCGGGATGTCCGACGTCGGTGAGGTGCTCGTACATCATCCTGGGCGCGCGGGTGATCTCCGAAGGAGGGTGGTAGCCGACAGCAGCGAAGAGCAGGGGGAAGTCAGTGCTGTCGGCGTCGTCGTCGGGATGGTTGCGGATCATCGCGGCCAGCTCCAGCTCGTACCCGTAGAACCGCTTCTCCCGGGCCTTGCCTTTGCCGTTGTGATCTCCGGTGCGGATGTACCAGTTGGCATCGAAGTCCACGGAGTAGGGGACACCTTCATCTGACTTGCCGCCTTTGCCTAGGACAGCGATGAAGGTGGCGTCCAGGGCAGAGTTGCCCTGCCAGCCGGTCACATGCTTGCCGGCTAGTTTCACCGAGGCGGTGACGAGCGCGTTCATGGAGGCGTCGATTCGCTTCTGGCGGATGGCCTGAACCGCGGGGTCGCGCCACTTCAGCAGTTCCTGTGCCTGCTCGGGACTGAGGATCTTCTGTCGGGTGATGCGCTCTCCGACGGGATCCCACCTGGTCCTCGAGCGATGTATCTTCGTCCGCCCTTGCCAGGATGTCCATGTCGTTGAAAGCGTGATCGATGGCTGACCTGCAGGCGTACCACAGCAAGCCCCTCAGGAGCAGACCTTGTCGCTCATCGTGGGCCCGCTCGGCTGTGGTCTCCTCGTCATCGGACCGGCCTGGGAGGAAGAGATAGTCGATTCCTTGCAGGCGGGCGGCGTCAGCGATCAAAGTCGCTTCGCTCCTCCCAGCTGTCTGGGTGTTCCGGATCTGATCGCCGCGCCACGCGGCAACATCGACAGGCGGGGCCTCGCGTGTTCGCCAGAGGACGAGGCCTAGCTCGACTCCGGGGAGTTGCAAGGGTGGTTCGAGAGTCAGGAAGGCATTGATCGCTTCGACGTCGCTCGATCGGATCACAGCCTCTAGAGCGAGCTTCTTGTCGGCGTCAGTCGCCCAGCTGTTCGGGCTGTTGATGCGGTTGATCGCTGCGCTGCGGAGCGGCCTTGGTCGCGCGTTGGGCGAAATCATGTCGGGAGGCGCGAATTATCATCAGAGCTGCCAGCAACGCTCCGAGTGCCAACCAGATGTCGGCCACATTGCCGATGAAAAGTTCGCCGTAGGCGAGGAAATCGGTGACATGGCCGATGCCGAAGCCAGGGTGAGCAAAGAGGCGGTCGGCGAGGTTTCCGGTGGCTCCTCCCCAGACGAGCCCGACAGCAGCCGCCCAGGAGAGAGTCTTGGTGTGAGCTGCGACCCAGAACAGACCAATCACGGCCAATGTGGCGATCCCGGTGAGAAGCAAGGTGCTGCCGGAACCCAAGGACATGACGGTGCCGGGATTGTAGGTGAGTTCCAGGCCGAATAGATCGCCGACGAGGGGTGTCCGTCCCCGCCCCGATAGCTCAGCGATGGCAACCGCTTTGCTGACCTGGTCGATTACGACCGCAGCTGCCGCGATGGCCGCTGTAACCCCGAAGCGCTGCCAGTTGACGGTGGGGGTGAGTAAGTGTTCTCGGACGCTGGTCATGGGTGAACCGTAACGGGTGCCGCTTTCGATGAGGCAGTGGCCAGGGTGGCCAGCAGCAGTCCACGAGAAGTAAGCGCCGCGAAGCTTCCATTCTTAGATAAGAGCGAGCTAGCTCATCTGGGACTCTTACAGGCGCTTGGCAGCCTTCGTACCGTGACCAGCGTTGTGCCTGCCCATCGGGCGCTGTGGCGGGTTCGGGGTTTCAGTCGTCGTGACGCGTGTAGATGGCTGAGTCCGCGAGTAGGTGCGGCGGTGTTGGCCGGCCTGATGATGGACGCGGGATTCCCCGGGCTCGGCTGGTGGCCGGTCACCTTCCTCGGCATCGCGGTGCTGTTGGAGCTGCTGCATCGAAGCTCTGTTCCGGTCGCGTTGGGGCTTGGAGCGGTCAGCGGTTTGACCTTCTACCTCGCGCACGTCTCATGGACCGCGGAGTACCTCGGACCAGTCCCGTGGTTGGCGCTATCGGTGCTCGAGTCGACGATTTTCGCCGTCGGAGCGGCAGCGATCGCGTTCCTCTGGGCTCTGATCGAGCGGGTTTGGCCGACTCGGGCGGGTCGGCTGGTAATGGTCCCGCTCGCGGTTGGGGGGACCTGGGTAGCCCGGGAGACCGTGGCGGGGAGTTGGCCCTACGGAGGGTTCGCGTGGGGTCGGATCGCCTACTCCCAGTCGGAGGGGCCGTTGGCGCCGCTGATCGCCTGGGTCGGAGTCTCAGGCTTCAGCTTCGTCGTCGTCGCGACCATCGTGCTGAGCATCCAACTCCTCTGCCGCCGACGGCCTCCTCTTCGATCGGTGAGCGCAGTGGTCGCGCTGGGTGTGCTCTTGCTCGCGTTCCCGGTGTGGCAGCCGACGACGTCGGGATCTCTGCGTGTGGCGGCGGTGCAGGGTAACGGACCGGCGGGGTACTTCGACGCCCGAGCGAGCGGGGACCTCATCGCAGCTCAAATCGCCGCGACCGAGGCTGCCGTCGGAACAGGGGCGGACGTTGTCGTATGGCCCGAGAACAGCATGGACGAAGACCCGCTCAACTCGGCCACCACCGGACGGCGCCTGACAGATCTGTCCAGGACACTGTCTGCACCCCTGGTGGTCGGGGCAATAACGCAACGCGACGGCCTCTACTACAACAGCTCACTGGTCTGGACTCCCGACGGCCCCACCGGGCTATACGACAAGAATCACCCGGTGCCCTTTGGCGAGTACGTTCCCGACCGGGCGTTCTGGTCTCTGCTTGCCCCTGAGCTCATTGACTTAGTGAAGCGTGACTATCAAATCGGCACTCTCGCCCCGGCGGTCGACGTCGGAGGAGTAAAAGCCGGTGTCTCGCTCTGCTTCGACATCGTCGACGATCGCCTCATCACTCAGATGATCAAGGAGGACGCGCAGATCATCCTCGCCCAAACGAACAACGCCGATTTCGGTCAAACCGACGAGGCCGCGCAGCAGCTGGCCATCGCTCGATCGCGCGCCATCGAAACCGGCCGGACCGTCGTCAACATCTCAACCGTCGGTCGTAGCCAGATCATCCTCCCCGACGGCACGACCTCGGCGGAGATCCCCGCCTTCCAGCCCGGCAGCCTCGTCGACGATGTTCCGCTCGTGGAGGAGGACACCCCAGCCACCGTCCTCCGTGACGTGATCGCGTCAACGATCGCGCTCTGCGCCCTCGTTCCCCTCCTCGCCGGATCCCTCGTCGTGCTCGTCGGACGCACTCAGCGCCGCCGCATCTTCTGAGGCGGCATCGCCCGCTGCTGCGGCGGCTGCCGCCTGAGCCTCGAGCTCCAGACGGATCTGCTCCCGAGACTCCTCCCGATAGCGCACCCGCCTGACCCGCCGCATCATGTCGACTGCGATCAGCACAGCGGCGGCGGCCACCACCAGAATCGCGGCGAAGCCGAGCGGCCCCGGCGTGATGACATTCGGGTCGAAAGTCGCCGAAGGAGACGGCGTCGGGAATGGAGCAGGAGTCTCTCCTCGGACGGCTTGAAACATCAACGGCCCTTTCGCGTGACTCGACACCATGGCCTCAGTCTGGCACAATCTGCGTATGTTCGAAGATAGCCAGGTTACTGAGTATGATCCTCAGAACCAGAACGTCGAAATCGCGGCGGAGTTGTTCGCCATGCTCTCCGACCCGACACGGATCCGGATCGTCCTGATTCTCTCGAGCGACGAGCGGTCGGTGAACGAGATCGCAGAATTCCTCGACAAGGCACCGACAACCGTTTCTCAGCACCTGGCCAAGCTGCGTATGGCGCGGCTGGTGGCCACCCGTCACGAGGGCAACCGGGTGTTCTACCGGCTCGCTAACGATCACGCCCGGCAGCTGGTGCAGGACGCTCTCCACCAAAGCGAGCACACCACCGGAGGGCCCCTCCGGCACGACGACTCCCGGGCGGACCGCTGATGGCCCACGACCACGCGCAGTCGACTGCCGGACACCCCAACCGGCTCCGCCTGGCGATCGCGCTATCGCTGACGAGTAGCGTCCTCATCGTCGAACTCATCGGCGCGGCCATCACGGGAAGCCTTGCCCTCCTCGTCGACGCCGCACACATGTTGACCGATGCGGGAGGGCTAGCGATCGCGCTGACTGCCGCGACCCTCATGCTTCGCCCGCCCACCTCCCGCCGGACCTGGGGTTTCCGGCGGCTGGAGGTGCTCGCGGCTCTCGCGCAAGCCGCCGTTCTCCTCGCCGTGGGGGTGTTCGCTTTCATCGAAGGAGCTCGCCGACTATTCGAGCCTCCAGAACTTCCTTCCAGTGAGCTGCTGGTGTTCGGTGTCATCGGATTGGCTGCGAACGTCCTCTCGATCCTGGTGTTGAGCTCAGGCCGGAACAGCAACCTGAATCTCAAGGCTGCGTTCCTCGAAGTCCTCAACGACGCACTGGGCTCCGTCGCCGTCATCGTCAGTGCTCTGGTCATCACGTGGACCGGCTGGTCCGGTGCCGACGCGATCGCGGGGATGCTCATCAGCGCCCTGATCGTCCCGCGAACACTCCTACTGATGCGGGACTCGAGCTCAGTCCTGCTGGAGACCACGCCGAAGAACCTGAATCTCGACGAAGTCCGCTCCCACATACTCCGGATGCCGGGTGTGATCGAGGTCCACGATCTGCACGCGTCGTTGATCGGAACCGGGCTGCCGATTCTCTCGGCGCATGTCATCGTCGACGACGCCAGATTCCGTGACGGGTCGGCACCCGAGCTCATCCGGCAGCTGCAGGACTGCGTGGCACAGGACTTCGACGTCAAGATCGAGCATTCGACGTTTCAGCTGGAGCCGGCCGATCATGGAGACCGCGAACACACCGGCCACTCGTGAGCCGCGGCGGCGACATAGTGCCGCTTTGTTACGATGTGGGCGATAAGAGGGTGAGACGAGGTGACGGATGAGCAAGTTGAATGGCTCTTCCGCGACCTCGGGAACTTCCCGTGCACTCGTCGCCTGGCTGCTTGTCCTCGGAACGGTGCTGGCTTTGCTGCTGGCCCACTCAGCGGAGCGCCCTCACGCCGACTCAGACGCTGGCACACGGTTCGCAGTGTCACTTTCGACGCCTTCGCCTGACTTGATCTCTCAGCAGTCTTCCTCGAACCTTGTGAGTTCGGGTCCTTCGACCGAACTCGTTGGACTGCAGGACTTGGATGCGGGCCTTCTGTGCCTCACCCTTGCTATCGGCTGCGTGATCGCGCTGCTGCTCGCTGCGTTACGACTCCCTGCCCGCGCGAGCCTCCTGCTGACTCTGCTTCCGCGACCTGGCCCTATCGGCAGCTCTTCCGCCGACAAGTTCGACGCTTCTAGCGCTTCGACTGCTTTCCCCGCGATTCTGCGCGTCTAGGACGGGCCGAGCCGGCGTACCCCCGCGCCGAAAGCTTCACCCATCCTCCAGATGACTTCGCTCGATCATTCGAGCACGCAGGAAAGCACGTGCACACCACACCCACATCCCCATCGGACGTTGACACCCCCGCCCCTACCCGAAGGTCTCTCAGGCAAGCACGTTCGAGCCTGATCCGCCCGCGCCCTCGCACTATTGGACGCGCCCACGCCAGGCGGCGCGCCCACACCGAGTCCGCCCGATCTCGATCGTCGGTGCGTCGTTCGGTCGTATCGGTCGTTTCCGCGGCCCTCGTCGCAGGATTAGCGATCGCCACCTCCCTACCCGCAATCGCTGTTGGTCCCCCAGACGAGACCGGTTCCGCCCCAGCATCGACGATTTCCGCTGGTTCTCAGGAACTGAAGATGACCACGTCCGCGCCTGCATCGCCGATCACCCGTGACGGGTACACCGCCTCGACACCGACTCAGGTCGCTGCGTTGCAGAGCATGCGGACCGCACCGACCTACGTCAACGACCTCACCTCGCCGGTGCAGTGGCCGTTTCCCGCCGGTGTCCCGTTCAGCGACATGTATGGTCCCCGCTCGTGCGACGGCTGCGCATCGTTCCACAAGGGCATCGACATGCTCCCGGGAGTCGGCACCCCGATCCAGGTGATCGCCGACGGGACGGTCATCGAGACCGGCGAATCCGACTCGGGGTTCGGGGTCTACGCCATCGTCGAACACGTCGTGGACGGGCGTCGAATCACCACCTTGTACGCGCACATGCAGTGGGGCTCCCTGCTGCTGGAACGAGGACAGACCGTCAGAGTCGGCGACGGCGTGGGGCGGGTCGGAAGCACCGGGCTGAGCACCGGGCCGCACCTGCACTTCGAGGTCACCGAAGACGGCCAATCAGTTGATCCCTACGCATGGCTGACAGAAAAGGTCGGACGATGAACACCACTCAGAACACCAGCCGGACACGCCGGATCATCTACCTCGTCGCCGGCTTGGTCGCCGCGGCTGCAATCGCTGTAGTGATCGCAATCGTGGTCAACACCACTGCCCGCACGGCGGCGCTCACCGAAACCGACGGCCCGGCCCAGGTTCTTCGCGATGACACTCACCGGCTCGACGTCGCCGAGAACGGTGAGGTCACACTGGTGGAGTTCCTCGACTTCGAATGCGAAGCCTGCGGAGCCTTCTACCCGTTTGTCGAGGAGTTACGAGCCAGGTACGACGGCCAGATCACTTTCGCTGTCCGGTACTTCCCGATCCCGAGTCACAAGAACTCGGAGAACGCCGCGATCGCCGCGCAGGCGGCATCCGAACAGGGGCAGTTCGAAGCGATGTACGAGCGGCTCTTCGAGACCCAGACGCAATGGGCGGAGAAACAGGACTCACAGGCGGCGGTATTCCGAACCTACGCACAAGAGCTGGGGCTGGACATGACCGACTACGACGCAGCGGTCGCCGACCCGGACACGCAAGCTCGCGTGCAATCGGACTTTGCTGACGGGATCGAGCTGGGTGTAGAAGGCACCCCCAGCTTCTTCCTGAACGGCGAGAGACTCGAACCAGAGTCCGCGCAAGACTTCGTCGACGCAATCGACGCCGCCCTAGCGCAATGAGAGCCGTCCCGGCAGCTGCGGCAAGCGTGCTCGTCATAGGGGTCCTCGCCGGCTGCGCCAGCGCCGATCCCATCGCCGAACAGTACCGCTCCGGCAGCGAACAGAACTACGTCGCCGGAGACGGAAGCGTCCTCGAAATCGCGGCAGAATCGCGCGACGAGCCCGTCACCTTCGCCGGTGAACTCGACACCGGCGGCACCCTGTCAAGCAGCGACTTCGACGGCGACATCCTGGTGGTCAACTTCTGGTACGCCTCCTGCCCACCATGTCGGGCGGAAGCCCCGGATCTCGAGGCGGTGAACCTCGCATACGCCGACAAGGGTGTCTCCTTCCTCGGCGTGAATGTCCGGGACGACAGTGCAGCAGCTCTGGCCTTCGCCGACACCTTCAATGTCACCTACCCCTCCCTCCTCGACCGCGAAGGCAGGATCCTTCTCGAGTTCAGCGGCCTCGTCGCGCCGAACGCGGTGCCCACGACCCTGGTCCTCGACCGCCAATCTCGGGTGGCCGCACGAGTCCTCGGCCAACTCTCCGACCGGTCGATCCTCGAGTCCCTGATCGACCGCGTGCTGGCAGAGAAGTGACACCACGCAACCGCACCCGCAACCGGTGCAAAGGCAGAGCCGCCGCCTCCTGGGCCGCCGTCGCGATCATCCTCAGCCAGGTCCTCCAAGGCGGAGCGGCAGCGGCCGCCGAATACCCGACCTGGGCAGAAGTCGAGGCGGCACGCTCCGACGAGGCGACCAAACGGGCCCAGATCGAACGCCTGTCGGCAACCGTGGCTCAGCTCGACGCGGAAGCCAGCGCCGCCCGCGTCGAGTCCGACCGCCAATCGCAACTCTTCGAAACCGCGCAGGCCGCCGTCGACGAAGCAGCACAAGAGTCCACGGACCTGAGCGCCCGGGCCCAAACTGCTCAGCAGCAGGCGAACGAATCGAAGCGCCAAGCCGGCCGAGTCGCCGCGCTAATGTCACGATCGGCCACCATGGGAGTCGCTGTCGAAGCGCTGCTCCAAGTCGACGGCGCCGAAAACCTTCTGACCCGGCTGGGCTCCGCGGCCCGCCTCAGCATCTCGCTCGGCGCTGTCCGCGAGAGCGCAGAGCGAGACCAACGCCAGGCGACTGCGCTACTCGGACAAGCCGAAGTCGCCCTCACCGAACGACAACGACTCCTCACCATTGCCGACAACACGATGCGCGCCGCAGCAACAGCAAGCGCGGCAGCCGAAAGCAAGCTCGCCGAGCAGCAGCAGTTCGGCGAACAACTCAGGGCACAACTGGCCGTTCTGGAGGAAAACCGGGCCGCCACCGAGAGTGACTACAGCCGAGGTCAAGAGGCGAAGCGCGCAGCAGAACAGAGCGCCCCAAACTACGACTCCGGTCAACTCAGCGGCCAAGGCTGGGCCCGCCCCGTGCCCGGCCGCATCACCGACCCGTATGGGCCAAGACCCCAACAACCGGTGGCAGGAGTGAATCCGTTCCACTACGCCACCGACCTCTCCGGCGGATGCGGAACCCCGATCTACGCCGCTACCAGCGGGACCGTCGACTACGCCGGATGGTTCGGGACTTACGGTAATTGGCTCCTCATCGACCACGGCTCCGGCGTTCAAACCGGATACGCCCACACCTCCAAGCTCCTGGTCAGTCAGGGGCAGCAGGTGGCAGCCGGTCAAGTGGTCGCGCTGGTGGGAACCACCGGCGCCTCCACCGGCTGCCACCTGCACTACGAGGTCAGAGTCGATGGAGCTCGAATCGACCCCGAGCCGTTCATGAGCAGCAGGGGAGCTCCTCTTGGCTAGCGCCTCGACCCGGGACCGCGACCTGCCGCCCGTCGCTCGCGGCAAACTGGTCGCCCTGATGGTCCTGCTGCCGGCGATCAGCGTCCTCGCCGCCGCGACAGCCTTCTCAGTGGTCGTCCCGTTCGAACCGGCGGTACTGGACAGCGGCGGCACCGTTGTCACGCTCGGAGCACCGATCGTGAAGTCCACACTCAACCTCACTATGGCGACCACCGCGGGGGCGCTGGTGCTCGCCACCGTCGTACTCCCTCCCGGCAGGTCTCGAAACCGGGCCCTCGACGTCGCCACCATCGCCGCGGCCTCCAGCGTCCCCCTCATCGCCGCCGGCGCGGTGCTGTCGTTCCTCGGCCTCGCCGGCCGCTTCGACCCGGCAGTCTTCCTCCCCGCCTTTGGTCAGTACCTCACCGAGATCGAGCTCGGTCAGGCCTGGATATTCACATTCCTCGCCACCGCGATACTCGCGATCCTTTGCTTTGCAGCACGAGGAGCGTGGACGGTCGCCTTCGCAACCGTCCTGTCCCTTCTGGCGTTCGTCCCGCTGGCGCTTCAAGGCCACGCGGCCGGTGCGGGAAGCCACAACTCCGCCTCCTCGGCGCTGTGGCTACACATGAGCGGGGCGGCGGTCTGGATCGGTGGACTCGTCGTCTTGTGCATCCTTTGGCTGAAGCGGGACGCCCGCACTCCAACCGTCGCTGCTTCGACCCTGGAGCGCTACTCCACCATTGCGCTGCTGTGCTTCGTCGTGGTCGCCGTATCCGGCACGATCGGCGCCGCGATCCGATTCCAGACCCCCGAGCAGCTGATCACCACCCCCTACGGATGGCTGATCATCGCCAAAGTCACACTGCTCTGCGCACTGGGCATGGCTGGCGTCCTGCACCGACGGATCTCGATCAGACAGGTGCGTGCCGGCAACCTTCGGATCTTCTGGCGCCTCGTCATCGCGGAGATCGCTCTGATGGGCTTGGCGGCGGGAACCGCCTCGGTGCTCGCTCGGACACCGATCCCGAAGAAAGAAGAGCTCGCGGTGACCGCCGCTCAGCGGTTGACCGGGCAGCCGCTACCACCGTTCCCCGACCTGCCGGCGCTGCTTCTCTCCTTCACCCCGGACCCCATCTGGCTGCTCGCCGGCGGCATCGGGGCCGTCGCCTACTCGATCGGAGTCAGCCGGCTGGCTCGGCGGGGCGACCGTTGGCCGGTCGGGCGCACCGTCAGCTGGCTCACCGGACTGGTCGTTCTCGTTTACGCCACGAACGGTGGAGCGGGCCTGTACGGCACCTACCTGTTCAGCGCCCACATGGCCAGCCACATGCTCCTCGGGATGGTGGCTCCGATCCTCCTGGTCGCGGGAGCACCGATGACCCTCGCTCTTCGAGCAATTCCCGCCCGCACTGACGGCAGCAGGGGGGTGCGCGAATGGTTGATCGCCGCGACGAAGTCCATTCCAGCCCGCATCCTCACCCACCCGATCGTCGCCGCCGGCGTTTTCGGAGTGTCCCTCATCGTGTTCTACTTCACACCGCTGCTGGGATGGGCGGTAGAAGATCCGATCGGTCACCAGTGGATGGTCGCGCACTTCGTGATCACCGGGTACCTGTTCGCGTTGAGCCTCTTCGGCGCCGACCCCATCCCGTACCGGGCTCCCTACCCGCTGCGGCTGCTGATCTTGCTCATCACAATGGCGTTCCACGCGTTCTTCGGACTCGCCATCATCACCTCGGGCAACTTGCTGCTGCCGGACTGGTACGGCGTCATCGCGACCGGATGGGGAATCAATCCGCTAGAGGATCAGCGGGTTGCCGGCGGGATCGCCTGGGGTATCGGCGAAATCCCCGCGCTGGCATTAGCCCTTCTGATCGCCGCCCAATGGTCCCGCTCCGATGGGCGAGAAACCCGCCGACGAGACCGCCACGCCGACCGTACCGACGACGCGGAACTGCGCGCCTACAACGATCGACTGCGACGTCTGAGCGAGAAACGTGGACGCTGACTCGCTGCCCATTCCACCGGAGGGCGCTCCGGACCTGCTCGCGTTCCTCAGCCCCGGCGACGCGGTCGTGCCGGTTCTCCCGGTAGCGATGACCGTCATCGCGGCGCTGTACCTGGCCGGCCTCATCCGGGTGAAACTATCGGGTCGGGCATGGCCGGCGTGGCGAGCCGTCAGTTTCCTGGTGGGCTGTCTGGCCGTCGTCGCGACCACCGGCCTCGCGCTCGAGGACTACGGGTACCGCATGTTCTCGGTGTTCATGTTCCAGCAGCTGACCTTGATGATGGCGGTGCCGCCGCTACTCGTTCTCGGAGCGCCAATGAGGCTTCTCCTCGATCTCCGCCTGCGGTCGTCGGCCGGGCGTCGGATCACGGCGGGAGTCATCGCGGTCATGCGGTCTCGAGGATTCGGGTTCGCGCTGCAGCCGGCGTTCACCATCCCGCTGTTCCTGCTGAGTTTCTACGGCCTCTACCTCACTGACCTCGCCGACCTGCTGCTCGGGTCGATAGTCGGCCATGTCGGACTCGAGGTGTTTTTCCTTGTTGCAGGAATGCTGTTCACCGTTCCGCTGCTGTCCACCGGTCCGATGCCGTTCCGGATGACTCATCACGGTCGGCTACTGGATCTGTTCGTCGAGATGCCTCTGCACGCGTTCTTCGGCGTATTTCTGATGATGGGCACCCGGCCGCTGGTCAACCTGTTCGCAACACCACCCGTCGCCTGGGACATCGACCCCATCGCCGATCAAGCGGTCGCCGGAGGGCTTGCCTGGTCCTACGGAGAGGCACCGACACTGATCATGATCCTGATCATGCTCGGACGCTGGTACCGAAGCGACACCCGGAAAGCGCAGGAACGAGACCGGCGGGTCGACCGAGACGGGGACGCCGAACTCGAGGCCTACAACGAGCGTCTCCGTCTCGCGGCGGAACGCGACCACCGGAGACTATGATGCACCGCCCCTACGACCACATCACCGAAGAGCCCGACCGTCCAGAACTGGCAGCTCCCCGCCCGCGAGCCCGCCACCGGGTCGCACGCTTCAGCCGTTGGCTCTGGACCGAACTGACCAGCATGAGAACCGCGCTGGTCCTGCTGCTGCTGCTGGCCATTGCCGCCATTCCCGGATCGCTGGTACCGCAACGAAGCGCCGACCCCAACGGGGTCGTCCAATACACCGACAACAACCCGCAACTGGCGGAGATACTCGATGCACTGCAGGTCTTCGACTCGTACTCCTCGTTTTGGTTCTCCAGCATCTACCTGTTGCTGTTCATCTCGCTGATCGGGTGCCTCGTCCCCAGGATCCGGCACCACTGGGCCGCGCTACGCGCGCGCCCCCCGAGGGCACCCGCCCGCTTCACCCGCATGCCCGCCCACCACAATCAAGAGCTCCCATCAATGACAGCCGAAACAGCGGCTCACGCCGCCGAAAGGCTGCTCAAGCGGCAGCTCTACCGGGTCAGCACCGAGGTCACCCCAACCTCGATCGCGGTCAGCGCCGAGCGCGGGTACATCCGCGAGACCGGAAACCTGGTCTTCCACCTCTCGATGGTCGGCGTACTCATCGCCGTCGGTCTCGGCGGCGGATTCTCTTACACCGGACAACGGGTTCTGGTCGAAGGGGAAGGGTTCGCCAACACGCTCAGCGCCTATGACTCGTTCAACCCGGGGCGCTTCTTCACCGATACCCAACTCGCCCCGTTCGCCCTCACCCTGGACGATCTCGCCGTCGACTACGAGACGGAGAACACCAACGCGATCGGACAACCCATCGATTTCACCGCGTCCGTGTCTACCAGATGGCAGGGAACGGAAGAAGCCATTCCGCAGCAGGTGAAAGTCAACGAGCCGATCAACGTCGCCGGAAGCGACATCTTCCTGCTCGGAAACGGTTACGCCCCTGAGATCACCGTCACTTCGCCGGCGGGCGACGTTGTGCTGCAGGAGAAGATCCCGTTCCTTCCTCAAGATGCCTTCTTGACCTCTCTCGGAATCATCAAGGTTCCCGATGGGCTCGCCGAGCAGATCGGCATGATCGGCTTCTTCTATCCGACTCAGACTGTGGGAGACAGCGGTGCCTACTTCTCCGAAAACCCCGACATGCTCAACCCCGTCCTCACCCTCAATACGTTCACAGGAGACCTGGGCCTGGAAGACGGGATTCCGCGCTCCGTGTACGCGTTGGACACCAGCGAGCTCACGCAACTGACAGGAGGGGACAGCGGTGTCGACTCGATCGAACTGCGACCCGGTGAGAGCGCTCAGCTTCCCAACGGGCTCGGTACCGTCGCACTCGGGGAGGTGCCAAGATTCGCGTCCTTTGACATCAGTTTCGACCCGGGCCAGACCTGGGTCCTGATCTTCTCGATCGTCATCGTGGCAGGGCTGCTAGCCTCGCTGCTCATTCCGCGGCGAAGGATATGGGTGCGGGTAAGCCAGAGCGGCGACGGGGTTGTCGCCGAATACGCAGGCCTGGCTCGAGGGGACGACCCCGGTCTGGAACGGGTCGTCGAAGAACTCGCCACCCAGCACCTCGACACGCTGCAACGCGCGGGTGGGGGAGCCATGTCTGACACCCCCACCCACACGATCTAGCGTCGCCGCAACCGCATTCCGATCGCGAGCCCCACAAGTCCGCCGATCACCAGAACACCACCGACGCTGAGGCCGACAATGAGGCCAACGGTGTCCGTAGGCGACTCAGCAACGCCATCGGAGGGCGTGGCCTCAGCCTGCGCCCCCTCGGCGCACACCGGCGGGGTATCCGAGCCGACCGATGCCGTGTTCCCGTCCGCTGGCACGAAGTCGAAATCGAACGCATCCGAGATCGTGTGACCATCGGTTGAGACCGCGCGCCAGGTCACGGTATAGCGACCCGGTTCGCCGAGCTCGACCGGCATCGACATGGTGTCATCCACCAGATCGACGCACCCGTCGCCGTAAAATGCCCCCGCACCATCCTCGACCCGGATGACGAATGCGTTACCGATTCCGTTGAGATCGAGAAGCGCGTCGCTGAACCTGAGGGATACCTCGTCCACTGTCGTGGCCTCGGCCCCCTGGGATGGAGTGGTCTGCAGCAGTGAGTCGTGCGCCTGAGCCGGCGCCGATGGAAGGGCGATAAGTGCCAACGCAACCGCCGCGGTCACGACGATTCGTCGCTTCACCGTGCGCGCCTGCCGCTACGCACCAAGGCGGCGATCGCCAGCGCCCCAGCAAACACGGCGACCGCTAGAGCACTGATCGCCAGTCCGAGCAGGAGCCCCCCGTTCTCGTTGGGAGCAATCGACTCGTCATCGGCGGCGCCGACCGAGGAAGCAGAGCCGTGCCCGCCTTCCGGAGCTGCGTCATTGATGTACAGCACTGGGGCTGGGCTGAGGGACTCATCCGACTCGTATTGTTCGGGCGTTGCCGACCAATCGGATACCTCGCCGTCGTCATAGCTCTGAACGACGGGAAGCACGAGATTTCCCGCTTCGGGAACCGGACCCACCCGGATGGTGAAGGTTTCGAACGCGAACGGCGCGATCCCTCCCTGGGGGTCCGCCGTGTAGATCACCCGCGTCGGAGCCGTGGTGATCGTGGTCTCACCTACGGTGACAGGCTCCGCGAGCTCTTCCTGAAGCACCGCTGTCGTCCACCCCGGGATCGCTTGATATCGAACATTGACCAGGGGGGTGTCAGTGGGCAGAAGAATCTCCACCTTGGTGGTGGAGGCTGTTTCCGATTCGTTCGGAATGGTGAAAGTGAGAGCCGCGGTTTCGCCCGCGGCCGCCGAACTCGGGCTGAGACCCACGTGAGCGTTGGCTGCAATGGCAGGGGCGATGGCCAGGACGGCGCCGAGGGAAAGCGCGGCAAGCGCGCCAAAGGACTTTGTTCTCATTATCGGATGTGCTTTCGGTTCAGGCCCTAGGGGCCAAGTCAGAGAAGGATGTGGACAGGGCCAACGGGCGGCCCTCTCCTCCACACCCACCTCGACGGAACCGAGTCGATGCGCTCCCGCGCGGGCGGGATGAACTCGAGCTTCTGCGGGAACCGAGGAAGGACTACCGCGGTCAACCGGGTGACACCACGGACGCGGCGGACGACCGTAGCGATCGTTGCGTCGAGCTGCCGAGTGCCCACCACCGTGTAGAGAACGGTCAGGACTGCGGCAGCAACGTGCAGCCAGGCCATATCGGCATGTTGATCGCCGCCGGTGAGCGTCAACATCCCGATCGGCGCACCATGGTGGCCCCCGGAGGGGACGACGGACGGGGTGTGGCTGGAAAGCCCGAAGATCGCGTGGTAGACGAATTGCGCGCCGCCGACTCCAACGCACAGACGCACGAGGCTCGGTTTGGAGGCAGAGACCGCGATCGCGATGATCACACTCGCGGCGAACGCCAGGGCGATCGCAGCGGGGGAGGGAAGGCACCCGGACGCGAGAGTGTGCGCGCCGAGCGCGACAGCGGTCGAGAACGACCCGACTGCGCTACCGCGTTTGACGCGGGACTGACGGGCAGCCAGGACATCGGCTTCCGGTCGTCGGGAAGCTGCCGGGCTCCGCCGCTTCATCTCCGACCTCCGACATCGAGCCTAGCCTGAGCGGCGACAACCGGCGATCTCGCGCCTTCAGCGGTCACCCGTCGAAGGGCCGTTGCGGGGTTCGCCCTGAAAGTCGATCACAGCAGAGGATACGTCGCGGTCGTCGCGGGGCCTTCGGTAAGTGATTCGGTCCGCCCAGCGGCGCAACGAATGGGAAAAGACGAGTAGAGCGGTGACCGCGACGAGAAGGCCCGCACCGAGCAACCAATCTGATGCTGCGGGCTCTACAGTCGGGTGTGGCCGCGGCGACATCGCCTCCACCGCAACAACCTGGCCCGCCGGGGGAGCGGAAACGCCAGACGCGGGTGGAGTCAACGCCTCTATCCCGGCGCTACCCGAGTTCGGCTCGATCACCCGTCGACTGTACATGATGCGCTGTATAGTCACTGCATGCTGACTATCGCGAGCAAGCTCGACGTCATGAACCGACTCGGGCGGGCGATGGCCGATCCGACGCGGTCGCGGATCTTGATGGAGCTCTTGTCGGGCCCGGGCTATCCGGCCCAGCTCGCCGACGTGCTCCAGATCTCCCGCACCAACGTGTCGAATCACCTGACCTGCCTGCGCGGCTGCGGAATCGTGGTAGCCACCCCTGAAGGGAGGCAGACTCGTTACGAGATCGCCGACCCTCATCTGACCCAGGCGATCACGTTGCTGGTCGACACGGTTCTCGCGTACGACGACGGCGTCGCCTGCTCAGGTGACGACTGCGACGTGCCGCTGTGCTGCTCCACCTCGAAGCGGTCGTCGGCAGAGGTGTCGCTGTGAGCGAGGAGTGCTGCGGCCCCGACGAGACACGCAAAACCCCCTCGCCGGTGCGTCTGCAGCTCACGAGGCCGATGACCGGCGGGGATGGATGCTGCGGTCCACTCGACGATGGGTCTCTGGGTGCAGTCCCGCACGATCGCCAGAAACGGCAGCACCTTGCCGGTGACGCGTGCTGCGGCCCGGAGGGGCCAGCCGTGCCTCCGACGGACCATGAGAGTGTCGAATCAGAGGTAGAAGAGAATCGGCCGCCGGTCTGGCGAGACATCGCGCTGCTTCCGCCCGCCGTCGCGGGCCTGGCTCTGGTCAGCGGCTATGTGTTCGAATGGTCGGGGCTGGGGATGCCGGCTCTGATCCTCCAATGGGTGTCGCTCATCGCCGGGGCCTACACCTTCGTGCCCGGCGCGGTACGCCGGTTGATGCACCGCCGGTTGGGCGTCGGTCTGCTGATGACCATCGCCGCGGTCGGTGCGGTCGCGCTCGGACATGTCGGCGAGGCAGCAACACTTGCGTTCCTCTTCTCACTCGCAGAGGCCCTCGAAGATCGGGCGATGGATCGCGCCAAGGAGGGACTGAAGGCGCTTCTGGCTCTCGTTCCTGCAACGGTTCGCATCTCCCGCCTTTCCGGCGAAGTCACGGTCCCTGCCGCGGAGGTGCAGGAGCTCGACATCATCGTCGTCGGCGCCGGCGACCGGGTCGCCACGGATGGTGTCGTCGTCGAGGGACGATCGAGCATCGACACTTCCGCCGTGACGGGCGAGTCCATACCCGTCGCAGTCGGGCCTGGCGACGAAGTTCCAGCCGGGGCGGTGAACGGGGCGGCGACATTGCGCATCGAAGCGACAGCCGACGGTCGCGACAACTCACTTACCCAGATCGTTCACCTGGTCGAGCAGGCGCATGCTCGAAAGGGGGACCGCGCTCGCCTGGCCGACCGAATCGCACGACCGCTGGTTCCCGCAGTCCTGATCGCGGCCGCTGTCGTCGCTCTGCTCGGAGTTCTCGTCGGCGACCCCGGACTGTGGGCCGAACGCGCACTGGTGGTGCTCGTCGCTGCGTCGCCGTGCGCGCTTGCCATCGCCGTGCCCGTCACCGTGATCAGTGCTATCGGGTCGGCGTCGAAGTTCGGCGTCATCATCAAATCGGGTGAGGCCTTCGAACGATTCGGCACGATTCGTACGATCGCCTTCGACAAGACCGGCACTCTCACTCGCAATGAGCCGCAGGTCGTCGACGTCGCGACGTCCGCCCCGCGAACCCGTGACGAGGTGCTGGCTCTCGCGGCCTCGTTGGAGGCGAACAGCAATCACCCGCTCGCATCGGCGATCACCGCCGCGGCCGCCGGCGACATTGCTCGCGCCGCGGACGTGGTCGAGGAGGCCGGTCACGGCGTCAGCGGCTGGGTCGACGGAGCCGCCGTGCGTATCGGAAACACTCGATGGTTGAATCCCGGCCCCTTGGAGGCTGCGTCGGACGCGATGGCGAACGCTGGCATGACGGTTGTCGTGGTGGAGATCAACGGTGAGATCGCGGGGGTGATCGGAGTGCGCGACGAACTGAGACCGGAGGCGGCGGAGACCATCCGCATGCTCGCCGACCAGGGTGTCGCAACCGTCATGCTCACCGGTGACAATGAGCGCACCGCGAAGGTGCTCGCCGCGCAGGCCGGCATCGACGACGTCCGCGCCGGTCAACTGCCAAAGGACAAGGCCGAAGCGATGATCACCCTGGCCAGTGCCGGCCCCACCGCGATGGTCGGTGATGGAATCAACGACGCGCCCGCCCTCGCCAGCGCCACCACAGGGATCGCGATGGGATTGAAAGGCTCCGCGGCGGCGATCGAGTCCGCTGACATCGCTTTCACCGGCACCGACCTGCGGCTCATTCCCGACGCTCTCCAACACGCCCGACGCGGCCGTCGCATCATGACGGTCAACATCGGGTTGGCTCTGACCATCATCGTCGTGCTCTTTCCGCTGGCGCTCTTCGGAGTGCTGGGGCTTGCCGGAGTCGTGCTCGTTCACGAAATCGCGGAAGTCGTCGTCATAGCGAACGGAGTCCGCGCGGCTCGCCGCCCCAAACGGTCAGCTGGCGGGGCCGACGCTCGTGTCTTCCAGCGAGAGCTCGCAGGCGCACCGACGTGAGACGCCGCACGGCAGGGAGGCTGTGAGATCGCGACTCTGTGAAAGAATCTGCGCATGGATGCAGATAAGACGACTTGCGGGCGGCACCCCGAGAGTCCCTACGTCGAGCTCGCCGTCGAGATCTTCGCGATGCTCGCCGATGCCACGCGGGTGCGGATCGTCCTGGCATTGCGGAACGAGGAGCTCTCTGTCAATCACCTCGCCGATATCGTCGACAAGTCGCCGGCGGCCGTCTCGCAACACCTCGCCAAGCTCCGCCTCGCCCGCGTCGTCGCCACACGGCAGGAGGGCACCCGCGTGTTCTATCGACTCGCGAACGAGCACGCGAGCCGGTTGGTGAGCGACGCGATCTTCCAGGCCGAGCATGCACTGACCAATACGCCTGCTCACCACCGCGAGCACACAGCCGACGGCCTGGGCTGATGCTCGGCGCCCTCCGGAACGCGGGTGTTCAGGCAGCACTGGCTTCCGCGGTGCTCTTCGGTGCCGGCACGCCCCTCGCGAAGCTCCTGCTCGAGGACGTCAGTCCGTGGCTGCTCGCTGGGCTGCTCTACTGCGGGTCCGGAGCCGGTCTGGGGCTGTATCGCCTGATCCGGCGCCCTGCGCGCGTCACGATCGCGCGCTCCCAGCTGCTTCCGCTGGCCGGCGCGGTCGTCTTCGGTGGAGTCGTCGGGCCGGTCCTTCTCCTGGTCGGCCTCTCCAGCATGCCGGCGTCGGGTGCGTCCCTACTGCTCAACGCGGAAGGCGTCTTCACCGCCGCGTTGGCCTGGTTCGTGTTCCGTGAGAACTTCGACCGTCGCATCGCGCTCGGCATGCTCGCCATCGTCGCCGGCGCCATCGTGCTCAGCATCCCCGCCGGAGCGACCTTCGGCAGCCCATGGCCCTCCCTGGCGATTCTTGGCGCATGCCTCAGCTGGGGGCTCGACAACAACCTCACCCGCAAGCTCGCCCTCACCGACGCCACCTGGCTGGCCGCGGTCAAAGGCGGCGTCGCCGGGCCGGTCAACCTCGTCCTCGCGTTCGGTCTCGGCGCGCAACTGCCCGGAGCGCTCGCAATCGGCGCATCGATGGGGATCGGGCTGGTCTCCTACGGCGTCAGTCTGGTGCTCTTCATCGTGGCCATGCGCCATGTCGGCACCGCCCGCGCCGGTGCTTACTACTCGATCGCTCCCTTTTTCGGAGCGGTTCTCGCGCTCGCCCTCGGGGAACCGCTCACCTGGTCGGTGGTGGTCGCTGGCGTGCTGATGGGGCTCGGCGTGTGGCTACACCTCACCGAACGGCACGAGCATGAGCACACGCATGACGCGATCACGCACGATCACTGGCACACGCACGACGAACATCATCAGCACGATCATGACGCCGGCACGGAAGCCACGGTGATCGGCTGGCACCGTCACGTCCACACCCATCAACCGATCACCCACACGCACGAGCACTACCCCGACGCTCACCATCGCCACCGCCACCGCCAGCGAACCCAAGACGCGCATTCTTCTTAGGAACGCACTCCCTTGCCTTGGAAGGTCCGCAAGAGAATCCCTAAACGGTACGGCCGGCAAGCATCACCAGGGAGCGGGCGAGATGAGCCCGCGATCAACGGAATTTCGAGCAGCTCTAGCTTGAGGTCCGGTGGCGATGGCTACGGGCTGTCAGGTGGTCTGACGGCCGAACACCGTTAGAGGGGGCATAAGGGCTGTACCCCCGGCGAAGGTGCCGTGCATGTCGCCCAAGCTCCAATCATCGATCACGGCGGCGAAGCCTTGGACCTCACGGCCGTCGATCTCGAACGACTGACGGATCATATCCAGAGGATGGGAATCGATCTCGTTGATCACCGGCCACGCTGTTTCTGCATCGGCGCCAGGAACCAAGCCCTGACAACCAGACGAGGTGTTCGCCTTCGGTGGTAGGCACGACGACGGCGAGCGACCAGAGTTTGCCGTCCTTTCCCGCGAGTTCAGCGGCTTCGAGTACCTCGTGCACCTGGCTGTCGACGAAGTCGAGCGCGGCCAGTTCACTGGCGGGGCCCGAGTACAGGAAGAGCCGGTATTGCGCCGCTCGAGTGACGAGCCCGGCGTCGGGCGACTCGACGATGCCCACTCTCATGGCGACCTCTCGCGCGTCGGCACGCGGTGCGGTGCCCGGCGCGCCCTCCGACGGTAACCCGCGAGTCGCCGCCGTGGAAGGGGGCGTCTCGCGCTCGCGGAGATCGGATACTCAGCGGTGGGCGCCCCCGGTTCCGCGGCGTCCGCGCCGGGAGTACCGTCGGCAGGCCGGGAGTACCGTCGGCAGCGCGGGGCTCCGCGCATCGGAGGAGGTGGCGGATGAGTGCGATGACACTGCTCGAACGGATCTGGTCCGGTATCGGCGGCGATCCCGCCGCCATTGGCCGTGTCGACGAGGGGCCACGACCCGCCGGTATGTCTGAGCCGCTCTGGCGGCTCACCCACGATTCCATCGCCGCCGCCGCGTTGCAGGCCTCGGAGCTGGCCGGCGGATCGGCGCGCGTGCGACTGGACACCGACCGGGTGCTCACCTCGGTCACCAGCGAGCGGCACTTCCTCCTCGACGGGCAGCCGCCGCAGATTTGGAGCGACCTGTCCGGCTTCTGGCGCTCGGCCGACGGATGGATGCGCACGCACACCAACTACCCCCACCATCGCGAACGCCTGCTGCGGTCGCTCGATCTCGCCGCAGGGGCCACCGTCGAGGAGTTCGCGGTGCGGGTCGCGATGAGCCACGGCGCCGATGTCGAGTCGAGGGCTGCGGCGAACGGTGCGCTCGCCGTCCGGGTGCGCAGCGTGGGCGAATGGCGTGCGCACCCGGTGGGCGCCGCGGTGGGAGACGAGCCGCTCATCGGCATCGACCGCGACCTGGTGAATGCGCCCACCCGGTCTGCGCGGGGTTCGCGCCCGCTCGACGGCGTCAGGGTGCTCGACCTCACCCGGGTCATTGCAGGCCCGGTGGCGTCGCGGACGCTGGCGCTGTTCGGAGCCGACGTGCTCAGAGTCGACTCGCCCGACCTCGTCGAGCCGGAGTGGCAGCACCTCGACAGCGGCGCGGGCAAACGGTCGGCGCTTCTGCGGCTCTCGGACCGGTCCGCGCTCGACGATCTCCTCGCTGGCGCCGACGTCGTGCCGGTCGGCTACCGGCCGGGATCCCTCGACCGGTTCGGTCTCGATCCCGCCGGTCTGAGCGCGCGGTACCCCTCGCTCGTGGTCGGCCGGCTGGACGCGTGGGGGTGGGGCACCGAGTGGAGCTCACGCCGCGGGTTCGACAGCCTCGTACAGGCGGCGTCCGGCATCGCGGCGACGTCGAGTGCCGACGGGGACCACCCGGGAGCGCTGCCGTATCAGGCGCTCGACCACGCGAGCGGCTACCTGCTCGCGACCGGCGTCATGCGAGCACTGCAGCTGCGGGACGCCAATAGGGGAGGATCCGACGTTCGGGTGTCTCTGGCGCGGACCGCGCATGAACTGCTCGGGCTCGGCTTCGCAGGCCCGGAGCCGCTGCCGAGCTTCGAGCCCACCGTGACGGTGATGGTCTCGGGGGCGGGACGCATCACCAGTACCGAACCGGCACCGGCGTTCGCCGGGTCACCGACCACGTGGCCGGCGGCGAGCAGATCGTGGGGAGGAGATGAGCCGCGCTGGCTCGAGCGGCAGGCGCGCTGATTCAGCCCGCGGGGACGGGCGGCGGAGTGCGCAGCACCTTCTGCATCGACTTCCCGCGCGCCACCTCGTCGATGAGCTTGTCGAGGTAGCGGATCTTCTGCATCAGCGGATCCTCGATCTCCTCGACCCGGACTCCGCAGATCACGCCGGTGATGGAGGCGCTAGCGGGGTTGAGTTCCACCCCGCCGAAGAACTGCTCGAAGGTCGTGCCCGCGGCGAGATGTCCCTGCATCGTCGGCTCGTCGACACCGGTGAGCCACTCGATGACCTCGTCGAGTTCGGCCTTCGAGTGTCCCTTCCGCTCGAGCTTCTGCAGGTAGAGCGGATAGACCGACGCGACGGGCATGGAGAAGATCCGGCTCATGCCACGCAGGCTACGACGCAAGTACCGTTCGCCGGAAGCCCTCCCGTCCCGCGCCTTCCGAGAGACGCGGGATGGGGGAGACCGCAGCCTCAGTGGGCGGAGTAGCCACCGTCGACCAGGTGGTAGCTGCCTGAGATGAAGGACGCGGCGTCGCTCAGCAGGAACAGTGTCAGCGCGGCGACCTCCTTGTCCGTGCCGAGACGACCTGCCGCGTGCTCGCCTTCGAGCGCGACGAGAGCCTCGGCCGAGAGGCTCGACCGGACGAGGGGCGTGTCGATGAAGCCGGGGCCGACGGCGTTGGTGCGCACGCCCTGGGCCGTGTACTCGAGTGCGGCGACCTTGGTCAGGCCGACGAGGGCGTGCTTGCTCGCCACATACGCGGCGTTCTGCGCGATACCGACCGAGCCGAGGACCGAGGCCATGTTGACCACGGCGCCGCCGCCGGATTCGACGATGGCCGGGAGCTGGAACTTGAGGCCGTAGAAGACGCCGTCGAGGTCGACCGCGCGCACGCGATCCCATGCAGCGACGTCGTAGTCGCCGATCGTCTGGGGCGGAGCGCCGATCCCCGCATTGTTGACGGCGAGGTGGAGGCCCCCGAAGGTCTCCTTCGCGAACGCGACGGCCGCCTCCGAGTCCTTCCACTCGGCGGTGTTCTGTACGAACGCCGCCGCGGAGCCGCCGGCCGCGACGATCTCGTCGACGACGCTCTGCGCGGCCTCCCGCTTGATGTCGGTCACGACGACCGATGCGCCCTCGGCGGCGAGCTCACGCGAGATCTCCGCCCCGATTCCGCTTCCTCCGCCGGTGACGACGGCCACTCTGCTGTCGAACCTGGCCATGACGACCACTTCCTCACTACCTCGATGGTCCCTGCTCTTCCGCTCCCGATGCTGGCGGCGGAGCATGAGTGGGCACCGATGATCCGGTGCGATCCCGCTGAGCGAAGGAGCCGGTCATGGCGCGACCCGTCGTCCACTTCGAGATCACCGGACGCGATCCGGATGCTCTGCGGTCCTTCTACGCCCGGGTCTTCGACTGGGATTTCGACACCGCGTCGCCTGTGGCGCCCGAGGTCTCCGACGAGGGTCGGTACGGCTTCATCGAGACCGGCGAGGAGGGCGGCATCCCGGGAGGAGTCGGCGGGGGAGCGGAGCACGAGCCGCGCGCGATCTTCTACGTGTCGGTCGACGATGTCGCCGCGGCGCTCGCCGACGCGGTCGATGCCGGCGGGACCGCCGTGATGGGTCCCGCGGCGAACCCGAACGGCAGACTCGTCGTCGCCCACTTCCGCGACCCGGAGGGCAACCTCGTCGGGCTCGCCGGACCGCGCTGAGCTCAGCCGAGCAGTTCGGCGCGCAGTTCCGCGGGGTCGGCGGCGATCGCGATCGCCCCGGTCCACTCGGCCGGCGATCCGTAACCCCATTCGACGGAGATGGTCGGGACGCCGTTGGCGCGGGCGCCGATCACGTCGTGGGTGCGGTCTCCGACCATCACCGGGTTCGACAGGTCGACGCCGTCGGCCCGAAGGTGATCGAGCACCCAGGCGACGACGTCCTCCTTCTCGCTGCGGGTCTCGTCGTCGCTGCCGCCGCCGATGAAGGTGAAGAGGTGGTCGAGCCCGTAGTGGGCGAGGATGCGCTTCGCCTGCCGTTCCGGCTTCGACGTCGCGAGAGCGAGCGGGATCCCGGCGTCGTGCACAGCGTGGAGAACCTCGGGAACGCCCGGGTACAGGGTGCTGTCGAAGGCGCCACGGGCTTGGTATTCCTCGCGGTAGATCTCGAGGGCGCGCTGCCGCTGGTCCTCGGGGATGCGCATGGCGGCGAAGCCGTCCATGATCGGCGGGCCGATGAACTCCAGCAGCTCCGAGGGGCGGGGCGTCGGGCGGCCGAGCTGTTCAAGGGTGTGGATCAGTGACGCCGTGATCCCCGACGCGGAGTCGGTGATGGTGCCGTCGAGGTCGAACAGCACGGCGGTCCAGGGTCGTTGGGTCACCCGCGCCACCCTATCCGCCACGCGTTGCCTGTCCGTTCAGGCGTACCCGGTCGTTGAGAAGGACACGAGTCCCCGCCCGGTCGTTGAGTAGGCGCGCCAGCGCCGTATCGAAACGGCTCGAGTAAGCGAGGAACGAGCGCATCGAGAGCAGACGTGCTGTGGTCTCGATGCGCTCCGCTTACTCGACCCGTCTCGATACGCTCCTTCGTCGCTACTCGACGACCGGGTCGGGGTTCGACCCTTGAGAGGGTCGCCGGTTGCCAACTCCGGTCGTTGAGTAGGCGCGCCAGCGCCGTATCGAAACGGCTCGAGTAAGCGAGGAACGAGCGCATCGAGAGCGCAGTGCTGTGGTCTCGGTGCGCTTCGCTTACTCGACCCGTCTCGATACGCTCCTTCGTCGCTACTCGACGACCGGGTCGGGGTCAGAAGAGGCGGGACTCGGCGTCGTCCATGCCGCGCATCGCGTCGTAGTCGAGCACCAGGCAGCGGATGCCGCGGTCCTGAGCGAGCGTGCGCGCCTGCGGTTTGATCTCCTGCGCGGCGAACACCCCGGTGACGGGAGCCAGGTGCGGATCCCGGTTCATCAGCTCGAGGTAGCGGGTCAGCTGCTCGACCCCGTCGATGTCGCCGCGCCGCTTCAGCTCGACCGCGACCGACCTGCCCTCGGCGTCGCGGGCGAGGATGTCGACCGGACCGATGGCGGTCATGTACTCGCGGCGCACCAGGGTGTGGCCGGGGCCGAGGAGTTCGATCTGCTCGGCGAGCAGCTTCTGCAGATCGGCTTCGACGCCGTCCTTCACCAGCCCGGGGTCGATGCCGAGCTCGTGCGAGCTGTCGGAGAGCACCTCGAACAGCGAGACGACGAGCTTGTCGTTCGTCTTGCCCGCCGTGACCGTCCACAGCTCGGTGATACCCGCCGCGCGCTGAGCGTCGTCGGGCTCGCCGACGACGAGCGAGCAGGGCGGGCTCATCCAGTTGAGCGGCTTGTACGAGCCGCCGTCGGAGTGGATGAGGACGCTGCCGTCGGCCTTCACCATCAGCACCCGCGTGGCGAGCGGCAGATGCGCGGAGAGGCGACCGGCGTAGTCGACTGAGCAACGGGCGACGACGAGACGCATTAGTCGATGTTAAGCCGCGGAACGCTCCTGCGCGGCAGGCTGCGGTTCGCGCGCGGCGGGGCTCGCGATGCCGGCGAGGGCGATGAGCACCAGCACGGGGATCAGCCCGAGAAGCAGCCCGACGTGGTCGCCGAGGAAGCCGATCAGCGGCGGCCCGGCGAGGAAGGCGAGGTATCCGATCGTCGACACCACACTCACCCGGCCGGCCGCCTTGCGCGGGTCGTCGGCCGCCGCGGACATCCCCACCGGGAAGCCGAGCGCAGCCCCGAGACCCCACAGCACTGTCGCGGCGATGGCGACGGCTGGATCCGGCACGAAGATGACGAGACCCAGCCCGAGCACCGCCGCGACGGCGGAGGCGCGCAGGACGGGGACGCGGCCGAAACGGTCGAGGAGCTTCACCCCGGCGAGGCGGCCGACCGTCATCGACAACAGGAAGAGGGAGAGCACCAGGGCGGCCTGGTCGTTGGCGAGGCCGTGCCCGTCGACCATGGCGAGCGCGAGCCAGTCGTTCGCCGACCCTTCGGCGAAGGCCATGCCGAGCACGATCACGCCGATCATCAGGGTGCGCGGCTCGGTCCACGCCGACAGTCGCGAGCGGATGCCCGGATGCGCGGACTCGGTGCCCGGCTCCTCAGGTTCGATGTCGGCGAGCTCCGACTGGAAGAACCGCACCGCCACGAGGAGGCTCGCGAGGATGAGGACGCTCATGACCCCCGTGTGCACGAGCAGCGGGATGTCGAGTGCTTCGGCGGCGGCGCCGATCGCGGTGCCGACGACGGTGCCGACGCTGAACATGGCGTGGAAGATCGGCATCACCGCGCGTCCGAGCATCCGCTCGTTCGCGGCACCCGACACGTTCATCGCGACGTCGCAGCAGCCGTTGCCCGCGCCGAACAGGGCGAGCCCCGCGAAGGTGAGCCAGACGCTGTCCACCCCGACCCCCACCGCGGCGATCGGCAGGCCGAACACTCCGATGCCGAGTGCGAGCAGCAGGGTGCGCGTCGCACCGAAGCGGGCGATGATGTGGCTCGCGAGGCTGAGACCGACGATGGATCCGGCGGCGACTCCGAAGAGCACGATGCCGATGACGGTGGTCGAGACCTCGAGTTCGTCGCGAACCCGGGGGACGCGCGAGAGCCAGGTCGCGATCGCGAGACCCGAGAGGCCGAACGTGACGAAGACGGCGTTGCGCCAGGCGGTGATCTGCGGTCGGGAGGGCAGCGCCGGCGAAGTCACCTACGAAAGCCTAATGTCGGCCTCCGACTGCCCGATGGGGATCCATGCGGTTCCTCGCGCCCGCAATCCGAGGGTGACGGCACGGGCGCCGAGCATGCCGACGCCCAGCGCGATCCACAGCCCGGCGACCGCGAGGCGCGGATCGTCGGGGGCGAAGGCCACCGCCGGCCACAGAGCGAGCAGGTACACGCCAAGGTTGACGACCCCCGCGAGCGCGAGGTAGCGCCCGTCGCCGGCGCCGATCAAAACGCCGTCGAGCACGAACACGTACCCGGCGAGCGGTAGAGCGGCGGCCGTGAGGAGCGACGCCACGGTCAGCGCCTCGCGCACGACGGGGTCGGAGGTGAACACGACGCCGAGCAGCGGGGATGCGAGCGCGAGAAGCAGCCCGAGCGCCAGCCCCGCCAGGAGCCCGGACCGCACGAGCCGCCGCGTGATGGCGACGACACGGGGCACGTCCGCGGCGCCGATACCGTGCCCGATCATCGCCTGACCCGCGATCGCGAGGGCATCGAGGGCGAAGGCGGCGGCGAGGAACACCGTCATCGCAACCTGCATCGTCGCCAACTCGATTACCCCGAGGGCGGCCGCCGCCGCGGTCGTCGCCACGAACGATGCGCGGAGGCTCAGTGTTCGGAGGAACAGCCAGCCGCCGCCGAGGGCCGCGGCGCTGACACCGCTGAGTCCGGGCCGCAGTCGAGCTCCGACCGGCCGGGCTGCCCGCACGGCGAGTACCGCGTAGACGAGCGCCATCGCCCATTGTGCGATCACGGTGCCGAGGGCCGACCCGGCGATGCCGAGCCCGGCGCCGTAGATCAGGAGCGCATTGAGCACCGCGTTCGCCGCGAACCCGATGCCCGCCACCACGAGGGTCGTGCGGGTGTCCTGGAGTCCGCGCAGCAGACCGCTCGCGGCGATCACGACGAGCATCGCCGGCACACCCCAGAGCGACAGCGAGTAGTAGGTGATCGCCGCCTCCGCGACGGGTGCCTCCGTCCCGAACGCGCCCACCACCAGAGGGGCGGTGGGGATGCCGACGGCCGTGATGACCGCGCCCAGGCCGAGAGCGAGCCACATCCCGTCGATCCCCGCCGTCACAGCCCCCGCCCGATCGCCGGCGCCGAGGCGTCTCGCGACCGCCGGTGTGGTGGCGTAAGCGAGGAAGATCAGCAGCCCGATGAGGGTCTGCAGCACCGTGCTCGCGATACTCAGCCCGCCGAGCGCGACCTCGCCGAGATGACCGACGAGCGCCGTGTCGGTGAGAAGGAACAGCGGCTCGGCCACCAGGGCGCCGAGGGCGGGCACGGCGAGGCGCGCGATCTCACGATCGAGGGGGGAGAGGAGCTGTCGTCGTGTCATGGCCGAATCCGACGCTAGGGCATGTCTCGACCCGCTTCCCGGCGAGTCGGCCGTGCTCGCCCTACTCTGGAACGCGATGAGCGAGATCACCGAGCCCGCCCTGCCCTCCGGCCTGAACTCCGACGACTTCGATCCGGAGGTCCGCCCGCAGGACGACCTGTTCCGCCACGTCAACGGACGGTGGATCGACCGCACCGAGATCCCCTCCGACCGGGCGCGGTACGGCTCCTTCTACCTGCTCGCCGAGCGGGCCGAGGAAGCGGTGCGCGACATCATCGTCGAGGCGCAGACCGCCTCGGAAGGATCGCAGGAGCGCGCCATCGGCGACCTCTTCGCGAGTTTCATGGACGAGGAGCGCGTCGAGGCGCTCGGCAGCGCGCCCCTCACCGCCATGCTCGACGAGGTCCGCGCCGTCGACTCGATCCCGGCGCTGCTCCAGACCGTCGGACGTTTGGAGCGCAGCGGCACCTCCGGGGTGCTGCGGCTCTTCATCGACAACGACCCGGGCAACCCCGAGCGCTACCTCGTCTTCATCGAGCAGGGCGGCATCGGCCTGCCCGATGAGAGCTACTACCGCGACGACAAGTTCGCCGACGTCCGCGCCGCGTACCTCGCGCACCTCGAGCGGGTCTTCGCTCTCGCCGACTGGCCCGATGCGGCGCTCGCCGCCGAGCGGGTGTTCGAGCTCGAGACCGCCGTCGCCGCCACCCACTGGGACAACGTGCGCACCCGCGACAGCGAGGCCACCTACAACCTCCGCTCCTGGCAGGACGTGCAGGAGCTGGCGGGCGTCGACCTCGCGCCGTGGCTCACCGGCCTCGACGCGCCCGCCTCGGCGCTCGATGAGGTCGTCGTCCGTGAGCCCGACTTCCTCGCCGGTGTCGGACCCCTGCTCGTCGAGGACCGACGGGACGCCTGGCGCGACTGGCTCGCGTGGCAGGTCATCCGCAGCACCTCGCCGTACCTGCCCGACGCGTTCGTCGCCGCGAACTTCGACTTCTACGGGCGCACCCTCACCGGCACGCCCGACATCCGCGCCCGGTGGAAGCGCGGCGTCTCGCTCGTCGAAGGCGCGCTCGGCGAGGCGGTGGGCCGCACCTATGTCGAGCGGCACTTCCCGCCCGCCGCGAAGACCGAGATGGATGTGCTCGTCGGCCGCCTGATCGAGGCCTACCGTCGCTCCATCACCGCCCTCGATTGGATGAGCGAGGAGACCCGCGCCCGGGCGCTCGACAAGCTCGACAAGTTCGTGCCCAAGATCGGCTATCCGGCGAAGTGGCGCGACTACTCGTCGCTCGTGATCGACGCCACCGACCTGCTCGGCAACGTCCGCCGCGCGAACGAGTTCGAATTCGCGCGGGAGCTCGCGAAGATCGGCGCCCCGCTCGACCGCGACGAGTGGTTCATGACGCCGCAGACGGTCAACGCGTACTACAACCCCGGCTTCAACGAGATCGTCTTCCCCGCCGCGATCCTGCAGTTCCCGTTCTTCGTGGAAGGCCGCGACCCGGCCGCGAACTACGGTGCGATCGGCGCGGTGATCGGCCACGAGATCGGCCACGGCTTCGACGATCAGGGGTCGCGCTTCGACGGCGACGGCCGACTCACCGACTGGTGGACGCCGGAGGACCGCGCGGCGTTCGAGGAACGCACCGCGAGCCTCATCGCCCAGTACGACGCGCTCGAACCGGCGCAGACGCCGGGGCACCACGTCAACGGTGCACTCACCATCGGCGAGAACATCGGCGACCTCGGTGGACTCGGCATCGCCTGGAAGGCGTACCTGCTCTCGCTCGAGGGGGAGGAGCCGCCGGTCATCGACGGCCTCACCGGAGCGCAGCGTTTCTTCCTCTCCTGGGCGCAGGCCTGGCAGCAGAAGTCCCGCACCGAAGAGGTGCTCCGTCTCCTCGCCATCGACCCGCACTCGCCGAGCGAGTTCCGGTGCAACCAGATCGTGCGCAACCTCGCTCCCTTCTACGACGCCTTCGACGTCCGCGAGGGTGATGCGCTGTGGCTGCCACCCGAGACCCGCGTAACCATCTGGTGACAGCGACCACCGAACGCCGGCGCCGAGGGCGCCATCACGGCGGCCCGAGAGGGCGTCACCGCGGCTTCGAGGTCGTGGAGAACTTCAGCGCGGGCTTCCAGGCCCTCGCCCATCTCGCGCTGGACGGCGCCCAGGTGTCGGCGCGCGCGATCGATCTGATGTCGGGGCGGGTGCTGTTCTCGGTCGACGACCACATCGTGCTACCGACGGCGGGCATCGGGAAGGTGCTGCTGCTCCTCGAGGTCTCGGCGGGGCTCGGCGCGAACGGCCACTCGCGGTACGACCTGCTCGACCGCACGTCGGCCGACGAGGTCGCCGAGTCGGGCATCTGGCAGCACCTGCACGCCCCCACCTTCCCGCTCGCCGATGCGGCGACGCTGGTGGGTGGGATGAGCGACAACGTGGCCACCAACGTCCTGCTCCGCCGTGTCGGCCTGTCCGCGGTGCGCGAGCGCGCCGACGAGCTGGGGCTGCAGAAGACCGCGCTCCTCGACCATGTGCGCGATCGTCGCGGGCCCGACGACGCCCCGCAGCTCTCCGTCGGGTCGATGGCGGAGCTCGTCTGGCTCTTCGCCGCGATCGCGCGGGGCGAGGCGGTCGACGCGACGACGAGCTACCGCGTCGCCGACTGGCTGGCGCTCGGGGTCGACCTCTCGATGGTCGCCTCGGCGTTCGGGCTCGACCCGCTGTCGCATCTGCGGTCGGACCACAATCTGGCGCTGTTCAACTCGACCGGGCACGAGCGGGGGCTGCTCAGCGAGGTCGGCGTCCTCCGCGGGCCGCGGGCCGGCGTCGCTTACGGCGTGACCGTGTCCTACCGGGACGGTCGACTCACCGATCGTCTGTCAGCGCTGCACGCGATGCGGACGATCGGCTTCGACCTGCTCGAGTACGTGCACTGACATCAGGTCAGGCGGTCGCGTAGCGCTCGTCGCCTGCTTCGTCGGCGTCGGGCTTGACTCCGAGGTCGAAGAGGACGTCGAACGCCGCGGTCACCTCGGCGGCACGGCCTTCGCGCGCGAGTGACTTCGCGCGCTGCGTCGGTGCGTGCACGAGGACGCTCACGAGGTGGCGCATCGCCCGCTCGGCCGCTTCGGTCGCCTCTCCGCGGGCACGGAGGCGCTCGAGCTCGGCGTCGAGCAGGTCGAAGACGCGCGATCGGTAGGCGACGACCGCGGAGGTGACCTGCTGCTCGGCCGACTCCGCGTGGTACGCGGCAGCGGCCGAGCCGATGAGCGCGCGGGCGTCGTCGGTCGCCGCCAGCTCTTCGAGCGGAGCATGCAGTCGGATGGTCTCGAGATCGAGGAGCTCGGTGTGGGGGAGGCCGCCCACAGCGGGGTCCACGTTGCGCGGCAGACCCATGTCGATCACGAAGAGCGGCGCCGACGTCGCGGAGCGGGCACCCTCGATCATGTCGCGGGTGAGCACCACGGTCTCGGCGGTGCTGCAGGTGACGATGACCGTGGCGGTGGCGAGCGCGTCGGCGAGCGTCTCCCGCGTCACGGCGCGGACGCCTTCCCGGGTGGCGAACTTGTGGGCGCGACCCGAGGGCGAAAACACTCCGACCTCGGTCACACCGCGGTCGCGGAGGGCGGCGAGGCTCGCCCCCGCGTACTTGCCGGTGCCCACCAGCAGGATCTCCTGGTCGCGCCAGTCGGAGATGCGGCTCGATGCCAGGTCGAGGGCGAGGCGCACGATCGAGCGACCGGCGCCGCCGACGCCGGTGTTGGTCTGCACGGCCCGCGACGCGGTCGACGCCCGCTGGAAGAGTCGCTCGAGTTCGGGTGAGGTGGTACCGGCGACGCGGGCCGAGTCGAGGGCGCGACGCACCTGGCCGGCGATCTCGCCCTCGCCGACGACGACCGACTCGAGTCCGCTCGAGACGGCGAAGAGGTGTTCGGCGACCTCGGGTCCCGAGTGCACGGCGGTCGAGCCGCGCAGCTCCTCGGCGGTGATGCCGGTGCGCTCGGCGATCAGCTCGATGGCGCCCTGCGCCGCGAGTTCGCGTGCGGCCGGGAGAGGTTCGTCGATGTCGAGGTAGGCCTCGAAGCGGTTGCAGGTCGCGACCACCACGGCACCGGTCACGAAGCCGGTGTGATCGACGAGATCGGGACCGACCGAGGGTCCGGAGACGGAGAGACGCTCGAGGAGATCGAAGGCCGCCGTACGGTGGCTCGCTGAGAGACAGAGGAGCACGACAAGTAATTCTACGCGCCGTGGAACACTTGGCTCTGTGTCTGCCCTGTCCGCCAATCACCCGCTCCTCGACGGTCGTACCTCCGACGCCCCTCTGATCCGCGCCTACCGCGGTGAACGGCAGCCGTCGCCGCCCGTGTGGTTCATGCGCCAGGCCGGGCGTTCGCTGCCCGAGTATCGCGAGCTGCGCGAGGGAGTCGCGATGCTCGACAGCTGCCTCGACCCCGAGATGGCCAGCGAGATCACCCTTCAGCCCGTCCGGCGTCACGGCGTCGACGCGGCCATCTTCTTCAGCGACATCGTCATCCCCCTGAAGCTCTCGGGCGTCGCCGTCGATATCGTCCCCGGCCGCGGACCCGTGCTCGAGTCGCCGGTGCGAGACGCCGCCGACGTGCGTGCGCTGCGCTCTCACACCCTCGAACCCGATGCTCTCGCACCGGTCGAGGCGGGAGTGCGCCGGACCGTCGAGCAGCTCGGAACCACTCCGCTCATCGGCTTCGCGGGCGCTCCGTTCACCCTCGCCGCCTACCTCGTCGAAGGCGGACCGTCCAAGGACCACCTGCGGGCCCGCGCGATGATGCGCGCCGATCCCGAGAGCTGGCGGGCCCTGATGGAGTGGACCGCCGATGTCACGGGCGCCTTCCTGCGAGCTCAGCTCCAGGCCGGCGCGAGCGCAGCGCAGCTGTTCGACTCGTGGGCGGGGTCTCTCTCGCCGCACGACTACGAGGAGTCGGTGCTGTGGGCGTCGCGCCGCGCGCTCGACCACGTCCGCGATCTCGAGGTCCCGCTCGTCCACTTCGGCGTCGGCACCGGCGAGATCCTGCCCGCGATGCTGAGTGCCGGCGTCGACGCCGTGGGCGTGGACTGGCGCACTCCGCTCGACGAGGCCTCCCGGCGTCTCGGCGGATCGACCACCGTGCAGGGCAACCTCGACCCGGCGATCCTGAGCGCACCCTGGCCGATCGTCGAGTCCGCCGTGCTCGACGTCGTCGACCGTGGCCGGGCCGCTCCCGCCCACGTGTTCAACCTCGGGCACGGAGTACCGGCCGACGCGGACCCGTCGGTACTGACCCGGATCGTCGAACTGCTCCACTCGGGAGCGGCGCGCTCGTGACCCGGACCCTCGTCATCGGGGGAGGGGTGGCGGGACTCGTCGCCGCTCGCGCCGCCGCCATCCGCGGCGACGAGGTCACCCTGATCGAGGCGGACGAGCGACTCGGCGGCCTGGTCGACCAGGCCGTCCTCGGCGGCGTGCCGATCGACATGGGCGCCGAGAGCATCGCGACCCGCGGAACCGCGATCGCATCGCTCCTCGGCGCCGTCGGGCTGGAGAGCGCGCCCGTCGCACCCGGCGGTGCACGGCTGTTCCTCGACGGCGCCGTCTTCCCGCTGCCGTCGGCGAGCCTGCTGGGCATCCCCGGCTCGCCGCTCGCCGACGACGTCCGCCGCATCATCGGCACTCGCGCGTCCCTGCGCGCATGGGCGGATCGCATCCGACCCGAACTGCACATCGGCCGGGAGACGAACCTCGGCTCCCTCGTCCGCCGCCGGATGGGGCCCACCGTGCTCGACGACCTGGTGCGCCCCGTGGTCGAAGGCGTCTACGGGGTGGACCCGGACGACGCCGACGTCGACGCGCTCATCCCCGGACTCAACACCGCGCTGACCAGGGCAGGGTCACTGTCGGGCGCGGTGCTGTCCCTTCGCAGCGGAGCGCCGGCGGGAGCCGCCGTCGCGGGTATCGCCGGCGGCGTCGGCGCGCTGGTCGCGGCGCTCGCCGACTCGCTCGTCGCGGTGGGAGGAGAGATCCGCCGCAGCTCTCCCGCGCTCGCCATCGCGCGCGCGGCCGACCGCTTCGAGGTCGCCATCCCCGACGGCACCCTCGAGGCCGACCGCGTCGTCGTGGCCACCCCCGGTCCCGTTGCGCGGAGACTCCTCCGCGAAACGGTTCCGACCGGCGAGTGGCCGCGATCGCGCACGAGTCGCGCGGTCGCGGTGATGCTCGACGCGCCGTCGCTCGATCAGGCTCCTCTCGGCACCGGAGTGCTCGTCGCTCGTCCCTCGGAGGGCGGTCCGACCGCGCTGACGCACTCGAGCGCCAAGTGGCCGTGGCTGCGTGAGATCCTCCCGCCCTCCCGTCACGTGATCCGGCTGTCCTACCGCGGTGACGGGCCGCCGGTCGGAGTTGCGAAAGCAGTCGCCGATGCGGCGACGCTCTTCGGCGCGCCCCTCCAGGAGTCGGCTGTGGTCGGATCGGCCGAACATACCTGGGTTCAGGACGCGCCTCGCGCCCTGCTCGGCGTCCGCGCCGCAGCCGAGGAGTTCGAACGCGCCGTTCGCGAGGTGGACGGGCTCGCGGTCACGGGCGCTTGGATCGCGGGAACCGGCATCGCGTCGATCGTGCCCCATGCGCAAGCGGCCGGAGCCGCCTGATCACGCCATTTGCTTTTCCTAGTTCGTCTAACTAGATTCTCTCCGTAAGCACATCTCGACGGAGGGACAAGCGATGAACAAGTTGAGGGAAGCCGCGGTCGTGCGGACTCGGTACCAGCGCCAGACTCCCGCCGCTCCGTCGACCATGATCGACTGGACCGTCGCCCAGCCCGGCCTCTGGGTCGGCCGCATCGGTCTCGACTTCGCCGGGCTCGTCGAGCTCGGCGCCGACGGCTACGTGGTAACCGACTGGCGCGGCGAGAAGCTCGGCACCCACGCTGCGCTCGAAGACGCGCAGCTCTCCCTCGAGCCGGCACAGCGTTCACTGCAGCGCGACCTGCAGGAGCGTGCCGCCGCCCGCACCAACGCCCTCCTGAGCTGCGCGCTCGTCGTCGGAACGCTGACCGTCGCCGGTGCGGTCGGGGCCTGGCTGGCACAGTCGGCGTGAGCGTCACCACCGACGAGCGCGGCGCATCGGGGTACTGGTACCCCGATGACGACCTCCGCGCCGTCGATGTCCTGAACGCGTTGCGCGCCTACCGCTCCGCGGAGTCCGCGATGCGCAAACGGACTCGCTCATCGATGGGGATGGGCGAGACCGATCTCAGCGCCCTGCGGTACCTTCTCGCCGAGGCGAGGGCCGGACGCACGGTCAGCCCTAAGGACCTCGCGGTGCGACTCGAGATCTCAACGGCATCCGTGTCGGTGCTGATCGACCGCCTCGAGAAGAGCGGCCATGTCGTCCGGCGACGTTCGCCGACCGACGGACGTGGAGTCATCGTCGAGGCGACTCCGTCCACGGAGGCCGAAGTGCGCGGCACTCTCGGGGCGATGCACGGTCGCATGCACGAGGTCGCGGACTCGATGACGCCCGAGGAGGCACGCGCCGTCGTGCACTTCCTCCGCCGCATGACCGCCGCGGTCGACTCGATCGACCCGCCCCATTCTGAGCGTTGACTGACCGCCAGGTGGTCTTAGGTTATTCCCGGTTTGGAATCGGGCTGTACGGCTACTGTGTGGGGCACGAACAAGACTGACGATCGGAGCTGTCATGAAGGGCAAGCTGGTTTTCGCCACCGGACTCGCGGTCGGCTATGTGCTGGGCACGCGCGCGGGTCGACGCCGCTACGAGCAGATCAAGGCGAGCGCGCAGAAGCTGTGGACGAGCGCGCCCGTCCAGAAGGGCGTCGAGCAGGTCCAGGGCTTCGTCGACGAGCACAGCCCCGACGTCCCGGCGGTTCTCGCCGACGGCGCGAAGAAGGTCATCGACAAGGTCGCCGAGTCGGCCTCGGGCAAGTCCGCGGCGCGCAAGGCGTCCTCGCAGACCCGCTCGACGACGACGCGACGCAGCTCCGGGGCGTCGGCGAACGACGCCGCGACCGAGTGAGGCACAGGTGACTGATACCGACGGCGCCGATGTGCGGAAGAAGTCGCTCGGCAAACTCATCGCCGATGTGCCCGGACTCGTCGGGCAGCTCATCCGCGACGAGATCGATCAGATCAAGAAGGAGCTCGTCAGCAAGCTGACAGCGCTCGGTATCGGGGTCGGGCTCTTCGCCGCGGCCGCGTTCCTCGGCTTCTTCCTGTTCGCGGTGCTCCTCGCCGCCGCGATCCTCGGACTCGCGGTGGTGTTCCCGGGCTGGCTCGCGGCGCTGATCGTCGCCGGAGCGCTGCTCGTCATCATCGTGATCCTCGTGCTCATCGGAGTCGCGCGCCTGAAGAAGGGCGTGCCGCCGGTTCCCGAGGAGACCATCAAGAGCGTGAAGAACGACGTGAGAGCGATCAAGGGGATGGGTAAGTATGACCACTGACGACCAGTCGCTGACCCACAAGGAACGGGCACTCGGCGAGATCCGCGACGACATCGAGACGACCCGCGAGAAGCTCGCGGCGACGCTCGACGCCATCGAGGACAAGCTCAATCTGCCCAAGCAGGCGCAGCAGGCAGCCGGCAAGCTCGGTGACCGTTTCCGCGACCTGCAGCGCGACAACCCCGTCGTGCTGTACGCCTCGGCGGCGATCGTGGCGCTCGGCACGGTCGGCGGAGTGCTCGTCTGGCGCATGGCCAGACGATGACGTCTCCTCGTTTTTGATCGCTGCTCCGGCGGGTGTGTAATGGAGGTCATGACGTCCACAGGCTTCGCCGTGTGGACGGTGTTCCATCGTGACCCGTCTACCCCATCCACCCCGGACGACGCACCCGCTCTCGAGACGCTCATCGCTTCTCTCGCCGAGCGCGGCGTCGTGACCCGGGGCTTCTACGACGTCTCCGGCCTTCGGGCCGACGCGGACATCATGGTCTGGCTCCACGGAGAAGACCCGGCCGCGCTGCAGGCCGCTATCCGCGAACTCCGGCGCTCGCCGATGCTCGCCGCCCACGGCGTGAGCTGGAGTGCCATGGGCGTGCACCGCGACGCGGAGTTCAACCGTTCGCACGTGCCCGGCTTCCTCCGCGGCGAGCACGCTCGGGAGTGGCTCACCGTCTACCCCTTCAACCGCTCGTACGACTGGTACGTGCTCCCCGAGGACGACCGCAAGCGCATGCTGATCGAGCACGGCCGCAAGGGCGCCGCGTACAAGTCGGTCGTCGCGAACACCGTCGCCGCGTTCGCGCTCGGCGACTACGAGTGGATCCTGCCGATGGAATCGGACTCTCTCACCGACCTCGTCGACATGATGCGGGAGCTGCGCGCCACCGACGCGCGTCTGCACGTGCGCGAGGAGATCCCCTTCTTCACCGGACGACGCATCGCCGTCGCCGAGATCGCCGAGGTGCTGTCGTGACCGGAGTCGTCCCTGCGGCCACCCCCGCCGCGGAGAACGGGCCCGAGCACGTCTCGGAGCCCACCGCCTACGACGCCATCCTCCTTGCGAGCTTCGGCGGGCCCGAGGGGCAGGATGATGTCATCCCGTTCCTGCGCAACGTGACCCGTGGCCGCGGCATCCCCGATGAGCGCCTCGAGGAGGTGGCCCACCACTACCGCGCGTTCGGCGGCGTGAGCCCGATCAACGATCAGAACCGCGAACTGAAGGCGGCGCTCGAGGCGGAGCTGGAGCGGCGCGGCATCGACCTGCCCGTCATCTGGGGCAACCGCAACTGGGACCCCTACCTCGCCGACGCTCTCCGCGACGCCGCCGGTGCGGGTCATCGCAAGCTCATCGCCATCGCGACCAGCGCGTACAGCTCCTACTCGAGCTGCCGCCAGTACCGCGAGGACTTCGCGATGGCGCTCGACGCGACCGGGCTCGACGGCACGCTGCAGATCGACAAGGTGCGGCAGTTCTTCGACCACCCGGGATTCGTGCAGCCGTTCATCGACGGAGTGCGCGACGGTCTCGACGAGGTGCAGCGCGCGGTGCCGGGCATCGATCTGGCGACCGAAGTGCGTCTGCTCTTCGCGACCCATTCCATCCCGAGCACCGATGCCGCCAAGTCCGGACCGGACTTCCGCGGCTTCGGCGAGGGCGGCGCGTACGCGGCCCAGCACCTCGCGGTCGCCGAGGTCGTCGCCGCGGAGTCCGGACGCGGTGTCCCGTGGGAGCTCGTCTACCAGTCGCGCAGCGGGCCGCCGAGCCAGCCCTGGCTCGAACCCGACATCAACGACCGCATCGAGGAGCTCGCGAAGGACGGCGTCCGCGCCGTCGTCATCGTTCCGATCGGGTTCGTCAGCGACCACATGGAGGTCAAGTGGGACCTCGACACCGAAGCGGTCGAGACCGCCGGTGAGCACGGCATGATCGCCGTCCGAGTCCCCACGCCGGGCACCCACGCCGCCTACGTCTCGGGCCTCGTCGACCTGGTTCTCGAACGCCGGGACGGGATCCCGGCCGCCGAGCGGCCCGCCGTCACCTCGCTCGGGCCGTGGTACGACGTGTGCCGGCCGGGGTGCTGCGAGAACGTGAGGCTCGGCTTCAAACCAGCCGTCGCCGGGTTGGCGCCGTGACCATTCGGGTCGGAACCCGGGGGAGCGCGCTCGCGCTCGCCCAGGCAGGTCACATCGCCGACCGGCTGGCCGAGGCCGCCGACGAGGAGGTCGTCCTCGTCCCGATCTCGAGCGAGGGCGACATCGACTCGTCGTCGCTGTCCGTGATCGGAGGACGCGGCGTGTTCGCGGGCGCCCTCCGCGAGGCGCTGCTGGCCGGACGGTGCGATGTGCTCGTGCATTCGCTGAAGGATCTGCCCACCGTCCCCGCTGAGGGGCTCGTCGTGGCGGCGGTTCCGGAGCGCGCCGACGCGCGGGACGTGCTCTGCGCGCGCGACGGCGCGACCCTCGACACGCTGCCCGCCGGCGCGCGGGTCGGCACGGGATCCCCCCGCCGGATCGCTCAGCTTCGCCGACGCCGTCCGGACCTCGAGATCGTCGACCTGCGCGGGAACGTCGACACCCGTCTGCTCCGCGCGAAGACCGGCGACCTCGACGCGGTGGTGCTCTCTCTCGCCGGACTCGAACGTCTCGGCCGCGCCGACGAGGTCACCGAGTACCTCGACCTCGACGCGTGGCCGACGGCCGCCGGTCAGGGGGCGCTCGCGATCGAGGTGCGCGAGGCCGATGCGGCGCACCTTCGCCCGCCGTTCCCCGAGCCGGGACCGGTCGGACGCGCGCTGCGCGGACTCTCCGACGCGACCTCCGAGCACTGCATCGCCGCCGAGCGCGATGTCCTCCGCGGGCTCGACGCGGGCTGCACCGCGCCGATCGGCGTCTCTGCGCGCATCATCGACGGCGAGTTGGCCCTGCACGCCGTCGTGTACGCACCCTCGGGCGAGGCCAACGTCGAGCACCGTGCCACCGCTCCCTTCGACTCCGACGACCTCTCCACCCTTCAGGACGCGGCAGCCGCGCTCGCCCGCGAGACCGTCACGGCGCTCCTCGATGACGGCGCCGCCGACCTCGCCCCGGTCGGTGCCGCATGACCCGCCGCGGACCACTGACCGGGTGGCGTGTCCTCGTCCCGCGCGGCGGACCATGGGGTCACGGCGTCGCCGCAGACCTCCGCCTGCGCGGCGCGACCCCGGTGGTCGCTCCGATGATCAACTTCGCCAGCACCGCCGATTCCGAGTCGCTGGTGCACGCACTCGACGAGCTGAAGGCCGGGCGCTTCGACTGGATGTCGGTGACCAGTGCCACCACGGTCGACGTGCTGTCGTCGCACCGGGTGGTCGTGCCCGACTCGACCCGTATCGCGGCGGTCGGCGAGACCACGGCGGCAGCGCTCGTCGCCGCCGGCTACCGGGTCGACTTCGTGCCGAGCCGCGACAATTCGGCCGCCGGTCTGCTGGCCGAATGGGATGAGGCGACCGGTGCCTCAGTTCCGCAGCGAATCCTGGCGCTGCGCTCCGATATCGCGAAGCCCGTGCTCACCGACGGCCTGCGGGCTGCGGGGCACGACGTCGAGTCGGTCATCGCCTACCGCACGGTGGGCGTTCCGGTCGATCCCGCGGTGATCCACGACATCGCGGCCGGAGCGTTCCGGGCGATCCTCGTCACCTCCGGAAGCGTGGCGACTCAGATCCACGAGCAGTTCGGCGAGATCCCCGAGGGCACCCTGGTCGCCTGCATCGGTCCGCGCACCGCGGCGGACGCGCGCAACGTGGGTCTGCGGGTCGACCTCGTCGCGGAGGAGCGCAGCGCCGAATCACTCATCGAAGCCCTCGTCGGCGTGGTCCGATCGGGCGCGGAAGAAGACCGATGATCCCCATCAGACCCCGCCGTCTGCGCAGCACTCCCGCGATGAGGGCGCTGACCGCCGAGACGCGACTGCACCGGTCGCGTCTCGTGCTGCCGATGTTCGTGCGCGAAGGCATCGACGAGCCCGTCGCGATCACCTCGATGCCGGGAGTGGTCCAGCACTCGCTCGACTCGGTGCGCCGCGCCGTCACCGAGGCCGCGGAAGCGGGCATCGGGGGCGTGATGCTGTTCGGCATCCCCGAGGAGAAGGACGCGGTGGGCTCCGGAGCCACCGACCCCGACGGCATCCTCAACGTCGCCACCCGTGTGGTGGCCGAAGAGGTCGGCGATGCGCTCGTCGTGCAGACCGACCTCTGCCTCGACGAATTCACCGACCACGGCCATTGCGGTGTTCTCGCCGCCGACGGGAGCGTCGACAACGACGCCACCCTCGAGCGGTACGCCGACATGGCCATCGCCCAGGCAGAGAGCGGCTCGCAGCTGCTCGGACTCAGCGGCATGATGGACGGCCAGGTCGCGGTCGTCCGCGCCGCGCTCGACGACGCCGGTCACAGCGGAGTCGCGGTGCTCGGATACGCCGCGAAGTACGCGTCGGCGTTCTACGGCCCGTTCCGCGAAGCGGTCGATTCGTCGCTGAAGGGCGACCGCCGCAGCTACCAGCTCGACCCCGGTAACGGGCGCGAGGGTCTGCGCGAGGCGCTGCTCGACATCGACGAGGGCGCCGACGTCGTCATGGTGAAGCCCGCGAGCCACTACCTCGACGTCCTCGCCGAGGTCGCGGCGGCGAGCGAGATCCCCGTGTGGGCCTACCAGGTGTCGGGCGAGTACGCGATGCTCGAAGCCGCGGCGGCCCACGGATGGATCACCCGTCGACCGGCGATCCTCGAGTCGCTGACCGCGATCTTCCGCGCCGGCGGCGATGTCGCCCTCACCTACTGGGCCGTCGAGGTCGCCCGCTGGTTGGACGAGCGATGACCGACGGCGCCCTCTTCGCCCGCGCGAAGCAGTCCATCCCCGGCGGGGTCAATTCACCGGTCCGTGCCTTCCGCTCGGTCGGCGGCGACCCCGTCTTCATCGCGAGCGCACGCGGCCCGTTCGTCTACGACACCGACGGCACGGAGTACGTCGACCTGGTCTGCTCGTGGGGGCCGATGATCCTCGGCCACGCGCATCCCGAGGTCGTCGACGCGGTGCAGACCGCCGCATCTCGAGGCTTGTCGTTCGGTGCTCCGACCCTCGCCGAGGTCGAGCTCGCCGAGCTCGTACGCGACCGCGTCTCGGCCGACGGCGCCCGACCGCTCGAGCGCATCCGGCTCGTCTCCACCGGCACCGAGGCGACCATGACGGCGATCCGCCTCGCCCGCGGCTACACCGGGCGCGACGTGATCATCAAGTTCGCCGGGCACTACCACGGGCATTCCGACGGGCTGCTCGCCGAGGCCGGCTCGGGCCTTGCGACTCTCGCGATCCCGGGGTCGGCCGGTGTCCCGGCGGACGTCGCCGCGCACACGCTGGTGATCCCGTACAACGACCTCGACGCCGTCGAGGCGGCCTTCGCCGCGCACGCCGGGCGGATCGCCGCGGTGATCGTGGAAGCCGCGTCGGCCAACATGGGGGTCGTGCCGCCGACGCCCGGCTTCAACGCGGCGCTCTCCCGCATCGCGCACGAGCATGGCGCCCTGCTCATCGTCGATGAAGTCCTCACCGGTTTCCGTGTGGGACCCGCCGGATGGTGGGGGTACGAGAACGCCGGGGCGCTGGCGTATCAGCCCGACATCGTCACCTACGGCAAGGTCATCGGCGGCGGGATGCCCCTCGCCGCGATCGCCGGTCGAGCCGACGTACTCGACCTGCTCGCCCCGCTCGGCCCCGTCTATCAGGCCGGCACCCTCTCGGGGAATCCGGTCGCGGTGGCCGCCGGGCTCACGACGCTGCGTCTCGCCGATGCCGACGTGTATCGACGGGTCGATTCCGCTGCCCAGCGGGTCGCGCAGGCGGCGTCGCGAGCGTTGGCCGCCGAGGGCGTCGCCCACGTCGTCCAGAACGCGGGCAGCCTCTTCAGCATCGTCTTCGCCGACGAGGCCGCCACCGATTACGACGCCGTGCGCGCGCAGGAGTCGTGGCGGTATCCGCCGTTCTTCCACTCGATGCTCGATCAGGGCGTCTCGCTGCCGCCGTCGGTGTTCGAGGCCTGGTTCCTCTCCGCCTCCCACGACGACGATGCGATCGGACGGATCGAAGCAGCGCTGCCCGCCGCTGCCCGCGCCGCAGCCGCCGCCGTCGCCCCCGTCGCGTAGTTCGAGCGGATGCGTGCGAGGGGCGCTCGCCGCGGAGCAGTCGCCGCCGGCGCGCTACTGCTGGTCGGGGTGCTCGCCGGCTGCGGGCCCGGCGGTAGCCCCTCGTCCTCCGCCGAGTCGGCGACCCCCTCCGCCGTGCCGCTCGAGGGCGATCGGGATGGCGACGGACAGCTGTCCGAGTTCGAGAAGCAGGTCCTCGCCCGGAACGCGCCGCGGGAGGTGGCGCTGGCGGACGGTACTGCCGCGACGGTGACCCCGGGCGAGCCACTACCGCAACCGGTCACGGACCAGATCGTGGCGGAGGCGCTGCCGGCGGTGGCCGAGGTCAGTTCGATCGATGAGTTCGAGTCCTTCGACGGGCGGAAGAAGCTCCGCGCTCTCGCCGACCGATATGCGGCGTTGCTCAGTCGCTCGGTCGTGATCGTCTACCCCGACAGGTCCGACTACTGGAACTGGGAAGTCTCGAGCGACGCCGGTGATGTGGCGGTGACGGGAATCAGCGGGACCAAGGACCGAGATGCAACTGTCGCGGCGGCTGCGGAATGGGTGGAGTCCGAGGACGCCTACCTCATCGTGGTCGGCTGAAGGCCGCTTGCGGTAGGGTCCCCGGCGATCGACGACCCGAGTATCTCGGATTGCGCATAGCGAGAGGGTTCGCGTGCAGGCCGCGCCTCCGCGCTAATGTGAACGTCGTTCACATCTCCGGCAGGCAGCGAGGACTCTCCGTGCGACCACTCCGCTACTCGATCAACGTCACGCTCGACGGTTCCGTCTCCCACGAGGTGGGGCTGCCGCCGGATGCGGAATCGATGAGGTACTGGGCCGAGCAGATGGACCGCGCCGACGCTCTCCTCTTCGGCCGCGTGACCTACCGGATGATGGAATCCGCGTGGCGGAAGCCCGCCGAGGGAGCATGGCCCGCGTGGATGAGCGACTGGCAGCTGCCGTTCGCCGAGGCCATCGACACGGCGAAGAAATACGTGTTCTCGAGCACGCTGCCCGCGGTCGACTGGAACGCCGAGCTGATTCGCGGGGACGTGCGGAGCGCCGTCGATGCGCTCAAACGGGAGCCGGGCGAAGCGATCTGGGTGGGCGGGGTGACCCTTCCGGTCGCACTGGCGGAGTGGGGACTCATCGACGAATACGAGTTCGTCGTGCATCCGGTGATCGCCGGACGCGGACCGTCCCTGCTCGGCGGGCTGCACGAGCAGATCCCGCTCGAACCGGTGGACCGGCGGGAGCTCGCGTCAGGCGTCGTGGTTCAGCGGTACCGGCCGGCCCGCCCCGTCGGCTGACGATCCCGTGAGGTCAGGTGCGGACGTCGATGACGACCCTGCCCGCGACCTTCCCCGCGAGGACCTCCCGGGCGACGGCGGCCGCCCGGTCGAGCGGTTCGGTGCGCGGCGCGATCCGGTCGATCGCGTCGGCATGCAGGGTCGCGAGATCGTTCCACGCCGCTTCCCGCCGCTCCCGTGGCGCATCGACCGAGTTGATACCCGCGAGGGTGACGCCGCGCAGGATGAACGGCATGACCGTGCCGGGGAGATCGGTGCCTCCTGCCATCCCGCAGGCGGCGACGACCCCGTCGTACCGGGTCTGGGCGAGGACGTTCACGAGCGTCGGCCCGCCGACCGAGTCGATCGCGCCCGCCCAGCGGCTCGCCTGAAGCGGCTTGCCCACCTCGGAGCCGATCGCCGAACGGTCGACGACCTCCGCCGCGCCGAGCGCGACGAGCGCGTCGCCGAGGCTGTCCGCGCGGCCGGTGACCGCGACGACGCGGTAGCCGCGCGCGGCGAGGAGGGCGATCGCGAACGATCCCACTCCACCGGCCGCCCCGGTCACGACGATGTCGCCGGAGTCGGGAGTCACTCCGTGCTCGACGAGGGAGCGCACCGACAGGGCGGCGGTGAAGCCCGCCGTTCCGATCGCGGCCGCCGCCCGGGCGGGGACGCCGTCGGGCAGTGACAGCGTGGCAGCGGCCGGCACCGCGGCGCGGGCGGCGAGTCCGCCGTCGGTGCGCTCGCCCAACCCCGCCCCGTTGACGACGACGATCTCGCCCTCACGGAAGCCGTGCGAGGCCTCCCGCACCCGGCCGACGACATCGATCCCGGGCGTCAGCGGATACTCGCGCAGGATGCCCGCACCGCCGGTGAGTGCGATCGCGTCCTTGTAGTTGATCGACGTGAAGAGCACATCCGTGTCGACGAACCCTTCCGGTGGATCGGCGGGTTCGCGCGTGCGCAGAATCGCCTCCGGTTTCGCGTCGGGCAGCGGCCTGTCCACGATGATCGCCCGATATCCCGTCGATGGATGCTTACCGCTCACGGTCCGGTTCCTCCTCGTCAGCACAGCATCATCGCCGCACCCGCTCAACGCTACGCGTCTCCCGTCGCGCGACACGAGTCCGAGGTGTCCGAGCGGTCGCTTACGATGTGCGGATGGTGGCTGGGGGGACGTACGTGCGCGGCCGTCCACGCACCGCGCCGATGCGCGCCGCCGGTGGCGGCCGGGTCGCCCCCGGCGCCGCGTCCGAGTCCGATCGTGCCCCGATCCGATGCGTCGAGACGGTCTGGCAACCGCCGCACCCGGTCGACCTGGCGATCGTCCTCGCGCCCCTCCGTCGCGGCACCGGCGACCCCACCATGCGGTGGGATCTCGATGGGACGAGCGGCCCCCGCGGGATCTGGCGCACGTTCCGCACGCCGAACGGGGCCGCCACCGCGCACTTCGCCCAGCGGCTGAGCGGCGAGATCCACGTCAGCGCCTGGGGCGACGGTGCCGAGTGGGTGGTCGGCCGGGTGCCCGAGCTCCTCGGTGGTGGCGACGACTGGTCAGACCTCGACGTCAGCGCGGTACCCATGCTCGCCGAGACGATGCGCCGCACTCCGGGGCTCCGTCTGCCTCGCGTCGGTCTCGTGCTCGAGATGATGATCCCGGCGATCATCGAGCAGCGCATCACCAGCCTCGAGGCGCGTCACTCGTGGCGCGTGCTGGTCAACGAGTTCGGTACTCCCGCTCCCGGACCTGTTCCCGTCGGTCTGCGCGTCGTGCCCGACGCCGCCACCTGGATCCGCATCCCCTCCTGGAAGTGGCATCGCGCGGGCGTCGACCCCAGTCGGTCCCGATCCTGCATTCGTGCCGCGCAGGTCGCCGCCGGCCTCGAGCGGACCCTCGACAGTCCGGGAGGTCCCGATGTCGAGCGGCGGATGCGCTCCGTGCCGGGAGTCGGCGTATGGACGGCGGCCGAGACGGCGCAGCGCTCGCACGGGGACGGCGACGCGGTCAGCGTCGGCGACTACCACGTGCACGACGTCGTCGGCTTCGCGCTGACGGGCGAGCGCGCCGACGACGACCGCATGCTCGAACTGCTCGAACCGTGGAAGGGCCACCGGCAGCGGGTGGTGCGGCTGATCTACGCGAGCGGCTTCCGCAAACCGCGCTTCGGGCCGCGGATGACGGTGCAGGACCACCGGTCGCACTGACGCGCACAGACGCGTACTGACGCGGTGGCCACGGGGTCAGCTCGGGCCGTAGACGAAGATGCGGTCCGGATCCCAGGCGGAGCGGGTCTCGTTGAGGCGGCTGAAGGCATCGGCGGGCCAGGCGCTCGCGAACTGCTGCGTCGAGGCGACGTGACCGAGGAAATTGATGTTCGTCTCCTCGGCGATCCACGGCAGGATGCCCGACACGATGTAGTCGGAGCTCTGCGGCAGTACCGTGTCGAACAGCTCGGGTAGCGGCACCCCGATCATCACGAGGGTGAAGGGTGCCGCGCCGCCGCCGACGGCGCTGTCGAGCGCCGCGCTGCGAGTGGCACCCGCCCCGATGTGCCGGATCTCGATGGCGATGAAGGGCACGTCCTTGCCCGCTCCGGCGCGGGAGAGCAGTGCGGTGACGAAGTCGTCGTCGATGTCGGCGAGCTGCATGCCGCGATCCCAGGCGGGGCCGGCCTGATCGGGATCGTCGTGGATCGAGCCGATCTCGGTGGTCGGCATGTCGCCGATGAGGTCGAGGAACGCGGGAGCCGCGGCGCGCATGGGCTGCAGGATGCGCTCACCCTCCGCCGAGTCGCCGACGAACGCGAAGCGCAGATGCAGGGCGAAGCGGCCGCGGAGGTTCTCGGGCACTTCGTCGATCGGGGGGAAGCGCAACAGTGCGACGGACGAGGTGACCGTGTCGGGCACCTCGTGCACCCATTCCACCCACGCGCGCAGCGCGTCCTCGATGTGATCGGTGTCGAAGAACAGGCCGCCGCCGTAGACATGGGTCAGCGGGATCAGTTCGAGGTCCATGTCGACCACGATCCCGAGCCCGCCCTTGCCGCCGCGCAGCGCCCAGAAGAGGTCGGGATGCTCGTCGGCCGTGGCCCGGACGAGCCGTCCGTCTGCGGTGACGACCGAGAAGCCGCGCACCCAGTCCGCGGTGAAACCATAGGTACGGGCGAGCGGGCCGAGACCGCCGCCCAGCGTGTAGCCGACCGCGCCGACGTTGGTCGACGATCCGGTGATCGGGGTCAGCCCTTGCCGAGCGGCGCGTTCGACCACGGCGCCCCATCGGGCTCCGGCACCGATCGTCGCGATCCTGCGTGCACCGTCGACGCTCACGCCCGACATCCGCCGCGTGGTGATGAGGACGCCGTCGGTGATCGGTGCGAAGGCGCCGTGACCCGTGGCTTGCACGAAGACGGGGAGCCGGTGCTGCGAGGCGAAGGTGACGGCGGCGAGCATGTCGTCGGCGGTCCGCGCGCCGACGACGACATCGGGGTCGTGCACGATGGCCGTGTTGAAGCAGGCCGCCTCTTCGGCGAGGCCCGAGTCGCCGCGGGCCAGTACGACCCCCGAGACGCCGGCGCGCAGCTCGGCGAGTTCGTCGAGGGTGATGGGCCGGCCCATATCGATGACCATAATCCGTCAATGATGCGCGCGGGCATGCGCATGGGGCAGTGTCGCGGCATCCTCCTAGGCGCTTCGGATGGAACTTGCCGAGTATTCGCTGACTGGGACGTGCGTCGGGGTGTCGTGGGACGGCCGCGCCGCCGATCCGAGGACCTAGGCTTCACCGCATGAGGGAAGCCGCCGAGGCCGGACGCGTTCCGGACGAGCTCGCCGAAGAAGCCGTCGCGACGGTCCGCCGTTGGCTCGGCGAGATCGGCGGCGAACCGCTGGATCCCGCCGCCGAACGGCTCGCGGGTGTCTTGAAGGACCCCGACGGACTCGACTTCACGTTGGGCTTCGTGGACGGAGTGGTGCGTCCCGAAGACGTGCGGGTCGCCGGCCGGAACTTCTATCGACTCGGAGACCGCGTCCCCGGATTCCTGCCGGCATGGCTGCGCGCCGCCGTCAAGGTGGGGTCGCTCGTCGCGCCGGTGCTGCCGTGGGTGGTCGTCCCGATCGCTCGTCGAGTGCTGCGCGGCATGGTGTCCCATCTGCTGGTCGACGCGCGCCCCGAGCGGCTCGGCGCGGGCATCGCCGCACTGCGCACCGACGGCGTCCGCCTGAACCTCAACCTGTTGGGCGAGGCGGTGCTCGGCGAGGGCGAATCGGAGCATCGGTTCGAGGGCACCAAGCGTCTGCTCGAGCGCGACGACGTCGACTACGTCTCCATCAAGGTGTCCTCCGTCGCGCCAGGACTCTCGATGTGGGCGTTCGACGACGAGGTCGCGCGGGTGGTCGAGCGACTGCTGCCGCTCTACCGCTTCGCCGCGTCGTCGCCGAACCCCAAGTTCATCAACCTCGACATGGAGGAGTACCGCGACCTCGACCTCACCCTCGCCGTGTTCACCCGACTGCTCGAGACCCCGGGCCTCGAGCGGCTGGAGGCGGGTGTGGTGCTGCAGGCCTACCTGCCGGACGCGTTCCCGGCCCTGCGGCGGGTGCAGGAGTGGGCTGCCGCTCGGGTGGCGCGCGGTGGCGCCCCCGTCAAGGTCCGCGTCGTGAAGGGCGCCAATCTGGCGATGGAGCGGGTGGACGCGGCCATCCACGGTTGGCCGCTCGCGACCTGGCCGTCGAAGGTCGAGACCGACGCGGCCTACCTGCGCATGCTCGACTGGGCGCTTGCACCCGAACGCACCGCGGCGGTGCGGATCGGCATCGCCGGTCACAACCTCTTCGACCTCGCGTGGGCGTGGGCGCTGGCCGGCCGCCGGGGCGTGACCGGCGACGTCGACATCGAGATGCTGCTCGGCATGGCGGCCGGAGGCGCATCCGCGGTGCGGCGCGAGGTCGGCCACGTGCTGCTCTACACCCCGGTCGTCGACCCCGCCGAGTTCGATGTCGCGATCGCGTACCTCGTGCGCCGGCTCGAAGAGAACGCGAGCGACGAGAACTTCATGTCCGTGGCATTCGAGCTCGGCGACTCGCCGGAGGCGTTCGAACGCGAGCGTCTCCGGTTCGTCGACGCCCTCGAGCTCGCCGCCGCCGACGTCGTCAGCACCAATCGGGTGCAGGACCGTCGCGCAGATCCGCGGCGCGACAGCGCTGCAGGGTTCGAGAACGAACCGGACACCGACCCGTCGACCGCGGGCAACCGCGAATGGGGCGGGGGCATCCGCCGCAGGGCGCTCTCCAGCGAGCTGGGACTCGAGACCCTGCGCGCCGCGCGGCTCGCCGACTCCGACGATCTCGACGCCGTCGTCGATCGCCTGGCCGACGCGGCCGACGAATGGGCGGAGCGGCCCGCACGCGAACGCGCCGCGGTACTCGATCGCGCGGCCGACGCGCTCGCCCGCGCCCGCGCGGACCTCATCGAGGTCGCCATGACCGAGACGGGCAAGACCATCGCCGAGGGCGACCCCGAGGTCAGCGAGGCGATCGACTTCGCCCGCTACTACGCCGAACTCGCCCGCGGCCTCGAGGGCATCGACGGCGCCCAGGCCCGGCCCGTCCGCGTCACGGCGGTCATCCCGCCGTGGAACTTCCCGATCTCGATCCCCGCGGGCGGTGTCCTCGCGGCGCTCGCCGCCGGAAGCGGGGTGCTGTTCAAGCCCGCTCCGGAGGCGCGACGCACGGGGGCTGTCGTGGCCGACGCGCTCTGGAGTGCCGGAGTACCCCGAGACCTGCTGGCATTCGTCGACCTCGACGAGCAGGAACTGGGGCGCCAGCTCATCGAGCATCCCCGCGTCGATCAGGTGCTGCTCACCGGCTCGTGGGACACGGCGGCGCTCTTCCACTCGTGGCGACCCAGCCTGCGACTCTTCGCCGAGACGAGCGGCAAGAACGCCATCGTCGTGACCCCGAGCGCGGATCTCGATCTCGCCGCCGCCGACGCCGTCCGATCGGCTTTCGGTCACGCGGGGCAGAAGTGCTCGGCCGCGAGCCTCGTCATCCTCGTCGGCTCGGTGGGGCGATCCCGTCGGTTCCTCGACCAGCTCGTCGACGCTGCCGCGTCGCTGCGCGTCGGTGTCCCGGAGGTCGCGACCACGCAGATGGGCCCGCTCGTGAACCCCGCCTCCGGCAAGTTGCTGCACGCCCTCACCACCCTGTCGCAGGGCGAGTCGTGGCTGCTCGAGCCGCGCAGGCTCGACGCCGAGGGCAGGATCTGGAGTCCCGGCATCCGCGACCGGGTCGCCGCCGACTCCGAGTTCCACCGCACCGAGTATTTCGGTCCGGTGCTGGGGATCATGCGCGCCGCGACCCTCGAGCAGGCCATCGAACTGCAGAACGCCGTGCCGTACGGCCTGACGGCAGGCCTGCACTCGCTCGACGCCGCCGAGATCGCCGAGTGGCTCGAGTCGGTCGAGGCCGGCAACCTCTACCTGAACCGCGGTATCACCGGCGCCATCGTCGCCCGGCAGCCGTTCGGTGGGTGGAAGCGCTCGTCCGTCGGAGGTGGAGGCAAGGCGGGAGGACCCAACGCGCTGCTCCGGCTGCTCGATTGGGAGTCCGATCCCGTGCAGCCGGGCAAGGACATCGCGCTCAGCGGCATCGGCGAGCGGGTCGCCGCCCTCATCGACGCGGCGACGGGCGATCTTCCTTACGAGGGCTTCGAGTTCGTCCGCGCCGCCGCGCGCAGCGACGAGAAGGCGTGGAACGAGGAGTTCGGGGTCGCCCGTGAACTCGCCCACCTCGGCGTCGAACGCAACGTCTTCCGCTACCGCCCCGCCCGAGTCGTCCTGCGGCTGGCGTCCGACGGAAGCGCCTCGGAGCTGATCCGACTCCTCGCGGCCGGCACGCGTGTGCGGGCGGGCATGACGGTGTCGACTGATCGGGCGTTGTCCGAGACGCTGTCCGGCCTGCTCGAGCGGCGAGGCGTCTCCGTGACGGTGGAGGCGGATCAGGCGTTCCTCGACCGCCTCCGCGCAGGGGATTTCGCGGGCGAGCGGATCCGCCTCGTGGGCGGCGACCCCGTGCTGGTGCACGACGCGCTCCGCGACGACCCCGACGCCGTGGTCTATTCCGGCGAGGTGACGGCGTCCGGACGAATCGAGACGCTGCCGTTCCTCCTCGAGCAGGCGATCTCGATGACGGCTCACCGCTTCGGCAACCCCGACCACCTGACGGACGGGCTCGTCTGACTCTGCTCAGGTGCCGCGTGAGACCAGCTTCGACAGCACGATCGCGCTGCGCGTGTGGTCGACGTTCGGCGCCACCCGCACCCGTTCGAGGGCAAGTTCGAGGCTCGGAATGTCGCGGCTGCGCATCCGCACGATCGCGTCGGCGCTGCCCGTGACCGTTCCGGCGTCGATGACCTCGGGCACCGCCTGCAGAATGCGCTTCAGCTCGGCGGGCGCCACGGTGCCGCGACAGAACAGCTCGACGTAGGCCTCGGTGCTCTGCCCCTCGACCTCGGGGTCGACCTGGATGGTGAACGAGCGGATCACCCCCGTCGCCACGAGCCGGTCGACGCGGCGTTTGACGGCGGATGGCGAGAGGCCGACGACGGCGCCGATGTCGCCGTACGCGGAGCGCGCGTTGAGCCGGAGGAGGTCGAGGATGCGGTGGTCGATGTTGTCCACGCGCTGAGCGTACGCGCGTTCGTTGCCTTTCGTACGATTCTGCGCAGCATACGTGCGCTTCGCGACGCAATGGCGCGCGATGCGTTCTGCATGATGTCAAGGGACGCCTGAGGAGGGCCGATGACGATCACCGAGAGCGCGGCGCTCGCAACGCCGCATCGACGGCCGCTGCGCCGCACCTACTTGATGTGCGAGCCGAGCCACTTCACCGTCGACTACCGGATCAACCCCTGGATGCATCCGAGCGAGCCGACCGACACCGCCCTCGCGCTCGAGCAGTGGCGGAGCCTGCGACAGGTGTTCCTGTCGCTCGGCCACCAGGTCGAACTGATCGAGCCCGCGGCCGGACTCCCCGACATGGTCTACGCGGCCAACGGCGGCTTCACCCTCGGCGGGGTCGCCTACTCGGCACGCTTCGCGCATGCCGAACGCGCCGACGAAGGCCCGCTCTACGCGTCCTGGTTCGCGGACAACGGCTTCGAGGTCGCCGACGCGACCGAGATCAACGAGGGCGAGGGCGACTTCCTGCTCGTCGGTGACGTGATCCTCGCCGGCCACGGCTTCCGCAGCAGCACCCGCTCGCACGACGAGGTGGCCCAGGTCTTCGGACGCGAGGTCGTCGCTCTCGAATTGGTCGATCCGCGGTTCTATCATCTCGACACCGCGATCGCGGTGCTCGATCCCGTGACACCGGCCTCCGGTGAGGCGAACATCGCCTACCTGCCCGGCGCCTTCAGCGACGCGAGCAGACGCATCCTCGAAGAGCGCTATCCCGACGCGATCCTGGTCTCCGACGAGGACGCCGTCTGGCTCGGGCTCAACTCGATCAGCGACGGCTACAACGTCGTCATCGCCTCGCGAGCCACCGGCTTCGAGGCGCAACTGCGCGCCCGCGGCTACAACCCGATCGGCGTCGACCTGTCCGAGCTGCTCAAGGGCGGAGGGGGAGTCAAGTGCTGCACGCTGGAACTGCGCCGGTGACCGGTTCGAGCCCGCTGGCGCGCAACTACTCGCCGCTTCCCGTTACGATCGCCGACGGATCCGGAGCCTGGGTGACCGACGGCGATGGTCGCCGTTACCTCGACTTCCTCGCCGCCTACTCCGCGGTGAACTTCGGTCACGGGCACCCCGCGCTCATCGCGGCCGCGCAGGAGCAGCTGCAGCGCATCACCCTCACCAGCCGGGCCTTCGACAACGACCGTCTACTGCCCTTCGCCGAGGCGCTGACGTCACTGGCCGGCAAACAGATGATGCTCCCGATGAACACCGGCGCCGAGGCGGTCGAATCGGGCATCAAGGTCGCCCGGGCGTGGGGGTACCGGATGAAGGGCGTCGCCCCCGACCGCGCCGAGATCATCGTCGCCGCGGGCAACTTCCACGGCCGTACGACCACCATCGTCGGCTTCAGCGACGACCCGCAGGCCCGCGACGACTTCGGACCGTTCGCGCCCGGGTTCCGCACCGTGCCCTACGGCGACATCGACGCCCTCCGATCGGCTATCGGCGAGAACACTGTCGCGGTGCTCATCGAACCGATCCAGGGAGAAGCGGGCGTCGTGATCCCGCCCGAGGGCTACCTCCGTGCCGTGCGCGAGACGTGCACTCGCAACGACGTGCTGTTCATCGCCGACGAGATCCAGTCCGGTCTGGGCCGCACAGGAGCGACGTTCGAGTGCGACAACGCCGGAGTCGTCCCCGACGTCTACCTGCTCGGCAAGGCGCTCGGCGGCGGCATCGTGCCCGTCTCGGCCGTCGTCGCCGACGAGGCGGTGCTCGGAGTGCTCCGGCCTGGGGAGCACGGGTCGACCTTCGGCGGCAACCCGCTCGCCGCCTCGGTCGGGCTCGCCGTCGTCCGGCTGCTCGAGACCGGCGAGTACCAGGACCGGGCACGTCACCTCGGCGAGCTGCTCGGCGACCGTCTGCGCAGCCTCGTCGGGCGCGGCGTCACCGCCGTCCGCAGTCGCGGACTGTGGGCGGGGGCCGACATCGATCCGGCGCTCGGCACCGGCCGGGAGGTCGCCGAGGACATGCTGGCTCGCGGCGTGCTCGTGAAGGACACCCACGGGCAGACGCTGCGGTTCGCGCCGCCCCTCGTCATCGGGCAGGACGACCTCGAGTGGGCGCTCGACCGCTTCGATCAGGTCCTCGCCGCCCGCCGGAACTCCGTGCCCTCGGCGTCCCACGACGGCCGCTGAGAGGGTTCTGAGGCGAAACACCGCCGCAACACGCCCTGGCTAGAGTCGCTCCATGGGAGACCTCTTCGACGGATATGCGACCCGATCCGCTCCGCAGAAGGTTCCGCCCCGCCGTCCCGCGTGGGACGAGATGTTCCCCGACACCACCTCGTCGCATCTCACCGCCGCGGCCCGGTCGCCGTACCGCGAGATCCACTCGGCGCTGTCGCGGATGACGCAGGAGGAGCTGCGCGGGCGCACCGATGCGCTGGCGTCGAGCTACCTCGCGCAGGGCGTCACCTTCGACTTCGCCGGCGAGGAGCGGCCGTTCCCCCTCGACGCGGTGCCGCGGGTGATCGACCAGGCGGAATGGACGCGGGTCGAGGCGGGCATCAAGCAGCGGGTCCTCGCGCTCGAGGCGTTCCTCGCCGATGTGTACGGACCTCAGCGCGCTGTGCTCGACGGAGTGATCCCCGCCTCGCTGATCAGCTCCTCGTCGAACTACCACCGCGAGGCGGCAGGCGTGGTGCCGCCGAACGGGGTGCGCATCCAGGTCTCCGGCATCGACCTCATCCGTGACGAAGCCGGCGAGTGGCGGGTGCTCGAGGACAACGTCCGCGTGCCGAGCGGTGTCAGCTACGTCATCTCGAACCGCCGTGTGATGGCGCAGACCCTGCCCGAACTGTTCGTCTCCATGCGGGTGCGTCCGGTCGGCGACTACCCCCACCGACTGCTCCAGGCGCTCCGGGCGAGCGCCCCGGCCGGGGTCGACGACCCGACGGTGGTCGTGCTCACACCGGGCGTGTTCAACTCGGCCTATTTCGAGCACACCCTTCTGGCGCGTCTGATGGGTGTCGAGCTGGTCGAAGGGCGCGACCTGTTCTGCTCGGGCGGACGCGTATGGATGCGCACCACCGCCGGGCCGACCCGCGTCGATGTGATCTACCGTCGGGTCGACGACGAGTTCCTCGACCCGCTGCAGTTCCGTGCGGACTCGATGCTCGGCTCGCCCGGCCTCATGCTCGCCGCGCGCCTCGGCAACGTCACCATCGCGAACGCGGTGGGCAACGGCGTCGCCGACGACAAGCTGGTCTACACGTACCTGCCCGACCTCATCCGCTACTACCTCGGCGAGGACGCCATCCTGCCGAACGTCGACACCTGGCGGCTCGAGGACCCGGGAGCACTCGAGGAGGTCCTCGACCGTCTCGACGAGCTCGTCGTGAAGCCGGTCGACAGCTCGGGCGGCAAGGGCCTCGTCGTCGGGCCCGCTGCGTCGGCCCGCGAGCTCGACGACCTGCGCACCCGGCTGAAGGCCGACCCTCGCGGGTGGATCGCCCAGCCGGTGGTCCAGCTGTCGACCATTCCGACGCTCGTCGAGGACGGCATGCGTCCGCGGCACGCCGATCTGCGCCCGTTCGCGGTGAACGACGGCCGCGACGTCTGGGTGTTGCCCGGCGGTCTCACGCGCGTGGCTCTGCCGGAGGGGCAGCTGGTGGTGAACTCGAGCCAGGGCGGCGGCAGCAAGGACACCTGGGTCGTCGGCCACGCACCGCTGTACAGCGGCGGCGCCCGGAGCGTGCAGAACCTGGTCGCGGGCCAGGCCGCTCCGACGAGTTCGATCCCGATCATCCGCGAGCACGCCCCCGACCACTCGCCCCTCGACCGCCCTCGGGACCGCGGCGAACAGCAACAACAGCAACAACAGTCCGCCAAATCCGATATTGCGGGCACAGACGCACGTTCCGGCGTGCCTACAAGCCCGGAACGTGCGTTCTCAGACCAGACAACCACAGGGGAGGAGAGCTGATGCTCAGCCGCATCGCCGAGAGCCTCTTCTGGATCGGCCGCTACATCGAACGTGGTGACGGCACCGCCCGCATCCTCGACGTGCACCTGCAGCTCCTTCTCGAGGATCCATGGATCGAGGAGGACGTCGCCTGCCGTTCGCTGATGTCGGTGATGGGCAGCTCCGCCGCCGACGACAGGGCGCTCACCCGCCAGGACGTGCTCGCGATCCTCGCCGTCGACCGCACCCACCCGGCCTCGATCGCCTACTCACTGGGAGCGGCGCGGGAGAACGCGCGGCGGGCTCGCGAGATCGTCTCCTCCGAGCTGTGGGAGTGCCTCAACACGACGAGGGCTCGTATGCCGCGCCGGGTATCGAGCGAGAAGGTGCACGAGTTCTTCGGCTGGATCCGCGAACGCGCGGCGCTCGCCGTGGGGATCATCGAGTCGCAGACGAGCCGTGACGAGACCTGGCAGTTCTTCACACTCGGTCGCAGCATCGAACGCGCGGACATGACCGCGCGCCTGCTGGCCACCCGGTCGCTGACCGAGGCGAGCGGCCCGAGTTGGACGACGATCCTGCGCTCCTGCGGCGCCTACGAGGCGTACCTGCGCACCTACCGTGGAGTCCCGTCCGCGCGGAACGCGGCCGAGTTCCTCCTGCTCGACCGACTCTTCCCGCGCTCCGTGCTGTTCTCGGTGGCGCGAGCGGAAGAGTGCCTGCGGCAGCTCGAACCGCGCAGCGAGCGGGTGGGCGTCTCGGATCAGGCCCAGCGCGAGCTCGGCCAGATCCGCAGCCTGCTGGAGTACCGGCCCATCGCCGAGATCCTCGAGGACCTGCCGGGCTACATGGACGCGGTGCAGACGGCGACGTCATCGGCGTCCGAAGCGATTCGGCAGCGCTACTTCCCAACCCATGCCGACCCGATCTGGACAGGGGAGAGCGCAACATGAAGCGTCTGCGGATCCGGCACCAGACCGGCTTCTCCTACGAGGGCGAGGTCACCGCGTCGTACAACGAGGCGCGGATGCTCCCGGCGAACTCCGACGGTCAGTTCGTGCTGCACTCGCAGCTGGAGATCTCTCCACTGTCGTCGCAGCACGGGTACGTCGACTACTGGGGAACGAGGGTCAGCTCGTTCGAGATCCTCACCCCTCACCGCGACCTGTCCCTCACGGCGACGAGTCTCGTCGAGGTGCGCGAGCGCGAACATTCCGCGACCGGCATCTCATGGGAGGAGCTGCCCGAACTCGCCGCATCGCAGGTGCAGTACATCGAGCAGACCCGACAGACCACGCTGACGCAGCCGCCGGACGACGTCGTCGAACTCGCGCGACGCATCGCGGCGGAGACGAGCGGCCCGTGCGAGGCGGCGGAAGCGATCGCCCGGGCGGTCGGCGAGTCGATGGAGTACATGCAGGGCGTCACCGGCGTGCACTCGACGGCGAGGGAGGCCTGGGCCGAGCGCAAGGGCGTCTGCCAGGACATCACTCATGTGGCGCTCGGCGCTCTTCGCAGCCTCGGCATTCCCGCCCGCTACGTGTCGGGCTACCTGCACCCGAAGCCCGACGCGGAGGTCGGCGAGACGGTGACGGGCGAGTCGCACGCGTGGATCGAGTGGTTCTGCGGCGACTGGCACGCGTGGGATCCGACCAACCTGATCCCGATCGGCGATCGTCATGTGCTGGTGGGTCGAGGGCGCGACTACAAGGATGTCGCCCCGCTACGCGGCGTCTACGCGGGGCCGTTCCGTTCGGATCTGTTCGTGCGGGTCGAGATCACCCGCGAATCCTGACGGCCGCGCCCCGTGGCGGGTGCAGGATGAGGCATGCCTGAATTCGTCGACGCGCACGGCGTCGCCATCGTCTATTACGAGTGGGAGGCGCCTGCGCCGAAGGGCGTGGTGCAGATCGCGCACGGCGTCGGCGAGCACGTTGGGCGCTACGCGCACCTCGTCGACTCGCTGGTCGCCGCCGGGTACTCGGTGGTCGCCGACGATCATCGCGGCCACGGCGCGACGGGGATGCGGCAGCACGGCGGAGACCGCTCCAAACTCGGACGCCTCGGGCCCGGCGGCCTTCGCGCCACCATCGACGCGGTCGTGCAGCTGTCCGAGCTCACCCGCGCCGCGCATCCGGGACTGCCCCTCATCATGATCGGCCACTCGTGGGGGTCGCTGATGGCGCAGATCATCGTCAACCGGCGCCCTACCCTGTACGACGCGGTGGTGCTGACGGGTACCGCCTATCGCGCGTTCGGATCGATGAACGGCGGTGACCTCAACAAGCGTCACGCGCACCTGGGCACCACCGGCGCGGAGTGGTTGTCGCGCGACCCGGAGATCTCCGGCTCGTTCTACTCCGATCCGCTGAACTTCTCGGCGGACATCCTGAAGCTGTTCGGCCTCGCCGACGCGTTGCGGCTGTTCGGACGCCCCGCCCGCGGGCTGCCCGCCGACCTGCCGGTGCTGATCATGGTCGGCGACGACGATTCGCTGGGCGGCGCAGCGAGTGCGCAGCGTCTCGCTCGCGCCTACCGACAGCGAAGCGGCCTGCGCGACGTCGAAGCGCGGGTGTACCCCGATGCCCGACACGAGGTCTTCAACGAGCTGAACAAGGACGAGGTCATCGCCGACCTGGTCGCCTGGACCGACGCCCGCGTGACGAGCGCGGCGTCGTCGCGGTGAGCGGGCGTAAGTTGGTGTGAGTGCGCTCGGCGCACGGCGGATCTCGACTAAAGACGGAGCACCGGTGCACGGCGAATACAAGGTTCCTGGCGGCAAGCTCGTCGTCGTCGATCTCGATGTGGTCGACGGGGCGATCGCGAACTTCCGACTCGCAGGCGACTTCTTCCTCGAACCCGACTCCGCGCTCGACGCGATCGACGGAGCCGTCAACGGTCTGCCGGCCGACGCGGACGCGCAGCACATCGCGGCGTCCATCCGCGCTGCGCTGCCGGTGGATGCGGTGCTGCTGGGCTTCACCCCCGAGGCGGTCGCCACCGCGGTGCGGCGCTCGATCGGCAACGCGACGACGTGGCGCGACTACGAGTGGGAGATCCTGCATCCGGGTCCGCTGTCGCCGGCGATGCACCTCGCGCTCGATCAGGTGCTCACCGACGAGGTCGGAGCGGGGCGCCGCGGGCCGCTGCTGCGGTTCTGGGAGTGGGACCGTTCCGCGATCGTGATCGGCAGCTTCCAGTCGCTGCGCAACGAGGTCGATCTCGACAACGCCGCCAAGTACGGGGTCGAGGTCGTCCGACGGATCAGCGGCGGCGGCGCGATGTTCATGGAGGCGGGAACCGCAATCACCTACTCGCTCTACGCGCCCGGAGACCTGGTCAGGGGCATGTCGTTCGCCGAGTCCTACGCGTACCTCGACGAGTGGGCGATCACGGCGCTGCGCTCGCTCGGCATCGACGCGTTCTACCAGCCTCTCAACGACATCACGTCGCCGAAGGGCAAGATCGGCGGTGCCGCTCAGAAGCGGCTCGGCGGAGGTGCAGTGCTGCACCACGTGACCATGAGCTACGACATGGACGGCGCGAAGATGGTCGAAGTGCTGCGCATCGGTCGCGAGAAGCTCAGCGACAAGGGCACGACGAGTGCCGCGAAGCGCGTCGACCCGCTGCGCAGCCAGACCGGTCTGCCGCGCGCCGAGATCATCGAGCGGATGACGTCGACCTTCACCTCGCTCTACGGGGCGACCGCCGGCGAGATCACCTCCGCCGAGTACCAGGCCGCAGAAGAGCTCGTCGCATCGAAATTCAGCACCGAGGAGTGGTTGACCCGCGTGCCGTGACCGCCGCCGCTCAGGCGGTGGTGGATGCGCGGACGACGAGCTCGGTGGGCATCATCGTCACGCGCTCGACCGGCTCGCCGGCGATGAGTCGCACCAGCATCTCGGCCATCGCCTGCCCGAGCGCCGTCGATGGCTGCATGACGGTGGTGAGCGGCGGGTCGCTGGTCTCGCCGAAGTAGTCGCCGTCGAAGCCGGCGACGGCGACGTCACCCGGCACCGAGAGGCCGCGCTCGCGCAGAGCGCTCAGGGCGCCGGCCGCCATCTGGTCGTTCGAGGCGAAGACCGCGTCGATGGGAAGACCGCGGTCGAGCAGTCGCCGCATCGCCTCGGCGCCGTGCCGCGGCGAGAAGTCGCCGACTTCGACCATGTCGTCGTGGAGTCCTGCGCCCCGCATCGCCTGCCGCCACCCTTCGAGGCGGTCGACGCCGGCGGGCATGTCCTGCCGACCGGCGATCAACGCGATGTCCTGGCGGCCGAGGTCGACGAGGTGCTGGGTGACCATCCTCGCCGCCGCGACGTTGTCGACGTCGACGAAATAGCTGCCGTCCTCTTCCGCTGACAGCGGTCGGCCGCCGAAGACGACGGGCAGAGTGGACCCGAGTCGGGCGTAGGAGTGGTCGCCGCTGTGGTGCGACACGACGAGCGCGCCGTCGACGTTGCCGCCGAGAAGGTAGCGCCGAGTCTTCTCGGGGGTCGCTTCCGACGCGATGACCATGTTGAGCGTGTACTCGGTCTCAGACAGGTAGAGGGCGGCGCCCTGCACCACTGAGGCGAAGAACGGGTCGGCGAAGACCTTCGCGGTCGATTCCGGCACGACCAGGGCGACGACCTGCGTCTTCCTGCTCGCGAGCGAGCGCGCTGCACGGTTGGGCACGTAGCCGAGCGTGTCGATGGCGCGCTGCACTGCGGAGGCCGCCTCGGCCTTCACATGCGGCGAGTTGTTGACGACGCGGCTGACCGTCGATCGGGACACCCCCGCGAGCGCCGCCACCTCTTCGAGAGTGGGTGCGGCGGTCGGCGTGATCTCGCTGGTCACGGTCACCTCGTATCGTCGATGCGCTTCGAGGTTAGCGGAGCGCCGTGACGGTCGAGATCACGCGGGCGTACGCCAGGGCGCTGTCCTTCGGAGTGCGCTCGAGGGTGTCGTAGTCGACGTGGACGATGCCGAACCGTTTGCCGTATCCCCACGCCCATTCGAAGTTGTCGAGCAGGGACCACACGAAGTAGCCCCGCACGTCGGCGCCGGCGTCGATCGCCTCGCCCATCGCCGCGATGTGCGCCTCGATGTATCGGGTGCGGTCTACGTCGTGGATGCCGCCGTCGGGGGCGATCTCGTCGTCGTACGCGGCCCCGTTCTCGGTGATGAAGAGCGGAGGCAGCGTCGGATAGTCGCGGGTGAGGCGTTCGAGGAGCACCCGCAGTCCCTCGGGGTTCACCTCCCAGTCCATCGCCGTGCGCGGCAGCCCACGACTCGGGAAGGTGAGGTGCTCCGACCCGACGAACGGGGACGAGGTCTCTCGTTCCGTCGGCGTCAGCCCCGGTCGTGCGCCCGCCGGCAGGGGATGCCCGCTGACGTTGTCGTCGTGGTAGTGGTTCACCCCGAGGAAGTCGATGCCGGCGGCGATGGTCTCGAGGTCGCCGGGCCTGACCAGCCCCTCGAAGTCGTGTTCGCGCACGTCGTCGAGGAAGTCGCGCGGATACCGGCCGAGGAGGACCGGCTCGAGGAAGGCGCGGTTCCAGATCGCGTCGAGGCGACGGGCGGCGTCGAGATCGATCGGGTCGGTGGGGTCGGCCGGCACCGCATTGGTGAGGTTGAGGGTGATGCCGACCTTCTCGGCGCCCGCGGTGCGCAGCGCGCTCGCGGCGAGACCGTGGCCGAGGTGCTGGTAATGCAGTGCGGCGAGACCGGCTCGGGGCTCCCGCCTGCCGGGGGCGTGCTCGCCTCCCGCGTAGCCGATCAGCGACGAGCAGAGCGGCTCGTTGAACGTCGTCCAGTGAGTGACCCGGTCGCCGAGTGCCGCGTGCACATCGGAGGCGTACTCCGCGAAGCGGAAGGCGGTGTCGCGCGCCGCCCAGCCGCCGCGCTCTTCGAGGGCCTGGGGGAGATCCCAGTGGTAGAGAGTGAGCCAGGGGAGGATGTCCGCTTCGAGGAGCTCGTCGACGAGTCGCGAGTAGAAGTCGAGCCCGCGGCCGTTGACGGTGCGGTCGCCCGGCTTCACGCGCGCCCAGCTCACCGAGAACCGGTACGAGCCGATGCCGAGCCGCTTCATCAGGGCGACGTCCTCGGGCATGCGGTGGTAGTGGTCCACCGCCCGCTCCGGCGTCTCACCCCGCGCGGTGGCGAGCGGCTGCCTCGCGTAGGCGTCCCAGATCGAGTCCTCCTTGCCGTCCTCGTGGGCGGCGCCTTCGACCTGGGCCGCGGCGGTGGCGGTGCCCCAGAGGAAACCGTCCGGCCAGCGCCGATCCTGCGCCGGCGCGCTCATCCCTTGACCGCCCCGCTCATGATGCCGGCGATGAGCTGGCGACCGGCGAGCACGAAGAGGATCAGCAGTGGTATCACCGAGAGCACTGCGCCGGTGAGCACGATCGAGTAGTCGACGTAGTAGCCCGACTGCAGTTGGGACAGCGCCGTCTGCAGGGTCGGATTCGTCGGGCTGAGCACGATGACCGGCCACAGATAGTCGGTCCACGCCATCATGAAGGTGAACAGGCCGAGGATCGCCATCGCCGGTCGGGCAGCGGGAACCGCGACGGTGAGGAATGTGCGGAACTGGTTCGCCCCGTCGACGCGGGCCGCCTCGATCAGCTCGTCGGGGATCACGTCGACGAGGTACTGGCGCATGAAGAAGACGCCGAACGCGGTGACGAGCGTGGGCACGATTACGGCCCCGAGGGTGCCGGTCCAGCCGAGCTGCCGCATCACGATGAACAGCGGGATGATGCCGAGCTGGGTCGGGATCGCCATGGTGGCGACCACGGCGATCATGAGCCCGTCGCGGCCGCGGAACCGCAGCTTGGCGAAGGCGTAGCCGGCGAGGGTCGAGAAGGTGACGACCGACAGGGTGATCACGCCCGAGACGATGATGCTGTTGAGGAGCGCGGTCCAGAACGGGATCGCATCGAAGACCTTGGCGGCGTTCGCGAGGAAGTTCCCGCCGGGGATCAGGGGGAGCGTCTCGCCGCGGGTGGCGTTCGTTCCGCTACCGACGACGAACGACCACCACAGCGGGTAGGTGCCGCCGACGAGGAACGCGGTGAGCAGTCCGTAGGTGAGGAACCCGGGGCGGTCGATGATTCCGGCGCGGCCTCGACGGCGCGGCAGCAGGCTGCGGCGTCGGACGGGGAACGCGACGTTGGTGGCGGGGGCGGTCATTTCGTGGTCGCCTTCCGGGCGGTGTCGGATTCGGTGGTGGCGACGGTGGCGGCGTCGGTCGCCGAGGCGACGGCGATCGCCTCGTCGGCGATGACCGCGCTCCTCCTCTTCGCTCGGGCCGAGGCGCGACGAGTGCGCACACGGTTCTCCGCCGACGCGATCCGTCGGGAGATGAAGAAGTTCAGGAGGCCGACGAGCACGATGAGGAGGAAGAGGAGCCACGCGACGGCGGCGGCCTCCCCGAAGTCCTGGCGGAAGAACGCCATCTCCCACAGGTAGAGCACCGTGGTCTGGAACTGCCGATCGGCGCCGCCGATGCCTCCCGCGTTGGAGACGTCGAAGAGGCGCGGCTCGGCGAAGATCTGCAGGCCGCCGATGGTGGCGGTGATGATGACGAAGATCAAGGTGGGACGGATGCCCGGGAGCGTGATCGAGGTGAAGCGACGGAACTTGCCGGCTCCGTCGAGCGCGGCCGATTCGTGCAGTTCGCGCGGGACCGCCTGCATGGCGGCGAGCAGGATGAGCGCGTTGTAGCCCGTCCAGCGCCAGTTGACCATCGTCGCGATCGCGATGTGGCTGGCGAGAGTATCGTGCTTCCACTCGATCGGGCCGATGCCGATCAAGCCCAGGAGATTGTTGGCGAGTCCCTGCTGCTCGTTGAACACGCTGGAGAAGATGAGGGCGACGGCGACGGGGGAGACCACGTAGGGGAGCAGGATGCTCATCCGCCAGAAGGTCTTGGCACGCAGCGCCTGGTCGAGGACACCGGCGATGAGGAGCGCGACCGCGATCTGCGGCGCCGCCGAGAGCAGGAAGATGCTGACGGTGTTGCCGATCGAGTTCCAGAAGAACCGGTCGCCGAGCACCGCCGCGAAGTTGCCGAGACCGACGAAGTCGCCCTGGCCCTGCAGCAGCTGCCAGTCGTACAGGGAGACGACCAGCGTGTAGACGAGCGGGAAGGCGCCGACCACTCCGAAGAGCAGGAAGAACGGCGAGATGTAGAAGTACGGCGAGGCTTTGAGGTCGAAGCGGCTGAGGCGCTGGCGCCGTGTGAGGGGCGTGTGTCGAGGCTGCCGCTGTTCGCGGACCGCGGTGGTCGGAGGGGTGAGCGTGCTGGTCATGACAACGGCTTTCGAAGAAGGAGGGGTGCCCGCCCGAGGGGACCGCGGGCGGGCGCCCCGGTGGATCAGTTCTTGACCAGGTCGTTCAGCAGGGCGATCGCTTCGGACCATCCGGCCGTCGCGTCGACCTCACCGCGGTCGACCTTCTGCAGTACGGGGCCGAAGACGTTCTCCTGGATGAGCGAGTCGTCTGGGCCCTTGTACTGGGCGACGACGCCTTCCGCCCGCTTGGCGAGGATCGCGCCGACGGGAGCGTCGTTGAAGAACGCGTTCGGCTCACCCTTGGCGGCGAGGTCCTCTTCGGCCGCGATGGTGCTCGGGAAGGTTCCCGCCGCCTCGAATTGAGCGATCTGCTGCTCGGGCTCGGTCAGCCACGAGGCCAGCGCCGCGGCTTCCTCCGGGTGCTTCGACTGGGTCGGCACCGACAGGAACGCGCCACCCCAGTTGGCGGGGCCGCCGGGGAAGACGTCGGCGAAGTCCCAACCGGAGTTCGCGGTGTCACCGCCGCCGGCTTCGACCTGACCCTGCACGACGCCGAGCATCCAGCCCGGGCAGACGAAGGTCGCGAAGGTGCCGTCGACGAAGGACTTGCCGCCGTTCCAGTCCCACGCCGTCTGGGCTGCGGAGAGACCGGACGCGGCACCGTCGGTGATCCAACCCCAACGCTCCTCGAGGTCGGCGTTGCCTTCGACGTTCAGCTCACCGTCGCTGGTGTAGTAGCCCTCGGGCAGCTGATTGACCATTGCATTCCAGACGAAGCCGGAGTGGTCGTACCAGGCCTTGCCGGTCGTCGACTGGTACTGCTTGCCGACCGTGAAGTAGTCGTCCCAGGTCGAGTCGGCTCCGCCGAGCAGCTCGGCCACGGCCTCGCGGTCGGAGGGCAGCCCGGCGGCCTCGAACGCCGTGCGGTTGTAGCAGAGGCCCTCGGGTCCGATGTCGGTGCCGTAGCCGATGACGCGCCCGTCGGGGTCGGTCGCCTGCTCGTACTTCCAGTCCACCCAGTCGCCGGCGCGGTCCTCGATGCCGTACTCGCGCAGATCGACGAACTGGTCGGAGACCTCCATGATCGAGCCGAGCCAGCCCTCTTCGACCGCGACGACGTCCGACAGTCCGCTGCCAGCTGCCAGCTTGGTGAACGCGTCGGTGCGGGCGTTTCCGCCGGTGTCGATGTTGTTGGCGACGATCTTGATGCCGGGGTTCGCGGCCTCGTACTCGGCGTAGAGGTCGTCGTAGCCGAAGGTGCCGAAGGTGGTGATCGTGAGCTCGATCTCTCCTTCGGACTCACCGCCGGAGCCGGATGCGCATCCGGTGGCGAGAAGGGCGAGGGTCGTCGCAGTGGCGACGCTCGCAGCGATTTTCGTGCGTGACGATTTCACGGTCACTCCTTTGTGTGCGTGGGAGTCGAGAGAGCGCGCCGTCCGGCATCCCCGCCATTGGGAGCGCTCTCACGAAGGTGACGCCGATTATATGGGCGTCGTGAAAGGGCTGTCAAGAGAGCGCTCCCAAACGGCGCGCCGCCTACCCCGCAGGAGGTCGAGCCGCCTCGCCGCCGTAGGCTCGTGGGGTGAATTCGTTCCTCCACCGCGGAGTGGCCGTCGCGCTCGCGATGGTGTCCGTCGTCGCCGTCAGCGCCTGCGCGATGGAGAAGCCGGCACCGTCGGCGGCCCCGACCACGACGGCGCCGCCGTCGATCCCTGCGCCGACCCAGTCGACGCCCGCTCCGCCTCCTCCGCCGCCCACATTCGACAAGGCGGCGCGGTCGATCGACGATCCGACGAGCATCTGGGTGGTCGTCAACCGCCTGCGCCCGCTCAACCCGCAGGATTATGTGGCGCCCGACCTGGTCGACGTCCCCGTCGAGCACACCTGGGAGCCCGTGCTCCGCCAAGAGGCCTCCGACGCGATCGTCGCGATGTTCGCCGCCGCGCAGGCGGAGGCCGGTCTCTACTTGGCGTCCAACAGCGCCTACCGCTCGTACTCGACGCAGGTGGATCTCTGGTCGCCGGACGACCCCACTACCGCGCCGCCCGGGACCAGCGAGCACCAGACGGGGCTCGCCATGGACATCGGCGCCTCGTCGGGGAACTGCTCGCTGAACACCTGCTTCGCCGACACCGCCGAGGGGCAGTGGCTCGCGGCCAACGCGTACCGCTTCGGCTTCCTCCTGCGTTTCCCGTCGGACAAGGCCGAGGTGACGGGTTACCCGTTCGAGCCCTGGCATTACCGGTACATCGGCGTCGATCTGTCGACCGAGATGCACAACACGGGCATCACGACGCTCGAGGAGTTCTTCGGCCTTCCGCCGGCGCCCGCGTGAGCGGCGACCTGACTCGCCGTGTCGTCGAAGCGACACGGCGAGTCAGGTGAACGCGTCCCCTAGCCGCCGAGGGCGGCGTCGACGATGGTCTTCGCCTCGCGCTGCACCTCGCGCAGATGCTCCTCGCCCTTGAACGACTCGGCGTAGATCTTGTAGACGTCCTCGGTGCCCGAGGGACGCGCGGCGAACCAGGCGTGCTCGGTGACGACCTTGACTCCGCCGATCGCCGCGTCGTTGCCGGGCGCCTTCGACAGCTTCGCGGTGATCTTCTCGCCCGCGACCTCGTCGGCCGAGATGGCGTCGCCGTCGAGCTTCGACAGAGTCGCCTTCTGGTCCTTCGTCGCCGCCGCGTCCACCCGCTCGTACGCGGGAGAGCCGAACTCGGCCGTCAGTGCCTCGTAGTGCTGGCTCGGAGTCTTGCCGGTCTTCGCGAGGATCTCGCTCGCGAGGAGAGCGAGGATGATGCCGTCCTTGTCGGTGGTCCACACCGAGCCGTCGAAGCGCAGGAAGCTGGCCCCCGCCGACTCCTCGCCGCCGAACGCGACCGAACCGTCGATCAGGCCGGGGACGAACCACTTGAACCCTACGGGGACCTCCCACAGGCGCCGGCCGAGCGACTCCGCGACCCGGTCGATCATGCTCGACGAAACGAGCGTCTTGCCGATCGCGGCGTCGGGGCTCCAGTCGGGGCGATTCGCGTAGAGGTACTGGATCGCGACCGCGAGGTAGTGGTTGGGGTTCATCAGCCCGGCGTCGGGCGTGACGATGCCGTGGCGGTCGGAGTCGGCGTCGTTGCCGGTGAGGATGTCGTAGTCGTGACGGCGCGCGACCACCGAGGCCATCGCCGAGGCCGACGACGGGTCCATCCGGATCTTGCCGTCCCAGTCGAGGGTCATGAAGCGCCAGGTCGGATCGATCGCGCCGTTCACGATGGTGAGGTCGAGCCCGTAGCGGTCGCGGATCGCCTCCCAGTAGCTGAGGCTCGCACCGCCCAATGGGTCAGCGCCGATGCGGATCTTGGAGTCGCGGATCGCCGCCATGTCGATGATGTTCTCGAGGTCGTCGACGTAGTGGCCGCGGAAGTCGTACGTCTCGACGGCGGTCGGCTCGGCGCGCTTCACATCCTTCAGACCCCCCGCGATGAGCTCATTCGCGCGGGCGGCGATCCACGACGTGGCGTCGCTGTCGGCGGGCCCGCCGTGCGGCGGGTTGTACTTGAAGCCACCGTCGCGGGGCGGGTTGTGGCTCGGCGTGACGACGATACCGTCGGCTTGGTCGTCGTCGGCGGCGGACTTGTTGTAGCGGAGGATCGCGTGCGACACCGCCGGGGTCGGGGTGTAACCGTCGAACTCGTCGGCGAGCACCCGGACGCCGTTGGCGACGAGCACCTCGAGTGCCGTGGTCTCGGCCGGTCGACTGAGCGCGTGGGTGTCGCGGCCGATGAAGAGCGGCCCGGTGATGCCCTGCTCGGTGCGGTAATCGACGATCGCCTGCGTGGTCGCCGCGATGTGGTCGTCGTTGAACGCGGTGTCGAACGAGCTGCCGCGGTGCCCCGATGTGCCGAACACGACGCGCTGCTCGGGGACGTTCACGTCGGGATGCAGTTCGAAGTAGGCCGCGACGAGAGCCTTGGTGTCGATGAGGTCGGACTCGAGGGCGGGGGTTCCGGCGCGATCGTGCATGCCCCCATCTTCGCGCGGCCCTACCGCTATCCTCTACTCCATGTCCGAGCCCGAAGCACCTTCCGAGCCCGGTTACAGCTACCTGGGACCTGCCGGAACGTTCACTGAAGCCGCGCTGACCCAGGTGGAGGCCGCGCGCGGCAAGCCGTGGCGGTCGGTCAACAACGTCGGCGAGGCGCTCGACGACGTCGTCGCAGGGCGGAGCGTCGCCGCGATGATCGCGATCGAGAACTCCGTCGAGGGTGGCGTCACCGCGACCCAGGACGCCCTCACCACCATCCCCGGCCTCCGGATCACGGGGGAGTACCTCGTGCCGGTCGAGTTCGTGCTCGTCGCCCGCCCCGGCACCACGTTGGCCGACGTGCGGACCATCGGAGCGCATCCCGTCGCCTACGCGCAGTGCCGGCGCTACATCGACGCGACCCTGCCGAGCCACGGCCACATCCCGTCGAGCTCGAACGTGCAGGCCGCCTCCGACCTGTTCGGAGCCGGTGCGGCCCTCCTCGACGCGGCGATCGCGCCTCCAGGCATCGTCGACCACTACCCGGTCGAGGTGTTGGCCGAGAACATCGGCGACAACCCCAACGCGGTCACCCGCTTCGTGCTGGTCAGCACCACCACCGACCTGCCCGAACGGACCGGCGCAGACAAGACGAGCCTCGTCGCCGACCTCCCCGAGGACAAGGCCGGAGCGCTCCTCGAACTGCTCGAGCAGTTCTCGACCCGGGGCATCAACCTCAGCCTGCTGCAGTCGCGCCCCATCGGAGATGCGCTCGGACGGTACCGATTCGTCATCGACCTCGACGGTCACGCCCACGACGAGCGGGTCGCCGACGCCCTGCTCGGTCTGCGACGCTTCAGCCCCCGCGTGGTGTTCCTCGGGTCGTATCCGCGCGCGGACGGTGTTCCGGTGCACCACGTCGCCCAGTACTCCGACGACAACTTCATCGAGGCGCGCGACTGGCTGCGCGGCATCCTCAGCGGAGAACGCGTCGACCCGTAAGTCGATGGTCCGCGGCGAGGACCCTGAGGGGTGCGCCTACTCGGTCGGCAGGACGTCGGCCTCGTCGGCCGGGATCTTCACCGTGAGCGCCGACGGGTCGACCCACGACCGCACCGCCGAGACGGTGCCGAAGCTGTCGCCGTCGAGCTGGAACTCCTGCGGGGTCTCGGGCCGGATGATGATCTGCTTGCCCTTCATGTAGCGGAGGGTTCGCACTTCCTTCGTCTTGCCCATCAGCTTGCGGCCGACGACGGTGCGCCGCAGCACCCCGTTCTCCCACACGATCTTGACCCAGATCTGCAGCCATCCGATCAAGCCGTCCGGACGCAGCGCCACGATGTCGAACAGGCCGTCGTCGACCGCCGCTTCGGGCAGCAGCAGGATGTTGGCAGGCAGCGAGCCGCAGTTGCCGATGAGGATCGTGTTGACCCGCAGCGAGCGAGGCGCCTCCTCGTCGAGGCGGAAGCGGATGCGCAGACGGTTGCTGCCCCGCAGCGATCGGACGATCGCGTCGACGTAGGCGAGCCACCCCACCCGCTTCTTGAGGTCGGGGTTCGTGTTCGCGATCATCTTCGCGTCGAGCCCCAGGCCCGCCATGACGAGGAACACGTGCCGGTCGCGGCTGGCGTCGGAACGCTCGATTTCGACGATGCCGAGGTCGATCTTGCGGTCGGCGCCGGTGAAGGCCGTGGCGACCGATTCCGGCAGGTTCGCGAGCGTCAGGTTCAGATTCCGGGCGAGCAGGTTGCCCGTCCCGGACGGAAGCAGCGCGATCGGCACACCGGTGTCACGCAGCGCCTCCGCGACGGCGCGCACGGTGCCGTCGCCACCGGCAGCGAGCACGACGTCGGCTCCCGAGTCGACGGCCTCCTTGGTCTGGCCTCCGCCCGGATCCTCCTCGGTGGTCTCGTACCAGCGGGTCTCGCCCCACCCCGATTCGGCAGCCTGAGCGTTCACCACGCTCTTCAGCGCCTCGACGTCGACCTTGACCGGGTTGTAGACGACAGCGGCGGTGCGCGCAGACGGAGTAGAGGCCATTCGCACACGCTAACGCAGCGTCCCTGGGCGTCGATATGGCGCAAGTTCGCGCCGCTAGGCTTGCTGCCGTGATCGACCCCGCTCTTCTTCGCGATTCCCCTGATCTCGTCAAGCGTTCGCAAGCTGCGCGCGGTGCGTCGGAACAGCTGGTCGACGACGCGAGAGCAGCGGACGCCGACCGTCGCGCGGCGCTCGCCGAGTTCGAGGGGCTCCGCGCCGAGCAGAACGCGTTCGGCAAGAAGGTGGCCGCCGCTCCGAAGGAGGAGAAGGCCGCGCTCGTCGCCGAGGTGCAGCAGCTCGCCGCCGCGGTGAAGACGGCGGGCGCCCGATCCACCGCGGCTGACGAGGCCTTCACGGCTCTCGCCCGCCGCATCCCCAACATCGTGCTCGACGGCGTCCCGCCGGGAGGCGAGGACGACTTCGTCGTGCTGCGCGAGGTCGGTGATAAGCCCGCGTTCGACTTCCCCGCGCGCGACCACCTCGAGATCGGCGAGGGTCTCGACGCGATCGACATGGCTCGTGGCGCGAAGGTGTCGGGGGCCCGGTTCTACTTCCTCAAGGGCATCGGCGCACGGCTCGAGCTCGCCATCATGAGCCTCGCCCTCGATCGGGCGCTCGCCGCCGGTTTCACGCCCGTCATCCCGCCGACGCTGGTGCGCCCCGAGATCATGGAGGGAACCGGCTTCCTCGGCGAGCACGCCGACGAGGTCTACTACCTCCCCGACGACGAGCTCTATCTGACCGGAACCAGCGAGGTCGCGCTCGCCGGCCTGCACTCCGACGAGATCGTCGACCTCGCGAAAGGCCCGATCCGGTACGCCGGATGGTCGACCTGCTACCGCCGCGAGGCCGGCTCCTACGGCAAGGACACTCGGGGCATCATCCGCGTGCACCAGTTCAACAAGCTCGAGATGTTCGTCTACACCACCCCCGACCAGGCGGAGGACGAGCATGCGCGACTCCTCGGCTGGCAGGAGTCGATGCTGCAGGCCCTCGGCCTCAGCTACCGGGTCATCGACACCGCGGCCGGCGATCTCGGAACCAGCGCGGCCCGCAAGTTCGATGTCGAAGCGTGGGTTCCCACCCAGGACGCCTACCGCGAGCTGACCTCGACGTCGAACTGCACGACGTTCCAGGGGCGCCGCCTCGGCATCCGCGCCCGCGGGGAGTCGGGCAAGACCGAGCCGGTCGCGACGCTCAACGGAACTCTCGCGACCACCCGATGGATCGTCGCCCTTCTCGAGACGCACCAGCGCGCCGACGGCTCCGTCGCGGTCCCCGAAGCGCTTCGGCCCTACCTCGGCGGACTCGAGGTGCTCGAGCCGGTGGCCGCTCGATGACCGTGCCGGCCGACGAGCGGTGGCTCATCGCCCTCGACATCGACGGCACCGTCGTGCACGAGAACGGGCGTCTGAGCGACGAGGTCCGCGACCAGGTCCAGCGACTGAGCACGGCCGGCCACGAGGTCATGCTCGCGACGGGCCGCTCCGTCGCCTCCACTCTGCCGGTGCTCGACCAGCTCGGCATCGCCCCCGAATACGTCGTCTGCTCGAACGGGGCGATCACGGTCCGCCGCGACGCGCTCGCCCCGATGGGCTACCGCCGCGAGTACGTCGAGACGTTCGACCCGGCCAGCGTCCTCACCACGATCCGATCGCACCTCGAGGGTGCGCGGTACGCGGTCGAAGACGAGACCGGGTTCTACCGCTACACCGAACCGTTCCCGGACTCGGTGCTCGGCTTGGGCTCCGAACAGGTCAGCTTCGACGAGCTGCTCGGCACTCGCGCGACCCGCGTCGTCGTCATCTCACCCGATCACGCCGTCGAGGAGTTCCTCGGGGTCGTCGAACGCATGGGCCTGCACCGGGTGAGCTACGCCGTCGGCTGGACCGCCTGGCTCGACATCGCTCCCGACGGCGTCAACAAGGCCACCGCCATGGAGCGGGTCCGCAGCATCCTCGGCGTCCCGCGCGACCGCGTGGTGGCGGTGGGTGACGGGCGCAACGACATCGAACTGCTCGAGTGGGCCGGGGAGTCCGGCCGCGGCGTCGCCATGGGCCAGGCCCCGGCCGAGGTCATCGAGGCGGCGTCCGAGACGACGGGCACGGTGGCCGAGGACGGCCTCGCGACAGCATTGAGCGCCGTCCCCGCCTGATCACCGTCCGCCCGCTCCTCCCGCGAAGCGGTACGAAGGTCGGATCTGGGCGCGGCGCCGACCGCTCCTTCCGCGCAGACGCGGGCTAGACTCGGTGCCGCTCCGCGTGCGGAGCGAGGAGGGCTGTCCGAGCGGCCGATGGAGCCAGTCTTGAAAACTGGTGGGCAGAAATGTCTCGTGGGTTCGAATCCCACGCCCTCCGCAGCGGGGTGACCCGACGGAGGAGCGCGCGCCCCGGTGCGGAGGGCGTGTTCTGAGAAGCTACTCCGGTGGTGGGCCCACGCCGCCGGTCACGACGCGACGCGAAGCGGCGTGGCGTCCGAGCGCAGCGGGGATCGAATCCCACGCCCTCCGCGACGGGGTGACCCGGCGCAGGAGGGCGGCCTCGCTGCAGCCGTGGACTGAGGACCCACCCGCGTCGTTTGGACTCACGCCCGCTGTTCCGACGCGGCCCGGCTCAGACGTCGTGGCGGGGCGGCTCCGCGAAGTCGGGGCCGGACAGTGGCTGGAACACCGAGATCGGCATCTTGTCGGGTGCCAGCATCCGCGCACTGATGGCGTGGTCAGCGGTCGGCTCCGGGATGTCCACTCGCTCAGCGCCCGCCGCCTCCAGTGTCGCGATCGTCGATCGGGCATCCTCCGACTGGAAGACCAACCGCAGCTTCGGGGCGGGAGGGTCGGAGAGCGCGCCGTCGTCGTCGAGGTCGGGATGCACGAGCTCGATGGTCGCCCGACCCACGTCGAGCACGAGCTGGGCGCCCTTCTTGTTGCGGTAGCCCTGCAACTGCTCGAGGCCGAGGGTGTCGCGGTAGAAGCGGACCGCCGCCTCCCAGTCCGGGGCCTCGATCACGACTCGCAGCTGCGAAACCTGAGGGGTGTTGTCTGGGGTGGGGTTTTCGATCGCATCGGCATCAGTCACGCGTTCGACCGTAAGACGGCGAGTGGATCGTCGACCATGCTCGACAGCGATTCCTCAGGTCGCACCGGGGCACTGATCAGTCCTCACTATGCGCGTCTTCAGCCCGTAGCCCGGCGCACCGCCGCCCTACCCGAGCTGCCCGATCACCGGTACCATATGGGGTCGCAGATCGCACGCCCGCGCCATGCTCGCGCGGCTTCCTTATGAAGTGTGTGTGGCTCGGGCGCGACGCGCCGACCATGCCATAGCCTGCTGATCCGGGCTCCTCTCCTCTCGAGGGGCCCTCTGCGATGCGATGACGCCCACCGGATCCGGCCCTCGCCGGGTGCGGCCCGAGACCAACGCCCGCAAAGGGGAAGCGATGAGCGAAATGACGCGGAGATCGAGACGGAAGCCGACCGTCACGCCGATCGCGCGCCACGGCAAGCTGCGCCGCTCGAGCGTGACTCTCGCCATCCTCAAGATCGTCGGACTCGTCACCGCCGTCGCGGTCGTCAGCGTCGGTTCGATCGCCGGTATCGCAGCGTGGGATCTGTCCCACCAGATCAAGACCGTGGAGATATCCGAGGAGATCGCGGGCCCCATTCCCGAGATCGGTCCCTACTCGGGTGGCTTCAACATGCTGCTGATCGGCAGCGACAGCCGCGCCAACTCCGCCTACTCCTACGGTGAAGACCCGGAGAGCGAACTCAACGACGTCAACATCCTCCTGCACGTCTCGGCCGACCACACGAACGCCGTCGCGATCAGCTTCCCGCGAGACATGTACGTGCCGATCCCCGAATGCAGCGACGGCGACGGCGGCACCAACGGGCCCGCCTCGTCCCAGAAGATCAACACCGCCCTGATGTACGGCGGCGGGATGGCGAAGGACGGTCTCAGCTGCGCGGTCGCGACCGTCTCCGAGCTGACCGGGCTCAGCATCCCGTTCGCGGCGACGATCACCTTCGACGGCGTCATCGAGATGTCCAACGCGATCGGCGGCGTCCCCGTCTGCGTGGCGAGCCCCATCGAGGACGAGCACACCGAGCTCTACCTCGACGCCGGCACCCACAACCTCCAGGGCGTCGACGCGCTGAAGTTCCTCCGCACCCGCTACGGCGTCGGCGACGGAAGCGACGTGACCCGCATCAGTTCGCAGCAGGTGTTCCTCTCCGCGCTGGTGCGCCAGGTGAAGAGCTCCGACACGCTCGGCGATGTCGGCAAGCTGTACGGCCTCGCAGGCGCCGCGGTGCGCAACATGGTCTTCACGTCGTCTCTCAACAACATCGACACCCTCGTGCAGATCGCCCGCGCGCTGCAGCCGATCGACCTGAGCAAGATCGCGTTCGTGCAGTACCCGACGTATCCGGTCGATGGGGGCCTCGAGCCCAACTACGACTCGGCCCAGGTGCTGATCGACGCGATCAACGCCGACCAGGCCGTCACCGTCCAGGCCCCGCCGGAGGACTCGCGCGGTTCGGTCGCCGACCCGAACGCCGTCGCCCCGGTCGATCCGAACGCGGTCGACCCGGCGACGGTCGACCCCGCCGATCCGAACGCGACGACGCCGCCCGCCGACACGTCGGTCGTGCTTCCCGATGACGTTCTCGGTCAGGTCGCCGCCGAATCCCGATGCACCGTGGGTCGCACCCTCGACGACCAGTAGGAGGTGTCGGGGCACGGTCCGCCCGAACCGCAGACCATGCCCCGACGGCTTTCACCTGTCGGCGCGCCTCGTGCGCGACAGGAGGAAAATCCCGAGGCCACCCATGAGCACCGCGAGAGCGGCCGGAAGGGCGAGAGCCCACGGATCCGTCCCGGTGTCGGCGAGAGTCTCGAGCTGGACGTCCCTGACCTCGCCGTCGCGGGAGTCGGGCAGGGCAAGAGTCGGAAGCTGCAGGTTCGGCGCAACGCTGCGCACAACCGGGGTTTCCTTCGCGGGCTGATCGATGCCGTCGTCGGTGGGCGTCTCGACGGTCGGCGTCTCCTCGGTGGGGGTCTCGATCGTGGGAGTCTCGTCGATCGGGGTCTGCTCAGCAGGAGGCTCTTCCGCGGGCGTCTCGTCGGTCGGGGTCTCGTGGCCGGGGGTCTCGTCGCCAGGGGTCTCCTCGGTCGGCGTCTCGACCGACGGGGTGTCGATCGGCTCTTCGGTCGCGGGCTCCTCCGGCGTGGTGACCGGCGGGACGGGTGTCTCGTCGAGCCCGTTCACGTCGAGGGACGGGATGAACGCGATGTGGTGGATCTCTCCCGAGCCTCTGACGGTGGCCGAGGCGGCGACGACCTGACCCTCGAGCGGAGTGCTCTTCTCGAAGACGAAGTGCGCGTCGGGAGCGAGGAGGGATCCGCTGAAGAGGCGGCTCCCGGTCACGGTGAGCGAGTCGGTGTCGACGTTCCACAGCACGTACTTCGCGATCGCGTTGCCGCCTTCTGCGAACGACGGGTTGTCGAGGCGGGTAGTGCCGGCGGGCAGGTTGATCACGAGAGGGGTGGTCGCCGACGGCGTCGCACCGGCGAAGAACTTGAGGTTGAACTTGCCGTTCTGCATGGCGGCGAGCTGACCGGGCGTGACGTTCCAGACGTTCACGGCGTCTGCGGCGAGGGTGAGGCCCAGGCTCGAGCCGTCGAGGTTGCTTCCGTTGCGCGGTCCCTCGGTGACGGACACTTCGTGGGCCCCGTCGCCGGTGGCGGAGTAGAGGTCCGCGGACAGTGCCCGGTAGCGGGAGAAGGTGCCGACGAAGGTCGCGCTGAACGCCTCCGCATTCGGAGCCACCGGCTCGCTCGATGCGATTCCCGGCGAACCGGCGATGAGGTAGCCGCCCTCTGCGCGCACGCGGCCGTTGGGCTGCACGGTGTACCCGGTGTTCGCAGCCCCGAGGACGACGTTGGGGTAGCTCTCCGCGGACAGGTTCACCATCTCGCTGTCGCGACCGCCGCCCATCGTGAGGCCGCCGTCGACCAGGAGTCGCAAGGGAATGCCGGCGACGACGGGGCGGTCGGCGGCGGCCTGGTGGCCTCCGGCCATGACCGTGTACTTGTTCTGCACGACGAGGTCGCCGCCGACGGCCCAGCTGCCTTCGGTCTCGCTGGTGCTGTTCCAGGTCGCGTCGCCCTCGGTCAGCACGGTGAAGCCGGCGTTGCCCGCCAGGGCGGGGACATCGGACGAGGCGGCCGTCGCTGTGGACGGAACGAGGAGGAGGCTCCCGGCGAGGAGCGCGAGAGCTGCGGTGGAAGAGAGGACGATGCGGCGTGCGGGGACGCCGAAGGGCAGGGTGGAAGCCACGGGGGAGGGCCGTTTCGGGTAAGGGCGCCCGGGGTCGGGTATCGAGTTCGTACTCGGGTGGACGTCGGCCGGGGTGAGGCGTTCGTTCGGATCTCACTGGGGTGGGTGAGGGGTGGGGATCGGGTACGGCGATGGGGAGGCGCCGTCCACCATCTTGGGGACAGACGATGTACCCCGGAAGTCCCCCATTCGTGCGACACCCGTTCGGGGGAGGGGTTTTCCGCGCCGGAACGGCTGGTGTGTACGAAGCGGGCTCAGAAGTCGACTATGCTGTTCGGAGCGTTTGGAGACGTCGCATAGTCCGGTCGAGTGCACCACCCTGCTAAGGTGGAGAGGGGTTTAGACTCCTCCGTGGGTTCAAATCCCACCGTCTCCGCCATTCGCTGCTGGTTCACTCCGGCAACGGCTGACCTGCGCCCGTAGCTCAATGGATAGAGCATCTGACTACGGATCAGAAGGTTGGGGGTTCGAGTCCCTCCGGGCGCACAAAGGAAAAAGGTCGGCACCGACAGGTGCCGGCCTTTTCTTGCTTTGTCCGGGTGGAGGATCGAGAAGCCTCTCTCAGGGGTGGGCCCCGACCGCGAGGGTCCCCGCGCGACGCGAAGCGGTGTGGGGTAGCGGTTGGGATCGAGTCCCTCCGTCCGGGACTCCCTCAGTGAGTTACCGCAGCTGATCCGCGATCGGGACGGACCTTTCGTGGTCGACATCGCCGGTGTGGGCGGTGGTGACGGTCTCGATCAGCACGATCTGCACCTCCTGCTCGGCGATCGGGTTGTGTCGGACGCCTCGGGGGACCACGTAGAACTGTCCGGGGCCGAGGTGCACCTCCCTGTCGCCCTCGAGCTGGATGCGAAGCTCGCCCGATACGACGTAGAAGAGCTCGTCCTCGGCGTCGTGGGCGTGCCAGACCAGCTCCCCGAGTAGCTTGGCGACCTTGACGTACTGGTCGTTCACCCGGCCGACCACGCGGGGGTTCCGGTGGTCGGTGAGCGTGGCGAGGGCGGCGGCGATATCGACGGGATCGGTTTCGGTCACAACCGAAACCTAGACCCGCACCGCTGCCGCGTCAGGTGACGCGATCGACAAGCCCGCGGCGGAGGACGATACGACTTCCTCCACCTCGTCGATGCGCGTCGAGCGTCTGCCGCCCGCACCCGTAACCACTCGTTCAGGAAGCGGACCGAGACTGCGACCATGCGATTCGGTATCCACTTCATGGACTTCAACATCCCCGGCGGCTCGAGCGCGATCGCGCCGGCGCTCGCCTCGACGGCCCAGGCGGCGGAGGCGGCGGGAGCCTCCTGGTTCACCGTGATGGACCACTACTTCCAGATGGAGCAGTTCCGCACCGCGCACGACCCGATGCTCGAGGCCTACACGACGCTCGGGTTCGTCGCGGCGAAGACCGAGCGGATGCTCCTCGGCACCGTCGTCACCGGCGTCACCTACCGCCACCCGGGTCTGCTGTCGAAGATCGTCGCCACCCTCGACGTGCTGTCGGAGGGGCGCGCCTTCCTCGGCATCGGTGCCGCCTGGTACGAGCGGGAGCATCGAGCGCTCGGCGTCCCGTACCCGCCGCTCGCGGAACGGTTCGAGCGTCTCGAGGAGGCCCTGCAGATCGCGCAGCAGATGTGGAGCGACGACGAGGGCGCCTTCGAGGGCGAGCACTACCGCCTGGCCGAGACCATCGACGTGCCCTCGCCGGTGCGCCGACCGCCGATCGTGATCGGTGGTTCCGGCGAGCAGAAGACCCTTCGCCTGGTGGCGCAGTACGCCGACGCAACCAATCTCATCGTCCCCGATGCGGACACGGCTCGGCACAAGCTCGAGGTCCTGAAAGGTCACTGCGACGCCGTCGGTCGCGATTACGACTCGATCGAGAAGACGGCGATGGCCGGAACGGGGGATCCGCTCGGCGACGTGGACGGGGCGTTGCGCCGCGCGGAGGAGTTCGCGGCCGTCGGGATCGAGCATCTGCACTTCCGCGCGATCACACCCGACCCGGCGGGGTGGGTGCGGCGGTTCGGCAACGAGCTCGCACCGCGTCTGTCGGAGATCGGCTGACGAGTCTTGGACGTGAAGAAGGCCGGCACCGTAATCCGGTGTCGGCCTTCTTCAGTCAGAAGGTGGTGGTCGTCACCACTTCTGCCAGTCGCCGCCGCCCCACTGCGAGCCGCGGTCGGTGTTGAGCACGTCGTTGAGGGTGTTCGACAGGGTGTTGTCGACCACGTCGAGCGTGTCGTTGAGGATTTCGGCGTCGTTGAGGACGTTGACGTCGCCGCCGTTGACGCTGTTGCCGCTGGCGATGTCGCCGGTCGAGACGTCGCCGCTCGCGATGTCGCCGGTGTCGACGTTGCCGAACTCGTTGCCGTTCAGCGTGTCGTTGCCGTTCAGGACCTCGTTGCCGCTGAAGTTGCCGTTCGCGACGTCGCTCACGTTGCCGATGTCGCCGAGCGAGATGTCGCCGACGTTGCCGACGGTGCTGTCGCCGCTGAGGATGTGGTCGTCACCGTTCAGGATGCCGTTGCGGTCGTTGTCCCGCGAGTTGAATCCGTTCAGGGTGTCGTTGAGGATCTTGTTGACCGAGCTGTAGCTGTCGTTGTCCTGCGTGTGCTTGGTGCTCGACGAGACCGACGAGAAGCTGTCGCCCGAGCCGCGGTGCGACTCCGATGCCTGTGCGGGCATGACGACTCCGACGGTGAGGATTGCGGCGGCGGCGCCGGCGGCTCCAACGATTCCAGTCCGCTTCATGAAGGTGTTCATTGTGGTGACTCCTTGTTCTCGGTGTAGCGCCCCGGGCTTCCCCTCGAGGCATGAGGGGTCCGGAGGGAGTCCGCGATTCGGTTTGGTCGGACAGTCCCGAAACGCCCCTCGAACGAGGGTCGGACACCCTTGGATCCGCGTCATTGCGGGGATGAATCCGGAGTCTGGCAGTTGTCTGGGTGTGACCGATCGCACGCTGGTTAGCGATGGAGAAGCGGGCCCGCGATGATGGAAGCATGCCGAAACAGCCTTCGACGCCCGAACGCACCGGGCGTCCCGTTCTGCTGCCCTCGATCCTTGGAGCGGCGGCAGTGATGGCGGGGCTGTTCGTGATCGGTACCGACGGCTACACCGTCATCCGCTACCTGGTGAGCATCCTGGCGCTCATCGTCGCCGTCATGGCGGTGCAATCGGCTCGATGGCCGTGGTCGATCCCCGTGGTCGTCATCGCCATCGTGTGGAATCCCGTCTTCGTCGTGCCACTCGAGGGCACCGTCTTCGCGGCGCTGCACATCGTCGCGGCCGCCGTCTTTCTCGCGACGGGACTCCTGCTTCGCGCGCCGATCGAGCCGGCTCCGCGACGCCGATAGACCGTTCCACTCCCCCCGAACGGGGGACAACGGTGGCCCCCGCTGATCTACGTGGGGTGCGTGTTCGGCGGTATGGCGGGGAGTAGCGGCGCGCTCGCTGAGACGGTGAGGCGGACGAGGGGGACAATTCCGACGATCTGTCCGCCATATGGGGGACATTTCAGTTTCAAAGCAGGATCGGCACTATATGTTGTGGGAAGAAGTCGGAGCGCACGCAAAGGCTTCCCCACCCGTCAGCCCGAAAGCTACCCGATACGCGGGAAAACCCCCCAACTTCCGCGTAGGCAGTCGGCAATGACCTCGTGGCCAACATCGAGACGAAGCAGGACTACCCACCCAGCACGGCGCTTTTCTGCGCGCCGGTTCTCTGTTGACTATTGCCGGTGGCGGCCCAGCCGCCACCGGCAGAGTCGTTTAAAGGCGTACCTCTGAGCGCGGCGGTCTCGGTGCGCTTCGCTCACTCGACCCTGGGCCCATGGCGCACGCTTGCGCCAGGGATTCGACACGCTCCTTGGCCGCTACGGGACTCGGTCGTCGAGTAGGCGCGAAGCGCCGTATCGAGACGGCTCGAGTAGCGAGGAACGAGCGTATCGAGAGCGCAGTTATAGATCTCAGCGCCGTGGTCTCGATGCGCTTCGCTTACTCGACCCGTTTCGATACGCTCCTCCGTCGCTACTCAACGACCGAATTCGGTCGTCGAGTAGGCGCGCCAGCGCCGTATCGAGAGTGCAGGGCCGGGGTCAGGTGTCGCCGCGGCGGAGTTTGTCGGTGAGGCGCTTCAGCTCGTCGAGTTCGTCGCCATCGAGGGCGCTGCCGACGCGACGTTCGATCGATCGGGCATGCTCGATCGCGACGGTTCTGAACGCTTCGAGGCCGGCGGGAGTGAGGCCGACGAGCGTGCCGCGCCCATCGGTCGCGTCGGGCCACTTCTCGACCAGCCCTCGCACGACGAGCCGGTCGACGAGTCGACTGATGCTCGGCTGAGTGAGCAGCACCTGCTGGGTGAGATCCCGCAACCGGCACCGGCGCTCCGGCGCCCGCGACAGGTTGAAGAGCACGTCGTACTCGTTGAGCGACATGCTGCGCGGGAACTCCACGGCGAGTTGCCGCATGACCGCGACCTGCGCGCGGAACAGGGACTCCCACGCGCTGACCGCATCGACGCTCGACATGCTGCCCTCCTCGGTGATGCAACCCACCCTAGGGGTGGGCGGCGGAGGATGCCGCATCCGGATCGGGCAGATCAGGGAGGAATCCGCTGACCGTAGACGTGATTGAGGGCCGGCCGCAGAGGCTGGCGGCCGGCCCTCTCCCTTGCACCAAGAGTGTCCTGCAATCACATTCCGCGGTAGCTGCCACAGCAAACAACTAACGCTTTAGAAAGATATAACGGTTAGGTAACGCCGCACCAGTACCCGTCGGATCTTTTCGCTGAGAATCGTCTGAGTCGACGACTTCCGAGTCAGATCCGGTCGGGGCTCGGAGCGTGCAGCGAGTGGCGGACGACCACGTCGGCGTGACGGTCGAAGCGATATCCCGATCCGCGAACGGTGCGGACGATCGACTGGTAGTTGCCGAGCTTCGAGCGCAGGCGCCGGATGTGCACGTCGATGGTGCGCTCGTTGGGTGCGTCCTCGTCGCCCTGGGCCCAGAGGGCCTCGATCAGCTGGGGGCGGTCGATCGTGCGCCCCTCGCGCAGCACCAGGAACTGGAGCAGCTCGAACTCTTTGAAGGTCAGCGGGGCGGTATCGGCGCCGAGGGTGACGCGCTTGCGGGAGATGTCGATGGTGACGCCGCCGGCGGCACTCGCCGTCCGCTCGTCCTCATCGGCGGCGTGGCGACGACCGGCCACAGCAGAGGGCTCCTGCAGTGCGCGGCGAACGACATCGACGTCGCGTCCACCGGCCCGGGTGGGGGCGAGTGCCACCGCGGCGTGGGTCTCGGAACCGGGCACGAGCTCCGCGGTGAGGGCGCGGAGCGCATTCACGAGCGTGGTCAGGTCGATTCCCGCGGCCGCAGCCTTGGCTTCGTCGACTCCAACGTACAGCGCGAATCCGCGCGCTTCGGTGCCGGCGGGGACGGCGTGCAGACGAGGGGCGGTCGGCGCGGCCGGTTCGGCGGGCGCTTCGACGCGGTGGAGGGGAGCGACGGGACGATCGAGCTGGACGAGAGACATGGGAGAAGACCTCTGATGATGATGTGGCGGTGCCGGATGCCGCCGGAGAAGGCGGCGATGCCGAGGAAGTACGACCTCGGCGCGCGGTTCCCGATGGGAACCGGAGTCCTCAGGCGCTCGAGAACCCGCGGACGCGGGCTCGATCAGAGCGGAGAACTCCTCGGAAAGCGGTCGGAAGGTTCGCTCAGCGGCACATTCGACACGACATCGCGCGGCCGGCCATCATCATGCCGGTCGTTCCCAGGGCCTCGAGGGAGGTCAGGGTGCGCGAATAGTGAGACATGCGGTCGAGCATGGCCTACCCGAGCGAGAGTTGTCAACCGGTCCGGCGGGCGCGCCGCCGGAGCGGAGGGTCAGGAGACGGTGCCGTAGAGGCGATCGCCGGCGTCGCCGAGGCCCGGGATGATGTAGCCGTGGTCGTCGAGGCGCTCGTCCAGAGCACCGAGCACGATCGTCACCTGACGGTCCGCCGTCGCCTGCTCGATCATCGCGAGACCCTCCGGCGCGGCGAGGAGGCAGATGGCCGTGACGTCGACCGCACCCCGGTCGAACAGGTACTCGATCGCGGCGAGCAGCGACCCGCCGGTGGCCAGCATGGGGTCGAGCACGAAGCACTGCCGGTTCGAGAGATCCTCGGGGAGGCGCTCGGCGTAGACGCTCGGCTCGAGCGTCTCCTCGTTGCGGACCATGCCGAGGAATCCGACCTCGGCGCTCGGCAAGAGCTTCACCATGCCGTCGAGCATGCCGAGGCCGGCACGCAGGATGGGCACGACGAGGGGCTTCGGGTCGCCGATCGCGACACCGGTCGTCGTGGCGACGGGGGTCTCGATCTCGACCTCCTCGACCCGCACCAGTCGGGTGGCCTCGTAGGCGAGCAGAGTGACGAGCTCCTCCGTCAGGGCGCGGAAGATCGACGACGGGGTGGACTTGTCCCGGAGCACGGTCAGCTTGTGGGTGATCAGAGGATGGTCGGCCACGTGCACTCGCATAGGGTCAATCTAACCAGGGCCCCGGAGAACCGGGGTCCGCGGGGGCCGGCGAGAAGCGCAGGCCCGGAGAGGCGCGAGTGGAGCGAGCAGACGCCGAACGGTGGATGACTGCGGCTCTGGCCCAGGCCGAGGCCGCGCTGCGCTCCGACGACGTGCCCGTCGGTGCAGTGGTGGTCGATGCCGAGGGCGCCGTCGTCGGCGTCGGCCGGAACGAACGCGAGCTCACCGGAGATCCGACCGCGCATGCCGAGCTCGTCGCGCTTCGGAATGCGGCGGCGCAGCGCGGTGATTGGAACCTCGCCGACTGCACCCTCGTCGTCACTCTCGAGCCGTGCGCGATGTGCGCCGGCGCCGTGCTCGCCGCTCGCATGCCGCGGGTCGTCTACGGGGCGTGGGACGACAAGGCCGGTGCCGCGGGCTCCGTCTACGACCTGCTTCGCGACCGACGGCTGCCGCACCGCGTCGACGTGCTCACCGGGATCATGGCCGACGAGTCGGCGGCTCTGCTCGCTCGGTTCTTCGAGCAGCGTCGCGACGGATGAGCCGTCGCGACGGGCCGCGTCAGTCGAGCGCGCGGATGACGATCGTCTCGGTGGGTGTCGCGGCGTCGGCGGCGATGTCCGGCTCGACGAAGACCGCCTGAACGCGAGGGTCGGCCTGGCGGACGGCGTGCTCGACCTCGCTGATCGCGAAGACGATCTCGGCGAGGCGCAGCGCGGGGGAGAGCCCGACCCGCGCGACCACGACGAGACCGCCGTCGGGGCGCTCGAGCGCGTGCAGTGCAGACACCCCCTTGATCGGTCCGACGGCGTGGATCGCCGTGTCGATTGCCGTGAGGTCGGGTGTCGTCGCCATTGCGTCCGCCTTCGAATCCGAGGGTTGCCCCAATCCTAGGATGGGCGCGTGCAGGATCAGCGACCCGACTCCCTTCCCCGCATCGCCCTCCTCGGCGCCGGCTCGATGGGGCGCGCGATCCTCGCCGGCCTGCTGGCTCCCGGCGTGACGGCGGACAGCATCGCGGTCACCACGCGCAGCGCCAGGTCGGCGGCCGAGCTGCCCTCGCGCGGTGGCCTCTCCGTCGCGTCGGTAGATCACGCGCCCGACGCGAACCGGATCGCCGCGAGTGAGGCCGATGTCGTGATCCTCGCGGTGAAGCCGGCCGGTGTGCTGGCGCTCGCCGCGGACATCGCGTCCGCCGTGCGGGAGGGGGCCATCGTGGTCAGCGTCGCGGCAGGGGTTCCCACCGCCGCGCTCGAGGAGGTGCTTCCCGGCACCGCGGTGGTGCGGGCGATGCCGAACACTCCCGCCACCGTCGGCCTCGGGGTCACCGGCCTCAGCGCCGGCGCCGCAGCCGACGCGAAGGCGCTCGATCTCGTCGCCCGCGTCTTCGCGACGGTCGGAACCGTGCATCGCGTGCCAGAGGCGCAGCTCGACGCTCTGACGGCGATCTCGGGCTCGGGTCCTGCCTACGTGTTCTATCTCGTCGAGAAGCTCGCCGCGGCCGGATCGACGCTCGGCCTCGACCCCGAGCTGTCGACGGCGCTCGCCGCCGAGACCTTCCGAGGCGCTGCGGAGCTGCTCGTGCAGAGCGGTGAGGCGCCCGAGGTTCTGCGCGCGAAGGTCACGAGCCCGAACGGGACGACCGAGAAGGCGATCGCCGTGTTCGACGCGAACGACGTCCCTCAGATCCTCGAGGCCGCCGCGGAGGCGGCACGTCGCCGCTCAGCGGAACTCGCCGCCCAGTACGGCACCCGACCCCGCTGACCCCCTGCCACCGGACCCCCGCGAGCGCGGTGTGTTGCTCCGAGCGCGGGTGTTCAAACAGGCGCGCTCGCACCAACACACCTCCCTCGCGCTGAAGCGCGCGATGGGCCCAGCTCGCCGGGGTGGCAAGGGTCCGAGGTAGTGGTGCGCGGGGTCAGACGAGGGAGGCGAAGCGCTCGATGTCGGCGTTGGTGCCCGAGACGATGATCAGGTCGTGGTTCGACACGACCGTGTCGGCGGTCGCGTAGGTGAAGGGTTTGCCCGGCGACTTCACGCCGACGACCGTGATGCGGAACTTGCGGCGCACATCCGACTGGGTAAGCGAGAGCCCTCGGATGGGCTTGGGCGGGTACATCTTCACCAGCGCGAAGTCGTCGTCGAACTGGATGTAGTCGAGCATCCGCCCCGAGACGAGGTGCGCGACGCGTTCGCCGGCCTCGGCTTCGGGGTAGATGACGTGGTTCGCGCCGATGCGCTCGAGGATCTTGCCGTGCGACTGCGAGATCGCCTTGGCCCAGATCTGCGGGATCTTCAGATCGACGAGGTTCGCGGTAATGAGGACGCTCGCCTCGATCGACGACCCGACGGCCACGACGGCGATCGAGAACTCCTCGGCGCCGAGCTGGCGGAGCGCGTCGATGCTGCGGGCGTCGGCTTGCACGGCGTGCGTGATGCGCTCGGACCACTTCTGGACGAGTCCGGCGTTCTCGTCGATCGCGAGGACCTCGCGGTCGAGTCGGTCGAGCTGACCGGCGGTGGCGGCGCCGAAGCGGCCGAGACCGATGACGAGCACCGGCGCGTTGTGCGGAATCCGGTCAACCAACGATCGGCCTCTCCTCGGCACGGTTGAACAGCTGTCGTCGCTGGCTCGCTGCGAGTGCCGCGGCGAGTGTCACTGTACCAATGCGGCCCATGAACATCGTCGCGGAGAGGACGTACTTGCCGGGGTCCTCGAGGGTCGCCGTGAAGCCGCTCGACAGGCCGGAGGTGCCGAAGGCGGAGATGACGTCGAAGAGGACGGCGTCGAGGTTGGCTTCCTTCTGCAGCTGCAGCAGCACGATGCAGGACAGCGCGACGGTGGTGGCGCCCCACAGCACGACGCTGACCGCGAGGCGGAGCACGTCGCCCGGGATCTTGCGCTCGAACGCCTCCATCGATGCGCTGCCACGCGCTTCGGCGAACGCGGCGATGAACAGGATCGCGATGGTCGTCACTTTGATACCACCGGCGGTCGACGCGGATCCGCCGCCGATGAACATCAGCATGTCGGTGACGAGCATGCTCGAGTGGTTGAGGTCGCCGGTGTCGAATGTCGAGAAGCCGCCGGACCGCGTCATCACCGACAGGAACAGCGATTGGAAGGCGAGGTGGCCGACACCGTCGCCGCCGAACGACTTCTCGTTGCCTGCCTCGAGGGCCATGTAGGTGACGGCGCCGAGCAGGAAGAGGATGCCGGTCGTCAGCAGGGTGAGCTTGACGTGCAGCGACCAGCGACGAGGCCGTTTGAAGTTCTTGCTGAGCGCGTAGATGACGGGGAAGCCGAGCCCGCCGAGGACGACGCCGATCATCAGCACGGTGAGGAAGTAGAAGTCGGTCGCGTAGGGGGCGAGGCCGGTGTCGGTGAACACGAAGCCGGTGTTGGTGAACGCCATCGCGGAGAAGTAGAGCGCGTCGACGACCGCGGTGCCGACGGGCAGCCCATCGAGGAGCAGGCGCGGGAAGAGCAGGATGGCGAGCGCCGCCTCGATGACGAGCATGCTGACGGCGACGGTCGCGAGCAGGCCGCCGACCTCGCCGAGCCGCGACGCGGGGCTGTCGCCCTGGCCGCCGCGCTGCAGCGCCATCGGGTTCACGTCGCCGGCGGCGAGCAGCTTCTGCCGGAGTCCCAGCCGGCGGGAGACGATGAGTCCCATCACGGACGCGAGTGTCAGCACACCGACCGCGCCGAGCTGGGTCGCGATGACGATGACCACCTGACCGAGCGGCGACCAGTGCGTCGCCGTGTCCACGGTGGTGAGGCCGGTGACGCAGATCGCGGAGGTCGCCGTGAAGAGCGCGTCCGCGAGATCGGTGCGCCGTCCACTGGCCGACATGATCGGCAGCGACAGGAGCGTCGTGAACAGCAGGATCAGTCCGACGAAGATCACGATGGCGAAGCGCGCGGGCGTGCGCGAGGCCAGGTAGGTGAAGCCGTCGCGGAGGCGGACGCCGATGGGGCGTCTGTCGATCGTCTGCACCATGCGGACCTCCTCGGTCAGTCATGCTAGGCGGGTCCGCACGAATCCGGGGATGCGCCGGGAATCGTCCGAGCCCTACCCTTGCACCATGGCGGACATCTTCGACGTCATTGCCGACGTGACGAGGCGCGAACTGCTGCGCATTCTGTTGGAGCGATACGTGGAGGGCGCCGATGCCCCTCACGGCGGAGAGATGAGCGTCGGCGAGCTCGTCACTTCGATGGGGCTCAGCCAACCGACCGTGTCGAAGCACCTCAAGGTGCTGCGCGACAGCTCGCTGGTCACCGTGCGCGACCAGGGTCAGCACCGGTTCTACCGGCTCGACTACGCGCCGCTGGAGACGGTCGAGGATTGGTTGCTGCCGTTCCTCAGCGCCGACTTCGACCCGACGGAGGACGGCCACGCCGACGGTGTCATGTTGAACGCGCGCCTGCGCCGGGTCGCGACGCGCATCGGCGCATTCGCGGGCACCGCCGGGCACCGGGTCTCGTCGGTCACCGCTCGATTGCGTCGCGACGGCGCCTGATCGCGCTGCACAGGCTTCTTTACAGTTGTCACATCTGCACCTAGAGTTTTCATGCTGCACAGGAGTTGCGGTGTCTCACGGCGCGCCACGCGTCGGACTGCTGACGGAACGGTAGTGAATGCACAAGGGAGGGGATGCCGCGATGTCTTTCGCCGATGCTCGCTTCCTCACCGTCGCCGAGGTGGCGGACATGATGCGCGTCTCGCGCATGACCGTCTACCGCCTCGTGCACTCGGGCGAGCTGCCCGCCATCCGCTTCGGCCGGTCGTTCCGTGTGCCCGAGTCGGCGGTGCAGGCCGCGATCGAGAATCACGTCGCGGACACTGCCTGACAACTCCGCCTGAAAGGCGGTTGTCCACCTGCGGTAGACTGCGGGGGCACGTTTTCCGAGGTCTGTACTGACCCGGTCGTCCGTACAGATCCGTTAGAAGGAAAATCCATGGGTTCAGTCATCAAGAAGCGCCGCAAGCGCATGGCGAAGAAGAAGCACCGCAAGCTGCTGCGCAAGACGCGTCACCAGCGTCGCAACAAGAAGTAGATCGCTTCCGATCGAACGACGAGAGCCGGGCATTCGTGCCCGGCTTTCGTCATGTCGGGGACGTTTAGGCTGAACGGGTGAGCGCCACTTCCCTGTCGTTGTACGGCAAGCCCGGATGTCACCTGTGCGAGGTCGCGAAGGAGATCGTCGACACGGTGGTCGCGGAGTTCCCGGAAGGCGCGGTCGACCTCGAGGAGATCGACATCCTGCAGGACCCGGAGCTGGTCGAGAAGTACGGCGAACGCATCCCCGTCCTCTTGATCGACGCCGAATTGCACGCGTTCTGGCGCGTCGACTCGGGCCGCCTGCGCAGGGCACTCGACGCCGCCGTCACCGTCCCGAACTGACCCCCCACCCCCGCGACAGCTCGCGGGGGTGAAGGTGGGCTAGGGGAGGAGGCGGTTCGGGCCGCGGAACAGGTACGTGGTCTCGCGGATGCTCGGCAGGTGCAGCATCAGCATCAGCACGCGGCTGAGACCCATGCCGAAGCCGCCGTGCGGGGGCACTCCGTAGCGGAAGAAGTCGAGGTAGAAGTCGAGCTCTTCCGGCTCGAGTCCCTTGTCCTTCGCCTGCTCGATGAGGACGTCGACGCGGTGCTCGCGCTGAGCGCCCGTCGAGATCTCGGTGCCGTTGAAGATGAGGTCGTAGCTCTGCGTGAGCGACGGGTCGTCGTCGTGGCGGTGGTGGTAGAACGGCCGGATGCTCGAGGCGTAGTCGGTGAGGAAGACGAACTCGCTGCCGAGCTCCTCCTTCACATAGGCCGAGATCTGGCGCTCGCCCTCGGGGTCCATGTCGTCGTCGGCGCGGGGCACCGTGTATCCGCGCTCGGCCACGATGCGCTTCGCCTCGGCGAGCGGGATACGCGGGAACGGTGTGGAGGGGACGACGACGTCGACGTCGAAGAGCGCCTTGATCTCGTCGCCGTGCTTCTCCTTGACCGCGGTGAAGCCCGCGACGATGAGGGCCTCGTGCATCTGCATGACGTCTTCGGCGCTGTCGACCCAGCTGATCTCGGCGTCGACGCTTGTGAACTCGGTCGCGTGCCGCGAGGTGAAGGACGGGTCGGCGCGGAACGCGGGACCGATCTCGAAGACCGAGCCGAAGCCGGCCGGCTGCGCCATCTGCTTGAAGAACTGCGGGCTCTGCGAGAGGTACGCCTTGCCCTCGAAGTAACCGAGCTCGAACAGCTCGGCGCGCGACTCGCTCGCGCTCGCCATCAGCTTCGGGGTGTGGATCTCGACGAAGTCGTGCTCGACCCACCAGGTGCGCAGCGCGTGCTCGAACGTGGTCTGGATGCGGAACACGAGGTTCTGCTCGGGGCGGCGCAGGTCGAGGAAACGCCAGTCGAGCCGCTTGTCGATGCTGCTGTCGTCGGCGATCGGGTTCTCGGGAAGCGCCTTGCCGACGACCTCGAACTCGTCGATCTTGACCTCGATGCCGCCGAGCTTGACGCGCTCGTCGTGCTTCAGCTGGCCGGTGACCTTCACGAAGCTGCCGAGGGTGAGCTCGGAGATGCTCGTCGCGATCGCGTCATCTTCGGCGGGCCGGGGGCGCACCAGCTGAACAGAGCCGCTCTCGTCGCGGAGGATGACGAACTGCACCTTCTTCTGATCGCGGACGGTCTCGACCCAGCCCGCGACGGTTACGGGGCCGTCGTCGAGGCCGGACAGGTGCTTGATCAGGGTGCGAGTCACGGCGACAAAGCTTACTCGGGCTGTCTGCTGACCGAATCAAGGAAAAAGCGGGCTCGAGTCACACGTTCATGCCGATCGGAGGGGGTCGAAGGGCCTGATCTCCTTGATTCGGTCAGCCCTCCCGCTTCGGCCCTGACCGAATGCAGGAGAAATTGCCGTGACGGCCCCGGATCCGGCCCCTTTCGACCCTCCGACACCAGAATCTCCTGCATTCGGTCAGAAAGAAGGGGAGAGGACTGCCGGACCGGGCGCTCGAGGAGATGCGGTCGCCGCCCGTTTCCTTCCGGAACTCCTCGATTCGAGCGGGGAGCGGCGAGTTCTACGCCTCGTAGACTTAGGGCCGTGTCCGCCAGTGCCATCCATCTCGTGCGTCACGGCGAGGTGCACAACCCGACGGGTGTGCTCTACGGGCGCATCGAGGGGTTCGGCCTCTCCGAACTCGGAACGAGGATGGCCGGCGCCGCGGCAACTTCGCTTGCCGATCGCCCCATCACGCGCCTCGTCGCGTCGCCGCTGCAGCGCACGCAGGAGTCCGCGGCGCCGTGGTCCGAACGTTTCGGTCTCGACATCGCCACCGACGAGCGCGTGATCGAGCCGTGGAACAAGTTCGAGGGCACACGCGTGCGATTCGGGCCCGCGATGTTCGCGAAGCCGGAGCTCTGGCAGTGGGTGCGCAACCCGTTGCAGCCGAGCTGGGGCGAACCGTACGTGCAGATCGCCGACCGCATGCTCGCCGCGATCTCCGACGCCTACGACTCCGTCGATGACGGCGAGGTCGTCATCGTCTCGCACCAGCTGCCGATCTGGATGGTGCACCGGCGGTTGAGCGGCGACCGTCTCTACCACGACCCCCGCCGCCGCCGATGCTCGCTGTCGAGCATCACCACGCTCGAGAAGCGGGGCGACCGATTCGTCGAGACGTCGTACAGCGACCCGGCCGCCGGCCTCGCTCAGGGCGCCGTCGATGAGGGAGCGGTATGAGGAAGACACGGGGCCTCTTGGCTATCGTCGCCGCGACCGCACTGCTGCTGGCCGGGTGCGCCAGCGACCCGCTCGCCGATCAGTACCGCGAGGGCAGCGGCAAGGACTACATCGCGGGTGACGGCACGGTCGAGACCTTCGGGGTCGACTCGCGCGGCGAGCCCGTCGAATTCGAGGGCGCCACCGAGAGCGGCGACGAGTTCTCGTCGACCGACGCGCTCGGAGACGTGCTCGTCGTCAACTTCTGGTACGCTCAGTGCCCGCCCTGCCGCGCCGAGGCGAGAGACCTGCAGTCGATCGCCGAGGACTCCGCGGCCGACGGGGTGCAGTTCGTGGGCGTCAACACCCGCGACGAGGCGGGGACCGCGTTGACCTTCGCCGAAGAGTTCGGAGTGACCTACCCGAGCATCCTCGACTACAAGGACGCCGGAGTGCAGCTGGCGTTCAGCGCCCGCATTCCACCGAACGCGGTGCCGACCACTCTCGTGCTCGACCGTGGGGGCCGGGTCGCCGCCCGCATCCTCGGGCAGGTGACCGAGCCGAGCATCCTCGAGACGATCATCCGCGAGACGGCCGACGAGACTGCATGATGGGCGGCATCGAGTCCGTCGTCGCAGGTCCGCTCCTGCTCGCGATCCCCGTGGCGCTGCTGGCGGGCCTCGTCTCGTTCGCGTCCCCGTGCGTGCTCCCCTTGGTGCCCGGATACCTGGCGTACGTCGGCGGGTTCACCGACGGGGTCGCCCCCGCCGACCGCGCCCGCAGCGACCGTCGACGGGTCGTGCTCGGGGCCGGGCTGTTCGTGCTCGGATTCGCCGCGGTCTTCGTCCTCTTCGGGATCGCTTTCGGCGCCGCCGGGTTCTGGCTCATCCAGTGGCGCGACCTCATCACCCGCATCGCCGGCGCCGTCGTCATCGTCATGGGGCTCGTCTTCGTCGGCCGCTTCGGCCTGCTGCAACGCGAGGTCAAGTCGACCTGGCGCCCAGTGGCCGGCCTGGTCGGCGCTCCGCTGCTCGGGGCGGTCTTCGCGGTCGGATGGACCCCGTGCATGGGACCGACGCTCGCCACCATCCTCAGCCTCAGCTTCGGTGGCGGATCGCCGGTGCAGGGCGCGCTCCTCGGCCTCGCCTACGCGCTCGGCCTCGGGCTGCCGTTCGTGCTGGTCGCGCTCGGGCTGAGCTGGGCCGCCGGAGCGATCGGCTGGCTGCGCCGCCACATCCGCGCCGTGAACATCGTCGGCGGAGTCGTGCTGATCATCATCGGCGTCCTCATGGTGGCAGGCCTCTGGAACGCCTGGATGCTGCAGCTCGGGGCGGTGATCGGCGACTATGGCACGCCCCTCTGACCCCAGAGCCGCTGAGCCCAAGCGCCCCTCCGACCACATCGACGAGGCGGAGCAGGAGGTCATCGGCGGGCCGAAGCTCGGTGTCGTCGGCTGGCTGCGCTTCGCGTGGCGCCAGCTCACGAGCATGCGCACGGCGCTGTTCCTGCTGCTGCTCCTCGCCATCGCCGCCGTGCCCGGGTCTCTGGTGCCTCAACGATCGTCCGACCCGAACGGCGTCAGCCAGTACGAGACCGACCACCCCGACCTGTTCCCGGTGATCGACGCGCTGCAAGGCTTCGACGTCTACACCTCGGTGTGGTTCTCCGCGATCTATCTGCTGCTGTTCGTGTCGCTGATCGGCTGCGTCGTCCCGCGTGTCTCGCACCACTGGAAGGCGATGCGCGCGAAGCCGCCGCGGACACCGGCGCGGCTGCAGCGTCTCGAGCACCACGAGGTCCGGACGTCGTCGGCCTCGGTCGACGACGCCGTGTCGAGTGCCGAGAAGCTGCTGCGCTCCCGTCGCTACCGGGTCGAACGGTACGGCGACTCGGTCTCCGCTGAGCGCGGCTACCTGCGCGAGACCGGCAACCTGGTGTTCCACGCCTCGCTCGTCGGCATCCTCGTCGGCGTCGCGCTCGGAGGCAGCTTCGGTTACAGCGGTCAGAAGGTCGTCGTCGAGGGGGAGCCCTTCGTCAACTACATCGGCGGTTACGACTCCTTCAACCGGGGCCGGCTGATCTCCGACGCCTCGCTGGTGCCGTACCGGTTGCAGCTCGACGGTCTCGACGTTCAGTACGAGACCGACAACGAGAACGCGATCGGCGCTCCCCTCGACTACACCGCGTCGGTCACGGTGACCGAACCCGACGGTGCGCAGCGGGCGGAGCAGATCAAGGTCAACGAACCGCTGCGCGAGGACGGCACCGACGTCTTCCTGCTCGGCAATGGGTACGCCCCGCGGATCACCGTGACGGATCCCGATGGCGATGTGGTGTTCTCGGGTTCGGTGCCCTTCCTTCCGCAGGATGCGCAGCTCACCTCCGTCGGCATCGTAAAGGTTCCCGACGGCCTGGCCGAGCAGATCGGCATGGTCGGGTTCTTCTATCCGACGCCGGTCGAACTCGACAGCGGCGCACTCGCGTCGGCCTTCCCCGACCTCGACGATCCGGTGCTGAGTTTCAACGTGTACTCGGGCGATCTCGGTCTCGACGAGGGCATTCCGCGTTCGGTATACGCGCTCGATACCGACGATCTCGAGCAGATCGCGGGCATCGACGCCGACGTGCCCGGGCTGCAGCTGCGCGAGGGCGAGAGCGCCGAACTCCCGAACGGCCTCGGCACCGTGACCTTCGACGGAGTGAGCCGGTTCGCCTCCCTCGAGATCCACCACGATCCGTCGCAGCTGTTCGTGCTGGCGTTCGCCGTGCTCGTGCTGGCCGGGCTTCTGACCTCGCTCTTCATCCCGCGACGTCGCCTTTGGGTGAAGGCCGTGCGCACCTCCGATGGCGAGATCGAGCTGCAGTACGCGGGCCTCGCGCGGGGGGAAGACCCTCGACTCGGAGAGGCGGTCACCGAGCTCGCCGACGCCCATGCCGAGGCGCTCGACCGGGTGAGCGTGCGGCCCGACAGCCCCGTCGCGCCGCCCAGGACGTAGGCTTACCAGCGTGACGCAGGCCCTCGACGAGATCTCGGTCGTCCTCCTCTTTTCCGCGATGGGTGTTTACGCCCTCGCGTTCATCGCGTTCACCCTCGACCTCGCGCGTCGTTCCGCCCGCGTCGGCGACGTGGCGGTGTCAGGTGCCGAGCGCATCGCCGCCGCCCGCGCCTCCGGCGGGGTCGCGACCATCCAGCGCACCGAGACCGTCGACAAGGCCGGCGCCCTGGGCCGCACCAAGGAGTCGGTGGCGCTGCGGATCGGCGTCGTGCTGGCCGTCATCGGCTGGCTCCTGCAGCTCGGGGCGACCGTGCTGCGCGGCATCGCCGCCGAGCGGGTGCCCTGGGCGAACATGTACGAGTTCGCCATGACGGGCACGCTTCTCATCATGGGCGTCTTCCTGCTGACGCTGCTCCGGCGCGACCTCCGCTTCCTCGGCGCCATCGTCACGGGCCTCGTCGTCATCCTCCTGGGCATCACGACCGTCGCGTTCCGCGTCGACGTCGTTCCGCTGCCGCCGGCGCTGCAGTCGTACTGGCTCGTCATCCACGTGCTGGTCGCGATCCTCGCCACCGCGTTCTACACGATCGGGTTCGCCCTGTCGGTGGTGCAGCTGCTGCAGACCCGTCGCGAGGGCGGCGCGGCCCCGAGCCGGTTCCGCCTTCCGGGCGCCATCCCGAGCGCGAAGGCCCTCGAGAACACGGCCTACCGCGTGATCGTCATCGGTTTCGTGTTCTGGACCTTCACCCTCATCGCGGGCGCCATCTGGGCCGAGCACGCGTGGGGCCGCTACTGGGGCTGGGACACCAAAGAGGTGTGGACCTTCATCATCTGGGTCATCTACGCCGGCTACATCCACGCCCGTGCGACGAAGGGCTGGCGCGGCTCACGGTCGGCCTGGCTCGCGATCATCGGCTTCTCGGCGGTGCTCTTCAACTTCGGCATCGTCAACGTGTTCTTCAAGGGACTGCACGCCTACTCGGGACTCTGATCCTCCGTCGTCGGAATGGCGGCGAGGAGCGCGTGGGTACGCTCGATCCGCGCACGCCACCAGGCGGTCCTCTCGGGTGACGCCGCCCACCGCTCGAGCAGAGCGGGGTCGGGTTCCACCCGTCGCACGTCGATCCCGCCGTCGAAGGGGAGCAGCGGCCGGTCGGTGACGTCCGCCGCAAGAAGCGCGGCGGTGCCAAGCCCGCAGTCGAAGCGGAGGTCGGGCAGGGCCGCGGCGAGTTGGGCACCCATGGCCAGTCCGACCGAGGTCTCGAGCGCGCTCGACACGACGACGGGAAGGCCCAGTCGGGCGGCATGGCGGAGTGCAGGACCGATACCGCCGAGCGGCGCGGCCTTGACGATGACGATGTCCGCGGCGTCGGAGAGGTCGACCGAGTCGGGGTCATCGGCCTTGCGCAGACCCTCGTCGGCGGCGATGTCGATGCCGATCCGCCGGATGCGGCCTCGCAACTCGGCGAGCTCGTCGAGGGTCGCGCAGGGCTGCTCGACGTACTCGATATCGAACCGTTCGAGTTGTCGGATCGCGTGCTCCGCCTCGTCGACGTTCCAGGCGCCGTTCGCGTCCACCCTGATCCGTCCGGCGCCACCGAGCGCCTGGCGGACCGCCGCCACACGGGCGAGGTCGTCGGCGAGCTCGCTCCCGCGCTCGGCGACCTTCACCTTCGCCGTTCGAGCACCCGGAAAAGTGTCGAGCACCTCTGCGACGTCGTCGGCCGGAACGGCGGGCACTGTCGCGTTCACGGGAATCCGGCCGCGAATCGGCGCGGGTGCCTCCTCCCAGCCGAACTCGATCGCCGCTCGCAACCAGCGCGACGACTCCCGGTCGTCGTACTCGACGAACGGCGAGAACTCCGACCAGCCGTGCGGCCCGCGAAGGAGTGCGGTTTCCCGTCGCTCGATTCCGCGGAAGCGCCGCCGCAGCGGCAGCTCGACGACGTGAAGATCGGTTAACACATCATCGATATCGGGACGCATGCGATCGATTCTGCCGTCAGCGCTGCGGGAATCGCCTGTCAGATCGTTGCCGCAACCGTGCGGCGGAATCACCTACTCCCGTCCGCTGACGGAGTTGACGTGCCGCTCATCGTCAACAGGAGCATGCTGGCCTGGACGACGACCGCCCCTGATGGGCGCGTTGTGTCCGCTTCCATCCAACATCCCAGCGGCACGAAAGAAGGAAACCGTCATGTCGAACCCCCTCGCCGCGTACCTCGACCTCACGACTCCGCACGTCGCCGACGCCTGCATGCGACTCGGAATCGAGGTGCGCTGCGTCCCGGCCGGAACCCGTCCGGTCTCGGCTAACACTCACTTCGTCGGACGGGTGCGACCCGCGCGGCACAGCGGAAGCGTCGACGTCTTCCTCGAAGCGTTCGAGCACGCGGAGGAGGGGGATGTGCTGGTGGTCGACAACGGCGGTCGTCTCGATGAGGCGTGCGTGGGTGACCTCGTCGCCCTTGAGGCGCTCGGCGCCGGGCTGGCGGGGATCGTGATCTGGGGTCTGCATCGCGATACGCCCGAGTTGCGGGAGATCGGTCTCCCCCTGCTGAGCCTCGGAACTCTTCCCACCGGACCGGCCACCGCGTCCCCGTCGTCGGCGGATGCTCTCGAGAGCGCGCACTGCGGAGAGCACCTTCTCACCCGCGCCGACTTCGTGCTGGCCGACGACGACGGCGCGGTCTTCCTCCCGTTCGACCGGGCCGAGGAAATCGCCGACAAGGCGGCAGAGATCCGCGACACGGAGCGGAGGCAGGCGCACCTGATGCGCAATGGCACCAGCCTGCGCCGACAGACGCGCTTCACGGAGTACCTGGCCGCCCGCGTCGAGGGGGGCCTCACGTTCCGTGAACACCTCAGGGGTGTCGGCGCCGCCGTGGAGGAGTAGCAGGTCAGCGACCCTCGATGTGACGATGGGACACCCGGTCGGTTTTTCACGGTCGGTTGATGCGGGCGCCGGAGCGCCCCGCATCAATCTCAGCCGTTCGTCTCGACCGACAGCCACTCCCATTGCCTCGAGCACGAACGGGAGCACGACCGAGCCCAAGCGGTAGGCGCTGTTGCGGGTCTCGCCGGATACCCCTCCCTGTCTGTCCGCTCGAGCGTCTCAGGCCGCGGCAGCTAGCCAATTCTGGCGAGCCCGTCGGCGACCGAGTCGATGACAGAGGGAAGCATCAGTTCCGCGGCATAGTGTGCGAGCGTGCCGAAGGACGAACCGACTCAGGATCAGCCCGTGATGGACGGGGCCGAAGACGCCACCGCCCAGGAGAAGCGCGACGGTCGACAAGACCAGATCGACGCCGACGAGGTGCGCGACGCAGCGGTCGCCACAGAGAGAGAATCCAAGGGAGAAACCTCTCGCGTGGTCGAGTAGCCCTGGAGGGGCCGATCAGCTGCGCAGGGCGAGCACGAACGGGAGCACGGCCGGCGCGCCGGCGCCGCGCAGCAGGCGCGCTGCGACCGTGAGAGTCCAGCGGCTGTCGGCCAGGTCGTCGATCAGCAGCACGGGCCCCGTCGCCGAAGCCAGCTCGGACACGAGTCCGTCGCCGACCCGGAACGCCGGCCAGACCGAGCCCAGACGGTAGGCGCTGTTGCCGGTCTCGCCGGGTGCGCCCCCTTCGCCTGCGCGCTCGAGCGCCCCGAGACGCGGCAGCCTGCCGATTCGGGCGAGCCCGTCGGCGACAGAGTCGATGAGCAGCGGGCGGCTGCGGCTCGGCATCGTGACGATGCCAACCGGTCGTTCGTCCCACTTCCACTCGGCGAGGACCCGTACGCAGGCCTCGAGCATGCCCTGCGTCACCGGCTGGTCGGGCGCCCCGGCGGCGAAGAGCTCGCGGAGCGGTCCTCCCCAGCCGAGGTCGGTGAGTCGAGCGAGTGCGCGGCCTTCACCGGCTCGTTCGGTCTGCGGCAGGTTGCCTCGAACCGGCACGCCGCGGGAGCTCGCGCCCGTCGGCCACTGCGCACGCGGCTCGACGACGACGCCCACGCGGTCGAGCGACTGGGTGGCCTCCCGGCTCGAGTCCTCCGGGACGTCGGTCGGGTACCAGGCGCCGGCGCACCGGTCGCATCGCCCGCACGGTGCTGCGCTCGGATCGTCGAGCGTGCGCTGCAGGAACTCCATACGACAACCGTCGGTCGTCTCGTAATCGAGCATGTGCTGCTGCTCGGCCGTGCGCGCCTCGGCGATCCGGTCGTAACGGTCGGCGTCGTACGACCACGGCGTTCCCGTCGACACCCATCCGCCTCGCACCCGCCGCACCGCGCCGTCGACGTCGAGGACCTTCAGCAGCAGCTCGAGCCGCGATCGCCGGATGTCGACCAGCGCTTCGAGCGCCGGGGTGGAGAGAGGCTCGTCGCCGAGTTCCCGCAGCACCGCTTCGGCCCGCTCCTGAGTGGGCATCGCCGCGGTAGCGAAGTACTGCCAGATATCCGGATCCTCGGGGCCGGGAAGCAGCAGGACGTCGGCGTTCTCTGTGGCACGTCCGGCGCGTCCGACCTGCTGGTAGTAAGCCACCGGCGAGCTCGGGGCGCCGAGGTGCAGCACGAAGCCGAGATCGGGCTTGTCGAAGCCCATGCCGAGGGCGCTCGTCGCGACGAGCGCCTTGACCCTGTTCTGCTCGAGCAACTCTTCGGCCTGTTCGCGCTGGTCGGGGTCGGTCTGACCCGTGTAAGCGAGGACCTCGTGGCCTGCTTCGCGCAGCAGCCGCGCGGTGTCCTCGGCCGCCGAGACGGTGAGGGCGTAGATGATGCCGCTGCCCGGCAACTCGCTGATATGCGCCATGAGCCAGCCGAGCCGGGCCGCGGCATTGGGCAGTCTCAGGACGCCGAGGCGGAGCGAGCTCCGTGCGAGCGGCCCGCGGATGGTCAGCACCGCACCGGCGGCGGGCCCTGCCGCGCCGAGCTGCTCGGCGACATCGGCGACGACTCGGGCATTCGCCGTGGCCGTCGTCGCCAGCACGGGAACGCCGGTCGGAATCCGCTCGATCAGTTCGCGTAACCGGCGGTAGTCGGGTCGGAAGTCGTGACCCCAATCGGAGATGCAATGCGCCTCGTCGACCACGACGAGCCCGGTGCGATCGACCAGCTCGGGCAGTTGCTCGTCGCGGAAGGTCGGATTGTTGAGACGCTCCGGCGACACCAGCAGCACGTCCACCTCGTCGCGCGCGATCTGAGCGCGAACGTCGTCCCACTCGTGGGCGTTGGCCGAGTTGATGGCGACCGCCCGCACTCCCGCGCGCGCGGCGGCGGCGACCTGATCGCGCATCAACGCGAGCAGCGGGGAGACGAGCAGTGTGGGCCCGGCCCCGCGGTCGCGCAGCAGTCGGGTGGCGACGAAGTAGACCGCCGACTTGCCCCAGCCGGTGCGCTGCACGACCAGCGCCCGCCGGGCATCGTCTACGAGCGCCGAGATCGCCTCGAACTGGCCGTCGTGGAAGACCGCGTCGGGCCGACCGACCAGCTCGCGGAGTGCGGATTCGGCAGCGACGCGGGTATCCATCTCCCAAGCCTGCCAGGCCGGTCCGACACCGCGATCCGAGCGATCACTCCGCTTCGATGGGAAGCCACAGCTCGCAGGTCGCGGTGCTGAAGTCGTCCGAGCGCTCGAGCACCGCGACGATCGACGGACCGGGGCGCAGCCGCCAGGGGTTCGAGGGGAACCAGTCGGTGGCGGTCGCCGCCCATGCCTTCTGCAGGACGGCCGGATAATCGCCCGCGACCCGGAAGACGGCCCACATGCCGGCCGGAACGCGGATGACGTCGAGATCGTCGGGCGCGGCCGTGGAGTCGCGGATGGCGACGCCGTGCAGGTAGATCAGTTCGGTTCCTTCGGTGTAGTCGGGGTCGACGTCTGCGCTGACCTGCAGCAGTCCTGCCGGCTCCGTCTCGCTGAGCGCTTTCAGACGGATGTGCTCCGACGCGGGGAGCGACTCGACATGGGCTCGGATGTGAGGATTGATCCCCTCGTGGATGAGAGGCACCTACGCGGCGTGGCCTACGAGGCGGAAGTCCGGTCGATTCTCGATGCGGGTGTCCATACTGCTGCTTCCTTCGACGGTCAGGCGGAACCTGAGTTGCGGTTGTGTTCGAAGAGGGCCGCCCGAACGGCGTACGTCGGCGGGACTCGCGCCGTGCACCGATCGGAACGCCCGGCCGAACGCCTCGGTGGAGCCGTACCCGTATCGCACTGCGATCGCCAACAACTCACCGCCGCCGAGGACGTCTCCGACCGCGACCGTCATCCGTCGGCGGCGGATGTACTCCGAAAGCGGCATGCCCGAAAGCGAGGCGAACATCCGGCGGAGGTGGTACTCCGTCGTCCCGAGACCAGACGCGAGCGCGCTCACCTCGATGTCGTCGGTCAGACGTTCCTCGATCAGCTCGACGAGTCGGTTCAGTTCCGCGATCATGGCGCTCCCTTCGGCAACCACCTTGCCGATCTCACCGCGATCGAACCCTACTTCCGCGGTCCGATCCGATCGGTTCCTCTCGTCGAGCGAGCAGTGGAGCAAGATTTTCGGCCCGACGCTTGACCCTGCCGTAGCGTCAGCCCTTCACGCTCGTCGCATGAACACTTCACTCACCTGGATCGAAAAGCTCGTCGGCAGCATCGACGACAAGAAGCAGTACCGCGACTACCGGGCGCGCGTCCGCCGCCTGCCCGGCGACTACCGTTCGACGGCCGAGGCCATCGAGCGCTACCTCACCCACGTCGGACCCACCTCGGACAGTGATGCGCTCCTCGCCGTGCTCACCGACCTCGTCGAACGACTGGAGGCCGGCGTCGCCCGCGGCGCCTCCGTGGCCGACGTCATCGGCGATGACCCCGTCGCATTCGCCGAGGAGCTCCTGCGGGTGCATCCCGGCGCCGGCTGGATGGATGGCTGGATCGGGAGCGAGCGCACACGGCTGACGGATGCGGTGCGCGCCGCGAGCGCGAGCGCGGGCGCGGGCGGTGCACGATGAGCGCGGCGACGGTGCCGGCGATCGCGGTCCGCGGCATCGAGAAGTCGTACAAGGAGTTGCGAGTGCTGCGCGGCGTCGACCTCGAGGTGCAACGCGGCACCGTGTTCGCGCTGCTCGGCTCGAACAGGGCGGGCAAGACGACGCTCGTGAAGATCCTCTCCACCCTGCTGAAGGCCGACTCGGGGACGGCGTCGATCGTCGGACTCGACGTCGCGACGCAGGCGGCCGAGGTGCGGGCGGCGATCAGCCTGACCGGGCAGTTCGCCGCCGTCGACGAGCAGCTGAGCGGACGCGAGAATCTCGTGCTCATCGCCCGCCTCCGCCATCTGCGTTCGCCGGGCGCCATCGCCGACGAGCTGCTCGCCCGCTTCTCGCTTACCGAGGCCGGCGCCCGGAAGGCGTCGACCTACTCGGGTGGCATGCGGCGGCGGCTGGACATCGCGATGAGCCTCATCGGCGACCCGGCCGTCATCTTCCTCGACGAGCCGACCACCGGCCTCGACCCCGAGGCACGGCAGGAGGTGTGGGAGACGGTGCGGCAGCTCGTCGGCAAAGGCACCACCGTGCTGCTGACGACCCAGTACCTGGAGGAGGCCGAGCAGCTCGCCGATCGCATCGCGATCCTGCACCAGGGCCGCATCATCGTCGACGGAACGCTCGCCGAGCTCAAGAAGCTGCTGCCCGCCGCGACCGTCGAGTACGTCGAGAAGCAGCCCACCCTCGAGGAGGTGTTCCTCGCCCTGACCGGCGACGGCGCCGACGAGATCACCGACCAGACCGACGCCGAGACCACCGGCGGCAGCGCTGCCACGGCATCGGCCGAGAAGTAGAAGGAACGAATCCATGAACACGCACTTCTTCGGCGACACCGCCGTGCTCACCGGTCGCTCACTGACCCACATCGTGCGCAGCCCCGACACCATCATCACGACCGCGGTGACACCCGTCGCGATCATGCTGCTCTTCGTCTACGTCTTCGGAGGCGCCATCGACACCGGCGGCGCCTCGGACTCGTACGTCGTCTACCTGCTCCCCGGAATCCTGCTCATCACCGTCGCGTCGGGCATCGCATACACCGCGTACCGGTTGTTCGGCGACCTGCAGGGCGGCATCTTCGAACGCTTCCAGTCGATGCCGATCGCCCGCGCCTCGGTGCTGTGGGCGCACGTCCTCACCTCGCTCATCGCCAATTTCGTCTCGCTGGTGCTGGTCGTCGGCGTCGCTCTGATCATGGGCTTCCGCACCGGCGCCGACATCGGCGGCTGGCTCGCGGTGATCGGCATCATGGCCCTGTTCACCTTCGCCCTCACCTGGCTCGCGGTCATTCCGGGCCTGCTCGCCAGTTCGGTCGAGGGGGCGAGCGCGTTCTCCTACCCGCTCATCTTCCTGCCGTTCATCAGTTCGGCCTTCGCGCCGACGGAGTCGATGCCCGGCCCGGTGCGCTGGTTCGCCGAGAACCAGCCCGTCACCTCGATCGTCGACTCGATCCGCGCGATCTTCGCGGGCCGGCCGGTGGGCGGAGAACTGTGGGTCGCCCTCGCGTGGTGCGCAGGCATCCTGGTGGTCGCCTTCGCCGTGTCGATGGTCGTCTACCGACGGAAGACCTCCTGACGGCTCGCGCCGACGGGAGCAGGAAGGGCAGGATCGGACCGTGCTGACCATCAGTCAACTGGCCGCCTACGCCGGTGTCACCGTGCGGGCCGTCCGTCACTACCATCAGATCGGGCTGCTGCCGGAACCGGAGCGCGACCGGTCCGGCTACCGCCGATACGGTGCGCACGCGGTGGTGTCGCTCGTGAAGATCGCCACCCTCGCCGATGCCGGCGTGCCGCTGGCCGAGATCGCCGAACTGCTCGAGGCCGACGATGCGACCTTCGCCGCCGCCGTCCGCCGCATCGACGCACGGATCCGCGACGAGATCGCGAGGCTCGAGCGCAGCCGCGACTCGGTGGAGCAGTTGGCTGCGGGCGATGCGATGCTGCTGCCGCCGGAGGTGGTGGAGTATCTCGACCGCCTACGGGCTCTCGGCATCTCGGGACCCGTGCTCGAGGGCGAGCGAGACGGCTGGGTCATCATGGCGGCGCGCTGGCCCGACCGGGTGCGCGAATGGATGCCGGGCAAGCTGGCCTCGCTCGAGGATCCGCGCATCGTGCGGCTCTACCAGGTGCTGTCGCGGCTGTTCACAGAGGAGCCGGACGAACCCCTGATGGTCGAGGCGGCGGACCTCATGGCGAGCCTCGCCGAGGAGGCGTACGAGCAGGGCTACAACACCCAGCAGGAGTCGCAGGAGGACGAGGTCCCCTTCGATCTGCTCGAGCTGCTGGCACTGGAAACCGACCCTCGCGCGCAGCGGATGGTCGAATTGATGCGCGAGCGTGGCTGGGCGGGATGGACCCGGCTGGAACGGGTGGCCCCGCTGGGCTGAGTTCCGGTATGGGCTGCCCCTCAGCCCTCCTCGGCGGCCCAGCGTCCGAGCGCCACGATCGCCGCGCGCAGTGCGCGTCCGCGGTCGGTCAGCGCGTACGCGCGGGTGTTGTGACGCAGCGGCAACCGCGAGAGCACCCCCGCTTCTTCGAGCTCGCGCAGGCGGGTGGCCAGTATGTTCGTCGGCACTCCGAGCTCGCGCTGCAGGTCGCCGTAGCGCTTCGGCTCGTCGAGCAACTGCTCCACGATGAGCAGAGCCCATCGGGCTCCGACGATGTCGAGCGCTGCGGCGAGGTCGCTCACGCGGTCGGGGCGGCGTCCGTCTTCATCCAGAACGGCGAGTAGTGGTAGCCGTCGGGGTCGTCGAACTGGCGCTGGTACATGAAGGGGTAGTCGTCGGTGTCGCCGATGCGCCCGCCCGCCGCACCGGCGCGCTCGACGAGCTCGTCCACCGCTTCCCGGCTGCCGAGATCGAACGAGACGGTGACCTTGGATGGCGTGTCGGGTCCGCCGATCAGCTCTTCGGTGCCGCCGACGCTGGCGTACATCTCACGGCTGCCGAGCATGAGGTACTGCTCGGGGGCGATCGCGAAGCACGACACGTTGTGGTCGGACATCTCGGGGTTCAGGGTCCACCCGAGGGCGGTGTAGAAGGCGGTGGCGCGCTCGACGTTCTCGACCGGGCAGGTGATGAAAAGGCTCATGCGGGCATACTTGCAAAATGCAAGTACCCCTGTCAATGGGTGCGAGAGCGGGCCGTCGCGACGCAGGAACGACTCGCTGTCGCTTGCGCGCCTCAGGCGACCGCGCGCTTGACGAGGTCGAGCAATCGCTTCTCGTCCTCGTCCGAGAGAGCGAGGATCGCGTACGAGCTCGGCCACATGCCACCGTCTCCGATGAGCGTCGCGTCCTCGAATCCGAAGGTGGAGGACGTGGTCTTGTACTTCGACGCGGCCATGAAGAAGCAGACCACCGTGCCGTCGAGGTAGTAGGCGGGCTGGCCGTAGCGGAGCTTCGGCTGCAGCTGTGGAACCTGCTCGAGGATCGCCTCGTGGATGCGGAGGGCGATGTGCTGCTCGTCGGGCGTCATCGCATCGATGATCTTCCGCACCTCGGCGTCGCCGTTCTCGCGCTTCTTGAGTTCCGCGGCTCGGACCCTCATCGCCTTTCGCTCGTCGGCGGAGAACGTGTCGGACTGGTCGGGCATGGTCTTCCCTTCGGTTGCGAGAGCGTTCCTCAACGTTAGGGAGCAGCATCGCTCCTGTCTTCTCGAAACCTGACCGGTCGGCGCTCGTCGTCGCGGTCGGGCCGGCGCCGTGTCACGCCCGCGAAGGGCTCAGCGGAGCGGAATAGGCTCGGGGCATGGCCGTCTCCGAACTGTTCGACCCCGAAGAGTGGACCGATGTCGACGGGTGGGCCGGTGACGACATCACCTACCACCGTTCCCGCGACGGGCGCATCGCGCGGGTCGCGTTCAACCGCCCCGAGGTGCGCAACGCGTTCCGCCCTCAGACGGTCGACGAGCTCTACCGTGCCCTCGATCACGCGCGGCAGGACTCGCGGGTCGGCGTGGTGCTGCTGACCGGGAACGGCCCGAGCCCGAAGGACGGCGGCTGGGCGTTCTGCAGCGGCGGCGACCAGCGCATCCGCGGCCGTGACGGCTATCGGTACGAGTCCGGCGAGACCGCGACCGGGCGCCTGCACATCCTCGAGGTGCAGCGCCTCATCCGCTTCATGCCGAAGGTCGTCATCGCCGTGATCCCCGGCTGGGCGGCCGGCGGCGGGCATTCGCTGCACGTGGTCTGCGACCTCAGCATCGCGAGCGCCGAACACGGCAGGTTCAAGCAGACCGACGCCGACGTCGGATCCTTCGACGCGGGCTACGGCAGCGCCTACTTCGCCCGACAGGTGGGCCAGAAGTTCGCCCGCGAAGTCTTCTTCCTCGCCCGGGAGTACAGCGCCGAGCGGGCGCTCGAGACCGGGGCGATCAACGCGGTCGTGCCGCACGCCGAGCTCGAGAGCACCGCTCTCGACTGGGCGCGCGAGATCCTCGGCAAGTCGCCGACCGCGATCCGGATGCTGAAGTTCGCGTTCAACGCGGTGGACGACGGCATGGTCGGCCAGCAGGTCTTCGCCGGGGAGGCGACCCGTCTCGCGTACGGCACCGACGAAGCGGTCGAGGGGCGCGACGCGTTCCTCGAGAAGCGCGATCCCGACTGGTCGCCCTACCCGTGGCACTTCTGATCCCGACGCGTCGATGAGACCGCTCCAGCCGATCCGGGCCGACCCCGCCGAGGTGCTGGTCGCCCTTCGTGCGGCGCTCGCCGGAGACGGGCCCGCCCTGCTCCCGTATCCGATCGACGCGGAGCCTCCGACCGGGCTGCCCGAGAGCGTGCCGAAGCGGGTCGCCGTCGTCATCGAGACCTCGGGAAGCGCGGGTACTCCGAAGCGGGTCGCGCTCAGTGCCGACGCGCTGCTCGCCGGCGCCGCGATGACCGACGCCGCACTCGGCGGCCCGGGACGCTGGCTCCTCGCCCTTCCCGTCCACTACATCGCCGGGCTGCAGGTGCTGGTGCGGAGCATCGCCTCTGGAACAGAACCCGAGATCATCGCCCCCGGATTCTCACCCGCCGACTTCGCCGCGGCGGTCGAGCGTTTCGGCGACGAGCGCCGATTCACCGCGCTCGTCCCCGCCCAGCTCGGCCGGCTGGTGGACGCCGCCGAAGCGGATGCGGAACTGAGAAGCGCGTTGCGAGGAATGCATAAGACGCTCGTCGGCGGGCAAAGCCTTCCCGGTGCACTCGCCGTTCGCGCCGCCGACGCCGGACTCGAGATCGTCCGGACCTACGGGTCATCGGAAACCGCGGGCGGTTGCGTCTACGACGGTCGTCCGCTCGGCAGCACCGCGGTCGAGATCGTCGACGGGGAGATCTGGCTGTCGACCCCCGCGCTCGCCGAGGAGTACGTCGGCGACCCCGGACGGACCGCCGCGGCATTCCCCTCGCGCGACGGACTGCGCTGGTACCGCACCGGCGACGAGGGCCGATTCGACGACGGCCGGCTGACCGTGACCGGGCGCCGCGACGATGTCATCATCTCCGGGGGAGAGAAGGTCTCGCTCGGGCTGATCGAATCCGCGGTCCGTGAGCTCCCGGGGTCGGAGGGCGCCGTCGTCATCGCCGGCGACGACGACGAGTGGGGGCAGGTCCCCGTCCTCGTCACGACGGGGGAGACGGATCTCGCCGCGGTGCGCGCCGCGGTCGTCGAGCGTCTCGGGCGGGCCGCCGGTCCACGACGGCTGCTCCGGCTCGAGCGCATCCCGTTGCTCGCGAGCGGCAAACCCGACCGCCAGACGCTGCGCCGACTGGTCGGCGATGCGCGCCCCTCGGTGCACGTGACCGCCCTGCTCGTCGGCGACGGTGCAGGCCGGACCCTGCTCGTTCGCAAGCGGGGCACCGCTTCCTACATGCAGCCCGGCGGCAAACGCGAACCCGGCGAGACGGCCGCCGAAGCGGGAGTGCGCGAACTCGTGGAGGAGCTCGGCATCGCCACCACCGTCTCCGACCTCACCCCCCTCGGTACCTTCCGATCGCGGGCGGCCAACGAGGCCGGTCACGATGTCGTCGCCGACGCGTTCGCCGTCGATGTCGCCCCCCACGAGCCGACACCGCAGGCCGAGATCGACCACGCGCTCTGGGTGACGCCCGCCGACGCGGCCGACCTCCCCCTCGCGCCGCTGACGCGCGAACACCTGCTGCCGCTGCTGACGGCCGGTCCGGCCGGTGAGGCGGGCAACGGCGAATAGAATGCGCCGGTGCCCAAGAGCAAGACGAAGAAGCGTCCCGCCCGCAAGAAGCCGCAGCATCACGCGCCGGTAGCGGGGACGAAGACGCGCACGGCACCTCGCAGCCCGCGCGCCGCGCGTGCCGGAATCGGCGGCTGGATCGGTGCCGCCCGCCCGCGCACCCTGACCCTCGCGGTCGCCCCTGTCGCGCTCGGCACCGGCGCCGCGTACCTCGCCGGCGGCGCGGTGTGGCACGAGTACCGCATCCTGCTCTGCCTGGCCGTCGCCGTGCTGCTGCAGATCGGCGTCAACTTCGCCAACGACTACTCCGACGGCGTCCGCGGAACCGACAAGCACCGCGTCGGACCGGCGCGCATCACCGCATCGGGAGCCGCGAAGCCGCGCACCGTCCTCACCGTCGCGCTCGTCTTCTTCGCCCTCGCGGCGCTCGCCGGGCTGGCGCTCGTTCTCATCACGCAACTGTGGTGGCTGCTCGCCGTCGGCGCCGTCGCGATCGCCGCCGCCTGGTTCTACACCGGCGGTAAGCGTCCCTACGGCTACGCCGGGCTCGGGGAGCTGTCGGTGTTCGTCTTCTTCGGTCTCGTCGCCACCATCGGAACCACCTACGTCCAGATCGAGCAGGTGCCGACCGAGTCGTGGCTGTCGGCGATCGGCATCGGCCTGCTCGCCTGCGCGGTGCTGGTCGTCAACAACATGCGCGACATCGAGCAGGACCGCATCGCCGGCAAGCGCACCCTCAGCGTGCTCATCGGGCTGCGCTGGTCGAGGATCCTCTTCTGCGTGCTGCTCGGTGCGCCGTTCGTGATCGTCGGGTTCTTCTCGATCTTCTACCCGCTGGCGATCCTCGTGTTCTTCGCGCTGCTACTGGCGGTTCCCGCCGGGCTCATCGCGGTCACGGCGCGCACCGCGAAGGAGCTCGTGCTCTCCCTCAGCCTCACCAGCATCCTGGCGCTGGTCTACGGCGTGGGTCTCGGAGCCGCGTTCGCGTTCTGACGCCACGTCGTCCTCCGCGTCCGCATCATCGTCGTGGCCGCCGCCGCGGCGGGCCCCCTCGATTTGCTCGGACACCGCCGCGCGCGGCTTCGTGAAGAAGATGTAGGAGACGCAGAACGCGATCACCGCGGCGAGGATGGTCGAGATCCACGGTTCGATCGGCAGCAGGAGCAGCAGCACCGCGAGGATCACCGCGAACAGCCCCAGTCGCAGGAGCGAGAACCAGAGCCAGGCCAGATTGCGGCGACGAGGAGCTTCCACGGGCTTCAGTGTAGGTCGCGAGCATCCATCACTCCCTCAGTCGCCCTGCTCTATCGTTGAGCCATGGCTCGGTTCTGGGTGATCGCGGCGGTCGTCGCGGTGGCCTTCATGATCTACTCGCTCGTCGACTGCGCACTCGCCGATCGATCGCGGATCCGTGGCCCGCGCAAGTTCGTGTGGATCCTGCTGATCCTGCTGCTGCCGATCATCGGCGGGCTGCTGTGGTTCGTCATCGGCCGTGGCCGCGCGACCCGTCCGCCGGTGCAGCGTCGACCGGTCGCCCCCGACGACGACCCCGCCTTCCTCGACCGGCTCCGGCGCGAAGCCGACCAGGAGGAGCGCATCCGGCGACTCGAGAAGGAGCTCGCCGACCTCGACGACGACCCGGCGGCAGACCCCGACGGCCCGGCGACCCCTGAGGGTCCCAGCAAGACCGACGGCAAGGACGGCACGGACAACGCCGACCGCCGCGATGCCTGACGCGGGCAATCCCGCGAGCGTCTTCGCGACGGCGCTGCTGCGCCGGCTCGCCGCCCACGGGATGCGGCACGTCGTCCTGAGTCCGGGGTCCCGGTCGCAGGCGCTGGCCCTCGCTGCCGCTCACGCGGAGAAGGACGGCCTCCTCACGGTGCACGTGAGGATCGATGAGCGTTCCGCCGGGTTCCTCGCTCTCGGGCTCACCCGGGCGTCCGGCACCCCGGTCGCCGTCATCACCACCTCCGGCACCGCGGTCGCGAACCTGCACCCGGCCATGCTCGAGGCGTGGCATTTCGGCGATCCGCTTATCGCCATCACGGCGGATCGCCCGGCCGAGCTGCGCGGCCGGGGAGCGAACCAGACCACTACGCAGCCCGGCATCTTCGGCCCCGCCGCCACCTGGGAGGTCGACGTCGCGGCGCCGACCGGTGGCGACGCCGACGTGACCGAGGCCTACCGGGTCGCCGACGACGCCTACGAGGCGGCGCTGGTCGGGCAGCCCTTCCCGGCGCCCGTTCACATCAATCTCGCTCTGCGGGACCCGCTCTCGGGCCCGGCCGACATCCCGAGCGATGCCCCGGTGCGGTCGGTGTCGCGCGGCGACGGCGAGGCGCGCCTTCTCGACGGCGGGCTGCGCACCGTGGTGGTCGCCGGTGCCGGCGCCGGTCCGGCCGCCGAGTCGCTCGCCCGCGAGGCGCAGTGGCCGCTGCTGGCCGAGGTGACGAGCAGCGCCCGCTTCGGTCCCTCCCTCGTGCCCGCCTACCGCCGAGTACTGGGCGACGCCGCTCTCGTCGCCGACGTCGAGCGGGTCGTGGTCTTCGGCCGCCCGAACCTCAGCCGTCAGGTCCCCGCTCTGCTGTCGCGCTCGGGCGTCGAGGTCGTCGTCGTGCGAGCGGCGGGCGCCGAGCAGTTCGACCCGGCCGCCCGGGCGGAGGTCGTCGACGCGGTCGCCCTCACGGACGGCTTCGACCCCGACCGTGCCTGGCTGGGGCGGTGGATCGTCGCCGGCCGTGCGCTGGACGACGACGGCGACGACGCCGCGTACATCGGCGGCAGCGGGTCGTCCTCGCCCGCCGAACGCAACAGGCTCGTCCGCTCGGAACTCGACGCGATCCGCGCGCCGATCTCGCGGCGCTACCTCGTCGACGCCGTCTGGCGGGCGAGCTGGCCGCATGATCGGCTCTGGTTGGCCGCGTCGCGCCTCGTGCGCGAGGCCGACGCGAGTGTGCCGGGGAAGAAGATTTGGGTGCACTCGAGTCGAGGGCTCGCCGGTATCGACGGCACCATCTCGTCAGCGCTCGGTCTCGCGCTCGCCGCCGCCGACGATCCGCGCGGCGCCGCGGGCACGACCCGCGTCCTCCTCGGCGACCTCGCCTTCCTGCACGACGTCGGCGGGCTGCTGCTGCCGCCCGGCGAAGCGCGACCCCGCATCCAGCTCATCGTCGGCAACGACCGGGGCGGCTCGATCTTCGACGGTCTCGAGGTCGCGGCGACCGCCGACCCCGACCTGTTCGACCGCGTGCTCTACACCCCGCACACCGTCGACATCGCCGCCCTCGCGCAGGCGTACGGATGGGAGTACCTCAGCGTCTCGACGCGGGGCGACCTCGACCGGGCGCTCACCTCGCCGGCGCAAGGGCCGAGCATCCTCGAAGTGCCGCTCGGTCGCTGAGCCGGTCGGGCCGCATCCGGGAAACGGTCGGCGCCGGTCGCGTGTCGCTCCGCGCTGCGGCAGACCGATGTGCCTAGCCTGTCTTCCTCTTCGAAAGGACGGGCATGGACATCTCCGACATCATCGGCGTCTCGATCCTCGTCGCCTCCGGTGCGGCCATGGTCGCCGGTCTGCTGCGTCAGTTCCCGGTGCGGCTACGTCGCCGCGGCTAACCGAACGCTTCGACGATCGGTCGGAACTTCATCGCCGTCTCGGCGAGCTCCCGCTCCGGCTCGGACCCTGCGACGACCCCCGCCCCGGCGTACGCGGTGATGGTGTCGCCGTCGACCTGTGCACAGCGCAGCGCAATCGCCCATTCGCCGTCGCCGTTCGCGCTCAGCCAGCCGACGGGTCCGGCGTAGCGGCCTCGATCGAACGGTTCGAGCTCGTCGATCGTCGCCGTCGCGACCGCCGTCGGCGTGCCCGCCACCGCGGCGGTCGGATGCAGCGATCGCAGGAGATCGAGCGAGCTCGAGCGGTCGGAGAGCACTCCCTCGACGTCGCTCGCGAGGTGCCAGAGGTTCGGCAGCTTCAGGGCGAACGGAACGTCGCTCGCCGCCAGCGACGAGGTGTGCGGGGTGAGTGCGGCGAGGACGCTGCGCAGCGCGAAGCCATGCTCGTCGTGGTCCTTGTCCGAGGTCACCAGGGCGAGCGCGGCGGCGCTGTCACTGGCGGCGTCGACGCCGCGGGCGCTGCTGCCCGCGAGCACACGGGCCTGGACCGTGCCCGAGTCGACGCGCACGAGCATCTCGGGGCTCGAGCCGATGAGGCCGTCGACGGCGAAGGTCCAGCAGTCGGGGTAGCTCGTCGCGAGCCGTTCGAGCGGCGTGCGCAGATCGAACGAGGTCGGCAGCTCGCCGCGGAGGTCGCGCGCGAGGACGACCTTCTCGACCCGGCCCGCCTCGATCTCCCGTACCGCCTGCGCGACCGCCGCCGAATACGCGCTCTCGGCCATGCGGCCAGGGGTGAACCGGATCGCCGGAGCGGTGCCCGGCTCGGCGAGAGCGGGCGAGCCGGCGGGAGTCTCGCCGACGACCGTAATGCGGGTGAGCCACGCTCTGCCGCCGCGCCGACCGAAGATGATGCGAGGCACGATGAGCGTGCTGAGCGTCGAGGAGGTGGGGGAGAAGGCGAACGAGCCGAACGCGACGAGGCCGGTACCCGGCAGGTGCAGTGGGTCGTCGATGGTGCTGCGTGCGCTGAGAGCACGCCAGGCCTCGGCGGCGTCGTCGAAACGAGACGCCCCAGAGAACTCCCACCGGACCGCTTCCCCGACGCCGACGAAGCCTTCGCCCCCTCGCAGCCAGGCCAGCGGAGCGGCCGGGTCGGTCGAGCGGAGCAGCGAGTCGAGGGAGCCAGTGTCGGGAAGTGCCATGGTGGCCACCGACAGGGTCGGGGTCTCTACCGGAAGCACCCACCGAGCCTACGCCCGCACAGCTGCGGGAAGGCCCGGACCTTCGTCCACCGTACGTCCATGTCACTCCACCTAGAATCTCCTTGTGAACAGCGCGGACCTCGGCAAGCGTGCGTCCGATGTGGCGGCGATGTTCGACACCGTGTCGACTCGCTACGACCGCACGAACACGGTCCTCTCCGTCGGCAACGACGTCATCTGGCGCGCCGCGACGACGAAGGCCGTCGACCCGCGCCCGGGCGAGCGGATCCTCGACCTCGCCGCCGGTACCGGGACTTCGAGCGCGGCGCTCGCGAAGTCGGGCGCCGAGATCGTCGCGGCGGACTTCTCCGCCGGCATGCTCGAGGTCGGACGCCGCCGCAACGCGGGCGTGCGCAACCTCACGTTCGTGCACGCCGACGCCCTCGACCTTCCGTTCGAGGACGACGAGTTCGACGCGGTGACCATGTCCTTCGGCCTGCGCAACGTCGAAGACACCCACACGGCGCTGTCGGAGCTGTACCGCGTGACGAAGCCAGGCGGCCGCATCGTGATCTGCGAGTTCTCGCGTCCCGTGAACGGCGTGCTCCGCCTCGGGCACCGCATCTACCTCCGCGCCGCCATGCCGCTGCTGTCGAAGCTGTCGAGCTCCAACGCTCCGGCCTACGACTACCTCGGCGACTCGATCTTCGACTGGGCCGATCAGCCCACCCTCGCGTCGTGGATCCGCGACGCCGGGTACACCGACGTCGCCTACCGCAACCTGACCGGAGGGGTGGTCGCGTTGCACCGCGGCACCAAGCCGGGGAGCAGCCGGTGAGCCCGGCGATCCCCGCGACGAGGCGCAGCAAGGCGCTCTCATCGCAGCTCGGCCTGACCGAACGCATCTTCTCGAGCCGCGACGACCGCGCGATGGCGGCGACCATCGAAGACGGGCTCGCCCTCGTCGAAGAAGGCCTGCTGCGCGAACTCGAGTTCGCCGACAACATCGCCGACGTCACCTCCCGCTACCTGCTCTCCGCCGGGGGCAAGCGGGTGCGCCCCATGCTCACCCTGCTCACCGCTCAGCTCGGTGACGGCAACGTCCCCGCCGTGCTCGCCGCCGCCCAGGTCGTCGAGATCACGCACCTCGCGTCCCTGTACCACGACGACGTGATGGACGAAGCGGAGCAGCGACGCGGTGTGCCGAGCGCCCAGGCAGTGTGGGGCAACTCGGTCGCGATCCTCACCGGCGATCTGCTGTTCGCGCGGGCCAGCAAGCTGGTCGCCTCGCTCGGCGAGCGGGCGATCATCCTGCAGGCCGATACCTTCGAACGCCTCGTCCTCGGCCAGCTCAACGAGACCGCCGGCCCGCAGGAGGGCGACGACCCCATCGAGCACTACATCGAGGTGCTCGCCAACAAGACGGGGTCGCTGATCGCGGCGGCCGCTCAGATGGGTGTCGTCTTCAGCAACGCGGCGGAAGAGTACGAGAACGCCGTCATGCTCTTCGGCGAGCGGATCGGCGTCGCCTTCCAGCTCGTGGACGACGTCATCGACCTGTCGCCACGTGCCGACGACACCGGCAAGGTCGCGGGCACCGACCTCCGCGCCGGCGTGCCGACCCTTCCCCTCCTCTACCTGCGCCGCTCCGCGCTCACCGACCCGCAGGCCGCGGGCCTCCTCGCCCGCCTCGAGGCGGGCATCGCGTCGGACGAGTCGCCGGAGTTCGAGTCGGCCATCGCGGAGCTCCGCGAGCACCCCGTCACCGCGACGACCCTCGCCGAGGCGCAGCGCTGGGCCGACGACGCGGTCGCCGCACTCGCACCCCTTCCCGACGGATCGGTGAAGAAGGCGCTCACGCGCTTCGCCGAAGCCATGGTCGAGCGTTCGCGCTGACCCGACGAGCAAGTAAGGATACGAACCGCATGACCAAGCTCCGGCTGGCCATCGTCGGCGCGGGCCCGGCAGGGATCTACGCCGCCGACCTCGCGATCAAGGCGGAGCGCGCATTCGACGTCTCCATCGACCTGTTCGAGCGCCTCCCCGCGCCGTACGGGCTCGTCCGCTACGGCGTCGCACCCGACCACCCGCGCATCAAGGGGATCATCTCGGCGCTGCGCGAGGTGCTGGACCGCGGCGACATCCGCTTCTTCGGCAACGTCGAGTACGGCGTCGACATCACCCTCGACGACCTGAAGCGCCACTACAACGCCGTCATCTTCTCCACCGGGTCGTTCGGCGACGCGCCTCTCGACATCCCCGGCATCGAGCTCGACGGCTCGTACGGCGCCGCGGACTTCGTCAGCTGGTACGACGGGCACCCCGACGTACCGCGCACCTGGCCGCTCGAGGCGAAGGAGATCGCGGTCATCGGCAACGGCAACGTCGCGCTCGACGTCGCCCGCATCCTCGTGAAGCATCCCGAAGACCTGCTGCCGACGGAGATCCCCGACAACGTGTACGAGGGTCTGAAGGCCTCGCCGGTCACCGACGTGCACGTCCTCGGCCGTCGCGGACCCGCCCAGGTGAAGTTCACCCCGCTTGAGCTTCGCGAGCTCGGCGAGGTGCCCGACGTCGACATGATCGTCTACGACGAGGACTTCGACTACGACGAGGCGTCGAAGACCGCGATCGCCACGAACAAGCAGGTGTTCGTGATGGACAAGGTGCTGAACCAGTGGCGTCAGCGCGAGACCGGCACCGCGAGCCGGCGTCTGCACCTGCACTTCTACGCGAAGCCGCTCGAGGTGCTCGGTGAGGACGGCAAGGTCGCCGGCTTCCGGTGGGAGCGCACCGAGCCCGACGGCGAGGGCGGAGTCCGTGGCACGGGCGAGATCCGCGAGCTGCCCATCCAGGCCATCTATCGGGCGGTCGGCTACTTCGGGTCGCCGCTGCCGGAGATCCCGTTCGACGAGAAGCGCGGCGTCATCCCCAATCGCGAAGGCCAGGTGCTCGACGACGCCGATGAGCCGCTCAACGGCGTGTACGCGACCGGGTGGATCAAGCGCGGACCGGTCGGCCTCATCGGGCATACCAAGTCCGACGCGATGGAGACCCTCGGCCACGTGCTGAACGACCAGGGCAACTGGTGGACCCCCACCGAGCCCGAGGAGTCGGCGGTGCCGGCGCTGCTCGAGTCGCGCGGGGTCGAGTTCACGACGGTCGACGGCTGGCACCTCCTCGACGCCCACGAGCTCGCCCTGGGCGAAAAAGTCGGCCGCACGAGAATCAAGGTCGTCCCCCGCGACGAAATGACCGCGATCTCCCGCGCTTAGATCCGATATTGCGGGCATGAACGCACGTTCCGGCGGGCGCACAAGCCCGGAACACACGTTCTCGGGAGGGCGTTCCGGGCGAACGCGCACGTTGCGGCGGGCCGCGGACGCCGGAACGCACTCGCGCCCGTTGATCGACGACCGCGTGGATGCAGTCGGCGCCTACTGCAGCGCGGAGGTGAGGCGGGCGAGGTTGTCGAGCACGGTCGAGCGCAGTGGCTGCTTGTGCCACTCGTCGAGGGTGAGCTGCCGGCTGTTCTGACGGTAGTGCGCCTCGACCTCGCGCATCTGTGCGACGAAGCGGCGGTCGGGCACCATCAGCGACACTTCGAGGTTGAGGCTGAACGAGCGGATGTCCATGTTGCTCGACCCGATGACCGCGACCTCGTCGTCGATCGTGAAGTGCTTCGCGTGCAGGATGTACGGCGCCCGATACATCCAGATGATGACACCCGCGTTGAGCAGCGCCTCGTAGTACGACCGCTGCGCGTGGTAGACGAGGGCCTGGTCGCCGATCTCGGAGACGAACAGCTCCACGTGCAGCCCCCGCTGCACCGCGGTGGTGATGGCCATCAGCATCGACTCGTCGGGCACGAAGTACGGCGACGTGATGATGATCTTCTCCTGCGCCGAGTAGAGCAGCGAGTTGAACAGCCTCAGGTTGTTCTCGCCCTCGAACCCGGGACCGCTCGGCACCACCTGGCAGTCGACGTACCGCGGATCGTCGTCGTCGGTGATGGGCTCGGCCTCGCGGGTGAGCAGCTCGCCGGTCTCGCCGTACCAGTCGGTGATGAAGATGGCGTTGACGCCGGCGACGATCGGCCCCTTGAGGCGCACGATGATGTCCTGCCACTGCAACCCGCGGCGCTTGTTGCTGCGCTTGTTGTAGCTGCGGTCGACCATGTTCTGCGACCCCATGAACGCGACGTTGCCGTCGACGACGAGGAGCTTGCGGTGGTTGCGCAGGTCGGGGCGCTGATACTTCCATCTCCACGGCTGCACGGGCAGCAGCAGATGCCACGCGATCCCCGCCTTGCGCAGGTAGCGGATGGTGGTGAAGTAACCGGGGGAGCGCAGCGACGCGATGTGGTCGAGCAGCACCCGGACGACGAGTCCTCGTTTCTTCGCGTCGGCGAGGGCTTCGAAGAAGGGGCGTGTGGTGTCGTCGAGGGCGAGGATGTAGAACTGCGCGTGCACGTAACGCTTCGCGCCCCGCACGGCGTCGGTCATCGCCGCGATCGACTCGTGGTAGTTCTCGTAGAGCCGGGTCTGGTTGCCGCCGACGAGCGGCATGGCGCCGAGGGTGCGGTTCAGCTCGACCACCGACTGCAGCCACTGCGGACGCTCCGGGTCGTGCGCGACCCGGTCCATGCCCTCGGTGGTGTCGAGGATGAACGTGTTGATCTCGCGCTGCTTCTCGCGCCGCCGCTTGGGCAAATGCGGGCTGCCGATGAGGAGGAAGAGGAAGAGGCCGACGTACGGCAGGAAGAAGACGAGCAGCAGCCAGGCGGTCGCCGATCCCGGTTTGCGGTTGCGCGGGATGACGATGATCGCGCCGATCCTGATCGCGAAGTCGAGGACCAGCAGGAAAATACCGAGGGCGAGCGTCATTCCCGCCGAATCCATGCGCCGAAGTCTATAGACGCGAGGGGTCGGGCCGATCGCCCCAGGCCGAGGGACGCGTTCGGAATCTCCGCCTAACGGTTAGGCGGTCACCCAGGTCAGCGGAAGTTGATGAACTGCAGGTCGATGTCGATGTCGGCGCCCTTGAGCAGCGCGATGGTCGCCTGCAGGTCGTCGCGGCTCTTCGAGGAGACCCGCAGCTCGTCGCCCTGCACCTGGCTCTTCACGCTCTTCGGTGCCTCGTCGCGGATGATCTTGCCGAGCTTCTTCGCGTTCTCCTGCGTGATCCCCTCCTTGAGAGTGGATGCGAGGCGGAACTCCTTGCCGCTCGGCTGCGGGTCACCCGACTCGAGGCTCTTCAGCGAGATGCCGCGCTTGATGAGCTTCGACTGGAACACGTCGAGCACCGCGAGGGCGCGGTCCTCGCTGTTCGCCTTGATCAGGATGGTGTCGCCGCTCCATTCGATGGAGGCGTCGGTGCCCTTGAAGTCGTAGCGCTGCTCGACCTCTTTGCGCGCCTGATTGAGGGCGTTGTCCGCCTCCTGGCGGTCGACCTTGCTGACCACGTCGAACGATGAATCTGCCATCCCTCCATGCTAGCCAGGGCGGCGCACCGGGCGATTTCTCTCCTGCCGGGAGAACCCCTATCCTTGTCGAGCGCCTCCGGACAGAAGACCTGATCTCTGGCCGGAGCAGCAATGGCGAGTTACCCAAGCGGCCAAAGGGATCTGACTGTAAATCAGCCGGCGTAGCCTTCGGGGGTTCGAATCCCTCACTCGCCACCACGCAGTCGAAGAGCCGTCCTCCGGGGCGGCTCTTCTGCGTTGTCGTGTGAGCGAGCAGCCCTTCGTATCGCTGCGCGGGGCGGGCGGGCGGGGGCGGAGATGGCGCCGCTGCTAGCGTTGCGCGCATGCGCTGGGGGCGGGTCTACTTCGCTCTTCAGGCGTTCGCCGGAGCCGCCTGGTGGGTGTCGGTGTTCACGGTCCCGGTCGTGCGCACGGCAACGCTCGGGTCGCTCGACCCGATGCTCGTGGCGATCGCCGATATCCCGTTGTTCGTGATCGGCTCGGCACTCGCCGCGCTTGAGGTGCGTGCTGCCGCCGAAGTCGCGACAGCATGGACGTCGCTCGTGCTCCTCGCGCTCGCCGTCTACGCGACGGCGACCGGTGAAGCGGGCTGGGGTGTTCTCGCCATGGCGGCGGCCGTCGGCGGATCGGTGCTGGCGCTCCTCCTCGTCCGGCTCGGCCGGATCCCGACGGAGTGGATCATCGCCGGTCCCTTCGCCTTCCGGCCCGCCCGATCCCGCATCGGCTGGGTGTCCCACCTCGGCGCGACCCTCGCCCAGATCATCGTGTTCTGGGGCTTCTTCCTCGTCGTGATGCCCACGATCATCGCGTTCGTCGAACGACGGTGGGGTTTCTTCATCCAGACTCCACCCATCGTCGCGGTGGGTGGGCTCGTGGTGTTCGCGGCCGCGAGTGCGCTCGGTCTGTGGGCGGCCGTGGCCATGTCGACCCACGGTGACGGGACCCCGTTGCCGGCGGCGATGACGAACCGGCTGGTGATCGCCGGGCCCTACCGGTTCGTGCGCAATCCGATGGCGATGGCGGGCATCGTGCAGGGCGCCGCCGTCGGCCTGATGCTGTCGTCCTGGTTGGTCGTCGTCTACGCGATCGCGGGTTCGCTCGTGTGGAACTACATCGTCCGCCCACTCGAAGAAGCCGACCTCGAGAGTAGGTTCGGCGAGGCCTACGACCGGTATCGCACCGCAGTGCGCTGCTGGGTGCCGCGGATCCCGGGGGTAGCACCGCTGGGGCGCTGAGGTCGGGCGTTGTCGGGCCTCGCAACTACAGCTCAGAACTCCGGCGCTGTGCTCTCGATACGCTCGTTCCTCGCTACTCGAGCCGTCTCGGTGCGCTTCGCTTACTCGACGACCGGTTTTCTCCTAATCGCTCGGCTCAACGAGCGGGACCTGACTCGGTCGTCGAGTAGCGACGGAGAAGCGCATCGAGACCACAGCGCGCACGCTCAGTACGAGCCGCGAGGCGTTCAGGGGATGGGTGTTGGATGGGAGCATGACGCTCGCGGCCTCCGGACTCGACGACCTGCTCCTCATCGCCCGCGACACGGCGCTCGCCGCGGGTGCGCTCGCCCTCCAGCGCAAACGCGAAGGCGTCGAGGTCGCGCAGACCAAGACGACGCCGCTCGACATCGTCACGCATGCCGACCGCGAGACCGAGGCGCTGATCCGCGGACTGCTCTCGGACGCACGTCCCGACGACGGGTTCCTCGGGGAAGAGTCCGGCGGAGACGCTGGAACCAGCGGGCTCACCTGGGTCGTCGACCCGATCGACGGCACCGTCAACTTCCTCTACGGCATTCCGGCCTGGTCGGTGAGCATCGCCGTCGTCGAAGGCGACCCCGACCCGGCGACCTGGCGGGCGCTGGCGGGCGCGGTGGTGAACCCTGTCACCGGCGACGTGTTCACGGCGACGGCCGGTGGCGGCGCGCGACTCGGAGACGACCTCATCCGCGTGAACGACGACGTCCCGTTCGACCGGGCGCTGGTCGGCACCGGCTTCGCCTACGACGTGAATTCTCGCGGTGATCAGATCGCCACCGTGAGTGCGCTGCTCGGCCGGGTCCGCGACGTGCGCCGCATGGGATCCGCGGCACTCGACCTCTGCAGCGTCGCTGCCGGCCGGCTCGACGCCTACTACGAGCGCGGACTCAACCCGTGGGATCAGGCCGCCGGGGCACTGATCGCGAAGGAGGCCGGGGCCAGCGTCGTCGGGGTCGGCGGCGGTCCCGCGGGCAAGGAACTGACCCTCGCCGCAGCGCCGGCGCTCGCCGCCGAACTGCTCGAGTTCGTCACGGAGTTCGGCGCCCCCGAATCCTGAGAATCCTCGCCCAGCTCTCGACAGTTGTGGGAAGTGCACGTACGGTAATCCTGGTTTGATGCGATCGCATCCAAAAAACCAGTGAAGAACGACTCGAAACCCGTTCCGCACACCGCCACGAGTTGGTGCGGAACTCGACCTGGAACTCCTCGCCTTTTGCCTTCTGCCACCCCGCCTGCCGATGCTCACCGCTCTGAGAACGACACCCGAGGTCCTGCCTCTCAGGTTCCGCTGACCCGTCGGGCTCTGCGAGACCAGGCGGCGTCGACATCGGTCGGCTCACGCAAGGCGCGGCGCACCGGATTCGACGGGGACGTCGTGACGACGTCGCGCGAGGCGCGTCGGATCGCGATGGGTGCCCCGAAGCGGACGAGCACCACCAGCCGCAAAGCGGTCGTCCGCTCCTTCATCAGCGCGACCACCATGATCGCCGTCGCCGCGATCGCCGTCGTCACCTCGGTGCCCGCGAACGCTCTGCTGAGCGCCGAAGACCTCGCCAGCGGACAGCTCGGCGTGGTGCAGCCCCGCGAGACCCAGACGCTCACCAGCGCCGGCGCCGGTGCCGCCGCCGAGGTCATCAGCCGTGACGCCTACAGCGTGTCCGACCCGGCCGAGAACGCCCTCCAGAACAAGTGGGACGGCGGTGTGGGGACCTTCACCAACGATCCGAACGGCGCCATCCAGTGGCCGTTCGCCGTCGGCGTGCCGATCTCATCCGGTTTCGGCTACCGGCCCGAGCAGCCCGCCGGGGCGAAGCCGTTCCACTCCGGTCTCGACTTCAACCCGGGAGTCGGTGCGCCGATCCAGGCCATCGCCGACGGGGTGGTGAAGACGGTCATCGAGTCCGACTCAGGTTTCGGCGTCCACGTGTTCATCGAGCACAATGTGGGTGGGCAGAAGATCACGAGCCTGTACGCTCACATGCAGTTCGGCTCCGTGCCGCTCGTCGAGGGGCAGACGGTCTCGGCCGGAGACAGGGTCGGATTGGTCGGCAGCACCGGGCAAGTCACCGGACCGCATCTGCACTTCGAACTCCAGCCGGACGGTGGCGAACAGATCGATCCGTACGCCTGGCTCAAAGCCAACGCCGGTTGAGTCCCGGCAGGGCGGCTGCGTCCGCGTCGAACCAGCGCCTATGCTGGCCGGCGAGACGCGATCATGGACCAGACTCCCCCCGGCACGGCAACGCGACGCGGTAGGCGCGACGCCGAGCGCGCCCGCCGGGCCGTCTCCATCCGACCGACGGCCGACCTGCGGCTCACACGCTTCCGCGCCGATGCGGGGGCGTCACGTGTCGCGGTGCCCCGACCGAGCACCCGTCGTCGTCCCGTGCTCGCGACGCTCACGATGGCGTTCGTCGCCGTTGTGACGGTGGTCACGACGATTCCCGTCAACTCGCTGCTCACTCCGGCGGATCTCGCCCAGGCCATCGCCCCGGAGTCGATCGTGACGGACATCCAGCCGCAGCAGCTGGGGGAGGTGAGCGGAGGAGCCGACGTCCCGATCGCGCGCGACGGGTACAGCGTCACTTCCCTCCGCCAGCAGTTGGCCGCCGTCTCGGCGGGGCGACCCGCGGCCTTCACGAACAACCCGTCGGGCACCATCCAGTGGCCGTTCGCGGCGGGCGTGCCGATATCCGATCAGTTCGGGCCCCGTGTGCTCTGCGACACCTGCGGGGTGACGATGCACCGCGGCGTCGACTTCCTCCCGGGACGCGGGGCACCGATCCAGATCATCGCCGACGGCGTCGTGCGCTACGTCGAAGAGTCCGACGACGGACTCGGCGTGCACGTGATCGTCGACCATCAGATCAACGGCCGGCTCGTCTCCTCCGTCTACTGCCACATGGAGTTCGGTTCCGTCGCCGTCTCGGTGGGCGAACCCGTGCGGGTCGGCCAGCTGGTCGGCATCGTCGGCGACACCGGGTTCGCCTTCGGCCCGCACCTCCATTTCGAGATCCGACTCGACGGCACCGAGAACGTCGACCCAGTGGCGTGGCTCACCGAGAACGCCGGCTGAGCCGCAGCTCCCGGCCCTCTCGCGGTGGCGGCTTGATCAGCTAGCGCGGAGCCAGACCGTCGTCTCGGGAGGCAGCGTCGCGCCGTCGAGCGGCTCGCTCGCGAGGATCACGTCTTCGACCGGAAGCTCGACGGGGACAGTGCCCAGGTTCGCGACGACCGTGACGCCCGCGTTGTCATAGGCGACGACATCGGGCCCGAACTCGTGGCGCCAGGTGAGGTGGCCGGTGCCGAGCGCGGCGGCATCGCGTTCGGTCAAAGCGGTGCGGTAGAGCTCCAGCGTCGACCCCGCTCGGCCCCGCTGACGGTCGCGCGCGAAGTCGGCCCATTCGGCGGGCTGGGGGAGCCAGCTCGCTCCGGTCGTGTTGAACCCATACGCGGGGGCGCTCGCCTCCCACGGGATGGGGACGCGGCAGCCGTCGCGGCCGTACTTCTCGCCGTTCGTGCGGAAGAAGGTGGGGTCCTGACGCGCCTCGTCGGGGAGGTTCACGGCCTCGGGCAGCCCGAGCTCCTCGCCCTGGTACAGGTACGCACTTCCGGGCAGCCCCAGCATCAGCATGGTCGCGGCGCGGGCCCGGCGGAGGCCGAGTTCGACGATCGGCTGTCCGGCACTGTTCGGGCCGACTCCCGCGCCCTGCGGATTCGGGGCGGTGAGGGCGAGCCGGGTGGCGTGCCGGACGACGTCGTGGTTCGACAGCACCCAGGTGCTCGGGGCGCCGACCGAGGCGAATGCGTCGATCGAGTCGGTGATGACCTTCCGCAGTGCGGGAGCCGACCACTCGGTCTCGAGGTAGGTGAAGTTGAAGGCCTGATCCATCTCGTCGGGCCGCACCCAGAGCGCGAGCTTCGAGAGCGGGTCGACCCAGGCTTCCGCGCAGAGCACCCGGTCGCCCTCGTACTCGTCGAGCACGCGCCGCCAGTCGCGGAAGATCTGGTGCACGCCTTCTTGGGCCCAGTAGGGAGGGCTCGAGGGCGTGCTGTCCTCGATCTCGGGCGAGAGCGCGACGCCGCCGGCGCCGCCCATCGATCCGGCGCCTTCCTCAGCCCTCCAGTCGGGCAGCCCGTCGGCTTTCACCATGCCGTGCGCGACGTCGACCCGGAACCCGTCGACGCCGCGGTCGAGCCAGAAGCGAAGTACGTCGATGAAGCGCTCGTGCACCCACGGGTTGTTCCAGTCGAAGTCGGGCTGCGACTTGTCGAACAGGTGCAGGTACCACTGACCCGGTGTTCCGTCGGTCCGGGTGGTGCGGGTCCAGGCGTCACCGCCGAAGACCGACTCCCAGTTGTTCGGGGGCAGGTCGCCGTCGGGCCCGCGACCGTCGCGGAAGATGTAGCGCGCCCGCTCGGGGCTGCCCTCGGGGGCGGCGAGGGCTTCCTGGAACCACACGTGCTGGTCGGAGCTGTGGTTGGGGACGAGGTCGACGATGACTTTGAGCTCGAGCTCGTGTGCCTTGTGGAGGAGTGCGTCGAAGTCGTCGAGCGTGCCGAAGAGGGGGTCGATGTCGCAGTAGTCGGCCACGTCGTAGCCGGCGTCGTTCTGCGGCGACCGGTAGAAGGGCGAGAGCCAGATCGCGTCGATGCCGAGGTCGGCGAGGGAGTCGAGGCGTGCCGTGATGCCGGGGAGGTCGCCGACGCCGTCACCGTCGGAGTCCGCGAACGACCGGGGGTAGATCTGGTAGATGACGGCGGAGCGCCACCACTCGTCGGCGAGCCCCGTCGAGGAGAGGGCGACGTCGGTGTCCAGGGAGCCGTCTTCGGCGGTGCGGGTGGGCTCGATGGGCGCGTTGTCGATCGTCACCCAGACACCCTAACCAGCGGGATCGGGCCTTTCGGGTGCGTGCGGTGTGAGGGCTTACAAGATGTGGTCCCAGGGGATGCTACGATCTTCCGGTGCCGAAAACGGCCGGCCTCGGCCGCGCCGCATCGGCTACGCCCCGATAGCTCAGTGGTAGAGCACTTCCATGGTAAGGAAGGGGTCGTCAGTTCAATCCTGACTCGGGGCTCTGGTTCGCTCGGTTCGCCGGGCTGGCCTCGCGGCGGGGTAGCTCAGGTGGTTAGAGCACACGGCTCATAATCGTGGTGTCGCGGGTTCGAGTCCCGCCCTCGCTACAGACGACGAAGGCCCCGCTCCGGCGGGGCTTTCGTCGTCTGTAGCGAGTAAACCCACGCGGCCGGTACCAGCGCGACGCGAAGCAGCGTGATGGCCGAGCCACGGGGACGGATCGAGAAGTCGCTCCCACGGTGGGCACACACGGCCCGTGGCCGACTGCTTAGCTTGCGCCCATGAAATCTTCCGTCGCCGTCCTCGGGTTGGGGCGTATGGGGCTGCCGGTGGCGTCTCGCTTGCGGGATGCCGGTCGCGAAGTGGTGGTCTTCGATGTCGATCCGTCCCGGGCGGCGGCGGCTCGCGCCGCCGGGCTCCCGGTGGCGACGGATGCGGTGACGCAGGCGGCCGAGGTCGACGTCCTCCTCACGGTCCTGCCCGGGCCCGGCGAATGCGAGGCGGCGATGCTCGGCGGAGTGCTCGACGCGATGCGTCCGGGCTCCCTGTGGCTCGACCTCACCAGCAATTCGCCGTCGGTCGCGGAGCGGATCGCACGGGCCGCCGCGGATCGCGGGGTCGCCGCCGTCGCGGCTCCCATGCTCGGCGGCCCGGACGATGCGGAGCGGGGGAGCCTCGGCTTCTATCTCGCGGGCGAGGCGGCCGCGCTCGACGTGGCGACGCCGATCCTGCACGACCTCGGCGACGAAAGTCGCCTCCTCCGCGCGGGCGACCGGGTGGCTCAGGCGCACGTCGCGAAGCTGGCGGTCAACGGCCTATGGTTCAGTCAGGTCGTCGCGGTCACCGAGATGCTGCTGCTGGCGCAAGCCCACGGGCTCTCGGCCGAGACGTTTCAGCACATCCTCGAATCGAGCCCCGCTCGGAGCGAGTTCACCGAGGCCTATCTCCCGCGTCTGATCTCGGGCGACTACATCGACTCGTTCGGCGTCGACCGCGTGGTCGAGGAGCTCGACGAGGTGGTCCGACTCGCTGCCGCCGCCGGGACGCCGTCCGCATCGATCGACGCCGTGACCACGGTGCACGCGGACGCGCTCGCGCGTTACGGCCCGATCGGCGGCGAGATGCTCGCGGCGCGGCATCTTCGAGAATCGGCAGCTGCCGATTCGCAGGCGGTCACAACCGCCAGCTGAGCGAGTTGAACGCGTCGCTCGAGAGCCCCAGGTCGAAGTAGCAGGCGGCAATCTCGGCGCGTGCGGCGTCGGGGTCGACGCCGTCGCGGACCAGGATCACGCTGCCCGGGTCGGTGAGCAGGCTCCCCGGATTGCGCACCGCGGTGATCCGTCCGTCGAGGGTCTGCCGCAACTCCCACACGATCCGGGTCGCCACGAAGGCGAAGATCTGCGGTGAGAGAGGCCGCCGGCGTCGATGCGACGGATGAACGCGAGCACGGCCGGCGAAGGAACGGCGGCGCCCGCCCGCGACGTAGTCCACTCGATATCGGGCGTAGCCGCCGATCGCAGGCTCATAGTCGATGGCGGCCGACGTGATGCTCGGCCGGCGGTCGAACAGCCCCTCACTGGTGCCGACCATGATCCAGCGTCCCGCCATCTCCGCGCTCACGACGACGCGCGCTCGGGCGACGGACTCGGCGGACATCACGGCTCCAGAGGGGGTTGGAAGACGCGAGCGTACCAACCGCGGCGGCGCCGGGTCCGGCCCCCGTTGTGGGTTCTAGCGACCGAACGAACCGGTGCCCTCGGAGCCGACCGCGATGCGCTCCCGCACCAGGCGACCGCCGACGCGCAGCTCGAGGTCGACCGTGAAGTCGGTTCCCGACGGGATCCAGTCGACGGCGGCGGGCTCGAAGACGGCCTTTGCGCGCCAGACCCCGTGCCGCAGAGTGCGGCGCACCGTCGCGGGGCGCCGCAGCTCGACCGACAGCGGTGTTCCGTGCACCGCGATCGCCGCGTCGAGCGCACCCGGCTCGGTGTCGACGCCCGACAGGCGGAAGTCCGCGGAGACGGTGAGGCCGTCGCGTCCGCGAGAGGCGGTGCCGCCCCGCGGTGCGATGGTGACGGCGCGCCCCCGTGGGCGGCGGGCTGCGGCCCGGGTGAGGACGTCGGCCCAGCGACGGGTGACGGCCTGGTCGGTGAATCGGGCCGCGGTCTCCATCGCCGCCACGCGCATCGGCTCCAGTTCCGCGGCCGGAGTGCTCGCGATGCGGGCGAGTGCGTCCGCGAGGGACTCGAAGTCGCCCAGGGGGATGAGTACGCCGTTGACGCCGTCGTCGATGATGTCGGCGGGACCGTACGGCATGTCGTAGCTGATCGGGATCGACCCGCGCGACATCCCCTCCGCGAGGACGAGGGGGAACCCCTCGCTGGTGCTCGTCAGGGTGAAGAACGACGCGTCGGCGAAGTGCTCGACGGCGCCGCGCTCGAAGCCGTGCAGCACGACGGCGTCGCCGAGGGCGTGCTCCGCCACGAGGGCGTCGAGGGCGGAGCGTTCGGGTCCGTCACCGTAGACGTCGAGTCGCACGTCGGCGCCGGCGGACCGGGCGCGCCCCACTGCGAGCAGCGCGTGATCGACGCGTTTGCGTGCCTCGAGCCCGGCGATGCTGACGCCGGCGCGCGGATCGCGGTCGAGGGCGGGCGTGCGGGAGGGCAGCGCCGTCGCATTGGGCACCACGTCGAGCCGCTCGCCGAGGCGGATGAGCGAGTCCACGTCGTCGCGCTGCCGGTCGGAGAGGAGTACCACCGACTCGAAGTCGGCGGCCGACGCGACGGCCTCGCGACGGGACGGCTTCACCGCACCCCAGGGGCGGGCATCCGTCGCTAGGTGGGAGTTGTGCACGAGGTGCACGCGGGTGGCCCTCGGGTTGCCGTAGCCGGCGAGCGTGGGAGCGGAGGTCTTGCTGTCGACGATGAAGAACGCGTCGTCGTCCCCCGTGAGCAGGTCGAGCCAGGCATGGTAGAACGGCCGCGCCCGGGTGAAGCCCACGACCGGTTCGCCGGCCGCATCGCACAACACGATCGAGCGACCGCCGACGGTTCCGCGCTGCGCGACGTCGCGCCGATCGCTCACGGCCACCGTGCCATTGGGGCGGAAACGGTCGGTCTGCAGCAGCTCGCCGGTGTCGGAGAAGCGGCGGCGGGTGCGGCCCTCGCCGCCGGCCAGCGGGTCGAACGCGTCGAGCGCCTTCCGCTTGCCGCCGCGGAGCTCCGGGAGAGAGCCGGTGCGGCGCTCGAGGTCGTCCCAGAGGTTGCGCACCTCGACTCCGTCGCCGAGGCGACCGTCGGCGGTGAGGGTGGCGATGATCTCGTCGTAGTCGTCGCGGGCGTCGAAGGTGAGCACCTCGACCGGTCGTCCCGCCAGCTGCGCGAACGCGCGGGATCGCCGGAGCATCGCGGCGGTCATCCCGCCGTATTGCGTGGTCAGGCCCCAGGTGACCGCGAACTGACGCCCTTCGGGGAAGGCGATGGCAGGGCGGTCGGAGGCGGCGGTCACGCCTTTCACGTTAGGCCCGCCGAGCTGAACCCGCGCCCATCTCGGCGAAGCGCCGGGTCAGCACCGCGAGGGTGCGCGCATCGCTGTCGACCGCTCCGCCCTCGTGGTTGTTGAAGGGCCACACGTCGATCTCTTTCGGGCCCGCGTAGGCGTTGAACGCGGCGAACACCGTCGACGGCTTGCACGTCTCGTCCATCAGCGCCGCCGAGAACCACGCGGGAGCGTTCGCGCGGGCGGCGAAGTTCACGCCGTCGAAGTACGACAGGGTGCCCTGCACCTGATCGACCTGCTCGCGGTGGACGGCGAGATACCGGACGATCTCGCGGTACGGGTCGTTGTCGTGGATGGTGATGGCGCGGGGGAAGTCGCAGAGGAACGGCACGTACGGCACCACCGCGGCGAGGTCGTCGACGAGGCCGCCGACGGCGAGGGACAGGCCCCCGCCCTGGCTGCCGCCGTGCACGGCCACGCGTGTCGCGTCGATCTCGGGCAGCGTGCGGACCGCGTCCACCGCGCGGACTGCGTCCGTGATGAGTCGCCGGTAGTAGTAGGTCTCCTTCGAGGTGATGCCGCGCGTCATGAATCCGGGGATCTGCGGCCCCGCGCCCGCCTCGTCGGGGGTGTCGCCCGCCGACCAGAAGGACCCCTGCCCGCGTGTGTCCATGAGGAGGTGCGCGAAACCTGCGGACGCCCACAGCAGGTTCTCGATCGACCGGCCGCGACCGCCGCCGTAGCCGACGTACTGCACCACCGCAGGCAGCGGGCCCGATCGCTCGCGCGGCATCCGCAGCCACCCCCGCACCGGCTGCCCCGCGTACCCCGGGAACGCCACATCGAAGACGTCGACGGTGACGAGTCCGGTGTCGACAGGGACCACCGAGACCGTGCCGCTCGCGGCCCTGCTCTCCTGGAGGGTCGACTCCCAGAAGGAGTCGAAGTCGTCGGGGGCGGTCTGACTGCTGCGGTACTCGCGGAGCTGCGGCTCCGGCATGTCGACGTACATCCGATCCTCTCGTTGCCGCCCGACGGGGCGTCGGTGTCGTGTTCTTCCGATGCTCATCATGGCCACAGCGGGCTCCTCGGTCCACACGCGGCCTGCCGCGCCGCAACGCTTCGTAGACTGGCCCGGTGCCAGTGAATGCCGAGATCCAGGGGCGGTCGTATCCGCCGACCCCGCCCTACCTCGTCGGACGCGAGAAGATCCGCGAGTTCGCGCGCGCCGTGCTCGCGACCGATCCGATCTCCTTCGACCTCGACGCCGCCCGCGCGGCCGGATTCGAGGACCTCGTCGCGCCGCCCACCTTCGGTGTGGTCGTGCAGGAGCAGGCCCTCGCCCAGCTCCTCGCCGACGAGGACGCCGGCATCGACTTCTCGCGCGTGGTGCACGGCGACCAGCGCTTCACCTTCACGCGGCCGATCGTCGCGGGCGACGAGCTCTCCGCCGTCCTCACGGTCACGAGCGTCAAAACACTCGGAGGCAACTCGATGGTGACCGCGGAGACCGCACTGACCGACGCCGGTGGCGACCACGTCGTGACCGCCACCTCCTCCCTCGTCGTCAGGGGCGACGAATGAGCCGCGCCCTCGCCGACCTGACCGTCGGTGACGTCATCGCCGAGCGCGAACTCTCCGTCACGCGGGACACGCTCGTCCGCTATGCCGGCGCCTCGGGGGACTTCAACCCCATCCACTACCGCGACGACGTCGCCGCCGAGGTCGGGCTGCCCGGCGTGCTCGCGCACGGAATGCTGACCATGGGCGCCGCCGTCCAGGTCGTCGTCGACTGGATCGGTGGAGCACACCTCGTCCGCGACTACCAGGTGCGCTTCACACGACCCGTCGTGGTCGACCCCGCCGACGGCGCCGTCATCGGCATCACGGCGAAGATCGGCGCGATCGACGCCGAGGCCCGCGCCGCACGAGTCGACCTCACCGTCACCTACGCCGGAAGCACCGTCCTCGGCAAGGCCCAGGCCGTCACGGTCGTGGAGTGACCTCCGTGACCACGCTGCCGTTGGCCGACCTCACGACCATGCGGGTCGGCGGGCCGGCCGACGTCATCGACGCCGGCTCCGAGACCGAGATCGTCGACGCCGCTCTCGGTCTCTGGGCGGACGATGAGGAGTGGATGGTGCTCGGCGGAGGATCGAACACGATCGCCGCCGATGACGGATTCGAGGGCACGGTCCTCCGCACGGTCTCGCGCGGCATCGAGGTGCTGCCCGAGAGCACCCGGACCTCGAGCATCCCCCTGGTCGCGCACCAGGACACCGCACGGGCCGATCGGGAGCGTTCGCCCGAGACACCGCGCGTGCGGATCCGCGTGCAGGCCGGCCACCCGTGGGACGAGCTCGTCGCCGAGACGGTGGCGAACGGCTGGTCGGGTCTCGAGGCGCTGTCCGGCATCCCGGGATCGACGGGGGCGTCTCCCATCCAGAACATCGGCGCCTACGGTCAGGAGCTCGCCGCCTCGCTCGTCGCCGTCGACTTCCTCGACCGTTTCGAGAACGCCCCTCGGCGCCTCCGCGCTTCCGAGCTGGGGCTCGGATACCGTACCTCCGTCTTCAAACAGGGGCGCGAAGGCGTCGTCACGGCGGTCGAGTTCGAGCTCGCCGCCCCGGGCGGCGATGCGCTGAGCCAGCCTCTCGGGTACTCCCAGCTCGCCCATGCCCTCGGCGCCAAGCTCGGCGACCGGGTGCCGATCTCGGTCCTGCGCGAGGCGGTGCTCGACCTGCGGCGCGGCAAGGGGATGGTGCTCGACCCGGCGGACCCCGACTCGGTGAGCGCCGGATCGTTCTTCACCAATCCGATCGTCTCCGAGCGCTTCGCGCGGACCCTGCCCGACGAGGCGCCGCGCTGGCCGACGAGCCTCGACGAGCCCGACATCGTGGTCCCGCTCGGCACCGTTCCCCCGTCGCGGGCATCCGAGCGTGCGGAGAAGGACGAGTACCGGGTCAAGCTCAGCGCCGCCTGGCTCATCGAGCACTCCGGTATCACCCGCGGCTTCCGGCTGACCGGATCCCGCGCGGCGATCTCGACGAAGCACACCCTCGCCCTGGTCAACACCGGTGGGGCGACGACGACCGAGATCCTCGAGCTCGCCCGCTACGTGCGCGCCATGGTCCAGGTCGAGTTCGGGGTGCTGCTGCAGCCCGAGCCGGTGATCGTCGGAACGAGCATCTGACCCCGTCGCTCAGTTGACGCGGACCAGGGTCCTCTGCAGTCCCGACGACCCGTTGGGTGCGATCGGGGCGCGCTCCTCGGTCTGCACGGTGCCCGCCTTGTCGGTGGTGCGAACCGCGACGTAGTGGGTGCCGCTCGTGGCCTCCCAGTCGAGGAACCACTGCACCCAGCTGGCGTCGTTGATCGGGTTCGAGACGGTCGCGGGCTGCCAGTCGCCGTCGTCGATCTGCACCTCGACCCGGGCTACACCGACCGGCTGCGCCCAAGCCATCCCGGCGATCTTCACGAGACCGGCGGGAACGGCCTTGTCGACGCGAGGCGTGTCGATGCGGGAGGACAGCTTGATGGGCGCTTCGGCGTCGTAGCCGCGCGGCGTCCAGTAGGCCTCGTCCGCGTCGAAGGTGGTGACCTTGAGCTCGCTCAACCACTTCGTGGCCGACACGTAGCCGTAGAGGCCGGGCACGACCATCCGCACGGGGAAACCGTGTTCGAGAGGCAGGGGCTCTCCATTCATCGCGACCGCGAGGATCGCGTCGAGCCCGTCGTCGGTCAGCGCGCTCAGGGGCGTGCTCGCGGTGTAGCCATCGACACTGCGCGAGAGCACCATGTCGGCGCCGTTCTGCGGCGACGCCAACGCGAGGACATCGCGCACCGGCACACCGGTCCAGATCGCGTTGCCGACGAGGCCGCCGCCGACCTCGTTGGAGACGCAGGTGAGGGTGACCCCGTACTCATCAAGCCCCATCGCCACCAGCTCGTCGAAGGTGAGGGTGATCTCCTCGTCGACCATGCCCGTCACCGTGAGGGCCCAGGTCGCCGGGTCGACCGAGGGCACCGTGAGCGCGGTGTCGACCCGGTAGAAGTCCGCGTTGGGGGTGACGAGCGGCGAGAGGCCCTCGATGTCGAACTCGGCACCGGCGGGGAGCTCGACGCGCGAACGGGGAGCGGGAAGGCGCAGCGCCTCGCGCACCGCGGTGCCCGAGGTGACCGCGGCGTTCACCAATCGGGCGCCGACGCCGACGATCAGGGCGCCCGCCCCGGTGGCGAGCGAGATGCGCAGGAAGCTGCGGCGCGCGAGTCCTGCCTCGTCCGTGCCGTCCGTGCCGTCCGTGCCGTCCGAGACCGCTGTCCTCCATCGGGCGATGCGTCCCACGAGGAGCACGAGCACCACCACGCCCGCCGCAGTGCCGACCGCCGACGGGATGGCGGCCAGCGCCGGCACCACCCCGGCGCGAGTCGCGGTCGCCGCCACCGCCGCCGCGCCGGCGAGACCGAGCAGCGCGGCGCCGAATGGCGGACGGACGAGCTGCAGGAGACCGGCGATAGCGGCCCCGATCACCGCGGCGAGGCCGACGGAGATGAGGAGGATCGGCTTGTCCGCGGTGCCGAACAGCTCGATCGCGAGTTCCTTGATGGGGCGGGGAACGATGTCGATGACGAAGGCGCCGACCGCGAGAAGCGGGCTCGCCTGACGGGCGATGAGAAGGGCGACCAGCTCGGCGACGGCCAGGAGGGCCGCAGCGCTCACCACGCCGGCGAATGCCGCCGCGATACGGGTGTGCGGTGCACCGCGTCTGCTCTTCATCGCGTCCTCCGGATCGGTTCGTCTCCTAGGGGTTCGTCGCGGGTGCTCCTTCCGGATTGTCGGAGGCGGCGGTCGGATTTCCCAGCGAGTTCCCACCTTCGGGGCCAATCCGATCGCCCCTCCACCGCCGAAACCCTTGTTGTCGCCGCATCGCTGCGACGACCGGCCGGACAGCAGGCCGAACCACAGCAAGGAGACTTCGATGCCCACTATCAAGCCCCGCATGTTCGCGGCCCTCGGCCTCGCCGCCATCGCGACCTTCGGCCTCGCCGCCTGTTCCTCCGGCGGATCGATGGACTCGTCCGACGAGACCAGCACCTCGCCGAGCGCCGCCCCCACCGAAGAGATGATGGACCCGATGGCCGACCTCGTCGGCTCCGGCTGCGCCGCCTACGCCGAGGCCGTGCCGGATGGTGCCGGATCGGTCGAGGGCATGTCGCTCGACCCGGTCGCCACCGCCGCCAGCAACAACCCGCTGCTCACCACCCTCGTCGCCGCCGTCTCGGGTCAACTGAACCCCGACGTGAACCTGGTCGACACCCTCAACAGCAGCGAGTTCACCGTCTTCGCCCCCGTCGACGACGCGTTCGCGAAGATCGACGCTGCCACGGTCGAGTCGCTGAAGCTGCCGGAGAACGCTCCGCTGCTGACCAGCATCCTCACCTACCACGTGATCCCTGGCCAGATCGCGCCGGATGAGATCGACGGCACCCACACCACCGTCAACGGAGCCGACGTGACCGTCACCGGCAGCGGTGACGACATCAAGGTCGGCGACGCCGGCGCCACCGTCATCTGTGGTGGGGTCAAGACCGCCAACGCCACCGTGTACCTCATCGACTCGGTGCTCATGCCCCCGGCCTGACCCACATCTTCGCCGGGATTCAGGAACGCCCGGCCCTCCTCGAGAGGGCCGGGCGTTCTCACGCGCTCAGCGGGAGGGCAGGATGCCGAGCTCGAGCGCGAGCGTGACGGCGCGAGTGCGGTCGGAGACTCCCAGCTTCTCGAAGACGTGCAGCAGGTGCGTCTTGACGGTGGCCTCCCCGATGAAGAGCCGCCGCGCGATGTCCGGATTGCTCAGACCGTCGGCGACGAGCGCGAGGACCTCGCGCTCGCGGGCGCTGAGCCGGGGAGCCGCGACGGGTCCGCGCACCCGGCCGACGAGCGCCGCCGCGATTGAGGGGGCCAGCACCGTGTCGCCGCGGGCGACCGAGCGGATGCCGGCGACGATCTCGTCGGGCGGCCCGGCCTTCAGCAGGTAGCCGCTCGCGCCCGCCCCGATGGCATCGAGGATCTGCGCGTCGGTCTCGTACGTGGTGAGTACGAGCACCTTCGTCTCGGGGCGCGCCGCGAGGATGCGGGCTGTGGCGCCGGCGCCGTCGAGCCGCGGCATCTGCAGGTCCATGAGCACCACGTCGGGTTCAAGTGATGCCGCAAGGGCGACGGCCTCCTCACCGTCCGCGGCCTCGCCGACGACCTCGACGAACTCGCTGGCGGCGAGCAGACCCACGATCCCCGTGCGGACGATCGGATGGTCGTCGACGACGAGCGCGCGGATGATCGGATCGGTCACAGCTCTCCCTCCACGGGCACGCGCACCACGAGTTCCGTGCCTGATCGATGCGCAGGCCCGACGGTCATCGTGCCACCGACGAGTGCCAGCCGGTCGCGCATGCCGCTCAGCCCGAAGCCCGGCGACCGCAGCGACTCCGCCTCGGTGATACCGCGCCCGTCATCGGTGACCTCGAGCCGGACGGCGCCGTCGCGCCGGGTCACGACCAGTCGCACTGCCGTCGCTCCGGCATGCTTGCGCACGTTAGCGAGCGCCTCCTGAGCGCAGCGCAGCAGCACCACCTCCAGTTCGCGCGTCATCGCGGCGTCGACCGCGACCTCCACCCGCAGGCCCGTCTCGCGCTCGAAACGGTCGCCGAGCCGCGCCATCGCGTCGGCCAGACCGCCGTCGAGAGGGACAGCGGCGCTGTCGGCGACCACGGCGCGGGCCTCGCCGAGGGCCTCGACCCCCACCGTCTCGATCAGCTCGAGCTGGCCGCGCAGGGAGGCCAGGTCGGGATTCGCGGTCGCCGCGGTCGCGGAGGCGCGCTGAGCCAGCATCACCAGCCCCGTGAGGCTCTGCGCGATCGTGTCGTGCACCTCGCGGGCGATCCGTTCCCGCTCGGCCACCCCGCCTGCGTCGCGGTGCGCCCGCGCGAGCTGGTCCTGCGCGGCCGTCAGCTCGGCGAGCAGCCGCGCCCGCTGCTCGCCCCACTCGGCGATCCGCGTGATCCAGAAGCCGAACGCCAGACTGAATAGCAGCGACAGGCCGATGATGGTGACCGTCGGAGGCACTGCGTCCGCATCGGCACCGAACCAGAGGAAGAAGCCCGCGCCCGCCGCGAGGGCGACGACGATGTTCGCGACGATCGCCTCCCGCAGCGTGCGGGCGGCGGTCCAGACGAACGGGTAGACGAGCGACTGCAGCAGACCCGAGTTCGGCCCCCATGCGATCGCGACCGCCATGGCTGCGATGAGCACGACGCCGAAGACGAGGGCGGCACCACGCGACCGGAACGACCGTCGTCCGAAGGCGAACCACGCCACCGGGATGACCGCGATGATCGCGGCGACCAGCAGCGGCGACTGGTATTCGCCGGCGACGAGGTTCGTCACCACCGTGATGACCGGCACCCCGACGAAGGCCGCGTGCCACCAGGCGAGACCGCCGCCGGTGGTCACCGCAATGCTCTCCGACGGCGACCCCGACTTCCTCGCGCCGGCATCTCCCGTCGCGTCGGCGTCCGAACCGCTCATGCGTCCTTACGATTCCACCGGAAGGTCAGCACGCTCACGATGACACCCGCCACCAGCCAGACGCCCAGCACGAGCGCCGCGGTGCCGAGATCCCAGCTGCCGCCGGCCTCGGCCACGGCGAAGGACTCGGGGAGGAAGGCGGCGCGCATCCCCTGTGCGATCCACTTCAGCGGGAAGACGCCGGCGACGTTCTGCAACCAGTCGGGCAGCATCGTGAACTGGATGTACACGCCCGAGACGAACTGCAGCACGAGGAGGATCGGCACGATCACCGCCGAGGCGCTCTTGCCCGATCGCGGCAGCCGCGACAGCCCGATCCCGAGCGCCGCCGCCGTCGCGATGCCGAGCAGGTACACCCAGATGAAAGTCCACCAATGCTCGCCGTCGGAGGGCAGCTCGACTCCGAACGCCACCCGCGCCACGATCAGCAGCAGAGCGAGCTGCATCAGCGAGGTGATGAGCACCTGACCGAGCTTGCCGAGGAAGTACGACAGCACCGGCAGCGGGGTCCCTGCGAGACGCTTCAGAGTTCCGTCCGAGCGCTCCGTCGCGATGTCGATCGCGAGGTTCTGCACCCCGCTCAGCAGCACCCCGGCGGCCACCATGCCGGGCAGGTAGTACGCAGCCATGGTCACGCCACCCGAGCCGTCGGGGGCGGTTCCCACGTTGCCCGACGAGCCGAACGCGATGGCGAAGATGATGAAGATGACGGTCGGGAAGAGGAAGGTGAAGAAGAGCGAGTCGCCCTGCCGGAAGTAGGTCTTCACCTCGTACGCGGCGCGTGCCCCACCGAGGCGCAGGGTCCGCACGAGACCGTTGTCGAGTTCGGGGGTGCCGAGCGGCGAAGCGCCCAGGGTCGATGCGGTCATGACAGCTGAGGCTCCTTGGTCGAGGCGCTCGCGGCCTCATCGGCTTCGACGAGCTCGAGGTAGATGTCTTCGAGGCTGGGACGCACCACTTCGAGGTCCCTCGGCTCGCCGCCGGTGCGGGCGGTGAGGTCGGCGACGAACGCGGCGGGAGACTGGGTCCGTTCCTCCCGGAGCCCGCCGTCGTCGCGCCAGCGCACGATCGGCACTCGCGCGTCCGCGCCACCGAGCTCGTCGATGCGTCCTTCGGCGACGACGAGTCCTCCCGCGATGACGACCGCGCGATCGCTCAGCTGGGCGGCCTCGTCGAGGTAGTGGGTGGTGAGCAGGATGCTCGTGCCCTCCGCCTGGAGGCCGCGGATCAGATCCCAGAATGCGCGTCGCGCTTCGGGGTCGAACCCGGTCGTCGGCTCGTCGAGGAAGAGCACCTCGGGGCGGCCGATGATGCCGAGGGCGACGTCCACCCGGCGCCGCTGCCCGCCGGAGAGGGCTTTGATGCGCGTCTTCGCCTTCTCGCGGAGTCCGACCGCGTCGATGACCTCGTCGACGTCCTTCGGGTGCGGATAGAACCCGGCGAAGTGGGCGAGCTGCTCGCGGACCGTGACGTTGCCCGGCTCGCCGGTGCTCTGCAGGACGATGCCGAGGCGCGCTTTCCAGTCGAGGCCGCCGTGCTGCGGGTCCGTCCCGAGCACGGAGACGGTGCCGCCGGACCGGTTGCGGAACCCCTCGAGAATCTCGATGGTCGTCGACTTGCCGGCACCGTTCGGACCGAGCAGCGCGAACGTCTCACCCCGCCGGATCTCGAAGTCGACGCCCTGGAGGGCGGCGAACTCGCCGTAGCTCTTCGTGAGGCCCGCCACCTGGACGACGGGCTCGGAGTTGGAGGTCATGACTCAATGCTGGCCGTGCCCGCCCCGGAACAACAGCACCGGTCGGCGTAAGCGGACATCCACCACCCGGTGGACCCTCACCCCTACCCCGGCGAGCGCGGTGTGTTGCTCCCAGCGCGGGTGTTTGAACAGGCGCGCTCGTATCAACACACCGCGCTCGCGAGGGGGGACTCAGCCCCTGAGGCGCTCGTTGCGGCGGCGGTCACCCGGCACCCGGATCGCCCTGCGGCGGACGAACATGGCTGTTCCGATGCCGGCGATCACCAACGCGGTGCCGACCGGCGCGAGGATGAGTTCCGCGCCGGTATCCGGGAGCGCGGCAGCCGCCGGCAGCGCGGCAGCATCGTCACCGCTGCGGGATGGTGTGAGCGTCACGGCGTTGCTCGAGGGGGTCGTTCCGGAAGCGCCGACAGCGCGGAGCACGAGAGTTGTCGAGGAGTTCTGGCTCACCGAGGTCACGACGGCGCTCCAGTTCCGCCCGCTGATCCGCGATGCGCTCGCCGCCGTCCACGTCACGCCGCCATCGCTGCTGTACTCGACGCCGGTGACCGCACTGTCGTCGGCGGAGAAGGAGAAGAACAGCTCCGCGGATCCCGCCGTCCCCCACATCGCGGAATCGATCGTCGGAGTCGGCAGGGGGCAGGCGGTTGTCGTCACCGCCGCGGCGCCGGCGCCGTATGTGGTCGCCTGGCTGTTGGTGACGGCCGTCGCGGTCGGCGCGGCGAAGTTCGAGCCGCCGCCACCACCCGCACCCTGCGAGCTGTAGAACCACTGGCCCTTGTTCGACGAACCGCCTCCGCCGCCGAAGTAACCGCCGCCGCCGCCACCACCGGCTTCGGCCGCATTCCCGCCGAGCAGCGACGAGCCCGCCTGCCCGTTGGAGGGGCCGGCGCCGCCGGAAGCGACACCTCCGGCACCTCCCGTGCTGGTCGTCCCTCCGCCGGCGCCTCCCGCGGGAGGTGAGGACAGGTTCGTGCCCGCCGCCCCGGAGGGCCCGGCGTCGCCGCCCTGCTCCGAGCCGTTGCCGCCGCCACCCCCGGCGACGAGGACGGGAGCGTCGCTCGCGCCGCCCGCACGCACGATGGTGGCGCCGCCACCGCCGCCGCCCGACACGTACTGCCCTCCCGGGCTCGTTCCGCCCGAGGCCTGGCCGCCGGACAGACCGCCGATGCCGCCGCCGGCGACGTTCTGATGCCCGCCGCGGTCACCCACCTGGATGGTGAAGGCGTCGCCTGCCGTCACCGCGAGAGTCGCCTCGACGAGGCCACCGCGTCCGCCCCAGAGTCCGGTGGGCGCCTCGGCTCCGGGCGCGAAGCCACCGCCGCTGCCGCCGGTGATCGACCAGGTGACCGAGCAGACCCCGGCGGGGACGGTCCACGTCGCGACACCGCTGGACGGCGTCCACGATGCGGTGGGAACGGCGCTCGCGCTCGTCGGCACGAGCACGGCAGCCCCCGCGCTCATGAGCATCAATGCGGTGACGGCACCCGCGCGGCCGGCAGTGCGGCGAGAAGACATGTGAACCCCCTGGTCTGTCCATCGAAGAATGGAGCACGAGGAGCTCGGTGAGGTGCGGCGCAGACACCGTCCGGGCGTTCTTCACCCCGCAGTTCACCCGTCAGTCGAAGTAACCGGCTCTCTCGAGCCGTGACACCGCGTCCTCGCGAGAGGACACCCCGAGCTTTCGGTAGACGGTTCGCAGCTGGGTCTTCACCGTGTTGAGCGATACGTGGAGGTCTGCGGCGATCCCCGCGAGGGCTGCCCCTCCACGCAGCCGGCGCACCAGGATCTCTTCGCGTGGGGTGAGGCGCGGAAGCCGCGAGCGGGTCGCGTCGACGGCGGGGATCCGGCTGAGACGTCGGCGCAGATCGAGTTCGACGACCCGTCCTTCGCCGCTCGACCGCCCCAGGCCCGCCAGTAACGGCTCGAGTTGGTCGGCGGGGAGTGTCAGGAGGGGCGTCAAAGACTCGGACTCGACCAGCATGCGCGCCGCGACCGCGAACGTCTCGTCCGACCGGCGCGGGTCCCCGAGCCGTGCGTGTGCGATCGCGCGTCGCAGGAGAATGGGCGGGGTCGTGCGCAGACAGTGCTTCGGGCCCATCCGAATGCAGTCATCCGTGACCATCAGCGCTGCGCGAGGGTCCTCGAGCAGCAGGTGTGCCGCTGCTCGCTGCATGTCGTAGCAGAGGACGTGCTCGGACGGACTGGGGACGGACTCGAGCAGGGAGAGGGCTCGACGAGCCTCCCCGGCGGTGAGGAGGAGATCGGCGTAGATCCCGAGACAGAAGCCGCGGACCAGTGCGAGGGTCTCGCCCGCTTTGACATCGCCGATGACGCTCAAGAGGAGAGGGACGGCGCTGGGTGCGTCCGCCTCGCAGAGGGCTGCCATCGCTCGAGCGCCCATCGCAGTCGTCGTCCAGGGGTCCTCGTCTGAGACGGCGTCGATTTCCTCGGCGATGGAGCGGAGCCGACGGGGGTCGAGTCGTGCCGAGGCGATCAGGATCTCCGCCAGCAGCAGGGGGTAAGCGGATTGTCCGGTCTCGAAGCCTCGGTCCGACTGAATGCGCCGACACGTCTGCACCGACTCGGCGGCGTCGGTGTAGCGGCCGTCGAGCGCCCTGGCGAGTGCGAGCAGCCCCCCTGCCGCGAGGACGAGTGCGTCGTCGGATGCGCGGTCGGCGTAGGCCACGGCGCGGCCGGCGAGCGAGTGTCCGACGCGCAGCCGTCCGGCCGCCAGATGGGCCTCCGCCGCCGCGCTGAGCAGCAGCGCGCGCTGTCCGGCGGACAAGGCGGTCTGCTCGTCCGCCCAGGCGAGGGCGGAATCGCTCAGGTTGAGCGCGCGAGGGTGGCGTCCGAGTCGCGACGCGGCGACGACGACCGCGGCCCGGCTCTCGGCGGTCTGCGTCATCTCCCTCTCCGCCGAGGATCGGGCGACCGCCTCCAGATCGATCGTCGGCGCGACGATTCCACCGGCGACGACGGATGCCACCACCGACTCCACGGCGGCCGCTAGCGAATCGCGGGAGGCGGGCATGGGGTCATCGTAGACACCGCGCGCAGCCTCGCCGTCGTCGATGCGGCCGACTCGAGGGCGGGCCTGTCTCCGGCGCTTGGCTCTGGGTCAGCCGGTCACCGTGGCGAGGAAGGCGAGGGTGCCGGCGAGGGCCGTGTGCGCCTCGTCGAAGTCGAGGTGGAACTGGTACTCGTGCGGCAGCGCCGGGGTCGTGTCTGCGGGCCAGAAAAGGGCGGTGACGTCGACCCCGAGGGAGGTCAGCCTCTCGGCGAGTGGCTTCGACTGGCCGTCCGTGAGCGGATCGCCGTTGCCGCCCGTGACGAAGGTGGCCGGGAAGTCGGCGGTCACGAAGTCGATCGTCGACATCTGATCACCGGCCGGGGTGTTCGACCAGTCCCGCTCGCCCGTGTACGCCCAGAGCGCCGACTTGAATCCCCATCCGACGATTCCGTGCGCCCCGGCGGCGAGCTCGTCCAGGTCGTAGACGCCGCAGTTCAGCACCACACCGCGCAGCTGCTCCGGTCGGAGGGCCGGCACGACGTCGGCTCGAGCGGCGAACTCGGGATTCGTCGTGATCGTGGCGAGCTCGCTGGCGAGCTGCGATCCCGCCGAGTCGCCGGCGAGGACGATGCGGCTCGGGTCGACGCGCAGGTCGGCGGCGTTGTCGAGGATGTAGCGCAGCGCCTCGTTCAGCTGGTCGATCGCCGTCGGATAGGTGGCTTCGGGCGCGATCGTGTAGTTGAGCCCGATCGCGGTGTAGCCCTCGGCGGCGATCATCTTCAGGTAGGGCGCGACGTCCCGCTTGTCGCCCGAGATCCAGGCGCCGCCGTGGATCCAGACCACCGTCGGCAGCGGGCCGTTGCCGTCGGCGGAGAAGACGTCGAGCGTCGTGTCGGGGCCGGCGCCCGCGTATGCGATGTCGTAATCCGACGTGTACCCGTCGGCGGGGACGAAGGGGAGCATTTCCTCTACGGTGTCCGCCGCGCCCTTCTCGAATACGGCGCGGATGAGCAGCGCGGGCAACCACGGGCTGACGAGCGAGTAGATCACGGTTCCGAGGAGCGCCCCGAGCGCGATGCTCGGCACGAGCCGCGAGGGTCGCCGATACCAGGGGCGGGAGCGTCGAGAGTCGGCCACGACCGCCAACGTATCGACCCCCAACCCCCCTCTTGCCCCCGCGAGCGCGGTGTGTTGATACGAGCGCGCCTGTATAAACACCCGCGCTCGCAGCAACACACCGCGCTCGCAGGGGTGAAGGGGTGGAGGGGTGGGGAGGTTAGGAGAAGAGGCGCTGGAGGCGCTGGACGCCCTCGAGGAGGGCGTCGTCGCCGAGGGCGTAGGAGAAGCGCAGGAAGCCGCCCGGACCGAATGCTTCACCCGGAACCGCCGCGACCTCGGCCTTGTCGAGGATGAGGTCGGCGAGCTCGAGGGAGGTGGCCGGGGTGCTGCCCGCCCACTCGCGACCGAGCAGACCGGTCACATCCGGGTAGACGTAGAAAGCCCCCTCGGGAGTCGGCGTCACGACGCCGTCGATCTTGTTCAGCTCCTCGACCATCACGCGGCGCCTGCGGTCGAAGGCGCGGCGCATCGCCTCGACTTCGTCCTGAGGACCGGTGAGCGCCGCGATCGCGGCGCGCTGCGAGATGTTCGACACGTTGGAGCTCAGGTGCGACTGCAGGTTCGCGGCCGCCTTGATGGCATCGGCGGGCCCGATCATCCAGCCGAGACGCCACCCGGTCATCGCGTACGACTTGGCGACGCCGTTGACGAGGATCGTGCGGTCGGCGAGCGAGGGCACCACGTCGACGATCGACACGGCGGCCTTCGGGGTCTCGCCCTCGGCGAGACCCTCGGGGTAGACGAGGTTCTGGTAGATCTCATCGGTGATGACCCACAAGCCGTTCGCGTCGGCCCACTCGCCGATCGCGCGCGTCTGCTCCTCCGAGTAGACGGCACCGGTCGGGTTCGACGGGGAGACGAAGAGCAGCACCTTCGTGCGGTCGGTGCGGGCCGCCTCGAGCTGTTCGACCGTGACGAGGTAGTCCTGATCGGCCCCGGCGAACACCTCGACGGGCACACCGCCCGCGAGCTTCACGACCTCGGGGTACGTGGTCCAGTACGGCGCGGGAAGCAGCACCTCGTCGCCGTCGCCGACGATGGCCTGGAATGCCTGGTAGACGCCCTGCTTGCCGCCGTTGGTGACGATGACCTGCGCGGGGTCGACCTCGAGACCGCTGTCGCGGAGCGTCTTCGCGGCGATCGCCTCGCGCAGCTCGGGCAGACCGGCGGCGGCCGTGTACCGGTGGTTGCGCGGGTCGCGGACCGCCTCGAGCGCCGCCTCGACGATGAACGCGGGAGTCGGGAAGTCGGGCTCGCCGGCCGCGTAACTGATGACGGGGCGACCCGCCGCCTGCAGTGCCTTCGCCTTCGCGTCGACCTTGAGCGTCGCCGAGGGCGCGATCGCGGCCAGGCGGGGAGAGATTCTGGGGCGTTCGCCGGTCATGCCTGCAAGCCTAGGGCGCGCCCGCACCACGCGACGAGCCGATCCGCGGTCACCGGGTGAGCACGGGGAAGGCGTCGGTGAGCGCGTCGATGATCGACTGCACGGCGATGGCGAGCAGGATCAGCCCGAAGATGCGGCTGAGGATGTTCATCCCCGAGTTCCCGAGGATCTTCTGCAGACGCGGCGCGAAGAACAGCACGACGGCGATCGCCGCGGCGACGACGAGCACCACGATCGCGCCGCCGATCAGGTTCAGGACGCCGGTGTGCTGCTCGGCGAAGGTGATGACGAGGCTGATCGCGCCCGGCCCCGCGATGATCGGGATCGCGAGGGGGACGACGGTCGGCGACGAACCGCCACCGGGAGCGGGGCCGCCCGTCTTCGCGGTGAGCATCGCCCAACCGATGCTGGCGACCAGCAGGTTGCCGGCGATCCGGAACGAGGTCAGATCGATGCCGAACGCCGCGAGCACGTACTTGCCGACGAGCAGCGAGACGAGCAGCACCGCGCTCACCGCGACCCCGACGAGAAGTGCCGTGCGCCGCTGCTTCGCGGCGTCGAATCCCGCCGTCAGTCCGAGGAAGATCGGCACGCTGCCGATCGGGTTGGTGATGGTCAGCAGGGCTATCGCGACGGCGATGAGCCCCGGCGCCTCGATGCCCGCATCCATGTCGGCTCCCTCCCGCCGCGGCAACCCTAGCGGGGCGCTCCGATCCCGGTGTTAGACTTGGCGGCACTGGTTGGAAGTCGCCGTACTTCGCCGCGCCTGCTGGCGTGTCTTTCCCGCAGAGGAATCCGTGGGAACGAGAGCGGAGCCGTGGCCGCTTCCAGTCGCCTTAGGGCGGTGGCTCAATTGGTAGAGCAGCGGTCTCCAAAACCGCAGGTTGCAGGTTCGAGTCCTGTCCGCCCTGCTCATTACCCCCGGCACCCAGCCGGGACGGGAATGGACGGCTGAAGAGCCGACGAAACGTACGACAGTAGAGGTGAGGTCCCATCGTGGCGCGAAAGGTCGTCGACGAGCCCAGTGAGGACGTCGTAGCCGTTGCCCGGGCCGAACGGCAGGCGCGACGCTCGCCGTTCGCGCGCATCGCGCTGTTCGTGCGCCAGGTGATCGGCGAGCTCAAGAAGGTCGTCACCCCGACCCGTCGCGAGCTCCTCGGTTTCACGACCGTCGTGCTGATCTTCGTGGTCATCATGATGGCGGTCGTCAGCCTGCTCGACTTCGCCTTCAGCGCCCTCGTCGTCTTCGTCTTCGGCGATCCGTCCATCGCACAGTGATCGCGGTGCACTCCGGCCACCCATGCCGGATGCACTGAACCGTCAGAAAAGAGAGCCAGAAACCGTGTCGAACTCCGAGCGCGACCACCGCGACGACATCGACCTCGGCCCCGCCGCAGAGCAGGGCTCCGAGGTCGACGAGAACCAGGAGGGTGACGTCTTCGAGGCCGACGAGCGTCAGAGCGAGTCCGCCGAGCACACCGCCCTCTCCGTCGTCTCCGACGACGAGGACGACCTCGACGAGGCCCTTGAGGCCATCGAGGAGGCGGCCGACCCCGAAGCGGACGAGGCCGTCGACGAGGCGCTCGAGGTGCACAACCTCGACGACGCCGAGGCCGCCGTCGAGGCGACCGAGGACGAAGAGGAAGAGAACCTCGCCGAGCGCCCCGAGGCGGTGCTCGAGGAGCTCGAGAGCGACCTCGAAGACGCCGAGGCCGAGGTCGAGCTCGACCCCTACGAGGAGTTCCGCCGCGAACTGCGCGGCAAGCTCGGCAAGTGGTACGTCATCCACTCGTACGCCGGCTTCGAGAAGCGCGTCAAGCAGAACATCGAGCAGCGCAAGGGCAGCCTCGGCCAGGAGGACTCGGTCTTCGAGGTCCAGGTCCCCATGGAAGACGTCGTCGAGATCAAGAACGGTCAGCGCAAGCTGGTCAACCGCGTGCGCATCCCCGGCTACGTGCTGGTGCGCATGGACCTCAACGAGGAATCGTGGTCGGTCGTGCGTCACACCCCCGGTGTGACCGGCTTCGTCGGCAACGCGCACCAGCCGGTGCCGCTGCGCTTCGAAGAGGCGTTCAACATGCTGAAGAGCACCGTCCAGATCGCCGAGGCTCCCGCCAAGGCGAGCGGCGGCGCCAAGGGGTCGCCCACTCAGGCTCGGGTCATCCCCGCCGAGGTCGACTTCGAGATCGGCGAGACCATCACGATCAAGGAGGGCTCGTTCGCGGGCCTGCCCGGCACCATCAGCGAGATCAAGCCCGAGAGCGGCAAGCTCACGGTCCTCGTCTCGCTGTTCGAGCGCGAGACGCCGGTCGAGCTCAGCTTCGACCAGGTCACCAAGCTCTGACCCTAGGTACTTCCGTCATCCGACGGTAAGATCTGCGGGGCCTTTCTTCGGAGGGGCTGCGCGCACCGCGCTCCGGAACGGCCGGAGAAGCGGGAGAACGACCATGCGGTCGTTCGGGAAAGGAAGAAACAATGGCACCGAAGAAGAAGGTCACGGGGCTCATCAAGCTCCAGATCAACGCCGGCGCCGCTAACCCCGCACCGCCCATCGGGCCTGCGCTGGGTCAGCACGGCGTCAACATCATGGAGTTCTGCAAGGCGTACAACGCCGCGACCGAGTCGCAGCGCGGAAACGTCATCCCCGTCGAGATCACCGTGTACGAGGACCGCTCGTTCACGTTCGTGCTCAAGACCCCGCCGGCCGCTGAGCTGATCAAGAAGGCTGCGGGCGTCGGCAAGGGCTCCTCCACTCCTCACACCGTCAAGGTCGCGAAGCTCACCCGTGAGCAGGTGCGTCAGATCGCGGAGCAGAAGCAGCCCGACCTGAACGCGAACGACATCGAAGCCGCCGAGAAGATCATCGCCGGCACCGCCCGCTCCATGGGCATCACGGTCGAAGGCTGAGGACGAAGAACATGGCACAGAAGAGCAAGGCGTACCGCGCCGCCGCCGAGAAGATCGAGGACGGCAAGTTCTACACCCCCACCGAGGCCGTCGAGCTGGCGAAGCAGACCGGTTCGGCGAAGTTCGACTCGACCGTCGAGGTCGCGCTGAAGCTCGGCGTCGACCCCCGCAAGGCCGACCAGATGGTGCGCGGCACCGTGCTGCTGCCCCACGGCACCGGCAAGACCGCCCGCGTCATCGTGTTCGCGCAGGGTCCGGCCGCTGAGGCCGCCATCGCCGCCGGCGCGGACGAGGTCGGCTCGGACGAGCTCATCGAGAAGGTTGCCGGCGGATGGACCGCGTTCGACGCGGCCGTCGCCACCCCCGACCTGATGGGCAAGGTCGGTCGTCTCGGAAAGGTTCTCGGACCCCGTGGTCTGATGCCGAACCCGAAGACCGGCACCGTCACGCCGAACGCCGCTCAGGCGGTCACCGACATCAAGGGCGGAAAGATCGAGTTCCGCACCGACAAGCACGCCAACGTCCACTTCGTGGTCGGCAAGGCGGGCTTCAGCGAGGAGCAGCTGTCGGAGAACCTCCGCGCCGCCCTCGACGAGGTGCAGCGTCTCAAGCCGTCGGCCGCCAAGGGTCGCTACATCCAGAAGGGGTCGGTCTCGACCACGTTCGGCCCGGGCATCCCGCTCGACGTCAACGCCCTCTGAGCGTAAGCACTCGAAGTGCCCGCTTCTGCCGGTAGTTCCTCGGAACGACCCGCCGAAGCGGGCACTTCGTCGTTCAACACCCCGTCGGCGAGTGACGTGCGGGTCGCGGACGAGCGCGACGCGGCGGTCCTCACCGCCATCGCGGCCGTGACCTTTCCGCTCGCGTGCCCGCCGACGACGACCGACGCGGCCAAGGCCGACTTCATCGCGCGCCACCTCTCGCTCGGCAGCTTCCAGCGCTACCTCGCCGACCCCGAGCGGATGATCCTCCTCGCGGAGTACCGGGGCCGCCCCGCGGGGTACACGATGCTGGTCTTCGCGGAGCCGACCGACACCGATGTCCTCGCCGTCGTGCGGCCGCGCCCGACGGTCGAGCTCAGCAAGTGCTACGTGCTCCCCGAGCTGCACGGTCACGGGCTCGCGTCGGCGCTGATCGACGCGAGCGTCGCCGCCGCGACGCAGCGCGGGGCGCGCTCGATGTGGCTGGGCGTGAACCAGTTCAACTCGCGCGCCAACCGCTTCTACGAGAAGAGCGGGTTCACTCGGATCGGGGTCAAACGCTTCCTCGTCGGCGACGTCTGGGAGCACGACTTCGTGCGCGAACGCATCCTCGAGGGCGCAGTTCGTCAGTAGTCGCTGACCTTGAGCACCACTTTGCCGCGCACGTGGCCCTGCTCCACGAGGCGATGCGCCTCGGCGGCGGCGGAGAGGTCGAAGACCTTCTCGACCCTGGCCTTGACGTCGCCCGACGTGATGAGGCGCGAGATGACGGCGAGCGTGCCGGCGTCGGGGACCACCCAGTACCCGGTCGCGCGCACGCCGGCCGCCGCCGCCGCGGCGATCACGTGGGGAGCGTCCGCGCTCGGCAGGGTGACGAGCAGTCCGCCCGGCCGCAGCACGGAGATCGACCGGGTCGCGGTGCGGTCCTTCGCGTCGCCGACCGCGTCGATGACCACGTCGAAGTCGGCGAGCACATCGTCGAATCGGACGCTGCGGTGGTCGATCACGCGAGTGGCGCCGAGGGAACGCACCCACTCCTCGTTCGTCTCGGACGCGGTGGCAGTGACCTCGGCGCCGAAATAGGCGGCGAACTGGACGGCGAGGTGACCGACTCCGCCGGCGCCCGCGTGGATGAGCACCCGCTGGCCCTCGTGCGCCTTCGCGATGTCGACGGTCGCGCCCCACGCGGTGAGCGCTGCGAGCGGCACGGCCGCCGCCTCGACGTGGGAGAGCACCGAGGGTTTCCGTGCCACGCTCAGCGCGGGAACCGACACGTATTCGGCGTAGGCGCCGGACTGCCGGGGGAAGCCGGCCATCCCGAACACCTCGTCGCCCGGCTGCAGCGGGAAGGCGCCGTACGGAGCCTCGACCACCACGCCGCTGAAGTCGTAGCCCGGCACGACGGGCCAGCCGCCGATCCCTGCGGCCACGCCGTCGCCCGCCCGGGTCTTCACATCGACGGGGTTGACTCCCGCGGCGAGCACGCGGACCAGTACCTCGCTGCCGACCCGTGTCGGCGGTGCGACCTGCCCGAGGGTGAGGACCTCGGGGCCGCCCGGACCCGAGGCGAGGATCGCGCGCATCGATCGCGGAAGCGCGGGCATCGGCGCGGCGGGTGTCGGGATACTGGCGATGCTCTCGGCCTGCACTGGTCCCCCTCGTGGTAGCGCCGCACCGGGTCGCGGCCTGCCGCCAGTCAACTCGGCCAATGATTCGCCGGTGTTACAGGGGTGTTCCCGGTGCGCGACGATTCCGGGCGGACGGGTCAGCGTTCCGCGACGGTGCCGCCCTTGATCCGCAGTCTCCGCGGCGCTCGCTTAGCGACGGCCGAGTCGTGGGTCACGACGATGAGGGTCAGCTTCTCCTCCCGCCACTGCGCCTCGAGCAGATCCATGATCTCGTCGCGGGTCTGCTCGTCGAGGTTGCCGGTCGGCTCGTCGGCGAGGAGCACGCGAGGCCTCTTCACCAGCGCCCGCGCGATGGCGACGCGCTGCTGCTGACCACCGGACAATTCACTGGGCAGGTGCGAGAGGCGCTCGCCGAGGCCGACGCTCTCGAGCGCCTCGGATGCGCGGTGGCGACGTTCGGTGGGGTCGATCCCCAGCGGAGCGAGCGCGGTCTCGACGTTCTCGAGCGCGGTGAGCGTGGGGATGAGATTGAACCCCTGGAACACGAAGCCGATCTGTTCCGCACGGATGGTCGCCAGCTTCGCATCGGGGAGCGCCGAGAGGTCGTCGCCGCCGAGGGTCACCGATCCGGTGGTCGAACGGTCGAGCGCACCGAGGAGCTGCAGCAGCGTCGATTTCCCACCGCCCGTCGGGCCCTGGATCGCGACCAGCTCGCCGTCGTCGATGGCGAGATCCACGCCGGTGAGCGCGGTGACCTTCCGCTTGGAGCTGTCATAGACCTTGCTGACCCCGGTGAGCGTGTACATGGTGCGTCCTTTCGAAGGGGATGGGGAAGAAGTCAGTCGACCGAGCGAAACGCGGCGGCCGGGCGGAGGCGGGCGGCGCGCCAGCCTCCGAACGCGCCGGCGAGGAGACCGCCGAGGAGGGCGAGGCCGACGGCGATACCGACCACCGCGACGGTCACCGGCAGTTGCAGCACCACCTCCGAGGTGGTCAGCGCGGCCTGGGCGCCGAACCCGCCGGGCATGGCTCCGCCGCCCGGCATGCCGCCGCCTTGCATCGCATCGCCGGGCATGCCGCCTCCGGTTGCGGTGGCCCCGCTCGTGCCGATGGTCGGCGCGATCAGGTTGACGACGAGGATTCCGACGAGTCCGAGAGCGATGCCCGCGACCCCGCCGATCGCTCCCTGCACGAGCGATTCTCCCGCGACCTGGCCGACGATCCGACGGTTGCTCCAGCCGAGAGCCTTCAGCGTGCCGAACTCGCGGGTGCGGCGCGTGACGCCGGAGATGGTGAAGAGGATCGCGACGAGGAAGGCGGCGAGGAGGACGATGAGCGACAGCCACGTCCCGAGGCTCGTGATCATGCTGGAGGCGGTCGACACCGATCCGGCCACGCTGGCCGCGAGGTCCTCCTGGGTGCTCACCGTCATCTCGGGCAGTGCCTCTTCGAGGTCCGCCTTCACGGTGTCGATCCCGTCGGCGGATGAGGCCTGCACGTAGACGCTCGAGACCTGGCCATCGAGGCCGGCGAGCGTCTGGGCGACGTCGAGCGGGATGTACACATTCGATGCGCTCTCGCCGTCGGACGTCGTCGATGCCACGACGCCGACGACCTCGAAGCTCGTCCCCGCGATGTCGACGGTGTCGCCGACCGCGAGTCCTTCCTCGGTCGCATAGGAGCTGTCGAGGAGCGCCACGTCGGCGCCCGCGTCGGCGGAGTCGAGCACGCGTCCGTCCGACAGCTCCGCTGCGGTCAGTGGACCGATGGCGTCGGCGGACGGGTCGATGCCGAGCACCGTGAAGGCGGCGATGTCGAACGCGCTTCCGCCTGCGCCGTCGGGTCCCCCGGCCGGCGGCTGACCGCCGTCGGAGGCCGACCCATCAGCGCCCGGCTGGCGCTGCATCTGCGAGAAGTCCGGCAGTTCGCCGTCGACGGTGGTGTTCGTGAGCGACAGCACGCCGACCGCCGCGACGACGCCATCGGTGCTCGCGGCGGTGGCCACCGCCGCCGCGTCGAAGGTCGACGTGCCGCGGCCCGCCTCGAGCCGGGACTGGCTGACGGACGTCGTGCCGTCTTCGGTCGCGCCGTCGTCGGTGCCGAATTCGAAGCGCTGGCCGCCGCCCTCGTCCTCGGCGGGGGGTTCGGGTGTCGCCGTCACGGTGATGTCGGTGCCGACGCCGTAGAGCGATTCGAGTACGGTCGCCTGCGCGTTCTTCACGCCGGCGGCGACCGAGTTGACGATGATCACGAGCGCGATGGCGAGCGCCATCCCGATGGCGATGGTGATGGTCTGACGGCGTCTGTTCGACAGCTCGCGGCGCAGATAGGTTCCGAACACTGACGTCTCCAAGTCGAATATGACCGCTCATGCCGGCGGTCGACGTGGCGAAGCTAAGTACGACCGTTATGAGCGGCGCGAGAGCGCCGTATGCGAGGCCTTCGATATCTCTCTGTATCGGCATAGTCCGCCCTCAGGGCATTCATAGGAAACGCGCGATACTCGATTACATGGCCGCTTCCGACACCTCCGCCCGACCGAAGACCGCTCCGATGCGCCGTGCGGACGGCTCGCCGATCCGCGTCCTGGTCGTCGACGACGAGCCCACCCTCACCGACCTGCTCTCGATGGCGCTGCGCTACGAGGGCTGGGAGGTCAAGACCGCGGCCGACGGGCGCAGCGCCATCTCGACGGCGCGCGATTTCAAGCCCGACGCGATCGTGCTCGACATCATGCTCCCGGACATCGACGGCCTGCAGGTGCTCTCGCGGGTGCGTGCGGACGGCGGCGACACCGCGGTGCTGTTCCTCACCGCGAAGGACTCGCTCGACGACCGCATCACCGGCCTCACCGCCGGCGGCGACGACTATGTGACCAAGCCGTTCAGCCTCGAGGAGCTCGTCGCCCGCCTGCGCGGGCTCATCCGTCGCTCGATCGCGTCGGTCACGACCGAGAACGACCCCGTCATCACCGTCGGCGACCTCTCGCTCGACGAGGACAGCCACGAGGTGTTCCGCGACGGCCAGCTGATCGAGCTCACGGCCACCGAGTTCGAGCTGCTGCGCTTCCTCATGCGCAATCCGCGTCGGGTGCTGAGCAAGGCGCAGATCCTCGACCGGGTCTGGAGCTACGACTTCGGCGGCAAGTCCAGTGTCGTCGAGATCTACATCTCGTATCTGCGCCGCAAGATCGACGCCGGCCGCGCCGCGATGATCCACACGGTCCGCGGGGCCGGTTACCTCATCAAGCCCGCGACATGAGGAAGCCCCGCAGTCTGCGGGCACGTCTCGTCCTCATCGTCGTCTGCCTGATGGCGAGCGTCGGCGTCGTCGTCGGCGCGCTCAGCGTGCTCCTGTTCAACAGCTACCTGGTCGCGCAGCTCGATGACAGCCTGCGCCAGTCCGCGGGTCGCACGAGCGGGTCGTACGGTCCGCTTCCCGGGTTCGATTCGCAGGGCAGCGGCCAGGCACCCGACTACGGCGCACCGGGGCAGGCCTCCGGCACGATCTCGGGCGTCATCGTCGACAACATCCTGATCCGGGCGGGCTACCCGGACGCGTACGGCGAGAACCAGATCCTCGACCGCGGTCAGCTCACCCGCCTCGCGACGGTGCCGCTCGACGGCCAGCCGCACACCGTCTACCTCGGCCGCGACCTCGGCGACTACCGGGTCATCTCGACCGCCGTCCGCGGCACCGAGAACGTCGTGCTCCTCACCGCGCTTCCGTTGAAGGACGTGCACACGCTCACGGGTCAGCTCGCGCTCGTGTTCGCGCTGGTGACCGCCGCGGGCATCGCTCTCGCCGCCGCCGTCGCGACCTTCGTCGTCGATGTCGCGCTGCGGCCGTTGCACCGCGTCGCGTCCGCCGCGGCGACCGTCGCCGACCTGCCCCTCGACCGCGGAGACGTCGACATCGACGTGCGGGTCCCGGACGAGGACACGGACACGCGAACAGAGGTCGGCCAGGTGGGCTCTGCGCTCAACCGGCTGCTCAGTCATGTCGGCACGGCGCTCGCGGTGCGTCAGCGCAGCGAGGACAAGGTGCGCCAGTTCGTCGCCGACGCGAGCCACGAGCTGCGCACGCCGCTGGCGAGCATCCGCGGATACTCCGAGCTCACCCGCCGCATGGACGACACCCTCTCGCCCCAGGTCGAGCACAACCTCGGACGGATCGAGTCCGAGGCGATGCGGATGACCTCCCTCGTCGAGGATCTGTTGCTGCTCGCCCGCCTCGATTCGCAGCGCGAGCTGCGGCAGGAGGATGTCGACCTCTCGTTGATCGCGTTGGAGGCGGTGGGCGACGCCCACGTCGCCGGTCCCGAGCACGTCTGGCTGCTCGATCTGCCCGAGGACCCCGTCGTGGTCACCGGCGACGACCCGCGGCTGCGTCAGGTGCTGGTGAACCTGCTCGGCAACGCGCGGACCCACACTCCGCCGGGCACGACGATCACGACGAGCCTCGAGGTGGTGCAGGACCAGGTGGTGCTCCGCGTCGCGGACGACGGACCCGGCATCGACCCGTCTCTGCGCGCCTCGCTGTTCGAGCGCTTCACCCGGGGCGACAATTCGCGCACTCGAGCGACGGGCAGCACCGGTCTCGGACTGTCGATCGTCAAGGCCGTCGTCGACGCGCACGGCGGCAGCGTCGCGGTGTCGAGCGAACCGGGGGACACCGTCTTCATCGTCCGCCTGCCGCTCGGCCACCAGACGGCACAGATCGGGTCGGCATAGACAGGTCACGAGAAGTGCGCAGCTGGCTCACAGTCGGTTCGCGGCGTCCGGTGGTCGCCTAGCCCTCGGTATCGTCGGAGAGAAGGGCGGGCGACGTGGCTCAGGCATCGGCACAGGCGGGCGAGACGAAGACGGTGACGACCTCCATCCCCGAGCGGATGGACAGGCTGCCGTGGTCGAAGTTCCATTGGCTCGTGGTGCTCGGACTCGGCACCGTGTGGATCCTCGACGGTCTCGAGGTGACCATCGTCGGTGCCCTCGGATCCCGGCTCACCGAGGAGAGCAGCGGACTCGGCCTCACCGCGGGCGAGATCGGTCTCGCCGCGGCGATCTACGTGGCGGGCGCCTGCACCGGTGCACTCGGCTTCGGCTATCTCACCGACCGATTCGGGCGGAAGAAGCTCTTCATCGCGACCCTCGGGCTCTATCTGCTCGCCACCGTCGCGACCGCCTTCGCGCCCAACGCGATCTTCTTCTTCGTCTGCCGATTCCTCACGGGAGCGGGCATCGGCGGCGAGTACGCCGCCATCAACTCGGCCATCGACGAGCTCATCCCGGCGCGCCGTCGCGGCGTCGTCGATCTCGCCATCAACGGCTCGTACTGGCTCGGTACCGCATTCGGTGCGCTGCTCACCGTCGTGCTGCTCGACACCAATATCTTCCCGCCCGAGCTCGGATGGCGCCTCGCCTTCGGTCTCGGGGCCGTGCTCGGCCTCCTCATCCTCATCGTGCGCCGGACCGTCCCCGAGTCGCCGCGATGGGCGGTCATCCACGGGCGCGACGAGCAGGCCGAGGCGACGGTCTCCGAGATCGAGGAGCGGATCGAGCGCGAGAAGGGCGAGAAGCTGCCGCCCGCCAAGGGCGAGATGAAGATCCATCAGCGCAAGTCGACGGGCTTCGGCGAGATCGTGAAGACGGCGGTGACGCGCTACCCGAAGCGCTTCGTGCTCGGCCTCTCGCTGTTCGTGGGGCAGGCATTCCTCTACAACGCGGTCTTCTTCACCTACGCGCTGGTGCTCACCGAGCTGCTCGGCGTGCCGGACAACATCGCGCCGTACTCGCTGGTGCCGATCGCGATCGGCAACTTCCTCGGGCCGCTGCTGCTCGGGCACTTCTTCGACAGCATCGGCCGCCGCGTGATGATCAGCACCAGCTACATCGGGTCGGGTGTGCTGCTCGTCGGCACCGGCATCCTCTTCGGATCCGGCGTCCTCGACGCGTTCTGGCTCACCGTCTGCTGGGTCGTCGTGTTCTTCTTCGCCTCGGCGGGCGCGAGCTCGGCCTACCTCACGGTCAGCGAGATCTTCCCGATGGAGACCCGCGCGATGGCCATCGCGTTCTTCTACGCGGTGGGCACCGGTCTCGGCGGCATCATCGGCCCGATCCTGTTCGGCCAGTTCATCGAGCAGGGTATCGAGCAGGTCGCGATCGGCTACTACATCGGTGCGGGGCTCATGATCGCTGCCGGACTCGTCGAGGTCTTCCTCGGAGTCAACGCGGAACGGAAGTCGCTGGAAGAGATCGCGGAGCCGCTCAGCACGGCGAAGTAGCGGCCCGAGGGTGAGAGGCTGAGCCGGTGAAGATCGCGTTGACGGGTGGTAGCGGCAAACTCGGACGATTCGTGCTCGAGGGTCTGCGTGCCGCCGGCAACACGGTGACCAACCTCGATCGGCGAGGCGAGATGGGGCCGGGCTTCGTGCCCGTCGATCTCACCGACTACGGACAGGTCGTCGACGCGCTGCTCGGAACCGACGAGCGAGACGGCGGATTCGACGCCCTCGTCCACCTCGCCGCGATCCCCGCACCGGGACTCGCCACCAACTCCGCGACCTTCCGCAACAACATGCTGTCGGGATTCAACACCGTCGACGCCGCGATCTCGACCGGTATCCGCAACATCGTGTTCGCGTCCAGTGAGACGGTGCTTGGGCTGCCGTTCGAGATCGATCCTCCGTACATCCCGGTCGACGAGGAGTACACGACGCGACCCGAGTCGACCTACTCGATGGTGAAGGCCATGGAGGAGGAGATGGCGAGCCACTACGCGCGCCGGTTCCCCGATCTGAAGATCGTCGGATTGCGCTTCTCGAACGTCATGGCTCCTGAGGATTACGCCGCGTTCGAGGACTTTCAAGACGACCCGCTCGTGCGCAAATGGAACCTCTGGGGTTACATCGACGCTCGCGATGGTGCGCAGGCGGTGCTTCGCGCGCTCGAATCAGACCGACGCGGGTTCGACCGTTTCATCATCGCTGCGGCCGACACGGTGATGCGCACTCCGAGCGCAGAGCTCGCCGACGCGGTGTTCCCGCGCGTGGAGCGGGCGCGAAGGATCAGCGGCAACGAGACGCTGCTGTCGATCGAGCATGCCCGCGCGGTGCTCGGATACGAACCGCAGTACTCGTGGCGCGACGCGACGCGCTAGTCCGTATCGCTCCCGGCCGCTAGGGAGTGGGCGCGCCCCGGGGAGCGCCGACGTGCCCGACCACCGCGACGAACACAGTGATCAGCGCCGCCAGCCCGATGCCCCAGACCAGACCGAGACGCAGCAGTGCGGCGCCGACGAGGGCGCCGAATGCGATGAGGACTATCGCGGAGAGTCGGCGGAGCCACTTCTGACCGTTCGCTTTGCCGAGCCGCGACTCGAACGCCAGCCCGACGAGGGTCGACGTCACGACGACGGTCGTCACATCGGCGACTCCGAGATGCCGGGCGACACCGGCCTGCATGCCCATCGCCGCTCCGAGCAGGCTCGTGACGGTGAAGAGGAACGGTTCGGCGGGTGATTCGCCTCCGACGAGGACCGGGATGATGCTCACCACGATGATCGCGGCCACCACCGCCAGCAGCCAGGTGGCGCGACGCGTCCAGCCGACCGGGGCGCGTCGAAGGACCCGGCCGGCGACGATCGCACCGAGCACGAAGCCGACGAGCGCCAGAACGGGGCCCACGATGGGCAGATCGTCGGCACCGGTCAGCGCCATGCCGAGGATGACGACGTTGCCGGTCATATTGCCGGTGAACACCCGATCGAGGCCGAGATAGCCGACCGCGTCGACGACGCCCGTCGAGAAGGTGAGCGCCAACATGAGCATCAGGTGCAGTCGAGGCTGATCGCCGCGGAGCCGGTGGATCACGAGGGTCCTTTCCCGTCGACCGGCTGAGGCGGCACGACTGGGGCGATTGAAGCGCATCCGTGTTTCCCGGCCGTAACACGCCCTCGTTAGGGTGAGAGCCGACCACCCGGCGGGAAGGAGCGACACGTGTCGCAGCTGTCGATACTCCAGCCCGATCCCGACCAGGTCCGTGGCGACCACTACCTTCCCGTGCGGGTCGACGAGGTGTTCTGGGGTCGCCTGCCCTGCGCGGCCGACCGTCCCATCCTCACCGTCGACCCCGGCGAGAGCGTCACCATCGACACGCTCAGCCACGAAGGTCTGCTCGAAGATCAGGGCAGCGACCCGGTCGCGTACTTCTCGCGGCACGGCGTCGCCGCTGATGCGGTGCTGTCCGACGCGGTCGATCTCGTTCTGCACGGAGGCGCCCGCACCGCGGGGGTCGACGGTCCCCACGTCGTCACCGGACCGATCGCCGTGCGGGGCGCTCAGCCAGGTGACCTGCTCGTGATGGAGGTCGTCGAGCTGCTGCCGCGGGTGCCGTACGGAGTCATCTCGAATCGACACGGTCGCGGGGCCCTGCCAGGGGAGTTCCCGCTGCAGGGTGAAGCGTTCAGTGTGTTCGCCCGTGCAGCGGAGACCGGTGACGGACTGGTGGGCAGCATCCCGTTCGCCGAGGGATCCGATCGGACCGCCCGATTCGGGTTGGCGCCGTTTCTCGGGGTCATGGGCGTCGCCGTCGCCGGCGACGACCGTCCGCACTCGGTGCCGCCGGGCGCATTCGGCGGCAATATCGACATCAAGCTCCTCACCGAGGGTGCGCGGCTGCTGCTGCCGGTGCAGGTCCCGGGCGCCAACGCCTACATCGGCGACCCGCACTTCGCCCAGGGCGACGGCGAGGTGGCGCTCACCGCGATGGAGGCGTCGCTGCGCGCCACCATCCGCTTCGACGTCATCCCGGCCGACCAGGCGCTCGAGCAGTTCGGTCGCGTCACGGGCCCACTGGTGCAGACCCACGAGTTCCTCGTGCCGACCGGGTTGCACGAAGACCTCGACGAGGCCGTGCGGCTCTGCGTGCGGGCATCGATCGATCTGCTCGAGGCCCGCTTCGGGATGGACCGATCGCACGCCCTCGCCTATCTCTCCGCCGCCACCGACTTCGACATCTCCCAAGTCGTCGACGTCGTGAAGGGCGTGCACGCCAAGATCCGGGTGGGTGACCTCGGATGACCTCGTTCTCCGTCGCCACCGACGCTCCGATCACAGCCGATGCTCCGCTCCCCGACGGGCTGGTCGCCGCGTTCTGGCGGTACGAGCGCGCGCTGATGGCCGACGACATCGCCGAGCTCGACCGCCTCTTCGCACCGCGAAACGACACGCTCCGCGGTGACGCGGGCGGACTGCTCGTCGGGCACGACGCCATCGCCGCCTTCCGCCGGGGACGAGGCGGAGCGCCGAAGCGGCGGGTGGCCGAGGTGCACGTGCAGGTCATCCGCGACGACGCCGCCCTCGTCGTGGCGGTCCTTGCTCCGATCGCCGGAGGCCGCGGTCAGCAGACCCAGCTCTGGCGACGCCTCGGGGGAACGTGGCTCGTCACGGCCGCGCATGTCTCGGGACCCGGCCCCGCCATCGACGGGCGCATCTGGCGCATCGTCGGCACCCCGCTGACCCGGCCAACCGGACACGGTGCGCTCGACGGCGAGACGGTCGCCGTCAAGGACCTCTTCGCGATCGCGGGACATCGCATCGGCGGGGGAGTGCCGGCGTACCTCGCCGACGCGTCGGCGTCACGCATCACCGCCGCCGCCGTCGGCGACCTCCTCGCGGCCGGCGCATCGGTCGTCGGTATCGCCCGCACCGACGAGTTCGCCTACAGCATCGCCGGCGCGAACCCCCACTACGGCACCCCGCCGAACGCCGCCGTGCCCGGGGGCCTGCCGGGCGGCAGTTCGAATGGACCCGCGAGTGCCGTCGCGCTCGGGCAGGCGAGCATCGGCCTCGCCACCGACACCGCCGGATCGATCCGCGTGCCCGCCTCCTATCAGGGGCTCTGGGGTCTGCGGACCACGTACGGCGCGGTGAGCGTCAACGGGGTCCACCCGCTGGCGCCGTCCTTCGACACGGTCGGCTGGCTCACCCGGTCGGGCGAAGTGCTGGCTCGCGTCAGCGCCGCCGTGCTGGGCACCGCGACAGGGCTGCCCAGCCGCATCGCCGTCGCCCCCGCCCTCACCGACCATCTCGACCCGGCCGTCGCCGACGCGTTCCGCTCCGGTATCGCCGACCTGGTCGCGTCCGGGCGGATCGAGCACCCCGTCGAGGTCGTCCTCCCCGATGCCGATCTCGCGTACTCCGCGTTCCGAACGGTGCAGGCAGCCGAAGCGTGGCGGGTCAACGGCGAGTGGCTCGAGGCGCACCCCGGAGCGGTGAGCGGTGCCGTCGCTGAACGCTTCCGCCATGCCGCGACGGTCACCGCGGACCAGGAGCGAGCGGCCCGCGACGAGCTTCACACGATCCGGACCCGGATCGACGACGCCCTCGAGGGAATGCTCCTGGCACTGCCCGCCGCCGCATCGGCCGCCCCTCAGACGACTGCGCCCGCAGAGGAGATCGACCGCGTGCGCACTGCGACACTCCAGCTGACCTGCTTCGCCGGCATCGCCGGGGCTCCCAGCCTCTCCGCCCCGCTGCTGCGTACGCCGGCCGGCCCGCTGGGCCTCGCCCTCATCGGACCGCGCGGAAGCGATACCGCGCTGGCGTCGTTCGCGGCCGGCCTCGCCGACTGACGCTCGTCATCGCGGCGCTTCGGGTGATCAGGGTCGACGGCTGAAGACGTAGTGGACGACGCCCGACGGTGATGCGGTCACCTCGACCGTGAAACGCTCCTCCAACCCTTCGAGACCGTCCCATAGCCGCACGCCGCGTCCGAGGACGATCGGCACGACCACGATGTGGAGATGGTCGACCAAGTCGGCTTCGAGGAACTCCCTCACGACGGTCGGGCCGCCGCCGAGGCGCACGTCGCGGCCGTCGGCCAGCTCGGTCGCCAACTCGAGGGCCGCGTGCGGGGCCAGCTGTCGGAAGAGGAAGGTGGTCTCGCCGACGACGAGATCGGGGCGCTCGTGGTGGGTCAGCACCACGACGGGCGTATGGAACGGCGGTTCGTCGCCCCACCAGCCGCGCCACGAGTCGTCCTCCCACGGTCCGGTCTGCGGGCCGAACTTGCCGCGGCCCATGATCTCGGCGCCGATGTTCCGTTCGGTGGCCGACGCGAACGCATCGTCGACGCCGACCGTCCCGGCCCCGACGGCCTCGTCCTCGTGGCCGGACATGCCGACGAAGGTGCGGGTGGGGAAGAACCACTCCATCAGCCGCCCGCCGGCGTGGCCGAACGGTGCCTCGAATGACTGGCCCTCACCGGTGGCGAATCCGTCGAGGGAGAGGGCCAGGCTGTGCACGCGAAGTTTGCTCACCCGAGCATCGTGCCACTCCGGCGGCGTGCACGGATCAGGAATCTCGGCCCGAAACCGCGCGACTGGCGCACGGATCAGGACCGATCCGGCCACTTCTCCTGATCGGCGTACGAACTCCTGATCCGTGCACTCGGCGGGGCGAGGGTCGGGTGCGAAATCTTCCCGCAACGCGTCCTGCCTATGCTCGACAGGTCAGCCGCACAGAAGGAGGGCGCCGTGGCCGCGCTGCCGATCGATCCGCCCGCCCGCCTCCTCATGGGGCCGGGGCCGATCAACGCCGACCCGCGGGTGCTGCGGGCGATGTCCGCCCAGCTCGTCGGCCAGTACGACCCCGCGATGACCGCCTACATGGCCGAGACGCAGGAGCTCTACCGCGACGTCTTCCGCACCGCGAACGACGCGACGCTGCTCATCGACGGCACCAGCCGCGCCGGCATCGAAGCGGCGCTCGTGTCGCTCATCACCCCCGGCGACCGCGTGCTCGTGCCGATCTTCGGCCGCTTCGGGCACCTGCTCGTCGAGATCGCCGAGCGCTGCGGTGCCGATGTGCACACCATCGAGACCGAGTGGGGCACCGTCTTCGCGCCTGAGCAGATCGAGGCCGCGATCATCGAGGTGCGGCCCGCGCTCCTCGCCGTCGTGCACGGCGACACCTCGACGACGCTCGCTCAACCGCTCGAGGACCTGGGGGCGATCTGCCGCGCCCACGACGTCCTCTTCTACACCGACGTCACCGCGAGCATCGGCGGCAACGAATTCCTCGCCGACGAGTGGGGCCTGGATGCGGTGACCGCCGGCCTGCAGAAGTGCCTCGGCGGTCCGTCGGGAAGCGCGCCCATCACACTGTCGCCCCGCGCCGTCGACGTCATCACCGCGCGGAAGAGTATCGAGGCCGGAATCCGGGCCGAGGGCGACGCCGTTCGCGACGACCGCATCCGCAGCAACTACTTCGACCTCGCGATGGTCCTCGACTATTGGGGACCGCGCCGGCTCAATCACCACACCGAGGCGACGACCATGCTCTACGGCGCACGCGAGTGCGCACGCATCCTCGTGGAGGAGGGGCTCGAGACCGCGTGGCAGCGCCACCGGCTGCACGGCACCGCGATGGCCGAGGGTCTCGCCGCCCTCGGGCTCGCCGTGTTCGGCGACCAGCAGCACCGCATGAACAACGTGGTCGGGGTCGAGATCCCCGACGGCGTCGACGGCGAGGCCATCCGCTCCGAGCTGCTGCACGACTACGGAATCGAGATCGGCACCTCGTTCGGGCCGCTGCACGGCAGGATCTGGCGGGTCGGCACCATGGGCTACAACGCGCGCAAGGACGCCGTGCTCGTCACCCTCGCCTCCCTCGAGCAGGTGCTGCGCCGCGCCGGCGTCCGCGTCAGCGCGGGAGCCGGCGCGTCGGCGGCGCAGGACGTGTACGGGAGCGCGGTATGACCCCGCACCCGCCCGCTCAGCGATCGGTGCCCGGCGCCGCTCGAGCGCTGGCGCACTGCCACGAGTTGGCGCGCATCAGCTCGCTCGACGACGCGATCGAACGCGTCCACCTCTCCACCGAGCACAAGATCGCGAACGCGCTCGCCGCCGCCTGGATGCAGGAGGTCGGACTCGACACCTGGGTCGACGAGGCGGGTAACCTCTGCGGACGCCTCGAGGGACACAAGCCCGGACTGCCGGCGCTGGTGCTCGGCAGCCACCTCGACACCGTCACCGACGCCGGCGCCTACGACGGCATGCTCGGTGTGATGCTCGCCATCGAGGTCGTCGATCGGATCCGACGCAGCGGTCGCCGCCTGCCCTTCGCTCTCGAAGTCGTCGGCTTCACCGACGAGGAGGGCACCCGATTCGGCAACGCACTGATGGGCAGCCGCGCCTTCGCCGGATTGTGGGACCCGGCATGGACCGAGCTGGAGGACCGCAAGGGCGTGACCCTCCGCGACGCGGCGAAGAACTTCGGACTCGATCCCGACGCCATCGGCGACGCCGCCCGCCGCTCCGAAGACCTGGTCGGCTACCTCGAGACGCACATCGAGCAGGGCCCCTCCCTGCTCGACGCCGACCGGGCGCTCGCGGTGGTGTCATCCATCGCGGGTGCGCGACGGCTCGCGCTCACCGTGACCGGCCGGGCGGGTCACGCCGGCGGAACCCCGTACGCGCGCCGCCGGGACGCCCTGGTCGGCGCGAGCGAGATCATCGTCGAGATCGAGCGGATCGCGAAGCGCACCGACACCGTCGCGACCGTCGGCCGCGTGCGCGCCTTCCCGGGCGGCGTCAACGTCGTGCCCGGCGTCGCCCGGTTCTCGCTCGACCTGCGTGCCGAGTCGGACGAGCGGCGCGACGCCGCGTTCGAGGAGATCGAGGCGTTCGCCCGCGACGTCTGCGAACGCCGCGGGCTCGCCTGGCAGGCCGACGAGTTCTACCGCGCCGACGCCGTCGTCTGCGATCCCGCCTTGCGCTTCGCGGTGGAGCAGGGCATCCGCGCTACCGGTGACGACGAGCCGATGGTGCTGTGGAGCAGAGCGGGACACGACGGCATGGCGGTGCAGGCGGTCACCGGGTTCGCGATGCTCTTCCTACGCTGCGGCAATGACGGAGTCAGTCATCACCCCGACGAGATCGTCGCCGAATCCGACGTCGAGGCGGCGCTCGACGCCTTCGAGGCGACGGTGCTGGCCGTCGCCGACGCGCGCGGCTGACACGACCGCAGCGCACTCACCGGTGGTCGATGTCGTCGCCCGACCAGAGGTCGCCGCACTCGACCTCGAGCGCGCCGGCGGCATGGAGGTAGGCGCCCGCGCCGTGATCGCCCTGCGACGCGGCTCGCGCTCCCGCCCAGTGATCGCGTCCGAGGAGCACGGGATGTCCGGGGTGGCCGCCGTAGACCGCCCTTCGCAGCGACGAGCCCGTCACGGGCGCGACGGTGATGATCCGCTCGACCGCGCTCGTCGGCATCGTGGGCACGTCCACCGGGACGATGAGGACCGCGGCGACATCGGTCCGGTCGAGAGCATCCAGCCCGGCGCGCAGCGAATCGCTGAGACCGGCGGAGATCGGAGGGGCCATCACCGCGGTTGCGGGGGAGGGCAGGAGGTCCGTCGCCTGCGGCAGATCGGGTGGAACGACGGCGCTGACCACCAGGCCGGCCTCGATGAGGGTCGTCGCCACCTCCGTCAGCCACGGACGCCCGTCGGGCGTGGTGGCGAGCGCCTTGGGGCCGCCGAACCGCTGACCCCGCCCCGCGGCCAGCACCAGCCCCGCCACCTCCGCCATGGCTACAGTTAACGCCACGCCCCGACCTGTGGGGCTCGATCCGCGAAGGACCCTCCGTGCCTGATCTCGCTCCGCCCGAGCTCCGCGACCGGCTGTCCGCCGCCCTCGGAGTGCAGCGGTGGGTCGACGCCGTCGCCGAACGGGCGCCGTACGACTCGCTCGACGACCTCGTCGTGTTGGCGCGGAGCGTGGCGACGCCGCTGTCGGACGACGAGCTCGACGAAGCGCTCGCGCATCATCCGCGGATCGGCGAACGCGCCTCGGGAGACGGCGCCTCGGCTCGCCTGTCGCAGGGCGAACAGGGCGGCCTCGGCCTCGCCGACGCCGAGATCGACGCCGAGATCGTCGAGGGCAACGCACTCTACGAGGAGCGCTTCGGTCGCGTCTTCCTCATCCGCGCCGCCGGACGCAGCCGGTCGGACGTGCTGCGGGAACTCACCCGCCGTCTCGAGTCGGGGGCCGGCACCGAGGCCGAAGAGGCGAAGGAGCAGCTGCGGCAGATCATGGAGCTGCGCCTGCGCACGCTGTTCAACGACGGGGGAGCGATCGCGCTATGAGTCAGATCACCACGCACGTGCTCGACGCCGCCCTCGGGATGCCGGCCGAGGGGATCTCCGTCGCACTCGACGGATGGCGCGACGGAGGCTGGGTGTCCGTCGCATCCGGCATGACCGACGCGGACGGCCGCGTACGGGACCTCGGGTCCGAAAGCGTCGACGACGGCACCTACCGGCTGAGCTTCGGAACAGGCGAATACTTCAGTCGCTCCGGCCGCGACACCTTCTATCCGGAGGTCACTGTGGTCTTCGCGGTCGCGACGGGCGACCACTACCACGTGCCGATCCTGCTGAGCCCCTACTCGTACAGCACCTACCGCGGCAGCTGATCGCCGAGCCGCAGTCGCGGTTCGGATACCTGATTCGGCGCTCGACCGACGTGGCCGCCCTTTCTCGGCGCAAGGGAAGCGCCGACCTCACATTCGTGATCGCTCCGTCGTCGATCTCATGACGACGGAGTAGCACTTGGGAGGGCGCATCGTGCGAGAGATCGTGATCGTGGGTGGCGGCTACGCGGGCTTCTACACGGCGTGGAAACTCGAGAAGCGCCTGCGACCCGGTGAGGCGCGCGTGACGGTGATCGATCCGCGGCCCTCTATGACCTACCAGCCGTTCCTGCCCGAGGTCGCGGCCGGGTCGGTCGAGGCGCGGCACGTCGTCATCTCGTTCCGCCGGCATCTTCGCCGCACCCGTCTGATCGCCGGCGCCGCCACCCGGATCGACCACGCGTCGCACACCGTGCGGGTAGCGCCCAAGGACGGCGCCCCGTTCGACGTTCCCTATGACATCGTCGTGGTGACGGCCGGTGCCGTCACCAGGACGTTCCCGATTCCCGGACTACTGGAGGAGGCGATCGGCATGAAGCAGGTGGAGGAGGCGGTGGCCATTCGCGACTACATCCTCACCGCCTTCGACCGCGCCTCCGTGCTTCCGCCCGGGCCCGAGCGTCGACGACTGCTCACCGTCACCTTCGTCGGAGGCGGGTTCTCCGGGGTCGAGGGATTCGGTGAGACGCTCTCGCTGGCGCACGACCTGTTGAAGCTGTATCCGGAACTCGAGCCCGACGACGTCGCCTTCCATCTCGTCGAGGCGCAAGCACGCATCCTGCCCGAGGTGGGCGAGAGGCCGGGTCGATGGGTCGTCGAGCATCTTCGATCGAGAGGCGGACGGATCCATCTCGAGGCGCAGATGGTGTCGGTGGTGGACGGGCACGTCGTCCTTTCGACCGGCGACGAGTACGACACCGGCCTCATCGTGTGGGTGGCCGGTAACGCCGCTAATCCTGTCGTCACCAGCCACACCGATCTTCCGCTCAGCGCTCGCGGATACGTGCGGGTGCGTGCCGACCTGCGGGTGGAAGGCGACGACGGCATCGTCTCCGATGCGTGGGCTGCCGGTGACGACGCGGCGGTACCCGACCTGGCATCGTCCACGCCCGGCGCGCTGACGGTGCCGAACGCGCAGCACGCCGTTCGGCAGGGGATGCTGCTGGCGACCAACCTCCTCGCAGTCCTCCGCGGCCGCGAGCCGAAGGATTATGTGCACCACAGTCTCGGTGTCGTCGCCACGCTCGGCCTGGGGCGGGGGATCTTCCAGTACAAAGGGATCGTGATCAAGGGCTTCCCCGGGTGGGTCATGCATCGCGGCTACCACGTGCTCGCGGTTCCCAGTTGGGAGCGCAAGATGCGGGTACTCCTGGTGTGGTTGGGCGCTCTTCTCGGCGGCCGCGACATCGCCTCCCTCGGATCGATCACCGAGCCGCGACGTGCGTTCGTCAGCGGGGGTGTTCCGTCAGCTTCTCCGCGGGCCACTCTTCTCACGCCTCCTGCCGGGGTCGCGCGGGTGGCCGACTCCGAAGGCGAGCGGTGAGTCACATCGAAGCGCACCCTGGCGACTCATCCGGCCCGGGAGGCGTACCGCCCGAAGTGGAAGCAGAACGCCGTCGCCTGGTCGCGATCGGCTACCGAATGCTCGGCACCCTCGCCGACGCCGAGGACGCGGTCCAGGAGACGTACGTCCGCTGGTTCCGCATGACCGACGCGGAACGCGATGCCATCGTCAACACCCAGGGGTGGCTGACCCGGGTGATGAGCCGGGTATGCCTCGACATCCTCGGCTCGGCTCGTGCTCGGCGGGAGCGCTACGTCGGCGAATGGCTGCCGGAGCCGGTGCCGGCCGACCTTTTCGCCGATACCGCCGCGGTCCCGCGACAAGACGCGGGGGCAGACCCTCTCGAGCGTGTGACCCTGAGCGAGGAGGTGAGTACCGCCCTGCTGATCGTCATGGAGAGCATGACGCCGGCCGAACGGGTCTCCTTCGTACTCCACGACGTGTTCGCAGTTCCCTTCGACGAGATCGCCGCGATCGTGGGACGCAGCAACGCTGCAGTGAGACAGCTCGCCACCTCGGGCAGACGCCGAGTACATCAGTACGACGCCCGGCCGGCGAGCACTCGTGAGCACGACGAGGTCACCCGCGCGTTCGCCGACGCCTGCGCCGGCGGCGACCTGACCGTGTTGATGAGTCTTCTCGACCCTTCCGTCGCCCTCCGCTCGGACGGCGGAGGCGTGGTCAACGCGGCCCGTCGGCCCGTTCTCGGTGTCTCGAACGTTGCTCGATTCGTGCTCGGCATGTTCCAGAAGCGCCCCTTGCTCACCCTGCAGCAGCACCGCACCGGGGACGGCATCGCCTTCGTCGTCGTCGACGCCGACACGCTCTTGGGAGTCATCAATCTCAAGGTGCGCGGCGGCCGTGTGAGCGACGTCTGGATTCAGGTCAATCCGCAGAAGCTCACCGCCTGGTCCGTTCCGCACTGACCTCACACATCACGACCTCGTGTCGTCATCTCTTCGACCGAACCACTCGGCTTGAAAGGGCGGACATGAGGATCCTCATTATCGGCGGCGCCGGGCACGTCGGCGCTCGCCTCGTTGCACGGCTGCGCCAATCGGGACACGACGTGCGCGTCGGGTCCCGCGATCACGGAGTCGACGCCCTGACGGGAGCGGGGCTCGGCGACGCGATGACGGGCATCGATGTCGTCGTCGATGTGCTCAACACGACGGAGATGGAGCCGGCAGCGGCGACGGCGTTCTTCAAAGTCAGTACCGAACGGATCATCGCCGCGGAGCAGACCGCCGGCGTCCGGCACCATGTGCTCCTCTCGATCGTCGGCGCCGACCGTGCCCGGGGGAACGGGTACTACGTCGGGAAAGTCGCTCAAGAAGACGCGGTTCGAGCAGCGGAGGTGTCCTATTCCATCGTCCGAGCCACACAGTTCTACGACTTCGTGCCCACCATTGCGGACTGGCTCACCGTCGATGGATCCGTCCAAGCCCCCCGCATGCTGCTGCAACCGGTCGACGTCGACGATGTCGTGGACCTTCTCGCGGAGGTCGCCACGGGTGCTCCGCTCTACGATGCCGTCTCCCTCGCCGGCCCTAGTCAGTACCATCTCGACGTTCTTCTCCGCGCCGTGCTCGCTGATCGTGCCGACGGTCGCGAGGTACTTACCATCGACGGGATCGCGCTCGGAGCCGACGCGGACGATTCGCTGGTTCCGCTCGGCGCCCACCGCACCGGTCGCCGCCCGTTTCCCATCGACGTGCCGTCCGCCGGATGAGTGCCGAACGGATGTCAGCGCGCGCGACGACCGGTGGCCGGATCGGTCGCGTTCAGCTCATCGCCCTCATCGGCACCGTCATCATCGCCGCGGTGGTCGGGGTCTGGGCGTACGCGTTGCCCCGCGAGTTCTACGACCACTTCCCGTCGTTCCTCGGCGAGTGGATCTCACAGGACGGCCCGTTCAACGAGCATCTGATTCGCGACCACGGAGCCCAGTACCTCGCGTTGGGTGCAGGCAGTGTGGCAGCGCTCATCGTGCGAAGCCGAGTTCTGTACCGGGTTCTCGGCATCGTGTGGGGTCTGTTCGGTGTGCTCCATTTCGCCTACCACGTCACCCATCTCGACCATATGACCGTGGCCGACGCCACCGCTCAGGTCATCGTCCTCGCCGTCGCTGCCATCCTTGGAGTCGGCATAGCGGTGCCTCCACGACCGGAACGCGAGTCGTCAGCAGGATCGCCGTCCCGGTGACGGTACTTTCCTGCGCACCCTGAGCCCCAGTCCCTGCCGAGAGCGGGAGGGACTGAGGCTCACCTGCGGTCAGCTCGCGAGCGGGATTCCGCGAACTGGGTAGAGTGTCGTTCCCTGCCGGTACTCACCACGAGGGACGAGGCCATCGATCGGGCCGGTCACCTCGTCTGTCACGACTTCGCGGGCGTCTCCCGACGCGGCGAGCGTCGCGCGGAAGAGGTCGTCGAGGTGGTACTGCTCGGGACCCGCCAGCTCGATCTCTCCCAGTGGGTCGGACATGGCCACATCGACGAGCAACTGTACGAGCTCGTCGATCTCGACCGGCTGAATGAGGGCCCGCGACGCATGGACGACCCCGTCAGAGGTGTGCTGGTCCGCGAGAACCGGGATGTAGCTCTGGAACTGCGTCGAACGCACGATCGTGTAAGGAATACCGGCGGCCTTGACAGCCCGCTCCTGGGCGACTTTCCCGAGGTAGTACCCCTGGTCGGACGCATCACCTTCGCCCACCCCCACGATCGAGAGAAGGACATGGTGTCGGACGCCTGTCGCCATCCCCGCCTCAGTCAGAGTGCGGGTCGTTCTCTCGAAGAACTCGACGGCTCCCTCCCGATCGAACCGTCCCGTGTTCACCACGTTGACAATCACTGTCGCTCCGCTCAGTGCTTCATGCAGTCCGCTGCCCTCGATCAGATCTATACCGTCCTCCAGACCCCCTGAGACGGTCTCGACCCCACGGACATTCAGCATGGTTGCTACTTTCGAGCCGACGCGTCCGCGTCCACCCGCAATGAATACCTTCACGTTTCTCCCTCGAGGGCGGAGGTTCCGCCCCTGCCAAGAGGACGAATGGGTGCCGTCGTTCGTGAGGTCGATTCACCGACCCGGCCGACGTCCGTGGACCATCTTGACTTCAGCGGCTAATGTTCATAGCTTTATGGCTATGAACATTAGCCACTTGTCGAGCGGCGGGCAGGACTGATGCCTCGCGCCGGACTCGACCCCGACATCGTCGCGCGCCGCGCGATCGAGATCATCGATGCCCGCGGTGTCGAAGCGCTGACTCTCGCCGGTGTCGCTGCCGATTTGGGCGTCGCCACCCCGAGCCTTTACAAGCATGTCGGCGGGCTCGACGACCTCGTCGACAGAGTCGCCGCCATCGTCACCGCCGAGCTGGCGAGCGGAATCGGCGACGCCACCCGCGGTCGTTCCGGACGCGACGCACTGGAGGCGCTCGCCGCGGCGTACCGCCGTTTCGCGCTCGAGCACCCCGGCACCTATCCGCTCTCGCAGCGACACCGAGACTCGCAGCGGTGGACGACGTCGGCCGCCGCAGCGCTCGCTGCAGTCATCGACGCGCTCCGCGCCTACGGCGTCACCGGAGACGACGTCGATCGCATCCGCTTCGTGCGGGCCGCGCTGCACGGCTTCGTGGACCTCGAACGCGGCGGCGGATTCGGCATGCCCGCATCGGTCGACGCGAGCTTCGCCGTTCTCGTCGGCTCCCTCGACGCGACACTGCGGACGGCGGTCGACGCATGAACGCCACAACCCTGATCCAGCGTCTCGAAGGCGGCCTCATCGCCGCCGTCTCCATCGGAGGGACGATCGCCCTCGCCCCCAGCCTCTGGTGGCTGCCGCTCGCCGCGTTCCTCGTCTTCGACCTGTCCGCGCTGGGGTACCTGCGCTCGCCCCGCCTCGGGGCCATCTCCTACAACGCGGTGCATAACTACGCATGGCCCGCCGTGGTAGGCCTCGTCGCGCTCGTCAGCCTTCCGTTCTCGGCGACGGTGGCGCTGGTGTGCGCCCTCGTCGCCCTCGCCGGGGCGTTCCACGTCGGAGTCGATCGTGCGCTCGGCTACGGACTCAAGCACCCCGACGCGTTCACGCACACCCACCTCGGCTGGATCGGGCGCGATCGCTCCGAGCCGCACGAGGTTTGAGAGCGGGCTCCCTCAAGGCCCGGGGTCAGTACTCGGTGCGCGCCTCGTGCTCGAGCCAGGCCTCGAACGGGGCCGTGGCATCGGCCGGCCGCACCGACTCGGTGATCATGTGCCACTCCTCCCGTGGGCGTGCCAGGAGGTCGTAGAAGGCGCGGTCGTCGAAGCCGCCGCGAGCGGCGTCGTCGCGGTCGGCGGCGAACACGACGCGGTCGACCCGCGCCCACAGCGACGCAGACAGGCAGAGCGGGCACGGCTCGCACGAGGTGTAGAGGGTCGCCCCGGCGAGTGAGAAGTCGCCGACCGCCTGGCACGCGGCTCGGATGGCCTGCACCTCGGCGTGCGCGGTCGGGTCGAGATCGCGAGTGACCCGGTTCTGGCCCTCGGCGATGAGCTCGCCGTCGCGCACGATCACCGCCCCGAACGGGCCACCCCCATCGGCGACATTGGCGACCGCGAGTGCGATCGCCTGCGCGAGCCAGCGCTCGTCGTCTGCCCACGACATCAGGCGAGCCCCGCCGACTCGCGCCACGCGTCGCCCGCCGGTTCGGCGTCGTCGCGCACCACCGTCGCTTGGATGAGGCCGTACGGGCGGTCGGCGGCGTGGAAGACCTCGCCGTCGTTGTCGAGACCGAACGAGGAGAAGTCGACGAGGAAGTGGTGCTTGTTCGGAGCGCTCAGCTCGACCTCGGCGATGCGGGGGAACGCCTCGATGGCGGCCTTGCCCATCTCCCACAGGGTCTGCTGCAGCGCCAGCGAGTGAACGGTCGCGAAGCGTGCGGTCATGATGGCCTTGACGCCCTCGTACATGGCGTTCCAATCGACGTCATCGAGGTCCCCGCTGACGCGCCATCTCGCGACCAGCGACGTCGCCATGACGCGGTCGTCGGTGGGCTGGAGCGTCGTGAACTCGTCGACGAGGAAGTCCTTGAACTCGGACCCCGTCGACTTGAGGATGACGAGATCCTTGAAGCCCTGGACCACGTGCGATCCGGCCGGCTCGACGGTCACCGCGGCGGTGCGGACTTCTTTGCCCGAACGCACCCAGGTGTGCTCGTGCGGGACCCCGTCGACGCTGACGCGATCCCAGGCGAAGCCCTCGATCTCGATGCGTGCGCCGTGAACCGGGTCGACGTCGTCGACGAAGTGGCGGGCGAGACTCAGCCCGTAGGCCTCGATCGGATCGGTGGGGTGCGTCTTCGCCCAGACGAACGCGGTGTTCTTCTGGGTGTCGGTGGGCAGCACGGCGGCCTGGTCGCCGTGCGTGTATGCGGCCTCGAAGTCGCCGCGCAGCGCGGTGGTGACGTTGAGGTCGACGATCTCGTGCCGCGGGGAGTCGCGGGTGATGCGCACGAGATGCGTCTCGGCCTTGCCGTACTGATGTGACCCGAGCACTATCGACATGATTCGGATGATCCCAGGTCAGTGTGTCGAGAGTGTTTCCGGTCCGTCACGCCACTCGCGCTGCAGCATGGCGAAGACGGTCGTGGTGGTCCATTCGCCCTTGAACCAGTCGGCCTCCACGAAGTCGGCCTCCCGACGCATCCCGAGCCGTTCGAGCACCCGAGCCGATGGGATGTTGCGCACGTCGATCCGCCCGATCACCCGGTGCATGCCGAGGCCGTCGAAGGCGAGGGCGAGCAGAGCGCGGGCCGCCTCGGTGGCGTAGCCCCGACCGCGAACCGCGGGATCGAAGATGTAGCCGATCTCGCCCTGACGCGCTTCCTCTTAGCTGCGGAACAAGACCACATCACCGACGAGCAGGCCCGACGCGCGCTCCTCGACCCCGAGGGTCCGCGCGCTTCCGAGCGCTTCCAGCGAGGTCTCGGCCCACTGATGGGTGAGCCTCCGATCGATCTCGGCCTCGTCCATCGGCGGAAAGGGAACATATCGGCACACGTCAGGCAGCGACCGGTACCCCAGCAGGGCGGCGCGGTCGTCCGTCGTCAGAGGACGGAGGCGCAGCCTTTCCGTCACGATGACGAGGCCGTCATCGGTCGCTTCGTCGCCACGGTGCGCGACGGTGATCATGGACGCGACAGTACTCCTGAACGGGCGAGCAGCGTCCCGCGGGTGGTGGGGGAGCGGACGTCGACGGTCGCGCCGCCGAGGAGGGTGCGCCGCACCGCCCCGACGAGGTGGCGGCCGTCGTAGGCGCTGACCGGGTTCTTGTGCAGCAGCGCCGATGCGTCGACGGTGAGCTGCTGGTCCGGGGCGAAGACGACGAGGTCGGCTCGGGAGCCGACGGCGATCGATCCGCGGTCGGCGAGATCGGCGAAGCGCGCGGTGGCGGTCGCCATCCAGCCGACCACGGTCTCGAGCGGGATGCCGCGCGAGCGCGCCGCGGTCCACATGGCGGGGAGCCCGAGCTGTAGGCCGGCGATCCCGCCCCACGCGACCTGGAAGTCGCCGTCGCCCGCGAGTTTCAATTCGGCGGTGCTCGGTGAATGGTCGGAGACGACGATGTCGAGCGTGCCGTCGAGCAGGCCCTTCCAGAGCGCGTCCTGGTTCGCGGCGTCGCGGATCGGCGGGCAGCATTTGAACTGCGTCGCCCCGTCGGGGATGTGCTCCTCGTCGAGCGTCAGGTAATGAGGGCAGGTCTCAGCGGTGATGGGCAGCCCCTCGGCCTTCGCCGCGTCGATCAGGGGCAGCGCCTGGGCCGCGGACAGGTGCAGGATGTGCGCCCGCGCGCCGGTCTCCCGGACGCCGTCAATCACGGCGGCGATCGCGTCGAGTTCCGCCTCGGGCGGCCGAGATCCGACGAAGCGGCGGTAGTCCACGCCGCCATCGTCCGTGGAGCGTTCGAGCACACCGGGGTCTTCGGCGTGGACGATGAGCAGTCCATCGAACTCGGCGATCTCGGCCAGTGCCTGCCGCAGCTGGGCTCGGTCGAGGTGCGGGAACTCGTCGACCCCGCTGGGAGCGAGGAACGCTTTGAAACCGAAGACGCCGGCATCGTGCAGCGCGCGGAGCGAACCGAGGGACGACGGGACGGCTCCGCCCCAGAACCCGACGTCGATCGCGCTGCTGGGGGCTGCGATGCTGCGCTTGAGCTCGAGCGCGTCGACGTCGATGGTGGGCGGGATGGAGTTCAGTGGCATGTCGACGAGGGTGGTGACTCCACCGGCGGCGGCAGCGCGGGTCGCGGAGGCGAACCCCTCCCACTCTGTTCTACCGGGTTCGTTGACGTGTACGTGGGTGTCGACGAGCCCCGGCAGCAGCACCTCGTCGGGGGCGAGCACGGTGCGCTCGCCGGCGGGGAGGTCCGCGCCCAGCGGAACGATCGCAGCGATCCGGCCCGCGGAGACCGCGACCGACGCCGGCCGGAACCGACCGTCGACGAGCACCCTCTCGGCCTCGATCACCAGCTCGTAATCGGACATGCGCTCAGCCCCTTCCCGTGGCGGTTCGGGCATTCAAGCAGGCTCGTGCGTCGGCGGTGTTACGACTGCGGCAGCGCCGCGAGCGCGCGGCGTTCGCGCTCGAAGTCCTTGCGGTACTCGGCGATGTCCGCGTCGAGGGTGAGCGCGTCGATGGTGAAGACGAGGCGATCCTCCCGGTCGACGAGTCCGCGGTCGGCGAGAGCCGCCTTCAGGATCGCGGCGAGGATCTGCAACTGGAGTCGACGGTTCGTAGCGTCGGCGGGGATCCAGGTGAGGAAGCGGCGCAGAACCGCGGGCAGCAGGGTGACCGGGCTCATCCGCGCGAGCGCGCAGCCGGGATCGAGTTCACGCTCGAGCCGGACGAGCGTCAGTGCGTCGGGGCTCAACAGGTCGTCGCACTCGGTCTCGATGCAATCGTGGAGGGCGGTCTCGAGCGATTCGAGGCGCCGCAGCCGCAGTCCCGTCGCACGAAGGATTCGTGCGCGGAAGAAGTCGCCGAGGTAGCTGTGGAGGTCGGGGTGGGGTGACATGCGCCGATGCTGCCCCCACCCACCGACACCACGACGCGCCCTGGCGCTGTGCTCTCGATACGCTCGTTCCTCGCTACTCGAGCCTGGGCCCACCGCGCACGCTTGCGCGGGGGACTCGATACGGCGCTGCGCCCTACTCGACGACCGGGTAGAGGTGTCGCGCCCTTCGTATCGCTTCGCGGGGCGGGCGGGCGGCCGTTGGAACATGGACGAAACACCCGTGCGTCAGCATGGGTAGGTTCGACAGCGACAGGAGGCGCGCATGCTGGAGATCGCCGAGCGGGTGCTCGCCGCGCTCGACGCCGGTCGCGACGTCGCCGTAGCCACCGTCACGCGGGTCACCGGGAGCGCCCCGCGCACCGTCGGCACTTCGATGGGACTCGCGGGCGGACAGGTGCTCGGCAGCATCTCGGGCGGCTGCGTCGAGGGCGCCGCCGTCGACGCCTGCGAGCGGGTGCTCGAGAGCGGCGAGGCCGAACGGAACCGCTTCGGGTTCACCGACGACGACGCCTTCGCCGTGGGGCTCTCGTGCGGCGGCGAGTTGGACGTCATCGTCACCCTCGTCGGATCTCCCGCGCTCGTCGCCGAACTCCGAGCCGCTGCCGCAGGCGACGAGGCGGGAGTCGCGACCGTCGTCGACGGTCCGCGAGCGCTCCTGGGTCGCACCGTTGCGGCGACGGTCGGACGCGACCTCGACGGCGACCTGATCGCGGACGACCTCGCCGCCGCCGGACTGCCCTCGCTCTCGCTCGACCGCATCCGCGCCGTCGTCGGCGCAACGGTCGATGCCGGGCGCACGGACGAGGTCACCGTCGACTGCGGCGACGAGACGCTCACACTCCTCGTGGAGTCGCACCGGGCCGCACCCCGCCTCTTCGTCATCGGCGCGGTCGAGTTCGCCGCGGCGCTCGCCGTGGCCGCACGTCCGCTCGGCTACCGCATCACGGTGTGCGACGCGCGGCCGGTCTTCGCGACCGCCGAGCGCTTCCCGGCCGCCGACGAGGTCGTCACCGAATGGCCGAGCCTCTACCTCGCGGGCCAGAGCATCGGTCCGCGTGACGTCATCTGCGTGCTGAGCCACGACGACCGGTTCGACATCCCCGTCCTTTGTGAGGCGCTCGAGTCTCCGGCGGAGTTCGTCGGCGCGCTCGGTTCGCGGCGCACGCACGAGCGGCGGATCGCCGCGCTCCGGGACGCCGGCGTCTCGGGGCAGGCGATCGCCCGACTTCATTCCCCGATCGGTATGGATCTCGGCGCGAGCACTCCCGAGGAGACGGCGGTGTCCATCCTCGCCGAGGTGCTCGCAGCCCGGAACGGCGCGAGCGGCGCTCCGCTGCGCGATCTCGACGGCGCGATCCATCGCCCGACGACGAGCGCGGGCGCCCGGTGACGCGGACGATCCTCCGCGGCGGGCACGTCGTCACCGTCGACGCGGCGGACACCGAGCACGCCGACGGCACCGTCGCCATCGAGGACGGCCGCATCATCGCCGTCGGCGACGCGGCGCCGGCGGGATGGGACGACGCCGAGATCGTCGACGCGAGCGGGTGCCTGATCACTCCCGGGCTGATCAACACCCACCACCACCTCTACCAGTGGCTCACCCGCGGCTGGGCGCAGGACGCGATCCTGTTCGACTGGCTCGTCGCGCTCTATCCGACCTGGGCGCGCATCGACGCCGACCTGGTGCGGTCGGGCGCGGCCGCGGCGATGGCGGTGCTCGCGCGCTCGGGCTGCACCCTCGTCGGCGACCACCACTACGTCTTCCCGCAGGGCGGCGGCGACATCATCGGCGGCATCGTCGAGGCGGCTTCCGAGGTCGGGGTCCGACTGCATGCCACGCGCGGATCGATGGACCTCGGGCGATCGCAGGGCGGACTCCCTCCCGATTTCGCGGTCGAGACGACCGACGCGATCCTCGAGGCGAGCATCCAGGCGGTCTCCCGCTATCACGACCCGTCTCCGGATGCGCGGGTGCAGGTCGCGCTGGCCCCCTGCTCGCCGTTCTCAGTGACGGGCGAGCTGCTCCGAGAGTCGGCGGCACTCGCCCGTGACCTCGGTGTCCGCCTGCACACGCACGGCGCCGAGACCGTCGAGGAGGAGGCGTTCTGCCGCGAACGCTTCGGCATGGGCCCCACCGACTACCTCGAGGGTCTCGGCTGGCTCGGCCGCGACGTCTGGATGGCGCACTGCGTCCACCTCGACGAGCGTGACATCGCGAAGTTCGCGGCGACCGGCACCGGCGTGGCGCACTGCCCGTCGTCGAACGGGCGCCTCGCGGCAGGGATGGCGCCCATCGCCGACCTCCTGCGCGCCGGCGCCCCGGTGGGTCTCGGGGTCGACGGCGCCGCGTCGAACGAATCGGGGCAGCTCGCCACCGAGATCCGGCAGGCGGTGCTGATGGGGCGATTGCGCTCCGGCGCCGACCGGATGAGCGGGCGGGATGCGCTGCGGATCGCCACTATGGGCGGCGCCCGTGTGCTCGGGCGCGACGCGGACCTCGGATCGCTCGAGCCGGGCAAGCTCGCCGACATCGCCGTCTGGCGCATCGACGGCGTCGAACACGCGGGGATCGCCGATCCCGTGGCAGCCTTGACCCTCGGCGCTCAGCCGCCGCTATCGCTACTACTCGTCGGAGGTGAGGCCGTCGTGCGCGACGGAGAACTCGTGAAGTCGGACAGTCGGGCCATCGCCCGCCGTGGCGCGGACGCCGCGCGCACCCTGGCGGCGCGCGCATGAGCGGAGGCATCCCGGTCTACTTCGATTGCGACACCGGCATCGACGACACCTTGGCGCTGTTCTACCTGCTGTCGCGTCCGAACCACGATCTCGTCGGGGTCGGCTGCGTCAGCGGCAACGTCGACGCGGCGCAGGCGGCCCGCAACACGCTCGACCTGCTCGCCCTCGCCGGGCGCCCCGACGTGCCGGTCGCGGTGGGCGAGCACGACTTCCTCACCGCGCCCTACACGCAGGGGCCGGCGCACATCCACGGCGTGAACGGTGTCGGCGACGTCACGTTGGCGACGAGTGGCGAGCCGGTCGAGCAGGACGCGGCCGACCTCCTCATCGCCCTCTCACACCAATACGAGGGCGCCCTGGAGGTCATCGCCGTCGGTCCGTTGACGAACCTCGCCGTCGCGGTCGCCCGCGACCCGGAGCTCGCCTCTCGCGTCGCGCGGGTCACGATCATGGGTGGCGCCGCGCTCGCGCCCGGCAACCTCTCGCCGGCGGCGGAGGCGAACATCGGTCACGATCCGGAGGCCGCCGCAGCGGTGTTCGACGCCGGATGGCCCGTGACGATGGTCGGCCTCGACGTGACGATGCACCACCGGATGACCGATGCGGAGCGTCAGCAGCTCGTCGCCGCGGGCACTCCGCTGCAGACCACGCTCGCCGAGATCCTCGACACCTATTTCGGTTTCTACGACGGCATCCTCGGCGTCCGCGAATGCACCCTGCACGACCCCCTCGCGGTCGCCGTCGCGACCGGCGACGCGGTGCCGAGCCTCGCGCCGGTGGTCAAGGTGAAGGTGGAGACCGGGTCGGGGCCTGCGCGCGGGGCGACCGTCGCCGACCTGCGGGGCATGTACCGGGGCCATCCGCCCGTCGAGGGTGCTCGGCACACGGTCGTGCTCACGATCGATCGCCCGTTCGGCCCCGACATGCTCGAGGCTCTTCTCGCCCTGAAACCGGCGAGCTGACGTGAGCGCCCGAGACGGGAACCGGCCGCCTCGCACCCGGCGTCTGCGACGCCTCGCAGTGGGGCTCTGGATCGGGGCGGCGGTGCTCGCGGTGACCGCGGTGCTGTTCATCGGTTTGTTCGACGAGGTGCCGGGCATCGTGACCACCGGCCTGTCGCTGGCCGCATCGGGGCTGGTGGTGGCCGGCATCATCGTGTGGGGTCGCGCCGACCCGGCCTACGATCGCAGGACGTTCGACCACGAGCCCGACTGAATCTGCTCCGCGACCGGACGTGACGGTGCACGAGGACGGTGAAACGCATGGTTGAGCGGGACCTATCCAGCGGCGGAGCAGGGTCGGAGGGGCGGAAGCTTCACGACCTGCTGGTTTACACGGATGTCGAGGACCAGCTACCGATCCTGCGCCCGTGGCTGTCGGTGCTCCTGCTCCTGGTCGGGGTCGCGGTGCTCGTCATGCTGGCGCCGCTGATCGCCGTCACCACAGAGAGCCTCCGGTTCACGGTCGCCGTGGGTTGCCTGGGCGGGGTCCTCGTCTTCCTCGGCGGACGCTCGCTGTGGCTGGTGCTGCGGGGACCGCGACGCGACTGAGCGACCGGAGTCGACGTCCCGCCGGCCCTAGCGTTCGCGGTCTGCCGTAACACCTCCGATACACGGCTGGTGTTCACTGGGGCGACCGACCACGGCGAGAGGAGGCGGTCATGGATCAGGGCACCGTCACCTCGTACCGGTTCGCGCGCGACCGCGCCGATCTCGCGCTCGGCCCCGGCGAGAAGGTCGTCGCCGGCGGAACGTGGCTCTACTCCGAGCCGCAGACCCACCTCACCGGGTTCGTCGACATCACCCCCATGCCGTGGCCGCACCTCGAGTTCCCCGACGACGGGGGACTCGTCGTCGCCGCCACCTGCACCATCGCGGAGCTGGCGGAGCTCGCCGACGACCCGCGGTGGAGAGCGGCGCCGCTGTTCTTCCAGTGCGCCTCGGCTCTGCTGGCCTCTTTCAAGATCTGGAGCATCGCGACGGTCGGCGGCAACATCTGCCAGTCGTTCTCGGCCGCGGGCATGGTGTCGCTCGCAACGGCGCTCGACGCGACCGCCCTCGTCTGGACAGCCGGCGGCGGTGAGTACCGCCGGCCGGTCGCCGGGTTGATGACGGGAAACGGCACCAACTCCCTCGCGCCCGGCGACGTGCTGCGATCGGTGTCCTTCCCCGCGGATGCGCTCCGCGCGAGAACCGCCTACCGCAAGATCGCGCTCGCCGAACTCGGACGCTCGGGCGCCGTGCTGACCGGACGCCGGCACGACGACGGACGCACCGTCTTCGGCATCACCGCCGCGACGCTCACCCCCACGGTGCTGCGCTTCCCGCAGCCCCCGAGTGCTGAGGAACTGCGTTCCACCGTCGCCGCGGCGAGCGGCTACTACACCGACCCGCTCGGCAGCGCCGACTGGCGGCGCGGGGTCAGCGAGGTGCTCCTCGAGGAGATCCGGGTCGAACTCGGAGGTGACGAGTGAGATTCGAGATCAACGGCGAACCGGTCGACGCCGACCCCCGCCCGGGCCAGGTGCTGCGAACGCTGCTCCGAGAGCAGGGGCACGTCGAGGTCAAGAAGGGCTGCGACGCCGGGGACTGCGGCGCCTGCGCGGTGCTCCTCGACGGCACGCCCGTGCACTCCTGCATCCTGCCCGCTGCGCGAGTCGAAGGACACGCGGTCACCACCGTCGCCGGGCTCGGCGCCCCCGATCACCTGCATCCGATGCAGGAGGCCTTCGTCGACCACTTCGGCTTCCAGTGCGGGTTCTGCACCGCGGGCATGGTCGTCACCGCGTCCACCCTCGACGAGGACGACCTCGACGACCTTCCGCGGCTGATGAAAGGCAACCTCTGCCGCTGCACCGGATACCGGGCGATCGACGATGCGATCCGTGACGGGGTCGCGAGGGGCAAGGCGCAGAACCTCGGCTCGACCGGCCTCGACGACCGCCCCGCCGCCGGGGTCGTCGGCACCTCGCCCGTTCCTCCCGCCTCGCGCCGGGTCGTCTCCGGCGCAGAGCCGTTCACCTTCGACACCGACCTCACGGGCGCCCTGCACCTGCGCGTGCTCGGCAGCCCGCACGCGCACGCGCGCATCCTCTCCATCGACACCTCCGCGGCGGAGGCCGTCGAGGGAGTGCAGCTCGTGCTCACCCACCGCGACGTGCCGGACACCCTGTACTCGTCCGCCCGGCACGAGCACCGCGAAGACGACCCCGACGACACGAGGATGCTCGACAGCGTCGTCCGGTTCCGCGGTCAGCGGGTCGCCGCGGTGGTGGCCGACACCGTCGCGGCCGCCGAAGAGGCCTGCCGCCGCATCGAGATCGAGTGGGAGGTGCTGCCCGCCGTGTTCGATCCTGAGGAGGCCCGCGCTCCCGGCGCCCCACTGCTGCACCCCGACCGCACGCCCGCCGATCGCGTCGATCACGCCGACCGCAACACCGTCGCCGCGCTGCACAGCGGGTACGGCGACATCGAGCAGGGCCTCGCCGCCGCGGCCGCGACCGTCTCCGGGGAGTGGCGCACCCAGCGCATCGCGCACGCCCAGCTCGAGACCCACGGCTCGATCGGCTGGCTCGACGACGACGGCCGCCTCGTCATCCGCACCAGCACGCAGGTGCCGTTCCTCACCCGCGCCGAACTCAGCCGCCTGCTCGATCTGCCCGTGGACCGCATCCGCGTGCTCACCGCGCGGGTCGGCGGCGGATTCGGCGGCAAGCAGGAGATGTTCACCGAGGATCTCGTGGCGCTCGCCGTGCTGCGCACCGGTCGCCGCGTCGCATGGGAGATGAGTCGCAACGACGAGTTCGTGCGCACGAGCGTCCGCCACCCGATGCGAGTCGGCGTGACGCTGGGCGCCGCGGCCGACGGACGGTTGACCGCGATGAAGGTCGAGGTGCTCTCGGACACCGGCGCCTACGGCAACCATTCGCGTGGCGTGCTGTTCCACGGCTGCGCCGAGTCGATCAGCCTCTACCGATCGCCGGCGAAACGGGTCGATGCCGAGGTCGTCTACACGAACAACGTGCCGTCGGGAGCGTTCCGCGGCTACGGGCTGGGGCAAGTGGTGTTCGCCGTCGAGTCGGCGATGGACGACCTGGCCCTCGAACTCGGTATCGACCCGTTCGAGCTGCGCCGCATCAACGCGATCACCGAGGGCGAGCCGGTGCTCGCCGGGCATGGTGAAGCCGAGGCCGACCTCGTCTGGGGCAGTTACGGGCTCGACCAGTGCCTCGACCTCGCCGACGCGGCTCTGCGGCGCGGCAACGGTGTCGCCGGCCCCGAGGGCGAGCACTGGCGGGTAGGCGAGGGGATGGCGGCGGCGATGATCGCCACCATGGCCCCCTACGGCCACATCTCGCAGGTGACCGTCGCGCTCGCCCCTGACGGCGGTGTCGAGCTCGGCGTGGGCACGACCGAGTTCGGCAACGGCACGACCACCGTGCACGCGCAGATCGTGTCGACCGTGCTGGGCGTCCCGATGGAGCGCATCCGCATCCGACAGTCGGACACCGACGCCGCCGCCTACGACACCGGAGCCTTCGCCTCCGCAGGCATAACGGTCGCGGGCAAGGCGCTGCACGCCGCCGCCACCACGTTGCGTCGAGTGCTGCTCGACACCGCGCGTCGTGTCAGCGGTGTGCTCGAACCCGGCGTCCTCGACGAGCATGGTGTGCGGATGGGATCGAGGACGATCCCCTTCGCCGACCTGCTGGCCGCCGCTCCCGCCGAGTATCGAGTGGGCGATCGGATCGTCGCCGACGGCAGCGAGCTCGGCGAGGTGCGTTCGCTCGCCTTCAACGTCCAGGCGTTCCGGGTGGCGGTCGACGTGCGCACCGGAGTGGTGCGCGTGCTGCAGTCGGTGCACGCCGCCGACGCGGGCACCGTGATGAATCCCGAGCAGTGCATCGGCCAGGTGGAGGGCGGTGTGGCCCAGGCGCTGGGCGGTGCGCTCTACGAAGAGGTTCAACTGGACGGTGAAGGTCGAGTCTTGAACCCGGTGTTCCGCACCTACCGTGTGCCGCAGATGGCCGACATCCCACGCACCGAGGTGTACTTCGCCGACACCAGCGACGATCTGGGGCCTTTCGGCGCGAAGTCGATGAGCGAGTCGCCCTACAACCCCGTCGCCGCGGCGATGGCGAACGCGGTGCGGCGCGCGCTCGGCGTCCGACCGCATGAGACGCCGATGTCGCGCGACCGCGTCTGGCGCCTCGCGGCCGACGCCCGTTGAGCGCGCCGATACGAAGGAGCGATCAGCCCCAGGGCAGATCCTGATCGGACCCGACGGGAGCCAGCGGCACGACGAGAACCGGCCGGTGCTGACGGTGCGCGAGGTGCACCGCAACCGACCCGTTGAAGAACTCGCGGACACTCGCCCGCACGGTCGACTCCCGCGTGCCGACCACGATCATCGCCGCATCCCGTTCGTCGGCGAGGGCGGACAGTGCCGCCGCCGGATCGCCCGCCATCCGGTGCGTCTCCCACTGCACCCCGGGAGGCAGCAGCGCGACGATCCGCTCCGCCAGCTCCGCACCGAATTCCCGTGGAACGTCGTCGGCCGCGTCGAGCTTCATCGACATGGTCGGCTCGATGATCGGATCCGCCGGGCTGAAGATGCCCGCAACCGAGTACCGGTCGGTATCGACGTAGACGAAATGGAGTCGCGCCTGCATCAACGTCGCGAACCGCGCGGCGGTGCGCGTCACCTCGTCGGGCTGGGTCGGGACCACGCCGACCACGATGGAAGTGCCCCTGCTCTCGTCAGCCATGGTCGACTCCTCACACCGTCAGTGCGCTGGTCTCTTCCTACACCCGACATCAGCGGCGGGATAGGGGTGCGGCGTCAGTCGATGCCGAGCGCGCGCCGGGCGTTGACCTGCCGGGTCTGCCGCTTCAGCGTGAAGAGGTCGTAGATCGTGCCGAGGCCGAGCAGGCCGAAGGTCAGCAGCCAGATGATGCCGCGGAAGATGCGGCCGAGGTAGAAGTGCTGCACACCGGCGACTCCGACGAGGGTCGGCAGCATGAAGACGTAGGCGAGCCCCGAATCCTTCGGTGGCAGGGACGAATAGGCGCTCATCGGTGCGGTTCCTCTCGACTAGTGGGGTCCACGCTAGCGAGCGCACCTGCCCCGATGCCGAGATGCCCAGTTCTGCGGGTGTTTCGCGTCGAAGACCCGCAGAACTGGGCACCTCGAGGATCAGGCGGGGAGGTCGATGCCCTGCGAGCGCGCGTAGTCGCGCACCTGCTCGATGTAGGCCGCGCGGCGGCCGGCCGGCAGCCATGACGCCTCGAACGAGTTGATCGCGAGCTGCACCAGGTCCTTCGAGGTCAGCTCGGCCTGCTCGGCGAGCGCGACGTAGTTGTCGGCGACGTACGCGCCGAAATAGGCGGGGTCGTCGGAGTTCAGCATGACCCGGACACCGCGGCGCAGCAGCCCGACGATCTCGTCGGACTTCATCTGCTCGGTCACGAACGAGTTCGACACAGGGCAGGTGGTGAGCCCGAGCCCCTTCGCCTTGACCAGCTCGACGAGCGAGTCATCCTCGACGATGTTGGTGCCGTGATCGATGCGGTCGACCGCGATCTCCTCGATCACCGTGCGGATGTTGTCGATCGAGCCGACCTGGTCGATGTCGCAGTGCATCGTCAGGAAGAAGCCCTCGGCCTTCGCGCGGGTGAAGACGGCGGCGAACTTGGCGGGCGGGTTGTCGCGCTCGTCGGAATCGAGGCCGACTCCCACGATCCACTGCTTGTAGGGCAGCGCCTCCATGAGGGTCGCCATCGCGTACTCGGCCGAGAAGTCGCGCAAGAAGCAGAGGATCAGCTCCGCCGAGACGCCGAGCTCGTCCTGTGCCCTCACGGCCGCGCGTCGATAGCCCGAGATGACGTTCTCGAACGGCACGCCACGGCTCGTGTGCGCCTGCGGGTCGAAGAACATCTCGACGTGGACGACGCCGTTCTCCTTGGCCTTCAACAGGTACGCCCAGGCGAGATCGTGGAAGTCGTCCGCCGTCTGCAGCACCTGCATGGCCGGGTAGTAGACGGCGAGGAAGCTCGTCAGGTCGGTGAAGTTGTAGGTGGCGCGCACGTCCTCGACGGTCTTCTCGGCCAGCTCGATTCCGTTGCGGGCGGCGAGCTCGAACTTCAGCTCGGGCTCGAGGGTGCCCTCGAGGTGCAGGTGCAGCTCTGCCTTCGGCAGACCGTAGGCGAAGGACTTCAGATCGGACATTGTGATGCTTCCTCGGATCGGTGGGGCGGAGTGTTCAGGCGCGGTCGGCCATGCCCATGCGGGCGAGGACGACGGCCTCGATCACCTGGACGACCTGGTAGAGCGCGACGGAGACGATGGTGATCATGACGACGGCGGCCCACAGGTCGGGGAACTTCGCCTGCGCTGCGAACTCGACGCCGGCACGGCCGATGCCGTTGCCGGTCGAGAGGATCTCGGCGAGGAGCGCCCCCGTGATCGCGCCGGGCACCGAGACGCGGATCGCGGCGAAGAGCGACGGCAGCGCGCCGGGCAGGGCGACCTTGCGGATCGCCGTCCAGGTGCTACCGCCGTAGACGGAGACGACGTCGAGCATCTGCGGTGAGGCGTTCTTCAGGCCGAACGCGATGGTGACGAGCGCGGGGAAGAGCACGACGATGCCGCCGATGACGGCGACCGACGCGTCGGTGCCGAAACCGAAGATCAGGATGATGACGGGGGCGAGCGCGACGAGCGGCACCGAGCGCAGCAGTGTCGCGACGGGCATGAGGGCCGACTCGACGGTGCGGGAGAGCCGGAAGAGGATCGCCCCCACGATGGCAACGGCGAGTCCGGCGAGGAAGCCGACAGCCGAGTGCTCGAGCGTCACCGCGAGGTTGGCACCGAGCACGGCCCGGTTCTCGCCGGCGTCCTCGTCGAGGAAGAGGAAGTCGACGACGTCGAGCGGCCCCTTCGCGACGTAGGGCGAGACCCCGGTGAGGTACACGACGGCGAGCCAGATGAGCACGATGATGACGAACGTCGACAGGGCGACGAGGGAGCTGCGGCCGAGCGCGCGCAGGATCGCCTTCGTCGTCGCGCCGGCGGACACGCGCTCGCCCTGCGATGCGGGGGCGGTGGCGGGGGAGGAGACGGTGGTCATGACCGGGCGCTCCTTCCCGACGACCAGGGCGCGACCATCCGGGCGATGAGGCCGACGAGCGCGAAGCCGATGATGGCGACGAGCGCGCAGATCAGGAACAGCGCCCAGACCCGCGGCGAGTTGAGCGACACCTGCGATGAGACGAGCATCGGCCCGACACCGCGGTCGATCTTGCCGAAGTACTCGCCGAGGATCGCGCCGAGGAAGGCGGCGGGCACCGCGATCTGCAGCGAGTTGAGGATGGAGGGGAGCGCGGCGATGAGGCGCACCTTGCGCAGTTGAGTGAAGCGCGATCCGCCGTAGACGGTGACGACGTCGAGGGCGGCCTTGTCGGCGGCTTTCAGGCCGAGCAGCGAGCCGACGACGGTGGTGAAGACGACCGAGAGCCCCGCGAAGAAGACGGCGGTGGCGGAGGGGTCGCCGGCGCTGCGGGCGCCACCGAGGATGATGATCGCGAGCGGCCCGATCGCGACGATGGGCACGCAGTACGTGATGACGGCGATCTGGTTGATGACGCCGTCGAGCCACGGCGCGAGCAGCACGATCGTGGCGAGGATCAGGGCGATCAGGTTGCCCCAGAAGTAGCCGATGCCGGCTTCGGTGATGGTGACGGCGAAGTTCGACCAGTACAGCTCGATGCCGTCGTCGGCGAGCGCTTGGAGCACCGCGAGGGGCGACGGCACGGGAGCGTAGCCGCCCGATGCGGGGACGAGCAGCGATGCGATCCACCAGACCGCGACGACGCCGACGGCGCCGATGAGGGCAGAGGCCCAGCCGGGGAGACGGATCGCGCTCATGGAAGGGCGGTCGGCGTCGGAACGGGAATCGGCTCAGCCGACCCGGACGACTCGGGAGTCGCTTCCCCGCTCGTCGTCTCGCCCGCGCCGAAGAGCAGATCGGAGGCGTGGTCGACGTAGGCGTGGAACTCGGGCGTGCGCATCATCTCGGGGGTACGCGGCCGCGGGAGGTCGATCTGCATGACCTCCTTCACCCGGCCGGGACGCGGGGACATGACCGCGACCTGGTCGGAGAGGAAGATCGCCTCGGAGATGCCGTGGGTGACCATCAGGGTCGTCGCCGGCTTCTCGGTCCAGATGCGCAGGAGTTCGAGGTTGAGGCGCTGACGGGTCATGTCGTCGAGTGCGCCGAAGGGCTCGTCGAGCAGCAGCACCGACGGCTTCATGACGAGGGAGCGGGCGATGGACACGCGCTGGCGCATACCGCCCGAGAGCTGGGCGGGTTTGGCCTTCTCGAAGCCGCGGAGGCCGACGAGGTCGATGAGCTCGTCGATGTAGGCGGTGTCGACGGGTTTGCCGGCGATCTCGAACGGCAGGCGGATGTTCGACAGCACCGAACGCCACGGGAGAAGGGCGTGGTCCTGGAATGCGATGCCGAGCTCGTTGTTCTTGCGCAGCTCCTTGGGGCTCTTGCCGTCGACGCGGGTGGTGCCCGATGTCGGGTCCTCGAGCCCGGCGAGGATTCGCAGGATGGTCGACTTGCCGCAGCCCGAGGGGCCGAGCAGCGACAGGAAGCTGCCCTGCTCGGAGTGGAGGTTGGCGTCCTGCAGTGCCACGATCGTGCGGCTGCCGACCCGGAACTCCTTGTGCAGGTCGCTGATGTGCAGGCCGGTGCCCGAGGCCTGCTGGCCCCGGGCACCGGTGGTGTCGCTAGTGGTCACTAAAGGGTCCGATCAGCCCGCGTAGGCGATGAGCTCGGGGTTCTCCTCGTAGACCTCGGCGAGCAGCGAGAGGTCGAAGAGGTCGGACGCCTCGATGTCGAGCCCGACAGCCTTCAGGGTAGCGATGGTGCGCTCCTGCAGCTCGTCGGTGATGACGAACAGGCCGTTCTCCTCGGTGTCGGAGGACACGACGAGCTCGTTCTGCGCCTTCGAGCCTTCGATGGCCTTCGCCATGTCGAGGTCGAGGTCGACGCCGTACTCCTCGACGGCGAGGCGGGCACCCTCTTCGGGGTCGGCCAGCTGGTCGGTCCAGCCCTTGATCTCGGCGACGAGGAACGCCTTCAGCATCTCGCGGTTCTCGGCGAGGGTCTGGTCGGTCACCGTGATCGTCTCGGCGACGAACGGCAGGCCGTTGTCGGCGAAATTGAGGGTGGTGACGTCGATGCCCTGCATGCTGACCGTGATCACCTCGTTGGTGATGTACGAGACGAAGCCGTCGACGTCGCCGTTGACGAGCACCGAGGGGTCGTAGTCGACGGGAACGACGGTGACCTCGGATGCGTCGATGTCGTTCGCGGCGAGCAGCGCCTCGAAGAGCGAGGTGTTCGACGCCTGCACGCCGATCCGCTTGCCGATCATGTCCTCGGGGGTTGCGATGTTACCGCCGTCGGCGAGCGACAGGATGGTGAAGGGGTTGGCCTGGAAGGTGGCGCCGATGATCTTCAGCGGCGCCTCCTCGTTGGCGACGACAGTGCCGACTGCGACCGAGTCGGACAGGGCGATGTCGGCGGAGCCCGAGAGCAGCTCGGCGGTGCCGGTCGAGGGACCCGCGGTCATGACGACCTCGGAGAAGCCGGCCTCATCGAAGTAGCCCTTGCTGTCGGCGAAGAACTCGCCCGCGAACTCCTCGTTCTTGATCCAGGACAGCTGCAGGTTGAGGTCGCCGTAATCGGCGGACCCCGACTCGCTGTCGGACGCCGCGTCGGCGCCGCCGGAGCAGGCCGCGAGGGTCAGTGCGACGGCTGCGGCGCCGACCGCGAGTGCGGTGCGGCGGGCCGTCGTGAGGGTGAATCGTGCCATTGGTGTGATCGTCTCCACTCTGGGTGCGGGGGTGGCGTGACGCGCGATCCGGCACGGAGGAAGACGTGCGCCGGAGGCTGTCGGCGTCTTCGCCGGGGGTGCGACGAGAGCGACATTAGGGCCGCGACGTTTCCGGAAACGCTCCCCATGTTTCTCGGATGTAAAACCTCGCTCTCACGGTCGGTCGGCGATGGCGTCGACCTCCCGCACATGACCGATAGCTTCTCGGAAGCTTGTATTAGTCAACCTAGTTGACTACATTGGTGGACAACCGAGTTGTCTATTCGAGGAGAAGTCCATGACGAACATCACCCACTCTTCCGCGTCCATGACCGCAGTCGCTCACCACACCATGCAGAGCGCCGACGCGACCCTCCACTACGTCACCGCCGGCAGCGAAGGCACCCCCATCCTTCTCGTCCACGGCTGGCCCGAGACGTGGTGGGCCTTCCGTTCCGTCATTCCGCTTCTGGCGGCAACGCACCGAGTAGTCGCAGTGGATCTCCGCGGCTTCGGGGACTCAAGTGCTAGAGAGGGTGACTACTCCGACGCGGCGTCGGCGGAAGACCTCCATCGTCTCGTCGAACACGTCGGATTCGGACCGGTCCACCTTGCCTGCCAGGACCTCAGCGGTGGCCCCGCGCTGCGCTTCGCCGTCACGCACCCCGAGGATGTGCTCAGCTTCATCGGAACCGAGACCACCTTCCCAGGGTTCGGCATGGAGATGTTGGCCGACGTCAACAACGGCGGCTCCTGGCACCTCGGCTTCTTCGGCGCCCCAGGCATCCCGGAGATGCTGCTTCCGGGACACGAGCGAGATGTTCTCGACTGGGCGTACACGGTCATGGGCGCCGATCGAGACACCGTGACCCACGAAGACCTCGCCGAGTTCGAGCGGACCTACGCCCGGCCGCACGCCGAACGAGGACCTGCCGGTCTCTACCAGGCACTCTTCGCCGACAGGGGCGCACTGCGCTCCCTCGTCGAGGGTGCGCCTCTGCAGGTGCCTATCCTCGCGATCGACGGACCCAACCGGCCCTTCACCGAAATGACGCTCCGCCAGGTCGGCGAGAACATCACCTCCGTGCACATCGACGGAGTCGGCCACCTCGTAGCCCAGCAGGCGCCCGACCGATTCGCGGCCGCCGTCCTCGAGTTCGTCGATCGCGTCGACGCTTGCTGACTCGCGCCCGATCTGGCCGGCCGGACCCATCTGCCTGCCGGCCAGACGCCGACCCTGAATAGGCTGAATCGATGACACACCCGGGCGCTGACCTCGCGCTTCTGCTCCTCGCTTCCTATCGGAAGCTCGTCGATCAGGCCGTGCTCGAACTCGCACACCACGGCCACGCGGACGTGACGCCCACCCTTCACTACGCGATGAGCGCAATCGACCTCGGTGCAGGAACAGCGTCCGAGCTGGCGCAGGCGCTGGCGGTCACCAAACAGGCTGCGGCCAAGACCGTCTCTGTGCTGCTCGCTCGGGGCTACATCGATATCGATGTCGACCCCGACGACCGACGACGAAAGCGCCTCCGCGTCACCGTCGCCGGACACCGCGTCATGCAGGACGGCGCCGCCATCTTCGACACGCTGCGCGAGAACTGGGCGGAACAAGCGGGAAAGGAAGCCGTCGAAGCGCTCGAGGAAACGCTGCGGGACTACACCCGCGACGCCCCTATCCGGCTCGACTCACCAGGATGGTCGAACGATGTGTGATCCCCGCGCACGCTGAGTCGAGGGGCTGCGTATCCGATACTCGGGCCCCCGCCGGCTCGAGGGCCACGAACGGGACCCGTCGAGCCGGACGAGGCAGTGCGGACCCTATGACTGCGAGCCGCGGCGGATGAGCGCGACGGCGCCGGCGATGGCGAAGTAGAGGCCACCGGCGATCGGCGCCATGACCAGCCACCAGAAGTGCAGGCCGTACTCGCCGCGCGCCATTTCGATCGCGAACGGGATGAGCGCGACGCCGAGGATCAGAGCGATGAGGCCGAAGACGAGCGAGAAGACGGGACGGCCAGGGGTGAACGAACGCATCCCGCCACGCTATTGACGGCGGGCGCCCGGCGGTCCTCCCACTTCGCGGGCCACTCGGGGCTCGCTTGCCGCACGCCGGGTCGTCGGTTATGCTCGTGGACAGCCAAAGACCGTCGGTTGTCGGCGTGCCCGGAAGTCCCTTCCGGATTCGTCGCCTAAGGCTCGCAGAATGCGAGGGCCTGCGCAGGTGTGTGAAGTGGAATCCGATCGCCAGATCGAGTCGAAGCTCCGTGCGTCTGCGCGGAGCTTTTTTCATTGTGCGGGTGCGGCGGTCTTGTCCGACCACAACACAAGGAGTCCCATGGCGACGAAGGAAGCGTCGGTTGCCGAGCTCTCGGACCAGTTCCAGAACTCGAACGCAGCCCTGCTGACCGAGTACCGCGGACTCACGGTCGCGCAGCTCAAGCAGCTGCGTGCGAACATCCGTGAGCACGCGACCTACGCCGTGGTGAAGAACACGCTGACCAAGATCGCGGCGAACAACGCGGGCATCACGTCTTTCGACGATGAGCTCGCGGGCCCCTCTGCGATCGCGTTCGTGCACGGCGACACTGTCGCCGTCGCGAAGGCGCTGCGTGATTTCGCCAAGGCGAATCCTCTCCTGGTCGTGAAGAGCGGGTATTTCGACGGTGCACCGCTCACCGCCGACGAGGTCACGAAGCTCGCCGACCTCGAGTCCCGTGAGGTGCTGCTGGCCAAGGCCGCCGGCGCCATGAAGGCCACGCTCACGCGTGCCGTCTACACGATCAACGCGCCGCTGTCGAAGGCCGTTCGCACGGTCGACGCTCTGCGCGACAAGCAGGAGTCCGCGGCCTGAACCTCAGGCTGTCGGTAGGACGAGAAACCCAACACAAGGAGATAAACGATGGCAAAGCTGTCGACTGACGAGCTGCTCGAGGCGTTCAAGGAGCTTTCCCTGATCGAGCTCAGCGAGTTCGTGAAGAAGTTCGAGGAGACCTTCGACGTCACCGCCGCCGCGCCCGTCGCGGTTGCCGGTGCTGCTGGCCCCGCCGCCGGCGCGCCCGCCGAAGAGGTCGAGGAGAAGACCGAGTTCGACGTCATCCTCGAGGCTGCCGGCGACAAGAAGATCCAGGTCATCAAGGAGGTCCGCGCGCTCACGAGCCTCGGCCTCGGCGAGGCCAAGGCCCTGGTGGACGGTGCTCCCAAGCCCGTCCTCGAAGGCGTCAACAAGGAAGCGGCCGACAAGGCCAAGGAGCAGCTCGAAGGCGCCGGCGCGACCGTTTCGGTCAAGTGATCGCCCGGTGACGCGCTAGCGTCACCAGCGATCAGGTCGAGTGACCCGCGGTTCAGCGGGGCGAAACGAGACCTGTGACCGAGCGTTTCGCCTGATCTGATCAGAGCGATTCCGTAACGAAAGGCCCCGTCTCCCAGTGGGAGGCGGGGCCTTTCGTCATGCCGGGAGGCGCGGCGCTGCGAGGGGAGAGCTACTCGGCCGTGTAGGTCGCGGCGACGCCGAGGATCCAGGTGACCCCGAAGCCGTCGGTCAGCATCCCGAAGCCGGCGCTGAACGCCGATGCGGCGAGTGGCTCGATGATGGTCCCTCCGGCCGAGAGCGCGTCCCAGTAGCCCTGCACCTCGTCGAGGGTCTCGCCCTCGACCGAGACGAAGAACGGCTGGTCGGTGAGAGTTACGCCGTTCTCGCGGTGCGTCGAGCCCGCCGTCTCAGCCGAGCCGCCGAATTGACCGGGGATGTCGTAGGCGAGCACGCGGAGGCCGGACTCGCTCGTCACCTGACCGAAGACGACGTTCGACGCGCCGGGCGCGTCCGCGGGCATGCCGAAGTCGCCGTACGTCGTGATCGCCAGCTGCCCGCCGAACACCGACTGGTAGAAGCTCAACGCCGCGCGAGCGTCGCCACGGAAGTTGAGGTGGGTGGTGGTCGTGATGCTCATGTCAGCTCCTGAAGGGATGTGAACGGGTTCGTTCCCGATGTCATCAAGCCTGGCGGTCGTGTAGGTCAGATTCGGTCCTACACCGGAACTAGTCTCGAACCATGGCCACCCCGACCTCACGACTGCTCGAGCTCTTGTCGCTGCTGCAGACGCGGCGCGATTGGCCTGGCTCGCTGCTCGCCGAGCGCCTCTCGATCAGTCATCGCACCGTGCGTCGCGACGTCGATCGGCTGCGCGAGATGGGCTACCGCATCACGGCGACGATGGGGCCCGAAGGCGGCTACCGCCTCGAGGCAGGGAGCGAGTTGCCGCCGCTGCTCTTCGACGACGATCAGGCCATCGCGCTCGCGGTCGCCCTGCAGGCGGCGACCGTCACCGGGGTCGGCATCGCCGAGGCGGCCATGCGCGCGCTCACCACGGTGCGGCAGGTCCTGCCGTCGCGATTGCGTCACCGGCTCGGGTCGCTCGAGTTCACCGCCCTGCCGGGGCGCTCCGACGATGCGGTGTCGCCCGACGTGCTCATCGCCCTCTCGACGGCGGTCCGCGGATCCGAGTTGTTGCGCTTCGAGTACGCGAGCCGTTCCAGTGATGCCTCGGAGATCAGGCCGCCGAGACGGGTGGAGCCGCACCATCTCGTGACCTCGAACGGCTGCTGGTATCTCGTGGCCTGGGATCTCGACATCGACGCTTGGCGCATCTTCCGAGCCGACCGCATCACTCCGCGCGAGCCGACCGGTAAGCGGTTCACCACTCGTCCGTTGCCGGGCGGCGACGTGGCTCACTACGTGGCTGCCCGGTTCAAGGGATCGCAAGAGGAGAACCGGTGGCCCTGCGTTGGCACGGTGATCGTCGACCGCCCGGCGAGCGACGTCCGTCCTTTCGCCGAGGACGGCGTCGTCGTCGACCTCGGCGGCGGGCGCTGCAGCATCGAGACGGGTGCGTGGTCGTGGGTCGGCCTCGCGGCGAACCTCAACCGCTTCGACGCCGACATCGAGGTGGTCGGGCCGCCCGAGCTCAAACACGCCTTCCAGCGGCTCGCCGAGCGCAACGCTGCGACGGCGCGGTAGACCCGTCTTCGCGATCCGGGGCTGAGCGGGGTGTGGTTCGCCTATCGGCCCTGGCGAATGCTGGAGCCATGGACATCAGCAACAACAACACCATCTTCATCCCCGGCGCCACCTCGGGCATCGGCCTCGGCCTCGCTCTGCGGCTCCAGGCCGAGGGCAACACCGTGATCGTCGGCGGTCGTCGCACCGACCTGCTCCGCGAGATCGCCGCCGAGCAACCCGGCATCGACACCATCGAGATCGACACGACCGACGCCGACTCCATCGCGACCGCCGCCGCAGACCTGGCCGAGCGTCACCCGCGCCTGAACACCCTCATCACGATGGCGGGCATCATGGAGCCCGAGAACCTGCTCGACCCGGCCTCGATCGACGTGGCCGAGCGCACCGTCGAGGTCAACCTGCTCGGGCCCATCCGACTCGTCAACGCGTTCCTGCCCGCGCTGCTGGCGCAGCCGGACGCCACAATCATGACGGTCAGCTCAGGCCTCGCCTACGTGCCGCTGCCCGCGACCCCCACCTACAACGCGACCAAGGCGGCGATCCACTCGTTCACCGAGTCGCTGCGGGTGCAGCTCGCCGACACCGCGGTACAGGTCGTCGAACTCGTTCCGCCCGCCACCCAGACCACGCTGATGGGATTGGACAAGAGCCCGACGGCCATGCCGCTCGAGGAGTTCCTCGACGAGGTCATCAGTCTGCTGAAGGCGCAGCCCGCCGCCGAACAGATCCTCGTCGAGCGGGTCAAGTGGCAGCGCAACGCCGTGGCGGAGGGCCGCTACCAGGACGTCCTCGGCGTCCTCAGCGGCCGCCACCGCTGAGCGCACCGGCGACTGAGGCGCGGCGCTGCCCCGGTCGTCGAGTAGCGACGTAGGAGCGTATCGAGACGGCTCGAGCAGCGACGAAGGAGCGTGTCGAGAGCACGGTTCGATGTCAGTGGCTGGCACGCCGACGCGAATGGAAGGATGGAACGCGATGCCTCGATTCCAGCAGGACCAGCTCGGCGAGTTCCTCCGGACCCGCCGCGATCACCTGCTCCCGCGCGACGTCGGGCTGACGGTCGGGCCTCGCCGCCGCACCCCTGGCCTGCGCCGCGACGAGGTCGCGATGCTCGCCAACATGTCGAGCGACTACTACGAGCGCATCGAGCAGGGCCGAGGTCCCCAGCCGTCCCCGGCGATGCTCGGCGCCATCGCGCGGGCACTGCGCCTCGATCTCACCGAGCGCGATCACATCTACACGCTCGGCGGGCATCCCGTCCCCGAGCCGAACGTGGCCCTCGGATACGCGGACCCCGGCCTCATGACGGTGCTCGACGCCCTCGCCCCGCGCGTGCCGGCGCTCATCGCCGACGACCTGCACAATGTGGTCGGTCAGAACCCGCTGAACATCGCGCTGCTCGGCCAGCTCGTCGGTGAGCCCGGGTTCCGTTCCAACTTCGTGTGGCACTGGTTCCTCGACCCCGTTTACGCCGAGCTCTACGCACCGAACGACCGCGAGCAGCTCAGCCGCACCTACGCCGCCGAGTTGCGCGGCGCGTCGGCACGCCGTCCGGACGACGCCGACGCGGCGGGCCTCATCGACGAGCTCCGCAGCAACAGCGCCGACTTCGAGCGGGCGTGGGCGCTGAACGAGGTCACGACGTCGGTCACCACGCGGAAGGTGCTGCAGCACCCGCTCGTCGGCCTGCTCGACTGCCACTGCGACATCGTCGTGAGCCCGCCGTCGGGCCAGCGGCTCGTCCTCTTCCGTGGGACACCCGGCACCGACACCAGCGAGCGCCTCGCGATGCTGCAGGTGCTCGGCACCCAGGAACTCGCCGCCGGCGCCTGAGCGTCAGCGGCGCTCTGCTGGAAAGTCTGCAGACGGCTACGCGGTGATCCAGGCCAGTTCGCGGGCCTGGACGAGGGCGTCGCGGTACTCGCGCAGCGAGGCGGGCGAGAGGTGCACTCCGCCGTCGGTGCCGGCCACGGCGAGTTCCTCGGCGGCCGCTTCGAGGTTGCCGATCTCGAGGTGCGCGAGAGCCGCCTCGAGCGAGCATTCGGCCTCGAGCGAGACGCGACGCATACCGGGGACGGCGGTCGAGTCGGAGCAGCGCATGCGCGCGCTCATCGCGGCGACGACCGCGTGATGCGGGCGACCACTGAGGCGAAGAGTGCGGGCGCGTTCGATCTCGCCTTCGATGGAGTCGGCGATGTTCACGGCCGTGCTGACGGCGCGCGTGACGTAGGTGAGCGATGTCGGGTTCATCGGGGAAGATGCCTCTCGGGTAGTGCCTCGCGTCGGGTAACACGAGGTGAGACGAGTCCGACCCTAAACGCACGATCCATGCGCTGTAAAGCACTCGGCCCCCGTTGTGGGGGCGGCGACCCGGCGTGGCGCTACGCGCCGGCCGTCGGCGGGCTGGTAGAGGTGCGCTCGATCAGCTCGAGCGGGATGGCGATCTCGAGCGGCTCCGGAGTCTTCGCGCCGCCGAGGAGGTCGAGCACGATCGCGACCGCGAGCGTGCCCTGCTCCGACGGGATCTGCCGCACGGTGGTGAGACCGAAGACCGCCGACATGGGGTGGTCGTCGACCCCGACCACGGAAAGCTGCGACGGGATCGCGATGTCGAGCGCGCGGGCGGCGAGAATCACGCTGTGCGCCACCTCGTCGCTCGCCGCCACGATCGCGGTGGGGCGATCGGGTGCGGCGAGGAGATGCATCGCCGCGTCGTAGCCGTCCTCCACCGTCATCCGGCTGGCCACGAAATCACCGCGCCGCTCGGGGAGCCCCGCCTCGGCCATCGCGGTGCGGAAGCCGTGCAGACGCTTGCCGTGCACCCCGAACGGCAGCTCGCCCGCGAGGGTGCCGCCGAGGTGGAGGAGTCTGGTGTGCCCGAGCCGCAGGAGATGGCGGGTCGCCATCGTCGCGGCGGCGACATCGTCGATGCGCACCGTGGTGGTCCCCGCCAGCTCCCCGCCCACACCGACCAGCGGCTTGCGTAGCGAGGTCAGCGAGTGCATCTGCGCCGACTCGAGCTCCATGCCGACCGCGATGACGGCATCCACCCGTTTGCGGACGAGGAAGTAATCGAAGACGCGTCGCTGCTGCGCAAGGTCGCCGCGGAGCCGGTAGAGGGTGAGGTCGTACCCGGCCGCGAGCAGCGCCTCCTCGATGCCGTCGATCACCTCGGCGAAGAACCACCGGTTGATGTACGGCGTGATCACGCCGACGTTGCGCGTGCGACCCGTCACGAGGCTCGCGGCGTTCGTCGACGCCACGTAGCCGAGTTGGAGTGCCGCCTGCGCGACCCGCTCCCGGGTGGCCGCCGAGACATAGCCGGTGCTGTTCAGGGCGCGCGAAGCCGTCGCCTTCGACACCCCTGCCAGGCGCGCGACATCGACCAGCGACTTCACGGGACCCTTCCTCGGACCGCGCGGGGCCGGGAGACGGCGGGCATCCTCGCCCGACGTGTGGAACCGGTCCCACAGGCGAACACCCTAGTCGGACAGGCCGGGCGCGGTCATCCCGAATCCGCAGGACGAGCGCCGTGTTCGAATCGTGACCTTCGACGTGGGCTGGAACTTGCGACTCTGAGAGCGCTCGCTTACCGTCGACTCTGGAACCGGTTCCGCACCGAGATCGAAGACGGTCGACGGCGGAGCCCACCTTGCACCAGGACGATCCGGTCCCACTCGACCGGACGTCCGAATCTCAAAGAGGAGAGGAATTCATGAGCGCAAGACTGCGTCGTCGCCTCATCGTCCCGATCACCCTCGCCGCAGCTGCGGGCATCGCGCTCGCCGGTTGTACGGGGGACATCGCGGCGGAAGACGCGGCTGATGTCGACTGCACGCCCTACGAGGACTACGGCACGTTCGACGGCGAAGAGGTCACCATCTCGGGAACCATCGTCGAGACCGAGGCCGACCGCCTGATCGCTTCGTGGTCCGACTTCGCCACGTGCACCGACATCAACATCGAGTACCAGGGCAGCCGTGACTTCGAGGCAACCATCGCCCAGCTCGCCGAGGGCGGCAACGCTCCCGACATCGGCATCGTCCCGCAGCCCGGCCTCGTCGCGCTGCTGGCCGAGAACGGCTACCTCGAGGCAGCCCCCGAGGGCGTCGAGGCCAACGTCGACGAGTTCTGGAGCCCCGACTGGAAGGCGTACAGCACCATCGACGGCACCTTCTACGGCGCCCCGATGCTCGCAAGCGTCAAGGGCTACATCTGGTACTCGCCGGCCGAGTTCGAGGAGAAGGGCTACGAGATCCCGACCACGATCGACGAGCTCATGACCCTCACCCAGACCATCGCCGACGAGGGCGACCACCTTCCTTGGTGCGCAGGCCTCGAATCCGGTGAGGCGACCGGTTGGCCCGGAACCGACTGGATCGAGGACTTCGTGCTCCGCCAGGCGGGCCCCGAGGTCTACGACCAGTGGGTCACCCACGAGATCCCCTTCAACGACCCGCAGATCGTCGCGGCGTTCGACGCAGCCGGCGAGATCCTGAAGAACCCGGACTACATCGACGTGCAGTCGCTCGTCGCGACCCCGTTCCAGGAGGGTGGCCTGCCCATCCTCGACGGCACGTGCTCGCTGCACCACCAGGCCTCGTTCTACGAGGTCAACTGGGGTGACGGCGTGACCGTGGCGCCCGATGGCGACGTCTACGCGTTCATCATGCCCCCGGTCGAGGCCGGCGGTGACCTCCAGGTCACCGGTGGTGGCGAGACCGTCGTCGCGTTCCGTTCCAGCGACGCGATCACCGCGGTGCTCGAGCACATGAGCTCCGACACGTTCGCGCAGCTGCGCGTCGAGCAGGGCGGCACCGTCAGCGCCAACAACGCCGTCGACCCGTCCACCGCCTCGAGCCCGCTGCTGCAGCAGACGATCGAGATCCTGCAGGACCCGAACACGACGTTCCGCTACGACGGTTCCGACCTCATGCCGGGCGCCGTCGGATCGAACTCGTTCTGGAAGGGCATCGTCGGCTGGGTCAGCGGCGACAGCACCCAGCAGACGGTCGACACCATCGAGTCGAGCTGGCCGTCCTGATCGGTTGACGCCGCAATAGAGTGAGCGGGAGGATCGCATCCCCGGCCTGCCGGGCCACGTGATCCTCCCGCTCTCCCATCTTTCAACGTCGAACGAAGGGCACTGAAGCACCATGACCACCGCTGATCTGATCGGCAAGATCCTCCAGCTCGCCGGAGGCGTCGCGATATTCGCGGCGGTCGTCGGGCTCATCCTGTTCCTCGTGGACCGGGCCCCCAAGCGCAGCCGCGACTACCTGCAGCTCGCCGCGTTCGTCGGCCCTGCGCTGATCCTGCTCATCGTCGGTCTCATCTGGCCGGCCATCCGCACGACCAGCCTCGCGTTCTTCAACCGCACCGGCGAGTGGACCGGCTTCGACAACTTCATCTGGGCCTTCACCCAGCCCGATGCGTTGCGCACCCTGCTCAACACGGTCATCTGGGTCGTGCTGGTGCCGCTGCTGTCGACGGGAATCGGCCTCGCCTACGCCGTCTTCATCGACAAGAGCCGCGGTGAGCGGTTCTTCAAGGCGCTCGTGTTCATGCCGATGGCGATCTCCTTCGTCGGTGCCGGAATCATCTGGCGCTTCGTCTACGACTTCAAGTCGCAGGGTCGCGACCAGATCGGTCTGCTCAACGCGATCGTCGTCGCCTTCGGCGGCGAACCCGTGCAGTGGTTGCAGACCTCGCCGCTCAACACGTTCCTGCTCATCGTCGTCATGGTCTGGATCCAGACCGGTTTCGCGATGGTGGTGCTCTCGGCGGCGATCAAGGGCATCCCGACCGAGCAGATCGAGGCCGCGCAGCTCGACGGCACCAACGCCTGGCAGCGCTTCCGCAACGTCACCGTGCCCGGCATCCGCAGCTCGCTCGTGGTCGTGATCACCACCATCTCGATCGCGACTCTCAAGGTCTTCGACATCGTCCGCACGATGACCGCCGGAAACTTCGACACCAGCGTCGTCGCCAACGAGATGTACACCCAGGCGTTCCGAGCGAATGAGCCCGGTCGAGGGTCGGCGCTCGCGGTGATCCTGTTCCTGCTCGTGCTCCCGATCGTCATCTACAACGTCCGTGTTCTTCGTAAGCAGAGGGAAGTCCGATGAGCAGCGTCGCTCCTGTCGACCTACCGATCCCCGGATCGAAAGCCACCAAGGGCGCGATCGAGGTCGCGGAGGAGGGGCAGGCGCAGACGATGCGCGTCAAGCGCCGCCTGACCTCGCGCGGCGCGACGATCGCGGCCCTCATCATCGCGGTGCTGTGGACGATGCCCACCTTCGGGCTGTTCATCTCGTCGTTCCGCCCCGCCGAGGCCATTCAGAGCTCCGGCTGGTGGACCTGGTTCGTGAACCCGAGCTTCACGCTCGAGAACTACCAGGAGGTGCTGCTGTCGACGTCGCAGTCGTCGCCCCAGCTCGGCGCCTACTTCGCGAACTCGCTGTTCATCGCGATCCCGGCGACGCTGTTCCCGCTCGTGCTCGCCTCGATGGCCGCGTACGCCTTCGCGTGGATCAAGTTCAAGGGCAGTGGCGCTCTGTTCATCCTGGTGTTCGCGCTGCAGATCGTCCCGCTGCAGATGGCGCTCATCCCGCTGTTGCAGCTGTTCAGCGCCGCGCTGCGCCCCGGCCAGGAGTGGCTGCACGATGTCATCCCGTTCATCCCGACGCAGAACTATCTGCCGATCTGGATCGCGCACACGATCTTCGCCCTGCCGCTCGCGATCTTCCTGCTGCACAACTTCATCTCCGAGATCCCCGGTGAGGTGATCGAGGCGGCACGTGTCGACGGCGCGAGCCACACGCAGGTGTTCTTCCGGATCATCCTGCCCCTCGCGATCCCCGCCATCGCATCGTTCGCGATCTTCCAGTTCCTCTGGGTCTGGAACGACCTGCTGGTGGCGTTGATCTTCTCCGGCGGCACGCAGGACGCGGCCCCACTCACACAACGATTGGCCGAGCTGACAGGTTCGCGAGGTCAGGAGTGGCAACGTTTGACGGCGGCCGCGTTCGTCTCGCTGGTGGTGCCGCTGATCGTGTTCTTCAGCCTGCAGCGCTACTTCGTGAGAGGTCTGCTCGCGGGATCCACGAAGGGCTAGCGACTGATCGAAGCGCCGAGTTCTGTCGGTGTTGTTGCTGCAGCACCGACAGAACTGGGTGATTCATGGCGCGTCCGGGCTTGATGCCCCGTATCGGGTTCGCCGCCGCCTGGCGCGACGTCCGTCAAGTCGGCTAGAACGAACGAGGCGCGAACAGGCCCGACGCGTCCGGCATGATCAGCTCGTTCGTCAGCTCCTGCGGGGTCCGCCAGACGAGGTGGCTGACCTCGAGCGCCGACCAACGCCCCGGACGTCCGACCGAGAATTCGGCGTCACCGCCGGCATAGCGCAGCACGATCTTCTCCGCCCCCTCCTCGAGCTCCACCCCCGGCGCGAGCTCAGCGGTGTCGACGCGGGGCAGCCCCTCCTTGGCCCGCCAGATCCGGGCCAGGAGCAGAACCAGCAGCAACTCCGCCGTTGTCTGATCGGAGAAGGTGCCGATCAGGTTCGCGGACCGCTCCACCTTCACCACGGCGAACCGGTCGCCGGCCCGGCGGACCTCGTGAGCGACCTCGAAGTCACCCCACCCGACGATCGTGTCCGGCGACGCCGAGCTCGGAATGAGCCCCGCCATCGACGCCCACACGTTCAAGACCTCTTCGGTTTCCGCCACTGGGTGCCCTTCGGGATGCCGCGCGGGCGCGGCCGAGGAGGACCGCCGCGCGGCCGCCTAGTCGTTGTTCGTCTGCATGTCGTGCTGATCGTAGTTCCTCCGCGGGGACCGGGATCGCACCGCCGGAGCCCCCCGGAACGATCACCACCACTCACAACGCCGCTAACCAGGTCGCCGGAACGAGCGCTGACTACTCAGACTGGGACTGACCCGCTCCCCACAAAACGGTGAGCAGCATTTCTGCGCCTGAGCAACCGATTCGGTATTCGCTCACCGACGGTGTGCGTCTCGTGGGACGCGCGTCGACGGCGCCCCGTGGGCTGATCTGTTCGTCGGACCGAGCCGCGACGGCTCGACCGTGGTCGAATTGTTCGCGCATCTGGACGTCAGGGCGCAAAACGTCCTGATCTTTCACGTCATGCCCGCCCGCCCCTCGACTCTGCGACGGGCGAGGCAGATCATCGAAGAACGGAGGAACCCCAAATGAGCACCACTCAGAAGACGGACCCGCTGGTCGGCGGACCGGTCAGCGATGAGGAACAGGCCGCCTACTCGGCATGGTCCGACCGGATCGAAGCCGACGACTACGAGCCCGCCCCGGACGGGGAGGTCTTCGTCGGAGAAGACGCAGCGCGCAGCGCGACCGAGCTGCTGGAAGCGATCATCGGCGCCGACGCTCTCACCGAAGCGATCGGACGCGGCCGCCCAGGACTCGAGGGCAAGGCCGGCGTTGGGCCCTCGGTGAAGCGACAGGTGCGCCTCCCGCAGGACCTCGACGCACGGCTCGCCGCCCGCGCCGAAGCCGAGCACGTCGAGCTCAGCGTCATCATGCGCCGAGCCCTTGACGTCTACCTCAAACAGATCGCCTAGCGATGCGGACCCACGCCGAGGCCCGGGCCGAAGCGGCAGCGATCCTCGCCCAACTCTCAGAGCGGCAGGGCGTCGCCCTCGCGTTCTACGCCGGCCAGCACGGCGTGCCCGAGAGCGAAGACCACATCGACGTATGGGTGTTCAACTGGAACAGCGCCACCTACCAGCGCACCGGCAATATCCGCAATCAGATCCTCATGGGTCCAATCGCCGTGCCGAAAGACGACCGGCCGGCAGTGATTCTAGGTACCGCGGGCACGACGGCAGAAGAACTCGACCGCTGGAGATCCGGCGCCAAGCGGCGCTGAGCGACGTCCGTATGAGGATCCACAAGCGGGACTCGGCGCACATCAAAGCATCCTCGTCCCGTGACGGCCACACCGTCGTGAGGGCGATCTACCGGGTGAGCGTGCTGGCGGGAGTGGTGCGGCGGTTCTTGATGAGGAAGATCGCGACGAGCGCGAGCACGGTGTAGACGATGTTGATCGTCCCGGCGAGCGAGAGGAGGGTGCCGTCACCTTCGCTGCTGCCGTGGGCGTCGATGCCGCCGGTGGCGAGGATGGTCGTCGGGTCGGTGGCGGCGTGGAGCAGGATCGGCCAGATGAGGCGGCCGGTGAGGCGCAGCGAGAGGTACATCATGCCGCCGAACCCGAAGGTGTAGACCACCGTCACCAACACGGCGACGGGCGACTGGCCTGAGAACACATTTCCCGAGTGCAGCAGCGCGAAGTACAGGGTGGACAGTACGAACACGAGCCGTTCCCCGTAGCCGCCGCGGCGCAGCATCGTCACGACTAGGCCACGGGTGAGCAGTTCTTCGGCGAAGCCGACGCACAGCCCGAGGAACAGCAGCGACAGCACCACCGCGACCGAGTACGCCGACCAGTTCGTCGCGACCAGTCGCATGACGACGGGGATCAGGACCAGCGCAACAGCGATCCACATCCAGGCGCGCCCCCGCACTGGCTGAGGGCCGAACACCTCCCTAGTCCAGCCGACGGATCGGGCGAACAGGAGCAGCAGCACGCCGCCAAGGAGGATGGGAAGCGCGGTGGAGAAGAAGATGCTCAGCGGCGTCGACCGCGGCGGAGTGACCTCCTTCGACCCCGGCAGCACCTACTACCCAACCGGGCAGGGCAACACCGAAGCCCTCGGCACCTCCGGCGCCACCAACGCCTACTGGATCACCAGCCGACTCGGCCTCCTCGCCGAGAAGTACGTCGGAGCCAGCGCCGCCGTCTATGAACGCGACGGCAACGGGCGAGCGATCGGCGCCCGCGACGCCTCCGACCCCACGATGGCGTACTACGTCACCGACGCCCTCGGCTCAGTTATCGGCCTCTTCTTCGGCGACGGAAACTACGCCGGCGGCTACTCCTACGACCCCTACGGCCAAACCCGCTACCAAACCGCGGGCTACGTCATGGACCTCAACCACCTCCGCTACATCAGCGGCCAATGGGACTCCGACGCCGGCCTCTACAAGCTCGGAGCCCGCTTCTATGACCCCAGCATCGGCCGCTTCAACCAGGCTGACCCGTCGGGACAGGAAGAAAATCCCTATAGCTATGCCGGGTGCAACCCCGTCAATGCGACAGACCCCACCGGACTCGACGCGGCGTGCAATCTGGCAATCACTGCCTTCGTTCTCGCTGCGGTGGGCTTCGTTACGAGCGCCGCGACTCTAATCATCTCGGCCTTCGCCGCGGCACCGACCTTCGGAGTGTCCGCTGCGGTCGGCGCGTTGGGAGCCGCAGGGTTCATCGTGTCGGGCGCCGGCCGTGTGCTCGCAGGAAAAGGGATAGCAGACTTCTGCTGATGAGAAGGATTCCGAACGCCCTGCCCTTCGCGTTACTCGCAGCGGGAGCAGCTGCCTCCAGCGTTGCATTGTTCCTAATCGCCGCGATCGTCGCCTCCGAAGTGAGCTGGGTTGCGACAGTGTTCGGTGTAGTGGCGGCGGTTGTCGCTGCTGCTTCCATCGTTGGATTTGTGATCGTGAATGCGCGTCGGTAACCCTGACGACGGCCGTTCTAGAACCAACCCATGGCTGCCCGTCGAGACGGGGCAAGAGCCGGCGCCCGCGGGCTCAACTTGTTCGGCATAGCTGCCTCAAGCGCGCATTCGCGGCGTGGTTAGGAGCGGGCCCCTTGTGCGTCAGAAAGGGGATCCGAGCGGGCAGGAGGGCATCCCTACGCCTACGCCGCCTGTAACCCCGTGAATGCCTCAGACCCCTCCGGACTCGAATGCAACTTGGTGACCCTCGGAACGTATGCAGGATTCGGGGCGGCCCTCGGCGCGGTCGGCGGTGGAGCAATCGGCGGCTTTGTTGGGACGCTTGGAGGGCCGTTCGTGCCTGTCACCGTTCCGGGTGGAATTGGAGCAGGAGCTGCGATTGGCGGTCTCATTGGAGGGGTAGCGTCGACCGCGGCCGGCCTCAGTGAGGACTGCTATCTTGCGGAGTAACCGCTGGCAGAGAGGCGAGAATGTCCGATGACAGACCGTTGGCTAGTTCCTCTCCTTATTCCCGTCGTGCTCGGTGGCGCCGTTGTGGGTTACTTTGCGGCACCGCTTCCATCCGGTACCTGGCTGGTGGTGCTACTCGGATACTTGATCGGAGTGGTTCCGGTTTACCTCGCTTGCTACGGCGCCTGGAAACAGCAACGGAAGCGCGTCTGACACATCGGGGGTCGACGAACCGGTCCCGGTCCGAATGTGACGTTCGCTAAGGAGCGAGGCGAGATCGCCACCACGCGAGCCCCGCTTCCTTAAGGCGATCCCTATGGGGACAGCTGCGCTGCGCGGGACAATGCCGGGGTGATCTATCGCGCTCTGACTTTCACCGTCCAGGCATGGCAGGCAGTTGACGCAGCGATCGACAGCAGCGTATCGATCGACGTAGTCGAAGGCGACGTGGTGTCAGCCATGAGGGGGGCCGTCGTTCGCGACGCGGGCTGGCGCGCCAGCTTCCACGCGCACGGACAGAACTTCGGGAGCGGCTGGCCCCCGGGCGAGGAAGAGCTAACCCTCGAGCTGTCGAAGGAGCACTGGCAGTATGTGGCTGATCAGCTCGAGCGATGGCAGCGCGTCTCCGGTTCGGACGTGCTCGATGCGGTTCTCGATGACGTCCGAACGGCGCTTTCTACGCGTCCGTAACGGGTTCGTCCAGCGGGAGTCGCAAGTCGATGCGCGATGGCCGAGGCGGCGGGAGAGTAGCAGTCCCGTAAGACCCGTCCGAAAGGATTCCCGCTCAGGGGACCGTTACTGATCCCTCCGTCAGGTTACCGCCGACGTCGCGAGCTCACGCGATCGCCGGTAGAACGAGGCGCGAGACATTCCGAGGTCTCGCGCCACCTGGGCGGCAGGCTCGCCGCTTTCGACGAGTCGGATGGCGCTGCGGATCTGGCTGTCGGTGATGCGTTGCGGACGGCCGCCGAGATCCTTGCCGGCTTCGCGCCTCTTGCTGACCGAGTCGGTCACTCGCTCCCGTTTGATCTCGTACTCCATCTGAGCGAGGGCGGCCATGATCGTGAACAGCATCGACCCCATTGGGGTGGAGGTGTCGACGTCGCCGCCGCCGAGGTTGAGGACGCGGAGGCCGGCGCCTCTAGTTCGGAGCTCGTCGGCGAAGGCGAGCATGTTGTGTGTGGATCGGCCGAGTCGGTCGAGTGTGGTGATGACGAGAGTGTCGCCGGGGTGCAGGGCCTCGAGCGCTCGGTCGAATTGTGGCCGGGAGGCGAGTGCGCCCGAGACGCCATGATCGGTGTAGAGATCGTCTCTACGTATGCCGGCCGCGAGGAGGTCCGTTTCCTGCCGGTCAGTGGATTGGTTGCGGGTCGAGACCCGCGCGTACCCGATCAGCTTTGCCATCTCGACCTCTATGTGTCTCGTAACCAACGTTGCAGTCATGAGGATAGGCGCTCACTTGTGATACATAGTTGCGAGACTTACCGTTGCGCGGAAATGTGGACTCCGCCCCTGTTCGAATCGACTGTATACGAGACGTCTCGTATCCCAAGGGATATGGGACGGTTCCGTTGTTTGCAAGGGCTAGCCGTCGCGCTACTTGCAGGCGGAGACGATCGGCGACGTCAGGAGTTCCAGGTGCGCCAGAGTTCGGCGTAGTCGCCGTTCAGCGCCATGAGCTCCTCGTGGCTGCCGACCTCGGTGAGGTTGCCCGCCCGCATCACCGCGACCCGGTCGGCGTCGCGCGACGTGTGCAGGCGGTGGGCGATCGCGATGACGGTGCGTCCGCGCAGCACGGCCGACATGGTGCGCTCGAGGTCGCGGGCGGCACCCGGGTCGATGAGCGACGTCGCCTCGTCGAGCACCAGGATCGACGGATCGAGCAGGATGAGGCGGGCGAGCGCCAGCTGCTGCGACTGGCCGGGGCTCAGCGCCATGCCGCCGGATCCCACCATGGTCCGCACGCCCTCGGGCAGCACCGACACCCACGGCCACGCGTCGACCACCCGCAGCGCCGAGATCAGCTCCTCGTGCGTCGCGTCGGTCTTGGCGAGGCGCAGGTTCTCGGCGATCGAGCCGACGAAGAGGTGGTGCTCCTGGGTGACGAGCGCGACCTGCTTGCGGAGGTCTTCGACGGGAAGGTCGACGAGCCGCACGCCGCCCACGCGGACATCTCCGGAGGTCGGGGTGTCGATCCCGGTCATCAGGCGGGCGAGGGTCGACTTGCCGGAGCCCGACGGGCCGACGATCGCGAGGCGTTCGCCGGGTTCGAGGTCGAGGTCGATGCCCTTGAGCACGTCAATGCCCTCGCGGTAGGAGTAGCGGACGTCGCTCACTGTGAGCTCGTCGCCCTCGGGAGTCTCGCCGGTCGCATGCCGGTCGGGGGGTACCTGGCCGACTCCGACGATGCGGGACAGCGCCGTCGTCCCAACCTGGATCTCGTCCATCCACGCGATCAGCTCGTTGACCGGCCCGACGAGCTGGGTGGCGATGAGGGCGACCGAGGTCACCTCGCCGATCGTCGCGCCGCCGGTGCCGATCAGGTACGTGCCCCACGCCACCACGACGATGATCGGCAGCAGGAAGGCGAAGTCGGTGAGAGGGAAGAACACCGATCGCAGTCCGAGCGTGTAGCGCTCGGTGTCCCGGCGTTCGCGCAGTGCCGCGTCGACCTCACTGCGACGCACCGGCGCGAGCCCGAGCGCCTCGATCGTGCGAGCGCCCTCGACGGTCTCGCTGATGGTTCCGCTGAGGCGCGCGAACGAGGCGAGCTGTCGCTGGTAGCCGGCGCCCGCCCGCCGCAGGTACCAGCGGCTGGCGAGCACGAGGATCGGCACTCCGACGAACATCGCCAGCGCGACGACCGGGTTGATGAACAGCGCCGTCCCGGCGGTCAAGAGGGCGGTCACGCTGGCGACCAGGATGCGCGGCACCCCGAAGCGGACCGTCTGCGCGATGCTCTCGACGTCGTTGGTGGCACGGGAGAGCAGGTCGCCCGTGCCGGCCTTCTCGACGGTGGCGAGCGGCAGTCGGGTCACATCGTCGAGCAGGTTTTCGCGCAGGATGGCGAACACCGTCTCGCCGAGCACGAGCGACTGGCGCTGCGCGAACCGGATGAGCAGGGCCTGCGCGACGACGGTGCCGAGCAGCAGGCCGGCGGCCTGCAGGATGGACTGGTCGCTCGCGCGCCCCTCGGTGATGGAGTCGATCACCGCGCCGATGACGACGGGGCTCACGAGACCGGCGATCGCCGCCAGAGTGTGCAGGGCGAGCGCGACGGCGAGCTCGAGCTTGTGCGCCCTGATCAGGCGAGCGCCGGTGGCCCTGACGGCGGCGGTATCAGCGATCGGCAGCAGCATCGCGGTTCTCCTCAGGGGTCCGGGTGACGATCGAGCGGTAGACGCGAGCGGCGTCGTCGTCGCGCCCGAGCAGATCGCCGTGGCGACCCTCGCCGACGACGCGGCGGTCGTCGAGGACGAGTACGGTGTCCGCCTTCTCGAGCAGGAGGGGACTCGCGGTGACCACGACGGTCGTGCGGCCCTCCCGCGCGTCGGCGAGACGCTCGGCGATGCGCTGCTCGGTGCGCGAGTCGACCGCGCTCGTCGGCTCGATCAGTACGAGCACCTCGGCGTCGGTCAGCAATGCCCTCGCGAGGCTCAGGCGTTGCCGCTCGCCACCCGAGAACGAGCGGCCCCTCTCGGTGACGGTCTCCTCGAGTCCCTCGGGCAGGGCCGAGACGGTCTCGGCGACGGCCGCCGTCTCGATCGCGGAGTTGACGCGCCGGATCTGGCCCGTCGCCGTGCTCGTGTACTCGGCCTGCCGGATCGGTGCGAGGTCGAGGCCTTCGAGCAGCGAGCCGCGGAACATGTGCGGCATCGCGTCGTTCACGACGATGCGCTTGCGCACGACCGACAGGGGGACGCTCGTGCTGTCGATCCCGCCCCACAGCACCGGCGCATCCGACGCGGCGAGGTCGTCGAATCGCCCGAGCCGGGTGGCGACTGCGGCGGCCTCGTCGGGGTTGCGGGAGACGATGGCGGTGAACCGGCCCGGCGCGATGTGCGCGCCGCTCGCCACGTCGACGAGTTCCGCGTGCTCGGGCGGCACCTGGGTGGCGTCGGGTCGATCCTGCACCGCAGCCTCGACGCGCAGCACGTCGAGCACCCGGCGGCTGGCGACGAAGCCGCGGGTGAAGACGCCGATCGCCTCCACCCCCGTCGAGATCGGCTGCACCAGGAACGACGCGTAGCCGTAGACCGTGACGAGCTCGCCGGGTGTCGCGCGGCCGTCGAGCACGAGGCGTGCGCCGTAGATCGCCATTGCGGCAAGGAAGATGCCGGGGATCAGCACCTGGGCGGCGTTCAGCCACGACTGCACCGACGCGACCTCGGCGCCGGACCGGCGCACGGCCTGCGACCTGGTCGTGTAGCGCTCGACGAACGCCTCCTCGCCGCCGACGCCGCGGAGGATGCGCAGGCCCGCGACCGCGTCGGCGCCGAGGGTCGCAAGGGCGCCGAACTGTGCGCGCTGCTTGGCCTGCTTGTACTGCAGCGGGCGCACGAGGAAGGCGAGGATCAGCGACGAGACCGGAACGCTCAGCAGCGCGATCAGGCCGAGCTCGAACGACGAGGTGAAGAGGATGATCGACACCGCCGCCCAGGCGAGCACGGCTCCCGCGAGCCGCGCGACGACGTCGAACATCTCGCCGAGCCGGTTCGCGTCGGCGGTGACGGTCGCGACGATCTCGCCCGCGGTCTTCTCGCTGGTCAACGCCCGACCGGTGTCCGCCGAGTGATGCCCGATCAGCCGAGCGGTCGATAGCGACGATCGCAGGAAGTTCGACACGGCCATGCGATGGCGCAGCATCCCGGAGAGCGACTGCACCACGACGACGCCGAGAAGGGCGAGGAGCCACGGGCCGACGGCAGCCAGTGATCCCCCCGATCCGGCGTCGATGGCGCGTCCGAGCAGCAGCGGCCACACCGCCTGGCACGCCATCCAGACGATGCCGAAGGCGATGCCGAGAGCGAGGGTGCCGGGCTGGCGGCGGGCCAGCCAGCCGAGAAAGGTCCAGACCGAGCGCAGAGGAGGTCGCTCGGCGGACGGCGAATGCGCGGCGAAGGTGATCGACACGGCGGAAGACTCCTGAAGGAAGTGGGCGTGCGGAGTGCGGTGGACGGCTGCTGGTCAGCGGATGGTGTGCGCGACGTGCAGCCGGTCGGCCTCGCCGGGCGGAAGCGGCCGGACCCGGCGACCGGCGACCAGCAGCTGGATCTGCGCCGCCGCCTCGAGCTCTTCGCTCAGGTCGATCGCGGACGCGATGTCGGCGCCGGCGACGACCGTGCCGTGGTTGCCGAGCAGCATGGCTGCGGTGTCGGCCGCGGCTCGCGCGACCCCCGCCGCCAGATCGTCGCTGCCGGGTGGCGCATACGGGAGCAGCGGCACGGATCGCAGGCGCATCGCGTGGTACGGCGTGAGCGTCTCGAGCGGGAACTCGTTATCCGGCTCGAGGCAGGACAGCGCGGTCGCGTGCGGCGAATGCAGATGCACCACGGCGCCGCTACCCGGTCGCGTTCGATACACCGCGAGGTGCAGCGGCCACTCCTTCGACGGGCGTCCGCGGGGCGGCTCATCGCCGAGCGAGAGCTCTGCGAGATCGGCTTCCGTCACCCGCGACAGGCTCGAGCCGGTCGGGGTGATGAGGATGCGGTCGCCGTCCCGCGCGCTGACGTTGCCGGAACTACCGGGGGAGAGTCCTCGCGTTGCCAGATGACGTGCCGCCTCGATCAGGTCGGCCGCCCTGCTCATCGGACGCCCTCGAGCGGCATCGCCGCGTAGAGCAGCTCGGGCGCCTCGGCGAGAATCGCGCGTTCGACTTCCCCCGTGGCGTCGCTGGTGACCACGGTGTCGATCGACGACAGGCGGCCGAATCGGATGGGTGCTCGCCCGCCGATCTTCGTCGAGTCGACCACGAGGATGGTCCGGCGGGCCGCCGCGGCCATCGCCCGCTTGGTCTCGGCGTCGATCTCATTGACGCAGAGCAGGCCGGTCTCGTCGACCGCGGTGGCCGAGAGCACCGCCACGTCGATGGCGACCCGGTCGAGAACGGCGGTGACGCTGGAACCGCCAAAGGAGCGGGTGGACGGCTCGTACCGTCCGCCGAGCCCGATCAGCTCGATGTCGTCCCGCTCGGTGCACGCCGTGATGACCGGAACGGAGTGGGTGACGACGGTGGCCGGCCCCTCGAGCAGAGCGGCGACGGCCGCCGCGGTGGTGCCCGCGTCGATGGCGATCGTGCCCGCACCACGCAGCAGCTCGGCACAGCGAGCGGCGATCACCTGCTTCTCGAGACCGGCGTGACGGTCGCGCTCCTCGAACGGGGCGCCGCGGGACACGCCGCTCGGCAGGCTGGCGCCGCCGGCCACACGGCGCGCGGCTCCGTCGAGGTGCAGCTGCCGCAGATCGCGTCGGATGGTCATCTCGGAGACGCCGAACTCCTCGGCGATCGCCGAGGAGGAGACGTAGCCGTCGGACGCGATGCGCCGAAGCAACTCCTCGCGTCGAGCCGGAGCCTCCGTGTAGCGCACGACTCAATCCAACTCGCACCGACGAAAAGTTGTCAAGAAGACAACAGAACTTGACTCAAGTGTTCAGAACTGAACACAATCGAGTGTGAGGAGCGACGAGGCCGATGGCAGCACCACGACCGCCCTCGGTGTCGACGTCGGCAGCAGCAACGTCAAAGTCGTCCTCGTCCGCATCGGCGCGAGCGTCGACGAGCTCGCGGTCTGCGCGGCGCCGACCCCGGCCGACGCGGACTCCCTCGTCCGCGTGGTCTTCGATCTGATCCGGAGCGTGGTGGTCTCGGCTCCCGAGACTCCGTCCGCCATCGGGATCGCCTCCATGGCGGAATCGGGCGTGCCGCTCGGGGCCGATGATCGGCCGCTTCGCCCCATCGTGCGCTGGGACGGCGACGACGATTCCGTCGATCTCGAACGTCTGCTCGACGCCTTCGGCGCCGACGAGCTCTACCGCCGCACGGGAGTGCCGGCGCTCGCCAAGGCTCCGCTCGTGCTCTGGGCGGGGCTGCGTCGACGCGAGCCGGAGACCTGGGCGGCGATGAGTCGCTGGGCGGGCGTCGCGGACCTCGTCGGCCTCGCCTTGACCGGCGTGCTCGCGACCGACCACACCCTCGCCGCCCGCACAATGGCGTTCGCGGTGCCGCCCGACCGTGCGCTCGGCGGGTGGGACGAGGAGCTCCTCGCCACCGTCGGCCTCGACGCCAGCCGCCTGCCCGTTGTCCGCCCATCGGGCCAGCCCGTCGGACCCGTCACCGACTCCGTAGCCGCGCGGACCGGCCTTCCCTCCGGGGTTCCCGTGTACATCGCCGGGCACGACCACTCCGTCGGCGGCTGGGCCGCGGGAGCGAGGCGACCCGGCGAGGTCGCCGACTCCATCGGAACGGCCGAGGCGCTCGTGCGAGTGCTCGACGCGGAGCCCGACCGGTCGAGCATCAGACCGACCGGGATGAGCGTCACCCGCTCCGTCACCGGGTCGCCCGTCCTGCTCGCCGGATCCGCGTCGTCCGGCGCATTCGCCAAATGGTGGTTCACCCATCGGACGGGCGTACGCGATCCCGGGGAGGTCCTCGCGGCGCTCGCCGACGAGCCGGTCGCGCCCACCCCGTACACCGTCCTGCCCTACCTCTCGGGCCGTCAGACCCCTGAGCCCGATCGGCGAGCGGTGAGCCGAGTCCTCGACGAAGCGGGCCGCGATGTCGACGCTGCCCGTGGCGACGCGGTGCTGCTCGCTCGCGCGATGTTCGAAGGACTCTCGCTGCACGCGCGGTGGATGCTCGAGACCCAACGCGGCTTCGTGGGCCGCGAAGTCGGAGCCATCCGCGTCCTCGGCGGGCCCGGCGGCGGCAACCGCCCGTGGATGAGTGTCAAAGCGCAGGTGTTCACCGCCCCGACGCGGCTCGCCACCGTCTCGCAACCCGTCGCCACCGGGGCGGCGCTGCTCGCCGCAGTCCGCGCGGGAGCGGTCGCCGACGCCCCCGAACTGCCGTCCGTCGCACTCGAGCGCGATCCCGGAGACCCGTACGACGCCGCCTACCGACGATTCGTCACCGCGGCCACCGCCTGACATCCGACACACCTGGAGAGAGATGACCGACACCCCCACCGCCCCCGCCGTCCCCACGCTCGACGCGATCGCCCGCCCGGGAGGCGGCTTCGCGATGGTCGCCATGGACCAGCGCGAGAGCCTCCGCGCGATGTTCGACGCCGCCGGCGCCGGCCGACCCGACGACGAGGTCCTCATCCGCTTCAAGCTTGACGTCGCCGATGCCCTCGGCGACCTGGCCTCCGGCTTCCTCATCGACCGGCACTACGGCTTCGACCGCGTCCGCGACGGCGGAGTCCTGCCGGCCGATGACGGCCTGATCCTCGCCGCCGACGCCCTGCAGCAGGAGGACGGCGGACCGGTGGAGGAGACCGAGCTCGACGACGTGGTCGTCGGCGGCGAAACCGATCTGACCGGTGTCTCCGCGCTCAAGCTGCTCATCATCTGGCGCCGCGACGAGCGGCGCGAACACCGGGTCGAGCTGGCGCAGCGCTTCATCCAGCGCTCGGCTGAGCTCGGTCTGCTGTCGGTGCTCGAACCCGTCGTCCGTGCGACGCCGGCCGAACTGGACGCCGGCACGTGGGATCTCGACGCGGCGATCCGCGAGGCGGCGCGCGAGCTCTCGCCGCTGCGGCCGAGTCTCTACAAGGCGCAGGTGCCCATGTCGGGCGCGGGAACGCCCGCCGAGCAGCAGGCGGCGAGCGAGGCCCTCGGCGCTGCGATCCAAGGCCCCTGGGTCGTCCTGTCGCAGGGAGTCGAACGCGACCGCTTCCAGGACGCCGTCGAGGCGGCATGCCGTGCGGGAGCGAGCGGTTTGCTCGCCGGCCGGGCGCTGTGGAGCGACGTCGTCGGCGCAGCCGATACCCCCGCTCGACTCCGCGAACTCTCACGGCCGCGACTCGAACGCCTCATCGAGGTCGTCGACGCGTCGGCGCGCCCATGGACGGAGGCCTGATGCCCCGCGTCGGTCTGCTGCACACCGTCCCCGCCCTCGCAGGCTCATTCGACGCCATGCTCAACGGCAGCGATGCCGAGATCGTGCATGTGGTGGACGCGGGGCTGCTCGCCGCGGCGATCGACCACGGAGTCGACGACGCCGTGCGCGCCGAGGTGCTGCGGCACCTGCGCTTCCTCGCCAACGACGGAGCCGACGCGGTGCTCGTCACCTGCTCGTCGATCGGTGAGGCCGTCGAGGCCGCGGCCGCGCAGCTCTCCGTTCCCGTGATCCGCGTCGACGAGCCGATGGCGCACGAGGCGGTCGCGATCGTCCGCGGCGCCGCCGAGGGGCGCGTCCCGCGAGTCGCCGTGCTCGCGACCCTCGACGCGACGCTCGGACCCACCGGACGCCTGCTCGAGCGGGCGGTCGTCGAGGCGGGCGGGGGAGTCGACGTGCAGTCCTCGGTCGTCGCCGAGGCCGCGTCGGCGCGCGCCGCCGGCGACCAGGCCCGACACGACGCCCTCATCCGCGATGCGGCGACAGCGGCCGCCGCATCCGCCGACGTCCTCGTACTCGCGCAGGCCTCCATGGCCGCCGCGGTCGCCGACCTCGAGCTCGGAGTCCCGGTGCTCACCTCGCCCGAGGGTGGAGTCGCCGCCCTTCTCGACGCCGTCCAGGAGGCGCCGGCATGACCGACACCCGCCCCGTCCACCTGCTGACCTACGCCGAGCGCCTCGGCGGGGACCTCGCGGGCGTCGCGCGCCTGCTCGACGGACCGCTCTCCGACTTCGGCGGCGTGCACCTGCTGCCCTTCTTCGTGCCGTTCGACGGCGACGATGCCGGGTTCGATCCCGTCGATCACGCCAGCGTCGACCCGCGGCTCGGCACGTGGGACGACGTCCGCACGATCGCGGCCGACCGCGAGGTCACCGCCGACCTGATCGTCAACCACGTTTCGTCCGGCTCGGCGGAATTCGCCGACTGGCTCGAACGGCAGGAGCTGTCTCCCCACGACGGCATGTTCCTCACCTTCGACACCGTCTTCCCCGACGGCGCGTCCGAAGCGGCGATCACCGCGTTCTACCGGCCCCGCCCGGGCCTGCCCTTCACGGCGTACCGTGCGGCGGACGGGCGCCGCCGCCTGGTCTGGACCACGTTCATGCCGAGCCAGGTCGACCTCGACGTGCGCCATCCGGCCGCCGTCGCCTACCTCGAACGCCTCCTCCGCACCCTCGCCGACGGCGGGGTGACGACCGTGCGCCTCGACGCGGTCGGCTACGCGATCAAGACGCCCGGCAGCGACAGCTTCATGACGGACGAGACGCTCGCGTTCGTCCGGGACATCACGGCGCTCGCCCGCCGACACGGGCTGCGCGTGCTCGTCGAGGTGCACGCCCATTACTCGCAGCAGCTCGCGATCGCGCCGCTCGTCGACCTCGTCTACGACTTCGCGCTGCCGGCGCTGCTGCTGCACTCGCTCGGCACCGGCACGGTCGACCGCCTGACCGAGTGGTTCGCCATCCGCCCTGTCAACGCCATCACAGTGCTCGACACCCACGACGGCATCGGCATCATCGACGCAGGCCCCTCCGCGGAGTCGCCCGGCCTCATCTCGCACGACGAGATGGCGGCGATCTTCGAGCGCGCGAGCGTCGCGACCGTCGGCCACTCGGACATCGCGTCGGTGATCCCCGCGTGGATGACCCTGCCGCACCAGATCAACGCCACCTTCTTCAGTGCGCTCGGCGCCGATCCCACCGCCTACCTGCTGTGCCGCGCGGTGCAGATGTTCGTCCCGGGCGTCCCGCAGATCTACTACGTCGGCCTGCTCGGGGGCGAAGACGACACCGCCCTCTTCGAGCAGACCGGTCAGGGGCGCGACGTCAACCGCCACACCTACTCGCCCGACGAGTTCGAGCGTGCGCTCGGCGAGCCGGTCGCGCAGGCGATCCTCGGACTCGTCCGGCTTCGCAGCCGGCACCCCGCGTTCGACGGGGAGTTCGACTACGAGACCGCCAGTGACGGCGCGCTGTCGATGCGGTGGATCCACGACGCATCGACCGCGCGGCTCGACATCGTCACGGGCCCGACGCCGTCGTTCGTCGTGACGCTCACGGGAGACGAGGGCGAGCGCCGGTTCGACTCGGTCGAGGCGCTCGCCCTCCTCTGATCGTCGGACTCGGTTCCATGATCCGGGTCCGGTCGCCCGCCGTACCGCTCAGACGGTGCGGCGGGCGATGGTTTCCGCGAAGCCGTACGGCGCCAGTTCGACCTCGTCCTGATCGAAGGCCACCGATCCGTCCTCCCAGGCGAGGCTGACGGCAACCGGCTCGCCGCTGGGATTGCGCAGGCGGATCCTCACTCCGCCGTCGGCGAGCGGCCGGAGCTCGGTGAGCACGCGGTCTGCGGGCGAGACGGTGAGTCCGGCTTCCGCGGTCGTGCCGACGATGCCGTCGTAGCCGCGCGAGTGGAGCGGCTGCAGCAGGTCGCGCCCGAACCGGTGCACGGCCTCCTTCGAAACCGTCGCGACGGGGAGGAAGCGGTACCGGTACCGCCACGTGCCGTCCTGGCGGGCCTGGAAGTTCGTGAAGTGCAGGTTGTTCATCAGCCAGCTGTTGATGTGACCGTCGGGCGCCGCGAGCTCCCGCGCCCACCGTCCGGTCTGGAAGTCGCCGAGCTGCACCAGGGGAGCGTCGACCGAGCCCCACAAGACGGCACCGTCCGGTCCGTCGACACCGATGGCGTGCTGGATCGAGTACCAGTCCTTGCTCGTGTCGGGCAGCTGCTCGGCGTCGGCCTCGAACACCGCACCCGCCGTCTCGAGCAGGAACTGCGGGGACCGGATCGCGAACGGGAAGGCGACGAAGATGCTCTCGGGATCGAAGACCTCGGGCTTCACCAGCTCGACCTCGAGTTCGACCAGGTCGCTGTCGTCGAAGACGCGCAGCGTGCTCGTGACGCTGGGAGCCGTCGGCGCCGCGCCCGTCCATCGGATCTCGGTCATTCCGGCGTGCTGCAGCACCTGAGGCGAGCCGTCGCCGGAGGAGACGGATCGATCGAAGATCGGGCCCGGATGGTCCGGGTGGAAGTCCTTCGGGTTGGTCGTCACCATCGGGTGGGTGCTGCCCGCTTCGACCTGCTCGACGACGACGGCGCCGAGGCCGTGGCCCGCGTCCCGGTCGATGAGTTCCCGTCCCGACGCACGGTGCACGAGCGAGACGACGCCTCCGCGGGAGGGATCGACCGTGACCTCGTAACGTCCATTCGCCGCGGAGTCCGCCTCCCGCGTCTCGGGCAGTGACCGGTCGATCGGGACGACCTTCACGCTGAAGGCGGGCACGTCCTCGGCGAGGAAGGTCAGACGCCTCGTGCCGTCGATCTCGACCGTGATGGGCTCGGTTCGATCGACCTCGGTCGGGTTCACGATCGCGATGGAGTCGGACACAGCGTCCCCGCCGTTCCCGCTGGCGGTCAACCGGAAGAGTCCCTCGACGGCGAGGTCGCGGGCGAAGTCGTAGGCCGTGTAGGCGAACGCGGCCTTGCCGTTCCAGTGCGAGAAGCTGAACGTCGAGTACGGCTTCGAGTAGGTCTCCCACGAGCCCCAGGTGTGCTCGTTCCAGAGCATCAGCTGTTCGTCGACCTCGGCGAGATCGTGAGCGATTTCGTCGTCCGATCGGAGACGCACCGGAGCGCGCCGGTATCCCAAGACGGTCGAGAGCGTCGTGTCGCCGTCGCGCTCGCCGCGCAGACGTGCCAAGGCGAGGGACGACTGCGCCGACAGTGCGAGCGACCGAGCCTCCCGATAGACCGCCACCTCGCGGGCTGTCGAACCGTGACCGTGCGACCACCAGTCGGCCCACTCGCCGGAGACGACCGGGATGTCGGCGGCCTCCGCCTGCGGGATCAACAGGTCGAGGGCCGAGTCGATGGTCGCCGTCTCCATCGGGATGTCGGGGTGCGACGCGTTCCAGTGCCGCACCAGCTCGAGGAACAGGGCGGTCGGCCACCGGTTGTCGTTCGCGGCGTGCACCAGCGCGGTGTCGTAGGGGTAGTCGTCCCGCTCGCCGAGACGTTCGATGAAGCGCTCGATGTTCGCAGTGGCGAGGTCCAGGTCGGCGTCGATGATGCCCCACTCCTCGCCGAAGCCGTAGTGGGTCGACAGCCAGACGAAGATGCGCTCACGCGAGGGGGCCTCCCACCAGAAGCCGGTCGGTTGCTCGAACGGCGGCCGCCCGTGGTCGGGGTTCAGCGCCATGACCAGTCGCTCGATGCCGGCCCGTCGCATCGCGGCGACGGAGCCCCACGACAACCCGTTCACGTCGCCGTGCTGCTGGGTGCGCACCGGGATCCCCGCCTCCGCGAATGCGCCGAGCAGGTCGTAGGTTGCGTCGAGCTCCTGCTGCGAGGCCAACTGCGTCGGGTTCAGATAACCGCCCGTGACGGCGATCGCCCCCTCGTCGACACGGTGACGCAGGCGGGCGACGTCTCGTTCGGAGGCGGTGCGGAGAAATCCCAGTGAAGGGCGGGACACTTCGAAGGTCCAACGGAAACCGTCGGGTCCCTCGGTGCCGTGCGCATCGGCGAGATCGAGCACCTCGTGCACGATCTGTCGATGCATGCGATCGATGATGCGCGGGCTGTTGGTGTAGCCGACATCGTGATGCGTGTGGCCGACGAGGACGATTCTTCTGATGGCGCTCACGGAGCTCCTTTGCCCATGGATTCTGAGAACGATTCCACATCATCGTAGTGAGGCTGCAGAGGCAGAAACAACTAGAGATCCGCGGAAAGTCGCGGCAGTGCAGGAGAAGTGTGCGCGAAGGGGTTGTCAATAACGACGCCCTCAGTCATACTCCACCTGGGAAGGATTCCATGCCCCAGGCGTGGGTCGCCCCTCCGTCTGTGCGAGGACGCCTGGCGGATCTCTCCTGAGAGGAAAAGACATGAAGAAGAGGCAGAGGGTTCTTCTCGCTGCGACGGCTGTCCTGTCCGTCGCCGCGCTGACGGCCTGTGGATCAGGAGGGGGCAACACCGCAGCAGATGTTGACTTCTCCGCGGAGCCCACCGGCACGCTGAACGCGTGGGGCTTCGAGAACGCCGACGACGTCGGCCAGTCGCGTATCGATTTCGCGGCCGAGCAGCTCCCCGACGTGGAGGTCGAGCTCGACGCGACCGCGTTCGACGCTCAGAAGTTCACCGCCGCGACCGCGAGCGGCAACGTCCCCGACGTGGTGCAGATGAGCGCCCGCTTCGTGGGCACCTATGCGGCCCGCAACCTGATCGTGCCGCTCGACGAGTGCTACGCGCAGAACGACGTGGACAAGAGCCACTGGTACGAGTCGGTCATGGGCGATGTCACCTACGACGGCGAGATCTACGCCGTGCCGCAGTTCTACCAGCCCCCGGCGATCATCGTGAACACGCCGCTGCTCGAGCAGGCGGGCCTCACCCTCGACGACATCGACACCTCCGACCGCGAGGGCCTCCTCGCCGCGGTGACCGCGATGTACGCCGAGACCGGTGGCAACCCGTCGACCCTGGGACTCGACCCGGCTCTGCCCGGCAACGCGGGTCTGTGGATGCTCGGTGCGGGCGGAACGATCATCGACGACGAGGGTCGTCCGACGATCGACGACCCGACCAACGTCGAGACGCTCACGTACCTCAAGGAGCTGATGGACGCTCAGGGCGGCTACGCCAAGATCAAGAGCTTCATCGACACGTTCGACACCTTCGGTGCCGAGAACCAGTACGTGAAGAACCAGGTCGCGGGTCAGATCAACCAGCAGTGGTACCCGAACGTCCTCGCCGAGAACTCGCCTGAGCTGAGCCTCAACGCGGTTCCGTTCAAGGACTCCGACGGCAACAACTTCACCGTCTCGTCGGGCACCGCGTTCGTCATCCCCGTCGGGGCGAAGAACCCGGCCGCCGCGTGCGCGTGGATGCTGAACCTCACCTCGAACGACGCGTGGATGGCCGCCGGCCAGGCTCGTGCCGACAACATCGCCGCCGAGCCGGGTCGCATCAACACCGGTCTGTTCACGGGTTCGCCCGAGGCCGACCAGATGATCCGCGACGAGTACGTGGTTCCGACCGGTAGCGAGAGCTTCGACCAGATCATCGCCACCTACTACGACGTGGTCGGCAGCGGCCAGTCGTACGGTTCGTCGGCCGCCGGTCTCGAGATCCAGACGGAGCTCGAGAACGCCGTGGTCGCCGCGCTGAACGGTGAGAAGACGCCGGAGGAGGCTCTGGCCGACGGCCAGGCCGCCGCGGAGCGCGCCTACGACGAGGCCACCGCAGCCGGCTGATCCAGCTGAGCAAGAGGGAGGGGCGGCGCCGCAAGGCGCCGCCCCTCCTGCGTTGTGAAGGACCTCGCTCCGCAACGACTGATCTTTCTTCCTGGTCGCTGAGGAGGCCGTTCACGGCCGTCGCGATGCGACATGAGTTCTGGGTTGGCCGCTGTGGGGGATCTGCGGCTGGTGTCATTTCGCGACGGGCCTGGCGGCCCTCCTCAATGACCAGTGGGGCTCTTCGCTCGCGCGCCGTCGGACGTCGCTCCGCTACGACTGTCCTCTCCTTCTGGTCGCTGAGGAGGCCGTTCACGGCCGTCGCGATGCGACACGGGTTCTGGGTTCGCCGCTGCGGGGCATCTGCGGCCGGTGTCATCTCGCGACGGGCCTGGCGGCCCTCCTCAATGACCAGTGGGGCTCTTCTCGCGTGCCGTTGGATGTCGCTCCGCGACGACTGTCGTCTCCTTTTGGTCGCTGAGGAGGCCGTTCGCGGCCGTCGCGATGCGACATGAGTTCTGAGTTCGCCGCTGCGGGGGATTTGCGGCTGGTGTCATTTCGCTACGGGCCTGGCGGCCCTCCTCAACGACCAGTGAGGCTCTTCGCTCGCGCGCCGTCGGACGTCGCTCCGCGACGACTGTCCTCTCCTCCTGGTCGCTGAGGAGGCCGTTCACGGCCGTCGCGATGCGACATGAGTTCTGCGTTCGCCGCTGCGGGGGGATCTGCGGCTGGTGTCATTTCGCGACGGGCCTGGCGGCCCTCCTCAATGACCACGGAATGTCCTCCTCGGCTCCGCTCTCAACGCATCCATCCACGAAACGATGCGGCGAGGCTCTTGCCGACGAGCCGTTCGGCTTCCCTGGCCTCATGAAGAAGGGCTGGGTGTACATCCTCGAGTGTTCCGACGCGACCCTTTACGTCGGGAGCACGAGTCACCTCGAGATGCGGATCCGGCAGCACCTGCAAGGCGAGGGCGCCGCCTACACGCGGTCGCGTCGACCCGTCCGACTGCTCTGGGTAGGGGAGTTCGACCGAGTCGACGACGCGTTCGCCTTTGAGAAGAAGCTGCAGGGCTGGAGTCGTGCGAAGAAAATCGCACTGATCGAGGCCGCGCAGTCCGATCGGTTCAAGGCCGCGTCGCGGAGAGGTGTCCGTCCCTCGACGAGTCATGTCTCGACGGCGCACCTCCCCACGATCGACATCGGGGTGTAGCTGCTCAGCGGGGGGCCGGGCCGCCTTCCATGCCCGTCGAGGCCTGCTGGGTGACGCTGCCTGCGTAGTCGGTCTCCGGGTCGCGGTAGATGGTGTGGATGTGACCCCAGCCCGACGTGACGTACCCACTCACATCGGCGCCGGCCGAGCCCTGCTGGTTCGAGAACTCGATGTAGACATCCGGTCCGGAGATCTGGAAGTAGATGCCGTCGCCCTGAGTCATGTCGTACACCGTCGCCCCGGACCAGTTGACATACGTCTCGTCGAGGGTCGCCTCGATCTCGGCCAACGCGGTGGCGGTGGTCTCCTCGTCGGAGAGCCCGACCCAGTTCGCGATCACCGCAAGCAGCAGCTGCTTCTGCTCGTCGGTCAGCTCAGAGGCCGCGAGCCCGGTGCCCGTCGGGTAGTCGCAGGTGTCGCCGGGGGCGCAGACCAGGTTGCTCACCTCGGTGCCCTGGTAGAGCTCGGCCTTCTGGTCGTCGGTGAGGCTGTCGTAGAAGGCGAACGCCGTCTCGTACATGCCGGCGAGCGGCTGCACCTCGTTGCCCTCGGAGTCGGTGTAGACCGCTGGCTGCGACCCGAGATGCGTCGGCGCGAAGGTCACCGAGTCGGCGGTGCCGTCGAGGGTCGCGTTGATGCCGAGGTGGTGCCCGCCGAACTGGACCTCGAAGGCGCTGGTGTCGGAAGGGTCGCCGAAGAAGGCGATGTAGTACTGGCCGAGCGAGTCCTCGGTGCTGCTGCTGTTCTCCAGCAGGAACTCGTCGCCGCCGATGATGCCGGTCACCGTCTCGTAGCCCGCATCGCTGAGCAGGGCTTCGAGCACCGCCATCGCCGCGGTCCTCTGTTCGGCGGTGAGGTCCTCGAGATTGAGTCCCGCGCGCTCGACGAAGGTCACCGGGAAGTTCGACCACGAGGTCGTCTTCGTCTTGTCGTCGTAGGAGTAGAGGACCTGCTCGCGTTGCTCGTCGGTCAAGGTGGCGAGGAACGCCTCGGCGGCAGCCGTGGTGTCGACGACGGTCTGCTCGGTGGTCGTCGCCGGGGCCGAGGTCGACGCGACCTCGGACGTGGTCACCGTCGACTCGTTTGCGACGGTCGCGGATCCGGTCGCGGTGGTCGCGCATCCGCTCAGGGTGAGACCGCCGATCAGGAGCATGGAGGTGATGAGGAGGGGCCGGGCGCGGCGTCGGTGGAGGCCGCTCGAGTTGTCTCCGTGATCGCTCATGCGGTCGACGGTAGGCAGGAACGCTTTGCGTCCCCGATGCGCTCCCTATGTGGCCCCGATGCAATGCCTGAGGAGGCTAGGCCTTCGTATCGCTTCGCTCAACGGGCGGCGGTGGACAACGGGAGAGGGCCCCGCGCCGAAGCGCGAGGCCCTCTCCGTTACCGCGATGGGCTCAGCCCTTGCGGCCCTGGGTCGCGATTCCTTCGATGAAGTAGCGCTGACCGAAGGCGAACAGGATCAGCATCGGCAGCGTCACCAGCAGCGCCGCGACCATGACCAGCTGGTAGTCACCGTGTCCGCCGTTGGTCGGGGAGAACACGGTCATCGCGTAGGAGATACCGAGCGGGACCGTGAAGTTTTCGGGCGAACCGAAGTTCAGGTAGATCAGCGGTGCCTGCAAGTTGTTCCAGCTCGCCTGGAACTCGAAGATGAACACGATGATGAACGACGGGATCGACAGCGGCGCCGCGATCTTCCAGAACATCCGCCAGTAGCTCGCGCCGTCGACGCGCGCGGCCTCGAACAGCTCCCGCGGCAGCCCCAGGAAGAACTGGCGCTGCAGGAAGATGTAGAACGCCGACCCGAAGAGGTTCGCGCCCCACAGCGGGATGTTCGTGCCGACGAGGCCGACGTTGTTCCAGATCAGGTAGGTTGGGATCAGCGTGACCGCACCGGGGAGCATCATCGTCGCGAGGACCAGCGCGAAGAGCTGGTTTCGGAACGGGAACTTGAAGTACGCGAACCCGAACGCGACGATCGAGCTCGAGATGGTCACGAAACCGGCCGCGAGCACTGCGATCAGGAGGCTGTTGCCCATCCAGCTGAGCAGCGGCAGCTCGTTGAACACCTGGACGTAGTTCTCGGGAACGAGGGTGTTCGGAATGAGCCGGTTGTCGAAGACCTCGCCGCGCGGCTTGAGGCTTGCGGACAGCAGCCACGCGAACGGGTACAGGAACGCGAGCGAGAACAACCCGAGCAGGACCCACAGGGCGACCTTGCCGACGATGCTCGTGATGCTGCGGCCGGGCTTCAGCGGGTCGCCGCCGGTCTCCCGGACCGAGAGGGCCTGGCTCTGGACGGTGACGTTGCCGGATGGCGTGCCGATGGCGGTCACTTGTCATCCCCCTCGTAGTAGACGAACCGGTTGCCGTAGCGGAACTGGAAGAAGGTGATGATCGCGATGATCACGAACAGCAGCCACGCCATCGCCGACGCGAAGCCGAAGTTGAACTGCCGGAACGCCTGCTGGAACAGGTACACCGCGTAGAACAGGGACGATTCGGGTGCCGCGCTGGTCTGGTCGCGCCAGAACAGCAGGAACGCCTGGTCGAAGACCTGCAGAGCAGCGATGGTGAGCACCAGCACGTTGAAGAAGATCGAACCGGAGATCATCGGCAGCGTGATGGTGAAGAATTGACGCACCGGGCCGGCCCCGTCGAGCGACGCGACCTCGTAGAGGTCGCGGGGCACGTTCTTCAGCGCGGCGAGGAAGATGACCATCGTGCCGCTGACGCCCCAGAGCGTCATGATCACGATCGACGGCTTCACCCAGTTGGGGTCGGTCAGCCACTGCGGGCCCTGGATGCCGATGAAGGCGAGCCCCTGGTTGATGGCGCCGTAGTTGCCGTTCAACAGCAGGAGGAAGACCGAGGCGGTCGCGACCGACGGGGTCATCTTCGGCAGGTAGAACAGGGTGCGGAAGACGCCGGCACCGCGTCCGACCCGGTTCAGCAGCATGGCGAGGAACAGCGCGAAGATGATCTCGAGCGGCACTGCCATGACGGCGAAGAACAGCGTGTTCGACAGCGCGGTGAACACCTTCGGCTCTTCGAACAGACGCTCGTAGTTGGCGAAGCCGACGGGGGTCGCCGTGTCGGTCGCGAGCTGGTAGTTCGAGAACGAGATGACGAGGCTGTAGATCATCGCGCCGAGCGTGAAGATCAGGAAGCCGACGATCCAGGGGCTGATGAAGAGGAAACCGGCGGTCGCTTCACGACGGTTGTACTTCTGCTTGAACTTCGGCGGCTTGGCCGGCTTGTCGTCGGCGGGGGTGGCGGCCGCGGGACGCTCGGCGACGGCGGTCACCGTCGTGCCTCTCGTCCCTCGGATCGCTTCGGCGGCTGCGTGCCGTCGGCGCGTGTTGGCTCCATCGTCAATCCTCTCGGAACGCCGGCGTTCCTCATCGGGTGTGGCATCGATTCCACACAAGGTGACTATAAGTCGCGACCCACCCTCGTGCAAGCCGCGAAGGAGCGCTGACAGGCAGATGATAGGGCGCTGACCTGCGTGCCGGACGTGGGCACGCGACAGTGGCCCTGGGCGAACACCGGTCGGCGGTCAGCGAGCCGGTCGTAGGCTCCTCGGGTGAGTTTCGGGCAGGCGGGCAGACCGCGTCGAGGAGTGGCGTCGCAGGACGTCGAGGCGCAGCGTGCCGCGAACGCATCGGCGCCCCAGGTCGACCACCTGCTCCGCCGCATCGCGCGCCTCTTCACCCCGCACAAGGCCATGCTCGCGCTCACGATCACGCTCGTGTTGATCGATGCCGGACTCACCGTCCTGCCTCCGCTGCTCACCGAGCAGGCCTTCGACCGCGGGCTGTTCCCGGCAGGCGGCCCGAACGTGCCGGTGCTGCTCGAGATCGTCGGTCTGATGGTGCTCATCTGGATCGTCTCGGCGGGGCTCGGCATCTGGCAGACCTATCTCACGGCGAACGTCGGCACCAAGGTCATGGGCGCCATGCGGGTCGACCTGTTCCGTCACCTGCAGGGCATGGAGCTCGGCTTCTTCACCCGCACGAAGACCGGCGTCATCCAGTCGCGTCTCGCGAACGACGTCGGCGGGGTCGCCGGCGTGCTGAGCAACACCGTCTCGAGCGTCGTCGGCAACGTCGTCACCGTCACCGCTGCGCTGGTGGCGATGCTGCTGCTCAGCTGGCAGTTGACGCTCGTGGCCGTCGTCCTCCTCCCCGTCCTCGCATTGGCGCAGCGCCGCGTCGGCCGGGTCCGTGCGCGCATCGCGACGCAGACGCAGGAGTCGCTGTCCGACATGACGGCGATCACGCAGGAGTCGCTGAGCGTCTCCGGCATCCTGCTCGCGAAGAGCTTCGGTCGTCAGGGCAGCGAGACCGAGCGCTACGCGCAGCAGAACCGGCGGCAGATCTTCCTGCAGGTGCGGCAGGCGATGAGCGGTCAGGGCTTCTTCGCCCTGGTGCAGATCTTCCTCTCGGTCGTCCCCGCCGCCATCTACCTGGTGTCCGCCTACCTCATCACCGGGGGAGTCGACATCACGGCGGGAACGATCGTCGCGTTCACGACGGTGCAGGCCCGCCTGATGTGGCCGCTGCTCGGCCTCATGCGCGTCGCCCTCGACCTGCAGACGTCGGGTGCGCTGTTCGCTCGCATCTTCGAGTACTTCGACCTGAAGCCGGCGATCGCCGAACCGGCGTCGCCGCAGGCCATCACCGCCGCCGACCCGATCGGGAAGGTGGAGTACGACGACGTGCACTTCGCCTATCCGGACCAGACCGAGGAGGGTCGCGAGACGCTCGCCGGGGTGTCCTTCACGGCGGAGCCGGGCGAGCACGTCGCCTTCGTCGGGTCCTCCGGCGCCGGCAAAACGACCATCGGATACCTCCTGCCGCGTCTCTACGACGTCACCGGGGGAGCGGTGCGGGTGTCGGGGCACGACGTGCGCGACCTACTGCAGGACGACCTGCGGGCGCAGATCGGCATCGTGAGCCAGGAAACCTACCTCTTCCACGCGACCATCCGCGAGAACCTGCTCTACGCCGATCCCGACGCGACCGAGGAGCGGATGCGCGAAGCCGCGGAGGCCGCCGCGATCGCCGGGACCATCGAGTCGTTCCCCGACGGCTACGACACCGTCGTCGGCGAACGCGGCTACCGGCTGTCAGGCGGGGAGAAGCAGCGCATCGCGATCGCGCGGGTGCTGCTCAAGAACCCTCCGATCCTGATGCTCGACGAGGCGACCAGCGCCCTCGACTCGGTGTCCGAGCGCGCCGTGCAGGAGGCGCTCGACCGGCTCTCCGCAGGCCGCACCACGATCACGATCGCGCACCGGCTCTCCACCGTCGTCGACGCGGACGTCATTCACGTCGTCGACAAGGGCCGCATCGTCGAGAGCGGCACCCACGCCGAGCTGCTCGAGCGCGGCGGCGCCTACTTCGAGCTCGCCGTCCGCCAGGGGCTGCGCGAACCCGTGTGAGCGGGCGGGCCAGGAGACCCGCTAGCATGGGCCTCGTGTTCGTGACGTGTTGTTGTCGCTGCCGCTAGACGCCAGCCAACCTCTGTCCTGCCGCCCAGCCGTCGACGACTCCGCTCGACCCGGGCCCGGCCTCACACGAAAGCTCTCATGAAGTACGCGAACTCCGTGCTCGACCTCATCGGCGGCACCCCTCTCGTCAAGCTCAACCGCGTCACCGACGGCATCGCCGCCACGGTGCTCGCGAAGGTCGAGTACGTCAATCCGGGCGGCTCATCGAAGGACCGCATCGCGGTCAACATCATCGACGCCGCCGAGAAGGCGGGGCTGCTGAAGCCCGGCGGCACGATCGTCGAACCGACTTCCGGCAACACCGGGGTGGGGCTCGCGCTCGTAGCGCAGCAGCGCGGATACCGCTGCGTGTTCGTCGTCCCCGACAAGGTCGGCGAGGACAAGCGCAACGTGCTCACCGCGTACGGCGCCGAGGTCGTCGTGACACCGACGTCCGTCGCCCCCGACGATCCCGAGTCGTATTACAGCGTCTCCGATCGCCTCGCCCGCGAGATCCCCGGCGCGTTCAAGCCCAATCAGTACGCGAACCCGAACGGTCCGCGGTCGCACTACGAGACGACCGGGCCCGAGATCTGGAACGACACCGACGGGCGCATCACCCACTTCGTCGCGGGCGTCGGCACCGGCGGCACCATCAGCGGCACCGGTCGGTACCTCAAAGAGATCTCCGATGGGCGCGTCCAGGTGATCGGCGCCGACCCCGAAGGCTCCGTCTACTCGGGCGGGACCGGCCGGCCCTACCTCGTCGAGGGTGTTGGCGAGGACTTCTGGCCGAGCGCCTACGACCCCTCGGTCGTCGACCGCGTCATCGCGAAGAGCGACCAGGAATCGTTCGACCTCACCCTCCGACTCGCCCGCGAAGAGGGGCTCCTCGTCGGCGGATCCAGCGGCCTCGCCGTCGCGGTCGCCCTCGAGGTGGCCGCCGAACTGCCGCCCGACGCGGTCGTCGTCACCCTGCTGCCCGATGGCGGACGCGGCTACCTCGGCAAGATCTTCAGCGACCGGTGGATGCGCTCCTACGGGTTCGCGCAGCTCGGCGACGAGAAGTCGGTGGGCGACATCGTCCGCGCCAAGACCGGGAAGACACCCGGCCTCGTCTACGCGACGCCCGACGCGACGGTGCGCGACGCCATCGCCACCCTCGAGCGCTACGACGTGTCCCAGCTGCTGGTGCTCAAGAACGAGCCGCCCGTCGTGATGGGCGAGGTCGTCGGCGCCATCAGCGAGCGCGAACTGCTCGACCTCGTCTTCAGCGGACGCGCGGCGCTCGCCGATGCGGTTGCGCCCTTCGTCGGCGAGACGCTGCCGCTCATCGGCATCGGCGAGCCCGTCTCCGCCGCCCGCGCGGCGCTCGGCGCATCCGACGCCCTCCTCGTCACCGACGGCGGGAAGCCGACCGCGGTGCTCACCCGCTCAGACCTGCTCACCTTCCTGTCGGAATGACCTCCGGCCCAGAACACGGGAGTTCCACCATGCCCGAAGACGCCGACTACGGCTTCAGCACCCGCGCCATCCGCGCCGGCCAGCATTTCGACCCCACCACCGGCGCGGTCGTGCCGCCGATCTACCAGACCTCCACCTTCGTCCAGGACGGTATCGGCGGGCTGCGCGAAGGCTACGAGTACGCACGCAGCGGCAACCCGACGCGGGACTCGCTGCAGGTGCTGCTCGCCTCGCTCGAGCAGGCCGAGCACGGCATCGCCTTCGCCTCGGGTCTCGCCGCCGAGGACGCGCTGCTGCGCGCGGCCCTGCAGCCCGGCGACCACCTGATCCTGGGCAACGACGTCTACGGCGGCACCCACCGACTGCTACACCGACTCCACGTGCCGGCGGGGGTCGAAGTCACCACGGTCGAGATGAGCGACTCCGACGCGGTGCGGGCCGCGGTGCGGCCGAGCACCCGCATGGTCTGGGTCGAGACCCCGAGCAACCCGCTGATGAAGATCACCGACATCGCGACCCTCGCGGCGATCGGTCACGAAGCCGGCGCGATCGTCGTCGTCGACAACACCTTCGCGTCACCCGCGCTGCAGCGCCCGCTGGCGCTCGGTGCCGACGTGGTCGTGCACTCGACCACGAAGTACATCGGCGGGCACTCCGATGTGCTGGGTGGCGCCGTGCTGACGAGCGACGACGAGCTGGCCGAGAAGATCCGGTTCATCCAGTTCGCCGCCGGCGCGGTGCTCGCCCCGTTCGAGGCCTGGCTGACCGTGCGCGGCATCAAGACCCTTGCGGTGCGCATGGATCGGCACTCGAGCAACGCCCTCGCCATCGCCGAGCACTTCGCCGACCATCCCGCCATCGAGCGGGTCTACTACCCCGGCCTCGCCTCGCATCCCGGGCACGAGATCGCGGCGGCGCAGATGTCGGCGTTCGGCGGCATGATCTCGGTCGCGCTGGCCGGGGGAGAGGCGGCGGCCCGTACGTTCGCCGAGTCGACCGAGCTCTTCCAGCTCGCCGAGTCGCTCGGCGGCGTCGAGTCGCTGATCGGCTACCCCAGCGAGATGACTCACGCGTCGGTGCGCGGTACCCCGCTCGAGGTCGCGCCGAACATCGTGCGCCTCTCGGTCGGCATCGAAGAGGTCGGCGACCTCATCGCGGACCTCGAAACGGCGCTGCCCCGCTCCTGACCGCGTCGCGGTCACGCGGATGCGGTCAGACAGTCGGGACGGCGACCTTGCCGTCGTAGTCGGCCTGCGCATCCCGTACTTCGGCGAAGTGCTCGATCGACCACGTTTCGAGCGCCTTCAGGGGTGTGAGCAGTGAGCGGCCGGCGTCGGTGAGGGCGTATTCGACCCGCGGCGGCACCTCGAGATACGCCGTACGGGTGACGAGTCCGTCGCGCTCGAGGCCGCGCAGGGTCTGGGTCAGCATCTTCTGCGAGATGCCCTGCACCCGCCGTTGCACGTCCGAGAAGCGCAGCGCGCCGTCGGAGAGCGACCCGACGATGAGCACGGTCCACCGATCGCCGATGCGGTCGAGGATGCGCCGCGTCGGGCAGTCGTCCTGATAGGGGTCGAGCGCCGGTGTCGTCATCGTCTGTACCTCGGTTACCGCAAAGTGCCTACTTACTATCGGAAACCTAGTCTCCTACAGTGACTGAAGCAAGGATCGCGTCGATTGCGGCAGGAAGCAGGGAGAATCAATGACCACCATCACCGTTCTGGGCGGAACCGGCTACACCGGAGGGCACGTCGTCGAGGAGGCGTCACGTCGCGGACTCGATGTGCGGGCCGTCAGCCGCTCGACTCCCGAGAGCCCGGTCGAGGGTGTCGAGTACCGTTCGGTGTCGCTCGTCGACGAGTCGGCGCGCGCCGCGGCGGTCGAGGGGACCGACGTGATCGTCGCTGCTCTGTCGCCGCGCGGCGACCTCGCGCAGGGGCTGCCCGACATCTATCTCGACCTCGCGGGCAAAGCGGCCGCGGCAGGCGTCCGCTTCGGTGTGGTCGGTGGGTTCAGCTCACTGCGTCCCGAGGCCGGCGCCCCTCGTTTCGCGGAAGGCGACGACGTCCCGCCGGCGTTCGCCGACGAGGTGCGCACCATGAACGGCGTGCTCGAGTGGCTGCAGAACGAGGCGCCCGCCGAGCTCGACTGGTTCTTCGTGAGCCCGGCCCAGGCCTACGGCTCGTACGCGCCCGGCGAGAAGAAGGGTGCCTACCGCACCGGCGGCGACGTCGCACTGTTCGACGCCGACGGCAGCTCGGCGGTCTCGGGCGCCGACTTCGCGACCGCCATTCTCGACGAGGTCGAGTCGCCGGCGCATACGAAGGCCCACTTCTCCGTCGCCTACTGACCCCTTACCCCCGCGAGCGCGCTCGCGGGGTTGGTGGGACTAGTAGTGCGAGCGGGCTGCGGCGTACTGCTGGCGGATGACGGGTTGGGTGGCCGGCGTCAGGGCCGCAAGAGTGTCGACCGGCCAGGTCGGGCGTTCACCGGTCAGAGCCCACGCGGCCTGCACAGCTCCACCCGATGCCACGTACTCTCCCAGCGCCGGGACCTCGATGGGCGCGTCGAACACTTCGGCGGCGATCCGCTGCACCGCCTCGTTCTGCGATGCTCCGCCGATGAGGAGGATGCGCGTCTCGCGCACGCCGGTTGCCCGTACGGCGTCGAGGCCGTCGGCGAGCGCGCAGAGCATGCCTTCGATTGCGGCCCTGGCCAGGTTCGGGCGGGTGGTCGACGCGAGCGTCATGCCTGACAGCGTCGCGGTAGCGTCGGGGAGGTTCGGCGTGCGCTCGCCCTCGAAGTAGGGGACGAGCACAAGGCCGTCGGATCCGGCGCTCGCGTCCGCCGCGAGGCGCCCGAGCTCGGAATGGTCGACACCCAGCAGAGCGGCGGTCGAGTCGAGGACGCGGGCGGCGTTAAGAGTCGCGACCAGAGGCAGGAACAGGCCGGAGGCGTCGGCGAATCCGGCCACCGCACCGCTCGGGTCCGCGGCGGGCGCGCCGGTCACGGCGAAGACCGTGCCGCTCGTGCCGATCGAAATGACGACGTCGCCCTCGCGGGCCCCGAGGCCGAGCGCCGCTCCCGCGTTGTCACCGGCGCCGGGGCCCACCACTAGGTCAGCAGGGATGCCGGCGGCCGCGTTCGCGACGGTGCGTCCGCCGCTGTCCGACGGCCCGAGCACCCGCGGCAGGATGGCGTCGTGGCCGAGTGCGGCGACGAGCAGCTCGCGGTCGTAGTCATTGGCCTCGGGGTTCCAGTAGGAGGTGCCGCTCGCGTCGGAGCGGTCGGTGACCAAGGCATGGAGGTCGGGGCCGAGCGGCGACTCGCCCTCGGGGCCGTAGCCGAGAAGGCGCCAGGTCAGCCAGTCGTGGGGGAGCGCGACCGCGGCAACGCGTGCCGCGTTGTCGGGCTCGGCGTCGCGGAGCCAGCGCAGCTTGGTCGCGGTGAACGACGCGACCGGGACCGATCCGGTGCGGCGCACCAGCTCGTCCTCGCCGAATTCGTCGATCAGGGCGCGTGCTGCCCGGGCGCTGCGGGTGTCGTTCCAGAGCAGGGCATCGCGGATGACCCGGCCGTCGTCGTCGAGCACGACCATGCCGTGCTGCTGGCCGGCGATCGAGATCGCGGCGACGTCGTCCAGGCCTCCCGCGTCGGCGATGGCGGCGACCAGCGCATCCCACCACGCGGAGGGCGGCACCTCGGTGCCGTTCGGGTGCGAGGCGCGTCCGGTGCGGACGGTCTCTCCGGTCTCGAGGTCGCGGATGACGACCTTGCAGCTCTGCGTCGACGAGTCGACTCCGGCGACGAGCGCGCCGCCTTGAGCCTGTCGAAAGGGCATCGCTCCTCCAGTTTCAGTGAGTAGTCAGTCGCGAAAACGCACGTTCCGGCTGAATCTGCCAGCCGGAACGTGCGTTTATGCCCGCATCCCTGGCGCAAGCGTGCGCCATGGGCCCAATCGGATCTCAGCGGGCGCCGAGGAGGTGTTCGGTGGCCAGCTGCTGGAGGCGGACGAAGCCCGCGCCCTTGCCGCCGAGGTAGGCGTTCGCGTCGAAGTCCTCGTAGGCGGAGGTGTCCGCGAGCAGGTCGTCGTAGCTCTCGCCCGCGTTCAGGGTCGGGGTGCTGAGGTCGGGCACCTTGGCGGCCGCGAGGGCTTCCTGCACCTCGGGGTCGGCGCGGAAGGCGGCGGCGCGCTCCTTGAGCAGCAGGTAGGTGCGCATGTTCGCGGCGGCCGACTCCCACACGCCGGTCTCGTCCTCGGTGCGGCTCGGCTTGTAGTCGAAGTGACGGGGGCCGTCGTAGGCGGGTCCGCCGTTCGGGCCGCCGTTCTCGAGCAGGTCGACGAGGGCGAACGCGTTGTGCAGGTCGCCGTGCCCGAAGACGAGGTCCTGGTCGTACTTGATGCCGCGCTGGCCGTTGAGATCGATGTGGTAGAGCTTGCCGTGGTACAGCGCCTGCGCGATCCCGGCGGCGAAGTTGAGGCCCGCCATCTGCTCGTGCCCGACCTCGGGGTTCAGGCCGACGAGCTCGGGGCGCTCGAGGCTGTTGATGAACGCCAGCGCGTGGCCGAGGGTCGGCAGCAGGATGTCGCCGCGGGGCTCGTTCGGCTTCGGCTCGATCGCGAAGCGGATGTCGTAGCCCTTGTCGGTGACGTAGTCGCCGAGCAGGTTGACGGCCTCGCGGTAGCGCTCGAGCGCCGCGCGGATATCCTTCGCGGCGTCGTACTCGGCGCCCTCGCGGCCGCCCCACATGACGAAGGTCTTCGCGCCCAGCTCGGCGGCGAGGTCGATGTTGCGCAGCACCTTGCGCAGCGCGAAGCGGCGGACGTCGCGGTCGTTGGCCGTGAAGCCGCCGTCCTTGAAGACCGGTGCGCTGAAGAGGTTGGTGGTGACCATCGGAACGATCACGCCGGTGTCGGCGAGGGCCTGCTTGAGGCGGTCGATCTGGTTCTGACGTTCGGCGTCCGTGGAGCCAAACGCGAACAGGTCGTCGTCGTGGAAGGTGAGGCCGTAGGCGCCGAGCTCGGAGAGCTTCTCGACGACGTGCACCACGTCGAGTGCGGGCCGGGTGGGGCCGCCGAAGGGGTCGGTCCCGTTGTATCCGATGGTCCAGAGACCGAAGGAGAACTTGTCGTCGCGGGTGGGAGTGACGGTCACGGGGACATCCTTGTCTGCTAAATTGTCGTTGCCGCGTACATATTACTCGCACTGCGCGCCGCCGCAACCGGTAGCGTGCACGCGTCGAGACGACGAAAGGGTCGACGTGTCCATATCGGGTCGCAACGTCGACACGCTGCGTCGGGCGAACCTCTCGACGGTGCTCGAACTGGTGCACCGGTCGGGCGGCATCTCGCGGTCGCAGCTCACCGCGGCGACCGGTCTCACCCGGTCCACCGTCGCGGTGCTGGTCGGTGAACTCGTCGATCTGGAACTCGTCGTCGAGACCGACCCCGAGACCACGAATCGGGTCGGACGCCCCTCGCCGCTGGTCGTCCCCGCGCCCGGCCCCGTCGTGATCGCCGTCAATCCCGAGCTCGACGCCGTCACCATCGCGGTGGTGGGCCTGTCGGCGCGGGTGGAGCAGCGGATCCGGCGCGGGATGGATCACATCGTCACCCCCGGCGAGACGGTCGAGATCGTCGTCGAGACGCTCTCCGCACTGCGGAAGAGCGCCCTCCGCGGGCGCCGCGTCTTCGCAATCGCCCTCGCGGTGCCAGGCCTCGTCCGCGCCGACGGCCTCGTGAAGTGGGCCCCGCACCTCGACTGGGTCGACGCGCCCGTCGCCGATCTCGTCGCCGCGCGCACGGGCATCCCGACCGTGGCCGGCAACGACGCCAGTGCGGGTGGCGTCGCCGAGCTGCTCTTCGGAGTCGGTGCCGACTGCGCCGACCTCATCTACTTGAACGGCGGCGCGAGCGGCATCGGTGGCGCCGTCATCGCCGACGGGCGCCTCATCGGCGGAGCCTCCGGCTACGCGGGCGAGTTCGGTCAGAACCGCCCCGGCGTGCTCGACCCCGCCGACCGTCAGACTGCCCGAGGGGTCCTCGAAGACGAGGTGAGCCGCGACCGGCTGCTCGCGGTGCTCGGAGCCGGCAACGTCGACGAGGAGCAGCTCGAGGCGATGCTGCTGGGGAGCCGCGACGACGCGGTGGTGGGCGAGCTCGCCCGCCAACGCCGCGTCCTCGGCGCGGCCGTCAGCAACGCGGTGAATGTCCTCAATCCCTCGCTCGTGATCCTTGGCGGCTTCCTCGGGGCGGTGCTCGCCTCCGACCCGGACGACCTCGCCCGATCCGTCGCCGACAGCTCGGTCGCCGCATCCTGGAGCGACACCGTGATCAGCCCGGCCGGGCTCGCCGCCGATCGGCTCATGATCGGGGCTGCCGAGCTCGGCTTCGCCGCCCTCATCGCCGACCCCTCGGGCGCCGTCGCGGCCGCCGTCGAGCGGGAGTCGCACGCGCTGCATGCGCGACGAGACCCCGCGCGGTCATAGGCTCAGCGGATGGCCCGACCGCGCACTCCCGCTCCTTGGCCCGAGTTCGCAGAGGCCCAGCGGCGCGTGCTGCTCGAGCTGCTCATCGGCGGCGACGAGTCGCGCGTGCGTCTGGCGGAGCGCATCGGCCTGTCGCGGGCCAGCCTCACGCGCATCGCCCGTGAGCTCGTGCAGCTGGGATTCATCGCGCTGGGCGAGGCGCGTCCGAGCGCTTCGCGCGGGCGTCCCGAGGAGATGCTCGGGCTTCGACCCGGCGCGGCGACCTTCGTCGGAGTCAAGCTGACGGGCGACGCGCTCTACGCGGTCGCGCTCGACCTCGGCGCGAACGTCATCGGGCGCGAAGAGGCGCCGCTCGACACCCGCGAGCCGGAGGGCGTCGTCGACCTGATCGCCCAGGTCGCCGGTCGGCTGCTCGCCTCGCATCGGGTTCCCGCCGTCATCGGCATCGGCCTCGCCGGCGACGTCCTGCGCACCGGCGACACCGAGGTGGTCGAGCGGTCGAACTTCCTCGGCTGGAGACCGTCGGTGCCGCTCCGTGCGATGGTCGAGGAGGCGACCGGGGTGACCACGGTCGTCACCAACGACGTGCACGCGCTCGCCGCGGCGCATCACTGGTTCGGCGCGGGCCGATCCGACGCGTCGCTCGTCGTCTACGGGCTCGGCGCCGGCATCGGGTCCGGCGTCGTGATCGGGGGCGAGCTGATGGAGGGAGTCCACGGTCGCAGCGGCCGTATCGGGCACTCGCGCATCGGCGGCATCGGTCGCGTCTGCGACAACGGCCACACCGATTGCGTGCACAGCTTCGTCACGATGCCGGCGATCGAGTACAACTCGGGCGTGCAGCCGGGGGAGTATCCGCTCGTCGTGCAGCGGGCGCGCGACGGCGACCCGATCGCGCTCGACGCGTTCCGGATGGCCGCGTACGCGCTCGGATCGGTCATCGCCGAGTCGGTCAACGCCTTCGACCCCGAGCAGGTGACAGTCATGGGCGAGGGGCTCGACATGCTCGACTTCGCCTCGGACGAGGTGCGTCGGGCGCTCGCCGAGTACCTCGAGCAGCTGTCGCCCCATGACGTACGGATCGAACGGCCGCCGTTCGATTTCGGTCTCTACGCCTACGGCGCCGCGGTGTCGGCGATGCGGACCGTGCTGTCCTGAGCCTGTGCTTCCGGGGCGGATTTTGCGACACGCTGAGGCATATTGTTTTGTCGCTTGACAAAACCAAATCCGATACCAATAGTGGTGGGAGCGCGCTCACGACGAGCGCTGACACAGCAAACCAAGCAAAGGAGCTTCCCCTTATGCGTTCACGGTGGATCGCATCAGCTGCGGTCATGACGATCGGTGCCCTCGCACTGGCAGGCTGCTCGGGCTCCGGCTCCGAGGGCGACGACAACACCCTCACTCTCTGGCACTTCGAGAGCGAGACCAGCGCGATGGGTATCGCCTGGGAAGAGGCGATCAAGGTCTTCGAAGAGGAGACCGGCGCGAAGGTCGAGTTCGAGGCCAAGAGCTTCGAGCAGATCCGTCAGACCGCGAGCCAGGTGCTCAACTCGAACGAGGCGCCCGACATCCTCGAGTACAACAAGGGCAACGCCACCGCCGGCCTCCTCGCCAGCCAGGGCCTGCTCACCCCGATCACCGACGCGGTCGAGGAGTACGGCTGGGACGACAAGCTCGCCCCCGCACTGCAGACCACCGCTCGTTACAGCGACGAGGGCGTCATGGGCTCGGGTGACTGGTACGGCGTGCCGAACTACGGCGAGTACGTCACCGTCTACTACAACAAGAACGCGTTCGCGGCGAAGGGCCTCGAGGTCCCGACCACGCTCGACGAGTTCACCGCGGTCATGGACTCGTTCGTCGCCGACGGCACCACGCCGCTCGCCGAGGCCGGACTCGAGTACCCGCTCGGTCAGCTCTGGTACCAGCTCGCGCTGAGCCAGGCCGACCGCCAGTGGGTCAACGACTACCAGCTCTACGAGGCCCCCGTCGACTGGCAGGGCGAGCCGCTCACCTACGCGACCGACACCCTCACCGACTGGACCGACGCGGGCTACATTTCGACCGACGCGACCGGCCTCAAGGCCGAAGACGCGGGCGTCTCGTTCATCAACGGCGAGGCCCCGATCTTCTTCTCGGGCAGCTGGTGGTATGGCCGCTTCGTCAACGAGATCGACTCGTTCGACTGGGGCATCTTCCAGTTCCCCGCCTCCGAGCTGAGCCTCGGATCGGCCGGAAACATGTGGGTCGTCCCCGCCAAGGCGCCGAACGCCGACCTCGCCTACAAGTTCATCGACATCACGATGCGCCCGGAGATCCAGGCCCTCATCGGCAACAACGGCGGTCTCCCCGTCGCCGCCGATGTCGCCGACATCACTGACCCGAAGAGCCAGGAGCTCATCGAGGGCTTCAACGCCATCAACGACGTCGACGGCCTCTCGTTCTACCCCGACTGGCCGACGCCGACCTTCTACGACCAGATCGTCGCGAATCTGCAGGAACTTCTCAACGGAACCAAGGACACGACGACCGTCCTCACCGACCTCGGTGACGACTACGACTCGTACGTCGATGACTTCCGCGAGTAAGTAAGTAGCACCAGCACCACCAGCCCGGCCGGCCGGCCGACCAGTCGACCGGCCGGGCACCCTCCCCCACGAGGTGACGGAAGAGTCACCGACGCAGTTCCCGAGGTGGACCCCATGGCAACAGCAGTACCCTTCGTGCGCAAAGAGCGTCCGAAGCGATCGCAGCGGAACGCGGAGCAGAGCTCCTTCCCCGACCGGGGAACGCGGGCCGCCGGATGGTGGCTCTACCTCATCCCCGGACTCGCGCTCGTCACGTTCATCGTCGTGATCCCGCTGGTCTGGAACTTCTACCTCTCCTTCACCGAGTACCGCGGCATCCGCCCTCCGGAGTTCATCGGCCTCGAGAACTGGGTGCAGCTCGCCGGCGACGAGGACTTCTGGGCCTCGTTCCGCAACACGATCGCCATGGTCGTCGCGATGGTCATCGTGCCCACTGTGTTGGGCCTCGTCATCGCCGCGATCCTCTTCGACATCATCGGCAAGAAGTTCGGCGGGAAGATCGCGAGCTTCCTCCGCGCCACCTACTACCTGCCGCAGATCCTGCCCGTCGCCATCGCCGGCATCGTCATCGGCTGGATCCTGCGCCCGCAGAACGGCGCCCTCAACGAGATCCTCGAGTCGATCGGCCTCGGCGGGCTCGCCTCGAACTGGCTCGGCAGCCCCGACACCGCGCTGCTCAGCATCATGGCGGTGCTCATCTGGGTGCAGCTCGGCTACCCGGTCGTCATCTTCATGGCCGCCCTGCAGCGCGTCGACCCCGAGCTCTACGAAGCCGCAGAGCTCGACGGGGCCGGCTGGTGGCGTCGTTTCCGCGCGATCACCGTCGGCATGATCCGCCCCGAGATCTTCGTCGTCACCCTCACCTGCACCATCGCGGCCCTCAAGGTGTTCGGCCCGATCTACGTGCTCACCCGCGGCGGCCCCGGCAACAGCACGCTGGTGCCGAGCTACTACGCGTACAGCGAGTTCTTCCAGTCGCAGCAGGTCGGCTACGGCGCGACCATCGCAACGGCGCTCACGATCCTCATCGGCATCGTCGCCATCTTCTTCCTCCGCGCGCAGAGCGCAGCGGAGCGCGCAGACCGGGAGGGACTGTGACCACGACCGCCCCCGCACTCGAGATGGTGCAGACCAAGAGCGAGACGAAGGCGCCCCGCCGTCGTCGGCAGAACCGTCCCGGCGGAGTCGACTGGGTGATCCTCGGGCTCGCGATCGCCGGCGCGATCCTCATCGCGTTCCCGTTCATCCTCATCCTCATCAACAGCTTCAAGTCGCCTGCCGAGTACAACTCGACCGGCCCCCTGTCGCTGCCCGGCCAGTTCTACCTCGACGGTCTCATCAACTTCTGGAACCGCGTCAACTTCCCCGAGAAGCTGTGGAACTCGATCTGGATCTCGGGATCGGTCGCGATCCTGGCGGTGCTCGTCTCGATCCTCAACGCGTTCGCGATCGGCATCGGCCGTGTGCGCGGCAACACGTGGGTCGTCCTCGTCTTCCTGCTCGCGAACCTGCTGCCGCAGGAGGCGCTGCTCTACCCGCTCTACTTCATGTTCAAAGAGATCGGGTTGTACAACAACCCGTGGTCGGTCGTGATCATCTTCACGGTCATCCAGAGCGCGTTCGGCACCTACCTGCTCTCGTCGGTGTTCGGCACCTTCCCGAAGGAGGTGCTCGAAGCCTCGGCGCTCGACGGGGCCTCGCGGTGGACGACGCTGTGGCGCGTGATCGTGCCCATCAGCCGGCCGACGCTCAGCGTGCTGCTCATCTTCTTCTTCATCTGGACCTGGAACGAGTTCCTGATCCCGCTCACCTTCCTCGTCGACAACGCGACTCAGACGGTGCCCGTGGCGATCAGCGTGCTGCAGGGCGACCGCCTCATGGACGTGACCACGACGAGCGCCTCGGCGCTGCTCGGAGTCATCCCGACCCTCATCTTCTTCCTCATCTTCCAGCGGACCCTGACCCGCGGCGTCACCGCCGGCGCCGTCAAGTAGTCCCGCACCTCGCATCACCACGCACCACATTCGTCGGGCCGCGCCCGACGGGAAGGCACGTCATGAAGTTCACCGACGGGTTCTGGCAGATCCGCCCCGGCGTCACCGCGCTCTACGCCCAGGAGGCGTACGACGTGGAGAGCACCGCGACGGAGATCGTCGTCACCGCGCCCACCGCGGTCATCACCTCGCGCGGGGCGACCCTCAACCGGCCGACGTTCACCGTGACGATCTGGTCGCCGATGGAGGGCGTCATCGGCGTGCGCGCCGAGCACTTCCAGGGCGCGCCACGGCCCCTGGGCTTCGAGCTCGTCGGCGCGACCGAGGGCGTCGGCCGAGTGACGACAGATGAGGACGGCGTGGCGACCCTCACCTCCGGATCGCTCACCGCGACGGTCGGCAAGGGCGCCCCCTGGGCACTCACGTTCTCCTCCGGCGGGCGCGTGCTCACCGCCAGTGGGCACAAGTCGCTCGGCTACATGCAGCTCGCTCCCGACGCGCAGGTCGATCCCGGAGTGGTGGGCAACGCCCGCGCCGCGACCGCGTCGCCTGCCGCTTCCACCTACGTCCACGAGCAGCTCGACCTCGGCGTCGGCGAGACCATCTACGGTCTCGGCGAACGCTTCGGTCCCCTCGTCAAGAACGGCCAGACCGTCGAGATCTGGAACGCCGACGGCGGCACCTCCAGCGAGCAGGCGTACAAGAACATCCCGTTCTACCTCTCGAACCGCGGCTACGGCGTCCTCGTCAACGACGCCGGCCACGTCAGCTACGAGATCGGCTCCGAGGCCGTCGAGCGGGTGCAGTTCTCGGTGCCGGGCGAGAGCATCGAGTACTTCATCGTCGACGGGCCCACCCCGAAGGACGTGCTCACCCGCTACACAGCGCTCACCGGGCGTCCCGCCGAGGTGCCCGCCTGGTCGTACGGGCTGTGGCTGTCGACGAGCTTCACCACCGACTACGACGAAGCCACCGTCAACGAGTTCATCGACGGCATGTTCGAGCGCGACCTGCCGTTGGGCGTGTTCCACTTCGACTGCTTCTGGATGCGCGAGTTCAACTGGTGCGACTTCGAATGGGACCCCCGCGTCTTCCCGGACCCCGAGGGGATGCTCTCGCGCCTGCACGAGCGCGACCTGCGCGTCTGCGTCTGGATCAATCCGTACATCGGACAGCGTTCTCCGCTCTTCCGCGAGGCCGCCGACCAGGGCTTCCTCGTGAAGAAGCCCGACGGCTCGGTGTGGCAGTGGGACCTCTGGCAGGCCGGCATGGGGCTCGTCGACTTCACCAACCCCGCCGCGACGAAGTGGTACCAGGGCAAGCTGCGCGCACTGCTCGACCAGGGAGTCGACTGCTTCAAGACCGACTTCGGTGAGCGCATCCCGCTCGAGGTCGAGTACTTCGACGGCTCGAGCCCCGACCGCATGCACAACCTCTACACGCAGCGCTACAACGAGGCCGTGTTCGAGGTCCTCGAAGAGCGTCGCGGTGCCGGAGAAGCCGTGCTCTTCGCGCGGTCCGCGACCGCCGGCGGCCAGCGTCTGCCCGTGCACTGGGGCGGCGACTCGACCTCGACCTACGCGTCGATGGCGGAGACGCTGCGCGGCGGTCTGTCGCTCGCGCTCAGCGGCTTCGGCTTCTGGAGCCACGACATCGGCGGCTTCGAGGGGACCCCCGACGCCGGAGTCTTCAAGCGCTGGGTCGCGTTCGGCATGCTCGGCAGCCACTCGCGTCTGCACGGCTCCGGCTCCTACCGGGTGCCGTGGGTCTTCGACGACGGCACCGAGGAGCCCGGTCAGAGTGCCGTCGAGGTGACCCGTGCGTTCCTCGACCTGAAGCTGCGACTCATGCCGTACCTCTACGCGGCAGGACGCGAGGCGAGCGCCACCGGCGTCCCGCTCATGCGCCCGATGCTGCTCGAGTTCCCCGAGGACCCGACCGCGCTGCACCTCGACCGCCAGTACATGCTGGGCTCCGACCTGCTCGTCGCGCCGGTGTTCAGCGCCGACGGCGTCGTGGAGTTCTACCTGCCCGCGGGCACGTGGACCAACCACTGGACCGGCGAACGCATCGAGGGCGGGCGCTGGCTGCGCGAGACGCACCGCTTCGACACCCTGCCGCTGTACGTGCGCGAAGGCGCCGTCATCGCGTGGGGCGCCCGGGCCGACCGCGCCGACTACGACTACCTCGACGGACTCACCCTCGAGATCCACAAGACGCCGGGGGAGTGGAGCAAGACGCTCGTCATCAGCACCCCCGACGGCGATTCGGCCGAATTCGTGGTCAGCGCCGACGCCGACGGGGTTATCGTGACCTCGGAGGGCGCCGAGCGCTTCGCGGTCCGCGTCGCGGGCGGCAGCCCGGTCGTCGCTGCGAAGGGGAAGGCCGAGCTCGCATGGTGACCAAGGGATCCGCCGACTATCGGGACAGCGGACTTCAGTTCGCCCCCGACTTCGTGATCGGTTCGGCCACGGCGTCGTACCAGATCGAGGGCGCCGCGAACGAGGACGGCCGCGGCCCGTCGATCTGGGACACCTACTCGCACACGCCGGGCAAGGTGTGGAACGGCGACACCGGCGACGTGGCCGACGACCACTACCACCGGTTCGAGCAGGACCTCGACATCATGAAGGACCTCGGGCTCGACTCGTACCGGTTCTCGATCGCGTGGCCGCGCATCCAGGCCACCGGCGTCGGGGCGGCCAACGAGAAGGGTCTCGCCTTCTACTCGAAGCTCGTCGACGGGCTGCTCGAGCGGGGCATCCGCCCGATCGCGACGCTGTACCACTGGGATCTGCCCCAGGCGCTCGAAGACGAGGGCGGTTGGACCAACCGCGGCACCGCCTACCGCTTCGCCGAGTACACCGAGCACGCCGTGCGCGCGCTCGGCGACCGGGTGCACACCTGGACGACCCTCAACGAGCCGTGGTGCTCGGCCTACCTCGGCTACGGTTCCGGCGCCCACGCGCCCGGTCGCACCGACGGCGCTGCCGCGCTCACCGCGGTGCACCACCTCAACCTCGCGCACGGCCTCGCCATCCCGGTCATCCGCGAGACCGCGACGAACGATCCGCAGACCTCGGTGACGCTGAACTTCCACGTCATCCGCGGCGACGACGAGACGACGCCCGAGGCGGCCCGCCGCATCGACGCGCTCGCCAATCGTGCGTTCACCGGTCCGATGCTGAAGGGCGCCTACCCGGCTGATCTGCTCGAGGACACGGCGTCGGTCACCGACTGGTCGTTCGTGCAGGACGGCGACGAGAAGCTCATCCACCAGCCGATCGACATCCTCGGCGTCAATTACTACTCCACCGTCACGGTGAAGATGTGGGACGGCGTCTCGCCGCGCGAGAACGCCGACGGGCACAAGGACGTCGGCGGTTCGCCGTGGCCCGGCAGCCGCGACGTCGAGTTCCAGGTGCAGGCCGGGCCGTACACCGACATGGGCTGGAACATCGCGCCCGACGGTCTCGAGGAGCTGCTGCTGCACCTTCACGAGGAGTTCCCCGAGCAGGCGCTGATGATCACCGAGAACGGCGCCGCGTTCCCCGACACGGTCGAGGACGGTCGCGTGCACGACGTCGAGCGCACCGACTACTTGAACCGGCACTTCACGGCGGCGCACCGCGCGATCGAGAAGGGCGTCGACCTGCGCGGCTACACGGTGTGGTCACTGATGGACAACTTCGAGTGGGGCTACGGCTACTCCAAGCGCTTCGGCATCGTCCGCGTCGACTACGACACCCAGGAGCGCACCCTGAAGGACAGCGCCCTCTGGCTGAAGAGCTTGATCGCCACCCGCACCCTCCCCTGAGATCCGATATTGCGGGCATGAACGCACGTTCCGGCGGGCACACAAGCCCGGAACGTGCGTTCTCGCTCCTGGTGCTTGAGGAGGGCCGCCAGGCCCGTCCGGAATGACTCGAGTTGCCGGTACACACAGCGACGAACCCACCAGTCGTCGCTTCGCGTGGGCCGCTTCGCGGCTTCCTCAGCGACCAGCGATATCTGGTCGCTGAGAAGGGCCGTCAGGCCCGTCGCTAAGTGCCATGGGTCGCAGGGTCCACAGACTGGCAACCCACTAGTCGTCGCTTCGCGTGGGCCGCTTCGCGGCTTCCTCAGCGACCAGCGATATCTGGTCATTGAGGAGGGCCGCCAGGCCCGTCGCGGAATGACGCGAGCGGCAGAATCCGCACACCGACGACCCGGCAACCTGTCGCTCGCGAGGGTCGCTTAGTGGCTTCCTCAGCCACCAGATGTCACGCGAAAACGCACGTTCCGGGCGACATGCCGCGCCGGAACGTGCGTTCATGCCCGCAATATCGGATTCAGCGGCGGGAGGAGCGTTCGGCGAAGCGGCGCTGGAGGAGGACCGCGATCACGATGATCACGCCCTTGACGACCGCCTGCACCGAGGTGTTCAGGTTGTTGAGCGTGAAGATGTTCGTCAGCACCGCGAAGATCAGCACACCGAAGACGGTGCCGACGATGGTGCCGCGACCGCCGACGAGCAGCGTGCCGCCGACGACGATCGCCGCGATGACGTCGAGCTCGTACAGCGTGCCGTGCGTCGACGTGCCCACCGTGGTGCGCGCCATCATCATGACCGCGCCGATGCCGGCGGTGAGACCCGCGAGCACGTAGAGGTACATGGTGTGGCGCTTCACCTTGATACCGGCGAGACGGGCGGCCTCGAGGTTTCCACCGATCGCGATCGTGCGACGACCGAAGGTGGTGCGGTTGAGCAGCACCCAGCCGGCGATCGCGACGATGAGGAAGATCCAGATCAGCGGGGAGACGCCGAGGAAGTCGCCGCGGAAGAAGCTCAGGAAACCCTGGTCGCGCACGATCTGGGTCGACCGGTTGGCGAAGATCTCGGCGAGCCCGCGCGCCGCGACCAGCATCGACAGCGTCGCGATGAACGCCACCACGTTGCCGTAGGCGATCACGACGCCGTTGATGAGGCCGGCGACGGCTCCGACGGCGAGGGCGATGAGCACCATGACGAGCCACGACGACTGACCCGCGAACGTTTGCACCGCCGAGAGGGTCGGGATGACGGTCGCGAGGCCGAGTACCGATCCGACCGACAGATCGATGCCGCCCGCGATGATGACGAACGTGACGCCGATGCTCAGCACCCCGGTCACCGAGGCGAACCGGATGATCGTCATGAAGTTCTCGACGTCGGTGAAGCGCGGGCCCGCGCTGATCGCGCCGACGATGCACAGGGCGATCAGGGCGATGACGAGGCCGAGGTTGCGTCCGGCCGCGCCGCCCAGGATGCGCCCGAACGCCGACTTCGCGCCGCCCCGCGGATTACCGCCGACCGGCGGCTGACCTCCGACGCTCGGGTCGGTGATCTGACCGACGGATACGCCTGCTCCGTTGCTGGCGTCGCTCATGCTGCTGTTCCTTCCATGACGAGATCGAGCACGCGGTGCTCGTCGATGTCCTTCGCGGGTCCTTCGTGCACGACCCGGCCTTCTGCGATGACGAGCACCCGGTCCGAGAGGCCGAGCACCTCTTCGATCTCGCTCGAGACGACCACGATGGCGGCGCCCTCGGCGGCGAGTCGGGCGATGAGCGCGTAGATCTCGGCGCGGGCTCCGACGTCGACGCCGCGCGTCGGCTCGTCGAGCAGCAGGACCTTGGTGTCGTGCAGGAGCCAACGGCCGAGCAGGATCTTCTGCTGATTGCCGCCCGACAGCGTGCGCGTGGCGCGCTCGGGGTCGGCGGGGCGCAGTTCGAGTGCGTCGATCTGCTCCGAGGCGGCCCGGATCTCGGCGCGCTCACGGAGGAACCCGCCCCGGGCGAAGCGGGCGAACGTCGACAGCGTCACGTTGCGGTAGATCGGCTCGTCGAGGATCAGCCCTTGCGACTTGCGCTCCTCGGGCGACAGCCCGATGCCGGCATCGACCGCGCCGGGGACGGAGCCGCGCCCGAGCGGGCGGCCGCCGACGGTGACGGAGCCGCTCGTCGCCTTGCGCGCGCCGTACACGGTCTCGAGGATCTCGGATCGGCCCGACCCGACGAGCCCGGCGAGCCCCACGACCTCGCCCGCTCTCACCGAGAAGCTCACACCCTCGAACCAGCCGCGGAGCCCCAGGTCGTCGACTCGGAGCAGCTCTTCGGCACCCGGTCGGGGCGCCGGACGAGGCGGGAAGACGTTCGCGATGGCGCGGCCCGTCATGAGCGTGATCAGGTCGGCGGTGGGAGTGTCGGCCACAGCGAGACCCGACGCCGTCGTCGCCCCGTCCTTGATTACCGTGATGCGGTCGCCGATGCGGCGGATCTCTTCGAGGCGGTGGGAGATGTAGATCACCGCGATGCCCGAGGCGGTGAGGTCGCGGACCACCCGGAACAGGTTGTCGACCTCTTCGGAGTCGAGCACGGCGGAGGGCTCGTCCATGATGATCAGCCGGATGTCGTGCGAGAGCGCGCGGGCCATGCTCACGATCTGCTTCTCGGCGGCCGAGAGCGTGCCGACCTCGCGGGTGGGGGAGAGGTCGGGGTGGCCCAGCCGACGCAGCAGCTCCCGCACCCGGTTGTTCGCGTCGCGACTCTTCAGGAAGCCGACCGTCGCGAGCTCGTGACCGAGGTAGACGTTCTCGGTGATGCTGAGGCCGTCGACGACGTCGAGCTCCTGGTACATCGTCGCGATGCCGAGCCCGAGCGCAGCGACGGGGGAGCCGATCGCGGCCGGCTCACCGTTCCAGACGATCTCGCCCTCGTCGGGCTGATAGGCCCCCGCGAGGATCTTGATGAGGGTCGACTTGCCCGCGCCGTTCTGGCCGAGCACGCAGTGCACCTCGCCGGGCAGGACGTCGAGATGGACGCTTCGCAGGGCCTGAACGCCCGCGAAGCTCTTGCTCAAGCCGCTGACGGCGAGCAGAGGTTCCGCATAATCACCATTGATCACGCAGGCAACCTAACAGAGCCTTTGTTGCCGGTCCAGAGAAAACGGTGGCTCGGATCGATCGAGGTCGAATGGGGGCGCGACCACCCGATTCCGTTGTCAAATCGACACCTTGCGCCGCAGGACGCATCTGTTATGTTGCCTGAAACGTCAATGAGGACGTGCTCGGCAACGACGACCAAAGACGGTCGCCGCGTACCCCCTCGTGCGACGGGAACACTGCAGTTCACATACCTAGGAGGACGCATCATGCTGACACCACGTTCGACGCGGAGGCGGCTCGTCGCTGCTTCCGGTACGGCGCTGGTCGTTGCAGCCCTGATCACGGGCTGCACCTCGGGCGGCGGCGACACAGCCACCAACACCGCCCCCGCCAACAACACCGAGAACGAGGAGACCGGCGAGAACATCCGCATCGGTTTCTCGGGTCCCGCCGCCGACCACGGCTGGCTGGGCGCCATCAACTCGGCGGCCATCGCCGAAGCGGAGAAGTACCCGGACGTCGAGCTCATCGTCGCCGAGGGCACGAACGACGCCAACCTGCAGATCAGCCAGGTCGAGACCTTCATCAACGACGGTGTCGACGCGATCGTGCTGCTGCCGACCGACGGCGCCGCCCTCACCGATGTCGCGATCTCGGCGATGGAGGCCGGTATCCCGGTCATCAACGTCGACCGCGAGTTCTCGAGCACCTTCGCCGCCCGCGTCACCGTCCTCGGCGACAACTACGGCATGGGTGTCAGCGCCGGCACCTACATCTGCGAGCAGCTGGGCGACAACCCCGACGCGGTGATCGCCGAGATCGCGGGCATCGACTCGCTGCCGCTGACGCAGGACCGCAGCCGCGGCTTCGCCGACGCGCTCGACGACTGCGGCCTCGAGGTCAGTAACCGCGTCGCCGCGGACTTCACCGTCCAGGGCGGCGAGGCCGCGACCTCGCAGCTGTTGCAGGCGGCCCCGCAGATCGACGCCATCTGGAACCACGACGACGACCAGGGCATCGGCGTGCTCGCCGCGATCGACGCCGCCGGCCGTGACGAGTTCTTCATGGTGGGTGGCGCCGGCTCCGCGAACGCGATGCGGTCGATCGAAGCGGGTGACAGCGTGCTCCAGGCGACGGTCATCTACCCGTCGACGCAGGCCGCCGACGGCATCCGCCTCGCTCGTCTCGTCGCGCAGAACAAGTCGATGGGCGACCTCGTCGAGGTCGAGGTCCCGTCGCGGATCGTGCTGAACGCACCGGTCGTGACCGCCGACAACGTCGAGCAGTACCTGCCGACCGCGTTCGAGTCCTGATCGAACCAGGGCGGGCGTCCACCTCGGGCGCCCGCCCTTCCACACACCAGTAGTAAGGAGAGAGCATGGCAGCGACGGCACCGCTCCGGGTGGCGATGATCGGACACGGCTTCATGGGGGCCGCGCACTCGCAGGGGTGGCGCGTCGCGCCGCGATTCTTCGACCTGCCGCTCGATCCCACCATGGCGCTCCTCGTCGGACGCGACGCGTCGGCCGCTGCCGCCGCCGCCGAGCGATGGGGGTGGCAGGAGTCCGCCGACGACTGGCGCGCGGTCATCGAACGCGACGACATCGACCTGATCGACATCGTCACCCCGGGCGACTCGCACGCCGAGATCGCGATCGCGGCGCTCGCCGCCGGCAAGCACGTCCTCTGCGAGAAGCCGCTCGCCAACACCGTCGAGGAGGCGGTCGCCATGGCGGACGCCGCCGCGACCGCCGCCGAACGGGGCATCGCCGCGATGGTCGGCTTCACGTACCGCCGGGTTCCCGCCGTCACCTACGCCCGCGACCTCGTCGCCGAGGGACGGCTGGGCGAGATCCGGCAGGTCAGAGCCGCCTACCTCCAGGATTGGCTCTCCGACGCGGAAGCCCCCCTGACGTGGCGGCTCGACAAGGACCGCGCCGGGTCCGGCGCCCTCGGCGACATCGGTGCGCACGCCGTCGACATGGCGCAGTTCATCACCGGGCTCTCGCTGGAGAGCGTCTCCGGAGTGATGGAGACCCTCGTCGCCGAGCGCCCGCGGATGGCGTCGTCCGTCGGTCTCAGCGGCACCGCGTCGAGCGAACGCGGACCCGTCACCGTCGACGACCTCGCCCTCTTCACCGGACGGTTCGAGTCGGGCGCGCTCGGGTCGTTCGAGGCCAGCCGATTCGCCACTGGACGCAAGAACGCCCTGCGCATCGAGATCGCCGGTTCGCTCGGAGCGCTGAGCTTCGACCTCGAGGCCATGAACGAGCTGCAGTTCTTCGACGCCACCGCGCCGGCCGAGCTGCAGGGCTTCACCCGCATCATCGTCACCGAGCCCGGCCACCCCTACACCGGGTCGTGGTGGCCCGCGGGCCACATGCTGGGCTACGAGCACGGCTTCTCGCACCAGGTGAAGGACCTCGTCGACGCCATCGCCGGCGGAACGCAGCCGACTCCGTCCTTCGCCGACGGCCTCCAGGTGCAGCGGGTGCTCGATGCGGTCGAGCGCAGCTCCGACTCCGGGAGCGCCTGGACCCCGGTCGGCTCCTGACCGCCGCCCCACCTGCGTTCCCTGCGACACGACGAAACCCCTCGAAAAGGAGACGGACATGACGAGACCGATCACGCTCTTCACCGGCCAGTGGGCCGACCTGCCCTTCGAGGAGGTGGCGCGACTCGCGGGGGAGTGGGGCTTCGACGGCCTCGAGATCGCCTGCTGGGGCGATCACCTCGATCCCAACCGCGGAGCGACCGACGACGACTACATCGCCGACCGCCTCGAGATCCTCCGCAAGAACAACCTCGAAGTGTTCACGATCGCGAACCACCTCAAGGGTCAGGCCGTCTGCGACGACCCGATCGACGCGCGCCACCGCGGCATCCTTCCCGACTCGGTGTGGGGCGACGGCGACCCCGAGGGTGTGCGCGCCCGCGCTGCCGAGGAGCTGAAGAACACCGCCCGCACGGCGGCCCGCCTCGGCGCGAAGACCGTCACCGGGTTCACCGGATCGTCGGTCTGGAAGTACGTCGCCATGTTCCCGCCGGTCGCCGAGGAGCTCGTCGACGCCGGATACACGGACTTCGCCGACCGGTGGAACCCGATCCTCGACGTCTTCGACGAGGTCGGGGTGCGCTTCGCGAGCGAGACGCACCCGAGCGAGATCCACTACGACTACTGGACGACCAAGGCGGCTCTCGACGCGGTCGAGCACCGCGAGGCGTTCGGCATCAACTGGGATCCCAGCCACTTCGTCTGGCAGGACCTCGACCCCACCATGTACCTGTGGGACTTCAAGGACCGCATCTACCACGTGCACTGCAAGGACACGAAGAAGCGTCTGAACGGCCGCAACGGTCGGCTCGGCTCGCATCTGGCGTGGGCGGACCCGCGTCGCGGATGGGACTTCATCTCGACCGGTCACGGCGACGTGCCGTGGGAGGACTGCTTCCGGATGCTGAACGCCATCGGCTACGAGGGTCCGCTGTCGGTCGAATGGGAGGACGCGGGCATGGACCGCCTCGTGGGAGCGCCCGAAGCGCTCGAGTTCGTGCGCAAGTTCGGCTTCGACGCACCGTCCGCCGCGTTCGACGCGGCCTTCAGCACCCGGTAGCCGGTCGACAGGTGAACCGCCGCCTCGGTCGGTGCGACGACAGCCGCACCGACCGGCGCGGTCGAAGGGAGCGGCCGTGAGGATCTCCGCCGCAGACGCGGCCGGAACCGGGGGAGCGCCGACGTCGCTCGGCAGCAACCTCGAGAACGTCCGGCAGCACAACCTGTCGACGGTGCTCTCGCTCGTGCACGCGAACGGAGCGATGTCGAGGGCTCAGCTCACCCGCGCCACCGGGCTCAACCGATCGACCGTCGCGGATCTCTCCGCCGAGCTCGTCGGACTCGGCCTCGCCGTCGAGTCCGAGCCCGTCGGATCGCAGATCGGCCGCCCGAGTCCGGTGGTGGAGCCGTCGCGGGGCTCTGTCGTCATCTCGGTGAACCCCGACCTCGACGCCGTCGAGATCGGCGTCATCGGTCTCGGCGGCGACGTCCAGCGCCGGGTCACCTACCGCACCACGCGGATCCCCAGCGCGCTCGAGGTGGTCAACGTCGTCTCGGCCGTCGTGGCCGGGATGCGGGACGATCTCGAATCGGCGGGCCGGATCGTGGGTGTCGGGCTCGCCGTTCCGGGCATCGTGCGCACCTCCGACGGTCTCGTCGTCGACGCTCCTCATCTCGGCTGGGTCGGCGAGCCGCTGTCGACCCTGATCGGAGACGCGCTCGGCCTGCCGGTCTTCGCGGCGAACGATGCGCAGGTGGGCGCGTCGGCTCAGTGGGTGTTCGGTGCGGGACGGAACTCGGCGCACATGGCCTACCTCTACGGCGGCGCCAGCGGCATCGGCGGCGGTCTCGTCGCCGAAGGACGCTTGATCACGGGAACGAGCGGCTTCGCGGGTCAGATCGGTCACATGCTGGTCGACAGTGCCGGCTCGCGCTGCGACTGCGGTGCCATCGGCTGCCTCGAAGCGCAGGTCACCCGACGCGACCTGCTGGAAGCGGCAGGGGTCGTCGCGGGGGACCCGGTCGGGCTGGAGGCGGCGCTTCGGACCCGCCTCGCCGCCGGCGACACCCGCCTCACGGCGCTGATCGACCGTCAGATCCGGTTGCTGGGCGTCGCTCTGAAGAACATCGTCAACCTGCTGAACCCCGGGGTGATCGTGTTGGGCGGCTTCCTCGGCGTCCTGCTCGACGTCGCCGCCACCGCGCTTCCCGATCGGGTCGCGGCCTTGGCGATCCGCGGTCCTCGCGAGGACGTGATGATCCGCCGCGCCGACCTCGGCGCCGACCTGCTGCACGTCGGTGCCGCGGAACTGGTCTTCCGCGAGCTGCTGCGCGATCCGGCCGGCTACGTCGCGGCCCTCCGCCCGGGCGGCCGGGCCGTCGGGTGACGGTCGGCAGCGGCGGTTAGGCTCGATCCGCGGTGCCGACGAGGTCACCGGATCCTCCGCTCCGTCGACCCTCGAAAGCCGCGTCCGCACCAGTGACCTCCGTCGTCCACCCGGGTGATTCGCTCACCCGCTCGACTCGCATCCTCTACGTCATCGTCCTCGGCGCGCTCGTCGGGCTCGGGCCGTTCACCATCGACCTCTACCTTCCCGCGTTCCCGTCGTTGACGGGTGAGCTGGGGGTCACCGAGGCGGCGATCCAGCTCACCCTCACCGCGACGACGGTCGGTTTCGCGCTCGGCCAGCTCGTGGTCGGACCGTGGAGCGACCGGGTGGGGCGGCGCCTGCCGCTGCTCGTCGCGACCGGCCTCCACGTCGCCGCGTCGGTGGGGGCCGCTCTCGCTCCCGAGGTCGTCTCGCTCGGCGCGTTCCGCGTGCTGCAGGGCATCGGCGCCGCGGGCGGCGGTGTGGTGGCGATGGCGATGGTGCGCGACCTGTTCGGCGGCCGCCCCCTCGTGCGGATGCTGTCGCGGCTGGCGCTCGTCACCTCGCTCGCTCCGATCGTCGCTCCGCTCATCGGCAGTCAGCTGCTCCGGGTCGTCGATTGGCGCGGGATCTTCATCGTCCTCGCCGTGTACGGCATCCTCGTGCTGGTCGTCGCCGGCTTCTCGCTCGGCGAGACCATGCCCGAGTCGCGCGCCCACGACGCCGGGCACTCGACGATCGGCCAGCGGTACCGGGCGTTGTTCTCCGACAAGGTCTTCATCGGCGTCGCCGTGATCGGCGGCATGCAGTTCTCGGGACTGTTCTCCTACCTCTCGTCCTCGCCGTTCCTGTTCCAAGAGGTGTTCGGCCTGAGTCCGCAGGAGTACGGGCTGCTGTTCGGCATCAACTCGATCGGCATCCTCGTCGGCAATCAGACGGCGTCACGACTGACCCGGTGGGTCGGTCCCCAGTGGATCCTCGCCGGCACGACGACCGTGCACATCGTCTCGTCCGCGTTGATCATCCTCTCGGTCGTCGCCGGGTGGGGTTTCATCGGCGTCGTGATCCCGCTGTTCTTCTTCATCCTCGCCTGCGGTTTCGCCTTCCCCTGCGTGCAGGTGCTCGCCCTCGCCCATCACGGCAAGGAGGCGGGGACCGCCGCCTCCCTGCTCGGTGCGCTGAACTTCGGACTCGCGGGCGTCATCTCGCCGGTGGTCGGCGCTCTCGGCATCTCGAACGCGATGTCGATGGGCGCGGTGATGCTGGCGACCGCCGTCGTTGGCACCGCGTCGCTATGGTTCGTGGTGCGACCGAAGACCGTGCCGGCGCTCGAGGACTAGACCTCGGTCTGGGTGGCGGGGCGCGCGTCCGAGCGTCGGCGCAGCGACGACTTGAACCACTCGGCGTCCGGCACGCGCGCGAGCACAGGCCCCGCGATCACGGTGATGAGCACGTACGCGGTCGCGAGAGGCGCGAGCTGCGGCTCGATGCCGGCGCTCACCGCGAGGCCGGCGATGACGATGGAGAACTCGCCGCGCGCCGTGAGCGTGAATCCGGCACGCCAACGGCCTGGCACACCGATGCCCGCCCGCTTCGCCGAGAGATAGCCGGTGGCGACCTTCGTCGCGATGGTGACCGCCGCGAGCGCGAGCGCCGGGATGAGGACGGGCACGATGTCCGCCGGATCCGTCGAGAGCCCGAAGAACACGAAGAAGACCGCGGCGAACAGGTCGCGGATCGGAGTGAGCACCCGCTCCGCCGAGTGCGCCACCTGACCCGAGAGGGCGATGCCGACGAGGAACGCCCCGACGGCGGTCGACACGTTCGCCTGCTGCGCGATGCCCGCGATCAACAGGGTGAGGCCGAGGACGCCGAGCAGCAGCGACTCGGGGTGGTTCTCGGCGAAGAGGCGTGAGATCACGCGACCGTGCCGCAGCGCGAGGTAGAGGATGACGACCACGACGGCGATCGCGATGGCGAGAGTGGTCGCCCCCGCGACGAGTCCCGCGCCGACGAGCAGGGTCGAGAGCACGGGAAGGTAGAAGGCCATCGCGAGGTCTTCGATCACGAGCACCGAGAGGATCGTCGGCGTCTCCCGGTTGCCGAGGCGCCCGAGGTCGCCGATCACCTTCGCGATGACTCCGGACGAGGACACCCAGGTGACGCCCGCGAGTGCGACGGCGGCGACGGGTCCCCAGCCGAGCAGCAGCGCGAACGCGGCTCCGGGAAGCGCGTTGAGCAGCGCGTCGACGAGTCCGGCGATCCGCGAGCGTCTCAGCGAGTCGACCAGCTCGGTCGCCGTGTACTCGAGGCCGAGCATGGCGAGCAGCAGGATCACGCCGATCTCGCTGCCGACCTCGAGGAACTCCTCGCTCGCGTCGAGGGGCAGCCAGCCTCCGTGTCCGAAGGCGAGACCGGCGACGAGGTACAGCGGGATCGGTGAGATACCGACCTTGCCTGCGAGCCGCGCGAGGAGGCTGAGGCCGAGCAGCAGAGCGCCGACCTCGATCAGGAGAAGGGTGGACTCGCTCACTGAGGAATCGACGACGGGGTCGGGAGGGCGATCAACCGGCGCCGCGCGAAAGGAGCTCGGCGAGCGAGTCGAGACCCTGGCGGGTGCCGACCGCGATCACGGTGTCTCCCGCGTGCAGGGCGGCGTCGGGCGTGGGCGACGGGATGATGTGCGAGTCGCGCGCGATGGCCACGATCGAGGTGCCGGTGAGTGTGCGGGCGTGAGTGTCTCCGAGCACGCCGCCGGCGTACGGGGAGCCTGCCGGCAGGGTCAACTGCTCGGTGAACAGGCCGGTCGCCTGATCGCCGATTCCGGTCAGCTGGCTCAGCATCACCGACGCCCCGAGCACATCGGCGAGCGCGGATGCCTCGTCGTCGGTGAGCTTGACCGACTCGCGGCAGGCGTCGGGGTCGTCGACGTCGAAGAGCGCCAGGTTGCGCTTGCCGTCGCGGTGGGTGATCACCCCGATGCGCCGGCCGCTCTCGGTCAGCACGTCGTGGCGGGTGCCGATGCCCGGCAGCTCGACCTTCTCGATGCGCACTGTCACGTCCGAAACGGTAGCACCGGGCGGAAGGGGTGAGGCGCCCGACGCTGGTCAGGTGCGGGCCCGCGTCGCTAACGTCTAGCCATGAGGATCCTTCTGGTGGGTGCGGGCGGCGTCGGCGATGCGATCGCGAAGATCGCGGCGCGGCGGTCGTTCTTCGAATCGATCGTCGTGAGCGACTACGACATCGCTCGCGCGCAGCGCACGGTGGACTGGATCGCCGACCGTCACGGCAGCGAGGTCGCCGGCCGGTTCTCGGTCGCGGAGATCGACGCGTCGGACCCCGACGTGGTCGAACGGGTCGCTCGCGAGAGCCGCGCCACCCATGTCATGAACGCCGTCGAGCCGAAGTTCGTGCCGTCGATCTTCGCCGGCGCACTCGCCGCGGAGGCCGACTACCTCGACATGGCGATGAGCCTGTCGGAGCCCCACCCGGAGCACCCGTACGAACATACGGGGGTGAAGCTCGGCGACGAGCAGTTCGCGGCCGACGAGCAGTGGCGGCTCTCGTCGCGGCTCGCCCTCGTCGGCATGGGTGTCGAGCCGGGACTCAGCGACGTCTTCGCCCGCTACGCCGTCGACCACCTGTTCTCCGAGGTCGACGAGCTCGGCACCCGGGACGGAGCCAATCTGGTGGTGCGCGACGACGACGGCAACGAGATCTTCGCGCCGTCGTTCAGCATCTGGACCACCATCGAGGAATGCCTCAACCCGCCCGTCGTCTGGGAGAAGGACCGGGGCTGGTTCACGACGGCGCCGTTCAGCGAACCGGAGGTGTTCGACTTCCCGGAGGGCATCGGGCCAGTCGAGTGCGTCAACGTCGAGCACGAAGAGGTGCTGCTGATGCCCCGATTCCTCGACGCGCGACGGGTGACCTTCAAGTACGGTCTCGGCGCCGAGTTCATCGGCATCCTGAAGACGCTGCACCAGCTGCACCTCGACAAGACCGCGCCGGTGCGGGTGCGGTCGGCGAACGGTCCCGTCGAGGTCGCCCCTCGAGACGTCGTCGCGGCGTCGCTGCCGGATCCCGCGACCATCGGTCCGCGGATGACGGGCAAGACCTGTGCGGGGCTGTGGGTCACGGGCACCGGCAAGGACGGGGCGCCCCGTGAGGTGTACCTCTATCACGTGAGCGACAACGAGTGGACGATGGCCGAGTACGAGAGCCAGTGCGTCGTCTGGCAGACCGCGCTGAACCCCGTCGTCGCGCTCGAACTGCTCGCGGCCGGAACCTGGTCGGGCACCGGAGTGCGCGGGCCCGAGTCCTTCGACGCGGAGCCCTTCCTCGAGCTCATGGCCCGTCCGATGGAGGAAGGCGGATACGGGCAGGCCTGGCACCTCCAGGAGCGCTCGGTATGACGGACGCCACCGTCGACGCCCCCGTCGACGCCTGGCGGAGCGTCGACCGGTGGCGCCGACGAACCGGACTCGACGCGGCGCAGGCGCCGACCGAACGGCTCGGGGCGGTCGTCGAGGTGTTCGAGGCGACATGGGGTGTGGGACGCTCGCCCGACCGCTCGTTCTTCACCGCCCTGTCGCACGCCGGGAACCCCGTCATCCTCGTCACCGACGGCGATCAGCCGGTCGGCGCCGCCTTCGCGATGCTCGGCTGGAACGACGGGCTCCACCTGCACAGCCATATGGCGGCCGTGCTGCCCGGATACCGTGGGCGCGGGGTGGGCGGCCTGATGAAACTCGTCCAGCGGGCGGATGCGTTGGAGCACGGTATCCGCGAGATCCGGTGGACCTACGATCCGCTGGTGCTGAGGAACGCCCGCTTCAACCTCGGCCGGCTGGGCGCCCGAGTCGTCGCCTTCCACCGCGACTTCTACGGCCGCCTCGGCGACGCGGTCAGCGGTGACGACGCCAGCGACCGCTTCGAGGTGGCGTGGGAGCTCGACTCGCCGCGGGTCCTCGCGGCGCTCGCCGCCGACAGCAGCGCGACGCCGCAGTGGGTGGGCGAGCGACGGCTGGAGCTGACGCCCGACTATCACGCCCTGCGAGCGGAGGACCCGGCCGAGGCGTCCCGACTGCGCGCCCGGTCGCGACAGGTGATCGAGTCGGCGCTCACCGACGGTCTCCGGCCGGAGACGGATACCGCGGGGTACGTGTTCGTCGCCGACGAGCCGGGAGCGGAAGACAGGGGGAAGTCATGATCGTCGAGGCAGTCGAGCTGCACCGGATCGCGATGCCGTTGGTGCGTCCGTTCGAGACCTCCTTCGGAGTGCAGCACTCCCGGGACGTGCTGCTCGTGCACGTCAGAAGCGACGCGGGCGACGGGTGGGGCGAATGCGTCGCCATGGCCGACCCGTTCTACAGCGCCGAGTACGTCGACGGAGCGCAGCAGATCATCGAGCGGTACCTCGCTCCCCGCATCCTGGGCCGGCAGATCACCGCGGCGGGGTTCGCCGACGCCGTGCACGGTGTCGTCGGTCACCGGATGGCGAAGGCCGCCGTCGAGGCGGCGCTGCTGGACGCCGAACTGCGGGCTGCCGGAGCATCGCTCGCGTCGGCGCTCGGAGGGGTGCGCCAACGGGTCGAGTGCGGGGTGTCCGTCGGCATCGCGCCCGACCTCGACACACTGCTCGCCGAGGTCGACGGCTACCTCGCCGAGGGCTACCGGCGCATCAAGTTGAAGATCAAGCCCGGCTGGGACGTGGACCCCGTCGCGCGGGTGCGGGACCTCGTCGGCGACGGGTTCCCGCTGCAGGTCGACGCGAACACCGCGTACACGCTCGACGACCTCGCGCAGCTCGCGCGACTCGACGCCTTCGGGCTCCTGCTCATCGAGCAGCCCTTCGTCGAGGAGGACATCGCGTCGCACGTGGCGCTCGCCGCGGCCATCGACACGCCCGTCTGCCTCGACGAGTCGATCCTCGACGCCCGCATCGCCGCCGACGCCATCGACCGCGGAGCGACCAGCGTCGTCAACATCAAGGCCGGGCGTGTCGGCGGATACCTCGAGGCCGTCCGGGTGCACGACGTCGCACGCTCGCGCGGCGTCCCCGTCTGGTGCGGCGGGATGCTCGAGACCGGGATCGGCCGCGCCGCGAACGTCGCCCTGGCGTCACTCCCCGGATTCACCCTGCCGGGCGACACGTCGGCGAGCAGTCGTTACTTCGCCGAGGACATCACCGAACCGTTCGAACTCGACGACGGCACGCTCCACGTCCCCGACAGGCCGGGAATCGGCGTCACCGTGCGAACCGATCTCGTCGCCGACTTCGCCAGCCGGCCGGTCGTCACCGTCTCGGCCTAGACGGCCGACGTGAGGGCGGCGACCAGAGGGGTCGCCACGACGAGCAGCGCAGCGGCGCCCGCCGCATAGGTGAGGCTCGGGCGGCGTTCGTACAGGTAGAGGTTCTGCCGATAGCGGTGTCTCAGCTCCGAGCGCGCCATCGGCTCGGGGATCCGGTCGACGGGCAGTTCGTAGGCGTCGATGGCCGCGGCGATGTTCTTGTCGCCCCAGAACTGGCCTCGAAGTCGCAACCGGGTCCTGCCACCGGCGTCGAGGAAGAAGACGTTGGTGAGCGTGTCGAGCGAACGCCCGTTGTAGACCTCGGCGACGCAGATTTTCGCGAGATCCGTCCGTGGGGTGCGCACGGTGCGACCGAGGTACCCGAGTTCGATGATCGCGTCGGGAGTGAAGGTGACCCGCGCCGACCGCATCTGCGTGATGCCGACGTAGAGCGCGACGACGACGATCACGTTCGTGACGACGACTGTCGGCCAGGTTCCCGACGGGATGGTCAAGAAGTAGAGGGACACGAACGGCGGCAGCAGCGCCAGCAGTGACGAGAGGTACGCGGTGCCGGCGACCCGCACGAACAGCGGGCGCAGCGACACCGACTCGCCTGCCTTCAACCGAGCGCGCATCGCCCTCCCCCTGCCGCGACAGTACCGCGGCCCGCACCCGCGGGCTATCCCCTGACCAGGGGCCGACCGCCGGACTGTGCTGTGGTCTCGGTGCGCTTCGCTTACTCGACCCGTCTCGATACGCTCCTCCGTCGCTACTCGACGACCGGGTGAAAGGCCGCTCGTTGAGCGAAGCGATACGAAGGGGCACGGCTCGCATTCCGGTCGTCGAGTAGGGCCGCCAGGCCCGTATCGAGACGGCTCGGTTAAGCGAGGAACGAGCGCATCGAGAGCAGAGCGCAGATGGTCTCGACGCGCTCCGCTTACTCGACCCGTTTCGATACGCTCCTTCGTCGCTACTCAACGACCGGGATGGAGTCTGCCCGCCCCGCGAAGCGACACGAAGGACACGAGTCCCAACCCGGTCGTTGAGTAGGCGCGCCAGCGCCGTATCGAAACGGCTCGAGTAAGCGAGGAACGAGCGCATCGAGAGCACGCCGCTGTGGTCTCGCTGCGCTTCGCTTACTCGACGGCCGGTATGACAGAAGGCCGCCCCATAGGGCGGCCTTCGTTCTTGCGGAGGATGGGGGACTCCGTCGCGGTCCGCTTCGCGGGACGCTCCTCCCCGAATCCCTGGTCCTCCGCAACAACGACGGCGCCGCCCCGGGGGGCGGCGCCGTCGTTCTTTGCGGAGGATGGGGGATTCGAACCCCCGAGGGCTTTCACCCAACACGCTTTCCAAGCGTGCGCCATAGGCCACTAGGCGAATCCTCCGGTCGGATCGGGCGGACATGCCGCGCGAGCCATCAAGCATCCTACCGTGCCGCTAGACTCTTTCGTGGCTCCCCGCGTGGCGCCATCCAGGCCAACTCCCCCAGGGCGGAAACGCAGCAAGGGTAACCGGGCTCTGGCGGGTGCGCGGGGGGTCCTTTCTTTTCCCGCCCCGATCACCGAGGCGCGACGTCCGCCCCGGCGATCCGGCCGAGGTCTCGTCGAGTCGACGCCCCCGTCTTCAGGCGCGCGCTGTAGAGGTGCGACTCCACGGTGCGCACCGACAGGTACAGCTTCGCGGCGATCTCGCTGTTCGACAGCCCCGTTCCCGCCAGCCGGGCGACCTCCCGCTCGCGCTCACTGAGGCTTTCGCGGCTGTCCCCGGCCCCGCGGCCCGCCGACCGCGCATCCCCGCCGGCCTCCACGATCTGCTGGGCCAGCAGGGTGAGCCCCCGCTGCTCCGCGGTCCACCGGTCACGGCTCAGCGCCCGGGAGTCACGGGCGACCCAGTCGCGGGCGATGTCTGCCATGCCCCGGATCGCGTCGAGGCTCACCTGTGAGGTCGCCTCGGTGAGCAGCTCGAGCAGCCGGTCGTCGCGGGCGCCGTTGCGGATCGCCTCGTACACCATGACGACCGTGAACACCGGAGACATGGTCGCCTCGCGCAGCGCCTCGGCCACCAGCAGCTCGGTCGCGCCCTCCACATTGCCGCGGATGGCGAGCAGGTCGGCCCGGGCCTGGAGGAGCGCGTACTCCTCCCACGGCGACCGGGCCCTCCGCTCGGCCTCGATGCGACCGATGAGCAACGCGGCCAGAGCGTCATCGCCCAGTCGCACCGCGCTTCGAGACCACATCGCCAGCAGCCAGGGGCGGCTGAGCGGGGAAGCGCTCGCGTAGTCGCTCTCGGTGGCGCGTTCGAACTCGGCGGCGGCGAGGGCGAAGTCGCCCCGCCCGAAGGCCAGCATTCCGCGCGGCCCCGCGAGCAGCGGCAGCTGCGCCGCGAACCCGTGGGACAGCGTCCACTCGGTCATGTAGTCGAGACCGTCGTCGAGCTTGTCCCAGCCCATGCCCGCGAGGACGAGCGCAACCGAGCCGTGGATGGTGAAATGCACCAACGCCTCGTTCGTCGACGCGATCTCGTGCGGGGGAGCGACCCTCATCAGGTGGGGCCCGAGGGCGGCGAACTGCACGAGGGTGTCGCGGAGGGCGTCGGCGTCGCCGAGGGCGGCATTGGCGAGCGCCAACGGCCCGTAGGCGTTGACCTTCTCGAGCTGATCGTCGGAGTGCTCGAGGATCGACGATGCGCGCTCCTTCACCTGAACCCACTGCATCGCGCCGATCAGCTCGGCGAACTCGGCGGAGAGGAACGCGTCGCCGTCCTTCCCGAGGAGGGCGGCGCGCGCACGGTCGACCTCGTGTTGGGCTCCGTGAGCGTCGACCTTCTGCGCGGCGATGGCGAAGTCGAAGGAGCGCTCCAGTCGGCCGCGGGCGAGGCATTCCCGCGCCGCGGTCACGAACATGGGTCCGAGCAGATCGGCCGCGACGTCGCGCCTCAATGGCGGGTTGTTCAGCACCTCGCCGGCCGCGAACAGCGACTCCGCGGCGTCGAGCACGAATCCCGCCTGCAGGTCGTCGAGGATTCCGGCCACCAGCCTCTGCCGGTCGGCGTCGATACCGAGCGCGAGCACCCGCTCGGCCTCGATCCGCCGGACGGTGACCCGCTTCACGAACGTGTCGACCTGGGCGAGGTCCCGCGTGAGCAGCTCGGTGACCAGCTCCACCGGGACCCGCCGTCGAAGCCGCGACTCGCTGATACCGTCGAGCACCGCCACGCTGACCAGCGCTCGCTGCAACTCGACGGAGAGGTCGCGAAGGCGGGGCTCGACCAGGTCGAGCGCGCGGGACACGGGCGCGGGGTTCGGGGGGAACAGTGCCGAGACCCGCAACGGCGCGTCCGCCAGGTCGACCATGATCCGGGTGAGCTCTTTGAGCAGCACGGGCAGCGAGCCGCTGTCGCGCATGACCATGGCCCGCGATTCCCCGTTGAGCGCCCGCCCCGCGGAGGCGCTGGTGATGACCTCAGCGGCCGCCTCCCGAGGCAGAGGGCCGAGGTCGACGCGGATGGCGTACCCCTCGAGCCAGAGCCCGACCAGGTCGCAGATCGCCGCCAGGTCGCGGCGCAGCGGCCCGCCCTCGGACCGGATCATCGCCATCGCGGTCACCCGACCGGCCTTCACATTCTCGGAGAGCCATCGGCACGCCTCGTCGTCGAGGCTTCCGGCGGCGTCGAGGACGACGATCGGGGGACGGAGATGCTTGACGCCCTCGACCGCCTGACGGAGATCGCCGAGGGTGCGGACCACCCGAACCGGCTGGTCCCGTCCGAGGAACGCGGTGTTACGGGCGAGCAGAGCGATCACCTCGCCACCTTGCGCGACGAGCCGCTCGAGCACGGACCACGTGAAGCGGGAGAGGCCCGAACCCCAGGGCCCGACGAGCAGCACGGATTTCCCGGCCCACACCGCGGAGACCGCGGAGTCGAACTCGCGCGAGCGCCCTACCAGCTCGCCCGGAGGGGCGTCGGTGGAATTGGAAGTCGGAAGATTCATCGCCATGTCTATTCCATGTGAACACGCGTCGTTCCGTCAGTTATGCAGGCGCTCTCTGATAGCGCCCTGATCGTTCCACTGAGCGGCACTGGGAACTCCTACTGACCGCCACTGAATAGAACGGTCAGTGCACTTCTCCGCCCCTACTGCCTTTCCGTCGCGCGCCGCTGAAGCCGATGAATCCTCTTCATTGGCGGGAGTCCGCCTGCCTAGATTCGGCAGACCGGATCGGCGCCGGGGATTGGAGCGCCGGTGCGGCCGACTGGGGGGTCACCATGCACAACGCTGCCGATAGCGCGGTAAGAAAACGTCGTTCCGCTGTGTCCAAGCGGGGCAAGGCCATCGCTCTCGCCGTCCTTTCGGGTGGGGCGGTCATCGGACTCGGGCTCACCGTGACGCTCGCGTCGTGGTCCGATTCGGAGTGGGTCTACGCCGGAGACGGTCTCGGCGGTCCCGGACTCGCGACCTCGCGCTTCGAGGTGCAGCAGAACACGTCCTCGCCGTACAGCGACGTGACCGCGAACTGGGCCGACCGCGAGACGAACCCGGGTGGCTCGCTCGTCTTCAGTCCCGGGGCGCTCGCGCTGTCGCCCGGCGTTCCCGTCTACGCTCCCGTCTCGATCCGCACGACGGCCGATTCCATCGCCGGGTCGGTGTCGCTCGAGCGCGCCGTCGCCGCGACCGGCGTCACGATCACGGACGACGGAACGCTGTGGAACGCCGTCTCCGTGCGCGTCGCCGCGAGTCAGACGAACACCACCTGTGCGGCGACCAGCTTCACCACGCCGGCGAACGTCGTCGCGACCGGCACGCTCAACACGGCGGCGATCGCACCGGCGAACGCGCTCACCCTGAACGCGGCGTCCGGCAACGTGTGGCACTTCTGCTTCGAGGTCAGCATCCCGACCTCGGGCCTGGTGGGCGACGGCAGCAACCTGCAGGGCAAGTCCATCGCGCCGGCTTGGAAGTTCGCCTCGGTCTCGAGCTGAGCGCATGCATCGCAAGGAACGGGGGTTCTCCCTCCCGGAGACGCTTCTCGCTCTCACCGCATGCATCGGGCTGTTGAGCCTGCTCTGGCTCGTCTCATCGACTTCGCTCGGGTTGACGCTCGTCTCGTTCAAAACGGGGTCGATGTCGCCGACGATGCCGACGGACACGGTGGCCCTCACGGTGCCCACGCCGGCCGGCGAGATCGAAGTCGGCGACGTGATCACGGTCCAGCGCGCCGGCGAGCTTCCGATCACGCACCGCGTCACGGCGATCGAGTCGGGAACGGATTCCGCCGAGAGGCTGCTCACATTGCGCGGTGACGCCAACGACGACGACGACGCGCTGCCCTACGAGGTTTCGGAAGCGGGGCGCGTGGTCGCGTGGATTCCCGGGGCGGCCCCGTTGATGTCCCTCATGACCCAGCCGTCGGCGCTCGGTCTCCTCGTGATCGTCGTCGGTGCGCTACTCATCTGGGCGCTGTTCCCCGAGAAGGGGGCGTACACGAGCACAGCCCGCACCGGCAGAGCCGCTCACCGGAGGACCGCGTGACGACCCGCCTGCGGGCTCTCGCGGTCCTGCTGCCGGCGATCGCGTTGCTCGTGCTCGGGTCGATGTCGCTGGCGGAGCGGGCCTTCGCGGCCTGGTACTCCGACGATGAGACGGGCCCGGACGGCCGACTCGTGCTCGAGACCGACCGCGATCCGTCGACCCTTCTGGTGCTGCGCGCCGACCGTCCCGTCTACTGGATGGTCGCCGCCGGCCTCGAGGACCACGAGTCGGGCACCCTCAGCCTCGCGATGGCGAAGAGCGGGCCGCTCGCCGTGCTGCCCGCAGGTCTCCGGCTCGCGGTCGACCTCTGCTCGTCGGCATGGGAGGGGGCGGTGTCGCCGACCTGCCCCGGTGGCGCCCGGCACATCCTCGACGCCACCCCGGCCGACGACTTCACGGTCATCTCGCCCGAGTGGCAGCTGGGGCCGATCGAGGGCGGCGACCGCCAGTACCTCCTCGTCACCCTCGCGCTGCCGCCGGAGGCTGCCGCCGATCCCGCGATCGACCAGGGGAGGGGAACGCTCGGCCTCCGCCTCACCGCGCGATCGATCGACCCCGTTCCCGGTGGCGGTGACGGCGGAGAAGGCGGCGGCGCGGCGTCCGACGGCGCGGGCTCTCTTGGCGCCCCGGGCCGTCTCGCGGTCACGGGATCCGAGGTCGTCGCACTCGTCGCGGCGGCCGTCGGCCTCGTCGGCGTCGGCGTCGGGGCGCTCATGCTACGGCGCGAGGGGAGCAGCCCTCGATGAGGTTCAGGCCAGTGATGGTCGCGATCGTCACCGTCGTCGCCGTGCTCACCGGCGTCGTCGGTGCTCCCGGCGTGCAGCAGAGCCTCGCTGCCTGGAACGACGCCGAGTTCGTCCGCGCGTCGCTCCGCACCCTCGACTGCACCAGCCCGTCGATCTTCCGAAGCACGGCGAATGCACGCTTGGTGAGCGGCACCGCGTTCGCCGCCGCCCCCGACGATGCCGCCGCGAATTCGGTGACGGCGACCGCCGTCGGCGCCGGCACCACGGTCGACCGATCGAACGCGGTCGCCGTGGGCGGCGGCTATCGCAGCGTCGTCGACACGGCGGCCCTCGCCGCGAACGCGACCTACTCGATTCCGACGACCGTCGCGCTGCCGACGACCACGCCGACGCCCGCCGGATGGGTGTCCGCCACTGGGAACGGCAGGCAGGGCGCGACGAGCGGCATCCTCACCGCGTCCGGCGCCGTCGACAGCGCCGGCGTCGCGTCCGCGCCGTCGAGATGGACGTCCGTGCACCTCGCCTCCATCGTCGCGCAGGCGACGGGAGCGCCGCTCAGCACGGCCGCACCCGGAATCACCGCGCTCGAGCTGCGCACCGGCGGCTTCGCGTCGGCCGCCTCCATCGATGCGTGCGCGGCCCGGTGGACGGCGACCACGAACTCGCTGCTGCGCAGCTATCAGGTCGGAGCGATGCGGTACGAGCTCGCCTCGCCGTCCGTGCAGTCGCTCGTCGACACGGCGCGCACCGCGCGGACTTCGCTGGTCAACAGCGTGCAGGGCATCGCGAACAACACCACGCTGTCGTCGAACATCAGCTCCGGCGTCACCGCCCTGCTCGCGGGCCTGCTCGGTCTGCTCGGCCTCGGTACGGCGAGCTCCACGGTCAGCGCGACGCTCGCCACCAGCGAGCTGGCCGCTCTCGATGCCCTCCTCGTCGGGACCGCGTCCGACAGCACCGGCCTCGTGACGATCGACTTCGCCACGGGAACGGTGTCGATCGACGCGGCGAAACTCCAGGGGGCCTTGAACGGGCGAGACCCGAACTCGCCGCTCGTGTTCACCCCCGCGCAATCCGCTGCGGTCGCCACCGCCATCTCGGGTGCCGTCGCCACCTGGTCGGCGAGCGTGGTGGCCGCACTGCAGCGGGCGGCGGGAGCGGTGCGGGTCAGCTCGACGACCGTGATCGACCTGACCGCGACCGTCCTCGGCGCACAGCTCACGGTCGCGCGCATCGAGGCCAAGGTCATCGACACCCCGATCGCGTCGATGGCGGCGAGCCAGGCGACCGTCACGACGACGGTGCTGCCCGCGGCGGGTCTGCTGACCGGCGTGGTGTCCGCGCTCGTCGGCGGGCTGGTGTCCGGGCTCGTCAGCGGTGTCGGCACCGTCGTCGCCCAGCTGGTCGCCGCGTTGCTCGCTCCGACCTACAACACCGTCGTGCCGCAGGCCGCGACGATCGCGACGACGCTCGGCACCCAGGTCGGCGGGGCGATGACCACGGTCTTCGGTCCGAGCGGCATCGCGCTGCTCAGTCTCAACGCGCAGAACCAGCCGAAGACCGGGACCAATCCCGTCCCCGCCTCCCTCGCTGCGCTGCCCGCCGGACGCTACGACGTGGGCGCGGTGCGCGTCGAGATCCGGCCGCGGACCGGCGCCGTCTCCTCCGCCGTCGGACGCTGGCTCATGCTCGGCTCCTCGAGCGTCGGTCCGGCGACCCTGTTGAACTGAGCGGAGTCGATCCGCACGGCCTGCGTGTCGGTCCCGACGATTACCCTTGGAAGGTGGTCACCGCTCTCTACCGCCGCTACCGGCCCGAGTCCTTCGGCGAACTCATCGGGCAGGCCCAGGTGACCGATCCGCTGCGCACCGCGCTGCGCACCGACCGGGTCAACCACGCCTACCTGTTCAGCGGGCCCCGCGGCTGCGGCAAGACCACATCCGCCCGCATCCTCGCCCGCTGCCTGAACTGCGCCGAGGGTCCCACCGACACTCCGTGCGGCACCTGCGACAGCTGCGTCGAGCTCGGTCGTGGCGGAGGCGGATCGCTCGACGTCGTCGAGATCGACGCGGCGAGCCACAACGGCGTCGACGACGCCCGTGACCTGCGCGAGCGCGCCGTGTTCGCTCCGGCTCGCGACCGCTACAAGATCTTCATCCTCGACGAGGCGCACATGGTCACCCCTCAGGGGTTCAACGCGCTGCTCAAGATCGTCGAAGAACCGCCCGAGCACGTCATGTTCATCTTCGCGACGACCGAGCCCGAGAAGGTCATCGGCACCATCCGGTCGCGCACCCACCACTACCCGTTCCGGCTCGTGCCGCCCGCGCAGATGCTCGAGTACCTGGGCCAGCTCTGCGCCGCCGAGCAGGTCGCCGTCGAGCCCGGCGTGCTTCCGCTCGTCGTCCGGGCGGGAGGCGGATCCGTTCGCGACACCCTCTCCCTCCTCGATCAGCTCATCGCGGGATCCGAGGGCAGCACGGTCGGCTACGAGCGGGCCGTCGCCCTGCTGGGCTACACCCATGGCGCCCTTCTCGACGAGATCGTCCTCGCACTCGGCCAGCGCGACGCCGCCGCCGCCTTCGGGGCCGTCGACCGCGTCGTCCAGACCGGCCAGGACCCCCGGCGCTTCGTCGAGGACCTCCTCGAGCGGCTCCGCGACCTCATCGTCGTCGGCGCGACCGGCGCCGGCGCCGGGTCGGTGCTGCGTGGTGTCCCCGACGAGCAGATCGAGAACTACCGGGTGCAGGCCACCCACTTCGGCGCCGCCGAGCTCTCGCGCGCCGCCGATGTCGTCAACGACGCCCTGACCGAGATGACCGGGGCGACCTCACCCCGTCTCCACCTCGAGCTGATGATCGCCCGCACCCTCGTCCCCGCATCCGACGCCAGCGGGGCACTCGCCCGAGTCGAGCGGCTCGAGCGCCGTGTCGGGGTCGAGAACGCGCCCGACCCCGCTCCCGCCTCCGCGTCGCGTGCGCCTGCCGCAGCCGCCATTGCGTCGGCGGCGCCTCCGGCCGGGCGCCAGGCGCCTCCTCTGGAGCAGCAGGCTCACGCCCGTACGCCGCAGGCCGCTCCCGCGGCGCCGCCCGCGCCCGCCGCTCCGGCGGTGTCCGCAACGCCCTCGTCCCCGCCGGCCGCGCGGCAGAACGCCCCGGTGTCCGAGCCGGGATGGGAGGTCCGGGTTCCCGGCGCCCCTGCCGCCGACCCCGACTGGGAGGTCCGCATCCCGGGCGGCGCGGCACCGGCCGCCCCCGCCGAGCCCCAGCCCGAGCCCGAGCCGTCGCAGCCGACTCCCGCGCGCGAACCCGAAGCGATCGCCCCCACGGCGAAGGAACCCGCGTCCGCGCCGCCTGAGCCCATCCGTGCGGAGCCGGAGTCCGCTCCCGCGGCCGACCCCGCGCCGCTCGCGCTCGAGCAGATCCGTGACGCCTGGCCCGAGATCATTGACGTCGTGAAGCGCAGCAGCATGAACGCGTGGACCGTGGTGTTCACGGCTCAGCCGCTCATCCTCAACGGCGACGTCCTCACCCTCGGCTTCGTCAGCGAGGCCGACGTCACCAAGTTCCGTCAGCAGCAGAACTCGGGACAGGGCATCAGCGAGGTGCTGCGCACGGCGATCCTCGAGGTGCTCGGCACGCGGGTGAAGTTCCTCGTGCGCGTCGACGCGCCCGCCCCGGCGCCGGAACCCGTTCACGACCCGGCCGCCGCCGACGAGTCGCGCCGGTACGGCGAGGCGGTGGTGCGCGAGATCCTCGGCGCCAACTTCATCGAGGAGACGCCCCTGCCTCCGAAGACCAGGGACTGACGCCGCGTGTACGAGGGAATCGTTCAGGAGCTCATCGACGAGCTCGGCAGGCTGCCGGGCATCGGTCCGAAATCGGCGCAGCGCATCGCCTTCCACATCGTCCAGACCGAGACCTTCGACGTGCGGCGTCTCGGCGAGGTGCTGCTCGAGGTGCGCGAGAAGGTGCGATTCTGCGTCGAGTGCGGCAACGTCGCCGACCAGGAGCGCTGCAACATCTGCCGCGACCCGCGCCGCAACCGGGCCCTCATCTGCGTCGTCGAAGAGGCGAAGGACGTCGTCGCCATCGAACGCACCCGCGAATTCCGCGGCCTCTACCACGTGCTCGGCGGCGCCATCAGCCCCATCGACGGCATCGGGCCCGAGCAGCTGCGCATCCGGGAGCTGCTGCAGCGCCTCGCCGACGGCAGCGTCACCGAGGTCATCCTCGCCACCGACCCCAACCTGGAAGGCGAGGCGACCGCCACCTACCTCTCCCGCACCTTGCGCACCCTCGACGTCCCGGTCAGCCGCCTCGCGTCGGGCCTGCCCGTCGGCGGCGACCTCGAATACGCCGACGAGGTGACCCTCGGGCGCGCGTTCGAGGGCCGCCGACTCATGGACGAGTCGCGGTGACCTCGCACAGTAGACTCGCCTCGGCCTGAACCCGGCCGGTCCCAGGAGTTACACAGTGGCTTTGATCGTGCAGAAATTCGGTGGCTCGTCCGTCGCCGACGCCGAGAGCATCAAGCGCGTCGCCAAGCGCATCGTCGAGACCAAGCGCGCCGGCAACGAGGTCGTCGTCGCCGTGTCCGCGATGGGCGACACCACCGACGAACTGCTCGACCTCGCCCATGAGGTCGCGCCGATCCCCGCTCCGCGCGAGCTCGACATGCTCCTCACCGCGGGCGAGCGCATCTCGATGGCGCTGCTCGCGATGGCGATCGAGAACCTCGGCTTCGAGGCCCGCTCGTTCACCGGCAGCCAGGCGGGCATGATTACCGACGCGCAGCACGGCGCCGCCCGCATCGTCGACGTCACGCCGCGGCGCGTCCAGGAGGCGCTCGACGAGGGCGCCATCGCGATCGTCGCCGGCTTCCAGGGCTTCAACCGGGTGACCGGCGACATCACCACCCTCGGGCGCGGCGGATCCGACACGACCGCCGTAGCGCTGGCGGCCGCGCTGAAGGCCGACGTCTGCGAGATCTACACCGACGTCGACGGCATCTTCACCTCCGACCCGCGCATGGTGCCGCTCGCGCAGAAGATCGACCGCATCACGAGCGAGGAGATGCTCGAACTCGCCGCCGCCGGAGCGAAGGTGCTCTACATCCGCGCGGTCGAATACGCGCGCAGGCACGGCGTTACCCTTCACGTACGGTCGTCCTTCAACAACAACGAGGGCACCATCGTGTACAGCCCGGCGACGCCGGGGATCGACGAGAACGGAGAAGCCGTGGAAGAGCCGGTCATCGCGGGAGTCGCGGCCGACCTCAGCGAGGCGAAGATCACCGTCGTCGGCGTGCCCGACGTACCCGGCAAGGCGGCGCAGATCTTCACGATCGTCGCGCGATCGGGCGCCAACATCGACATGATCGTGCAGAACGTGTCGGCGGCGGTCTCCGGACTCACCGACATCTCCTTCACCCTGCCGAAGTCCGACGCGCAGACCGTGCTGACCGCCCTGACGAACTCGAAGGACGAGGTCGGCTTCGAGCGTCTCCAGCACGACGACCAGATCGGCAAGCTCTCGCTCGTCGGCGCCGGTATGCGCACCAACGTCGGAGTCTCGGCCGAGCTGTTCACCGCGCTTTCGGCGGCGGGCATCAACATCGAGATGATCTCGACGAGCGAGATCCGCATCTCGGTCGTCACGCGGGCCGACACCATCAAGGAAGCGGTCCGCGCCGTGCACACCGCGTTCGGACTCGACTCCGACACCGAAGCGGTCGTCCACGCCGGCACCGGGCGCTGACCGCCCGCACCGCAGCACCACGAGGAAGGAACTCCCATGGTCGATAGCACTGGAGCCCGCGTCGGCATCGTCGGCGCCACCGGTCAGGTCGGCGCGGTCATGCGCCGACTCCTCGAAGAGCGCGACTTCCCCATCGCGGAGATCCGCTACTTCGCCTCCGCCCGATCGGCGGGCACCACGCTGCCGTGGCGCGGCGAGGACATCGTCGTCGAGGACGCCGCCACCGCCGACCCCACCGGGCTCGACGTCGCGCTCTTCTCCGCCGGCGCCACCACCTCGAAGGCCCAGGCCCCGCGCTTCGCCGCGGCGGGCGTCACCGTCATCGACAACTCGTCGGCATGGCGCATGGATCCCGAGGTCCCCCTCGTGGTCAGCGAGGTGAACCCGCACGCGATCGCCGATGCGGTCAAGGGCATCATCGCCAATCCGAACTGCACAACGATGGCCGCGATGCCCGTGCTGAAGGTCCTGCACGACGAGGCCGGTCTCGAGCGACTGATCGTGAGCACCTACCAGGCCGTGTCGGGAGCGGGACTCGCCGGAGCCGACGAGCTGCTCGAGCAGGCGCGCGCCGCGGTGGGGCAGGATCTCGCGGGACTCGTCCACGACGGCTCCGCCGTCGACTTCCCCGCGCCGGTCAAGTTCCCGCGCACCATCGCATTCGACGTGATCCCGCTCGCGGGCTCGATCGTCGATGACGGGCTGTACGAGACCGATGAGGAGAAGAAGCTCCGCAACGAGAGCCGCAAGATCCTCGAACTCCCTGAGCTGCTGGTGAGCGGCACCTGCGTGCGGGTGCCGGTGTTCACCGGGCACTCGTTGTCGATCAACGCAGAGTTCTCGACGCCGATCTCGCCCGAGCGCGCCTACGAACTGCTCGACGGCGCTGCGGGCGTCGCCATCTCCGACGTGCCGACGCCGCTGCAAGCGGCGGGCAACGACCCCAGCTACGTGGGCCGCATCCGCACCGACGAGGGCGTTCCCGGGGGTCGTGGCCTCGCACTGTTCGTCAGCAACGACAACCTCCGCAAGGGCGCCGCGCTCAACGCGGTGCAGCTCGCCGAGCTCGTCGTCGCGTCGCTGTCGGCCGAAGCCCCGGTCGTCGACGCTCCCGCCGCTTCCTGAGTCTCGAAGGGTTCCAGGTCGCCGCCGACCTAAACTGAATCAATGGCCTCCGCTACGCCCGTCGACGTCGTCCTCATCGGTGGGGGCATCATGAGCGCCACGCTCGGCACCCTCCTGCAGCGCCTCGAGCCGACCTGGTCGATCCGCGTCTACGAGCGCCTCAGCGAGGTCGCGGGGGAGAGCAGCAACCCCTGGAACAACGCCGGCACCGGCCACGCGGCCTACTGCGAGCTCAACTACACGCCCGAGCGCGCCGACGGCACGATCGACATCACGAGCGCCGTCAAGGTGAACGAGCAGTTCCAGATCTCGCGGCAGTTCTGGGCCTCGCTCGTCGACGACGATCATCTCGGCAACCCGTCGCAGTTCATCAACCCGACGCCGCACATGACCTTCGTCCGCGGTGCCGAGAACGTCGCGTTCCTGCGCCGCCGCTTCGACGCGCTCCGCGCCCACCCGCTCTTCGCGAGCATGGAGTTCTCCGACGACCCCGCGACCATCCACGAGTGGGCCCCGCTGCTGGTGCTCGACCGCGCGAAGGACGAGCCGATCGCGGCGACCCGCATCGACGAGGGCACCGACGTCGACTTCGGGGCGCTCACCCGCGAGATGATGTCGCGCCTCGAGAGCGCCGGCGCCGAGGTGATGCTCGACACCGAGGTCCGAGGCTTGAAGAAGTTGCCGAACGGCAACTGGCGGGTCTCGGTGCGCGAACTCATCGGCCGGACCCCCGCCGAGGTCGAGGCGCGCTTCGTCTTCGTCGGCGCCGGTGGATGGGCCCTGAAGCTGCTGCAGAAGTCCGGCATCCGCGAGGCCCGCGGGTACGGGGTCTTCCCGATCAGCGGACAGTTCCTCCGCACCGACGACCCCGCGGTCGTCGCACGACACCGGGCCAAGGTGTACGGCAAGGCATCGGTCGGTGCCCCGCCGATGTCGGTGCCTCACCTCGACACCCGCGTGGTCGACGGCGACGCCGCCCTGATGTTCGGCCCCTACGCGGGCTTCAGCCCGAAATTCTTGAAGAAGGGGTCGCTGCTCGACCTGTTCGGCTCCATCCGGCTGCACAACATCGTGCCGTTGCTCGCCGTCGCGAAGGACAACTTCTCGCTGGTGCGCTACCTGATCGGGGAGCTGCTCGCGTCCCGGACGGCGAAGTTCCGCAGCCTGCGCGAGTTCTTCCCCGGCGCCGACCCGGCCGATTGGAGGCTCATCACCGCCGGCCAGCGTGCCCAGGTGATCAAGCCCGACAAGGCTAAGGGCGGCGTGCTCCAGTTCGGCACCGAGGTCATCGCGTCGGGCGACGGCACCATCGCAGGGCTCCTCGGCGCCTCGCCCGGTGCCTCCACGGCGGCACCCATCATGGTCGACCTGTTGAAGCGCTGCTTCCCCGACCGGTTCGCCGGATGGGAGCGCGGCATCCGCGACCTGATCCCCACCTACGGCACCCTGCTCTCCGACCACCCGAAGCTCGTCGACAGCGTCGAGCAGGAGACCTCGAGAGCGCTGCGCCTGCAAGGCTGACCACCACGCTTGCGAGACATTCGAACATGTGTTCGACTGTGCGCATGCGTTGGGCGGCTCAGGAACTCACCACCTCATCGCCCGGAACCCTGCCGGGCCTCGCGCGGCTGAGCGGATTCGTCCGCTCGGTGCGTACTCCCGAGTTCGCGGGCGTCACCTTCCACGAGGTGATGGCGAAATCCGCGCTCAACAAGGTGCCTGGGGGCAGCTACGGGTTCGGCTGGACGATCAATCCGTATCGGGGATGCACTCACGCCTGCGTCTACTGCTTCGCGCGTCCGACCCACAACTACCTCGAACTCGATGACGGCGATGATTTCGACCGGCAGATCATCGTCAAGGTGAACGTCGGCGACGTGCTCCGTCGTGAGCTCGCGAAGACCTCGTGGCAGCGCGACCCCGTGGCGCTCGGCACGAACACCGACCCCTACCAGCGCGCCGAGGGGAGATACCGCCTGATGCCCGAGATCGTGACCGCGTTGGCCGACTCCGGCACGCCGCTGTCGATCCTCACGAAGGGGACACTGCTGCGGCGAGACCTCGACCTTCTGGCGGAGCTGTCGAAGCGCGTGCCCGTCGACATCGCCATGTCGATCGCGGTCTACGACGACGAGTTGCAGCAGTCGGTGGAGCCGGGCACCCCCACGACCGCGGCGCGCCTGGCGACGGTCGCGGCGGTCCGAGAGCATGGCCTGCGGTGCAGCGTCTTCATGATGCCGGTGCTGCCGTACCTGACCGACACGAAGCGCCACCTGGACACGGCGCTGCGCGCCGTCGCCGATGCGGGGGCGACGTCGGTACTGCACTCGACCCTCTATCTGAAGCCCGGCACACGGGAGTGGTTCTTCGCCTGGTTGGAGCGGGTGCATCCCGACCTGGTTCCCCGCTACCGATCGCTGTACGCGCAGGGGGCGAACGCGCCGAAGGAGTATCGAGCGTGGCTCGGTGAGCGCTTCGAGCAGGCGCGGCGGCGGCACGGTATGAAGACCGGTCGCGCCGACCCTGCGACCGGCGTGATGTTCTCGCGGGCGCAGCGCCGCGCGGCGCCCGCGCCGACGCCCACCCTCTTCTGAGTCCGCCGTGCCCAGGTCGGCCGCTCCCGACCGCCGTCCGGTCGGGGCGATCTCGCCGTCCTCCCAGCGGGTGAGACGAGGATGTCTCGGGACCTCGCGCCCCCGAGTGGTACATGGCCCCAACATTCGGGGTACAAAAGGGGGCGTCTCGCTGTAATAATCGACTGCGGCGGCACCCCGCCGCCTCAGGACCCTCCCCGCCCGGGGAATGCCGCCCGAACAGGAGTGAAGCGTGTCGCTCGGCTTGCCAGGACACCTCGCCACCGACGTGGTCAGCAGCGGGATCGGCCGTGGCGCACGCGTGGTCGGGGGCGTCGCTCTCGCCGTCGCGGTCGCGGTCTACCTCGTCCTCTGCGCCCAGTTCTTCATCCCGGGAACTCTCGTCGTGCCCGTCGTCATCGGCGCTCTCGCGCTCGTGCTCACCGTGCTCGACCGGCGCGGTGGCCTCTCGGTGGCCATCATCTATCTGCTCTCGGGCGCGTCGGGTCTCGTCGTCATCGCGACGGCCCTCGCCGGTCTGCCGTCCGAACTCGCGCCCGCATCGCGCTACCTGATCACCGTCGTGTGGATCGCCCTCGTCATGGTGGGCGGCACCGGCGGGCGCTCCGGCCGAGGGATCGTGCTGTCGGTGGCGGGGTACGTCGCGGGTCTCGCCGGCGTGCTCGCCGGAGCGGCTCTCACGGGTACAGCACCGCCTCTCGACCCGACCGTCGCGCTGAGCGCCGCGCTCGTCGTCATCATCTACGCGATGACGGGACGATCGGCGCGAACCGCCCGTCAGGCTCAGCCGCGCATCCACCGCGCGGCGCGCGACGAGAAGCTCGCGGAGGTCCGCTCGGATGTCGAAGCGCGGGCCGCTGCGCTGCTGCACGACACCGTGCTCGGCTCGCTCGCGGCGGTCGCCACCAGCCGGACCGGTGAGCTCTCGCAGCGGCTGCGCACCGTCATCGAAGCGGACCTCGACGCCATCGTGGGTCAGGACTGGTCCGAGCAGCCGGAGCGGCGGGGCGGTCACGACGAGGCGGGCCCGATCGGAGTCGAGATCGGGCAGGCCGTGTCGCAGGGCCTCGCCATCGAGGTGACCGGCGACCTCGGTCAGCTCCGACGGCTCGATCCCGCGGTCGCGGAGACCGTGGGTCTCGCGCTCCGGCAGCTGCTCGTGAACGTGCGTCTGCATTCCGGCGCGCCGGGGGCCGAGGTCGTCGTGTTCGGCGAGGACGGCACGGTGTCGGTGATGGTCATCGACGCAGGCCGCGGGTTCGACCCCGACGCCGTGGCGGGCGACCGGCTCGGGTTGCGCAACTCGGTGTTCCGTCGACTCGAGATGGTGGGCGGCACGGTGAAGATCTGGTCGGCTCCCGGGCGCGGCACCTCGGTGCTCCTCACCGTCGCGTCGCCGTCGACCGCGTCGTCGTCCGCCTCGTCGTCCGAATCGACCTCATCCGCATCGACCGAGTTGGAGCGGGTCGTGGAGGAATCGCGGTGAACGGAACGCGCACCCTGCAACGGGCGGATCCGCTCGGCGCGCTCGCCGGACGCCAGCTCATCCTCGCGGCCGCGGTGGCCGTCGCGGGGTTCGCGATCGTGCTGACCATCGCGTCGGGCGAGAGGATCGTCAACTGGCCGCTCGCCGTCGTCGCGGTGATGCTCGCGGGCGTCGCCGCCTGCTATCTCGTCGTGCTCACCCATCCCCGCTTCGGGGCTCTCGGGCGCACCGTCACCGTCGCTGTCCTGCTCTTCGGCATGGCCGCGCACCTCGTCGAGGTGGTCTCGGTCTGGGGCAGCGCTCCCGGCGTCACCATGTGGGGGCCGTACACCTCGGCCCTCCTGCTCCTCGCCCTCGTCCCCTACCGCCCCATCGCCGAGATCGTCGTCGGCACCGTCGTCGTCGCGATCTGGGTCGTCGCCCTCACGGCCATCCAGGAGACGGTCTCGGAGACCCCGGTCGTCCCGGGGCTGCCGACGCTGATCGCCGTCACCCCCGTCCTCGCACTGCCGGCGGGCGGGGCCGCGTTCGTGCACCGCGTGTTGGGGTTCCTCGATCGCTGGCGGGCCGGAGCGCTCGCCGCGTCCGAGGCCGAGGCTCGGCGGCAGGAGACCGCCATCACGCGCGCGGTGCAGCAGACCCGCGTCAGCATCCTCAACCGCGACGTGGTGCCGTTCTACAGCGGACTCGTCGAACGCGGCGCGATCGCCGACGACGACATCGCGCGTGCCGGCCGGCTCGCCGGGTCGCTGAGGGCCGTGATGCTCGCCGACACGGAGCGGTCGTGGCTCGACGAGCTGATCACCCCCCAGCGGTTCGCCGACGGAGCCGTCGTGCCCAGCCGCGTCGACGACCGGGACGGCCTGGCGGGCGCCATGGACCTCGACCAGAGGACCGCGTTGAGGGCGCTGATCGGCGCCGTCCGAGACCTCCCGGGCGGGCGAACCGAGACCATCCGGGTCGTCATCGACGAGGCCGGGGGAGTGTGCGAGACCGTCCTGGTCGGCGCCCTGCGCGGGGCATCGTCGCGCGACGCTCGGCTCCTGCGTCCCTACCTCGCGGTGATGGCCGCCGTGTTCGCCGACTTCAGCTACGACTTCCGAGATGACGAGATGACTGTGAGATTCTGCTATGACAGGCCGTGAGCACCCGACCGTGACCGGAAGCATCCCGACCCTCATCGGCGGCGCCAAGCCGGCATCCGCCGAGGCGGTGGGGGCGGCGGCGGATCGTCCCCGCATCCGCCTCGCCATCCTCGATGATCACGAGGTGCTGCTCGACAGCATCAGCAGCTGGATCACCGCGAACGCTCCCGACTTCGACGTCGTGCTGAGCGCACGCACCTGGCTCGAGCTGGTGCACAGCGCCAACTTCCCGACCCAGCTCGTGTTCATCGACTTCCAGCTGAAGGAGCAGGTGTCGATCGAGGCGCGGGTGCGCACCTGCCGCGCGGCCGGGGCGAAGGTCATCGTGCTCAGCGGTCTCGAGACCGCCGAGGCCCGAGAGCGTGCACTCGCAGCGGGCGCCGCGGGCTTCGTGTCGAAGGCGCAGCCGCTGCGTGAAGTCATGGACCTCGCCCGCAGCGTCATGGGCGTCACCGCCGAGAGCGACCTGCAGCGGGACTGGCGTCCCCTCCCGGTCGGCGCGGCCTCCCCTCAGCGTCCGAAGCTCAGCGTCGGCGAGCAGGAGGCGCTGCGGCTCTACGTCGGCGGGCACTCGACCAATGAGGTGGCGGAGCTCATGAACGTGCGGTACGAGACCGCCAAGACGTACCTCCGCCGTGTGCGCGAGAAGTACGCTAGAGCGAACAGGCCGGCAAGTCGCAAGGCCGACTTGATCCGCCGAGCGGCCGAGGACGGCTACCTGCAGTAGTCCGAACGCTCAGGGGGCGAGCAGGAGCGGAGGCTCGGGTGGCGAAGCTGTACTTCCGGTACGGGGCGATGAACAGCGGCAAGAGCACGGCGCTGCTGCAGGCCGCCTACAACTACGAGGAGCGCGGCCAGAAGGTCCTCCTCGCGAAGCCGAGCGTCGATGTGAAGGGCGACACGAGCATCGTGTCCCGACTCGGGGTCGAGCGCACGGTCGACTTCACCGTCTCCGCCGACGACGACATTGCCCTGGCGTTCGCCCGGGAACGCGACCGTGTCGTGCGCGAGACCGGTGATGCCGTCGCCTGCCTCCTCGTCGACGAGGCGCAGTTCCTCACCGAGACGCAGGTCGACGACCTGTTGCGCATCGCGATCGTCGACGATGTGCCCGTGCTCGCGTACGGCATCCGTACCGATTTCCAGACCGTCGCGTTCCCGGGCAGCAGGCGGCTGCTCGAGATCGCCCACACCCTCGAAGAGCTGAAGACGATCTGCCGGTGCGGGCGCAAGGCGCTCTTCAATGCTCGGCGGATCGGCGATCGCTTCGTCTTCGCCGGTGACCAGGTCGCCATCGACACGATCGAGGACACCACCTACGAGTCGCTCTGCGCCGCCTGCTACCTCGATGAGAGCGCGGGGCTCTTGAGCGGGCATCTCGAGCACCTGCACGCCCGCTGAGCCGCTCGAGCGGGCGCAGCGGTCAGAGCGCAGAGGTCACAGGGGCAGCAGCGTCGCGAGCAGCGCGGCCGAGAGGGCGGTCACCGCGGTGGCCGTCGCGGTCCACATCAGGGCGAGCTCGCGGGGGCGGTCGTCGGTGAGCGGGGGAACCAGGAACGAGTCGTCGGTGAACGCGCGGCTGGCCGGAGTGGGGGCGGGTTCGCGTTCTTCGATCGACATGACGGCTCCTTCAGTGGCGCCGTGGGTGGTGCGCCGGGTGAGTCAATCCTCGTCGATAGTTAGAGCGTCTAGCAATATCAGCCGCCCGTTGGTGGGCGATTCTCAGCTTGGCGATAGCCAGGAGAACGACGAAGGGCCTCCGCCTGACGGCGAAGGCCCTTCGTATTTGTCGGGGTAGCGGGATTTGAACCCACGACCTCTTCGTCCCGAACGAAGCGCGCTACCAAACTGCGCCACACCCCGATTGCACTCCACCCGGACCAGGTCCGAAGAAGAGCAGACTCGATTCTAGCGGATGTCGGAGCCTCTCACATCCGCGTCGGTCACTCCGACGCGGTGAGAGTCAGAAGAGTCGCCTCGGGCCGGCACGCGAAGCGCACCGGAGCGTAGATCGAGGTGCCGAGACCGGCGGACACGTGCAGCCACGCGACCCGGCGGGCATGCGCCCACAGGCTCAGCCCCTTGACCTGTTCACGCGGGATGTCGCAGTTGGTGACCAGTGCGCCGAACCCCGGAACGCAGACCTGACCGCCATGGGTGTGCCCCGCCAGGATCAGGTCGGCGCCGTGGGTGACGAACGAATCGAGCACCCGCTGGTACGGCGCGTGGGTGACCGCCAGCACCAGGTCGGGACCCTCCGACTCGCGCTCGCGCAGGTCGTCCACCGCCGCGGAAACGACGTCGAGCCGGTCGAAATGCTTGTGCGCGTCGTCGGTGCCGAACAGCTCGATCCGCAGACCGCCGACCTCGACACGAGCGGCACGGTTGTCGAGATCGGCCCAGCCGAGCCCCTCCAGGTACCGTTCGAGACCCTCGCGGTCGAGGGGGACGAGCTTCGGCGGCTTCCGCACCGTGCGCGAGAAGTACAGGAACGGGTTCTTGAAGTGCGGGCCGAAGTAGTCGTTCGAACCCCAGACGAACGCGCCCGGTGTCCCGCGAAACACCTCAAGAGCCTGACGGATGCCCTCGATCCCACGGGCATGCCCCAGGTTGTCGCCGGTGTCGACCACGAAGTCGGGCCGGAGGTCGGCGAGCGATCGCACCCACTCCTGCTTGCGGCGCTGCCACGGAGCCATGTGCAGGTCCGAGAGGTGCAGGACCGTGATGGGGTCGGATCCGGCCGGCAGCACGGGCACGTCGACCCTGCGCAGCACGTACGCGTTGCGCTCGATCAGGCTTCCCCATGCGAACGCCGCAGCGCCCGCTCCTGCGAGGACGGCCAGCGCCTTGGCGACACCCCGGATCATCGAGGACATCCTCCACCGACCGGCGCGCTGCCCGTCGGGGAATACAGGGTCAGGGTGATCGGCGTGCTCGTATTGACCGACGAGCCCGCCGCCGGGTTCGTCGACGCGACCTGGCACAGGTTGGTCGCCGACGCTCCGCTGCCCGTGTAGGCGAACGTGATCGCCCCGTCGGGCACTCCCGCGTCGGTCAGCGCCTCGACCGCATCATCGCTCGGGACCCCGGTCAGGTTCGGCATCGGCGCCCCCGCGAGGGTGCCGTCGCTCGTGAACACGGTGATCGTCGAGCCGCGCGAGGCGGTCGAGCCGCCCGCCGGATCCGTGGCGGCCACCACGCCGACGGCGAGGTCGGATGCGCGCGGTCCGCCGTCCTGGAACGCGAAGCCGGCGCCCTCGATGATGCTGCGGGCCTGCTCGAGACTCTGGCCCGTCACATCGGGTACCGAGACCTGCACGCCGCGGAGGAACCGCGACTCGGGGGCCGCGAAATCGTCGCCGCCGTAGCGGTCGTCGAGCGCCTCCATGATCGGGCTGAAGATGCGGTGACGGGCAGTCGCCGCCTGACCGCTGTCGAGGTACAGCTGACGGAGGTCGGCGTACTCGTCGGCGCCGTCCGGCAGGGACGCCTGACCGACGAGGACCGAGAGGCCGATCTTCGAGCTCGCACCCGTGGTCCACGTCGTGGTGTTGCCGTCGGAGGTTCCGGTCTTCGCGATGTGCTCGACCCCGTCGTACGGGTTCGACGCGGTCGCCGACCCGCTCTCGATGACCGTCTGCAGCGCGTAGGCCGCGGCATCCGCCACCGGCGCCTCGATGCCCTGCTGGCAGGTCGACTGCGGGATGACCGCATCGGTGCCGTCGGGCTTCACCATGCGTTCGATCGCGATCGGCGAGCACACGTAGCCGTGGTTCGCGATGCCCGCGTAGGCGGCGGCCATGGTGAGGGGAGCCACCTCGTTGGTGCCGAGGATCGCGGCAGGGTTGGTGGTCAGCTCGGTGCCGTCGGCGCGGTGCACGAACAGGTCGGTCGCCGCCTTGCGGATCTCGCACTGGTCGAGCTTCTGACCCATCTGCATGAAGCCGCCGTTGATCGACGTGGTCGTCGACTGCAGCACGGTGCGGTTGCCGCGCTCGTTGGCGTCGTTCTCGATGTAGTCGGTGCCGCTTCCGGGGCCGTTGCAGCTCTGGAAGGTGGAGAAGTCGTAGTCCTTCTCGGATATGTTGAACGTGTCGCCGAGGGTGTTGCCGGCCCGCAGCCACGCGATCAGCGTGAACGTCTTATAGGTCGACGCGGCCTGGAAGCCGCTCGAGCCGCCGTAGTCGTAGTCGGTGTTGTAGTTGAGGGCCGAGAAGTTGCCGCCGAGCGCCGCGGCGTCACCGGAGTCGTTGAAGTCCTTGTTCTGGGCCATCGCCTTGATCTTGCCGGTGCCCGCCTCGACCGCGGTTGCCGCGGAAGCCAGGTCCACCCCTTCGTACCGGGTCTTCGGGACGTTCTCGTCGATCGAGGTCTGCGCCGCCCACTGCAGGTCGAGGTCGAGGGTCGTGTAGACATCGAACCCGCCGCGGATGAAGTTGCTGTAGCGCTCGTCCTCGGTCTCGCCGAACACCGGGTCGTTGCGGATCACGTTCACCACGTAGTCGCAGAAGAACCCGGCGTTGCCGGCGGAGGTGCAGCCGACCGGGGCGTCGTTGATGGCGGGCGTGATCGGCTCGGCGACGGTCGCGTCGTAGGTGGCCTGGTCGATCATCGTGTGCTCGAGCATCGCGGCGAGGATGTAGTCGCGCCGGTCTTTCGTCAGCGCGTACCCGGTGGCCGCCCCGTTGTCGGGATCGTCGGGCATGTCGAGGCGGAGGTTCGCCGGGTTGTTGACGATGGCGAGCAGGCTCGCGGCCTGGTTGAGGTTCAGGTCGGACGCGTTCACCCCGTAGTAGTACTGAGCGGCCGCCTGGATGCCGTAGACCCGTCCGCCGTAGAGCGCGATGTTCAGGTAGCCGAGCAGGATCTGGTCCTTGCTGAACTCCTTCTCGAGCGCGATGGCGTAGCGCATCTCCTTCAGCTTTCGGTCGAAGCTGACGCTCGTGGCCTCCTCGTAGGCGGCCTCGCGCTCCTCCTCGGTGGCGAGGCCGGTGGCCTGCGCGACGAGCACGTTCTTCACGTACTGCTGGGTGATCGTCGAGGCGCCCTGCACCTCACCGCCCAGGACGTTCGAGATGGCCGCGCGAACCACGCCGAGCGGGTCGACGCCGCCGTGCTCGTAGTACCGGGGGTCCTCGGCGGCGATCGCGGCGTTCTTCGCGACGTCGGCGACCTGCTCCCAGGCGACGCTCTCGCGGTTCTCGGCGTAGAACGAGGCGATGGGGACGTTCTGGTCCTGCCCGTCGATGCTCTGGTGGGCGTAGACGGTGGTCTTCTGGGGGAGGTTGTCGACGCGCAGGTAGTCGGGGAGGTTCTCGAACATCCCGATGGAGCTGTTGGCAGCGACCCCGGTCATGGCGATCGCAGGCGTGACGGCGACGGTCGCGAGGATACCCGCGGCGACGCTGAGGCCCACGAAGCTGAGGGTCGTGCCCAGGCGGCCCTGCGGCAGCCGGAATGGGGCAGACATAGGATCGAGGGTACGGGAGAAATCCTGTCAACGGGCCGCCCGCGCGAGGCTTGGGCCCCTCACGGAGAGGAACTCGATGACCACCTGGGAGTACATCACGACCCCGCTGTTGGTTCACAATACGACGGCCATCCTGAACAACTGGGGTTCCCAAGGATGGGAGCTGGTCCAGATCGTGCAGGGCCCCGAAGGCGGTCTCGTGGCTTACCTCAAGCGCCCGGTGGTGCAGGACTGATGGGACGCGTCGACTCGCGACTGGCCGAACTCGGCCTGGTCCTCCCCGAGGTCGCGGCCCCTGTGGCCGCGTACGTGCCGGCCGTGATCAGCGGCAACCTGGTCTACACCTCCGGTCAGCTGCCCTTCGTCGACGGCACGCTCCCCGAGACGGGCAAGTGCGGCGAGGGTGACGGGCTCGTCGCGCCCGACCGGGCCAAGGAATACGCCGCCACCTGCGCGCTCAACGCGCTCGCCGCGGCGAAGAGCGTGCTCGGCGACCTCGATCGGGTCACCCGTGTCGTCCGGGTCGGTGGATTCGTCGCCTCGCACCCCGACTTCACCGGGGCGCCCGGCGTCGTCAATGGCGCCTCCGAGTTGCTCGGCGAGATCTTCGGCGAGGCGGGTCAGCACGCACGCGCCGCGGTGGGGGTCGCCGTGCTCCCGCTCGACGCCCCCGTCGAGGTCGACGTCATCCTCGAGTTCGCCTGACCGATACCGCCCGAGGCATCGTGCGACGTCAGTCGCGCGAGTCGAGGACCTCGGCGGAGATCACCTGCATCACCGTGGTGTCGGCGAGGGTGGTCGTGTCGCCGACCTCCCGACCCTCGGCGAGGTCGCGCAGCAGACGACGCATGATCTTGCCGGAACGTGTCTTCGGCAGCTCGTCGACGACGAAGATGTGGCGGGGTCTCGCGATCGCACCGATCTGCTCGGCGACGTGGCCGCGCAGCCGCTCGACGCCGTTCTCCTCGACCGTGTCGCGGTGGCGGGCGCGCACGATCACGAACGCGACGACGGCCTGACCGGTCGTCTCATCGGAGGCGCCGACGACCGCCGCCTCCGCCACCCATTCGTGCGACACGAGCGCCGACTCGATCTCGGCGGTCGACAGTCGGTGCCCCGACACGTTCATGACGTCGTCGACCCGGCCGAGCAGCCAGATGTCGCCGTCCTCGTCGCGGCGGGCGCCGTCGCCGGCGAAGTACCACGGGCCGCCCGGAACGTCGGCGAAGCGCGACCAGTAGGTCTCGACGAAGCGGTCGGGATCCCCCCAGATGCCCCGGAGCATCCCCGGCCAGGGCTCGGTGATCACGAGCAGCCCTTCGCCCTCGCTCTGCGGGGTGCCCTGCTCGTCGACCACCTGGGCGGAGATGCCCGGCAGGGCGACCTGCGCGGCACCCGGCTTGGTCTCGGTGATCCCGGGGAGCGCCGAGATCATGATGCCGCCGGTCTCGGTCTGCCACCACGTGTCGACGACCGGGGTGCGCTCGCCGCCGATGACCGACCGGTACCAGAGCCAGGCCTCGGGGTTGATCGGCTCGCCGACCGAGCCGAGCAGACGCAGTGACGAGAGGTCGTATCCGCCCGGGATCTCGCGTCCCGCCTTCATGAACGAGCGGATCGCCGTCGGTGCGGTGTAGAGGATGGTGACGCCGTACTTTTGCACGAGCTCCCACCAGCGGCCGGGCCCCGGGGTGTCGGGAGTGCCCTCGTAGAGCACCTGGGTCGCGCCGTTCGCGAGCGGTCCGTAGATCACGTAGCTGTGCCCGGTGACCCAGCCGATGTCAGCCGTGCACCAGTAGACGTCGGTCTCGGGGTGCAGGTCGAAGACGTTGCGGTGGGTGAACGCGGCCTGGGTGAGGTAGCCGCCGCTGGTGTGCAGGATGCCTTTCGGCTTCCCGGTCGTTCCCGAGGTGTACAGGATGAATAGGGGGCTCTCGGCCTCGAACGCCTTCGCTTCGTGGTCGGCGTCGACCTGGGCGATCTCCTCGTCCCACCAGAGGTCGCGCCCCCTGACCCAGGGGAGCTCGTCGTCGGCCCAGGCGCGGCGCACCACGAGCACCGTCGAGACCGTGGTCTCGCCCTTCGCGAGGGCGGCGTCGACGGCGGGCTTCAGCGGGCTGACCCGTCCCTTGCGCCAACTCCCGTCGGCGGTGATCACCAGCTTCGCGGCGGCGTCGTCGATGCGCGCGCGGAGGCTCTCGGCGCTGAAGCCGCCGAAGACGACGGAGTGCACCGCGCCGATCCTCGCGACGGCGAGCATGGCGACGACCGCTTCCGGGATCATCGGCAGGTAGATCGCCACCCGGTCGCCGTATCCGACCCCGAGACTGGTGAGCAGGTTGGCGGCTCGCTTCACCTCGGCGGTCAACTCCGCGTAGGTCAGGGTGCGGGTGTCGCCGGGTTCGCCCTCCCAGTGCAGCGCGACGCGATCCCCGTTGCCCGCGAGCACATGGCGGTCGAGGCAGTTGTACGCGACGTTCAGGCGCCCGTCGGCGAACCAGCGCGCGAACGGCGGCGAGCTCCAGTCGAGCACCTCGGTGAACGGTTCATCCCAGTGCAGCGCCTCGCGTGCACGATCGGCCCAGAACTGCAGCCGGTCGGCCTGCGCCGCCGCGTACAGATCCGCGGAGGCGACGGAGTCGGAGGCGAACCGCTCCGGCGGCGGGAACCGGTGCGCGGCAGGTCGTGTCGCCACGCCCTCGGCGTCGTCGTGGCCACCGCCGGTGCTCTCGGTCGTCATCGCTCGTGCGCTCCTTCGCGTCGATAGAGGAATGGCGCGACATCGACGTCCGCGCGTTCCGCTTCCGACCCTACTTCGACACCCGGGATGTCGCAGGTGGTGGGGCGCGGGAACGGGCGTCGGGACCGCCTGAAAAACTACCGTCGGAAGGCTATCGATCCGGTGAAAGGGGACCTTGCGAAGTACCTCGAAAGGGGTACACTGAACTCGTCAAACACGCTTTGACTCGCAGCGTCAGTGATTCCCCCCAATCCAGCGTTGCTGTGGCGGCATCCGTTCCCCCCAATGGATGCCGCCCCTTCTCGTTAACGGGCGTCTTCGCGCGAGCCGGTTCGTCGACTTCGATCGCATGCGACGGCATCGACCACAACTCCTTGGGGTTCCTCCTCGCTCGGAGCGGGAGATGTTGGGGGTAGCGGGTGTCTCCGGTTCGACGCCTACTCCACCGGCGCGACGTGCGGCGCGAGGCGCGGCGCTTCTCGGCTCACGCTCAGCCGACGTCGGCGACGAGGTGACCCCGGCCGCGTGCTCATCGTCACCCGCTGGGGGACGATGAACCCGGCTTCGGGGTACAGGAGGGCGTTCCGAGCATCGCGAGAAGGCGGTATTCGAACGGAACGTCGTCCCGAGGTGCCCGGAAGGCGGCACATACCGGTTTGTCTGCTTCGGCCGGACGGCGTCGCGTAGGTCCTCCCCACCGGTCCCCGCCCCCATACTTTCCCCATCCCGAATCGTCCGAATCTCCCGCCGCCTTCGGGCCTCGGTACGGTCGGCGCTGTGCGATGGTTCGATTCGGAGCGGAGCTCGTCCCTCGACCTCGATGCGTCCGCGATCCACGCATCGGTCGATCCGGCGGATCGGGCGGCAGTCGGTCGGGGAGACGAGCCGGACCGCGCGGGAGCTCCGTCGTCCGCGCCGATCGCGCCGGTGGTCCGCGAACTGCTCGGACCTCTTTCGGTCCATGTCGGTCCCGGAGTCACCGATGTCCTCGTCACGCCGGGAGGCCGGATCTGGCTCGACGACGGGCGCGGGTTGCGCCCGGTGGACGAGTGGGAGCCGTTATCGGGCGACACCGTCACCGACCTCGCCCACGCCCTCATCGAGGCGGGCGGTCGGCATCTCGATCACGCGTCCCCCTGCGTCGACGCACGACTCGAGGGCGGAGTCAGAGTGCACGCCGCCATCCCTCCCGTCGCCGTCGACGGCACGAGCCTCGCCATCCGCATCCCGGCGGCGCGGGGCTGGTCGCTCGACGACCTCGTCCGCTCCGGCGCCGTCGACGAGGATCAGCGGGACGTCCTCGCCGAGCACGTCGCGCGCCGATCGAACATCCTCATCACGGGCGCCGCGGGGACAGGCAAGACGACCCTGCTCGCAGCCCTGATGTCCGCGGCCCCGGCCGGTGAGCGGATCATCACGATCGAGGACGTCGCCGAACTGCGCATCGACCATCCCCACGTGGTCGCACTCGAGGCCCGGCAGGCCAACACCGAGGGCGTCGGCGCGATCGAGCCGTCGCGTCTCGTCCGCGAAGCCCTTCGGATGCGCCCCGACCGACTCGTGCTCGGCGAATGCCGGGGCCCGGAGATCCGCGACGTGCTCACCGCACTCGGAACCGGCCACGACGGCGGGGCGAGCACGCTGCACGCCCGCTCGCTCCGCGAGGTACCCGCTCGGCTCGAGGCGCTCGGGGCGCTCGCCGGCCTCCCCTCCTTCTCGCTCGCGCTGCTGGCATCGAGCGCCATCGACCTCGTCGTGCATCTCGAGCGGCGCGACGGGGTGCGCCGTGTCGCCGAGATCGGCGTGCTCGAACTCCGCGACGCACAACTCGTCGCCCTGCCGCACGTCGCCTGATGACGACCGCCGACGACTTCGACGCGGCCGCCGGCTCCCTCGAGCGCCTCATCGTCCTCGCCCGAGCCGGGGTCCCGCCGACGACGGCGTGGACCCGCCTCCGTCAAGGCGACGAGAAGGGGCGCGGCGACGCGTCGCCGGCTCGGACACGGTGGCGACGTCGGCGCGAGCCCGATCCGCATCCGCACCTCGCGGACGAGGTGGTGGAGGCGGTGTTCCTCGTCGCGACCCGGGCGGGCGCACCGATCGCCGCGGCGATGCGCGCGCAGGCCGTCGCGCTGCGCGAACGAGCCCAGCATGCGAGGGAGGCCGAGATCGCGGCGACCGGCCCGCGGATGACCGCGAGGGTGCTGCTCGGTCTCCCCATCGGGGGCGCGCTGCTCGCCACGGCGCTCGGCTTCGACGTCGTCGGCGCACTGACCCGATCTCCGCTCGGCTGGACGGCACTGATCATCGGGATGGCGCTGGCCGCCTCGGGTGCCGTGTGGACGGCCCGCATGGTGGGCTCGATCGCAGCATCCCCCCGAGCGCCAGGTCTGCTGCTCGATCTCGCGGCGGTCGCGGTGCTCGGCGGGATGCCGCCGGAGTCCTCGATCACGATCGCGACCCGCGCCATTCCGCCGCGACTCCGAGACGATGACGACGTCGCTGCCGCCACGCGCACCATCGCCTTCGCGCGGCGATCGGGCGCCCCGATCGCAAGCCTGCTCGTCGAGGAGGCGGCGATGCGGCGGCGCGTCGACGCCGCCCGGTCGCGCAGGGAGGTGGAGCGGCTCTCCACTCGGCTGCTGGCTCCGCTCGGAGTGTGCATCCTCCCCTCATTCCTTCTCATCGGAGTGCTGCCCGTGCTGACCGCGGTCATCTCCTCCACCGTGACGGCTCCGTGAAGCTCTCCCCAGATCCGGAACATCCCCGCCCGTGCGCGCGACGCCGTGCGGAGCATGGGAACGTGCCGGCCCACACCGTCCCGATCGAGCAGGAGAGTCCATGTCCATCCACCGCCCGTCCCTTCCTCATGCCGAGAGCCGTTCTCCGCGAGCACGCCGTCCGCGACCTCTCGGCTCGCTGATCGCGCGGCTGCGCGACGACGGCGGCGCCGCCACCGCCGAGTACGCCGTCGCGACGATGGCCGCAGTCGGTTTCGCGGGACTGCTCGTCGTCATCCTGCGCTCCGACGAGGTCCGCGAGATCCTCACCGAACTGGTGCGCAATGCGCTCACCTTCACCGGCTGAGACGCTCGACGAACGGGGGAGCGTCACGGCGGAACTCGCCGTGGCGGTCCCCGCCGTCCTGCTCGTCCTCGCGACCTGTCTCGGCATGCTGCAGATCGCCGCCCAGCAGGTCCGCTACACCGACGCCGCTGCCGTGGGCGCGAGGTCGCTCGCGCGAGGCGAGACCGAAGCCACCGCCTCGGCACGGGCGCTCACCGTCGCGGGACCCGGCGACTTCGCGAGCACCGTTCGAGGCGAGTTCGTCTGCGCCACCGTGTCCGGGCGCGGCGCACCCGTCCTGACCAGCGTCGTCGGGATCGAGCTGTCGGCCTCGAGCTGCGCTCTCGCCGGTGGTCTCTGAGATGCGTGCCGCCGGCGACCGGGGCGCGGGGAGCGCCCTCGCGATCGGGCTCGTCGCGGCGGTCGTCATCGTCACGGTCACGCTCGTTCCTCTATATACGGCGTTCGCGTCGGCGCGGCGGTTGGCGGTCACGGCAGACGCCGCGGCGCTCGCGGCGGCGGATACCGCGTCGGGCGCGGTTCCCGGAGTGCCCTGCGAGGCGGCCGAGGCCGTCGCTCGACTCGGGGGAGCGCGTCTCGTCGAGTGCGACGTCGAGTCCGCCATCGCGGCGGTGACGCTCTCCGCATCGGTGCTCGGCATGGAACTCGACGCGCCGTCGAGGGCCGGTCCGCCCACCGCTGTGGGCGAACGACACGACGTCGGGGGTCGCGGCGATGATTAGGTATGGGGAGAGCGCACCTGTGTATGGTGTGCGGTGATGCGCCCCGGAACGGGCGCCCCCGCGATCGACGCGATCTCCGACTGCTCGAAGTCGAGTCGATTCCGCATATCGACAAGGAAGAACCACGTGCCTGCCACCAAGAAACTCGTCATCGTCGAGTCGCCCGCGAAGGCCAAGACGATCGCCCAGTACCTCGGGCCGGGCTTCGAGGTGCAGGCCTCCGTCGGCCACATCCGCGACCTGATCGAACCGAAGAACCTCCCGGCCGAGCTCAAGACCGGATCTCTCGGCAAGTTCTCGGTCGACGTCGACAACGGCTTCGAGCCCTACTACGTGGTGTCCGACCAGAAGAAGAAGACCGTCGCCGATCTGAAGCGAGCGCTGAAGGACGCCGACGAGCTCTACCTCGCAACAGATGAAGACCGCGAAGGCGAGGCCATCGCGTGGCACCTGCTCGAGGTGCTGAAGCCCAAAGTCCCCGTCAAGCGCATGGTCTTCCACGAGATCACGAAGGACGCGATCGAGAAGGCACGCGAGAACACCCGCGAACTCGACACCGCGCTCGTCGATGCGCAGGAGACCCGTCGCATCCTCGACCGCCTCTACGGCTACGAGGTCTCGCCGGTGCTCTGGCGCAAGGTCGGGCCAGGACTCTCGGCGGGCCGCGTTCAGTCCGCCGCCACGCGACTCGTCGTCGACCGCGAGCGCGAGCGCCTCGCCTTCGTCGCGGCGAGCTATTGGGACATCACGGCGCGCTTCGCCCCCGGCGAGGCCGAGAGCGACCGATTCGACGCCCGACTGGTGCGTCTCGACGGCCGCCGGGTGGCGACCGGTCGCGACTTCGACGACAAGGGCGCGCTGACCGACGGGGTGCACGCCCTCGACGAGACGGCCGCCATGGCGCTCGCCGAAGCACTGCGCGACGCGGCGACCACCTCCACAGTGGCCTCCGTCGAAGCGAAGCCCTACACGCGGCGTCCCGCCGCACCGTTCACCACCTCGACCCTGCAGCAGGAGGCCGCACGCAAGCTGCGGTTCTCGGCCCGGCAGACGATGAGCGTCGCCCAGTCGCTCTACGAGAACGGCTACATCACCTATATGCGCACCGACTCGAACTCGCTGTCGGGTCAGGCCATCAACGCCGCCCGTGCGCAGGCGACCGCGCTGTACGGCGCCGAGACGGTCCCCGACAAGCCGCGCGTCTACTCGGGCAAGTCCAAGAACGCGCAGGAGGCCCACGAGGCGATCCGACCCTCCGGTGACGTGTTCCGCACTCCCAGCCAGCTGACCGGAGAGCTCCGCGGCAACGACCTGAAGCTCTACGACCTCATCTGGAAGCGCACCGTCGCGTCGCAGATGGCCGACGCCCGTGGATCGACCGCCACCGTCACCATCGACGCCCGGCCCGCGGGCACCGACACCATCGCGACGTTCTCCGCGAGCGGCACGGTCATCACCTTCCGCGGCTTCCTGCTCGCCTACGAGGAGGGTCGCGACGAAGAGCGCGGCGCCGACAAGGATCAGGGCGACGCGAAGCTCCCGCCCCTCGAGCAGGGTCAGGCGCTCTCCGTCGCCGAAACCGAGGCGAAGGGGCACGAGACCTCGCCGCCTCCGCGCTACACCGAGGCGAGCCTCGTCAAGACGCTGGAAGAGCTCGGCGTCGGGCGCCCGTCGACATACGCGTCGATCATCTCCACCATCATCGACCGCGGGTACGTGACCCCGCGCGGCACCGCTCTCGTGCCGAGCTGGATCGCCTTCTCCGTGGTCCGGCTCCTCGAAGATCACTTCCACGACCTCGTCGAGTACGACTTCACGGCCGCGATGGAGAACGACCTCGACCGCATCGCCGACGGCGAAGAGGACCGCGTCGACTGGTTGCGCGGCTTCTACTTCGGCAACGATGCGCACGCGGGCTTGCGATCCGTCGTCGACAACCTCGGCGACATCGACGCCCGCGGCATCAACTCGGTCGCCATCGCCGACGGCATCACCCTGCGCATCGGAAAGTACGGTCCCTATCTCGAGGTCGCGCAGGAAGGTGAGGAGAGCCCGCGACGGGTGAACGTCCCCGCAGAACTCGCACCCGACGAGTTGACCGCGGTGAAGGCCCAGGAGCTCGTCGACGCGCCCATCCAGACCGACAGGGTGCTCGGTCGGGACCCCGAGAACGGCCGCGACATCGTCCTGAAGGACGGCCGCTTCGGCCCCTACGTCACCGAGGTCGAGCCCGAGACCCCCGAGACCGAGATAGCCGGCAAGAAGAAGGCGAAGGCCGAGAAGCCGCGCACCGCCTCCCTGTTCAAGAGCATGCAGCCGGCCGAGATCGATCTCGCCACCGCCCTCAAGCTCCTCACCCTTCCCCGCACGGTCGGCGCCGATCCCGAGTCGGGCGAGGAGATCACCGCGCAGAACGGCCGCTACGGCGCCTACCTCAAGAAGGGCACCGACACCCGGTCGCTGGCGAGCGAGGATCAGATCTTCGACATCGACCTCGCGGGCGCCCTCGAGCTGTTCGCGCAGCCGAAGTACGGTGCCGCCCGCCAGTCGTCGGCCCTCAAGGAGTTCGACGCCGACCCCGAGAGCGGCAAGCCGATCCGCATCAAGGACGGCCGCTTCGGCGCGTACGTCACCGACGGCGTCACCAACGTGACGGTGCCGCGGGGCGAGAGCATCGACGACATCGACTTCGAGCGCGCGGTGCAGATGCTCGCCGACAAGCGCGCCAAGGGCCCCGCCCCGAAGCGCGGCAGCAAGGCGGCGGCGAGCAAGTCGACGGCCGCCAAAAAGCCGGCCGCGAAGAAGCCGGCCGCGAAGTCGACGACGGCGAAGGCGACCACCGCCAAGAAGGCGACCGCCGCGAAGAAGCCGGCGGCCGCGAAGAAGACGACCGCGGCGTCAGCGCCGGCCGAGGGAGCGACGAGCGCCACGTGAGCGGTCTCTTCGTGACCTTCGAAGGCGGCGACGGAGCGGGCAAGACCACTCAGTCCGACCTCCTCGAGTCCTGGCTGCACGAGCGTGGCGAAGAGGTGCTGCGCACCCGAGAACCCGGCGGCACCGACCTCGGCCTCGAGGTGCGGCAGATGGTCCTGCACCGGCGCGGGCACATCGCCTCCCGCGCCGAGGCACTGCTCTACGCCGCCGACCGTGCGCACCACATCGCCACCGTGGTGAGGCCGGCGCTCGAGGCGGGCACGGTCGTCGTCCAAGACCGCTACCTCGACTCATCGGTCGCCTACCAGGGCGCCGGCCGCGTCCTCGACGCCGACGAGATCCGATCCCTGTCGCTGTGGGCCGTCGAAGGCCTGTTGCCCGATCTGACGGTGCTGCTCGACCTCGACGTCGAAGGCGGACGCTCCCGACTCGCGGAGCGCACGACCTACGACCGGCTCGAAGCCGAAGCGGCCGACTTCCACTCGCGCGTGCGCGAGGCCTATCTCGCGCTGGCGGCCGCCGAGCCCGAGCGCTTCCTCGTGCTCGACGCGTCGCGCCCCGTCGACGACCTCGCGGGTGACATCCGCGACCGCGTCGAATCCCTGCTGAGTCGCTGATGACGGGGCAGTTCTGATGTCGGGGATGTGGGACGACCTCGTGGGGCAGTCCGCGGCGATCGAGACGATGCGCCAGGCGGCGACGGCGGCGCACGACCGAACCTCCGCGCCCGGCGCGATGACGCACTCGTGGCTGATCACCGGGCCGCCCGGATCCGGCCGCTCGAACCTCGCCTACGCGTTCGCCGCCGCACTGCTGGGCGATGGTCCGGACTCCGACCCCGCGACGATCCGGCAGGTCGTCGCCCGCACGCATCCCGACCTCGCCGTGCTCAGCACCGAGAAGGTCATCATCTCCATCGACGAGGTGCGCACCCTCGTCACCTCATCGCAGTACTCGCCGTCGGTGTCGAACTACCGGGTCATGGTCATCGAGGACGCCGACCGCATGACCGAGCGCACCTCGAACCTGCTGCTCAAAGCGCTCGAAGAGCCGCCGCCCCGCACGGTATGGATCCTCTGCGCGCCGAGCGACGCCGATCTGCTGCCCACGATCCGATCGCGAGTGCGCACCGTGCGGCTGCGCATCCCCGAAGCGGAGGACGTGGCCGACCTCCTCGTGGCCCGCGACGGCGTCGAGCGCGGCGTGGCCTTGGCGGCCGCCCGTGAGGCGCAGAGTCACATCGGCATGGCGCGCCGCCTCGCGAAGAACCCCGACGCACGGGAGCGCCGCGCCGAAACTCTGCGACTGGCCCTCGGCCTGCGATCCGTTCCGTCGGCCGTCGAGGCGGCGGCGCGACTCGTCGAGCTGGCGAAGGCGGATGCCGAATCGACATCCGCAGAGCGCGACGCCGCCGAGCGCGAGCAGCTGCTCCGCACGCTCGGCATCGAGCCCGGGGGCACGATCCCGCCCGCGCTGCGTTCGCAGGTGAAGGCGCTCGAAGACGACCAGAAGCGTCGATCGACCCGCAGCCTCCGCGACGGCATCGACCGAATCCTCCTCGACTACCTGTCGCTCTACCGGGACATCCTGCTGCGACAGCTGGGCGCCGAGGTGCCGCTGATGAACTCGTCCGTGAGCACCGAACTCGAGGCGGCGGCACTCGCCGGCACCGCGGCGCACACCCTCGAGGTGATGGACGCCGTCGCGGCGGCCCGCCGCCGCATCGAGGCGAACGTCCCGCCCGCTCTCGCGCTCGAGGCGATGCTGGTGAGCGCGGCGCGCAAGGGGGCGGCATGAGGATTCAGCGTCTGGTCGCGGCCGCCGCGACATCGGTGCTGCTGCTCGGGTCCCTGGCCGGATGCTTCCTGCTGCCCGCCCCGCAGGCGACGTCGACGCCGACCGGCGAATCCGTCGATGGGCAGATCGCTCCGTACTACGGGCAGGAGCTCGTCTGGGAGTCGTGCGGCGACGGCATGCAGTGCACGACGGCGATCGCGCCCATGGACTGGGACGACCCCGGCGCGCACGAGGACATCGAGCTGGCGCTCGTGCGCCAGGTGGCGCAAGGGGAGCGGCAGGGGTCGCTCTTCGTCAATCCCGGCGGCCCCGGCAGTTCGGGGTGGAACCTCATCCACGACAGCATCGACTACGCGGTCGACGAGGAGATCCAGTCCGCCTACGACGTGATCGGCTGGGATCCGCGTGGAGTCGGCCGCTCCAGCGCCGTCGAATGCTACGGCGATGCCGACCTCGACGAATTCCTCTTCGGCCTGCCCGACGGCGAGCCCGGAACTCCCGAGTACATCGAGGAGGTCACCGCGGCGGGCACCGCCTTCGCGGAGGCCTGCGCGGCGAACACGGGCGAGCTGCTCGGCTTCATCGACACCGACAGCACGGTGCGCGATCTCGACATGCTTCGCGCGGCGGTCGGCGATGACAGCCTCAACTACCTCGGCTACTCGTACGGCAGCGACATCGGGGCGAAGTACATCGACGCGTTCGCCGATCGGGTGGGGCGGGTGGTCCTCGACGGCGCCACCGACCCGACGGTCTCGATCTTCGACGTGCAGATGGCGCAGACCACCGCGTTCGCCGACGCGCTCCGCGCCTACCTGGCCGACTGCCTACAAGGGCGGGACTGCCCCTTCACCGGCAGCGTCGACGACGCCATCGCGCAGATCAACGACACGCTCGACCGACTCGACGACGCCCCGCTGCGCGGCGAGGACGGGAGGCTGCTGACGAGCGCGTACGTGTCGACGGCGATCACCGCCGCCCTGTACGACGAGCAGACGTGGCCGTACCTGTCGCAGGCGTTCGACGAGATCGCACGCGGCTCGTCGACCACCGCGTTCCTGCTGGCGGACAGCTACGTCGACCGCGATTCGGACGGCACCTACCGCAGCAACTTCTTCGAAGCCTTCTTCGCCATCAACTGCATCGACTACCCCGTGGAGCGCGACCCCGCCGTCCTTCAGCAGCAGGCCGAGGCGGTAGCCGCCGCCGACCCGCTCGTCGACGACGACGAGGTCGACGCACTCGGCGACGTGGTCTGCGCCAACTGGCCGTATCAGTTCGACGGCGAGATCGGCGCGGTATCCGGAGCAGGGGCCGCCCCGGTGCTGGTCGTCGGCACGACGGGAGACCCGGCGACGCCGTACCAGTGGGCGGTCGCGTTGTCCGGCCAGCTCGAGAGCGGCGTGCTCGTCACCTACGAAGGCGAAGGGCACATCGCCTACGACTCGGGCGATCCCTGCGTGACGGCGGCGGTGGACTCGTACTTCGTCGACGGAGTCGTTCCGACCGACGGTGTGACGTGCGGACGGTGACGCGACGTGCGGGACGAAAGTTCGGCTAAGCTGTGATGCCGTGCCGGTTCCCGGCGCACGCCGCCTTAGCTCAGTCGGCAGAGCGATTCACTCGTAATGAATAGGTCGTCGGTTCGATTCCGACAGGCGGCTCCACATGGAGAAGGCCACCCCTCTGGGGTGGCCTTCTTCGTCGGCCCGACATCGACCTGGGCGCATCTCGACCGACGGGACTTGTCCAGGTGCCCAGTTCTGCGGGTCATGAGCGCGAAACACCCGCAGAAGTGGGCATCTCAACGGGCAGTCGCGCCGTCCGAGCCCCAGGGGTCGATCTCCTCGACGTCGCGCACCCCGCGCAGCGCGAGGAACATCGGCAGCGGAGTGATGACGATGATGAGCCCCGAGATGAGCAGAGTGAGGCGGGCGCCGATGAGATCGCCGAGCACACCGCCGAGGAGGGCGCCGATGGGGAAGCCGAACATGATGAGTACCCGCACTGTGGCGTTGACGCGGCCCAGGAGGTGGTCGGGGCACAGTCGTTGGCGGAGGCTGACGTTCGTGATCGAGTAGATGATCTGGCCGAGCTCCCCGGCCGCGCCGCCGACGATCAGCAGCACGATGCCGAACCACCCGGGCTGCGCCAGAACGTTCACCAACGAGAGCGGTGCGGTCACCGCGAGCGACAGCCAGATGATGCGCGCCGACCCGAAGGCGCCGGCGAGGCGCGGAGTGAGGGCGGCTCCGGCGATGACGGTGACCGACCCGACGGCGAACACGATGCCGATGACCGGCGCGGACAGTCCGAGGGTGCGGGCGGCGAAGATGATGGTCACGGCCGAGGCGATCGCGAAGGCGAAGTTGCCGCCGGCGCTCGCCAGCGCCGTGGCGCGGAGGATCCGGTTACCGAGAACGAAGCGGAGCCCCTCGGCGATGTCGGTGCGCAGTCGCGGCCGCACCGCGGGCACGGGCAGCGCGGTCTCGCGGGTGCGGATCGCCATCAGCGACAGCGCCGACGCGGCGAACGTCGCCGACTGCACGAGCACGACGTTCGCGGCGCCGATCAGCGCCACGAGGAAGCCGCCGATGCCGGGACCCGCGACCTGGCCCGACGCGCGCAGCGTCTCCATCGCCGAGTTGCCGGCGAGCACCTTGTCGCGTCCGATGACCGAGGGGATGTAGCTCTGATAGCCGACGTCGAAGAACACTCGGGCGGCGCCCAGCAGGAGCGAGACGACGATGAGCTGGGCGATGCTGAGCGCCCCGAACAATGCGGCGAGGGGGATCGTCGCCAGGAGTACCGCTCGGGCGATGTCGCTCGCGATGAGGATGGGGCGCCGGTGCATGCGGTCGACCCACGCGCCGGCCGGCAGACCGATGAGCGCGAACGCGATGGTCGACGCGGCGGAGACCAGGCCGACCTCCAACGCGGATGCGTCGAGGTCGAGCACGGCGAGCAGCGGGATCGCGACCGCGCTGACCTGGCTGCCGAGTTGGCTGGTGGTCTGGCCCGCGAGCAGCAGCCGGAAATCACGGTGGGCGAACAACGAAGCACCGGACACGGTGGGCCTCCTAGAGCGTTACTGACGGTGGACCCCGAACCCGTCAGCTCGACCGAAGTCGTCGCTAGGGGAGGGAAACGCTACCAGATGCACAGACCTCCACCAAAATCCGACGGCCGGTCTCCCCGCCCGATGGCGGGTCGCGGACTGCCGTGGGACGTGCCCCGCGAACGGGTGACGAATCCCCCGGCATGAGGCTGCGAGTGCCCCCAAAACGCGGCTGATCGGGCCTTTTTTCTCCTGTGAGCGCTTGTTCGCAGAGCGAACACCTTCTTACTGTGGCAACGCGGCGCATCCGGGGGGATGGACGCCGTGAAACATCAACCGGGGGGACAGTCGTCGTGAGGACGATGATCAGATCGATCGTGGCGACCGCGCTCGTCACGGCAGCGGTGACGGTGAGCGTGCCGCTCACGGTCGCGGTCGGCGCGTGGACCGCAACGGCGGTTCCCGTCGTCTCCGCGAGTGCGGGCACCGGAGCCGACTCGCTCGGCAGGCTCTTCCGCGCCGCAGGATCGGCCGCTCGCGCCGCCTCGTCCGCCGCTCCCGCGAGCGTCGGCGTCGGCGAGGGGAGCATGACGATCGCCGTCACCATCCCCGAGCGCAGCGCACCGGCCTGCCCGGCCGACGTGTCGGGCTCGACGAACACGGCGCCGTCGATGACGGCCGGAGACGGCGCCATCGCGGGCACCAGCTCGGCCGACCTCGCCCAGTTCGCGGCGAGCTTCAACGCGATCCGCGTCGCGAACTGCCTGGAGCCGGTTCCCACGGACCACTTCGTCTACGACTCCTGCATGGAGCAGCGCCTCATCTGGATGGCGGAGGACCCGAGCACCGACCCCGCCAGCGCGTGGGGGCATGAGGGATCCGTCCGCAGCGACGGTCTCGCCAGCGTCGGCTGCGACGGCAACCTCGCGGGCGGATCCGACAACACGTCCGAGACCGTCGCGCAGAAGTGGTGGGATTCACCGGCGCACCGCGCGTCCCTGTTCCGCCCCGACATTCCGTTCGGCGTCGATGACGTCTGCGTCCGGTTCGCGATGACTCACGGCGGGGTGCCGAACGAGCCCTACTCGTTCACGCGCGCCGCAGCCCGCTGGACCAGCTGCTGATTCGCCGACCGCCGTCGTTCGTCTCCGTGCAGGGAGCGCTCTCGGCAGCCCTCTAGCATGGGAGCCGTCCGGAACGAGCCGGACGGTGAGGAGCACGTGCGTGAGCATCCGATGGGGCATTCTGGCGACGGGCGGCATCGCCGCCGCATTCACGAAGGACCTCGCGACCGCGGGGCTCACGGCGACCGCGGTCGGTAGTCGCTCCCTCGAGAAGGCGCAGGCCTTCGCCTCGAAGTACGGCCTCGCCAACGCGCACGGCAGCTATGAGGAGCTCGTCGCCGACCCCGAGGTCGATATCGTCTACGTCGCGACGCCGCACCCCGGTCACGTCGACGGCGCGATCCTCGCGCTCGAAGCCGGCAAGCACGTGCTCGTCGAGAAGCCGTTCACGCTGAACGCCGACGAAGCCCGCCGCATCACCGAGCTCGCCTCCCGCAAGGGGCTGCTCGTGCTCGAGGCGATGTGGACCCGATTCCTGCCGCACATCGTGCGCCTCCACGAGATCCTCGACGCCGGCACCCTCGGCGATGTCCGCACCGTCTTCGCCGACCACAACCAGAACCTGCCGAAGGATCCGGAGCACCGCCTGAACAACCCCGACCTCGGCGGGGGAGCGCTGCTTGACCTCGGCATCTACCCGGTGTCCTTCGCGGTCGACGTCCTCGGTGTGCCGACATCGGTCAAGGCGATCGCCGCGAAGACGGCGACCGGAGTCGATCGCCAGACGGCGATGGTCCTCGGGCACGAGGGCGGGCGCCAGTCGCTGCTGCACGCCGCGCTCGACACCCGCGGCCCGAACCGGTCGGTCGTCATCGGAACCCTCGGCCGGGTCGAGATCGAGGAAGGGTGGGGCGTGGCCCAGTCGTTCACCGTCTTCGACGAGGCAGGCGAGGTGGCCGAGCGCTTCGAGACGCACATCGACGGGCGCGGGATGCAGTTCCAGGCGCTCGAAGCGGAACGGCTGATCGAGGCCGGCGAGATCGCGAGCCCTCGATTGAGTCCTGCCGAGTCCGTCGCCATCATGGCGGTGCTCGACGAGGTCCGTGCCCAGATCGGGCTCGTCTATCCGGGCGAGCAGCCGAAGGGCGAGTAGCCGCTCGTACACTGTTGCGGTGACGAAGACCCGGCGCCGTGCACTCCTCATCACCGGGGGTGCGCTCGTCTACGCGCTGCTCGTCGGCGCCGCCGGTGTCGCCGGCGCGTCGACCAGGAGCGCGACCCCGATGCCGGCACCCGCCACGGCGAGTCCGAGTGCCACAGCGACCCCGACGATCGAGCCTCGCGCGGTGCCGGCCGCTCCGGTCGGTGCCGCGCGGCTGCGCACCTGCTCGGTCGCGGGCGCGGCGAGCGACGGCAGGCTGGCGGAATTCCAGGCGATGGTCGTCAACGCGAGCACCGGGGAGGTGCTGTACGACCGTGGCGGATACCAGCCGTCACGGACGGCGAGCGTGCTGAAGGTCCTCACGTCGGCCGCAGCGCTGTCGGTTCTCGGTCCGGACTACCGGCTGGCGACCACGGTGGTGCGCGGTGCGGAGCCGGGCCAGGTGGTGCTGATCGGTGGCGGGGATCCGACCCTGTCGCGTACGCCCTCCGGCGACGAGTCGGCCTACGACGGAGCGCCGCACCTCGACGATCTGGCCGCACAGGTCCGCGCCGCATGGAACGCCGACCCGCAGACGGCCGGCACCCCCATCACGAGTCTCGTGCTCGACTCCTCGTACTTCTCGGGCGACACCTGGGAGCCGAGCTGGAACCGCAAAGAGCTCTACGACGGGTACATGCCCGAGATCACCGCCCTGATGGTCGACGGCGACCGGGACAACGCCTACAACAACACCTCGGCCCGCAGCGAGGATCCCGTGGGTCGGGCGGGCGATGCGTTCGCGTCCGCGCTCGGCGGCGGCGTCGCAGTCTCGCGCGGCGTGGCGCCGCAGGGCGCGCCGCAGCTCGGGCGCGTGGAGTCGCAGCCGGTGTCGACGCTCGTCTACCAGACCCTCATCGTGAGCGACAACACGATCGCCGAGGCGCTCGCCCGCGTCACCGCCATCCAGGCCGGCGCGGGCAACAGCTTCGGTTCGCTGCAGCAGGGCATCACCGCGGGGCTCGCCGCGTACGGTCTGGACACCTCGCAGCTGCGCATCGCCGACGGGTCCGGGCTCAGCCCGAACAACGCGGTTCCGCCGTCGTATCTCACCTCGCTGTTCATCAAGGTCAACAACCGCGAGGGCAACCTCTGGGCGGTCTTCGACGGGCTGCCCGTGTCCGGCCGGGCCGGGTCACTGAGCTACTCCGACCGTTTCTCCGGCGCGAGTTCGCGCGCCGACGGTGCGGTGCACGCGAAGACCGGGTGGATCGACGACGGCTACACCCTGTCCGGCATCGTCTACGCCGCCGACGGCACCCCGCTGACGTTCGCGATCTACGCGCTCGGCGACGTCTCGGACAGTGCGAAGCAGGCCATCGACGCACTCACCGCGGCGTTCTGGGACTGCGGCAACAACCTGTCCAACCTCTGACCGAGGAGTCGTTCCACCCGGTCGTCGAGTAAGCGAAGCGCACCGAGACCATGCCCCTGTGCTCTCGATACGCTCGTTCCTCGCTACTCGAGCCGTCTCGATACGGCGCTGGCGCGCCTACTCGACGACCGGGTGGGGACTCGTGCCCTTCGTATCGCTTCGCTCAACGCGCGGGCCCCTATTCGGTCGTTGAGTAGCGACGAAGGAGCGTATCGAAACGGGTCGAGTAAGCGGAGCGCATCGAGACCATGCCCCCTGTGCTCTCGATACGCTCGTTCCTCGCTACTCGAGCCGTCCCGATACGGGCCTGGCGGCCCTACTCGACGACCGGGTCTGCGACTCGTGCCCTCCGTATCGCTTCGCTCGCGAGCGTGCCTGGACCCGGTCGTCGAGTAGCGACGGAGGAGCGTATCGAGTCCCCCGCGCAAGCGTGCGCGGTGGGCTCAGGGTCGAGTAAGCGGAGCGCATCGAGACCGCAGGCCCCCCGGAATCAGAGGGTGGCGGCGATCTCGGACCAGACCGGCATCGAGGAGGTCGCGCCCGCGCGGGTGACCGAGATGGCGGCGCCCGCCGTCGCCGCGTGCAGCGCGGTCTCGAGCTCGTCGCCGGCAGCGAGACGCGCGGCCAGGACACCGACGAACGTGTCGCCCGCGCCCGTGGTGTCGACGGCATCGACCTTCCGGGCGGCGACCTCGACGACGACGGCGCCCTCGCGGCAGACGAGCGCTCCGCGCGAGCCCCGCGTCATCACGACCGTACCGACCCGTTCGCTCAGCCAGACGGCGGCGTCCTGCTCGTCGTCGAGGCCCGCGAGTTCGCAGGCCTCGTGCTCGTTCGGGACCAGTACGTCGACGAAGCTCCACAGCTCCTCGTCGACGGGCTGCACCGGCGCGGGGGTCAGCATCGTCTTGGTGCCCACCGATCGGGCGTGACGCAGCGCCTCGGCGACGAGCGGCTGCGGGCGCTCGAACTGCACGAGAAGCCAATCGGAGTCGGCGATCGCGCCGCGGTCGTTGTCGTCGAGCTCGGGGATGGCGGCGTTCGCGCCCGACACGACGACGATGCTGTTCTCGCCCCCGTCGACCACCGAGATGTGAGCGGTGCCGGTCGGGGCGTCGGTCACGCGGAGCGTCGAGACGGCGATGCCGTCGGCCTCCATCTGGATGCGCAGCTCGGTTCCGAACGCATCGTCGCCGATCGCGCCGGCGAAGGTCACCGCGCCGCCCGCTCGGGCAGCGGCGACGGCCTGGTTGAGGCCTTTCCCGCCCGGCACCGTCGAGAAGTGGGAGCCGAACATGGTCTCGCCCGGCTTCGGCAGGCGGGGTTGGCGCACGACGAGATCCATGTTGGCGCTGCCCAGCACCGTGATGCGTCCCCGTCGATCCATCGTCATACGCCCCTTCGCACAGTCCGCAGCAACCCTACCGGGCGCCCGTCGGTGGCCATCGCCGCCCGCAGGCCGGCGGCTCTCCGTAGAATCGGGGCATGAAGCGAGCGCTCTTCATCATCGACGTCCAGAACGACTTCACCGAGGGCGGTGCCCTCGGCGTCGCCGGCGGCGCCGCGGTCGCTGCCGGCGTGAGCCGCTACCTCGACGAACACGAGGGCGATTACGACCTCGTCTTCGCCTCGCGCGACTGGCACGATGCCGAGAACGACAACGGCGGCCACTTCGCGACCGATGAGGCGCCCGACTTCGTCGACTCCTGGCCGGTGCACTGCGTCGCCGGCACACCGGGCGCCGACTACCACCCCGACCTCGACCTCAGCGACGTGGACTTCCACATCCACAAGGGGCAGGGGGTCCCCGCGTACTCCATCTACGAGGGCACCACCACCGAGGGCGTCCCGGTCCGTCGGCTCATCGAGCAGCACGGCATCGACGAGATCGACGTCGTGGGCATCGCCACCGACTACTGCGTGCGGGCGTCCGCCCTCGACGCGAAGGAGCACGGCAAGCGGGTACGCGTCTTCACCGACCTGGTCGCCGGTGTCGCGGAAGACTCCAGCGAGCGGGCGTTCCGGGAGCTCGAAGCGGCCGGGGTCGAGCTCGCGCATTCCTGACGGTCCAGCCCGCGCTCCCGGTCGTTAGGCTGAGCGCGTGTCAGCAACCGCCCCCACCGCCGCCGACGAGTCCCGAGTTCTCGGGAGCGTCCCCACCGACCTGCTGATCGGCGCCGACTGGTCGCCGAGTTCCAGCGGAGCCACCTTCGACGTGCGCGACCCCGCGACGGGCGCGGTGCTCGCGACCATCGCCGACGCGACGCCCGAGGACGGCATCCGCGCGCTCGACGCCGCCGTCGCCGCGTCCGAGCAATGGGCGGCGACGGCTCCGCGCGTGCGGTCGGACCTGCTGCGGGCCGCGTTCGATCGGGTCCGCGAGCGCGCGGAGGACCTCGCCCTGCTGATGACGCTCGAGATGGGCAAGCCGCTCGCCGAGTCGCGCGGCGAGGTCGCCTACGGGGGCGAGTTCCTGCGCTGGTTCTCGGAGGAGGCGGTGCGCATCAGCGGCCGTTACGGCATCAACCCCGAGGGCACCGGCCGCACGATCGTGTCGCAGCACCCCGTCGGGCCGAGCTTCTTCATCACTCCGTGGAACTTCCCGCTGGCGATGGCGACCCGCAAGATCGCTCCCGCCCTCGCCGCGGGCTGCACCGTGGTCGTGAAGCCCGCCGAGCTCACCCCGCTCACCACGCTCGCGCTCGGCTCCATCTTCCGCGAGGTCGGTCTGCCCGACGGTGTGCTGAACATCGTCACGACGACCGACTCGAAGGGCGTCTCGTCGCCGATCATCGCCGACCCGCGGCTGCGCAAGCTGAGCTTCACCGGCTCGACGCCGGTCGGTGTGACCCTGATGAAGCAGGCCGCCGACAACGTCTTGCGCACCTCGATGGAACTCGGCGGCAACGCGCCGTTCCTCGTCTTCGAGGACGCGGACCTCGACGCCGCGGTCGCGGGTGCGATGCTTGCGAAGTTCCGCAACATCGGCGAGGCCTGCACCGCGGCGAATCGCTTCCTCGTGCACGAGAGCATCGCCGACGAGTTCACTCGGCGCATCACCGACGCCGTCTCCGAGCTTCCGGTCGGCCGCGGCACCGAGGACGGCGTCCGTATCGGTCCGCTGATCAACGAGAGCGCCGTCGCGAAGGCCGACGAGCTGGTGCGCGACGCGGTCGAGCGGGGGGCCACAGTGCGCACCGGCGGATCGCCGATCGACGGCGACGGCACCTTCTACGCGCCGACCGTGGTGTCGGGCGTGCAGCAGGGCAGCGACATCCTGCGCACCGAGATCTTCGGACCGGTCGTCTCGATCGTCACCTTCGCCGACGAGGACGAGGCGGTGCGCATCGCCAACGACACCGAGTTCGGTCTCGTCTCTTACGCGTTCACGCGCGATCTGGCCCGCGGTCAGCGCCTCATCGAACGGTTGAGGACCGGGATGATGGGGCTCAACGTCGGGGTCATCTCCAACGCATCCGCCCCGTTCGGCGGCGTCAAGCAGTCGGGTGTCGGACGCGAGGGCGGCTTCGAGGGCATCCACGAATACCTCGACACGAAGTACACGATGACGCCCAACCCCTTCGCCTGAGGTCAGGCCCTCCGGGGCGGGTGCACGGATCAGGAGATCCGGCCGGAAATCGGGCGAGTCGCACACGGATCAGGACCGATCCGCCGACTTCTCCTGATCCGTGTACCCGCTGCGGGGATGCCCCGGGTCAGACGAGCAGCTGGTGGCGGGCGAGGTCGCGGTAGAGCGGCACCGACTTCACCAGTTCGGAGTGGGTCCCGATGCCCTGCACGCGGCCGTGGTCCATCACCACGATCTGGTCGGAGTCGACGACCGTCGACAGGCGGTGCGCGATCACGATCAGGGTCCGCCGCTGCGCGACCGCGTCGATCGCGTCGCGCAGACGCTGCTCGTTGAGGCCGTCGAGCGACGACGTCGACTCGTCGAGCAGCAGCACCGGTGGAGCGGCGAGTAGGGTCCGGGCGATCGCCAGCCTCTGACGCTCGCCGCCCGAGAGCAGGATGCCGTCCTCGCCGACCTGCGCGCCGAGGCCTGCGGGGTCGCGAGCGAGCACCTCGCCGAGATTGACGCGCTCGAGCACGTCGATGCATTCCTCGTCGCTCGCCTGCGGGCTCGCGAGCAGGAGGTTCTCCCGCAGGGTGCCGGCGAGCACCGGGGCGTCCTGCTCGACGTAGCCGATCTGCGAGCGCAGTGCCTCGCGATCGAGGGTGCGCAGGTCGAGCCCGCCGAAGCGGATCTCGCCCTGGTCGGGGTCGTAGAAGCGCTCGATCAGCGACAGCGTCGTGCTCTTGCCCGCACCCGACGGTCCGACCAGCGCGGTGCGGGAACCGCGCGGCACCGCGAAGCTCACGCCGTGCAGCACCTCCTGGCGCTCGATCCGGGCCGTGGTCGGGGCCGGCGCCTCGGCGGACTCGTCGTCATCGGCCGGCTCCGCTTCGCGGAGTGCGACATACGAGAAGGTCACGTCGTCGAACTCGATGGCGGGCGCTTCGGGACGGATCGCGTCGTTCGCGGGCCCGACGAGCACCGCGAGCGGGGCGATGTCGCGGTCCTTCGCCGATTCGGTGGGCAGCTCGAGGACCTCCTGGATGCGGCCGAGCGCGCCGAGGGCCTGGTTGACCGCGTTGATCGCTCCGAAGAACTGACCGAGCGGCAGGATCATCATGAACAGGAAGAGGATGAACGCGACGAGATTCGCGACCGATATGGCGCCGCTCGCCACACGGAATCCGCCGACGCCGAGCACGACGAGGAACGACGCCTGCATCGCGATGCCGGCGATGGGGACGATCAGCGCCGAGATGCGTGCGACCTTCACGCCCTGCTCGTAGGCGCCGCGAGCGTCCTCCTCGATGGCGGCGACCTCGCGGTCGGTCGCGTTCGAGGCGCGGACGGTGCGGATGGCGCTGATGGAGCGTTCGACCGCGGCGGCGAGGTCGCCGACCTTCTTCTGCGACTCCTTCACGGTGGGCCGGATGCGCGCGGACAGGGTCACGACGGTGACGACGGACACGGCGACCACGAGCAGGGTGAGCAGGAGCAGCAGCGGGTCGAGGATCGCCATGGCGATCAACGCGCCGACGAAGGTGAGCGCCCCGCCGACCGATTCGACGACACCCTGCGTGAGCACCGCCCGCAGGAGCGTGGTGTCCGAGCCGACGCGGGACACGAGATCGCCGACCCGGCGGGTGTCGAACTCGCCGATGGGGAGGTTCAGCATCCGCGCGACGAGCTGACGCCTCGAGCTGAACACGACGCCCTCGCCGGTGCGCTGGAGCAGGTAGTGCTGGTAGCCGCTGATGAGGCCGGATACGACGACGAGCGCGACCAGCAGCCAGACCAGGCCGCCGAGCGGATCACCGGCCTCGACGGTGCTGATGACACCGCTGACCAGCAGCGGCTGCGCCAGCGACGCGACGGCTCCGACGATGCTGAGGGTCAGGATGATCGCCATCACGCGCCGGTGCTCGAGGAGGTAGGGCAGCAGCTGACGGAGGGAGGCGCGGGGGCCCTCCTCCTTCTGCGGTCGGCGGAGGAAGCCCCGTCGGCGGGTGTCCGATGCCTGCGGCGATGTCACGTCTCGTCCTCGTTCTGTATCGAATGCAGCGTTCGTTGTCGGAAGCGGCGTTTCGGCCGCGCGTCCGGCGTGCGGCGTCAGCCGCGTCCGTACTTCTTGTGCACCGCTTGGCGCGTCACGCCGAGCGCCAGGGCGACCAATTGCCATGACGCCCCGGCGACGCGCGCGCGTCGCACGGCGACCGCCTCGACGCGGTCGATCTCCCGGCGCAGGCCCGCGATGGCGCGTAGCGCGACGATCGGGTCGTCGGCGCCGGCGTCTCCGACGAGCGTGCGGATGGTGCCGTTGTCCATCTGTCAACCGTAGTTGACAGGCCTTCGAATCGTCAATCTTGGTTGACGTCTCTCGGTCGTTCCGAACCGGCCTCTTGACACTAGCCCGACCCTGGTGGGAGAGTGCTCATGCACATCAACGCGACGGTGAATAGATATGCAGGGCGAAGCCCGAACTCGGTACCGTCGCCGATTCGAAAGAACTGGCGTGACCACCACTCTCCACTCCGATGCCGCCCAGGCCGAGGCCTATCGCGAGCTCCGCCGCGAACTCGACGCGGCGACGACCGACGCGCGAAGCGCCATCCTCACCGAACGGGCGAAGGAGACGCGGCGCTCGATCGTCCGCATGATCGACGCCGCGAAGCAGGGCCACATCGGCGGCGACCTCTCGGTCACCGACATCCTGACGACCCTCTTCAACGCGGTCCTGCGCCTCGACCCCGCCGACCCGACTTGGGCGGATCGCGATCGCTTCGTGCTCAGCAAGGGGCACTGCGCCGCCGCGCTCTACTCGACGCTCGCTCACTGCGGCTACTTCCCCGCGAGCGAGCTGGCCACCTTCATGGAGCCCCTCTCGGCGCTCAATGGCCACCCGAACCGCACCAAGGTGCCGGGCGTGGAGACCAACACCGGCCCCCTCGGTCACGGACTGCCCGTCGCCGTCGGCGCCGCGGTCGGCGCGAAGCTCACCGGAGCGGACAACCGGGTGTTCGTCGTCCTCGGCGACGGCGAGATGCAGGAGGGCAGCAACTGGGAGGCCCTCATGTCGGCCGCCCACTTCGAGCTCGACAACCTCACCGTGGTGGTCGACCGCAACCGGCTGCAGCAGGGTGCCCGCACCGAGGAGACAAGCAGCCTCGACCCGCTCGACGACAAGCTCGCCGCCTTCGGCCTCGAGGTCCGCGTCATCGACGGCCACGACTACGGCCAGCTCTTCGACGCCTTCGGCCCCTCGACCACCGGCAAGCCGGTCGGCGTGATCGCGAACACGATCAAGGGCAAGGGCGTCTCGTTCATCGAGGACCGCGTCGAGTGGCACCACAAGGTGCCGAACGCCGAGCAGGTCGCCATCGCATTGGAGGAGCTCGCGTGAGCACCGAGACCCAGGTCGTGGCCGACGCCGCCGCGCCCGTCTACGACAACCGCGCCGCCTTCGCCGACGAGCTCATCGCGCTCGCGCGGGTCGACTCCCGCATCGTCGCCGTCTGCAACGACTCGGTCGGATCGAGCAACCTCACCGCCTTCCGCGACGAGTTCCCCGACCGGCTGATCAACGTCGGCATCGCCGAGCAGAACATGGTCGGCGTCGGCGCGGGACTCGCGAACGCCGGGCTCATCCCCTTCGTCTGCGCCGCATCCCCGTTCCTCACCGGACGCTCGCTCGAGCAGGTCAAGGCCGACGTGGCGTACAGCCAGCAGAACGTCGTGCTCTGCGGCATGAGCCCGGGGATGGCCTACGGCGAACTCGGCCCCACTCACCACTCGGTCGAAGACCTCTCGTGGCTGCGGGCGCTGCCCGGGCTCGACATCATGGTCCCCGCCGACCGCCAGCAGACCCGCCAGGCGATCCGGTCCCTCGTCGGGCAGCCGCGCCCCTCGTTCCTGCGCGTCGGCCGCCACAAGGTTCCCGATGTGACTCCCGAGGGCGCCCCGTGGGAGCGCGGACGCTTCACCGCGCTGCGTGAGGGCTCCGATGTGACCCTGATCGGCACCGGGACGATGGTCTCCCGCGTCCTGGCCGCCGCCGACGCGCTCGCCGCCGACGGCATCTCGGCCCGAGTCCTCAACGCCGCCTGGATCGCTCCGTTCGACACCGAGGCCGTCCGGGCCGCCGCCGACACCGGTGCGATCGTCGTCGCGGAAGAGGCGAACCTCGCCGGGGGACTCGGCGCCGCCGTCGCCTCCCTCGTCGCCCAGCAGGGTGCCGGCTCCCGTCCGCCGGTGCGTCTGCTCGGTCTGACCGAGTTCGCTCCGACGGGCAGCACCGACTTCCTCCTCGACTACTTCGGCCTCACCGCCGAGGGCGTGGCGCGCGCGGCTAGGGAAGCATTGGTACATGGCTGATGACACCGCAGTCCTGATCGCCGTCGATCAGGGCACGAGCTCGACCAAGACGGTCGCGGTCGACGAGCACGGAACCGTGCTCTCGACCACCGCGACCGCGCTCGGTGCCGAGCATCCCGCTCCCGGATGGGTGCAGCAGGATGCGCGGGAGATCCTCGCCGGAGTGCGAGCCGGGATCGACGCCGCGTCCGAGCGCTTCGGCGCACGGATCGCGGGCGTCGGCCTCAGCAGCCAGCGCGAGTCGGCGATCGCCTGGTCGCGGCGCACCGGTGAGCCGCTCGGGCCGGTGCTCGGCTGGCAGGACCGCCGCACCGCCGATCGTGCCGAATCGCTCGCCGACTCCGCCGGCCGGGTGCGCGCGATCAGCGGACTTCCGCTCGACCCGATGTTCTCGGCTCTCAAGTTCGCGTACCTCCTCGATGAGATCGACCCCGACCGCTCGCGCAGCCGATCGGGCGAGATCGCGCTCGGCACCGTCGACTCGTGGCTGCTGTACGCGTTGACCGGTGAGCACCGCATCGAGGTCGGCAACGCCAGCCGCACCCAGCTGCTCGACCTCGCGACGGCCGACTGGAGCGGCGAGCTGCTCGACACCTTCGGCATCCCCGCCGAGGCGCTGCCGCGGATCGCCGCCTCCGACGAGGCGAGCGAGATCATCGTGGGTACCGACGGGCTGCGATTCCACGCGGTGCTCGGCGACTCGCACGCGGCGCTCTTCGGACACGGCGCGCGCGGCGCCGGAGCGGTGAAGGTCACCTACGGCACAGGATCCTCGATCATGGGCCTCGAGGCCGATGGCGCCGGTGTCTCGCACACCGGGCTCGTGCGCACGATCGCCTGGCAGACCGGCGGTGCCGTCGCCCGGGCATTCGAGGGCAACATCCTCTCCACCGGCGCGACCCTCGTCTGGCTCGCCGAGGTCCTCGGGACCACTCCCACCGAACTCGTCGCGCTCGCCGCCGACGCGCAGCCCTCCGCCGTCGACCTGGTGCCCGCGTTCTCGGGCCTCGGCGCCCCCTGGTGGGACGAACGGGCCACCGCGGTGCTGACCGGATTCGAACTCGGCACCTCGCGGGCCGCCATCGCCCGTGCCGCGGTCGAGTCGATCCCGTTGCAGATCGAGGACGTGCTCGTCGAAGCCGACGACGCCGCCGGCCGGGTCGACACGATCCTCGCCGACGGGGGTCCCTCCTCGAACGACTGGCTCGTGCAGTTGCAGGCCGACCTCAGCCAGCGGACCGTCGTGCGCTCCGGCATCGCCGAGCTCTCGGCGCTCGGAGCGGCTCATCTCGCGGGGATCGCGTCCGGAGTCTGGAGCGCCGACGACGTCGACGCCCTTCCCCGCTCCTCCGACACCTTCACCCCGATCCTCGGCGCGGACGCGGCGTCGGAGCGGCGGGCGCGCTGGCTCGGCGCGGTTTCGCGCTCGCGGTCCACCCCGCGCGTCGACGCCGACATCCCCCCACTCTCCCGGTCGACCGACGACCGCAACTGACACGCAGAGAACCTTGCTGCAAAGGAGCAGACGACATGACTTCGAGAACTAAGCGACGCGGACCGGTCCGCCCGTGGATGGTGCTGACGGCCCTCGCCGTCATCGTCGTCGTCGCGGCGGGCTTCTCCACCGAGGTCGTGACCGGAGAGGAGGCCGAGGCGCAGACCGCCGACCAGTTCGACGCAGCGACCTACGCCGCCGAGCACTACGAGGCCGACCTGGTGCCCTACATCGAGGACAACGCGGTCGACCTCAGCACCCTGCTCGCCGACCTCGAGGGCGGCGCGGACGAGAACGAGGCGGGCAACACGTCGGGGGCGAGCAGCGCGTACGCCTTCCCTGTCACCTTCACCGCGGTCGCGGGGCAGCCCACCCCGCCGATCCTGCCGCTCACCGTCGAAGGCGTGCCCGCCGGCACCACCGTGCAGCTGCAGATCGGTCCGGCCCTCAACGGCACCGCCCTCCGCGACGTGTCCGGCGAGATCTCCTTCAACGAGTTCACCAACCAGCTCGAGTATCAGAACGTCGCCACCGAGCTCAACAATCAGGTGCGCACGAATCTGCTCGACGGCCTCGACCCGGCCACCCTCGCGGGCAAGACGCTCACCATCACCGGGGCGTTCCTCCGGGTCAACCCGGCCCTCGTCTCGGTCGTGCCGATCTCGATCGAGGTCGCCCCGTGAGCGCCGTCGCCACCGATGTCGTGATGCGCGCCGTCGGCATCACCAAGACCTATGGCGGAACGCGCGCGCTGAAGGGCGTCGACTTCGAGGTGCGCCGCGGCACGGTGACCGTGCTGTTCGGCGAGAACGGCGCCGGCAAGTCGACACTCATGAAGATCCTGTCGGGTGTCGAGTCGCCGACGAGCGGCACCCTCGTGCTCGACGACGAGCCCGTCAGCCTGCGCAACACGGTCGACGCCTCCGAGCGCGGCATCGCGATCATCCACCAGGAGCTCAGCCTCTGCCCCAACCTGAGCGTGCGCGACAACATCTTCATGGGCCGCGAGCGCACCCGCGGCGGCCTGCTCGTCGACTACAGGAGCGAAGCCGACGAGACCGCCGGGCTGCTCACCCGTCTCGAAGAGGAGCTCGACCCGAAGACGCTCGTGGCCGACCTTCGCCTCGGCCAGCAGCAGGTAGTCGAGATCGCCCGAGCGCTCGCCGGCAATGCCCGAGTCCTGATCATGGACGAGCCGACCTCCGCGCTGTCGGGCAGCGAGGTCGAGGTGCTCTTCCGCGTCATCCACGAGCTGAAGGATGCGGGCGTCGCGATCGTCTACATCTCGCACCACCTCGAGGAGGCGCTCGAGATCGCCGACCAGGCCGTCGTCTTCCGCGACGGGTCGCTCGTCGCCACGGCGGCCGCCGCGGACATCGACATAGAGTGGGTCATCGCCAACATGGTGGGCCGCAACGCCGAAGACCTCGCGCCCGACCTGCTGCAGGAATTCGGCGAGCCCGTCCTCAGCCTGCGCGACGTGTCGGTCGCCGACCCGAGCAACGCCTCGCGCCTCGCCGTCGATCGCATCTCGCTCGACGTGCGCGCCGGCGAGATCGTCTGCCTCTACGGCCTGATGGGCGCCGGACGCACGGAACTGCTCGAGGCGCTCGCGGGCCGCTCGCCCGTGCAGGCCGGCACCGTCACGGTGAAGGGCAGCATCATCGACAAGCAGAGCATTGCCGAACGCATCGGCTTGGGGCTCGCCCTCGTTCCGGAAGACCGCCAGAGGGACGGCCTCGTGCAGACGATGTCCGTCGGCGAGAACATGACGCTCGCAAGCCTGCTGAAGTACGTGCGCGGCCTCTTCCTCTCGGCGAAGCCCGAGCGCGCCGCCGTCGTCGACGAGGTGCGCGATGTGCGCGTCAAGACCTCGGGGCCGGCGGCCGCGATCACCTCGCTCTCGGGCGGCAACCAGCAGAAGGTCGTCATCGGCAAGGTGCTGCTCACAGACCCCGACGTCCTGCTGCTGGACGAGCCCTCCCGCGGAATCGACGTCGGCGCCAAGGCCGAGATCTTCGGGCTCATGGCCCGCGAAGCCCGCCGCGGGCTCGGGGTGCTCTACGCCACCAGCGAGGTCGGCGAGGCCCTCACCACCGCCAACCGGATCATCGTCATGTCCAAGGGACGCATCGTGCGGGAGTTCGACCCGCGCAGCTCCACCCGCGAAGAACTCATGGTCGCCTCAGGCGAGGCCGCCGTCGACAGCCACGAAGGGAGCGACCGATGAGCGTCGCGCAGACCGAGACCAAGCCCGCGGGCGCCGCCCCCGAGCCGCCGAAGCGCAACCCGCTGTTCGGCGGCGGCGAGAAGCTCGACATCGGCAGCATCCTGCTTGAAGGGCGCGCGTTCATCGCCCTGGCCGTACTGATCATCGTGTTCGCGCTGCTGTCGGACTCGTTCCTCAGCGTGAACAACCTGATCACGATGACCAAGCACGTCGCCTACAACGCGATCCTCGCGCTCGGCATGCTCTTCGTCATCCTGAAGGGCGGCATCGACCTCTCCGTCGGCTCGACCGTCGGCCTCTCCGGCATCATCGCCGGTGTGCTGCTCGAGGGCCTCGGCATCCCGAGCCTCGACGTGGTGCTCTACCCGGCCGTCTGGGTCGTCGTGCTCTGCTCGCTGGCGATCGGCACGCTCGTCGGCTTCATCAACGGCATCCTCGTCACGCGGTTCAACGTCGCCCCCTTCATCGCGACTCTGGGCATGCTCTACGTCGCTCGAGGCACAGCCCTGCTGATATCCAACGGCTCGACCTATCCGCGACTCGGCGGCAGCCCCGAGCTCGGCAACACCGGCTTCGGCTTCATCGGCGGCGGCCGCATCCTCGGCGTGCCGAACGGCATCTGGATCATGATCATCTTCGCGATCATCGCCCTCATCGTGCTCCGCCAGACGCCGTTCGGGCGCTGGGTCTACGCCACCGGCGGCAACGAGCGCGCCGCCGAGCTCGCGGGTGTCCCGGTCAAGCGGGTGAAGCTCTGGGTCTACATGATCAGCGGATTCTGCGCCGCGACCGCGGGCGTCATCCTCACCTCCGAGCTCACCAGCGCCGCCCCGCAGCTCGGTGAGAGCTTCGAGCTCAACGCCATCGCCGCAGTCGTCATCGGCGGCGCCGCCCTCACCGGTGGACGCGGAAACGTCCGAGGCGTACTGCTCGGCGCCTTCGTCATCGGCTTCCTCAGCGACGGACTCGTCATCGTCGGCGTCTCGACGTTCTGGCAGACCGTGATCAAGGGCGCCGTCATCGTGCTCGCGGTCATGCTCGACCAGGCCCAGCAGAAGATCAAGCGCAACAAGAACGCGGCCCTCGCCGCAGCCGAGAAATCGGCGTCGCGCGCCGCCCAGGGCACCCCGCCCGAGGACACGGGGATCAAGACCCCGTAAGCACAGGATTCCGGCCGGGTGAGGCACTATCAGCACCACTCACGCTCGGACGGATCTGACCGGCAAGGACGTCGGTCAGCACCAGGAGAAGAGAAGAAAGGTACCGAACACATGTTTGGACGTAAGGCACTCGCGGCCGCCGCGTTCGCGGGCGCTGCCGCCCTCGTGCTCGTCGGCTGCGCTGGCGGAGGCGACGACGCCGCAGGTTCCGATTCCGGATCGTCGGACGAGGCCGGCGGCCTCATCGCGATCATCACCCCGGCGCAGGAGAACCCGTTCTTCAAGGCAGAAGCCGACGCAGCCAAGGCAGAGGCGGAGAAGCTCGGATACGAGACCTCCGTCGCCTCGCACGACGACGACCCGAACAAGCAGTCGGAGCTCATCGACGCGGCGATCAGCCAGGGCGCGAAGGCGATCATCCTCGACAACGCCGGCGCCGACGCGTCGATCGGGCCGATCCAGAAGGCCGAGGACGCCGGTGTGCCGGTGTTCCTCATCGACCGCGAGATCAACGAGACCGGTATCGCCAAGGCGCAGATCGTCGCGAACAACGCGCAGGGTGCTGCCGCGGTCGCCGAGGACTTCGTCGCCGCGCTGCCCGACGGCGGCAACTACATCGAGCTCACCGGTAAGGAGTCGGACACCAACGCCGGCGTCCGCTCCGAGGCGTTCGCGAGCGTCATCTCCCAGTACCCGAACCTCGTGTCGGTCGCGAAGGAGACGGCGAACTGGAGCCAGGACGAGGCCTTCGCGAAGGTCGAGACCCTGCTGCAGCGCGACTCGAACATCCAGGGCATCATCGCCGGCAACGACACCATGGCGCTCGGCGCCGTCGCCGCCGTCGAGGCGGCCGGGCTGCTCGACCAGATCAAGATCGTCGGCTTCGACGGCAGCCCCGACGCGGTCGAGGCGATCAAGGCCGGCAAGCTCGTCGCCACGGGCCTCCAGCCCGCCGTGCTGATCTCGCAGCTCGCGGTGCAGCAGGCCGACAAGTTCATCAAGGACGGCGAGACCGACGAGGACGAGAAGCAGTCGATCGACTGCATCGTCATCAACGCCGAGAACGCCGACAGCTACACCCTGTTCGCTCTCGAGTGAGCATCCTGAGGGGGCGGCGCGAATGCCGCCCCCTCAGCACCCTCCGTACCACCGTCACCACGCCACCAGGGAAGAAGGACCATCGTGGGTCAGTCCGCCACCAATCCGTCGGGTCAGCGCTACGGCGCGGGGATCTGGCACTTCGCCACCTACGTCGACCGCTACGCGACCGACGGTTACGGTGAGCCGCGCAGCATCATCGACGCGATCGAGCTGGCCGGGCGCGTCCGCGACCTCGACGTCGTCGACCTCAACTGGCCCTTCTTCGGGGGCGACTTCAGCAACGAGCAGGTCAAGGCCGCGCTCGACAAGGAGAACCTCGGCGTCATCGGCATCACGCCCGAGATCTACACGCGGGTGTTCGCGAAGGGCTCCTTCACGAACCCCGACCCCGGCGTCCGCGAGCTCGCCCACGACCTGATCAGCCAGTCGGCCGACGTCGTCCGCTACTTCGGTGCCGAATACGTGAAGCTCTGGCCGGGCCAGGACGGCTGGGACTACCCGTTCCAGGTCGACTACGGCACCGTCTGGAAGAACTCCCTCGACGGCGTCGGTCGTCTCGCCTCCGAGAACCCCGACGTGAAGTTCGTCATCGAGTACAAGCCGCGCGAGCCCCGCGTGCACATGAGCTTCGACTCGGTCGCCCGCACCCTTCTCGGCATCGAGAGGATCGGACTGCCGAACGTCGGCATCCTGCTCGACTTCGGGCACGCCCTCTTCGGCGGCGAATCGCCCTCGGACTCGGCGCAGCTCGCCATCGACTACGGCCGCCTCTTCGGCATGGACGTCAACGACAACCTCCGCAACTGGGATGACGACATGGTCGCCGGCACCGTTCACCCGATCGAACTGTTCGAGTTCTTCTACACGCTGAAGAAGAACAACTGGGAGGGCGTCTGGCAGCTCGACCAGTTCCCGTTCCGCGAGGACAGCGTCGAGGCGGCCGACTCGGCGATCGACTTCCTGAAGGCCGTGCAGCGCGGACTCGACAAGCTCGACGTCGACGCGCTCGTCGCCCTGCAGGACAAGCACGACGCGGTGGGGGCACTGAAGCTCGTGCAGCACGCACTCTTCACCTCCTACTGAAGAAACACCCGCTGAGAGAGGCCGACGGCCCGTGACCGATACAGTCGTGATCGCGGGCCGTCGGTCCGGTGTCGACGTGGCGGGAGCGATGGGCGTGCTGAGCAGGGGGAGTCGGTTGCCGCCCGAGCGGATGGCGCTGCTCGTCAAGGTCGCCCGGATGTACCACGAGCAGGGCCTGCGCCAGCCCGAGATCGCGGAGCGGCTGCACATCTCGCAGTCCCGCGCCTCCCGCCTGTTGAAGGAGGCCGTGGCACTCGGCATCGTTCGGACCATCGTCGTGCCGCCGCCCGGCGTCTACCCCGAACTGGAGGACGCCGTCCGCGACCGGTACGGGCTCTCCGACATGGTCGTCGCCGACGCGGGCGGCGCCGACGACAACTCGCTGATCGCGGCGCTCGGTGCGGCAGGAGCCGCCTACCTCGAGACGACGCTCAGCGCATCGGACCACGTCGGGATCTCCTCGTGGTCGGCGACCCTGATCGCGGCGGTCGAGGCCATGACCCCGCGGCCCGCGCGATCGGCCGCGAAGATCGTCCAGCTCCTCGGCGGCGTCGGCGCACCCCAGGTGCAGGTGCAGGCGACTCGGCTGACCGAGCGGTTCGCGGCCGCCACCGGCGCGGAGCCGGTGTTCTTCCCCGCGCCCGGCATCGTGGCGAGCGACGCCGCACGCGACGCGATCCTCTCGGACCCTTACATCGCGAGCGTCGCCGACGAGTGGAACCATCTGACGGTGGCCCTCGTCGGCATCGGCACCCTCAGCCCGTCACCGCTGCTCGCGGTCTCGGGCAACGCCGTGCCCGACGAGATCGTCTCCCGGCTGCGCGATCTCGGCGCGGTCGGCGACGTGTGCCTGCGCTACTTCGACGCCGACGGCGAGTACGTCGCGTCCGAACTCGGCGAACGGGTGCTCGGCATGACCGCCTCGGCCCTTCGGGCCGTGCCGCGTCGCGTCGGCATCGCGGGAGGGGAGCGCAAGCACGAGGCGATCCGCGCCGCGCTACGCGGGAAGTGGGTCGACGTGCTCATCACCGACCACGCCACCGCCGAGCGTCTGGCCGCGGACGAAGCCTGACCCGCCGCTCGTCGAACGCGACGCTTCAGACGACGCCCTTCTTCAGGACGAAGCAGCCGTAGGGGCGGGTCTCGAGCGTTTTCACGATCGCGAACGCGCCGCGGGCGCGCTCGTAGAATTCGAAACGGGGGATGACCTCGAACTCGAGGGATGCGCTGTGCGCCTTCCGCGCCAGTTCGAGCACCTCGGTGTGCGCCTCGAGCACGATGGAAGCGTCGTCCTGCGCCTCCATGCGGCCGAGGGGCTGATCCACGAACGTGTCGAGGGGGAACACCGAGAGGACAGCCTCGACGGCCCGGGTGACCGTGACCTCGCCGAGGTGCACGACGGGATTGCCGCTCTGGTAGGCCGGGAAATTGCGGTCGACGATCAGCAGGTCGTCGCCGTGTCCCATCTCGTCGAGGAGCTTCAGCAGCTCGCCGCTCAGCAGGGGGTCGATTCCGATCAGCACGCACGTCTCCTTCGATGTGGTCGTGCTCTCGATTATGGCGCGAACCGTTGCCGTCGACTGACGGGAGATGACAACGGCCGCCCCGCTCGTCGGAACGAGCTGAGGCGGCCGTCGGTGGCGAGGCCCGGAGCGGTCAGCTCACGTTCGACTCGTAGGCCGTGTCCTTCGTCTCGCGGGTGAGCAGCAGGGCGACGAGAGTGAGCACCGACATCGCGCTCAGGTAGACGCCGACCAGCCAGGTGCTGCCGCCGGCGGCCTGCCAGAGCGCCACCGCGATGAACGGCGCGACCGCGGCGCCGAGGATACTCGACACGTTGTAGCTGATCGCCGAACCGGTGTATCGGACGTTGGTCGGGAACAGCTCGGGAAGGATCGCCGCCATCGGGCCGAAGGTGAGACCCATCAGCGAGAAGCCGACGATCAGCAGCGCAATGACTCCGACGAAGCCGCCGCCGAAGAGGGGCACGAAGAGCAGGCCGAAGACGAAGATGCCGACGGTCGTCCAGATGAGGTGCTTGCGGCGGCCGAACCGCTCGGCCAGCGGACCCGACAGGAGGGTCAGGATGCCGAAGAAGACGACGCCGACGATGAGCATGATCAGGAACGCGTTGCGGGCGTAGCCGAGACCGGGCACGAACGCGTCCGGGTTGAACGCCTTGCCCGCCGCCTCCGCCGCGGCCTGCGCCGTCTCCACCGACGCCGCGGTGGTGCCGTAGGTGAGGGTGAAGGTGGTCATCAGGTAGAACAGCACGTAGGTCGCGAGCATGATGAAGGTGCCCTGGATGAGCGGCTTCCAGCTGGTCTTGAAGACGCGGAAGACGGGGACCTTCGCCACCTCGCCCTTCTCGACGACCTTCTGGAACGCGGGCGTCTCGATGAGCTTGAAGCGCACGTAGATGCCCACGAAGACGAGCACCGCGCTCGCGATGAACGGGATCCGCCACCCCCACGCGGCGAACGCCTCGGCGTCGAGCGTGGTCGAGAGGATCAGGAAGACGCCGTTGGCGAGGATGAAGCCGATCGGGGCGCCGAGCTGCGGGAACGTCCCGTAGACGGCGCGCTTGCCCGCGGGCGCGTTCTCGGTCGCGAGCAGCGCGGCGCCGCTCCACTCGCCGCCGAGGCCGAGGCCCTGGCAGAAGCGCAGCAGCACCAGGAGCGCGGGGGCGAGGAACTCCCAGCCCGGGGTGAGCGCCGTCGGCAGCACGCCGATCAGCACCGTCGCGATGCCCATCGTGAGCAGGGTCGCGACGAGGGCGCCCTTGCGACCGATGCGGTCGCCGAAGTGGCCGAACAGCACCGACCCGACCGGGCGCGCGACGAATGCGGCGCCGAAGGCGGCGAAGGAGCTGAGCAGCGAGGTCGTCGGGTCGGTGCTCGGGAAGAACAGAGCCGGGAAGACGAGGACGGCGGCGGTGGCGTAGACGTAGAAGTCGTAGAACTCGATCGACGTGCCGATGAGACTCGCGAGGATGACGCGCGAACGCGGGTTGGACTGGGTCGCCGCAGAAGCGGGCATGGCTGAGCTGGACATGGTTCCTTCGGTGGAGAGAGAAAGCGGCCGCGAGCCGGATCGGCGTCGAGCGGTCGGCGAGACTCCGCCGACAGCCGCGCTTCGTGGCGGGTTCTCCGCGCACCGAAGGGTCGGGCTACGTCGTGTGAAGGACCGGGAGGCGCCGAGGTGCGGGCGTCAGGCGGTCGTCGGCGAGACCGGTCAATGATACGCCCGGCCGGAGGGCGCCGTGACAGCGCTCTCCGGCCGGGCGGGGCTGATCAGGAACGCAGGGCCCGCAGCGCGAGGGCGGTGCGTACCGCGGCCTCCGCCGCCTCGGCGCCCTTGTCCTCCTTCGAGCCCGGCAGACCGGCGCGGTCGATGCCCTGCTGCTCGTCGTCGAGGGTGAGCACGCCGAAGCCGACGGGCTTCCCGGTGTCGAGAGCGACCCGGGTGAGACCGTCGGTCGCGGCGCTCGAGACGTACTCGAAGTGCGGGGTGCCGCCGCGGATGATGACGCCGAGCGCCACGACGGCGTCGGCTCCCGCCTCGAGCGCGGCCTTCGCGAGCACCGGCAGTTCGAAGCTGCCGGGAGCGTCGACGACGGCGACGGTGGCGCCGGTCTGCTCGAGCACCCGACGTGCGCCCGCGAGCAGGCCGTCGGCGATGGTGTCGTGCCAGCGGCCGGCGACGACAGTCACCTTCAGGCCGGTCGCATCGACCCCCTCGAGATCGGCTGCGGGAGCGCCGTGTCCGCTCATACGTCCTGTCCTTCCCTGATGTCGCCGACGGGACCGCCGACGGCGGCGTGCCGGAGCTCGTCCGCGATGATCTGGTGGCCCATGCGCGCGGCCTTGGTCTCGAGGTAACCCTCGTTGAACGGCGAGACGCCCACAACGAGCGGAACCCGCTCGGTGACCTCGATGCCGCGCTCCTCGAGCTGGCGGACCTTCTCCGGGTTGTTCGTCAGCAGACGCACCGACGTCACCCCCAGGTCGGCGAGGATCGCCGTCGCGGCGCCGTAGTCGCGCGCATCGGCGGGCAGCCCGAGCGCGAGGTTCGCGTCGAGAGTGTCGAGGCCGTCCTCCTGGAGGCGGTAGGCGCGCAGCTTGTTGATGAGCCCGATGCCCCGCCCCTCGTGTCCGCGGAGGTAGACGACCACCCCGCCGTCGCGCTTGATCGTCTCGAGCGCCGCGTCGAGCTGCGGCCCGCATTCGCACTTCAGCGAACCGAACGCTTCGCCGGTCAGGCACTCCGAGTGCACGCGGACGAGGCTTCCCGGCGCGGGGTCACCCGAGATGATGGCGATGTGGTCGGCGCCGGTCTGGCCGTCGCGGTAGGCCCGCATGCGGAACGCTCCGTGCTCGGTCGGCACGGTCGTCTCCACCTCGAAGCGGACGCGCGGCGATTCGCTGATCGTCGTCGTGTCGGTGTCGCACGGCTGCGACTCGGGGTGTTCGTTGATCCAGGCGATGAGCGCCTCGATGGTGGTGACGAGCACACCGGCGCTCGCACCGAGCTCGATGAGGCCGGGCAGACGCATCATCTCGCCGTCCTCGGCGACGACCTCGCCGATCGCGGCTACCGGGGTGAGGCCCGCCAGCCGGAGCAGGTCGACGGCGGCCTCAGTGTGTCCCGCCCGCTCAAGCACGCCGCCGGTCGCGGCGCGCAGCGGCAGGATGTGGCCCGGGCGGATGAGGCTCGACGGCACCGAGCCGGCATCGGCGAGCACGCGCAAGGTATGCGCGCGATCGGCGGCGCTGATGCCGGTCGAGAGTCGGTCCGCGGCGTCCACCGTGACGGTGTAGTTCGTGCCGCGCGCGTCCTGGTTGACCGGCACCATGACCGGCAGTTCGAGGCGGTCCGCGATCTCGTTCGTCATCGGCGCGCAGATGAAGCCCGAGGTGTTGCGGATGGTCCAGGCCATCCACTCCTGGGTCGCGAACTCGGCGGCGAGGATGACGTCGCCCTCGTTCTCGCGCGCCTCATCGTCGGCGACGATCACCGGCTTGCCGGCGCGCAGCTCGGCGAGGACGGCGGGGATGCTGGCGAGACTCATCTCGCACCTCCTTCTGCCGTGGCGGGAGTCGCCGCGGCGCTGTGGTTTTCGGGGGCGGCGGCCAGCGGGCCGCCGCCGAACGCAGCGAGTCGCTGCACGTGACGGGCGAGGACGTCGGTCTCGAGGTTGACGGCGCCGCCGACCTCGAGCGCTCCCAGCGTGGTGGCCGCGAGCGTCTCGGGGATGAGGCTCACCTCGAACCACTGCTCCGGCTCGGTCGGCGCGCTCACGGCCGACACGGTGAGCGAGACGCCGGCCACCGCGATGGAGCCCTTGTCGACGACGAGGGGGGCGAGATCGCGGGGGAGGCTGAAGCGCAGCACGTGCCACGAGCCCTGATCGGAGCGCGACAGCAGCGCTGCGCTGCCGTCGACGTGACCCTGGACGATGTGGCCGCCGAGCCGGGCGCCCGCCTGCATGGCGCGCTCGACGTTGACGCGGTCGCCGACGGCGAGCGAGCCGAGGGAGGAGACCGCCAGCGTCTGGCCCATCACGTCGGCGGCGAACCAGTCGGGTCCCTGGTCGACGACGGTCAGGCAGACGCCGCCGATCGAGATGGAGTCGCCGTGGCCCGCGTCGCTGACGGCGAGCGGGGCCTGCACGACGAGACGGGCGGAGCCGTCAGAGCCGGGAACGAGTTCGGTGACCGTGCCCTGCTCTTCGATGATTCCGGTGAACACTGCTCACTGCTCCGTTTCTGCGGCGATCGGCCGCGCGATGATCCGCAGGTCGGCACCCAGACGGTCGACCGAGAGGAAGTTCAGGCGGCGGGCGTCGCCGATGCTCGCGACGCCGAGGTCGCCGAGGGCGACGGCCGGCCCGCCGAGGACGGCCGGGGCGAGGTAGGCCAGGTACTCGTCGGCGAGCCCCTCGCGCACGATGGCGCTCGCCACGGTCGGGCCGCCTTCGACGAAGACGCTACGGATGCCCCGGGCGTAGAGGTCGTCGAGGTGTCCCGGGAGGTCGCCGCCGTCGAACTGCACGAACCCGCCGGGATGCTCGCGGATCGCGGCGGCCTCGGGGACGGCTCGGCGACCGAGTACGACGGCGAGCGGCTGGGCGTCGGCGAGCGCACCGTCGGGGGCGCGTGCGGTGAGTCGGGGGTCATCGGCGAGGACGGTGCCGGTGCCGGCGATGATCGCGCCGGCCCGAGCGCGCCGGACATGCACGTCGGCGCGGGCCTCGGGCCCGGTGATCCACTGGCTCGAGCCGTCGGCGGCGGCCGCGCGGCCGTCGAGGGTCGACGCCCATTTCACGGTCACGTACGGCCTGCCGCGGCGCACCGCGGTGAGCCAGCCGTGCAGCTCGACCTCGGCCTGGTCTCGGAGCACCCCGGCCACGACCTCAACACCCGCGGCGCGCAGTCGCTCGGCGCCTCCCGAGGCCTGAGGATTCGGGTCGTCGAGCGCGTAGGCGACACGGGCGACGCCCGCCTCGAGCAGCGCGACGCTGCAGGGGCCGGTGCGTCCGGTGTGGTTGCAGGGCTCGAGGGTGACCACCGCGGTGGCGCCGCGCGCCTCACCGGGCGCCAGCTTCGACAGCGCATCCACCTCGGCATGAGCGGTGCCCGCCCCGCGATGCCAGCCCTCGGCGAGCACTGCGCCGTCGGGGGCGAGCAGGACGCAGCCGACCTGCGGGTTCTCCGCCCACGCGGGTCCGCGCAGAGCCAGTTCGAGGGAGCGGCGCATCGCCTGCTCGAGCACGGCGTCGCTCGGCCGCTGCTCGGTAGGTCCGCTCATCGATTCTTCCTCGTGTCCAGACGGACTCCGGGGTCGACGGCGTGGTCGCGACGACGGACTCGTCCGTCGTCGACGTGCTGCCTCTCATCCAGACTGTGACTGTCGGTTCCGGAATTCCACCGGATCGGCCGGCCCGTCACCTCGAGGAGTTCGAGGATCGGATGCCGGTTCGCGGACTTTGACCGCCGGTTCGGACTTACACCGACCCCGGAGCACGTGTTTCTTGGTTCTGTTATAGCCCAACCGTGCTGATGACGGCGATTATTCCCCGGGGCTCAGCGGTCCCGTGCTCAGCGTTCCCGCGTCTCCAGCGTCTCGCCCAGCTGGGTGAGGGAGCCGATCACCCGCACGCGTGCCAGCTCGTCGGGCGCCGCGTGGTCGCGCTCGCCGCGGCGGTCGAGCCACACTCCGGTGAGTCCCGCGGCCGCCGCGCCGAGGGCATCGGTGCGCAGCCGGTCGCCGACGTAGACGCAGTCGTCCGGGTCGGCCGCGAAGAGCGAGCAGGCGTGCAGGAAGATCGCCGGATCCGGCTTCACGGCACCGAACTCGCCCGAGGCCACGACGTGGTCCATGCGGTTCGCGAGGGCGACGGCGTCGACCTTCGCGGTCTGGAACGCGAGCTCGCCGTTCGTGATCAACCCGAACCGCACCGCGGGGAAGCGACGCCCCAGGTCGTCCAGGCAGGGGAGTGCGTCATCGTGCAGGCGCCAGGCGGAGCGATACCGCTCCATGTAGTCCGCCCACCACGTGCTCGCCGAGACATCATCGACGAGGTCGATCCCGTAGGCGGCGGCGAAGTCTCGTGCGCGGGCGCGGCGCTGGTCCTCGAAACCGATCTCACCGCCGAGATAGCGGTGGTAATGATGCTCCTCCAGGTCGCGCCAGCGCACCAGCTCAGCCGCGATGACCTCGTCGGAGGCCGCGTCGTCGAGCAACCGCACCGTTGCCGTCGCCGCATCGTCGACCGCTTCGCGGTGCCGGAACAGGGTGTCGTCGAGGTCGAAGAGGACGACCGCCGGCCTCACCGCTCGACCTCTGCACGCCCGGTCACCGCAGGGCCCGCCACCTCGGCCGGCCAAGGGAGGGTCTCGGCGGCGGGGACGCCGTGCTCGCCGTGCCAGGACAGCGGCCTCGACCCGTCGTGGAAGACGACGGTGCTCGGCGCGGTGCCGGTGAACAGGTAGCCGGCTGCTCGGGCGGCGCGCGCCGACGCCACGTTGCCGACCACGCATTCCCAATGCACCCGAGACGTGCCGTGCGCGCGCAGCCAGGTCGTCACCGTGCGCAGCGCCTCGGTCATGTAGCCACGGCGGCGGAACGGCTCACCCATCCAGTAGCCCACATCCTGCAGGCGGACACGCGAGCCGATCGCACCGATCAGGGGCCCGCCCTCGTGCTCCCGGATGGCCCAACTGAACTCGGAGCCGTTCTCCCAGCCCGTCGGCACACTCGTCGTCACCCAGTGCTCCGCGTCGTCCCGTCGGTACGGGTTCGGCAGGGCCATGAACCGGTCGAACAGCGGATCGCTGCAGTAGAGGGCGATGTCGTCGACGTCCCGGCTCGTCGGCTGGTCGAGGACCAGCCGAGCACTGCGCAGGAGCGTCGGCCGCATCAGCGGCGTCGGCGGGGGAGCAGGCCGATGCGGTCGTAGACGGTCGCGAGCTTGGCCTCGGCGATCTCGTTCGCGCGGTCCGCCGCGCCGGCGAGCACACGGTCGAGCTCGGCGGGGTCGTCGAGCAGCTCGAGAGCGCGGGCGCGGACCGGTTCGAACACGGCGACGACCGCGTCCGCGACGTCCTTCTTCAGGTCGCCGTACCCCTTGCCCTCGTACCGCTCCTGCAGTTCGGGCACCGAGGTGCCGTCGAAGGCGGAGAGGATCGTCAGCAGGTTCGAGACGCCCGGCTTGTTCTCGCGGTCGAAGACGATCTCGCGACCCGTGTCGGTGACGGCCGAGCGGATCTTCTTCGCGGTCTTCGACGGCTCGTCGAGCAGCCAGACGACGCCGGCGTCGGACGCCGCCGACTTGCTCATCTTCGCGGTGGGATTCTGCAGGTCGTAGATGCGCGCCGACTCCGCCTGGATCATCGCGTCCGGGATCTGGAACGTGTGGCCGAACCGGCTGTTGAAGCGGGCGGCGAGGTCACGGGTGAGCTCGATGTGCTGACGCTGGTCGTCGCCGACCGGAACGTCTTTGGTGTCGTAGAGCAGGATGTCGGCCGCCATCAAGATGGGGTAGGCGAAGAGTCCGACCGAGGCGGCGTCGGTGCCCTGCTTGGCCGACTTGTCCTTGAACTGCGTCATCCGGCTCGCCTCGCCGAAACCGGTGACGGTGTTGAGGGTCCAGGCGAGCTCGGTGTGCGCCGGCACGTGCGACTGCACGAACAGCGTCGACTTCTCGGGGTCGATCCCCGCGGCGATGTACTGCGCGGCCGTGCGGCGGATCTGCTCGCGCAGCTCCGCGGGCTCCTGGGCGACGGTGAGGGCGTGCAGGTCGACGACGCAGAAGATCGCGTCGTGGCTCTCCTGCATCTTCTGCCACTGCTGCAGCGCCCCGATGTAGTTGCCGATCTGCAACGAGTCGGCGCTCGGCTGCATGCCGGAGAACAGGCGGGGCTTGGCGGGAGAACTCACCCGTCGATTCTAGGGACCGCCCCTGCGCGATCCTCCGCCGTCGCTCGCCGAGATGCCCAGTTCTGCGGGTGTTCGCGCCTTGCGACCCGCAGAAGTGGGCACCTCGCCGGGCTAGGGGAGCTGGTAGTCCGCGACGACCGGGGTGTGATCCGAGAAGCGGGCGTCGTAGGTGGCCGCGCGATCGACGGCGTAGTCGACGACGGTGTCGGCGAGTGCCTTCGTCGCCAGCTGGTAGTCGATGCGCCATCCGCTGTCGTTGTCGAACGCCTTTCCACGCCACGACCACCACGTGTAGGGGCCGTCGGCCTCGCCCGCCCACTTGCGGCCGACGTCGACCCAACCGAGGCCGCCGCCGGCGTTGTAGTCATCGGCGTCCTCTGCCCCGACGAACCGGTCGAAGTACGCGCGCTCGTCGGGCAGGAAGCCGGCGCGCTTCACGTTGCCCTTCCAGTTCTTGATGTCGAGGGTGCGGTGGCCGACGTTGAGGTCGCCGAGCACGACGGCGAACTCGCTGTGCGCCGCAATCTCGGGGAGTCTGCGCTCCATGGCGTCGAGGAACGCGTACTTCTCGACCTGCTTGGGGGTGTCGGCCTCACCGGAATGAACGTAGGCGCTGACCACGGTGATGACGCGGCCACCGATCTCGTAGTCGGCCTCGAGCCAGCGCCCCGCCGTGTCGAAGTCGTCCTCTCCGATCGCGACGCGGTGGATGTGCGCCTTGTCGCGGCTGGCGATCGCGACCCCGGCGCGCCCCTTGGCGCTCGCCGCGTCGTGGAGGATGTTCCACTCGGGACCGAGCAGCTCTTCGAGGTCTTCCGTCGAGGCGCGCACCTCTTGGATGGCGAGGATGTCGACATCCCGGCTGCCGAGCCAGTCGGCCATGCCGCGTCGGTAGGCCGCGCGGATGCCGTTGGCGTTGATGGTGGCGATGCGGAGTCTCTGAGGTGTCGGCACCCGTCAACCCTACGGAAGGCCTCCGACACTCCCTCGGTCGTTGAGTAAGCGACGAAGGAGCGCACCGAAACGGGTCGAGTAAGCGAAGCGCATCGAGACCATGGCGCGGAAGTCGACGCGTGTGCTCTCGGGGCGCTCCTGCGTCGCTGCTCGACGGCCGGGCGGTCAGCCCTTCGGGGGAGCGATCTTGTCCTTGTCGGCCTTGCTGTACTCGCTCGTCGTCGGGACGGCTTCCCGTCGTTGCGCCTCGATGCGGGCGTCGCGCTTGATCTGACGGGCGAGCCGCCACTTGGCGACGCCGCGCGCCGAACGGTACTGCTCCTTCGCGGTCTCGAGGTTCGTCTTCGCCACGAGCCGGCGGGCCTCCTCGAGCTTCTCCGCGTGCTCGAGCTCGAGTTCCTCGACCGACAGCGACCGGGGGTCGATTCCGGCGTCCTTCATGCCGACCGCGATCCACGCCGCCGCGATGAGCAGCGCCTGACAGACGAAGTTGAGGAAGATCATGAGGCCGAGGATCGCGAACCCGGCCAGCAGCGGATTGCTGCCCGTCCCGCCGATGAGGCCCAGAGTCACGGCCGCCTTGAGCACGCCGAGCGCGGCGGCTCCGATCGCGGCACCGGCGAAGAGGCGTTTCGGCGGGATCTTGATCGCCGAGAGGATCCGGTACGCGGCGGCGAGGGTGGCCAGGTCGATCGCGAAGACGATCGCGTAACCGATCACCCGGGCGACGATGACGGCGAAGAGCGACTCGTCGTCGATGCCGAAGAGCGAGAAGACGGCGCCGAGCGCGGCCGTGCTCACGACCGACATGATCGCGGAGATCAGGATCACCGCCCCGAAGCCGAGTGCGAGCCCGAGGTCTTTCGCCTTCTGGACCGCGAACGGCTGGGTCGAGGGCGGCAGGTCGAAGATGCGTCGGATCGCGTCGCGCATGGAGGCGAGGAAGCCGACGGCGGTGAGGAGCAGACCGATGAGGGCGATCGCGCCGGTCCAGGTGAGGCCGGAGGTCTGGAGCAGGGTTTCGGGATCCACGAGTCCGCCGTCGCCGACGACACCGGGCACCGCGTTGTCGATGGCGCTGAAGATCGCCTGCTGCAGCGTGGGATCGGCGGCGATCACGAAGCCGAGCACTGAGAAGGCCACCCACAGCGCCGCGAAGAGCGCGAACACCGCTTGGTAGGTCATGCCCGCGGCGAGCAGGGCTCCGCCCTCGCTGCCGTAGTGCTGGAACACGCGCACCGGGCGAAGCGCCAGGATCTTCGCGATCAGCGCCGCGAAGCCCGTCTTCGGAGCCTCGGGGGTCGGCTTGGCGCCAACCGCGGTCTCGGTCGCGTCTTCGTCCTTGACCGCCTGGGCGTTCGCGTCCCTCGCCATGTCGAAAGCCTAGCGAGCAGCTTGAACGTCTTCTGGGCGTCGGCTGGGCGCAGGGTGACGGTGGCGGGCTCGGGCGCAATGGAGGGTGTCCCGGTCATTCGTGGACCAACGACGGACTCCGGTTGCGATCGTGTAAATTCCGGCAATCAATCGTCGGAATCGTTTGACCACAAACGGAAACCTCTCTAGCGTCATCCTCACTTTCTGCTCCATCCTTCTCTCACAACGGACGTGATCATGACCTCTCAACAGCGCAAGACGATCGGCGCAGCCGCGCTGATCGGCTCCGTCCTCATCGCCGTCGCCGGCTGTGCGCCGGCCCCCGCCGAGACCGGTGGAACCGGCGACGCCGCATCCGACTTCAAGCCGTGCATCGTGGCACAGGTGGGCGGATTCGACGACCGTGCGTTCAACGAGCTCAACCTCGAGGGCCTCATGGAGGCGGCCGACGAGCTCGGAGTCGAGACCGGCCAGGCCGAGTCCGACGGTTCCGACCAGTACGCCGGCAACATCACCGCGATGCTCGACAACGGCTGCACCCTGATCGAGACCATCGGGTTCGACATGGCCGACGCCACACGCGAGGCGGCCGAAGCGAACCCCGACACCGAGTTCGTCCTCGTCGACTCGACACTGAGCGACGCCGACGGCGAGCCGCTCGAGCTCGACAACGTCAAGCCGGTGCTGTTCAACACGGCCGAGGCGTCGTACCTCGCCGGATACGTCGCCGCCGCCGCCTCGAAGACGGGCACCGTCGGCACCTTCGGCGGCCTGCAGATCCCGCCGGTCACCGCGTTCATGGACGGCTTCGCTCAGGGCGTCGAGAAGTACAACGAGGCGCACGGCACCGACGTCGGCGTCGTCGGCTGGGATTACGCCGCCCAGAACGGCCTCTTCATCGGCGACTTCGTCGACACCACGAAGGCGGCGAACTTCACCCAGTCGCTCATCGACCAGGGCGCCGACGTGATCATGCCGGTCGCCGGCACCCTCGTCGGCTCGGCGGCGTCGGCCGCGCGCGACTCGGGCGCCGCGGTCTTCCTCATCGGCGTCGACTCCGACCAGTACGTGCTCTACCCCGACTACGAGGACCTCTTCCTCACCTCGGTGCTGAAGAACATGCAGATCTCGACGAAGGACGTGGTGCTCGCCGCGGCCGACGACGACTTCGACTCGTCGATCTACACCGGCACGATCGCCAACGGCGGTGTCGGCATCGCCGACCTCTACACGAACGCGGACGCGGTGGCCGCCGAGGTGCTCGACGAGGTCGCGGAGTTGCAGGACCAGATCGCCGACGGCACGCTCGTCATCGCGACCGGCGGACAGTGACGCCGGCGCGCGGCGCAGGAGGATCCGACGCGATGGACGCGAGCGAGTACCGTCTCGACACCAACCTCGGCTTCCTCCTGCGCCGCGCGCAGCAGATCAATTCGGCCCTGTTCACCGGGCTCAACGCCTCGGCGCTCTCGAACGTGCAGTTCGCGGCCCTCGCCCGCCTCGTGGCGGAAGGTCCGACATCGCAGAACGCGCTCGGCCGCCGCATCAACGCCGACGCGGCCACCATCAAGGGCGTCGTCGGACGGTTGGAGCAGCGCGGCGCCGTCACGACGGAACGCGACGGAAGCGACCGGCGACAGCTCCTCGTCCGCGTCACCGATGTCGGCGTCGCGCTCTTCGACGACGCGATCGCCGGCTCCGAGCGCACCACGGAACGGATGCTCGAATGCCTTTCACCCGGTGAGCGTCTGATGCTCGTCGAGCTGCTGTCGAAGATCGCGGCCGACGCCGAGACCGCCCGCGACTGACGCGCGCGACGGCCCCGACGGCCGCTACCTTCTTACGGGCGTCCGCGGAGGACGGCCTGCTTGACCTCGGCGATGGCCTTCGTGACCTCGATGCCGCGGGGGCACGCCTCGGAGCAGTTGAAGGTCGTGCGGCAGCGCCACACGCCCTCCTTGTCGTTGAGGATGTCGAGGCGCACCTGAGCGGCCTCATCGCGGTCGTCGAAGATGAAGCGGTGCGCGTTCACGATCGCGGCCGGGCCGAAGTACTGGCCGTCGGTCCAGAACACCGGGCACGACGAGGTGCAGGCGGCGCAGAGGATGCACTTCGTGGTGTCGTCGAAGCGGGCGCGGGCGGCGACGCTCTGCGTGCGCTCGCGCACCGGGTTGCCGGACGCCTGGAGGAACGGCTGGATCTGGCGGTACGACTCGAAGAACGGCTCCATGTCGACGACGAGGTCCTTCTCGAGCGGCAGGCCCTTGATCGCCTCGACGTAGATGGGCTGCGACGGGTCGAGATCCTTGATCAGGGTCTTGCAGGCGAGGCGGTTGCGGCCGTTGATGCGCATCGCGTCGGAGCCGCAGATGCCGTGCGCACAGGAGCGGCGGAAGGTCAGCGACCCGTCCTGCTCCCACTTGATCTTGTGCAGCGCGTCGAGGATGCGGTCGGTGGGCAGCACGCGGACGTCGAAGTCCTGCCAGCGCGGCTCCTCGTCCATCTCGGGAATGAAGCGGCGGATGATGAGCGTCACCACGAACGATCCGGGAGGAGCGTCCTCGACATCGGCCTCGCGCACCCGGGTGGGGGCCTGGACTTCGTCGGCGATGAGTACCGTCATCAGTACTTCCTCTCCATCGGCTGGTAATTCGTGATCACGACCGGCTTCCAGTCGAGATCGATGTGGTCGTCGGCGTGCGAGGAGTGCGGGTCGCCCGTCAGGTACGCCATGGTGTGCTGCATGTAGCCCTCGTCGTCGCGCTTCGGGTAGTCGTCGCGCATGTGGCCGCCGCGGCTCTCGTGCCGGTTGCGGGCCGAGTAGACGACGACCTCGGCGAGGTCGAGAAGGAAGCCCAGCTCGATGGCCTCGAGCAGGTCGGTGTTGAAACGCTTGCCCTTGTCCTGCACGGCGATGTTCTTGTACCGCTCGCGGAGGCCGACGATGATCTCCATCATCTCGCCGAGCGACTCCTCGGTGCGGAACACCTGGGCCTTCTTGTCCATCTCGTCCTGCAGCTCCTTGCGGATCGCGGCGATCCGCTCGGTGCCGGTGGAGGCCTGCAGCTGCTCGATGAGCTCGCGGATCTCCTTCGCCGGGTCGGCGGGAAGCGGCACGAAGTCGGCGGTGCGGGCGTACTCGACCGCGTTGTTGCCGGCGCGCTTGCCGAACACGTTGATGTCGAGAAGCGAGTTGGTGCCGAGACGGTTCGATCCGTGCACCGAGACGCACGCGCACTCGCCGGCGGCGTAGAGGCCGGGGACGACGGTGTCGTTGTCGGAGAGGACCTCGGCCTTGACGTTGGTCGGGATGCCGCCCATCGCGTAGTGCGCGGTCGGCATGACCGGCACCGGCTCGACGACCGGGTCGACACCGAGGTAGGTGCGCGCGAACTCCGTGATGTCGGGCAGCTTTGTCTCCAGCACCTCGGCACCCAGGTGGGTGCAGTCGAGCAGCACGTAGTCCTTCAACGGACCGGCGCCACGACCCTCTGCGACCTCTTGCACCATGCAGCGCGAAACGATGTCGCGGGGCGCCAGGTCCTTGATGGTCGGCGCGTAACGCTCCATGAACCGCTCGCCGTCGGCGTTGCGCAGGATCGCGCCCTCGCCGCGGGCACCCTCGGTGAGGAGGATGCCGAGCCCCGCGAGGCCGGTCGGGTGGAACTGGAAGAACTCCATGTCCTCGAGCGGCAGACCCTTGCGCCAGATGATGCCGACGCCGTCACCGGTGAGGGTGTGGGCATTGGAGGTGGTCTTGTAGATCTTGCCGAATCCGCCGGTGGCGAAGACGATCGACTTGGCCTGGAAGACGTGCAGCTCACCGGTCGCGAGCTCGTAGGCCACGACACCGGAGGGGCGCTTGACCGTCTTGCCGCCCTCCTTCACCTCGGTCATGACGAGGTCGAGCACGTAGAACTCGTTGAAGAAGTTGATGCCGTGCTTGACGCAGTTCTGATACAGCGTCTGCAGGATCATGTGACCCGTGCGGTCGGCCGCGTAGCAGGCGCGACGCACCGGCGCCTTGCCGTGCTCGGAGGTGTGACCGCCGAAGCGACGCTGGTCGATCTTGCCGTCGGGCGTGCGGTTGAAGGGCAGACCCATGTTCTCGAGGTCGATGACCGCGTCGATCGCCTCTTTGGCGAGGATCTCGGCCGCGTCCTGGTCGACGAGGTAGTCGCCGCCCTTGACGGTGTCGAAGGTGTGCCACTCCCAGCTGTCTTCCTCGACGTTCGCGAGCGCCGCCGCCATGCCGCCCTGCGCCGCACCCGTGTGCGACCGGGTGGGGTAGAGCTTCGAGATGACCGCGGTCTTCGCCTTCGGGCCCGCCTCGATCGCCGCGCGCATCCCAGCCCCGCCGGCGCCCACGATCACGACGTCGAACTGGTGGTGGTGCACGCCGTCGGTCGTCTCACCGGTGCCCTGGGTGGCCCACGACGAGGTGCTCTCGGCGTTGCGCTCCGCTTCGCCGGGCTGCGCACCTCGATCCGAGACGAGCTTGGGGAACAGGCCTGTCCGCTTTGCCGCGCTCACGGGAGAGTCGAGCAGAAGCTCGGCAGGAGGTCGGCGCTTTCAGGGCCGACGGGCGGGCAGGGGTCGAAGGTGAAGATCACAAGCGTTCCGAGGATGAGGAGGATGACGGTCGATCCGAGCAGCGCCCACTTGAGCAGGGGCTGCACGATGCGACCGGTGGAGTAGTCGTTGATGAGGGTGCGGACGCCGTTGGCGCCGTGGATCAGCGCGAGCCACAGCAGAGCGAGGTCGTACCACTGCCAGAACGGCGATGCCCACTTGCCGGCGACGAATCCGAAGTCGATGGCGCTGACGCCCTCGCCGGCGTAGAGGTTGACGAAGAGGTGGCCGAAGACGAGGACGACGAGGAGCACGCCCGAGGCGCGCATGTAGACCCAGCCCCACTTCTCCCAGTTGACCCCGCGCTTACGGACGACCTTGGTGCGCGGCGCTTCGAGACCGACCGACATCAGGCACCTCCGAACACGTTCATGAGGTGGCGCGGCGCGAAGCCGATCATGAGGACGGCCCAGAGGGCGATGACGATCCAGAACATCAAACGCTGGTGGCGCGTTCCGACGCTCCAGAAGTCGATGAGGATGATGCGCAGGCCGTTGAGCGCGTGGAAGCCGATCGCGGCGACGAGCGCCAGCTCGCCGAGCCCCATGATCGGGTTCTTGTAGGTCGACATGACCGCGTTGTACGCCTCGGGGCTGACGCGGACCAGTGCCGTGTCGAGGATGTGCACGAGGAGGAAGAAGTAGATCGCCACACCGGTGACACGGTGCAGCACCCACGACCACATGCCCTCGCGTCCGCGGTACACCGTGCCGGCGGGGCGCCTCGGCAATGAGAAGCGCTTACCGGCGGTACGGGTGGGACGGAGTTTCGACGGCGTGGGTGCGGGGAGATCGGTGCTTTTCAGCGACACGAGCGGATTCCCACCTTTGGACTGGCCGAACAGATTGGGGCAAGTCTAGTCCGCCTTTTCGACACCGAGGGCCGGGCGCAGGCGGCGGTCAGCGTGCGGCAGCCGCGGCGAGGGCGGTGCGCTCCCGCACGACCTGCTCGTAGTGCTCGAGCAGTTCGGCGCACACCGCGTCCCACGACCGGTCGAGCACGCGCCGCCGCCCGGCCTCGCCCATGCGGGCGCGCTGCTCGGCGTCGCCGACGAGGGCCTCGACCGCACCCCGGAAGCCGCTGCGCTCCCCGGGCTCGAACAGCGCGCCGTCGACGCCGCTGTCGACGAGATCGATGGGGCCGCCCGAGCGGGGGGCGACGACCGGCAGTCCGCTGGCGTGCGCCTCCTGCAGGGTCTGCCCGAACGTCTCCTCGCAGCCGGTGTGCACGAACACGTCGAACGCGGCGTACGCGTCGGCGAGGTCGTCGCCCGATCGTCGTCCGAGGAAGGTCACCGGCATGCCGCGCAGCGCCTTCGTCACCGCGGGGGTCGCCGGGCCGTCGCCGACGATCGCGAACCGCGTGTTCGGCAGTCCCTTGAGGTCGCGGATGCGTTCGACCTGCTTCTCGGGGGCGATGCGTCCGACGTAGCCGACGACGGTCTCGCCGCCCGGCGACAGTCGGGCCCGCAGCTCGCGGGCGCCCGCCCGATCGCGGTTGCGCGGGTGGTATCGGTCGATGTCCACACCGCGACCCCAGCGTGCCAGGCGCGGGATGCCCGCGGCGAGGCAGTCGGCCAGCGCGGCCGAACTCGGCACCAGGGTGCGGTCGGCCTGTTCGTGCATGCGACGCACCAGCTGCCAGGCGAGCGGAGCGGTGAGGCCCAGCCGGTTGCGCTTCGCGAACCCCGCGATGTCGGTCTGATAGATCGCGACCGCGGGCAGTCCGCGCCGCCTCGCCGCCGACAGGGCGCGGGCGCCCAGCAGGAACGGGCTCGCGACGTGCAGCACGTCGGGGGCGAATTCGTCGAGCACACGATCGACCTGCAGGCTCGGCAGCCCAACCGGGAACTGGCGGTAGGCCACCGCCGGGACCTGGAAGACGGGGAATCCCCGGTAGTGCGACGGTGATCCGGCGTGCGGACTGATGACCACTGCGTCGTGTCCGTTGTCCGCGAGGTGATCGAGTACCCGGCAGACACTCGTGGTCACCCCGTTCACGGTGGGGAGGAAGCTCTCGCTGACGACCGCGACCCTCATGTCCCGCACGCTACGGCGGCCGTCCCCACGGTTCGGCGACCGGCCGTCGACGTGCAGGTGAAGGACTGGGGTCGATCAGGTGCGCGGCTAGGCTCGCTGGCATGAGCGAGAGCACCATCCACTGGCACGGTCGAGGCACGGAGCCCGAGGCGATCGAGCGCTTCTACTCGGTGATCCCCGCCGGTGGGATCGGGTCCCGCCTCTGGCCGCTCTCGCGTGCGGCGACGCCGAAGTTCCTGCACGACCTCACCGGCTCGGGGCAGACGCTGCTGCGCGACACCTGGAACCGGCTCGCCCCGATCTCGGGCTCCGAGCGCATCATGGTCGTCACCGGACGCGCCCACCGCGCGGCCGTCGAGAAGCAGCTGCCCGAGCTCGAAGACCTGAACGTCGTCCTCGAAAGCGAGGGCAAGGACTCCTCCGCCGCGATCGGGCTCGCCGCCGCAATCCTCGAGAAGCGCGAGCCGGGCGTCATCATCGGCTCCTTCGCGGCCGACCACGTCATCGGCGACACCCGCCGGTTCCGTCAGGCGGTCGTCGAAGCCGTCGCGCTCGCCGACGCCGGCTACATCGCCACCATCGGCATCCAGCCGACCGAGCCCGCGATCGGCTTCGGCTACATTCGCTGCGGCGAGCCGATCGGATCGAAGAGCGCCCCGAGCGCCATGGCGGTCAAGGGCTTCGTCGAGAAGCCGTCGCTCGAGACGGCGAAGAAGTACCTGAAGTCGGGCGACTACCTGTGGAACGCCGGCATGTTCATCGCCCGCGCCGACCGGCTGCTCGAGCAGCTCGGCAAGACCCAGCCCGCGCTGCTCGAAGGACTGCGGACGCTCGCCGACGCGTGGGACACCCCCGAGCGCGGCGCCGTCGTCGACCAGGTGTGGCCGACGCTCACCAAGATCGCCATCGACTACTCGGTCGCCGAGCCGTCGGCGAAGGAGGGGCTCCTCGCGGTCGTGCCGGGCGACTTCGACTGGGACGACGTGGGCGACTTCGCGTCGCTCGCGAAGCTGCAGTCCGGCGGTCGCAAGAGCGACCTCGCGATCCTCGGCGAGCACGCGCGGGTCCTCGCCGACTCGTCGAGCGGCATCGTCGTGAGTGAGAGCCAGCGCCTCATCACCCTCATCGGCGTCGAGGACATCGTCGTCGTCGACACCCCCGACGCGCTCCTCGTCACCACGTCCGAGCATGCGCAGCGGGTCAAGTCGGTCGTCGACGCGTTGAAACTGTCGGGGCGCACCGACGTCCTCTGAGCTCGCTCCGCGTGAGAGCGACCCGATCGTTACCTTCGCAGGCTGAGCGTCGCGCTAGCGTTTTCTGCATGTCGCGTCGTATCGCCTCCTCCGTGACCGCCCTCGCGGTCGTGCTCGCCCTCGCCGCCTGCGCGCCCGCCCCCGAACAGACGGAAGGGGCCGGATCGAGCGACTACTGCGCCCGCATGGTCACCAACTCCGGCGGGCTCGAGGACCGGTCGTTCAACCAGACCAGCTGGGCCGGCATGGAGAAGGCCTCCGAAGAGTTCGGAGTCGACGCCGAGGTGCTCGTCTCGACCGGCGAAACCGACCTCGCCCCCAACGTCGCGCAGGCGGTCGAATCGGGTTGCGGATTCGTGCTCACCGTCGGATACGAGCTCGCCGCGGCGACCACGGACGCCGCCGCCGACAACCCCGACGTGCACTTCGCGATCGTCGACGAGGTCGCAGAAGGCGACAACGTCAAGCCGATCATCTTCGACACCGCGCAGGCCTCCTACCTCGCGGGCTACCTCGCCGCCGGCGTCAGCAAGACCGGCGTCGTCGGCACCTTCGGCGGCGGCAACCAGCCCCCCGTCACCCTGTTCATGGACGGCTTCGTCGACGGCGTCGCGAAGTACAACGAGGTGCACGGCACCGCGGTGCGGGTGCTCGGCTGGGACAAAGCCGCCCAGGACGGCACCTTCACCGGCGACTTCGAAGACGTCAACAAGGGCAAGACCGTCACCCAGGGGCTCATCGACCAGGGAGCGGACGTCATCCTCCCGGTCGCCGGCCAGGTCGGCGAAGGCGCGGCGGCCGCGGCCCTCGAGGCGGGCGGCGTCTCGCTGATCTGGGTCGACAACGACGGCTACGACACCCTCCCCGAGCAGTATCGGCCCATCCTGCTGACGAGTGTCCTGAAGGACACCGAGCAGGCCGTCGTCGACATCGTCGGGGCCGACATCGACGGCGACTTCTCATCCGACCCGTTCATCGGCACCCTCGAGAACGGCGGCGTCGGCATCGCCGACTACCACGACCTCGCCGGAGCGGTGAGCGCCGAACTGCAGGCCGAGATCGACCAGCTCCGCGCCGACATCGTCAGCGGCACGATCGTGGTCGAGTCGCCCTCGACCCCCTGACCGTCCACCCTCCACCACGAACGCCCCGCGAGCCCCTCGCGGGGCGTCCTCGTTTCGGCGCGGTTACGGCGGAGTCGCATCTTCATAACGGATGCGTCTCGCGTCGCTTTCCAGCCCGGACGCGGGCCGTAACCGTGTGTAACGTGAAAGCACGGACGGTCGGCCCGCGATCGCGCGAGCAGTCCGCCGACTTCTCTCCGGCGCACCCCGCCGGCAGCAATTTCTGGAGGACATCACAGTGAAGATCAGCTCCCGCAGAGGGATCGCCGGCATCACCGCCGTCGGCGTCGCCGCCCTCGTTCTCGCCGGTTGTGCGCCCGCACCCGAAGAGACGGAAGGCGCGGCCGAGGCCAGCGACTTCCTGCCCTGCATGGTTTCGGACTTCGGTGGATTCGACGACAAGTCGTTCAACCAGGCCGGCCTCGAGGGCCTCACCAACGCGGCGTCCGAGCTCGGTGTCGAGCCCATCACCGTGCAGTCCGACGCCGAGACCGACTACGGCCCCAACATCGAGAGCATGGTCGCTCAGGGCTGCAACCTGATCGTCACCGTCGGCTTCGCGCTCTCCGCTGCGACGCTCGAGGCGGCCGAAGCCAACTCCGACGTCGAATTCGCCCTCATCGACGACGCGGCCGACGCCGACTTCGACGGCACCCCCGACTTCGACAACACGAAGCCGATCATCTTCGACACCGCCCAGTCGGCGTTCCTCGCCGGCTACGCGGCCGCGAGCTACACCAAGTCCGGCACCGTCGCGACCTGGGGTGGCCAGAACTTCCCGACCGTCACCATCTTCATGGACGGTTTCGCTCAGGGAGTCGCGTACTACAACGAGCAGAAGGGCGCGGCGGTCAAGGTCCTCGGCTACGACCCGGCGACCCCCGACACCGCGACCTTCACCGGTGGGTTCGAGGCGAACGACGTCGCCAAGAGCACGGCGCAGAACTTCATCGATCAGGGCGCTGACATCCTGCTCCCCGTCGGTGGACCGATCTACCAGAGCGCCGTCGCGGCGATCGAGGACTCCGGCAAGGAGATCGCCCTCGTCGGCGTCGACTCCGACTTCTACGAGTCCGACCCCACCACCCAGCCCTACGTGCTGACCTCGATCCTCAAGGGCATCGCGTCGGCGACCGAGTCGGTCGTCCTCGCCGCCGCCGAGGGTGACTTCAGCAACGAGGCCTACGTCGGAACTCTCGAGAACGACGGAGTCGGGCTCGCCCCGTTCCACGACTTCGAGTCGCTCGTCTCGCCCGACCTGCAGGGTGAGCTCGACGCCCTGCGCGAGCAGATCATCAGCGGCGACATCACGGTCAACTCCTACCTGGGCTGACCCGCAGCACCGCACGGGAACGGGGAGGACGGCGACAGCCGGCCTCCCCGTTCTCTCGTGCGTCGAGCGTCGATTAGGTTGTTACGAAGCCCATCATGAAAGGCAAGCGGACCCCGTGAAACTCGAACTCCGCGGCATCACCAAGCGCTTCGGCTCGCTGACCGCCAATGACGCCATCTCGCTCACCGTCGAGCCGGGAGAGATCCACGCCCTGTTGGGTGAGAACGGCGCCGGCAAGTCGACCCTGATGAACGTCCTCTACGGGCTGTACCAGGCCGACGAGGGCGAGATCCTGCTCGACGACGTCGCGCAAGCCTTCGCGGGACCCGGCGACGCGATGAACGCCGGCATCGGCATGGTCCACCAGCACTTCATGCTCATCCCCGTCTTCACCGTCGCCGAAAACGTCTCGCTCGGTCACGAGCAGACGAAGGCCGGCGGACGCCTCGACCTGGCCGCGGCCCGCGCGAAGGTGCGCGAGATCTCGGCCCGCTTCGGCTTCGACATCGACCCCGACGCCCTCATCGAGGACCTGCCCGTCGGTGTGCAGCAGCGGGTCGAGATCATCAAGGCGCTGTCCCGCGACGCGAAGGTGCTCGTCTTCGACGAGCCGACCGCGGTGCTGACCCCGCAGGAGACCGACGAGCTGATCGCGATCATGCGCCAGCTGAAGGCGGCGGGCACCTCGATCGTGTTCATCTCGCACAAGCTGCGCGAGGTGCGCGAGATCGCGGACCGGGTCACGGTCATCCGCCTCGGCAAGGTGGTGGGGGAGGCGTCTCCGTCGTCGACGAACGCGGAACTCGCTTCGCTGATGGTCGGCCGCAACGTCGAGCTCACCGTGCACAAGGACCCGGCGACGCCGGGGGACGCCGCCCTCGTCGTCGACGACCTGTCGGTCATCGACCCGCGCGGGCAGATCGTCGTGAAGGGCGTCAGCTTCGAGGTGCGGCGCGGCGAGATCCTCGCCATCGCAGGCGTCCAGGGCAACGGCCAGACCGAGCTCACCGAAGCCCTGCTCGGGCTGCAGCCGAAGGTGACCGGCACCATCAGCCTCGACGGGATCCCGATCACCGGGCTCTCGGTGCGCAAGGTGCTCGACGCCGGCGTCGGCTTCGTGCCCGAGGATCGCAAGGAAGACGGCCTCGTCGCCGAGTTCAGCATCGCCGAGAACCTCATGCTCGACCGCTCGGAGGGGCAGCCGTTCGTCAAGGCGGGGGCCCTGCAGCTCGGATACCTGAACCAGTTCGCCCAGGAGAAGAAGGGCGAGTTCGACATCCGCGCGCAGAGCGTCGAGACCCATGTCGGCCGCCTCTCCGGCGGCAACCAGCAGAAGGTCGTCCTCGCGCGCGAGCTCAGCCGCGAACTCCGCCTCTTCGTGGCCGCGCAGCCCACTCGAGGGCTCGACGTGGGCTCCATCGAATTCGTACACACCCGGATCGTCGAGACCCGTGACGCCGGCACCCCGGTCATCGTGGTCTCGACCGAGCTCGACGAGGTCGTCGCGCTCGCGGACAGGATCGCCGTCATGTACCGCGGAACCATCGTCGGCATCGTGCCCGGCGACACCCCGCGCGACGTGCTCGGCCTCATGATGGCGGGCGAGAACCCGCTGGAGGGAACCGCAGCGTGAGCGACGACAAGTCTCCCCGTCCCGGGTCGACCGAACGCGTGACGACCGGCCAGGAGCAGCTGCCCCCGGTCACGAGCGAGGCGAAGCTCGCCGACGCCGCCGACGACAAGCGCGAACCGTTCTGGAACCGGATCCTGCGCGAGATCACCACCGGCAGCGTCGCGATCTCGGTGCTCGCCGTCGTGCTCGCACTGCTGATCGGCGGCATCCTCATCGCGGTGACCGACGAGGACGTGCAGAGCGCCGCCGGGTACTTCTTCTCGCGGCCGACCGACATGCTCTCCGCCATCTGGGATGCCGTCGCGGGCGCATACTCGGCGCTGTTCCAGGGGTCGATCTACAACTTCCGTCGCCCCGGCTTCGCCGACGGCATCCGTCCGTTCACCGAGACGCTGACCTTCGCGACGCCGCTCATCGTTGCGGGCCTCGGCGTCGCGATGGCGTTCCGCGTGGGTCTGTTCAACATCGGTGGTCGCGGTCAGATGCTCGTCGCGGCGGCCGCCGCCGGATACGTCGCGTTCGCGTTCGACCTGCCCTACGGCATCCACCTGATCGTCGCGATCGGCGCCGGTCTGCTCGCCGGTGCGATCTGGGGCGGACTCGCGGGTCTGCTGAAGGCCCGCACCGGTGCGCACGAGGTGATCGTCACGATCATGCTCAACTACGTCGCGTTCTATCTGATCTCGTTCCTGCTGCGCACGCCGGGTGCGCTTCAGGCGCCGGGCAGCAACAACCCCAAGACGCCGCCGATGAAGGACACGGCGATCTTCCCCGACCTGTTCGCGGGCTACAACCTGCACGCCGGGTTCATCTTCGCGATCGCGGCGACGGTGTTCGTCTGGTACCTTCTCGACCGGTCGAGCCTCGGCTTCAAGTTCCGCGCCGTCGGTGAGAACCCGAACGCGGCGCGCGTCGCCGGCATCAACGTCAAGAACGTTTACGTATGGGCGATGGCGATCTCCGGCGCCCTCATCGGCCTCGCCGGTGTCGCCCAGGTGCTCGGCACCGTGACCACCGGCTTCAGCGCCGGCATCGACGCCGGCATCGGCTTCGACGCCATCACCGTGGCGCTCCTCGGCCGCTCCCGTCCGGTCGGCGTCTTCATCGCCGGGATCCTGTTCGGCGCCTTCAAGGCCGGCGGATTCTCGATGCAGGCGGCCGAGGGCGTCCCCATCGACATCGTGCTCGTCGTCCAGTCGCTCATCGTGCTCTTCATCGCCGCGCCGCCGCTCGTGCGCTCGGTGTTCCGCCTGCCCGACCCCGCGAAGCGTCGACGACCGACGACCCAGAAGAAGGCGGTGGCCTCATGACCGCGACCGAGATCAGCCAGGTGCCCGACTCGTCGCCGATCGTGCTCGAGAAGGCGCGCGTGCGCAGCTGGAAGTCGCCCGTCGCGCTGGGCGTCTTCACCCTGCTCGGCGCGATCCTCTTCATCGGGTTCTCCCGCGACGGTGTGAGCGGGTTCCGGCTGTCGACCGACTCCGACTTCATCCAGCTGCCCGACCTGTCGCTGCCGACTTTCGCCACCTGCCTCGTGCTCGTGCTCGTGGCCGCCGCGATCACGGGAGTGAGCGTCGGCTACACGCTGCGCTCGGCGAAGACGCCGCTCTGGCTCATCGCCGTGTTCGCGTTCCTGCTGCTCGTCGCCTTCCTCACCTGGGCGGCGGCGGGGGCCACCATCCCGGTGCCGGGCCTGCTCGTCGGCGCCCTGGGCCTCAGCGTCCCGCTCATCTTCGGAGCGCTCGGCGGCGTCATCTCCGAGCGGGTCGGCGTCGTCAACGTCGCCATCGAGGGCCAGCTGCTCGCCGGCGCGTTCACCTCCGCCGTCGTCGCGTCGATCACCCGCCAGCCGCTGCTCGGGCTCGTCGCCGCGATGGTCGCGGGCGTGCTCGTCTCGTTCGTGCTCGCCGCGTTCTCGATCAAGTACCTCGTCGACCAGGTCATCGTCGGTGTCGTGCTCAACGTGCTGGTCACCGGCCTCACGAGCTTCCTGTTCTCGCAGGTGCTCACGGCCGACCCGACGCTGCTCAACCAGCCGCCGCGCTTCGAGCGCATCGAGATCCCGTTGCTCAGTCAGATCCCGATCATCGGGCCGGCGCTGTTCCGGCAGACGATCATCGTCTACTTCGTCTACGTGGCGATCTTCGCCGTCTGGTACGCCCTGTTCCGCACCAAGTGGGGTCTGCGACTGCGCGCCGTCGGCGAGCACCCGCAGGCCGCCGACACCGTCGGCATCAAGGTCGCGGCGACCCGGTTCTGGAACGTGTCCCTCGCCGGTGCGATCGCCGGCTTCGGCGGCGCCTACTTCACGCTCGGTTCGGTCGGCTCGTTCAACAAGGAGATGACCGCGGGTGCGGGCTTCATCGCCCTCGCGGCGGTGATCTTCGGACGCTGGGATCCGATCCGCGCCACTCTCGCCGCCCTGCTGTTCGGGTTCGCGAGCAATCTGCAGAACGTGCTCAGCATCATCGGCTCGCCGGTCCCGAGCGAGTTCATGCTGATGCTGCCGTACATCGTGACCATCTTCGCGGTCGCGGGTCTCGTGGGACAGTCGCGAGGTCCGGCGGCGTCCGGCAAGCCGTACATCAAGTCGTAGGGGGCAGGTCCGTGGCAGACGAGATCGATTGGTCCGCGCTCCGCGAGGTCGCGGTCGAGGCGATGAAGAAGGCCTACGTGCCCTATTCGCACTTCCCGGTGGGAGTCGCCGCGATCGTCGACGACGGGCGGGTGATCAGCGGCGCGAACGTCGAGAACGCCTCGTACGGCGTCACGCTGTGCGCGGAATGCTCGCTCGTGTCGGCGCTGATCATGTCGGGCGGCGGCAAGCTGGTGGCGTTCACCTGCGTCGACGGCGACGGCGGCGCCCTGATGCCGTGCGGTCGCTGCCGCCAGCTGCTGTACGAGCACTCGGCCGACGGCATGCTGCTCGAGACGGTGAGCGGCATCCGCACGATCGACGAGGTGCTCCCCGACGCCTTCGGCCCCCGCACCCTCGCCGCCTACCAGTCCAGCCACTAACCCCCTCTACCCCCGCGAGCGCGGTGTGTTGCTGCGACCGCGGGTGTTTATACAGGCGCGCTCGCAGCAACACACCGCGCTCGCAGGGGTATCGAGCGGCGAACGGTTCGTCACTAGGGTGACGGCATGAGTCGTCGTCGTCTTCTCGTCCTCGTGAGCGCAGTCGGAGTTCTCGCTCTCGTCGGATGTTCGCCGTCCCCAGCGCCGGAGCCGACTGCCACCGTCACCGAAACGGCCACACCGTCGCCCTCGCCGACGCCGACGGCGAGCGCGTCGGTCGACCCGAACGCGCCGGCGAACCAGTGCCCGAACGACTCGCTCGAGGTCGCAGTCGTCGAGAGCGACGCGGGCGCCGGCAACCTCTTCTACCAGGTGACCTTCACCAACACCGGCTCGGCGCCGTGCGATCTGCGCGGCTTCCCGGGCGTCTCGGTCGTCGGGGACGGGAACGGCACTCAGCTCGGCGCAGCGGCGGCGGAGGCGACCGGCGGGCCGGAGGTCGAGACCTACACGATCGCGCCGGACGACAGCGTCGGTGCGGCACTGCAGGCCGTCAACATCGCGAGCGGCGGCGGGCCGCTGGGAGACGCCTGCGACGTCGTCACCGGTGATGGCTGGCGGATCTACCCGCCGCACTCCTTCGACGCCGTCTTCGTCGAGTCGGCGGGCCTGCCGGCCTGCGCGAACGTGGCGACCCCCTGGCTCACTGTCGGTCCGGTGTCGTCGCAGTAGCGCTCACTCGCCCACTTCGCCCTGTGTCCGGGCGCTCGGACGGGGCGAAGCGGGCGAGTCGGCATCAGGCGCGGTCGTGGAGGGTGACCTGGTAGCCGTCGGGATCCGCGAAGGTGAAGGTGCGTCCGAAGGGGCCGTCGATCGGGGCGGAGACGATCCGGTGGCCGTCCGCGGCGAGGGCGTCGTGGATGTCCTGCACGTCGGTCGCGTGCAGCCACACCGCGACACCGATGCCGGGTTGCGCGACGGAGGCCAGGTCGGTGCCGGGAATCAGGTCGCGGAGCGCGAAGGCGATCGGCGACGTCTCGAACACGACGGCGTGCGGCGGGCCCGCGGGGGAGCGGACGAGACCGAGGTACTTCTCGTAGAACGCCTGCGACGCAGCGAGGTCGCTCGCCTGGAGTGAGATGAAATCGGGGCCGGTAGCGGGCATGATCGCTTCTTCCTGTCGATGTCAGGTATCTGACACCCTCCACCATATGTCAGACTTCTGACATGCAGCAAGACGGTATCGACCTCGACACCTCGCTCGGCTACTTGCTGAAGGAGGCGTCGAGCGCCCTCCGCGCTGCGATGGAGGCGGTGCTGCGTCCTCTCGGCATGACCATCACGCACTACTCCTGCCTCGAGCTGCTCGCTCAGCGGCCCGGGCTGTCGAACTCCGAACTCGCCCGCGGCGCCTTCGTGACGCGGCAGTCGATGAACGTCCTGCTGCAGACGCTGGAGCAGGAGGGGCAGGTGGTCCGCCCCGCCGAGCAGCGCATGGGCAAGGTGCTTCCGACGCAGCTGACCGCGAGCGGTCGGCGCAGTCTGGAGAAGGCGACCGTCGCGGTCCGGTCGGTCGAGACCAGGATGCTGCGCGGGATGACGGCGGACGAGCAGGCGCATGCGCTAACAGCGCTCCGCAGCATGGTCCGCTCGCTGCGGGACGAGACGGGCGACGGTAGTCGGCAGTCCTAGGGTGGAGGGGTGACCGAAGCCTTCGACGCCGTCGACATCATCATCGCCAAGCGCGACAAGCGCGAGCTGACCACCGCCGAGATCGAGTGGCTGATCGACGCCTTCACTCGCGGCTTCGTCGTCGACGAGCAGATGTCGGCCTTCGCCATGGCCGTGCTGCTGAACGGGATGACGCGCTCCGAGATCCGCGACATGACGCTCGCGATGATCGCCAGCGGCGAGCGGATGAGCTTCGAGGGTCTCGGCAAGGTCACCACCGACAAGCACTCGACCGGCGGCGTCGGGGACAAGATCACCCTTCCGCTCGCGCCCCTCGTCGCCTCCTTCGGGGTCGCGGTACCGCAGCTCTCCGGCCGCGGTCTCGGCCACACCGGCGGCACTCTGGACAAGCTCGAATCGATCCCGGGATGGCGCGCCGACGTGTCGCCCTCCGACATGCGCCGCCAGCTCGCCGACATCGGCGCCGTGATCTGCGCGGCGGGGGCGGGTCTCGCTCCCGCCGACAAGAAGCTCTACGCGCTGCGCGACACGACAGGGACGGTCGAGGCGATTCCGCTCATCGCCTCGTCGATCATGTCCAAGAAGATCGCCGAGGGTACCGCCGCCCTGGTGCTCGACGTCAAGTTCGGCGAGGGGGCGTTCATGAAGGACCTCGACCGCGCCCGCGAGCTCGCCCGCACCATGGTCGACCTCGGCAACGACGCCGGCGTCGCGACGACCGCGCTGCTCACCGACATGAGCGTGCCGCTCGGACTCACGATCGGCAATGCGCTCGAGGTGCGGGAGTCGGTCGAGGTGCTCGCCGGCGGGGGGCCTGCCGACGTGGTCGAGCTGACCGTCGCCCTCGCGCGCGAGATGCTCGCCTCCGCGGGATTGCCCGACGCGGATCCAGCCGCGGCGCTCGCGGACGGGCGCGCGATGGACGTGTGGCGCCGGATGATCGCCGCGCAGGGCGGCGATCCGGAGGCCGAGCTGCCCGTCGCCGCGCATCAGCACACCGTGACCGCCGAGTCGGATGGAATCCTCACCCGTCAGCAGGCGCTGCCCTTCGGTATCGCAGCGTGGCGCCTCGGCGCGGGGCGCGCCCGCCAGGGCGACGCAGTGTCGGCCGGAGCCGGAGTCGAGCTGCACGCGAAGCCCGGCGACGCCGTCACCGCGGGGCAGCCGCTGTTCACCCTCCACGCCGACGACGAGAGCCGCATCGCGCGCGCACTCGACGCCGTGTCGGGAGCGTGGGAGATCGGCTCGGTCGCGCCGTCGCCGACACCGCTCATCGCCGAGACCATCCGCTGACCCTCTTCCGCCGGTGACCGGTTCGCCTAGATTGGGGACATGAGCGCGCACGAGCGGTATCTGATCGCCGGGGGTCGAGTGGACATCGCCGAGCTGCCGAAGGTGAGCCTCCACGATCACCTCGACGGCGGGCTGCGACCGCAGACGATCGTGGAGCTCGCCGACGAGGCGGGCATCGCCATCCCGGCACCGGACGCGGAGAGCCTCGAGGACTGGTTCGTCGAGTCCGCCGACTCGGGGTCGCTCGAGACGTATCTCGAGACCTTCGCCGTGACGACCGCGGTCATGCAGACCAAGCACAGCCTCTCGCGCGTGGCCCGCGAGTTCGTGACCGATCTCGCCGCCGACGGCGTCGTGTACGGCGAGATCCGGTGGGCGCCCGAGCAGCACCTCGAGCGGGGGCTCAGCCTCGACGAGGCGGTCGAAGCCGTGCAGGAGGGTATCGAGCACGGCATCGAGGACGCCCGCCGCGCGACGGGGCACGACATCCGCATCGGGCAGTTGATCTCGGCCATGCGTCAGGCCGACCGCGCCGTCGAGATCGCCGAGCTGGCGGTACGTCACCGCACGCGCGGGGTCGTCGGGTTCGACATCGCAGGGCCCGAAGACGGCTTCCCGCCGAGCCGTCTCGTCGACGCGTTCGACTTCCTCGCCGAGGAGTGGATGCCGGTCACGGTCCACGCCGGTGAGGCTGCCGGGCTCGACAGCATCCGCAGCGCCCTGCTCGACGGCCGGGCACTGCGCCTCGGCCACGGTGTGCGCATCGCCCTCGACGTGGACGTGGACGGCGCCGACGACGAGACCACGTTCGTGAGCCTCGGTCCGCTCGCGCAGTGGGTCAAGGACCGCGAGATCGCCCTCGAGCTCGCGCCGTCCTCGAACCTCCAGACCGGCGGCATCGAGGCGTGGGGCGACGACCTCGTCGACCACCCGTTCGACCTGCTCTACCAGCTCGGCTTCCGGGTGACGGTCAACACCGACAACCGACTGATGAGTCAGACGACGATCACCCGCGAGCTCTCGCTCCTCGTCGACGCCTTCGGCTACGACCTGTCGGACCTCGAGGTCTTCCAGCTCAACGCAGCCGCCGCGTCGTTCCTCCCCGTCGAAGACCGTGAGGACCTCGCCGACCGCATCAGCGACGGCTTCGATCAGGCGGGCCGGTAGCGCCGGCCGAGGGTCGGACTACCATCGATAGCGATGAAGATCGTCGCCATCTGCGGAGCCGGCATCGGCACGTCCGCCATCCTCAAGGTCAGCGCCGAGCGCGCCCTTGCGCGTCTCGGTTACGAGGCCGAGGTGTCCGCGAGCGACGTCGCGGGCATCCGGGATGCCGGAGATGACGCCCAGATCATCCTGACCTCCGCCGAGCACGTCGACGCGATCGGGCGCACCTTCGCCGACGTGATCGTCATCGACAACATCCTCGATCAGGAGGAGCTGACGAGGAAGCTCGAGGCCAGCCTCGGCTGAGCTCCCTGTCGTCGTCCTCGGCTGACGCTCACTGCTTCAGAGCAGCGCGCGCATGCCGTCGGTGAGGCGGGTCAGCAGCGCGGCGCCCCGCGTGGCGCGGCCTTCGGCAGGGCCGTCGGTCACAGCCACGTCCAGGTACACCTTGAGCTTCGGCTCGGTGCCGCTCGGACGCACGATCACCCTCGCGCCGTCGCCGAGCTGGAGTCGCAGCACGTCGCTCGGGGGCAACTCCGCCGATCCCGTGCGCAGGTCGTCGACGCGGACGACCGAGATCCCGCCGATCGAGGCGGGCGTCTCCGCGCGCAGCCGCTCCATGACCGCGCCGATCTCGGAGAGGTCCGTCACCCGGATCGAGATCTGGTCGGAACCGAACCACCCGAAGCGCTCGACGAACGAGGCGCGGTAGCGGTCGAAGCCGACGCCGCGCACCCGCTGCTCGAGCACGATCTGCAGTGCGGCGAGCGCCGCCGAGATGCCGTCCTTGTCTCGGACCTTCTCGGGGTCGACGAGGTAGCCGAGCGCCTCCTCGAAGCCGAAGATCAGGCCCGGGACGCGGGAGATCCACTTGAAGCCGGTAAGGGTCTCGGTGTAGCCGAGACCGTAGGCGCGGGCGATGACGCCGAGACCCGGCGTCGACACGATCGACGAGGCCAGGGTGCCGGTGCGGCCCTCGCGAGCGGCCCGCTCGGCGGCCGACCACGCGAGCATCAGTCCGATCTCGTTGCCGCGCAGCTGCTCCCACTCGCCCGGCGCGCGTCGGACGGCGACGGCGAGCCGGTCGGCGTCGGGGTCGTTCGCGATGATCAGTTCCGCGCCCGTCTCGCGGGCGGTGGCGAGAGCGAGGTCGAGCGCGCCCTCCTCCTCGGGGTTCGGGAAGGCGACGGTCGGGAACTCGGGGTCGGGCTCGACCTGCTCGGTGACGAGGGCCGGTACGGGCGCGTCGGCGGCGGTGAGCACGCGTGAGAACGTCTCCCATCCGACGCCGTGCATCGGCGTGTAGACCCACGGGAGGTCGATGTCGGGCAGAGCGAAGGCGGCTGCGGTCTCGGCGATGTACGCCTCGATCAGCGACTCGTCGGCCGTCGCGTAGTCGGCCGAGCGGGGGATCTCGGCATCCTCGTCGACGACCGCCGTGATCGCCTCGAAGACGCGGGCGTCGGCGGGAGGAACGATCTGCGAGCCCGCGCTGTCGCCGCCGAGGTACAGCTTGTAACCGTTGTCGCGAGCGGGATTGTGGGATGCGGTGATCATGATGCCCGCGCTCGCCGCGAGGTGGCGCACCGCGAACGCGAGCACCGGGGTCGGCAGGAGGCGGGGGAGCAGCGTCACCCGGGCGCCCGCTCCCGCGAGGACCTTTGCAGCGTCGATGGCGAACACCGACGAGTTCTTGCGGCCGTCGTAGCCGATGACCACGTGGGGTTCGTCCTCGCGGCCGAGGAGGAAGCGAGCGAGTCCGGCGCTCGTCTGCGCGACGACCAGCCGGTTCATCCGATTGGGACCGGCACCGAGCACCCCGCGCAGGCCGGCGGTGCCGAATTCGAGACGCGCGTCGAAGCGGTCGTGCAGGTCGGCCGAGGCGTCGGCGTCACCGTCGGCCGCGCGATCGAGGATCGCGGTCAACTCGTCGCGGGTCTCCGCGTCGGGATCGGCGGCGATCCACGCGCGAGCCGCAGCGAGGACGGTCTCGTCGGCCATGGTCACAGCCGCCCGACGATCGAGGACAGCAGCGCGGCGAGGGGCTCCTCGGCGGCCTTGCCCGCAGCGATGACCTCGGCGTGGCTGAGCGGCTCGTCGGAGATGCCGGCGGCGAGGTTGGTGATGAGCGAGAGCCCGAGTACCTCCATGCCGGCCTCCCGCGCCGCGATCGCCTCGAGGGCGGTCGACATGCCGACGATGTGGCCGCCGATCGTCTCGGCGAAGCGCACCTCCGCCGGCGTCTCGTAGTGGGGCCCGCGGAACTGCACGTAGACGCCCTCTTCGAGTTCGGGGGAGACCTCGCGGGCGACGGCGCGCAGACGCGACGAGTACAGGTCGGTCAGGTCGACGAAGGTGGCGCCCTCGAGCGGTGACGCCGCCGTCAGGTTGATGTGGTCGGTGATGAGGGCGGGCGTGCCGGGGGTCCAGTGGCGCCTGATGCCGCCCGCCCCGTTCGTCAGGACCATGACCTTGGCGCCGGTCGCGGCGGCCGTTCGCACGCTGTGCACCACGCGGCGCACGCCCTTGTCCTCGTAGAAGTGGGTCCGGGCGCCGATCACGAGCGCGTGCCCGCCGTTCGGCAGCAGGATGGACCGCAGGGTGCCCGAGTGGCCGGGGACGCCCGAGGCGCTGAACCCATCGATCTCGGCGGCGGGCACCTCGGCGACGGTCTGGCCGAGGCGGTCGGCGGCCTTGCCCCATCCGCTGCCGAGCGTGAGGGCGACGTCGTGACGGTCGACGCCGGTCGCCTCGGCGATCTGCGCGGCGGCGGCGCGAGCGACGTCGAAGGGCGAAGTGGTCGGGTCGTCGAGGGAGCCCGCGGCGGGATGCGTCATGCCGTCAGCCTAAATCGACGCGGCCGCCGCCGCCCAGTCGCGTGCGCGACCTCTCGCGGACACCTTCATAGGGGAGAATGTCTGGAATGGCCTATGCATTCGAACGCAAACAGCGCATCGGTGTACTCGGCGGCGGCCCCGGCGGCTACGAGGCCGCCCTCGCCGGCGCGCAGCTCGGCGCCGAGGTGACCCTCGTCGAACGGGTCGGCATCGGCGGATCCGCCGTTCTCACCGACGTGGTCCCGTCGAAGACGCTCATCGCGACCGCCGAAGCGACGACCGCCATCGGCGAGTCCGGCGACCTCGGGGTGCAGTACTTCACCCGCAACGACTCAGGCCGTTCGGTCCGCCCCGAACTCGCTGTCAACCTCTCCGCGGTGAACAAGCGCCTCACCGGACTGGCGCGTCAGCAGTCCGAGGATATGAAGGCGAACCTGAAGCGGGCCGGCGTGCGTATCGTCACCGGTGAGGGGCGGCTCGAGGGACCGAACAAGATCGTCGTCTCGACCGCTCGTGGCAAGGCGGGACGCGACTTCGACGAGGTCGAGGTCGACACCGTCGTCGTCTCGGTCGGGGCGAGCCCGCGGATGCTCCCGTCGGCGATGCCGGACGGCAAGCGCATCTTCACCTGGACCCAGCTCTACGCGCTCGACGAGGTCCCCGAGCAACTCATCGTCGTCGGGTCCGGTGTCACCGGTGCCGAGTTCGCCTCCGCCTACTCGGCGCTCGGTGCCGACGTCACGCTCATCTCGAGCCGCGACCAGGTGCTGCCCGGCGAGGATGCCGACGCCGCGGCCGTCATCGAAGAGGTCTTCACCCGCGGCGGTATGACCGTGCTGTCGAAGAGCCGCGCCGAGAAGGTCGAAGTGAGAGGCGACGGCGTCGTCGCGACGCTCTCCGACGGGCGGGAGGTCAGTGGCAGCCACTGCCTGATGGCCGTCGGCAGCATCCCGAACACCGACGGCATCGGCCTCGAGGAGGCGGGAGTCCAGCTCACCGCGTCCGGCCACATCCGGGTCAACCGTGTGGCGCGCACCTCGGTGCCCTCGATCTACGCCGCCGGTGACTGCACGACGTTCCTTCCACTGGCGTCGGTGGCTTCGATGCAGGGACGCTCGGCCGTGTTCCACGCGATGGGCGACGCGGTCACCCCGACCGAGCTGCGCAACGTCGCGAGCAACGTCTTCACCCAGCCGGAGATCGCGACCGTCGGCTGGTCGCAGAAGCAGATCGAAGAGGGCATCGCGCAGGGCGAGATCTACAAGCTGCCGCTCGCGAGCAACCCGCGGGCGAAGATGCAGGGCGTGCGCGACGGTTTCGTGAAGCTGTTCGCACGCACCGGATCGGGCACGGTCATCGGCGGGGTCATCGTCGCCCCGCGCGCGTCCGAACTCATCCTGCCGATCGCGATGGCGGTCGAGCACCGCCTCACCGTCGACCAGTTGGCACGCGCCTTCAGCGTCTACCCGAGCCTCTCGGGCAGCATCACCGAGGCGGCGAGAGCCATGCACATCGTCGAAGACTGACCCCCCGTTCCCCCGCGAGCGCGGTGTGTCGCTGCGAGCGCGGGTGTTCAAACAGCAGCGCTCGCAGCAACACACCGCGCTCGCATTGGTGAGGGCGGTTCCTCCCCAGAGAGGCCGCAGCTCCTGAGGTCCACGGGAAGCGAGGCCGGCGGACGCTGAAGCGTGCAGGCGTGTCAGGTTGGCGCGATGACGCTTGCCCTCGTATCCAACTGGCGCGACGAGTTCGTTCTGGCCCGCGATGCACGGAACATTCACTCGCCGCGTGACCTCGCGCGCATGGTGCGTAGCGGCGACCTCGTGCGCATCGCGCGGGGTGTGTATCGGCGGCGGGCGGCGATGCCCGACGTCATCGACGATGACGACCGGTACCTCGCCCTCCTGCGCGCGACCCAGCTCGTCGCCGACGGGCCGCTCGTGCTGTCGCACCTCTCGGCAGCTCGCCTCTGGGGATTGCCGGTCCCCAGCCGGTGGCCCGAATCGGTGCACGCCATCCAGCCGCCGGAGGCCGGCGGGCGTTTCGGCAGCCTGGTGGTGCGACACGGGGTCCCACTGCCGACTCCGCCGGTCCACCGCGACGGACTCTGGTGCACCGACCTCGCTCGGACGGTTGTCGATGTGCTGCGGGTGTCGCCGCCGCACGTTGGCATCGTGGTCGCCGACGCCGCGATGAGGGGCGACGCCGACATCGGCCGCGATCCGCTCGATCGTGACGAGGCGGAGCGTATCCTCCGCGCAGTGACCGGAGGGCGAGGCACGAGGCGGGCGGCCAACGTCCTCGCGGCCGCCGACGGACGGGCGGAGTCTCCGGGCGAATCACTCAGCCGGTGGGCGATCAAGGCCGCTGGGCTGCCGACCCCCGAACTGCAGAAGGTCTTCTCGGATTCGCGTGGCCAGATGATCGTCGACTTCTGGTGGCCGCAGTTCAACCTGATCGGTGAGTTCGACGGCGCCATCAAGTATCAGAAGGACGACCTGCTCAAAGGCAGGACCGCATCGGAGGCCGTGATCGCCGAGAAGAACCGCGAAGACCGGCTGCGTGCCCTCGGCCCGCGCGTCGCCCGCTGGGACTGGTCGACGACCAACACCCCGGGCGCCCTCGTGGCCCTGCTCAGATCTTTCGGCGTCCACTGACAGGGCATCTCTTACCCCGGCGAGCGCGGTGTGTTGCTGCGAGCGCGCTTGTACAAACACCCGCGGTGGGAGCAACACACCGCGCTCGCGGGGGTGGGGAGGGTCAGCCGATGATGTCGAGGAGGACCGTGCCCGAGGAGACGGTTGCGCCGACCGGGGCGCCGATGTTCGCCACACGGCCGTCGCGGTGCGCGGTGAGCGGCTGCTCCATCTTCATCGCCTCGAGGACGACGACCAGGTCGCCCTTCACCACGGTGTCGCCCTCGCCGACCGCGAGCTTCACGATCGTCGCCTGCATCGGAGCCTTCACCGAGTCACCGGTCGCGGTCACGACACCGGCCGGCGCGTGGCCGCGACGTCGCGGGGCCGACGGGCGGGTCGCGGCGGCGGGTCCTGCGAACAGGCGGCCGGGCAGGCTCACCTCGAGGCGCTTGCCGCCGACCTCGACGACCACCTCCTGGCGTGCGGGCTCGGCGGGAGTGTCCTCGTCGGCGACGATCGATCCGCTCCATGGCTCGATCCCGCCGGCGAACTCCGTCTCGATCCAGCGCGTGTACACCGAGAACGCGTCGCCGTTCTGCGGAGCGAATGCCGGGTCGCGGACGATCGCGCGATGGAACGGCAGCACCGTCGGCAGACCCGCGACCTCGAACTCGTCGAGGGCCCGGCGCGAGCGCTCGAGCGCATCCGCCCGGTCGGAGCCGGTGACGATCAGCTTCGCGAGCAGCGAGTCGAACGCGCCGGAAATGACGTCGCCCGCACGGACGCCGGAGTCGACGCGGACGCCGGGGCCGCCGGGCGCCTGGAACACGTGCACCGGGCCGGGGGCGGGGAAGAAGTTGCGTCCCGGGTCCTCACCGTTGATGCGGAACTCGATGGAGTGGCCGCGCGGCTCGGGGTCCGGGTAGTCGATGCTGCCGCCGGCGGCGAGACGGAACTGCTCGCGCACCAGGTCGATTCCGGTCACCTCTTCGCTGACAGGGTGCTCGACCTGGAGACGCGTGTTGACCTCGAGGAACGAGATGGTGCCGTCGCGGGCGACGAGGAACTCGCAGGTGCCGGCGCCGACGTAGCCGACCTCCTTGAGGATCGCCTTCGACGCGGCGTAGAGGCCCGCGTTCTGCTCGTCGGTGAGGAACGGCGCGGGCGCCTCCTCGACGAGCTTCTGGTGGCGGCGCTGCAGCGAGCAGTCGCGGGTCGAGACGACGACGACATTGCCGTACTCGTCGGCGAGGCACTGGGTCTCGACGTGGCGCGGCTGGTCGAGGTACTTCTCGACGAAGCACTCGCCGCGACCGAAGGCGGCGATGGCCTCACGGGTGGCCGACTCGAACAGCTCGGGCACCTCGTCACGGGTGCGGGCCACCTTGAGTCCGCGTCCGCCGCCGCCGAACGCGGCCTTGATCGCGACCGGCAACCCGTACTCGTCGACGAACGCGAGCACCTCGGAGGCGTCAGCGACAGGCTCCAGCGTTCCCGGCGCGAGCGGGGCGCCGACGCGCTCGGCGACGTGACGCGCGGTCACCTTGTCGCCCAGCTGCTCGATCGCACTGGGCGGCGGGCCGATCCAGACGAGACCGGCGTCGATCACCGCGCGGGCGAAGTCGGCGTTCTCGGCGAGGAAGCCATAGCCCGGGTGCACCGCGTCGGCGCCGGAACGGCGGGCGATCGACAGCAGCTTCTCGATGGAGAGGTAGGTCTCGGCGCTCGTGGCGCCGTCGAGGGCGTACGCCTCGTCGGCGAGGGACGCGTGCAGCGCGTTCCGATCCTGGTCGGCGTAGACCGCGACGGAGAGGATCCCCGCGTCCTTCGCGGCGCGGACGACGCGCACGGCGATCTCGCCGCGATTGGCGATCAGGACCTTGGTGATCGGACGCGTGGTCGTCTTCGAGGGCGTGGTCGACGGTCCCGCGGCAGTGCTCGGCATCCTCTTAGCCTACGGACGAGCCCCCGTCGGCCGTTGGTTGCTCCGTACAAAGATCGGCTCGGGTGTCTTGGGTGCCCTACAAAACCTCAGCCGCCCGCGAGTGCTCCGCCCCGATTCCAGAGGTCGGTGACGGGCACCTCGAAGCGGCCGAGCAGCCGACGGAAGGTGGGCAGCGACAGCCCGACGACGGTCGACGGGTCGCCGTCGATGCGCTCGATGAACGGGCCGCCGAGACTGTCGATGGTGAAGGCGCCCGCGACCTCGAGCGGCTCGCCGCTCGCGAGGTAGGCCTCGAGCTCGCCGTCGGTCATGTCGTCGACGAAGGTGACGCCGGCGCGCGCGACCGCGCCCTCGCCCCGCGGCTCGCCGGAGCTGCGGCGCGCGTCGATGAGCCAGTGACCCGAGGCGAGCACCCCGGAGCGGCCGCGCTGGGCGAGCCACCTCGTGCGCGCGGTCCCGACCTCGTGCGGCTTGCCGTAGACCACCCCGTCGATCTCGAATGCGGAGTCGCCGCCGAGCACGAAGCCGTCGAGTTCGGCGCCGTGCTGGGCGAGCACCGCTTCGGCCTTCGCGCGCGCCAGCAGCAGGACCATCTCGTCGGTCGACAGCGACCGGCCTTCCGCGACCTCGGCGGCGGCGACGGCGGCAGGCTCGTCGACCGACGAGGCGAGCACGACCGGCTCGATCCCCGCGGCGCGCAGCAGCGCGAGTCGGGCGGGAGAGGTGGAGGCCAGGTACAGGGTGGGCATGAACGTACTGTGACATGCTCGAACGGATGTCCGCTTCCAGCCCGACCCCCGCCGACACCCTCGAACTCGAGGTGACGAATATCGCGCACGGCGGCGTCGCGGTCGCGAGGCACGAGGGCCGTGTGGTGTTCGTGGCGGACACCCTCCCCGGCGAGCGGGTGCTCGCCCGCGTGGCGGACACCACCCACGACCGGTTCTGGCGGGCGGAGACCGTCCGCGTCCTCGACGCATCCGCCGACCGGCAGGACCACGTCTGGTCGGCCGCCTCGGTGCAGAACGACCCCGACGAGCGTCCGGGAGGCGCAGAGTTCGGTCACATCCGGCTCGACCGCCAGCGAGCACTCAAGCGCGACGTCCTCGTCGACGGGATGCGTCGCTTCGGCGGCGTCGACGACGCCGAGACCAGCGTTCCGCCGGTCGAGCCCGTCGCGGGTCGCGCGGACGGCACCGGATGGCGCACCCGCATCCGCCTGCACGTCTCCGAGACGGGCGAGGTCGGCCCCTTCGCCGCCCGCTCCCACCGCGTCATCCCCGTCGCCGACCTGCCCCTCGCGGAGAACGCCGTCGCCGCGGCCGCTCCGACGACCGTCCCCGCCGGCACGGATACCGCGATCGAGGTCATCGCTACCTCGGCCGGCGACGTGCGCGTGCTCGGCGACGGTGGCTCCGGCGACCGGGCGCCGGTCGTCGAGAAGGTGGGTGACCGCGCGTTCCGACTCGCGGCGGGCGGGTTCTGGCAGGTGCACACCGCCGCCGCGCGCACCCTGACCGACGCGGTGGGCGACGCGCTCGACGTCACCCGGTTCGACGCCGACGCCCGCAATCTCGACCTGTACGGCGGAGTGGGCCTGCTCGCGGCCGCCGTCGCGGACCGCTTCGACGGCGCCGTGTCGATCGAGACCGTCGAGGCCGACCGGAGGGCGACCTCGTTCGCCGCCGAGAACCTCGCGGATGTCCGGGGCGCCCGTGCCACCACCGCCCGCGTCGACCGGTTCCTGAACGGGCTCGAACGGCGCTCCTCCGACCGTGACCGCGACGCGCTCCGCCGCGCGAGCGTCGTGCTCGACCCGCCGCGCTCCGGCGCCGGACGGGAGGTCATGGCGAGCCTCGGCCGCCTGGCACCCGCCCAGCTCGTGTACGTGGCCTGCGATCCCATCGCCCTCGCCCGCGACACCGGATACGCGGCGAAGGCGGGGTACCGGCTCGCGTCGCTGCGCGCCTTCGACCTGTTCCCGCACACCCATCACCTGGAGGCGGTCGCGACGTTCGTGCGCGACTGAACCGGCGGCTCCGACCGAACGGGTGACGTTTTCCGGGCGGAGGCGACAGGTCTGTCCACTCCCCGACGAGGGCGCAACCGGGGCGGAAAAACGCCACTCGCCCCGCGCGCCGCGAATTGGGGGCGTCCCGCCGGGGTACATTTCTCGCGTCGCGCCCTACCATGGTCAGCAGAACCAGGGGACGGGTTCGGGGGAGAACAGGTTCACCGTGATCGAAACGATGGAACGACGGACGGGCATGCACGCCGATGACACGACAGAGGGCGCCGAGGCGACTCCTCTGGTCGCTGTCCGGGTCGCGGCGGTCGACGACCACGAGTCGGTCCGACTCGGACTGCGCGCCGCCTGCATCGACTCCGGCTACACCTTCATCGAGGAGGCCGCCAACGTCGACGACCTGGTGAAGGCACTCGGCGGACGCGAAGTCGACGTCGTCGTGCTCGACCTCTCGCTCGGAGACGGGTCCGTCGTGACCGAGAACGTGAAGAAGATCCAGGCCACCGGCGCCGGAGTGCTGGTGCACAGCATCGCCGACCGGGTCGGCAGCGTCCGGGAGGCGCTCGCCGCCGGCGCGGCCGGCGTGATCCCGAAGTCCGCCGCCACCCAGACCGTCATGTCGGCGATCCGCTCGGTGGCGCACGGCGAAGTGCTCAACAACCTCGAATGGGCGAGCGCGATCGACGCGGACGCCGACTTCGCGAAGGCTCAGCTCGGGCGTCGCGAGCGCGACGTGCTGCACCTCTACGCTTCGGGACTGCCGCTCAAGATGGTGGCCCAGCAGCTCGGCATCGCCGCCTCGACGGCGCGCGAATACCTCGACCGCATCCGCGTGAAGTACGTCGAGGTCGGCCGTCCGGCGCCGACGAAGGTGGATCTGCTGCGTCGTGCTGTCGAGGACGGCATCCTGCCGGGGCTCGACCCCGACGCGATCGATGAGCGCTGACGAGCCTGCTCGTCCCGGGCCGGGCCTCAGACGCCCGCCCAACCCCATCACGTCCAGCCAGGTCGAGGTCCTCGCCTCGACGGCGGGAACGGTGCTCGGAGTCGTCTTCGGTCTGCAGACGCTCGGTCCGCTGATCGAGCAGTGGCCGCTCATGACCACGCCGATCGGACTCACCATCGTCGTCGGGGTGCTCGGCACGCTGGCATTGGCGGGCCTCGCCGCTCTTTTCCGGCAGTGGACGGCCCCGATCTTCGGACTCTTCGCCGGCGTGTACCTCCTTGCGCTGCTGTGCTGGCCGATCGCCGTCGGACCATTGCCCGCCTCGCAGGACGTGCCGTGGATCTACTACCTCTGCAACGTGGCCACCGGCTACGCCGTCGTCGCCTTCCCGCGGCGCTGGGTCTTCGCGCTGGCGTACACGATCGTCGCCACCGCGACGCTCGGCCTGATCCGCAGCGTCCCGAGCGGCGGGTCCGCCACGCCGCTCGCTGCCAGCCTCGATGCGATCTACTGCTTCCTCATCGGGCTCGTGATGCTCGTCATCATCGTCTCCCTGCGTCAGGCGGCCCGGGCGGTCGACCAGGCGCAGGGCTACGCGCTCGAAAGCTACGCCACCGCGGTCAGGCATCACGCCACCGAGAACGAGCGCGTCCGAGTCGACGCCCTGGTGCATGACAACGTGCTCATCACCCTGCTGTCGGCCGCCCGCGCCCGCACCGCCGAGACGAAGGCGCTCGCCGTGCGGATGGCCAAGGGTGCGATCGACCATCTGAACGAGGCGCAGAGCACCTTCCCGTCGGTGCGCACGGACGTGCGGATCGAGGAGCTCGTCGGGCGTCTGCGCCTCGCGGTGGCGGAGCAGACGAAGGCGTTCGATGTGCACATCCGCGTGCAGGACGACATCGTCATGGCGTCCGTCGTGGCCGACGCCCTCGCCGAGGCGGCGACCCAGGCCATGGTGAACAGCGTCATCCACGCCGGCAGGCCCGAGCGCCCGGTGTCGCGGTCGGTGCGGCTCACGACCCGCGGTGGTGTCGACCCGGAGATCCGCATCGAGGTGTCCGACGACGGTGCGGGCTTCGACATGGCGCGTGTGCCCGCCGAGCGTCTCGGCGTGCGCACCTCGATCATCGAGCGGGTCGTCCACGTGGGCGGGGACGCCGGGGTCGACTCCACGCCCGGCGTCGGGACGACGGTGACGCTGCGCTGGCCGGCCGAGCCCGCGATCGAGGTCGTCCCGGGGGCTCCGGTCGTCTCGGAACTCATCGCCGAGAGCCGGGGTGACCGCTCATGATGTCGGTCTCCCGGACCACGATCCTCGCCGTCGGCGCACTGTTCTCGGCGTACCACATCGTCCTCGGCAGCTTCGCCCTGCGCGGTGAGGCGAACCCGTGGGCGCCCGTGGTCGCGATGGTGCTCTACGGCGTCGCGACCCTGCTGAGCCTGTGGCCCCTCAGCCCCATCGCCATGACCACGCCGCTCGCGGCGTTCAACGTCGGCGTCGTCGCGGCGGACTGCTTCCTCGTCACCTCGCAGCTCGAGCCGGGCACCGCGACAGGGTACGAGACCTGGCATGTCGCCGCAGCCGGCACTCTGATGACGATCACGGCGGTGCGGCGCCAGTACGTCCTCGGCTGGGTGGGCATCGCCATCCTCGTCCTGCAGTCCGTCGTGTGGGGCGGACTCGGCAAGGCCGCCGACATGGGCGTGCTCGGCAGTGTGGTGTGGGTGGCCCTCGCCAACATGGTCGCCTACGCGCTCGCGAAGGCGGCGCGCGACGCCCGCCAGTTCGCGCTCGCTGAGCGGGAGGCGGTCGACTGGCAGGCGGCCCAGGAGGCGCATCTCTACGAACGCCAGTTCCGGCTCGTGCAGACGAGCAAGACCGCCGAGAGCATGCTTCAGCGCATCGTGCTGACCGGCGGCAACATCAGCGAGCAGGACCGCGCAGAGTGCTTCATCCTCGAGGGCGCCCTGCGTGACGAGATCCGCGGGCGTCGCCTGCTGAACGACGCCGTGCGCCGCGAGATCATGGCGGCGCGGCGGCGCGGCGCGAGCGTGCAGCTGCTCGACGAAGGCGGCGTGGACGACTTGGACGAGTCGGACCTGCAGCGGGTCCTCGCCGGCATCGAGGACGCGTTGCACGGTTCGAGCGCCGACCGCATCATCATCCGCACGGTGCCCTCCGACTCGGACACCGCCGTCACCATCGTCGGTCTGCGCTCGGCGGGCGACGGCGTCGGGATGTCGGACGACGACGAGGACGACGACGAGCTCGACCTGTGGCTCGAGATCCCTCGTCACGCCGAGGCGACGGCCGTGGCGGGGTGACGTCCCCATCCAAGGGGTGTACCCCTATGGACAGATCGTTCCAGATGAGCGATCCGCATGTTTCCGGGCGGAACCGGGGTAACTGTACCCCGGGTGTCCCCCCAAATGCCGACTTATGGTCGGAGATGGGGGACTGCATTATTGATGTTGCTAGGTGTCTCTTCCAAGGACACCACCGGGCACTCGCCGACTAGGGTAAGCGGGCGAGTGATCTGGGGGCGAGTCAAGGCGGTATTCGGGTTACTACCTTGACTCGGGGTTTACGAGGGCCGGTTCAGGGGTGGACCGGCCCTCATTCCTTTTCTCCCGGCCTCGCGTCTGGCATGCGCCGTCTCGGGCGGCCGACTGCGACGATCGGCGCGAGTTATCAGCGCCCGCGTCTCGATACCGGAGGCGCTACGGCGTCAGCGCCAGCGCGCGTCGGGCGACCAGCTACGCAGCGGGCGCTGAGACAGCTCCCACGCGCTCCTCGGGATGTCCACCTCGGGGGGTGCCGCGGGCTGCTCGGCCGCTGCGGCGCTGAGCACGGCGATGACGGCGGCGAGTTCGTCGTCGTCGGGATTGCCGGTGAGCACGCGGATCGACGCGTCGGCGTCGGGGAGCGGCGTCGCCCCCTCGTGGCGCTGACCGCTCACAGCGGGATGTTCCCGTGCTTCTTCGGCGGCAGGCTGGCGCGCTTCGTGCGGAGAGCGCGCAGCGCCTTGACGACGACGACGCGCGTGGCGGCGGGTTCGATGACCCCGTCGAGCTCGCCGCGCTCGGCGGCGAGGAACGGGCTCGCGACGTTGTAGGTGTACTCGCTCGCGAGCCGGTTGCGCACGGCGGCGACGTCTTCGCCGGCCTCCTCGGCGCGCTTGATCTCGCCCCGGTACAGGATGTTGACCGCGCCCTGGCCGCCCATGACGGCGATCTCGGCGGTGGGCCACGCGTAGTTGAGGTCAGCGCCCAGCTGCTTCGACCCCATCACGATGTACGCGCCGCCGTACGCCTTGCGGGTGATGACGGTGACGAGCGGGACGGTCGCCTCGGCGTAGGCGTAGAGCAGCTTGGCTCCACGGCGGATGACGCCCGTCCACTCCTGATCGGTGCCCGGCAGGTAGCCGGGGACGTCGACGAGGGTGAGGATCGGTATGGAGAACGAATCGCAGAAGCGGACGAACCGGGCCGCCTTCTCGCCGGCGTCGATGTTGAGCGTGCCCGCCATCGCGCTCGGCTGGTTGGCGATGATGCCGACACTGCGTCCCTCGACGCGGCCGAAGCCGACGACGATGTTCGGGGCGTAGAGCGGCTGGGTCTCGAGGAACTCGCCGTCGTCGACGATGTGCTCGATCACGGTGTGCACGTCGTACGGCTGGTTGGGGCTGTCGGGGATGATCGTGTTGAGGCGACGATCGGCGTCGGTGATCTCGAGCTCGGCCTCGGCCGCGTACACCGGGGCGTCGGACATGTTGTTGTCGGGGAGGAACGCGAGCAGCGCGCGGGCGTAGTCGAGTGCGTCGTCCTCGTCGTTGGCGAGGTAGTGCGCGACACCGGAGCGGGTGTTATGCGTGAGCGCACCGCCGAGCTCCTCCATGCCGACGTCCTCGCCGGTGACGGTCTTGATGACATCGGGGCCGGTCACGAACATCTGGCTGGTCTTGTCGACCATGATCACGAAGTCGGTGAGGGCGGGGGAGTAGACGGCGCCGCCCGCGGCGGGACCCATCACGATTGAGATCTGCGGGATGACACCCGACGCGGCGGTGTTGCGGCGGAAGATCTCGCCGTACTTGCCGAGCGCGACGACGCCTTCCTGAATGCGGGCGCCGCCGGAGTCGAGGATGCCGATGATGGGCACGCCGGTCTTGAGGGCGTGCTCCATGACCTTGATGATCTTCTCGCCCGCGACCTCGCCGAGCGAGCCGCCGAAGACGGTGAAGTCCTGCGAGTAGACGGCGACCTGGCGTCCGTGGATCGTGCCGAGTCCCGTGACGACGGCGTCGCCGTACGGCCGCTTGCTCTCCATGCCGAACGCGTGCGTGCGGTGACGCACGAACTCGTCGAGTTCGACGAAGGAGCCCTGGTCGAGCAGCTGCTCGATGCGCTCTCGCGCCGTTTTCTTGCCCTTCGCGTGCTGCTTCTGGGCTGCGGCACCGCTGCTCGCGGTGACGGCCTCGTGGAAGCGGTCGCGCAGATCCTGCAGTTTGCCGGCGGTCGTCGAGAGGTCGGGGCCCGAGTCGGTCACGGCTTCACCATACCTTTCCGCCCTGCGGCCGCCCCGTTGACGTTTCCGACAAAGGACCGCCCTCGGTCCTAGCGGCGTCCGGCCACCGGATGCGCCCCGGATCGGCTCCCCGCCCGCGCGGTTCCGCCTCGGAGGCGTCGCCGCAGACCCCACCAGGTGACCCTCAGCATCGCTTCGGCGACGATCGATCGGCTCATCTTCGACGTGCCCTGTTCGCGTTCGCGGAAGACGATCGGGATCTCCCGGATCGAGGCGCCGGCGTCGACCGAGCGGAGGGTCATGTCGATCTGGAAGCAGTAGCCGCGCGACTCGACGTCATCGAGCGGCAGGCGGCGCAGCAGCTCGGCGCGGTAGGCGCGGAAGCCGGAGGTGGAGTCGCGCACGGGCAGTCCGAGGACGATCCGCGCGTAGCGGTTGCCGCCGCGGCTGAGGGCCTGACGGGCCCTGGACCAGTCGACGACCCGGCCGCCCGGGACCCATCGGGACCCGACGACGAGGTCGGCTTCGGTCATCGCCGCGTGGACGAGTTCGTGCACCTGGGAAGCGGGATGGGAGCCGTCGGCGTCCATCTCGACGACGACGTCGTATCCGGCGTCGAGCGCCTGGTGGAATCCGCTGAGGTAGGCGCGCCCCAGCCCGTCCTTGCCTGCGCGGTGCAGCACCGAGATGCGCGGCTCCTGCGCCGCCAGGCGGTCGGCGAGGTCGCCGGTGCCGTCGGGGGATGCATCGTCGACGACCAGGACGTCGAAGTCGCCCGGGGCGCCGAGCAGCGCGGTGAGCATCGTGGGCAGCGATTCGACCTCGTTGTAGGTCGGCACGACGACCAGCGCCCTGCGCACGCCGTCGCCGCGCGGGGGAACAGGGGCGGCGTCGGGCACCCCGCAATAGTAGGGCGCAGGTCGGACCGCGGCCGTGCACTACCGTGGCCGGATGCAGCTGCCCCGCACCCTCGCCGCCGCGTCCCGACTCGAGTGGCTCGAGCGAGCAGGGTCGACCAACGATGTGCTCGTCGGGCGGGCGGGTTCGGAAGGGGAGTCGGCCTGGCCTTCGCTGTCGGTGGTGGCGACGGATGAGCAGACGAGCGGCCGCGGCAGGCTGGGGCGAACCTGGACCGCGCCGGCGGGCTCCGCGCTCGCCGCCTCCGTGCTCGTGCGGCCCGCTATCCCGGTCGAGGCGTTCGGGTGGCTGCCGCTCGTCGCCGGATTGGCGATGACGGGCGCGTTGGAGGAGGCCGGCGCTCGCGCCGAGCTCAAGTGGCCGAACGACGTGCTGATCGGCGGGCGGAAGGTGTGCGGCATCCTGTCCGAACTGCTGCCTGACCTGTCCGGTGCGGTGATCGGCTCCGGGGTCAACATGGGGATGACGGCGGAGCAGCTTCCGGTGCCGACGGCGACCTCCCTCGCCGTCGAGGGCGTCGAGGCGTCCGTCGACACGGTCCTCGGCGGCTACCTCGAGCGGCTGCGCGACGAACTCGACGCGCTCTCCGCGACCGGCGGCGACGCGGAGACGAGCGGCACGAGGCTCCGAGTGGAGCGGGCGTGCGGCACCGTCGGCAGAGCGGTCCGGGTGCTCCTGCCCGACGGGAGCGAGCAGGTCGGCGAGGCGACCGGCATCGACGCGTCGGGCCGGCTCGTCGTCGACCGCGGTGCTGCCGGGCCGCCGCTCGTGGTCGCCGCAGGCGATGTGACGCACCTGCGGTATTAATGAGTCATGACGGGCGAACGGGGCAGGAGCGGCGACACGCGACGCCGTGATCGTGGCGCGTCGCCGGGCGCCGACCCCGTGGCACCGGCCGCGCCGGGCAGTGCTGAGACCGTCGTCGCGCGGATGCACTCGTCGGCGCGTGTGCTGATGCTCCCCGCCGTCGCGGTCATCGCGGTGTGCGCCGCCGCCGGTTACTTCGCGGGCAACCTCCCCGAGTCGTGGGAGAACGCGGCCCTGCCCTACGCGGCCGCGTTCCTCGTGCTGGTCCTCGGCGTGCTGCCCCTGCTCCTCTGGGCGTCACGGGTGTACGTCATCAGCACGCACCGCGTCGTCGAGAGGCGGGGTCTGTTCAGTCGCCGCCGTCAGGAGCTGCTGCACAGCCGCTCGGGCGAGGTCGTCGTGCGGCGAGGTCCGCTGCAGATCCTCGCGCGCAGCGGGGATGTCGTCGTCGCGGGGCGGGGCGGCGAGGAGTTCGTGCTGCGCGACGTCCCCGATGCGGTGCTGGTGCGTCAGACCCTCGCCGACCTGATGCTCCACGGCTCGGGGATGACGGCTCCGCGCAGCAGGCAGCCCGAGGGCACGCGGCGCCCGTTCGACCCCTGAGCCGCACGCCGATTCGAACGCTCGGCGAGCACGACGAGCGACGCCCCTCGAAGGCGGGTATTCCTCAATTCTTCGAGGCCCCATAATCTTTCCGCAGGTCTGCCCCAACCTGCCCCTCTGCCGCGTCTCCTCGATGTCGGCGTCACCCGAGAGGATCCGATTCATGTCCATGTCGATAGTCACTACCGTCAGTCGCAGTTATCTTCCATTCGCACGAACGCTGATGGAATCCGTGGCGAGATTGCACCCCGATTCTCGTCGAGTGGTCCTCCTGCTTGACGGTCCTGACGACACAGTCGACGGTGCTGAGATTGCCCGCCCCGAACACTTGGTCGCGGATCCGCACGAGCTCGCCATCATGCAGAGCATCTACAAGCCGATCGAGTACGCCACCGCGTTCAAGGCGCTCCTTCTGAAAAGTGAACTCGAGAAATCGGACATCGTCTTCTTCCTCGACCCCGATATGCGGCTGTTTCAGCCCATGTCCGAGGCGATCGAATTGTTGAGAAACGGCACCGGGACGGTGCTCACTCCGCATCGGCTCACCCCTCCGGCGTACAAAGATCGTCATTTCTACGAATTCACTTTCAAGACTTACGGGATCATCAACACCGGTTTCGTGGGTGCAACGCGCGCGTCGTTGCCAGTTCTCGATTGGTGGCACAGCCGCCTCAAGCGCAACTGCATCGACGATCTCCGCGGGTCCGAGTGGGTGGACCAGCGCGTGATGGACCTCGCTCTGCAGTACTTCGACGTCGATGTCTTGAAGAGTCACGCATACAACGTCGGATGGTGGAACCTCGAGGAGCGCCCGTTGCATCGAGAAGACGGGGTCTGGTACGTGGGCGACGCGCCGCTTGTGCTGATGCACTACTCGGGTGTCAGGCCCCGAGGTGCGCGGGCATCGTCTCCGCAGCTCACTCATTCGCCCGCGAATCCGATCGCGAACGACGCCGCGCACCTCGCTGAGATCCGCTTACTCGAAGACACATACGTGGAGGACTTGCGCGCCGCAGGATACGACGACTATTCGACTGTGGAGTACGGCTTCCTCCGCACCCCCGGCGGGAGAGAGCTTTCGAACGCGGCTCGCCGCGGCTACCGCCGGCTCGTCCTGGAGGCGGAGGAACAAGGGAAGATTCCGCCGTCGCCCGATGAGATCTCCTGGTCACTACTCGCACGGATCGAGCGGCGATTGCGTTTGATGGAGTCGCCGCGAAGCCTTGTCCGCGACTACCGAGTCCTGCGGAAGCGCTAAGCGCCAGGGCTGCGGAGTAACGGGCCTATCGGGAGCGCCTCGAGCGGCGCGGGTGGTAGACCCAGTGCCGGTAGAGCGCGAAGCGCAGCAGCGAGCCGAGCAGCAACCCGACGACGTTCGACGAGATGTTGTCGGCGAGCAGCGAGGTGAGGCCGAGCACGTAGTGCGACACCCACAGGCAGAGCAGCCCGACGCCCATGCCCGCCAGGCTGACGACCACGAACTCGAGGGCCTCCACGGCGCTGTCCGACCGGCGATGCGGTCCGAAGGTCCAGTACCGGTTGCCGATCCAGTTGGCGATGATGGCGAGACTCGTCGAGACCACTTTCGCCACGATGGGGCCTTCATGTACCGCGTCCGGGCTCAGCACCGTGAGCCGCAGCAGGTTGAAGACGCCGAAGTCGAGGACGAAGCCGACACCGCCGACGAGCGCGAATTTCCACAGCTGCCCGAGCAGCACCGAGACGGAGGCTCGGAGCCGCGTCCGCGGGACCGCTTGGTCGGTGGCCATCGACTCCTCGTACTCTAGAGAGGTCGGGGACCGCCGCTCGGGGCGCCGCGATCCCGTCCAGCTCCGTCGTGCTGGAGTCTAAGCGAATCGAGTAAGGGGACGTGCCATGAGGGTCGGCGTGATCGGAGGCGGGCAGCTCGCCCGCATGATGGTGCCCGCGGCGGTCGAACTCGGCGTCGAGATCGCGGTCCTCGGTGAGGCCGAGGGCAGCTCCGCGCGCATCGCCGTGACGCAGGTCGGCGACTACACAGACCTCGACACCGTCCGCCGCTTCGCGCAGACCGTCGACGTCGTCACCTTCGATCACGAGCACGTGCCGCAGGAGATCCTCCGCGCACTGGTCTCCGACGGCGTCGCGGTGCGCCCCGGCCCCGACGCGCTGCTCTACGCCCAGGACAAGCTGCTGATGCGCGAGCGTCTCGGGGGACTCGGTCTGCCGGTGCCCGACTGGGCGCGCGTCGTCGACGCGGACGGCGTCGACGCGTTCCTCGCCGACCACGGCGGACGCGCCGTCCTCAAGACCCCGCGCGGGGGCTACGACGGCAAGGGCGTGCGCGTCATCACCACCGCGGTCGACGCCGCCGACTGGCTGGAGCAGCACGACGAACTGCTGATCGAGGAGGCCGTCGACTTCACTCGCGAGCTCGCGCAGCTCGTCGCACGCCGCCCGGCGGGGGAGATCTCGGCGTGGCCGGTGGTCGAGACAGTGCAGCGGGGCGGAGTGTGCGCCGAGGTCATCGCCCCCGCGCCGCGGTCCGCCGGCCGGATCGCCGACCGTGCGACGGACATCGCCTACGCCGTCGCCGAGGGCATCGGCGTCACCGGCGTCCTCGCGGTCGAACTCTTCGAGACCGACGACGAGCGCATCCTCATCAACGAACTCGCCATGCGACCGCACAACTCGGGGCACTGGAGCATCGACGGATCGACGACGAGCCAGTTCGAGCAGCACCTTCGCGCGGTGCTCGACCTGCCGCTCGGGGCGGCCGGGTGCCGCGACGAGTGGAGCGTGATGGTCAACATCCTCGGCGGGCCGACCGACGGCGCACTCGTCGACCGTTTCCCCGCCGCGCTCGCCGACCAGCCGACGGTGAAATTCCACACGTACGGCAAAGACCCCCGGCCGGGTCGGAAGGTCGGCCACGTGACGGCGGGAGGCGACGACCTCGACGACACCGCCTACCGCGCACGAGCGGCAGCGGCGTTCTTCGAGTGAGTCGCGGGTGACGGAGTCGACGCGACGGCGCGTGGATTGGATCGATGCCGGCCGCGGCGTCAGCATGGTGCTCGTCACCATCTATCACGTCATGTTCGTGGTCGGAGCGGTGCTCGGCGACCATTCCGGCGTGTGGCCCGTCATCGACGAGGCGCTGGCGCCGCTGCGCATGCCCTTGTTCTTCTTCATCTCGGGCATGCTGGCGGAGCGGGCGGTGCGACGGCCGCTGCGCCTGACGCGGCGCCGGACCATCGGCCTCGCCTATCTCTATGTGCTGTGGTCGGTCATCCAGCTCCTGCACCTGTTGTATTCGGTTCGAGGACGCGGCGACCCATTCCCCGAGTCGTACGACATCGTCGCGAGTTTCCTCTTCCCCACCGGGCTGTGGTTCTTCTGGGCGCTCGGCCTGTACTTCCTGCTGAGCCACTTCTTGATCAGATGGATGGGACGTTGGTCGCGCTGGGGCGTGATCCCCCTTCTCGGCGTCGCGATGCTCGCGCCGATCGTCGAAGATCTCACTCGCGGGTCCGTCAGCACGCTCTTCGGCTCGGTGTTTTTCGGGGCGGTCTGCGCCAATTTCGTCTGGTTCTACGCGGCGCTGCACTTGCGTGCCGCCGTGGTCCGTCTCGTCGAGGGGGCCTCGTGGGCGTGGACGATCCTGGCGGTGTCGACGTTCCTGCTCCTGACGCTCCTTGCGAGCGCGGCAGGGGTCACGTCGGAGATCAGGTGGCTGCTGTCCGTGTCCGCGCTGCTCGCCGCATTCCTCGTTCTCGGCAGAGGTCGTTACCAGGGCCGCGTCGCGCAATCCTTGGTGGCGGTCGGCCGGCGAACACTGCCCATCTACGCACTCCAGTGGGTCGCTCTGCATCTTCTCGCGAAGGCCATCGTCGAAACGCCATGGCTTTCGTCGCTCGGACCCGCGGATCTCGTTTCCACCGTCGCCACGCCGGCTTTCGCCCTTGTCATCGTGGCCGTCACGTGGTGGGTCGGGGGAGCGCTGCTGAGTTCGCCACTCCGATGGTTGTTCGTCGCCCCGACGTGGATGGTCGGGTCGACACCGTCCGATCGCTCGAGTGGCATCGAATCCCCTACGAAGGAACCGGGGCGACGGCGAGGCTGGGGTGACAGGGCGCGCGCCGTACGTCGCAATCGCCGGAAGCGGCTTTAGCATGGCCGTCATGTCCGACGAGAGTGCGGTCGCGATCTCGCGCGCCGAAGAAGCCCGAGATGCCGCCGAGCTGCCCGCCCCCGCGAGGTCCAGCGACGCCAAGTCGGTGCTGGTCGGCGTCGTCATGGGCTCCGACTCCGACTGGTCGGTGATGCGCGACGCCGCTCAGGTGCTGACCGAGTTCGGCGTTCCCCACGAGATCGAGGTCGTGAGCGCGCACCGCACGCCCGACAAGATGATCGACTACGGCCGGAACGCCGAGCGCCGCGGCCTCCGGGTGATCATCGCCGGCGCCGGCGGTGCTGCACACCTCCCCGGCATGCTGGCCGCGGTCACGACCCTTCCCGTCGTGGGAGTGCCCGTTCCGCTGTCGCGCCTCGATGGGCTCGACTCGCTCCTCTCGATCGTGCAGATGCCGGGCGGCGTCCCCGTTGCGACCGTCTCGATCGGCGGCGCGAAGAACGCGGGCCTCCTCGCGGTCAAGATCCTCGCCACGGCGGATTCCGGCCTCACCGGCAAGCTGGAGGCGTACATGCAGACCCTCGCGACCCAGGTCGAGCAGAAGAATGCGGCTCTGAAGGCCGGGCTCGGCGCCGCCGAGGCGCCGTGAGTAGGGCGATGACTCCGACCCGCTCGGCGGGTACGGATGCAGGGCTCGGCGCCGGCAGCACCCTGCGCACCCCGAGTCCCATGACCCAACGGGTGATGACGCGTCGCGGCTGGTTCCTCGTCGTGCTGAACCTGCTGGTGCCCGGTGCCGCTCAGACGCTCGCGGGCAACCGGCGGCTCGGCCGGTTCGCGCTCGGCACCACCCTGGCGCTCTGGGCGCTGGTGGTGCTCACCGTGGCCGTCTACTTCCTGTGGCCGAGCGTGATCTTCACCGCCGCCACCAACCCGATCGTGCTCTGGGTCGTGCAGATCCTGCTCGTCGGCTACGCGGTGGTGTGGATCGTCGTCACCCTCGACACGCTGCGACTCGTGCGCTTCGTCCGCGTCCGGCCCCCGATGCGTCCCGCGATCGCCGTGTTCTCCATCGCCGCGCTCGTGCTGCTCACCGGCACCGCCGCCTACGGCACGATGATCGCCGGAGTGACTCGGGACACCATCTCGAACGTCTTCCAGGCCGCGCCGCCGGAGCCGCCGATCAACGGCCGGTACAACATCCTGCTGCTCGGCGGCGACGCCGGCCCCGACCGCGAAGGCCTCCGCCCCGACAGCATCTCGGTCGTGAGCATCGAGGACGCGACCGGCAAGGTGAGCATGTTCGGGCTTCCGCGCGACCTCACGAACATCCCGTTCTCTCCCGAGTCGCCGATGCTCGCGAACTACCCCGACGGTTACGGCTACGACGACTACTGCGACGTCGACGTCTGCATGCTGAACTCCATCTACACCGAGGTCACGCTGAAGAGCCCCGACCTCTACCCGAACGCCCTCGCCGAGGGCAGTGAGCCCGGCATCGAGGCGATGCGCGACGCCGTCGAAGGCGCGCTCGGCATCCAGATCCAGTACTACGTGCTCATCGACATGTACGGCTTCGAGCAGTTGATCAACGCGCTCGGCGGCATCACCATCGACGTCAAGGAGCGCATTCCGATCGGCGGTAGCGAGGACCTCTCCGACGTCGAGACGTGGATCGAGCCCGGCGTGCAGCACCTCGACGGCAACTGGGCGCTATGGTACGCACGGTCGCGTCACGGCAGCGATACCGGCGACTACGCGCGTATGCAGCGTCAGCGCGAGGTGCAGCAGGCGATGATCCAGCAGATGGATCCCGCCAACGTGCTCGCCCGGTTCCAGGACGTGGCCGCCGCCGGCGCGGACGTGGTGAAGACGGACGTCCCGCAGGGCACGCTCGGCCACTTCGTCGAGCTCGCCCTGAAGGCGAAGGGGCAGCCGATCACGGACCTCGAGTTCGTGCCGCCCACCATCGATCCCGAGGCGCCCGACTACGCCCTCATCCAGCAGATGACGGCGCAGGCGATGGCGCTCACTCCCGAGGAGTGAGGCGGCGCTCAGGGGAAGCGAACCACGCGGTTAGCATTGTTGGAGTCGACCGGTTGGTTCGAGGTGAGGAGGACTTCGTGCAGCGGCATCCACCATCCTCCTCCTGGGAGTCGACTGCTCGGCACCTGGTCCGGGCGTTAGAGGCGCGGCCGTCAGGTCCCGATGCCGCTTGGGTGCGGAGTGGTTCACGTTGAAGAACGGCTCATCCGGTGATCGGCTGAAGGAGATCGACAGGAGAGCGACGGCGCTGATCGCCCCTGCCGTCCGCGCTACCCGCAGTCTGCGGTGGTCGCCTCGACCGCGGAACCGGCTGATCGTCCGGCCGGGCGGTATGGGGGACTTGATCCTGTTGCAGCTCGCGTACGAACGTCTAGGGCTGAATCCTGCTGACGCGACGTGGCTGATCGAGAAACGTGCCGCGGTGTGGGCCAAACACGGTGGGCTCGACGCCGTCTACTACGACCAGAACACCGTCGGCACCCTGCTGAAGGCGACCGGTCGATATCGGACGGTCATCAACTCGGAGCAGCGGTTCGGTCTCGCCGCCGTGGCATCCGACTGGGCAGTGCGTCGGCGCGGACAACTGGTTGGATTCGACACCAATCGCGGACGCGCCTCATTCACGTCTCGGGTCGGCTACGACTGGAAGGACGCACACGAACTGCTCGAATTCGCCCGACTGATCTCAGCAGCGGAGGGTGTGCCGGTGCCATCGGACCTGCTCGCAGTGCCGCGCCGACTCGCGTCCAACGGCCGCTCGGTGGTCGCGCTGGGTGGCACGCACAGCGAGTCGCGCAATCTAAGCGCAGAGGCATGGCTTGGCTGGGTAAGGTCGGTGGCAGGCGATGAGCCTCTCGACCTCGTGTTCGGCCCGGCCGAGGAGCGGCTTGGTCTCTCTCTTTTGCAGCTCGCGGCAGGGCAGCTAACACCTCGACCCGGCAGCTTCCGCGACGTGGTGCAGACGATCGGTGAGGCTGAGCGTCTCATCACGATCGACGGGGGCCTCGTTCACGTGGCGACTTACTACGGTGTCCCCGCCGACGTCCTGTTCACTGCCGGCCGCGACAAGAAGTGGGCACCGCTCGGCGCGGGTTCGCGGATGCATTTCCGTGCGGACTTGCCCTGTCGCCCTTGCACCGTGTTCGGTCAGGTGCCCATGTGCCCGATCGCGTTCGAGTGCTCGAAGCACCTCGATACCCGGCTGTCCGTGTTCGATGTCGACGTCGTCGGCTGACCTGTCAGGACCGCTCAGGTCGTGTCAGCATGATGAGACCGATTGTGAGGAACATCAGGCCGCCGGCCGCGATCGGCAGCACCGAGCGCAACGTCAGGTCTTGGAGCGCGAGCGCACAGCCGACCGCTACAGCGAGTGAAGCAAACCAGGAGACTGACACCGACCGGTGACGGCCTGCAGCCAGGAGTGCGTCCGATGTCACCATGGCGGTCAGCAGGATTGCGAAGGCGCCTGCGACGAGTGCGACGGTGCTCGATGGCACGACGTATCGAGTGCCGAAGAAGACCTCGATCAACAATGCGCCGCCGATGAGCAGCGCGGCGCTCCAGAACATCGCAAGGAGTGCTGCCGCGGCGACTGTCCAGCGAGCAGCTACCACGTAGGCCCTGTGTCCGCGAGCCTGTCCGAGCGCGATCAGCCTCGGCAGCAGCGCCCCCTGCACGGACTGATACCCGAAGATGGGTACTCGCGCGAGCGAGACGAGCACGAGGAGGAGCCCCGGCGTTGCGCCGGCGCCGCCTTCGAAGACGAACGCAGCAATCGGTGCGAAGTTGAGCAGTACCTGCAGGACGATCGACGACGCGACCCGGTGGCGCACACTCGTCCCAAACCCCTGCGCTGTGTCCTGGCTTCCGTCGGTCGAGTGTTCGGAGCCGGCAGGAGCGCGCCGAGCGCGAGTCAGTAGCGCCAGTCCGCACGCCGCCGAGAGAACGGCCGCGACGGGGATAACCGCGACGAAGGCCACCAGCTCACCGCCGCCCATGACGGCGAAGACGGCCGACAACGCGATTCGGAGCACGGCTTCGATCGCAGTCACGGCCGCATACTCCGAAACCCGCAGCTGTGCGGCAAGTTCACCCTTAACCACGTACTGCAGGGCGTACGCGGCCGACGTCGCCGCCAGGGCCGAGCAGAGCACGACCGTGTTCGTACCGCGCGCTACCGCGATGGTAATGGCAAGGGCGAGAGCTGCGGAGACAACCGCCACCAGAACGACCGTGGGAAGCGCGGAGCGGACAGGAACGGCACGTGCGCCGGCGATCGCACCTCGTCGAGCAATCTCTTGCTCGATCGGCAGGAACAGGCCGAGGCCGATCAGTACGACGAGGGACCAGAACCAGGAGAAATCCGAGTAATCGGCTTCCGTCAACGATCGCCCGGCGAGGATGACGACGACGTAGGTTCCGACACCGCCGAGGATGCCGGCAGCGACCAGGTAGACGAAGGGACCTGCGACAGCACTTGGGAACTTCGCTGCGGTGATGAGCGGCCTCCTACCGACCGGACAGAAGACCAAGGCGCCCCTGCACCTCGGCCTCAAGTCACCCTACTGACTCGCAGGGCAGCTCTCGTCGCTCACAGAGCGGCGCGTTCCCTCTCCCGAGCGACCAACTGGGGGAGAGGTCCGAACGGGGAGCTGATGCCATCCACCACCACGGGAGAGGTCGAGACGTCGTATCCGACAGTCTGGACACCGTAGTCGAAGAGGACCAGACGTCCCCATACGGTTCCCACTTGCGGCATCGAGGAGACGGGAGTGCTGACCGACGCGAGACGCGACGGCCCGACCAGTGTTCCACCTCGGGACTCGACCCAGATGTTGTCCGGGCTGCCGTTGCCCCACGTCGTGGCATACCGCGGGGGTTCGATGATCCCGTTCGAAATCGCGAGAGGGTTCGCGCAGGGGAGGAGGAAGCTCGACTGCCACGCGACGAGAGAAGGCGAGTCGCCGACGACGTCCCGCATGGTTTCGGCGTCGACCAGGCGGGGGGCGCTGAACCCGAACCAGCTTCCCGGGGTGGCGGCCGCGTCCACGCCGATGAGACGCAGCACCTTTCCCTTGCCAAGGTCCTCGGGACCAAGATCGGTGAGAACCGAGCGCCATCCCGGACGGTCCGCTGTGTCGGTGATCCACGACTCTCGCTGGATCTCGACCTCGTTGTCGACGATCTGCCCGACCTGAGCGATGATTCCGTTCCCGGAAGTTGGGGCGGCCGAGCCGGCCACCAACGCTGTGATCCTCTGCTCGTCGGTGATCTTGGGCGGCAAGGCGTACCACGCGGTCGCCGATGCACCGGCGGACGAGACGTCGCTGCTCGTCTCCCAAACCGAGCCCGCCCCGGGCGGTACCGGATCGGCTTCTCCGTCGAGGGGCGACGCGAAGGCTCCGTTGTCGAACAGGTCGATCGCCGGTCGCTGAGCGATAGGGACCAAGCCGTCGGCATCCCGAGCGACAGTCACAGATTCCTCTTCGAGCGAAGCTCCTCGAACCGTGTCCCAGACCTCGATCGAGCGCTCAGGAATGCATGCGGCTCCTGACGGGTCTTCCAGGTTGGCGGCGCCGACGGAGTAGCTGCCGATCCCGCGCACGGCGGCGTTGCCGAAGGTCCCGTACAGGTAGCCGGTGGAGAGCACCCCGAAGAGCGCGACCACAGCGGTGGTGCTGTACAGAGCGGAGACGGACTTCCAGCGGCCCCGGCCGAGGACGAGTCGAGACCCGACGAAGGCTGCGATAAGGACCACGGCCCAGATGGCTTGAGAGGCTAACGGCGTGGAGCCGATCCTCGGCGGCTCGCCGCTGGCGTACATGAACTGGTTCCACGAATACGCCCACGTGTTGGGGCCTCGGAGCGAAACGATGATCGCAGGGACGAAGCTCGTGGCAACGATGATCGGAAGCCAAGCCGGGGGACGCTTGCCCTCCATGATCTGGCGGGCGACATGGGGACCGACGAACAGGACCGAGGCGATGAGCAATGGGCCGAAAGCCGCCAGGGCTCCGAAGTGATGAGTCCATTTGCTCGTCGTCACCCACAGGATTATCAGACCGACGGCGAAGGACCACCCGGCGAGCGCGAGGGGCGAAAGGACGCGGGCCGGCTGCTTCCGGGATCGCGACGCGACCCAGAGGACCACGAACCAGATGAGACACACGAGCGCGATGAGTACGACGGCGCGTTTGGCGTACGAGCCCATGGGGTCATTGGCAAGCAGGAAGGAATATCGGGTCCACTCGTCCCTCCACCCAAGTGGTTGCTCGACCAGGGAGAAGTACGAGCTGTTGAGCCGCATGTCTCGAATGCTCGCGTCGGCGAAAGCGGCGAACAGGGCGACCGTCCCGACCGACATCACAGCGGTGGTGCGCAGCAGCGCGCGCCGCAGCGAGGTTCCGTTGCGACGCGCGATACTCCACAAGGCGGGGAGCCCGAGCAGAAGTGGAGCGAACGCCACTCCGCCCGTCGTGTGCGCAGCGAAACCAAGGGCGGCCGCCAGAGCACCCATCGCCGCGGGAAAGAGCGTCCGCGTCTCGATCGCTCGATTGATCAAAGTCAATGCGGCGATCGACGCCAGGGCCCCGATCGCTTCAGGCCGGCTCCCAATGGAGTACGCGCTCCACCACGCGATGAAGAACACCCCGAGGAGCAAGCGGGCGGCGAGTGTAAAGCGACGGGAGCGCTGCGGAAGCAGTCGATCGAGGAACGCCCTGCAGAGGAACCAGGCGGCCACCGCCGCGGCGAATGACGGGATGCGCAGCCACACAGGCGAATGGCCACCGACTTCCTGCCAAGCCCAGAGCGCCTGCCAGAACCACGTGAAAGGCGTGAAGGGGTGATTGAAGACCTGATAGTAGTTCCCGACGAAACCGGCATTCCCGAAATTCCACGCCATGTGGGCGTAATAGCCGTCGTCGTCTGTCATCGGTCCGATGAATATCCATAACAGCAGCGCACCCACGACGACGGCATCAACCCCGGAGGGACGGAAGCGAGCGGCGTTGCGCGGCCGGGTCGCCGACGACGTTCGGTCGTCCCGCCACAGTCCGATCAGTGCGACGATGAGAGCCACCCACATCACGACCATGAGCGCGATCTTGAGCGGGGTGGGCGAGGTGTCGGAGTCGTTCACGACCAGCAGCGAGGCCGACAGGGAATCCGCTCCCACCTCGCTAGCAGCGGTGATGAGCGCGTCCACCTGCGGAGGCAGGACGTCCGGCCAGGAGAGCACCTTCTCTCCATCTGCGTACATCGTCATCCCGTCGACATCGGAATGCAGTTGCCATTCCTCGACGCCGTCGGTGCTGAGCGTCTCGCGCGATCCGCCGGAAGCCAGCGATAACGAGTCGGGACCGCTTTCGACCGTCAAGCCCAGGAGCGCCGCCTCGTCGTGATCGGGCCGCATCGTCGAGAACAGGACACCCCCCTGGGCCGCATCGACTGCCGCGTCATCGAAGGTGAGATCGAGGGAGTGCGGGTTCTGGTTCGCGAGGAGCAGAGCGGTGGATCGGGTCGACTCCGGATCCGATGGCCAATTCACTACCGTCTTCTGCATAGTGACGGGCGCGACCGCGAGAGCTGCGCCCGAGAGGATCGCGATCAGCGCCGAGATTCCGGCGGTCACCGCCCCCGGGCGAGCGATCGCGTCGCTCCACCATGCCGGGAGCCCCCGGCGTCGGGTCTGCGATTGCGCTGCTTTCGCTGTGGCCACGGATCACGAGAGTAGCCGAGAGCCGCCCTGTTCCAAGCGCCTCGTGCACCTCGCGGCTGTGCTACGCCACTAGTGCCGACTCAGCTCGGAAGGTAGATGCCGACCGCGACGAGAACGAGCCAGGCAGCGGCGAAGGCTTGCAGCATCCGGTCGTGTATCGCGATGTCCTCCGGCGCCTCGGCATCACCACGATCGATGTGCTGCGTGTAGCGCAGCACAGCCAATACGAACGGAGCCACCGAGATCGAGAGCCAGAGATCCACCGAGCCGGTCGCCGGATCGAACGCCCACAGGCTGTAACCCAGGACGAGGATTGTGGCGGCGGTGTGCCACATGAAGGCGAGGTAGGTTCGTGAGTAACCCTTGAGCGATCCGCGCACTTCGCCCTGTAGGTCGGGGTTCGCGAGGATCTCGGCATAGCGCTTACCGGACACCATCAGCAGCGAGCCGAAGACTGCGACGAGCAGGAACCACTGACTGAGCTCGATGCCTGTCGCCGCGCCGCCCGCGATCATACGAAGCAGGAAGCCCGAGGACACGACGGCGATGTCGAGGATCGGCTGGTGTTTCAGCCAGAAGCAGTAGGCGATCTGAATGGTGTCGTACACGGCGACCACGACGAGTAGCTCCCACCCGCCCGCGAGGGCCAGACCGAGCCCGCCCAGAAGCAGTATGACCGCAGTCGCGATTGCGGCGGGGATGCGGACGATACCCGCGGCGATGGGGCGATTCCTCTTGCGCGGATGGGCGCGGTCCGCCTTCACGTCGAGCGTGTCGTTGATGAAGTAGACGGCCGACGCCGAAGCGCAGAACGCGAGAAAGGCGAGCAGCGAGTCGAGCAGGATCGATGCTTCGAGGAAGCGAGCAGAAGCTAGTGGAGCGGCGAATACGAGCACATTCTTCAGCCATTGCCGCGGTCGCGCCGTCCGGGCGATCCCGCCGATCGTGCTCGACACCCGGGGAACCTGGTCTGGGATCAGATCGGGATCGGTGATGACCGTGCTCCTTCGTGCGAATGTCGGCGTCGGGGCGGCCCTGCGAGAACCTCAAGCGTAGCCGCCGAGTGCCGCGAGCCTAGAGTAGGTGGTCGTGACCGCCTCCCGACTGCACCTCGTCCGCCACGGCGAAGTCGCCAACCCCGACGGCCTGCTGTACGGGCGGCTGCCCGGGTTCACCCTCTCCGCGAAGGGCGTGCAGACCGCGCGGGCCGCCGCCGATCACCTCGTCGCCGAGGGGCGCACCGTGACCCGGGTCATCTCGTCGCCGCTGGAGCGCGCGGTGCAGTCGGCCGAGCCGATCGCCGCCGCGTACAGGCTCGGGATTGAGATTCGCGAGGGCCTGCTCGAGGCGACGAGTCTGCTCGAGGGCGGGCAGTACCGGATGGACCTCAGCATCCTCGGCAAGCCGGCCGCCTGGCGCTACCTCATGAATCCGATGCGTCCAAGCTGGGGCGAACCGTTCAAGGACGTCGCCCGCCGCGTCCTCACCGAGATGGACAAGGTGCGCGAGAGCGTCGCGAGCGGCGACGTCGTGATGGTCAGCCATCAGCTCCCAATCTGGATGGCGCACCGAGCGGTCACCGGTCAGCGGCTGTTCCACGACCCGCGCAAACGGCGGTGCACTCTGTCGAGCATCACCAGCTTTGAACTTGCCGGAGACCGTTGGCGCGAGGTCGAGTACGCCGAGCCCGCCCGCGGCCTCGGCCTCAGGGACGTCGGAGCGGTCTGAGCCGCTTCTCGGTACGGCTTCAGTCCGGTCGTCGAGTAGAGACGGAGGAGCCTATCGAGTCCCTGGCGCAAGCGTGCGCTATGGGCCCAGGGTCGAGTAAGCGGAGTGCACCGAGACCATTCCGCCGCAATGGTCACAGGTCGGCGTGGAGTTGCCAGACGCGCTCCGCCGAGTCGCGCCAGCTGAATGCCCTTGCTCGATCGCGGGCTTCGATGCCGAGACGCTCGAGCAGGGCGGTGTCGCCGACGGTGTCCGCGATCGCCTCCGCGAGACGCTCCGCGTAGTCGTTCACGCCTGCTGCGCCTGCGTCGGAGCGGTCGACCTCGACGCCCGCGCCCGCGACGACCTCGAGCAGAGCCGGGGCATCCGAGTGCACCAGCGGGCGCCCGAAGTGCAGTGCCTCGACAGCGGTGAGGCCGAATCCCTCAAGCACGCTCGGCACCACGACGACGGTGGCGCGCGAGAACACGACCGCCAACTCCGCGTCGGGCAACGGGTCGAGATGGCGGATGCGGCCCTCCGGCGCACCCGACTCGAAGATCGCGCGCTCCACCGACTGTTCCCGCCAGGTCGACGGACCCACGTGCAGCAGCGGCAGGTCCGGGAACCGCGGCGAGGCGGCGGCTCGGAACAGCGACTCGATGCCCCGGCGCGGGTCAAGGGTGCCGACGGTCAGTGCGTACTCATCGGGCAGCTGCAGGCGCTCTGCGATCGCATCGGCCTCCGCGGCGGTAGGAACCGTGAGGCTCGATGAGACCGCGCCACCGATCACTCGGATGCGGTCGCCGAAGTCGATGAACCGCGACAGGTCTTCCGCCACAGCATGGGTCGGCACCACGATCGCGTCGGCGTGCTTACGCGCCCGCTTCGCCATGCGGCGCACCCACGGCTGATTCGGGTCGTTCGAGTCGGGGAACAGCCACGGAGCGGCATCGTGGATGGTCACCACCGTCTGCTCGCCGGGGGTCTCGTGCCGGTCGTGCCTCGACAGGGGCGCGAGCAGCGTGGGGGAATGGATCATGCCGCCGAGCGGGCGGGTGGTGAAACCGCTCTGCCAGGCCAAGGCGAGCTCGCGGTGCCCGAGGCTCGTGTGGTGCACCTGTTCGAGCTCGGGCAGACGCTCCGCAAGGGCGTCCCGCTGGGCGTCGTCGAGCGCCGACGCGATGCCCTCGACCTCGCAATCGGCGGGTGCGTTCGCTATCAGGGCTCGGGTCAGCTCGACGCTGTAGCGGGCGGTGCCGCGCGGGGAGCTCGTGAGGGCCGGGTCGACCACCACTCGTAAAGTGACCACCGCTCGAGCCTATCCATGCAGGCCTGAAGGCCCACGGAGCGACGTGCTCAGTCGCAGGCGGAGATGCGGAACAGCCGGCTGCCGCCCTCTTCGGCGACGAGGGTGAATCCGGGCGCATCGGCGGCGCGCGAGATCGCCGCGAACTCCTCGGCCTGCGGATCCCCGTTCCAGAGGAGGCCATCGGAGGCGAAGAGATAGTGAGCGTCGAGTCGGTCGAGAGCGGCGCAGATCGCGGGGTCGAGGCTCACCCTGTCGACCCAGAGGCGCACGAAGTCGCGGTCCTCGTCCCACTCGCCGGTGAGGTGCGGGAACAGCGACTCTCGTCCTCCGATCGCCCAGGTGAGGGTCGACCCGTTCCACGGATCGCCGACGATCACGGATCCGGGGGGTGTCAGTTCGGCGAGGCGGCCGAACAGCGCGACCTCGTCGGTGTCGAGCAGTCGACCGTCCTTCTGCGCGGCGAGCTCGTAGTTGCGCGCGACCGCGTCGCGCATGCCGCCCAGGGTCGGACCGAACCAGCTCGCGACAGTGACGACGACGAGGACCACCGACGCGGCGATCAGACCGCCGCGGCGACCCCACCGCCGCACCCGGGCGAGCGATGCGGTGAGCGTTGCGGCAGCGGCGGCGAGGAGCGGCGGTGCGAGCACGCCGAGCAGCGCGAACAACCGGAACTTGTCCTTGTACCAGAAGCCGGTCGCGAGCTTCGCGAAGTCGGAGTTCGACCCGGCGGCGAGCGCGTAGAGCACGACCGTGAGCAGATACGCGACCGCGGCCCAGCGAAGCCCCTTCACCCGGAACGCGAGGACGAGCGCCACGAGGATACTCGCCGCCAGCACTCCCGTCACGGGCAGGGTGCTCTCGTCCGGCCCTGACGGCGGCGCGAGCAGCAGCCCCTGCAGCAGCGACTCCCCGAGACTCTGCCGAGCCGTCGCCGGTCCGCCGTTGAGGCGATCGGAGATGGGCCTGACGTCTGCGGCGAAGTAGCGGAGCACCGCCATGCTGCCGATCGCGGCGGCCGCTGCGGTCGCGACGACGACACCCGCCAGGATCACGATCGTGCGACGGCGCCGTGCCGCATCGCGCAGCTCGCCGCGAGCCCACGACGCGAGGGCCGCGACGAGCAGCGGCAGCACCAGCAGGGCGAAGCTGATGAGGGAGCGCGGATGCGCGAAGACGCTCGCCGCCAACCAGACGGCGACGAGGAGCACAGGCAGGACGACTTCGCGGGAGGCGACCCGCCGGAGCACCAGCACGGCGAGAGCGAGCCCCGCGGGCAGCAGGGCGTAGGCGAGTCCGGTCGGGTAGAGGACGCCCCACTGCAGCAGCAGGTACGGCCCCGCCGCCGTCAGCGACCCGGCGAGGGCCCCGACCACCGGCACGACGACTCGGACGCGCTGAACGGGGACCACGACGGCCGCGAACCACGCGCTGCCGAGCGCGAAGACGGCGCCGGTCACCGCGATCCAGACCGCGCTGGTGGCGAGCCCGATCGACGAACCGGTCATCTGCACCACGAGCGCGACGATCGCGTGCCACGCGGCGGGATAGAACTCGATGCCGTCGCCCGGATGGGTCATCCGATACAGATGGAACGAGGACGCGTCGCCGGTCTGCAGCACGGAGGCGACGGCGTTCAGGTGGAAGACGCCGTCGTAGGTCTGGCTGACCAGATCGGGGGATGCGACCGAGCCGAAGGCGATCGCGGCGGTCGCGATCGTGGCGACAAGGGCTGCGCCGCTGACGAGCAGCAACGGCCCGCGCGCGAACCCCTCGCGGAGGGCGGGGGAGGCGGGCAGCCATCGCCCGGCGGCCCACGCGAGAGCCGCGACGACGACGGTGGCGACGGCCACGGTGGGGATTCCGAACGGCACGCCGATCGCGCCGGTGACCACAGCGGCAGCCCCGATGATCGCGAGGGAGACAGGGGCGGAGAGCGCGAGAAGAGCGAGTCCGCGCACGCGGGCGAGGAAGGCGGCGACGCCGCCGGGGATCACGAGGATGAGGACGGCGACCAGCACAGCCGGCACCACGGAGATCCACTCGCTCACGACGCCCCCTCCTGTGCGGCGGCGGCCGCGGCGACCGGCTGCTCGCGGAAGACCACGGAGTGGTAGAGCACGAACCGGAGCACGACCACGATGCCGATGCTCACGACGTTGACGGCGTTGACGACGAGCGGCCCGTCACCGAGCAGCGCGGTGCCGAGCGCGACGATGCCCGCACCGAGTGCTGTGCAGACGACGTTCACGGCGATGAAGAGTGCCGCCTCCCGTCCTCGATGGCCGCGAGGCCTGCCCCGGAACGCCCACTCGCGGTTGCCGACGTAGGCGCTGATCAGCGCGACAAGCGACGACACGACCTTCGCGGCGACAGGAGACCAGCCGAGACCGACGAGGAAGAGGTTGAACAGCGACAGCTCGATCGCCGTGCTGATCGCCCCCACGAGCAGGAAACGAGCACCGGAATGTAGCAGCGTCCGCATGTCTCCCCGCCGCTCGATCGCCTCCCTTACGCTACTACCAGTCGCCCACCCGTGGGCCCTGGGAGAGGTTGCATGGACATCGCGGTCGTCATGCCGGCGCATAACGAGGCCGAGGGCATCGGGGAGTTCCTCGCCGAGATCGAGGGCTCGCTGGCGGGCCGGTTCGAGCATCTCTACATCGTCGTCGACGACTGCTCCTCCGACGAGACGGCGGACCGCGCGCGCGCCGCGGCCGCGGCCGGCGGCTTCTCCGTCGACGTCATCCCCAACCCCCGCAACCTCGGGCACGGGCCCAGCGCCCTGCGGGCCTACCGAGCCGGGCTGACGACCGCGGCCTCCGTCGTCGTGCACGTCGACGGCGACGGGCAGTTCCGCGGCGAAGACGTGCTCGCGGTGGTGCAGGCGCTCGACGGCAACGACGTCGTCCACGGCATCCGACGCGGCCGCACCGACGCGTGGTACCGGCGAGTGCTCACCGGAACGCTCGGCGCGGTGATCCGCAACCTCGCGGGCGGGCAGGTGTTCGACGCCAACACGCCCCTGCGCGCCTACCGACGCGAGGCGCTCCGCTCCGTCTGCGACGAGGTGCCGGACGATGCGCTCGTCCCGCACGTGCATTTCTCGGTGCTCGAACGCCGTCTCGGCCTCCGAGTCGTCGGCGTCGACGTCGACAGCCTCCCGCGACGGGGGAGCACCAGCACGGGCACCATGTGGGGTCGCGCGCGATTCCAGCACCTGCTGCCGCCCGCCCGGCTGGTGAGCTTCACCTCGCGCGCCGCACGGGAACTCTTGACCCTCAACCAGAAGGGCCGGCGCGCGGCCGTCGAGACCCTTCCGTGACGACCGCCTCCGCAACGGCCGCTTCCACGCCGGCTCCCGCTGCGCGCCGCCATGCCGTTCCCGCGATCGCCGCCGCCATCGCGGTCGGGGCCGCGTTCACCGCCCTCGTCGTCGCCGGTCTGCTGCGCACACGGCTCTGGGAGGACGAGGCGTACAACCTCTCCGTGCCGCTGAACCTCGCGCTCGGCCGCGGCTACCTCAGCGCGGGCATCCTGAACGACGGCGTTCCCGCCCTGTTCGATCCCAAGGTCTCGACGGGACCCGCGGTGCTCGCGCCCATCGCACCGCTGATCGCGGCCGGAGTGGACCCGGTCACCGCCGGACGACTGGTCGGCGCCGCGTTCGCCCTCGCCCTCGCGGCGGGGCTTCTCCTCTTCGGCAGACGCATCGCCGGAATGTGGGGCGGCATCGCCGCCGTCTCGGCGCTCGTCCTCTTCACCGCCGCCGACTCGGCATCCCCGATCCAGGGACTCACCGACGTGTTGGGCGAGCTTCCCGCCGCCGCGTTCCTCGTCTTCGCCGTGCTGACGCTCCGACGCCACCCGCTCGCAGCGGGTGCGCTCATCGGGCTCGCGTTCGAGAGCAAGAATCTCAGCGTGTTGGCCATCCCCGCCCTCGTCGTCGGCGCCGTGCTCTCCGGTGACGCAACGCGGCAGCGGATCCGACATGTGCTGCTCCTCGCCGCCGGTGCCGCCATCCCGGTCGCGGTATTCGAGATGGTGCGCCTCGTCGCCCTCGGCCCTGGCGGCTACCTGACCTCGGTGCGCGCGCTCGGCCGCTTCCTGCTCTCCGGGGGGCAGAGCGGGTTCAGCTCGCCGTGGTGGGAGAAGGCGGGCGCAGCGCTCGCCGCATGGTCGCTGCCCGCCTGGGTGCCCGCTATCCTGCTCGCCGCCGCGATGGCGGTCCTCGTCGTCGCGCGCCGGTCGCCGCTACTCGGACGCGCGCTCGGGCGGGTGCGGATCGAACTGATCGTTGTCGCATCGCTCTTCGTGCTGTGGACCGTATGGTGGTGGGTCTCGTCGAGCACCCCGGTGTGGGTACGTCACCCGGCGCCGGCGCTCGTCCTCGCGGGAGCCGTCGTGGCCGCTCTGCTCGTGCTCGCCGTGCGCGCCCTCGCGGCCGGGCGCCGTGCGTCGCGGATCGCATCGTGGAGCGTCGCCGTCGCGCTCTGCCTCGCCGTCGCGGGAGGCGCCGTCGTGCGGCTGGCCGACGTGTACGACCCACGCCGCGAGAGCCTCGCCCAGCAGCGTGCCACCGCCGAGGCCATCGCCCTCGACGACGGAACCGACCGTGTCCACGGCTCGTGGGGCCCGCCGGTGAGCATCGCCTTCCTGCAGGGCAAACGTCTCGTGCTTCCCGGCGAGGGTGGTGGGCAGGACGGCGTGTGGACGTTCCCGCCCGGAATCGACGACCTCGTCGCGGGCGGCGACGCAGTCGGCGTCGAATCGTGCGCCGACCCGGTCGAAAACCGGGGATACCGCTCGTGCCTTCTTCGCGGCGTCTCGGGCTGACTTCCGAGCGAACGCCGCGAGCTCCCGGCCCGCCGGTGCGGGCGACGCCCGTGGGATGGCCTCCCGGTAGAATCGCACGGTCATCGACCGCTTCGCGCACGACCCCGGAGGATCCGCCATCTCGAAGATCGTCGCCGTCGTCGTCGCCTACAACCGGCGCGAACTGCTCACCGAGACGCTGAAGGCGCTGCTCGGACAGAGCCGTCCGCTCGACCGGATCGTCGTGGTCGACAACGCCTCCGACGACGGATCGGGCGAACTCGCCCGCGAGATCGCCCCGCAGGCCGACGTCGTCTCCCTCTCCCGCAACACCGGCGGTGCCGGGGGCTTCGCCGTCGGCATCGAGCGCGCCGTCTCCGCGCACGGCGCCGATTACGTGTGGGTCATGGACGACGACACCGTCCCCACCGCCACGGCCGCCGAGGAGCTCGAGGCCATGGCGAAGCGCCTTCCGGGCGCCCGGCTGCTCGCCTCACGCGTGGTGTGGACCGACGGACGCGACCACCCCATGAACACGCCGCGCCCGTGGCGGCTGCGATCCAAGCGCGTGGACGAGGCGCTCCGCGGCGTCGACGGCTTCCCGTTCCGCTCGGCCTCGTTCGTCTCGCTCTTCATGCCCGCCGCGCTCGTGCGCACGCTCGGGCTGCCGATCGCCGACTACTTCCTCTGGAACGACGACTTCGAATACTCGACCCGTCTCGTGCGGGGCGGCGTCGGCGTGTACTGCGCCCGCAGCGTCGTCGAGCACCGCACCAAGGCGTTCGGGGACACCGCCGTCGACCCCGGCGAACGCTTCTACTTCGAGGTGCGCAACAAGATCTGGATGTTCCGCCATTCGCGTTCGCTGTCGCTTCCCGAGAAGGGGCTGTACGGCGGCGCGACGCTGCTGCGTTGGGTCCGCACCTACCTGAACTCGCCGGGGAGAGCAGTGCTCCGATCGGCGTTCACGCGCGGGGTGCGCGACGGGTTCCAGGCGCCGCCGCGGTCGAACGCGGAGGTGCTCGACGGCTTCGGCGAGGTGTCCGACGCCATCGCACGCTTCGAGGCGAGTCGTGGCTGACACGGCACCGTTCTCACTCCTGCTCCCGGTCTACCGCGGCGACGATGCCCGATTCCTGCGCCGCGCCTTCACCAGCTCGGTGCACGACCAGACCCTGCGCCCCGACGAGGTCATCGTGGTCCGCGACGGGCCCGTCCCCGACGAGGTCGAAGCGGTGCTGCGCGATCTCGAGACCGAGTCGCCGGTGCCCACCACCGTGCTGCGTCTGCCCGATAACATCGGCCTCGCCCATGCGCTGCGCAAGGGACTCGCCGCCTGCACGCACGAGATCGTCGCCCGCATGGACGCCGACGACATTTCCCTGCCCGAACGTTTCGAGCGTCAACTCGCCGCGATGACCGCCGACGGCCTCGACATGGTCGGCGCCGGCATGTTCGAGTTCCTCGAGGACAACGGCAAGGTGCTCGGTAGGCGCACCCCGCCGTCGGGGCTCGAACGCATCCGCAGCTACTCGCGCTTCCACGACCCCTTCAACCACCCGACCGTCGTGTACCGCAAGCAGGCCGTGCACAAGGCGGGCGGGTACCAGGAGCTCGGCCTCATGGAGGACTACTGGCTCTTCGTGCGGATGATCCACTCCGGCGCCATCGTCGACAACGTGCCCGCGCCGCTGCTGATGTACCGGGTCGGGGCCGGGGCGTACCGCCGCCGCGGCGGCTACAAGCAGTTGGTCGCCGAGCTGCGCCTCCAGCGCGAGTTCCGGCGGATCCACTTCACCACCCGCCGGCAGATGCTGCGCAACATCGGCATCCGGGCCAGCTACCGTCTCGTCCCCGTGGGCATCCGCCAGGTGATCTACCGGGCTTTCATCGCCAATCCAGGTGCCCGCAAGACCCGCTCAGCACGGGTCGAATAGGGTTTAGCGTCGTCCCGGAGTCTTCCGGGGCAGTGAGGAAACTTCGTGGACGTGGATCTGCTGATCGTCGGGTCGGGCTTTTACGGTCTGACCGTCGCCGAACGGGCTGCCGAGGAACTCGGGCTGCGCGTCGCCGTCATCGACCGCCGCTCCCACATCGGGGGCAACGCGTTCAGCGAGAACGAACCCGAGACGGGCATCGAGGTCCACCGGTACGGCGCCCACCTCTTCCACACCTCCAACGAGACCGTGTGGGAGTACGTGAACCGCTTCACGCGCTTCACCGACTATGTGCACCGCGTCTACACCGACTACCGCGGCGAGGTCTTCCCGCTGCCGATCAACCTCGGCACCATCAACCAGTTCTTCCGCTCGGCGCACGGCCCCGACGCGGCCCGCGCCCTGGTCCGCGAGCAGGCCGGCGAGGTCGACTCGGCCGCGGTGCGCAACCTCGAGGAGAAGGGCATCTCGCTGATCGGGCGCCCGCTCTACGAGGCGTTCATCCGCGATTACACGGCCAAGCAGTGGCAGACCGATCCGCGCGAGCTGCCCGCCGAGGTGATCAGTCGCCTCCCGGTCCGCTACAACTACGACAACCGCTACTTCAACGACACCCACGAGGGCCTCCCGGTCGACGGGTACACCGCGTGGCTCGAGCGGATGGCCGACCACCCGCGCATCCAAGTCCACCTCGACACCGACTTCTTCGACGGGAGCCAGCCGTACAACAAGGCGGCGACCGTCGGTCAGCTGCCCATCGTGTACACCGGGGCGGTCGACCGCTACTTCGACTACGCGCAGGGCGAGCTGTCGTGGCGCACACTCGACTTCGAGCAGGAGACCCTCGCCACCGGCGACTTCCAGGGCACCCCGGTCATGAACTACGCCGGGTCCGACGTGCCGTACACGCGGATCCACGAGTTCCGCCACTTCCACCCGGAGCGCGACTGGTACCCGAGCGACAAGACCGTGATCATGCGCGAGTTCTCGCGTTTCGCTACCCGTGAGGATGAGCCGTACTACCCGGTCAACCGCCCGCAGGACCGCGAGCGACTGCTCGGCTATCGCGAACTGATGAAGGACGAGAAGGACGTGCTGTTCGGCGGCCGGCTCGGCACCTACCAGTACCTCGACATGCACATGGCGATCGGGGCGGCTCTCTCCGCCTTCCAGAACAAGGTCGCCCCGATGTTCGGAGATCGCCCGTGAACGCCCTGTCGACGCTCCTTCAGCGAGTCATCTTCCCGAGGGACCATGACCCGGCCCTCGTGCCCCTGTACGTGGACGCCGATCATTGGTCGTCTCTGCCCGTTTACCGGGATGAGAGGACGATCCGTTCCGAGCGCGGCTTCGTGCACGACGAGCAGGAGAATTCGATCCTCCGGCTCTCGGATGACACGCGCACCAGCGCCTTCATCGGCGACGGCGGATTCGCCGTCGAGGGCGGCCGACACGTGTCTTTCGGGTCCTACTTCAACGCATTCCCGGCCGCCTACTGGAACCGATGGACAACGTTGAAGGCCGTGGACCTCCGGATCCGCACTTCCGGGGCAGGACAAATCCTCGTCTATCGATCCAACGCCCGCGGGATTTCGCAGAAGGTCGAGGCTCTGACGGTCGATGGGGAGATGGAGTCGACTTTCTCGCTGGCGTTCTCGAATTTCATCGATGGGGGATGGTATTGGTTCGACCTCGTCGCGGCGTCCCGCGGGCTCGTCCTCGAGGAGGCTGCATGGCATGCCCCGGTAGGAACGGAGCCGACGCGCGGAACGCCCGGCTCCACGAGCGTTGCTATCACCACGCTCAATCGCGGGGCGTACTGCACCAAACTGCTCGCCGATATCGGCGAGCGTTCCGACATTACCGACCTGATCGACACCGTCTACGTCGTGGACCAGGGAACTCAGAAGATCCGAGATGCCGAAGGGTTCGAGCGTGCGTCGACGAGTCTCGGAGACAAGCTTGTCGTCATCGAACAGGCCAATGTCGGAGGATCCGGCGGCTTCTCCCGAGGCATGTACGAGACGATCAAAGCGGGTCGATCGGACTACGTCCTGCTTCTCGACGACGATGTCGCGGTGGAGCCCGAAAGCATCCGCCGCGCTGTCCGATTCGCTGACTATCTCCGCGCGCCGGCCATCGTCGGGGGCCATATGTTCGACATGTACGACCGAAGCAAGTTGCACGCATACGCCGAGGGAGTCGAACGTTGGAACTTCATGTGGGGGCCGACCTCACCGGATCGTCACGATTTCGCTCGGTCGAATCTGCGTCAGACGCGGTGGCTGCACCGTCGGATCGACTCGGACTACAACGGCTGGTGGATGTCCCTCATCCCGGTGCAGGTACTGAAAGAGGTCGGACTCTCCCTCCCGGTGTTCATCAAGTGGGATGACGCCGAATACTCTCTGCGTGCCCGTGATGCCGGCTATCCGACCGTCACCCTGCCTGGCGCCGCGGTGTGGCACGTTTCCTGGGTCGACAAGGACGACAGCCAGGATTGGCAGGCGTTCTACCATGCGCGCAACCGGTTGGTCGCCGCTCTGCTCCACTCGCCGTTCGCCAAGGGAGGCGGCCTCGCCCGCTCGAACCTGGCCATCGACTTGAAGCACCTGCTGTCGATGCAGTACTTCGCCGCGGAAGCACGACGCCACGCCTACAGTGCTGTCCGCTCAGGCCCGGAGAACCTCTGGGACGAACTCCCCACCCGCCTCGGGAAGGTGCGTGCGCTGTCGTCGAAGTACGTCGACGGTTCGGTGATCAAAGACCGAGAGGCTCTCCCGCCCCTCGGTTCCCCTAGGGGGGCCATCGAGCCGCGTCGCAACAATCCTCCCCGAGCGGTCATGATCATCTGGCTCGCGAGGAGCCTCGTTCGCCACGCCTTGCAGCCGGCGTCCGCTGCCGACAACCTCGCGCCCCAAGCGCACCTGCCCTTCTCCGATGCCAAGTGGTGGGTGGTGCCCGGATACGACAGTGTCCTGGTATCGAATGCAGAGGGGTCGGGCGTGGTTTGGCATCGACGCGATAGGAGGACCTTCCTTAGCGGCGTTCGGCGCGCTGTCCGAGACGCAGCCCTCCTCCGCTCGCAGTGGACCGAGCTCCGGGGCCGGTATCGTGCGGCCCTGCCGGAGCTGGTCAGTGTGGAAGCGTGGGGAAGGTTCTTCGCTTCCTCGCCTCCTGCACCCGAGGCGGAGAGGCGCAGCTGAACACGGTGAGCGTGCATACGTGAGCGATTCCCGGATCGAAGCTGCTGTCCGAGACCGGGACGGGAAAGCATGGTGCCTGTTCATCGATCGCGATGGTGTGATCAACACCCGGATCATGGATGGTTACGTCCGCTCCTGGGAGGAGTTCGACTTCGAGCCCGGAGCGCTGGAGGCCATCGCGAGCCTATCCTCGTGGGCACCTCGGGTGGTCATCGTGACCAATCAGCAAGGCATCGGCAAAGGCGTGATGACCATGGCCCAGCTCGCCGCGATCCACGATCGGATGCTCGAGTCCATCACGGCGGCGGGCGGTCGAATCGATGAGGTGAGGTTCTGTCCCCACCTGGCTCGCGTCGGATGCGACTGCCGTAAGCCGAACCCCGGCATGGCTCTGTCATATCTGGCCGCGCATGACGAGCTCGACCAATCGTTGTCCGTCATGGTCGGCGACACCGATTCGGACATGGAGATGGCGCGTCGTCTCGCTCTCGCAACCGGGGGAGCTATCAGCGTGCGCATCGACACGACGGAGGACCTCAGCGCTGATGCGACGTTCGCCAGCCTCTCGGAGTTCGCAGGAGCCGTGAGATCGGTCCGCGGCGGCGACCGTCTGTGAATTACTCGGTGGAATACCCGAGTTCGTCCTCGATGGACTGCATCAAGGAGTGGATGACCACGAGTTCGGACTCCTGAATGCGGTCGGCCCATCGGCCGGTGCCAAGCGCGATCGCAACGTCGGCGACGGACGCGATCGCATTGTCGCTCGTGCCGGAGGATGACACCACCGTTCCGCCCGCAGCCTTCATCGCCTCTGCTGCGCGCAGCACGTTGGCCGACTTACCGCTCGTGCTGAGAGCGAGGAGCACATCACCCGGACGAGCCAGAGCCTCGATGAACTTCGAGAATACGAACTCGTAGCCGTAGTCGTTCGCCACGCACGTGAGATGTGAGGGATCGGAGATGGCGATCGCCCGAAGTGGGGGGCGGTCGCCTCGGAAACGGCCGGTCAGCTCCTCTGCGAAATGCTGCGCATTCGTCATCGAACCGCCGTTACCGCACGCGAACAGTGTTCCCCCCTGTCGTAGGGAGGTGGCCATCACCGTCGCCGCTCGCTCGAACGCCTCGATGAACTCGGCATCCTCGGCGAGGGCGGCCATCCGGCGTGCGTTCTCAGCGAGGTTCTCTTTGATGACACTCATGCTGCTGATCCTTCCATCGCTATTCGACCTCAGCCGCGTCGGACCTGCTGGCCCTGCGACAGGCGTGTTGTGGATACGCCGTCGAGCAGAGTGACAATGTGGACGCGCCCGCCCCACGCTTTCGCGTCGTCGCCGCCCACCACCTGGTCGGGGCGGTAGTCGGATCCCTTCACGATCACGTCGGGCTTGATCGCCTGGATCAACTCTCGAGGGGTGTCCTGCTCGAAAACGGTGACGAAGTCGACGTAGCGGACAGCCTCGAGTACAGTCATCCGGTCGCTCTGAGGTTGGAGCGGCCGCGCTGGACCCTTGAGCCGGGCCGTCGAGGCGTCCGAGTTGACTCCGACAACGAGAACATCGCCCAATGCTCGAGCCTCCTTGAGCAACGCGACGTGGCCCGCATGCAAGAGGTCGAAGACACCGTTCGCGAAGACGACACGCTTGCCCGCCTGCTTCTCCACGGCAACCAAGCGGGCGAGCTCGATCCAGTCCTCGATGGTGCTCGGGCGTTGCTCGGGTGACAGCTCGACGAGTAGTTCGTTCAGCAGATCTGCGCTGGTCACGATCGCAGTACCAGGGCGTCCGCAGGCGATCCCCGCTGCCATATTGCCCACCTGCACCGCTTGAAGGTTCGAGAGGCCGCTCGCGAGCGCGGCGGCGATGCCGGCGATCATCGAGTCGCCCGCGCCTGAGACGTCAGCGACCAGCCGTGCGCGGGTCGGGATGCGCGTGCGGTCGTCGCCCTCGATGACCTCGACCCCGACGGCGGAGAGCGAGACTGCCAGCGCGCCGATCCCGTCGACCTGCAGCCGCTGCGCAATTCGATCGAGGGTCGCCTCATCAGGGCTCTCTGCATGCAACCCAGCCATCTGCAACGCTTCGGCGAAGTTCGGCTTGACGATGGAGGCACCCCGGTACTTGCGGATGTCGGAGGATTTCGGGTCGACGACCACCGGGATCGAATGGCGCGAGGCGGAGGCGATGATCCTCGCCACCAGGTCGTCGGTCAACATCCCCTTGGCGTAGTCGGAGATGACGACAGCAGTCGACTCGGGTCGGCTCAGCAGGGCCTCATCCAGCGCCGCCATCACGGAGTCCGCTCCCGCAGAGTCGAGCTCGACCGTGTCTTCACGGTCGACTCGGACGATCTGCTGCTGCCCCGCCACCACTCTCAGCTTCTCGATCGTCGGGGCGGCTCCCCGCTGCACGGATTTTGCGGTAACACCGGCATCGTCGAGAAGTCGCTTCAACTCGGCTCCCGCCTCGTCGTCCGCCCAGGACGCGATGAGAGTCGTGGTCGCCCCGAGAGCGGCGACGTTGATCGCCGCATTGGCGGCGCCTCCGGCGACGCTGCGGTCCTCCCGTACCTGCATCACGGGAATCGGAGCTTCGGGTGAGATCCGATTCACCGTCCCATTCACGTACCGGTCGAGCATCGCGTCCCCGATGACCACGACGTGTGCCGTGTCGAAGCCGAGGATGTGTTGAGGCGAGATCGGCGAGATATCAGGCATTGAGAAATCCAGACGTGGGACGAGCGGGATTGACGCGATCCGACCGAACGAGAGTATCCGATCTCACTCGCGGCCGAGTTCGAGCAGATGCTCGGCGGCGGCGACGGCTTCCACCGCATGAACCGCGCGGATGCAATGGGGTTCGCTGGCGGTGCATTCGTCGGTGCAGCCCTCGGCGGGGTGAGGCGGCTGCAGAACGACGCTACGGCGAGACCAGGGGCCGAAGCGCTCGGGGGCGTTATCGCTCCACGGTGAGCCGTTCGCCGGATGGCAGGTGACGACGATCGTGGCGACATCGAGGCTGCTCGCGATGTGCTGCAACCCGGAGTCGTTGCCGAGGAACAGCTGGCATCGGGAGATTGCCGCTGCGCTCTCGCTGAGAGTCAGTCTGCCCGCGAGATTGGCAGCATGAACCCCCTGGTCCGCGAGCCGAGTGACCAGCGCGCCGGCCCGCCCGATGTCCACGTCGCCTCCGAGCACTTGAACGGCGAGCGACCGCGATCGGGACAGTTCGGTGAGCGTCTGAACGAGCTCCTCCGTCGGCCATTGACGCTTCGCGTCGCGGGCGCCGATCCCCACTCCGACGATCAGGTCAGATCGAGTGCTCAGTTCGGCAGCCCGGTCTGCCTTCCCGCGGTCGCTGGCGTTGAAGAGGGCATATCCGACCGCAGGGTCAGGACGAGGCAGCCAAGGCACGCCCAGGTGCTCGGCCACTCGCCGCAGCTGCTCGACAGACAGCATCGGCGAGTCGCCGCGCGCGATGACGTCGGTGAGTAGACGCGTCTGCTCACCGAGCCATATCGGTTCACGCTCGGCTACAGGCGCGAATCCGACGACGGAACGCGCGCGGGACGCTGAGGCGAGATAACGCAACGGCGTGTCGTCGAAATCCCACCGAGGCAGCACGGCGAGGTCGTAGCCGCGTAGCCCGAACCGGCGGAGCGCTTGACGTGCGGTGAGGAGCTGTCGCTTGAGGGCCGACCCCTCGACGACGGGGGACCAGGGGATCACCCGGTCGACGTAACCGGCGGCATGGAAGATGGTCGCCGGTACCGGCTTCACGACGAGGTCCAATCGAGCTTTCGGCCATTGGGCGCGCATCGACGCGAGCAGGGTAAGAGTCGTAACAGTGTCCCCGATCTCGTCGCTCCGCAGGACCAGTACGCGTCGTGGGGTGAAACGCGCGTCCCACGCACGAGGCCGCCACGAGCCGAACAACCTGGCGTACGCGGAGGGCGATAGCGGGTCTCGATGACGAATCGCGTTGATTCGCCATTCGATCCGCTGCAGGAGGCTCTTCATCGTGCTACTCGCTCCTCAGCGTCGACGACGCCAGAGATCGACCAGGAACCGCGCCCCATGGGAGAACGGTCGCAGGACGGAGGTCTCGCGTCGGAGTTGATTGACCAGGTTCGTGTACCGCTTGTCCAGTTCTTCGATTCTCTCGCCGAGCCGGCGTTCGGATGCCGCGATCGCGAGAGGGAGGGCAGTACCGTGCTCGTCGATCCATTGCGCGAGCGCTCGGTCGCGGACAACGGCATCGTCCCGAGCATGCTCTCCTGACAGCTCGAACATGCTGTTCGCCGCTGCTCCTCGAACACCGGGACGCTGCGTCCATAGTGCGAGCGGGCGGGCCGACAGGTATCCGATCTCCCGATGGGGTAGGACGCGGAGGTAGAAGTCCCAGTCCTCGACTGCGTCGAGAGACTCGTCGTACCCACCGAAACGGTCATGCAGCTCCCGCCGGTAGAGGAACGAGATCGGCACGATCCGGTTGACGACGAGCATTTCGCCGAGCGAAATTCGGCTCATGCCCTGCCAGAAGGGGGCTCGGCCGCTTTCCGTCCAGACGCCGTTCCGGAGTTCCTCGTAGACGATCGTGGTGGCGGCCGACACGCCGCCAGCGTCGGGGTGGTTCTCGAGCCACCCCACCGTGTCCGCAAGGAAGTCGGGATCCCAGAGATCGTCGTCGTCGTGCAGAACCACGAACTCGCTCGCCGCCGCAGCGACGCCCCTGTTGGCCGCCGCGCAGCGGCCGCCCTCTCCTGGAGGCAGATGGATCACTTCTGCTCGGTCGGCGTGCTCCCACGATTCGACGACATCGTCGACGGCGGAGGTGGCACCACCATCGTTCACGACGATCACCCGCCACTCGGCAGATGTCTGGGCGCCGATGTCTCGGAGAGCTCGAGCGAGGAAAGCGGGTCGTTCTTTGGTGCGAACGATGACGCCGACGCGAGGAGGCACGACTCCCAGCATAGGACGAGGGAGATCACAGCCGATCGAGGTGGCGCCGCAGCACGGCAGTTCCGTGCACGCGGCGGCGTCCGTGTCGCTCGTCGCCGCTCACCATGACTGCGTCAATACTTGAGAGGTGAACCAAGGTGCAGGCAGATCGACGCAACCCGGCAGACGTCGAGGACCGAGTTCGTTGGCGCAGAACGCTGTCCCGACACTGCTCGCTATGAGCCTGCTGCTGACCGGTTGCGCTGCTTCTGCGCCGTCGCCCACCTCCTCGTCGGCGTCGCCGAGCGCCGCGGCGCAACCGACCCCGGCGCGCACATCGGCTCCGACTCCGACGGTGACCGACTCCGTTGAGCCGGAGCCTGCTCCCGTGACCGACGGTCCTATCACGGTGACCATCGTCAACTGGGGCGCCGATGGTCGTACGCTTTCGGCGTCCGGACTCGTGACCGGCACCGACGACGCTGATGGCGTCTGCACTCTCACTGCACTCGCTGCCACGGGCGAGTCGCTCACCGGCACCGTCGCCCCGATCGCGACCCCGGAAGCGGTCAACTGCGGTGTTATCGATATCACGGCTCCGGCGGGTGAGTGGACCCTCGTGCTCGCCTACGAGTCGCCCAGAGCTAGTGGGAAGTCCGCTCCCCTCGAGGTGGTTCAGCCGTGATCACGCGTTGGAGCCGATCGAGGTCGTTCGCGGCGTCCGCCGTCGTCGTCGCCCTCGGGGTTGTGATCGGACTCCTTACCGCGGTTGCGCCTCAGAACGCTCCGGCGGCGTCCGCTGCGAACGCGAGCGACTTTCAGCCGGGCTATCTGATCTCCGACTACAACTTCTTCGACTCGGGGTCGATGACGGCGGGGGAGATTCAGAACTTCCTGAACTCGAAGATCTCGGGATGCCGCGGCAGCAACGGGATGCCGTGCCTCAAGGACTATGTCGCTCAATCGACCCCTTCGCTCAGCGCGAACTCGTACTGTCGAGCCTTCCCCGGGGGAACAATGAGCGCCGCTTCGCTCATCGCCGCGGTATCGCAGGCGTGCGGGATCAGTCCCAAGGTGATTCTCGTCATGCTGCAGAAGGAGCAGGGGCTGGTCACCGATACCGCGCCCACTCCGCGGTCGTACTCCGCTGCATTGGGGCAGGGGTGCCCGGACGGCGCCGCTTGCGATCCCAGCTTCGCGGGCTTCTTCTACCAGGTCTACGGTGCCGCTCGCCAGTTCCAGATCTACATGCAGAATCCGCGGTCGTTCAGCTACCAGCTGGGTTGGAACAACATCCTCTATCAGGCGACACCCCCGGACACCAACCGTGTCTGCGGCACCAGGTCCGTGTACATCCAGAACGACGCCACTCGCGCCTTGTACGTGTACACCCCGTACACGCCCAATCAAGCGGCCCTCAACAACCTGTACGGCACCGGCGATTTCTGCTCGGCGTATGGCAACCGGAACTTCTGGAGGCTTTACACCGACTGGTTCGGCGACCCGACGGGAAGTCCCGTCGTCGGCGAGTACGCCAAGGTTTGGGCCGCCATCGGCGGTGCGTCCGGGCTGCTCGGCGGACCGACGGGCATCGAAGAGTGCAACGGGCGATACTGCCTGCAGACGTTCCGCGGCGGCACCATCTTCTGGTTCCCCGGTCGAGGCGTCTTCGCAGTGCCGTCGGTGGTCGAGGGCATCTGGCGCAACCTGGGCTTCGTCGACGGTGCGGCGGGTGCACCGACGGGAGTCGTCGTCTGCGAGTCCGACGGAACCTGCACCCAATCGTTCGACGGTGGCGTCATCGCGGCGGACGGCAACGGCGGTTCGCTCGTCGGTCGTCACCTCGAGTCGGCATGGCTGGGCAACGGAGCGATCCGGCTCGGCGGTGCACGAGGCCCTGAAGTCTGCGCTGATGGCCGCTGCGCCCAGCTCTTCGCGCGAGGTGCGCTCTTCTCGGGCGGCCCTGCCACGGCCGTCACCGGGGCCATCTTCTCGGCCTGGAACTCAGCTGGACTCACCTCGGGCCAGCTCGGGTATCCGATCGCCAATGCGGTGTGCTCGTCCTCCGGTTGCACGCAGACCTTCGGTGGCGGCCTCATCGCATCGGCCGGGGGACGAGCCGAGGTCGTTCCCGAGCCCATCGCCACGAAATATCTGGCGCTCGGCGGACCGGCTCGACTCGGAGGCCCCGCGGGTCCCGCGGCCTGCGATTCCGCTGGGGCCTGCAGTCAGACCTTCGGTGGCGGGCGGATCGACGTGACCGCACAGGGCGCCGCAGTGACCGAACGCTGGTTCCTCGAAGCGTGGGCGACGGCGGGATACGAGCAGGGCAGGCTCGGTCGACCGCTCGCGGATATGACATGCTCCCCGGCGACCTGCTATCAGTCCTTCGCGGGCGGGATCCTCTCGGGTTCACCGTCTGGCAACGTCGTCGCGGTGTTCGGCGCATACCGGGATTCGTGGTTGGCGGCGGGTGGTCCGTCCGGTTCGCTCGGGCTGCCGTTGAGCGGCGAGTCTTGCAATGGTCGTGACTGTTCGCAGCCCTTCCAGGGTGGTGTCGTGGTGTGGACTCCGGCGAACGGCGCGGTGATCGTGTCGAGCTGGTTCGTGTCGCCATGGCAGTCGCAGGGGTCGGGTCTCGGCCGCCTTGGGGCGCCGGTCTCGGGTATGGTGTGCGAGCCGGCGACCTGCTATCAGTCCTTCGAGGGAGGGATCCTTTCGGGTTCGCCGTCCGGCGCGATCCTTCCGGTGTTCGGCGCGTATCGGGATTCGTGGTTGGCGGCGGGTGGTCCGTCCGGTTCGCTCGGGCTGCCGTTGAGCGGCGAGTCTTGCAATGGTCGTGACTGTTCGCAGCCCTTCCAGGGTGGTGTCGTGGTGTGGACTCCGGCGAACGGCGCGGTGATCGTGTCGAGCTGGTTCGTGTCGCCATGGCAGTCGCAGGGGTCGGGTCTCGGCCGCCTTGGGGCGCCGGTCTCGGGTATGGTGTGCGAGCCGGCGACCTGCTATCAGTCCTTCGAGGGAGGGATCCTTTCGGGGTCGCCGTCCGGCGCGATCCTTCCGGTGTTCGGCGCGTATCGGGATTCGTGGTTGGCGGCGGGTGGTCCGTCCGGTTCGCTCGGGCTGCCGACTCGTGCAGAGGCATGTCGCGTCACGTGGTGTGACACGGAGTTCCAGCGCGGCGTGATCACCTGGACTCCATCGATGGGGGCGCTCCCCGTCGCGCAACCCGTCTTCGGTCGGTGGAGCCAGGCCGGCGGCGTCGATGGCCAATACGGACTTCCCGTGGCTCCCGCGGTCGCGAGCGGAAACGCCGTGACTCAGCAGTTCCAGCGGGGGACCGTCTCGGTGAGCGGATGACTGCGCCCGTGCGCTCGATCGGGGCCGTCTTGAGGTCGACGTGGCGCAGAGCGCGAGCGGTGCCCTTGATCGGCCCGGCTATCGGGTTCGGAGACGCACTGCTCTGGGCGCGGACGGTGGAGCGTTCCGGCGAGGTTGATGCCGATTTCGTCGCCGCGCAACTGGGACGCGCGTCGATGTCGGTAGGCGCAGCGTCACGGGCCTATGCATTCGGTGCGTTCCGACGCGGCGTCTCGGTACGCCCCGACTTCGACGAGGTCTTCGCACGCGCCCATCTTCCCGAAGGTGCCCGGGTTCCGGCGTTCTATTCCTATCTGCGCAACCGGTCGAGCGGAGCGCGTCCGCTGCTGATACGGCCAGCCGACATCCCCTCCATTTCGCGGGATGCGGCGTTGGCCGCGGCGCGACAGTGGGCAGTCGGTACGGGAGCTCTCGGCGGAGACGCGGAGGGCGATGATCCTGACCGCAGCACCGTCGTACTGATCGCTCGGGGCGGCGACGCCCGACTGGGCTATCGCATCCGCTCCGCCGCGGATGCGGGCGATCGAGTGGTCATCATCGCTCACGGCGTCGAGTCGAGCGAATGGACTCTGATTGCCGCGTCGGCGAATGACCCGCGCGTCTCCGCCCGCCTTGCGGCCGCATCGGAGGACCTTGAGACGGCCGTAGGACAGCAGCTGCCGAGAACCGGCCGCTATCTCGTCGTCGACCCTCGCGCCGCGCCCACCCCCGCGCAGATGGGTGAACTTCTCGCGGCGGCCCGTCCAGGTCGAATCACCGTGCCGATAGAGCGGGCCTCGGATGACACCGTTGCCTCGGTGGGCGCCGGTACGGTCGCGGGGCAGGTGATTTCGATCTTCGCCGGGCTGCCGGTCGAAGACGTGGAGAGATTGGGGAGCCAGCCGTTTCGAGTCCCATCTCGAGCCGGGTGGAGCTTCGCGGTTCAGGCTGGCGCGACCCAGCCGACGGAGGTCTGGGTCGACCCGACGGTGCGATTCCGCAATGGAGTGGACTTCAGCGATCGGACGCAACCGCGGCGGAGCGTGGTCGGGGACGACCGGGAGGCGATCGAGGCGCTCTACCAGCGCGCAGGGTACAGCGTCGATGCCTGGGGTCCAAAAGCGCCCGTGCTCCGACGGGTGACCGCTGAGCGTCGCTGGGCCGTGAAGGTCGCTTCCTTGGCGGGTCCCGAGGGCGACGTCTGGGGGGACACGCACTTCGGTGACGCACTCGCGGCCGCGCTGCGCCGACTCGGACACGATGCTGTGGTCGATCGACGCGAGGCCGCTGCTCGAGCGAGCGCCTCACTCGACGATGTGCATGTGATCGTCCGAGGTCCGACACGTATCCGTCCCCCACGTGGCGGCATCCGAGTGCTGTGGATCATCAGTCACCCCCATCAGATCACCGCGGCGGAAATCGACGACTTCGACCTGATCTTCGCGGCGTCCGCGTCATGGGCCGCCTCAGCAACGCAGCGATTCGGAAGACCTGTCGCACCGCTGTTCGAATGCACCGACGCCACTCTGTATCGGCCGCACGGACTGAGCCGCGGGTCCGACATCCTCTTCGTGGGGAAGTCGCGCGACGTGCCGAGGCGGGTGGTGATGGCTCCGATCGAAGCGGGCATCGACGTCAAGGTGTACGGACCCGACTGGGCCTCGTACATCCCTACGAGCTCGGTCGTCGCTCCATTCGTCCCCGTCTCCGCGCTGCCCGCGATGTACGAGCAGGCCGGCGTCGTTCTCAACGACCAGTGGGCCGAGATGCGTGAGGCAGGTTTTCCGGCGATGAGACCATTCGATGTCGTCGCCGCCGGTGGTCGCGTCATCAGTGAGGACGTCGAGGGTCTCACCGAGCTGCTAGGACCAGGAGTGATAACGTATCGGGACGAAGCGGAACTCGTGGCGCTCCTCGAGGAGACCAGCCTCGACCGCCTCTTTCCGTCCGATGCCGTGCTGCGAGAGAACGCAGAGCGAGTGCGTCGTGATCATTCCTTCGATGCGAGGGCTGCTGACATCGAGCGGGCCGTCGCACAGTACGAGTCGAATGCTGTACGAGATGAGAGAGGGTAGCTGTAGTGGGGGAGAACTCCGAACTGACTTCCGCGGTGGTGGACGCGGTCTCGCTCGAACGGGCGCTGAAAGACGCTGAGGTTGCGAACCAACGAGTCATCACGCTGACCAAGGAGCTGCTCGACCGCGAGGAGAAGATCGCGAAACTGCACGCGACGATCGTGGCGATGAAGCGGGTGATGGACCCGAAGCGCCGGGCGGAGTACGTGCTGCGGAAGAATCACGCCGTTCTCGCCATAGCCCGTCGGACCAAGAGGATGATCGGGCGGTGACCGCCTCGCGTCAGCCACGAGTGCTGCTCGCCGTCACTTTCTACAACGGGCGCGACTTCGCGCGCCGCACCATGGCATCGATAGCGCACTTGGCGCACGAGGGATTCGAGCTCGATGTGCTCGTCCTCGACGACGCCAGCCCGGAGCCCGGCTTCAGTGAGCTGCTGTCCCAGCTGTCCGCCGAGTTCGGCGCAACCTACTATCGGTCGCCGAGGAACATCGGGATTCCGCGGAACGTCAATCTGGGCCTCGCGACAGCTCAGCGTATGGGGTACGACTACGTCGTCGTGTCGAACTCCGACGTGATTTACGCCGAGAATTCGGTGCAAGTCCTCGTGGACGTCATCAGCGCTTCGACGGGGGCGGCGTCGGCGACCGCATGGTCCACCAACGTCGACCCCTACTCGCTGCCGAACGCGCCGGAGATCTATCCGGAGACCCAAGAGGTCGCCGACCTGATCGGGGCCACACTAGCGGCCGAGTTCGGCCCTCGGACCCTCGACATCCCCGCCGGCATCTCCTTCGCGATGATCGTACCGATACCGGTGCTCGACACTGTAGGCCTCATGGATCCCGTCTTCGGGCGCGGGTACGGCGAGGAGTCGGATTGGTCAGCCCGCGCGGTGAGCGCGGGCTACCGCCATCTGCTCGCCGAGGGCGCCTACGTCTATCACGCTGGCAGAGGCTCGACGTTGGCGGCCGGCGTCGTGCTCAAGAACGCGATCGCCGACTGGAGCAATCAGCGAATAGTGAATCATCGCTCGCCGATGTTCCATCTGAGCGTCGACGGCTTCCTACGATCCGGCGAACTCGAGGACGCGCAGATCGCGGCGGCTCGCGCTCTCGTGATCGCCGGAGCGGCGAAGTCGGGCTACGCAGTGATCGATGCATCTCGCGACTGGGACGACCTCGCTGAGGATGTGGTCACCGTCGCTCTTCGATCCGGTCCGCACGAAATCTGCACCGCGCAATGGTGCGGATTCGTCATCGATATCGACACGGACTCCACCGACGTCTTGGAGCGCATCCGGTCCTTCTTCGGCGGCGCGGCCCCGATCTACACGAATCTCGCCGACCCCACCTGGGAGGGTTCATCGCGCTTCGGTTATCCGGTGGACGTGTGAGGTGACGGTACGAACCCTCGGCGATGCCTTCGATCCGCGCAATAATTCGATCGGTTTCCTGCGCTGGGTGATGGCCTTCATGGTCATCTTCTCCCATGCGGGTCCGGTCGCCGGCCTCTTCCACGGCGCTGACATCGGTGAGCAGTGGGGAGCTGAGACCTCCCTCGGAGGGGTGGCGGTCACCGGCTTCTTCTTCCTGTCGGGCATGTTGATCACTCGCAGCATGATGACTTCGCGGTCGCCGGCCCGCTTCCTCTGGCACCGTGTCGTCCGAATCTTCCCTGCCTGGTTCGCCATCCTCATCGTCACCGCGTTCGTGCTGGCCCCCATCGCGTGGATCCATGATCGGGGAACCATCAGCGGCTTCTCGTCGGCTCAGCCGGACTCGCCCTGGGACTACGTCTACAACAACGTGACCCTGGTCCTGAATCAGTGGGCCATCGCCGGTACCGGTGCCGACACGCCCGCGGTGCAGTTCGGTTACAACACCTGGAACGGTTCCGCCTGGACGCTGATGTACGAGTTCGCGTGTTACCTCGCGGTGCTCGTTCTCGGCCTCATCGGCGCTCTCACGGGTCGACTCGTCGGAGCCATCATCGCCGCTGGTGTTCTCGTGCTGAGCACGCTGCAGGCGGTGGATGCCGGTGACCTTGCAACCGTCTTCGGCACCCTCGGTAATCCTCAGGTTCTGCAGCTCGCCGCGCCCTTCGCATTCGGCACGCTCGTACAACTCTTCATCGACAAGATCCCCTACAGCGATCGGCTCGGCGTCGGGATGATCATCGTCGCTGGATTGAGCTGGTGGCTCGGCGGATGGTTCCTCGTCGGTCAGTACGCGTTCGGCTACGGGCTGATCTGGTTCGGTACTCGTGTACGCGCCCTCGCCTGGTGGGGTCGTCGAGTCGATCTCTCGTACGGGATCTACATCGCCGGATGGCCGGTCATGTTCCTTGCGGCGGACCTGCGCCTGCAGGAAGCCGGATGGTTCACCTATCTGCTGGTTGTGACGGTCGCCGTTCACGTCTATGGGTATCTCAGCTGGACTCTGATCGAGAAGCCGGCGCTCGACCTGAAGAACTGGCGCCCTCGACTTCTGGCGTCGGCGACGAGCAGCCCGCCCGTGCCGCCGAAGGGACTCGGAGCGAGCGGCGCGATCAGCGAAGCTGGCGGTGGGCTCCGCACCCAGATCCTCGCCCGGGCACGCTTCGTGCCGTTGGCGATCCTGATGGTCGCGACCGCTGCGTTGGTCGTAGTCGGTGCGATCCGCTGATCGAGGTAAGGAGCGAGATGACCAAGACCGTTGTGGTGACGGGCGCCGGAGGCTACGTCGGCCGACATGTCGTGAGCGCCGTTGCGGATCTCGGCTACAGGGCGGTTGCTCTGGCGAGACGAGTCGATGGAGCCGACCTCGATGAGAGGGCCGAGGTCGTCGAGGCCGATGTCCTCGGCGCCGATTTCGACGTCACCACCCTCGAACCCGTCGAGGAGATCGCCGCAGTGATCCACCTCGCATGGGAGGACGGCTTCGTTCACAATTCCCCGTCGCACATGAGCAACCTCTCCGCTCACTACCGATTCCTGACTGGGCTCGCCGACCAGGGGATAGCCCGCGTCGCCGCCCTCGGCACCATGCACGAGGTCGGCTATTGGGAGGGGGCGGTGACGGCCGGAACGCCCACCGACCCGATCAATCTCTACGGTGTCGCGAAGGACGCGCTTCGCCGGTCGAGCACTCTCGCAATCGGCGATCGCGCCGATTACGTGTGGCTTCGAGCCTTCTACATCCTCGGAGATGACCGACGGAACCGCTCGATCTTCGCGAAACTGCTCGAAGCCGCGGAGAGAGGTGAGACGACTTTCCCCTTCACCACGGGTCGGACGCTGTACGACTTCATCGACGTGCGCGAACTCGGTCAGCAGATCGCACTGGCTGCGACGACGGCAGGTGTGACCGGTGTGGTGAATGTCTGCTCGGGACAGCCGCAAACGCTTGCGGCGCGGGTCGAGCAGTTCATCGTCGACAACGACTTGGACATGACGCTGCAGTACGGCGCCTTCCCCGACCGGCCTTATGATTCTCCCGGCATCTGGGGCGATGCAACGCAGATCACCGCGTTGATGGCCGGGTCGATCTTCGCAGGAGGGAAGTAATGGGTCTCGAGTACGGAAAGCCGCTCGCGGTGCGCCAGACGGCGATCCCCGGCGTACTGCTGTTCGATCTGCCGGTCCACGGCGACAATCGAGGCTGGTTCAAGGAGAATTGGCAGCGCGAGAAGATGCTGGCACTGGGGTTGCCGGATTTCGGACCCGTTCAGAACAACATCTCTTTCAACAACGACATCGGCACCACACGCGGGATACACGCCGAGCCGTGGGACAAGTTCATCTCGATCGCTGTCGGCAGTGTTTTCGGCGCGTGGGTAGACCTTCGTGCCGGCGAGGCTTTCGGGACTGTCCTCACGGCGGAGCTCGATCCATCGACGGCGATCTTCGTGCCGCGCGGTGTCGGCAACGCATACCAGACCCTCGAGACGAACACCGCGTACACCTACTTGGTGAACGACCATTGGAGCGCCGCACGCGTCGGTGGTTACTCGTTCCTCAACGCAGCCGATGAGACGGTCGCGATTCCGTGGCCCATCCCTCTTGATCGTGCGGAACTGTCAGAGAAAGACCGAAATCACCCGCGCTTGGCAGATGTCGTCCCCGTCTAGCCCGACTACGCGGGGGTCATCCCGATGAGTCCCGGACCTCAGCGGCCCTGCTCGAGCGCTTTCAGAAGGTAAGTCCCGTACCCGCTTTTGACCAGCGGTTCCGCGCGTTCGCGGAGTTCGTCGTCCGTAAGGAAACCGAGACGCCAAGCGACCTCTTCCGGACACCCGATCGAGAGCCCCTGTCGACGTTCGACAGTGCGGATGAATTCGGTCGCCTCGCTCAGCGAGTCGAACGTTCCCGTGTCGAGCCATGCTGTTCCGCGCGGGAGGACCTCGACCTTGAGCGATCCGCGCTCGAGGTACTCGCGATTGACGTCGGTGATCTCGAGCTCTCCGCGCGCGGAGGGAGTGAGTCCCTTGGCGATCTCGATCACGTCGTTGTCGTAGAAGTAAAGGCCGGGGACCGCGTAGTTGCTCTTGGGCGCGACCGGCTTCTCCTCGAGGGAGATGACGTTCCCGCCGGCGTCGAACTCGACCACGCCGTACGCGGTCGGGTCGTCCACCCAGTACCCGAAGACCACGCCACCGACGAGGTCCGTGTACTGGCGGAATCGCGTGCCCATCCCCTGGCCGTAGAAGATGTTGTCGCCGAGTACGAGGGCGACCGAATCGGAGCCGATGTGCTGCTCTCCGAGAACGAAGGCTTGCGCAAGCCCGTCAGGCGTCGGCTGCTGGGAGTATGTGATGGACACGCCGAATCGTGAGCCGTCGCCCAGTAGGCGCTCGAACTGGTCGGCGTCGTTGGGTGTTGTGATCACCAGGATGTCCCGGATGCCCGCGAGGATGAGGGTCGATAGCGGGTAGTAGATCATCGGCTTGTCATAGACAGGAACCAGCTGCTTCGAGATTCCGATGGTGATCGGGTGCAGTCGAGAGCCTGTTCCGCCTGCAAGGATGATGCCGCGCATCCGCTCAGTCTGTCGCACCGCATCAGCGCGTGCCAACTCGGTCCCGTCGTTCAAGTATCGTTGTCACCCATGAGCAGACTCCTCGTCACCGGCGGAGCCGGATTCATCGGGTCGAACTTCGTTCGCTACGTCGTGGAGAACACCGATCACGAGGTGACTGTCCTCGACAAGCTGACCTATGCAGGTAACGAGTCGTCGTTGAAGGGCCTGCCCGAAGCCCGTGTGAGGCTGGTCCGCGGGGACATCGCCGACGCCGCTCTCGTCGATGAGCTGTTCGCGAAGACCGACGCGGTAGTGCACTATGCAGCCGAGTCGCACAACGACAACTCTCTTCACGATCCCCGCCCGTTCCTCGATACCAACATCGTCGGAACCTACGTTCTGCTCGAAGCCGCTCGTCGGCACGGGACTCGCTTGCATCACATTTCGACGGACGAGGTGTACGGCGATCTCGAGCTGGACGACCCGTCACGATTCACGGAGTCGACGCCATACAACCCGTCGTCGCCGTACTCTTCGACGAAGGCCGGCAGCGATCTTCTCGTCAGAGCGTGGGTTCGATCGTTCGGGGTGCGAGCCACGATCTCGAACTGCTCCAACAACTATGGGCCGTATCAACACGTCGAGAAATTCATACCCCGACAAATCACTAACGTTCTTCGTGGCATCCGACCGAAGCTCTACGGGGCCGGAGAGAACGTTCGGGATTGGATCCACGCGGACGACCATTCGTCTGCGGTGCTGACGATCCTCGACAAGGGCGAGCTTGGTGAGACTTATCTCATCGGCGCGGATGGCGAGAAGAACAACAAGCAGGTCGTCGAACTCATTCTCGAGCTGATGGGCGCCTCGTCCGGCGACTACGACCTGGTGACCGATCGCGCAGGGCACGACATGCGATACGCAATCGACTCGTCGAAACTTCGGACGGACCTCGGTTGGGCGCCCGCGTTCCCGGACTTCGCAGAAGGTCTGACAGCCACCATCCAGTGGTATCGAGACAACGAAGCGTGGTGGGCTCCTGCCAAGGACGCGACCGAGAGGTTCTACGCGGCCCGGGGTCAGTGACCGTTCCAGGCGGCCCGGGCCAGTAACCTCAGAACCCTCGATGCCCGATGTCTAGAGTCATCCGGCATCGCGAGACACCGGAGCTCACGCTGCGGGGCGTCCCGACTTTGCCGTCGCGCTGCCGTCGACTGCGATTCGAATGTAGCCAGTGGCACTCGGATCGGAGTCCACGTTGAAGGACGTGGCTTGCATGATGTTGAACAGGTCGGCGCCGTCGCCGTCGATGAGCGTGGCATTGATGAAGTACTTGCCGCCGCCGAGCGCTGGATTCTTGAGCAGGAGGACAACCTCGCCATCGCCGCTGATCGGCGGGGTGGGGATGTTCAGCCAGTCAGTGCCTGTGACGAACATCTTCTGCCCGGTGCGGTCGTCGATCTGAATGCGGCAGCCCCACGCTTCGAGGTGGGGGGCACTGATAGTGAGCTTGACCTCGAGGTCGTCGCCGGGTCGCAGCGTCTCCCCGACCGCTCGTCCGACGACGGTCGCGCTCACCTTCGTCACCGCTCCGGTGCGACGAGCGTCGCCGAGGTCGATCGAGTCGCGCTCGGCGATGCGGCGCTCTTCGAGAAGGTCCCGGAACTTCGCCACCGCCGGTGCCGGTGCGCCGTCGAAGAGGACCTCCCCTTCATGCAGGAGCACACATCTGTTGCAGAGATCGACCACCTGATCAAGCGAGTGACTGACGAGGATGATGGTCCTACCCTGCCGTTGGAAGTCCCGGATCCGGTCCATGCACTTGCGCTGGAATGCCTCGTCGCCGACCGCGAGAACCTCGTCGACGAGCAGGATGTCGGGGTCCGTGTGCACGGCCACCGCGAAGGCGAGCCTGACGTACATTCCCGAGGAGTAGAACTTCACCTGGGTATCGATGAAGTCGCCGATCGAAGCGAACGCCACGATGTCATCGAATTGAGCCTCGGTCTCTCTCCGACTGAGCCCGAGAACGGCGGCATTGAGGAAGACGTTCTCGCGCCCGGTTAGATCGGGGTGAAAGCCTGCTCCGAGCTCGAGCAGGGCGGCGAGCCGACCGCGTTCGTGCACGGTGCCCTCCGTCGGATCGACGATGCCGCCGATGACCTTGAGAAGGGTGCTCTTGCCGGATCCGTTGTGCCCGATGAGCCCGATGGTCTCGCCCGCGTGGATCTGCAGGTCGATTCCGTGCAGCGCCCAGAAGTCCTTCTTGTGTCGACGTCCTGCTTTACCGAGCGTGACGATGCGCTCCTTGAGCGAGGAGTCCTTACGGATAGTGAACCGCTTGGACAATCCACGAATCTCTGCGATCACCGGACGCGAATTGCTGTCTACGGCTACAGCCGTCGAGGGATGCGTCATTCTTTAGAGCTCCTGAGCGAAGTTTCCCTGCAACCGGATGAAGGTCCGGTGGCAGACGAGAAGGAGGACGAGACCGATGACGAGCGCAATCCCCAAACGAACGAGGAGGCCTCCGGGCCATTCGGCGCCGTCGCCGGCAACCCAGAACGCGCGCTGGAATCCGAGCACGGCCAGGGTCAACGGATTGTTCGTGTAAAGCTCCAGCAGGAACGGGGACGCCACGAGCGACTTGACCATCTGCCAGGAGTACACGATCGGGCTCGCCCAGAAGAGCAGCATGGTGATCACTTCGACTAGGTACTGGACGTCGCGGAGATAGACGTTGATGGCACTGAACAGAAGGGCGAATGCCGTCCCGTAGACGACCAGCACGGCAACCGCCGGAATGGCGTACAACAGCTGCCAGTGCACGGGAGGCTTCGCGACGACCAGTGTCGCTCCGATCAGGACCACCAGCTGTATGCCGAAGTTGAACAGTGCCGAGCCAGCACTCGAGAGGGGAAACACCTCTCTCGGGAGATAGACCTTCTTGACGAGTCCGCCGTTGGTCACCACCGAACCGGTACCGCCGACGACGATCTCGGTGAAGAGACCGACAGCGGAGAGCCCCGCGAATACGTATACGGCGAAATCGGGGATCGAGCGAGCAGCCCCGAGGAACTGCCCCATCACTATGAAGTAAACGGCGAGCTGGATCAGGGGACGGATCAGCGACCAGAAGAAGCCGAGGGCCGAGTCTTTGTAACGCGCCTTCAGGTCCCGGCGGATGAGAAGATCGAGCATCTCTCGGTGAGAGACAATGCTGCGGATCGCCTCCCACCAGGCCCCACGGCCGGTGGCCGCGCCGACCGGATTCAGCGGGATTGCCGCCAGCCGCTGCATGCGTGTAGCAGCCTGCTCATCTGCACTAGACATCTTTGCGATCCTACCGTGCGCCTTCCGTGGACGCGTCTGATGGCGGCGTCGGCACCGAACACGAACCCTTCTGGGCTCGGAGGAACATCGGGGCTCGCAAGGCCGGAGCGGGCAGGGTCAGCGCAGGCCGCGACGCCAGCTGAGCTCCTGCGCGGCCTTAACCGCGCAGATCACCAGCAGGAACCAGCAGTACTCGACGAGCGCTGAGCTCTCGGCCATCGAGATCGCCGCGAGGGCCACGAGCACCAACGCCGGCCAGGTGTGAGTCACCCCGCGCCGGTTCGACGCCACGATCCAGGCGCGCACCAGGGCGAGCCCGAGGAACGCGACGAACAGTGCGAAACCGACGACCCCGAGCTGGAACCAGACGTCGAGGTACGCGTTCAGCGCCGAGGTGGGGAGACGTCCGTTCGCCGAGCGCAGCGCGATGAACGGCAGCAGGTCGGGCCGCCACGACCCGACGAAGCCCCACCCCTCGGTGAAGTTCGCCGACGTGAGGGTCCACGTCTGGCGCCACAGGTCGAGGCGCACGAGCAGCTCGCCGCGAGCATTGAACGCGTTGATGAGAGGCGTTTGCAGGAACCAGGCGGCGATGCCGCCGACGACGGCGAGACCGCCGAAGCCGAACTGCCACGCCGGCCGGTTCTCCTTCGGGGCGCGGCGCACCAGGATCAGCGCGATCGCCGCGAGCGACACCACCACACCGACCAGCGAGGCCACCGGCGAGCTGGTGAAGACGAAGACGATTCCGGCGAGGATCAGCGACGCGATCGCCGTGTTGCGGCGGACCGACCGGGTCGACGCCTCGACGAAGAAGGTGATCACCGCGATGAGGGTGACGACGCCCAGCATGTTGCGGCTGCCCATGAGGCCCTGGATGGGGCCGCCGTTGGCGAGGCTGCCCGTCACACCGAGGAAGCGGATCGGGACGTCGAAGATGATGCCCGAGAGCACCTCGACGACGAGCGAGGCGGCGAGCAGAGTGCGCAGCACGTCGCCGAAGGCGCGCACGATCTGGATGAGGTCGCGGGCGAGCGCCACGAAGACGGCCAGCAGCCCGACGGCGAGCTGATAGACGATCCCCGAGAGCGTGGCCCACTGGTACTGCGACCAGATCAGCGACAGTGCGCTCCATCCGACGAAGGCCAGCAGCGAGACGGGCAGGATGCCCTGCCATTCGAATTGGTCGCGCCGCACCACGAGCACCGATCCGGCGAGGACGACGAGCACGCTGAGGCAGGCGATCAGCCCAGGCCAGCCGATGACGCTGCGGATCGCGTGGCTGAGGAACACCGTCGCGATGGTGGTCAGCGTCAGCGATGCGGAGAACGCGGCCGATTCGAGCACCGCGCGCAGCTCGCCGAGGAGGCGGTGGTGCGGAGGCGGCGTGCTCATCGTGTCGACAACGCTACCGGCGCGGTGGAAGAGGGAGCGGAGCCTCACCGCGTCAGCCGCTGGCCCGCGAACGCGGGCGAGAGGGTCGGCGCACCGCTCGGGTACCGTTGCCCGGATGGCCATCTCCGAGACGGACGACCGCGCCGCGCCCCGTGCGCCGCGCGGCGCGGTCCTGCGGTGGAGGCGCCCGACGCCGTGGATCGTTTTCGCGCTCGTCGTCGTCGCCGTACTGCTCGCCGCCGCGGCGACGTGGATCGGCGTGCGCGCCGTGCTCGCGAAGGACGCCCTGGACCGGGCGCAGGCCCTCGTCTCGGAACTGCGGTCGTCGATCTCGTCCGATCCCACCTCGGCCCCTGCGCTTGCGACGCGCATCGTCGCCGAGACGCGGACGGCCCGCGACCTCACGAGCGACCCGATCTGGGCCGCCGGCGAAGCCGTGCCGTTCGTCGGCGCGAACCTCGCCGTCGTCCGCGAACTGGCGGGCACCGTCGACGAGGTCGCGACCGGTGCCATCGCGCCACTCGCCGGTGTCGTCGCCGCCCTCGACCCGTCCGCGCTCCGACCGGTCGACGGTCGGATCGATCTCGCGCCGATCGCCGCCGCCGCCGGACCGGCGGCCGAAGCCGACGACGCGGTCACGGCGGCACGCGAGCGGCTGCGGGCGCTCGACTCCGAGGGGGTCATCGGGCAGGTGCGCGACGCGAGAAACCAGCTGCTCGGCCTCCTCGACGAAGCGGCGCCGCTCACCGGGGCGGCACGCACCCTCACCGAGCTGGCCCCGTCGATGCTCGGAGCAGACGGGCCCCGCGACTACCTGCTCATGTTCCAGAACAACGCGGAGGCGCGCTCGCTCGGCGGCAACCCCGCTGCGTTCGTGCTGCTGCATGTCGATCAGGGCGCCATCGGTATCGCGGCGGAGGCGTCGAGCCTCGACTTCCCGCGCGACGGCGAACCGCCGCTCGAACTCGACCCCAACCTCTACTCCGTCTACTACGCGGACTTCAGTCGCTACGTCATGGACATCACGACGCGGCCCGACTTCCCGACCGCCGCCTCGCTCGCGAAGGCCTACTGGGAGCGTCGGTTCGGGGGCACGGTGGACGGCGTGGTCTCGATGGACCCCGTCGCGCTGTCGTATCTGCTGCGCGCGACCGGCCCTGTTCCGCTCGCCACCGGCGACGAGCTGACCGCCGACAACGCGGTCGCGCTCCTGCTCTCCGAGGTCTACGCGCGCTACACCGACCCCGCCGTTCAGGACGCCTTCTTCGCCTCGGCGGCCTCCGCGGTCTTCGGCGCGGTGACGACCGGGGCGTTCGACCCCGCCGTGGCCCTGCCCGAACTGACGAGGGCGGTCGACGAGCGCCGCCTCTTGTTGTGGAGCGCCGATTCAAAGGAGCAGGCGATCATCGCGACGACGCCGCTCAGCGGCATCCTCCCGACGATGAACGACGACGAGACGGCCGTCGGCGTGTTCTTCATGGACCAGTCGTCGTCGAAGATGGACTACTACCTCGGCACCTCCGTGACCGCGTCCTCCGACCAGTGCGAGGCCGACGCTCCGACCTTCGAGGTGGGGGCGAGCCTCACCTCGAAGCTCACGCAGGAGCAGGCGGACGCCCTTCCCGCCTACGTGACGAGCACGTGGTGGGGGAGCGAGAAGTTCGTGACCGACGTGTACCTCGTCGGGCCGGTCGGTGCGACCTTCGCCGGGGTCGCCGGTGACGGGACGGTGGTGAGCAGCGGCACCGACCTCGGTCGTCCCGTCGTCCGGGTTCAGATCGAGTTGCGCCCCGGCGAGACGAAGTCGGTGAATGGCACCTTCGCGGCGCCGGCCGGGGACTTCGGTCCGCTCGCGGTGATCGGCACGCCGATGGTCGTCCCGACGACCGTGACGACCTCGACGCCCGGCTGCTGACCTGCGTCAGTCCCGCGCGGTCGCGTCGGAGCGTCGCGATCGCTCCACGAGCACGCCCACGCCCGTGCCGATCGCGACGCCGATCATCCCGGCGACGACGTCGCGCGGATCCGGCACCCGGTCGGGGAGGAACAGGCCCTGGCCCACCTCGGCGACGAGCGGGGCGAGGAAGGCGAGGATCACCGGCGTCCACAGCCCGAGCACCCGGGCGGCCCACCACATCAGGGCTCCGAGCGGTACGAAGACGGCGATGTTGGCGATGAACTCGATCGTCGAGTAGATCGACCCGGCACCCGGCGCATCCGCGCCGGCGTCCCGCAGCCACCCTTCGACGATCGGGCGCACCCCGGTGTCGAGCTTCACCGGCCAGAACACGATGAGCACGATGCCGACGAGGTACAGGCCACCGGTGACGAGCACCGCCGGAGAATCCCGTGCGGCCCGCCAGAGCGAGGGAGTGCTCACTGCCCCGGCGGGGGCCACGGCATCAGACGCGACTGGATGCGCGACGCCAGCTCCTGCGTCGAGACGTATCCCTGCGCCACCTCGCGCAGCAGCGAGAAGGTCTCGTTGTCACCGAACTCGATCGCGGCGTGGTTGAGCTCGAGGAACACGTTGGTGGCCAGCCAGGCGAGGCGCTTGTTGCCGTCGAACAGGGCGTTGTTGCGGGCGAGGCTCTCCATCAACGCGGCGGCCTTGACCGACAGCGGCGAGTAGACGTCGCGACCTTTGTACCGCATCGCCGGGCGCTCCACGGCGCCGATCAGGAGGCCGAGGTCGCGCACGGTCTCGCGCAGCGGGGCGTCCATGAACGCCTCGATGATCTGGACGACGTCGTCGACGCTGAGGTACTCGGTGTGCGTCTCGTCCGGCTCGGAGGGTGCGGTCCCGGTCATGCGCAGCGCCTCATCGCTCAAGCATAGGCAGGCGCCGCGGCAGAGCCCGACGCCGCTCGTGATGTCCCCCCTTTATGGGCGAGACAGCAGGCGGCCGGATGCCTAGCCTGGGAGGAGGCATTCGCCGCACCCTGCTACCCGAAGGATGCTCAACGAGATGGTCGCCATCGGTCCCTTCGAGGTGATCGACCTTCCTCAGCGCGAGGTCATCGACCTCATCGCGTCCTCCGAGGACCCCAAACCGGTCGCGTTCGCGCTGCACGTCGGCGGTCTGAACCACCGCCACGACCGCGAGTTCGTCCAGGCGATGAGTTCCACGCCCCTCGTCTACGCCGACGGCGCCGCCACGGTGCTGCTCGCGAAGCTCGGCGGTGCTCGCCGAATCGAACGCGCCGCCACCACGGACATCGGCATCCCGACCATGGTCCAGCGCGCCAAGCTGCTCGGCCGGTCGGCGCGGGTCGCCATCGTGGGCGGACCTCCCGGACTCGCCGAGCGCTCGGGCGATGCCCTCGAGGCCGCATCGCATCTGCTGCGCGTCCCGTATGTGACGCACGGCTACCACGACGACTTCACCGAGGTCCTCGCCGAACTACGCTCCGTGCAGCCCGACATCATCGTCGTCGGACTGGGGATGCCGCGCGAGGCGATCTGGGTGGAGCAGCACCTCGCCGAGCTGCCGGATTCGCTCATCATCACCTGCGGGGGATGGCTCGGCTTCCTCGCCGGGGACGAGCAGCGTGCGCCGAAGGTGATGCAGAACTCGGGCACCGAGTGGGTCTACCGGCTGGCGCAGAGCCCCGGCCGCCTCGCGAAGCGGTACGGCAGCGGCCTGCTCACCGTCGCGAAGATGGCGGTCGGTCAGCTCCGCTCGCGCCGCGCCGCCTGAGGGCGCCGGCGTCGAAACTCAGCGCGCGCCGGCGAGCGTCTCGACGGTGCGCCACCGCTCGGCCCAGGTCGGCGCGGTCCCGCCTGTCGCGGGGGCCGTTCCCGTTCGTTCGAGCACCGCGGCGACCGCCGCGTCGGCGCCCTCGGGGAGCTGCACGAGGTTCGGGGCGTCGATGCCGAGGTCGAGGCCCGACGCGATGACCCAGCGGCCGCTCGCCAGGGCGTTCCACGTCTTCGCCGGAGCCAGGGTCGCGCTCCGAGAACCGCGGTAGGGCAGCAGCACGAACTCGTGCCGGGCGACGAGGGACGCCAGCGTGGCGACGTCGACGGGCGGATGCACGGGGATGCCGGCTGCCTCGAGCGCGGCACGATCCTCAGTCGAATCGACGACGCCGACGACCTCGACCGTGACGCCGTTCGCGGCGAGGGCGGTCATCACGGTGATATCGGTCTCCGCGCGCACAGCGCCGAAGTAGATCGCCGAACGCGGGGCGGGCGCCTCATCGACGGCGGTCTCGAACGGAGCATCGGCGGCGGGCGGCACGACGGTCGCGTCGATGCCGCGCTGCTGGAGGGTCCGACGCATGCCGTCGGCGTCGGTGATGACGGCGGAGGCCGAGGCGGAGATCCGTCGTTCGGCCGACCGCCAGCCGATCGGCGGATACCAGGTCGCCGGCACCGTGGCCCAGTCGAGCACCGCGTCGTACACCACGACGGGCGCCCCGGTGCGGGCGACGTACCACTCGGTCCAGCGGTCGGGGATGTAGGCGAGCACCATGTCGTAGTCGACGGGGCGCTTCAGCCACGCCGACATCGGCAGCAGCCGCACACCGTCGGGGGTGGGCGGCGCTAGGGAGGGAGTCTCCGCATCACGGCCGAGCGCCCCACGGAGTCCGCTCATCAGGTGGGCGGCGTTGCGCGGATGCGGCGGCAGGAAGTCGACCTGCCACCCGGCCTCTGCCGCGGCGACGGTGAGGGCGTGGTGGCGCTGCCACAGGTAGTCCCAGCGCACGCTCGACGCCACGAGCAGACGCCGTGCAGGCGCGGTGCGGTCCGCCGTCATCGCGATCCGCCGACGGGTCGCGGACGGGAGCCCCACGTGCGTGCGTACACGAGGACGACGGCGAGGGGAAGCAGGTGCCCGGGGTCGAAGTCCTCGAGGGTGCACCAGATCAGCACCAGCACGGCGATCGCGACGGCGTAGCCGTCCCAGCTGCGCAGAGACCGGACCAATGCGTTGATCAACAGCCAGAAGAGGGCGATGGCCCCGAGGATGCCTGCCCTGAACAGGATCCCGAGGTAGGCGGAGTGCGTGGCGACGCTCGCCACGAGACCTTCCTCCTGGGGTTTGATGCCGTAGCCGAGGATCGGCACCGGGAGCTGACGGACGAGCTCCCATGTGCGTGCGTAGATGTCGGACCGCGTCTCGAGAGATCCCTCCCGCTGCCCGTTGATCTCCTTGACCATCTCGAGGATCTGCTCGTTGAACAGCAGCACGACGATCACCGCGCCGATCGCGGCGACTATCGCGAGCGTGTAGAAGGCCATCCGGTTGCGTGCGCCGACCATCACCAGAATTCCGATGAGCACTGCGGCGCCCAACGCGAGCTGGGTCGATCGGCTGAGCGAGAGCACGACGGAGAGGGTTCCTGCGGCGACGCCGGCGACCGCCAGCACCCGCCACCACCCGCGCTCGGTGAGCAGGCTGACCGCGACGATGCAGGTCACAGCACCGAAGACCCCGGCCCAGGTGGGCTGGGCCATCATGCCGGCGGAGCGGAACGTCGCCTCGCCGAGCCAGTCGATCGAATAGAGACGGTTCTGGGCGAATGCGCCGAGCCCCGAGGGAAGGCGGCCGGCGATGCCCTGCAGCAACGGAATCGGAAGGGACGAGGGGTACGCGACGATGGCCGCCGTCACCACCGCCCCCTGAGCGGTCCCGATGACGAGCACGATCCGCCTCAGCAGAACGTCGAGGTCGATCTCCTGCGAGACGGTGATGAGCGCTGCGATGCTCAACCAGACGAGGAGGTTGCCCCCGAGTGATGCCACGCGTCCGAAGTCCAGGCCGAAGGCGAGGACGCCGATCGGCAGCGAGAACACGAGAGCCCCGAGCACGCCGATGGCGGGAAGGGCGGCGGCGACTGGTCCCCGGCGGATGAGGTAGAGGAACGCCAGCACCCCGACGAGAACCCAGTAGAAGCCGCCGAGTCCGACGAGCCACAGCAGCGGGTATGCGAAGGAGAGGATCGAGAAGCTGCGAACGAATCGCACCGCGTTGGGGCTCGCTCCCAGCGCGGCAGCAGGACCCGGGCGAAGGGCCGTCGCGACGGTGGCGTTCACACCGCTGCGGTGGCCGTGAGCAGTGACGCGCGGTGCTCGAGGAAGCGACGGTAGAGGGCGCCGCGGCTGGAGGAGATCCGCTCGGCGAGGAGCTCCTCGAATCGGTCATCGTTCGGAGTGACGCCGAGCACGTCGTGCGCGAGGGCGGAGTACGACTCGCGGATCTGCGGCTCGGCGAGCGCCGAGCGCGCCCAATCCTCGGCGGCGGTCACCTGCGTGGCGTGGTGCCGGTAGGCCACGGTCGGGCGGCGCAGACGGGTGATCCGTTGCCCGTCAGCCGCGAGTCTGAGCCACAGGTCGTAATCCTCGGCCGCGCAGACCCGGTAACCGCCGACCGCGAGCAGCGCGCTCCGAGGCGCCAGCATCGTGGAATGGCAGAGCGGATTCCCGAAGAGCAGCGCGAGGCGCATCCGCTCGGGCGGCAGCGCGAGCGGAATGGACGGCTTCGGAACGCGGTAGCCGCTTCCGAAGTCGATGATCCCGCTGAAGATCACGTCGGCCCGGTGATGAACGGCACGCAGCTGCGCGCGGAATCGGCCGGGGAGCACGATGTCATCGGCGTCCATGCGGGCGACGTAGCGGCTGTCGGTCGCTTCGATGAGCTCGTTGAGGCTGTTCGCGACACCCTGCGATGTGGTGTGGGTCATGACCCGGATCCGCGAGTCGCCGATGGAGGCGATCCGTTCGGCGGTGGAGTCGGAGCTCCCGTCATCCATGACGACGATCTCCGAATCGTCCGGCAGCGCTCGCAGCGTGGAGCGCAGAGCGGTACCGATGTGGTCCTCGGCGTTGCGGGCAGGGACGATGACGCTGAGTAGAGGCATGGCGGTCTCCTCGTCGGATCCGGGTCAGTCGACCGGCGCGGCGACGGCCGCGGACGTCTGAGTTCGCGCCTGCGGGCGGCGGGGTTCGGAGGTGTAGGCGCCGTAACCGTTCGCGTCGGGGCCGCTACGCGGGAGCATTCCGAGGACGACGCCGAGCACGCGTGCGCCGACCTGATCCGTGATCGCCAGGGCGCGCTTCAGCTGATCGCGGGTCACCTTACGCGCCGCTGCGACGACGATGACACCGCTCGAGCGCACCCCGAGGATCGCGGCGTCGCTGACGGGGAGCAGGGGAGGGGCGTCGATGATGATCGTGCCGAAGCGCTTCTTGAGGGTGGCGAGCATCGAGACCATGGCCGGCCCCTGCAGCAGTTCGCTGGGGTTGGGCGGGATCTGACCTGCGGGCAGCACCATCATGCGCTTGTCGCCCCATTCCTGCAGAGCCTCGTCGAGCGTGACGTCGCCGATCAGCACGTCGGTCAGTCCGATGCCGCCGTCGATCCCGAGATAGTTGGAGACCCGGGGGCGGCGGAGGTCCGCATCGATGAGCAGGGTCGAGTTGCCGGTGTCCGCGACGGTGATCGCCAGATTCGTCGCCGTCGTCGTCTTGCCTTCGCCTTCGCGGGCCGAGGTGATCACGATGGTGCGGGTGCCCCGACTGATGTCGAGGAACTGCAGATTCGTGCGGAGCGTGCGGAACGCCTCGGCGCGGACGCTGCGCGGGTTCGTCAGGGCGACCAGAGGCTGGGTGCGTGCCGATCGATCCCGCGAGATGCGTCCGAGCAGCGGCTTGTCGGTGACCCGCTCGATGTCGTGCTCGCCGCGGACGCGCACGTCGACGGCCTCGCGGACAACGGCGACGATCACTCCGAAGGCGAGCCCGATGAGCGCACCGAGAGCCAGGTTGAGCGGCGCGTTCGGCGACGCGGGCGACAGCGGGACCGTCGCAGGCTGGATGACGGTGATGCGCACGGGCGACTGCTCCGCCTCGGCGCCGGTGAGCGTGGTGACGGCTTGTCCGAGGCTGGCGGCGACCGCGTTCGCGATCGCTGCAGCACCCTCGGCGGTGGCGTCGCTCGCCGTGATGTCGATGACGACGGTGCCGAGCGTGCTCGTGGCTGTGACGCGTCCGGCGAGGGACTCGGCGGTCTCCTGCAGGTCCAGCTCGTCGATCACCGGGTCGAGCACCAGCGGCGTCGTCGCGACATTCGCGTAGCTCGATACGACCTGTTGCGAGTAGCTGGTGCCTTCGCTCAGCTCCGGGAGGCTTCCGCCGGTCTGCGTGGAGACGAAAACCTTGGTGGCCGATTCGTAGGACGGGTCGGAAGCCAGCGAGTAGGCGCCGCCGGCTGCGGCACCGAATACGGTGAGCAGCACGATGGCGATCCAGCTGCGTCGGAGGACTCGGAGATAGTCGAGGAGGGACACGGGAAGTCGGGTCGCTTTCCGCCGGCTTCCTGCTCCTTCGGGTCAAGGGCGAGCGGGGTGGCTCAGAAGGGAAGCCGACACGGGTCGGGTGTTGCGCCGACGGGCGCGGAAATCCCAGTATCGCCCGAGGGCCACGCCCTGAGTAGCCCCCCGTTGGCGGGCCAGCGGGACTCAGAGGCTATTGCGTACCATCGAAGAACCCACCGAAGGGGCACCCCACCCTTCCCTGATGCGCTCGCGTGCGTGAGCGCACCGACGTCTACCCGAACGAGGTGTTCACGTGGCCGACCGTGCCCAATTCCTGTCCTTCCTCGAGGAGATCCTCGAGGCCCCCGGCGGCTCCGTCGCCTTCGAATCCGACCTCGAAGAGCTTGGGTGGGATTCTCTGTCCGACCTCGGCTTCATCGCGGGCGTCGACGAGCGCTTCGGCAAGACGGTCGACCCCGAGCGTCTCGCCGAGAGCGAGACGCCGAACGACCTCTACACGCTCGTCTTCGGCTGAGCGTGGCCGCCCGCATCGCCGCCGTCAGTTACCACCTGCCCGCGGCAACACTGAGTAACGCCGACCTCGCGGCCGAGTTCCCCGAGTGGTCGGTCGAGAAGATCGGTGCGAAGACCGGCATCGTCAACCGTCACGTCGCGGCGGACGACGAGTTCGCCTCCGACCTCGCGGTGGCCGCCGCGCAGCGCCTCTTCGACGAGCACGGCATCGACCCGAATTCGATCGACTACGTGCTGCTGTGCACCCAGAGCCCCGACTACTACATGCCGACCACCGCGGTCCTCGTTCAGGAGCGTCTTGGCCTTCGCACCAGTGTCGGCGCGACCGACATCACCCTCGGCTGCTCCGGTTACGTCTACGCGCTCGGGCTGGCGAAGGGCCTCATCGAGTCGGGTCAGGTCCGCAACGTCCTCGTTCTCACGACCGACACGTACACCCGTTTCGTCAACCCGCGCGACAAGTCCGTGCGCACCCTGTTCGGCGACGGTGCCTCCGCCTCGCTCGTCACCGACGACGGGGGCGCCGACGCGCTCGGCAGCTTCGTCTACGGCAGCGACGGATCGGGCGGAGGGCAACTCGTCGTTCCGAACGGAGGGCTCAAGGGGTCGGAAGCCTATCCGGCCGCTTCCCCCGAAGCCCGGGGGTTCGAGAGCAACGGCTACGACCTGTACATGGACGGTCCCGGCATCTTCAACTTCACGCTCGAGATCGTCCCCAAGTCGGTCGACGCTGTGCTCGCCAAGGCCGGCCTGCAGCAGGACGAGGTCGACCTCTGGGTGTTCCACCAGGCCAACGCCTTCATGCTCGAGCACCTGCGCAAGAAGCTCGGGGTGCCTTCCGAGCACTTCGTGGTCGCCATGGGCGAGTCGGGGAACACCGTCTCGTCGACCATCCCCATCGCCCTCGTCGAGGCGGAGCGTGCCGGGCAGCTGACGAGGGGCATGAAGGTCATGATCCTCGGCTTCGGCGTCGGGCTCTCTTGGGCCGGGGCCGTCCTCGAGTGGTGATCGGCAGAGGAGCTCGCGGCGTCGTCGCGCGATTCCTGGCGGTCGGCGCGGCGGTCCTGGTTCTCGCGGGGTGTCAGGCCGCCGCAGCCGATCCGACTCCCACCCCTTCGCCCACCTATGACGTCGGCCATCCTCAGGGTCTCGGTTACTCGGCGTCCGACGGCAGCTGGTTCGCCATCGACGCGTGCATTCCCGAGGCGGCCGGCGACGCGGTCCCCGCGGTGGTGCTCGTGCACGGTGGCTCGTTCACCGGGGGAAGTCGCACCGACCTCGCCCCGGTCTGCGACGCGCTGGCGGCGGCCGGTATGGCGGCCTTCTCCGTCGACTATCGACTGGTGCCCTGGGGGGTCTTCCCCTCGCAGGCGCAGGATGTGGCGTCAGCGATCGACTGGGTGCGCGCACCCGAGCAGGCCGACGCGTTCGGCCTCGACCCCGACCGGGTCGCGCTCCTCGGCGCCTCGGCGGGGGCGGTGATCACGGCTCAGCTGGCTACGGGCGTGACCGGGATCGGTTTCGACAACAGCGTGCTGGCGGGTGCCGTCATGCTTTCCGGCGGGTACGACTTCACCGCGCCCTCCGACGGTCTCGGACTCGACCTGATCTCCGCACTCGAGGGCTACCTCGGTTGCGACATCGCCTCGTGCGCCGCTCTCGGCACCGCGTCACCGGTGACGGCGGCCTCCGCCGATGACCCGCCGATGCTGCTCATCCACTCGGACTCCGAATTCATCCCGCTCGATCAAGCCGAGCGGTTCGCCGACCGATTGACCGAGGTCGGAGTCGACAACGAATTGCTCGTCGTGCCGGGGGAGGCTCACGCCGAATGGATCTACCAGGTTGATCCTGCTGCGGTCACCGCGACCGCCGACTTCCTGCGGACAGTGCTCGCCGGCTGATCACGGGGCGAGGGCAGCCCGTGATTCGAGCTCGTCACGGAACGCCCGCTCGAACCGGGTGAGGTCGAACAGTCCCGACTCGTCCCAGACCGAGACCCGCGGGGTGCCGCCCATGGTGGCGACGAAGACGAAGGTCGCCGATGGCCACGGTCCGATGGTCGCGCACCCGAAGCTGCCCCGACCCGCCCACAGCGTCTCCGGGAGAGCGAGCTTGCTGTTCAGCAGCGAGATCGACACGGCATACCCCGGCTGGTAGGGCGCGCGTCGAAGCACCGACTTGAGGCGGTCCCTGCCACGCCGGTAGACGGCGATCAACAGTGAGACGGCCGGAGCGTTGGAGGCCGACAAAGCGGCGAGCCGGGCTGTGATCGCAGAGGGAGCCCAGTCCGTCGTCTGCAGTGAGCCGAACGGCATCACCGAGACGAAGTTGCCGCGCACCCGGCCGTCGACGAGGTGTCGGAGGTCGATGGGGATCGAGACCGGCATGTCGGCATCGCCGCGCTGCACGGCGCGCAGAGCCGAGACCCCGATGCTGGCGATGCGGGTGTTCTTACTCGAACGGCCCTTGCGGCCCCGCTCTTTGGCCCGCATGAGTGTGCGCTGATCGTCGTCGTCGAGTTCGAAAGCGACGAAGCCCGCCGATTCCGACGAGTGCGCGAGGTCCGAGTGCGGCGGGGTCACGGAGACGACCGAGTGCGCGTCGTGCTGCGCCCGGCGGAACGCGTCGAGACTCGCGCGGTTCAGAACCGTGAGCAGAGCAGCCGTCGCGCGCTTCGCCAGAGGGCGGCGATCGGGTTCCGGCGCCGGCGCACCGGCGGCGACCGCGGCGAGATGACCGATCGCCTCGATCGCACCGGAGCCGTCGAAGACGGAGTGCCGCAGCATGACGGCGATCGAGTTCCCCGACACGGTGATCGCGAGGGGCAGCCCCGCGTAGCCGCGGCGGTGCGCCTCAATGATCAGGTCTCGTTCGGAGAGACCGTCACCTGCGTCGGTGATGCTGCGGGCGACGAGCAGATCGAGATCAGCCCCACTGGGAACTCGGACGGCGTCTGAGGTGCGCAAGAGTGAGTGCAGAGCCGGACCGAGACGGCTCATCGCATCCTGCGCCAGGCCCCCGAACACGAAGACGTTGTCGTAGCCGGAGTAGATCGCGTCCCGGGACTTCATGCGGGGTCACCCTTCGATGGCGGCATCCGCGGTGCGTGTGGCGAGGAGTGCTCGGAATCGGTTCTCGAACTCGTCGGCGTCGAACCAGCCGGACTCATCCCACAGCGAGAGCCGAACCGTTCCCCCCATCGTAGAGACCGAGATGAGGGTGGCCGAATGCCACGGGCCGAATGTGGTCGCCCCGAAGCGACGCTTCGTCGCGTGCCAGAACTCCTCGGGGAAGTCGTGGCGCATCGTCAGAAGGCTGATGGTCACGCTCGGGGTGGCGTTCGGGTCGGATTTCGCGGGTCGTATCCGTGCTTTCGCGCGGTTAACGGTGTATCGCGTGATCGACTCCGCGAAAGTGAGTACCGGTGTGCCGTTGCTCCCCGCGCGCCCGAGGCGCTCGGAGATCGCCCCGGGCGACCAGTCGCTCGTCCGCAAAGCGCCGTAGGTGTCGGTGGCGACGAAGTTCCCGGTGATGCGGGCGTCTCTGATGTAGCGGCGCAGATCGACGGGGATGAGCACGGGGCGGTCATCCTCTCGTGGCGCCATCTGGGCGAGCGCTTCGACGGCGATGCTGCACAGCCGGGTGTTCTTCGTCGACCGCAGAGCGGCGCCCGGCTCCTCACGCAGCGATCGGATCTCCTCGCGCGACAACTCGAAGCTGACGAAGTTGCCCGGGGGCGTCACTGCGGGTGCGTCGGCGACGACGGGTACAGACGTGCTCCGCTCTCGACGCCACAGTTGGAACTGCTCCCGTCCGGCGGCGGTCACCTGTCGCAGCGCCCGCAGCAGCGGCAGTCGCGCGAGTGGGCGGTCGTCGAGCGTGAATTGTTCGCCCGCCGCGACTCCGGCCAGGTATCGCACGATCTCGAGCGCGCTGGACCCGTCGAAGGCCGCGTGCGAAAGCTTGATGGTCACGGTGCGGTCGGCCGACGCGATGAGCAGCGGCAGGACGGTCAGCTCGAGGTCCCGCGTGGCGATGAGCGCCCGCTCGGACGAGACGTCGAGGGAGTGGACCGACGCCGCAGCCCGGTCGTGGATCTCCTCGACCGGGTAGCGCCATGCGGCAGGCCAGTTGCGGCGGGCGTCGAGAACGGTGGGCTCGGCGAGGTAGCTCTCGAGAGCTCGGCGAAGACCGGCGAGAGCGCGATCGCTCACATCGGAGAAAACGGCGATGATCTCGTACGCACGGTACTGTTCGTCGCGCAGCCTCATGGGGGCCTCGGCTTCGGGTCGCTTCGGTCGTCCTCGCGGGTATCGAGGAAGGTCGCCCGCGGGTGACGGGAGATCGTCCCCACAGTGTACGAGCGCGCCCCCCATCCGCGCGCCCCCCGATTTGGGGAGGGATCAGGGGTGTCGCCCATCGCAGACTCCTTCATAAGCTGAACGGTGCCCTGGCCGTACCCGACGGCCGGCTCGTCAGCGAGAACACCCGACTCGCGAGGCGAACACGTGCGCACGCTCACTGAAAGGGCGCCACTGTGGATCACTCCTCCTTTCCGGTCACCCCGGACCGGCTGCTCGTCCTCTGCCGCGCCAACGTCTGCCGCTCCGCGCTCGCCGAGTTCCGGCTGAACCGCGCCCTCGAGCGCTCCGGCGGCCACGACGGCATCGAGATCGTCAGCGCCGGCACCGACGCCCGGCCCGGTTCCCCGATCTGCGCCGACGTCGCTGCGCGGATCTCGCGCGAAGAGGGCGGCGCCCTGTTCGCGAACTCGCATGCCTCGATGGCGTTGACGGACGAGCTCATCGCATCGTCGGCGCTGGTGATCACGATGACCGCACGTCAGCGGGGCATCGTCGCCCGCATGCTGCCGGGCAGCCAGCACAAGACCTTCACCTTGCACGAGGCCGTCGCGCTCGCCTCCGTCGTCGGCGACGGGATCACGGGACTCGACAGCCTCGAGGCGGTCGCCGCCCGACTGCACGGCGCCCGCTGGCGCGCCGCCCGCTCGGTCGAGGACGACACGATCGAAGGGCTGCCCGTCGATGTGTTCGATGGGCACTCGCACCGGTCGCGGGATCACCGTCGCACCATCGCGGCGGTGCACTCGGCCGCCGACACCCTCGGCGTCTCACTCGGCCGTCTGGTGCCGCGCAGTGTCGCAGCCTGAGCCCGATCGAGGAGGGTCGTCGCGCTCAGGCGTGCGCGAGCCGGTCGATCAGATCCGCGTACCGCGTCAGCTGACGCTCGAGCGACGCCCTGACCAGCTCGGGGTGACTCGGCCACGGCGCGGCGATCTCGATCGCTTCCGCGGCGGCGAGATTCTTGCTGACCCGCAGCTGCGTGGCGAGATCCTGCAGACGCTGGTCGCGTTCGTCGCTCAGCCTCAGAGTCATCGCCATGGCTTGAGGTTAAGGCTGAAGGTTCGTGCCGCCGATGAGGTGCGCGGGCGTGTCATCCCCGGCTCCGGTCTCTCCGAGATAGTGGTGGTCGACCGATGAGCCGCGCGAAGGCGGTCGCTCGCGGAGCGCTCTGGAACTACCTGGCTCAGATCGCGACCGTGGTGCTGCAGCTCGGTTACGCGGCAGTGACCTCACGCCTCCTCGACCCGCACCTCTTCGGTGTGTTCGGCGCTGCCCTGACCAGCGCGACCCTCATCAACCTGCTCGCCCTCGCCGGTCTGCCGCAGATCGTGGGGCGGATGAACACCCTCGAACCGCGCCGCCTCGTCGGCCTGCTCGCCTACGCGGGCGCGGTCGGAGCGGTCGCCGCCACCGTGATGCTGCTGTCCGCTCCGCTGTGGGCGCTGCTCTGGGGCGTCCCCGAATCGGTGTCGGTCCTTCGTGTCATGGCCATCACCTCGTTCGTCTCCCCGCTCGTCGCCCTCGGCAGCGGATTGTTGCTACGGCTCGGCGAGTTCCGCCGCCTCGCCACGTTCACCTTCGTGAGCAACGTGGTCGGCATGGCGGTCGGCGTCGCCGCCGTGTTCGTCTTCCGCAGCGCCGAGACGCTGGTGTTCAGCACGATCGTCGCCCAGTCGCTGATCGCCCTGGCGACACTCGTCACCTCTCGGAAGCACTTCGCGGCACGGTTCGACCTGAAGGCGATGCTCGAGGACGTCGGCTTCAGCGGCAAGACGGCGGTGTCGGGCACCCTCTCCTACTGGGCGGGCACGGTCAGCAAGCTGGCCCTCACCCAGGGATTCGGCACCAGCACGCTCGGATACTGGAACCGCGCCGAAGCGATCACGACCACTCCCTTTTATCAGCTGTACACCGCGCTCACCCAGGCGGTGTACCCGGAGTTCCGGCACGACATCGAGTCGCAGGAACGCACCCGTCGTGTCTGGACCGACATGCTCGCCATCGCCGGCTGGGTGTGCTTCCCGCTCGGCGCCGTCGTCGCGATCGCGGTGCCCACCGCAGTCGCCGTGCTGTTCGGCCCCGAATGGGAGCAGGCAGGCTACATGGCCCAAGGGCTCGCCCTCGTCGGAGGGGTGCAGCCCGTCGTGTTCCTCCTCATCAGCGGCTTCGAAGCGCTCGGCCGCTTCCCGTGGCTGTGGACGGGATACCTCATCTCGCTGGCCGTCAACCTCACCGGCGGCATCACCGGCGTGCTCACGGGCTCGATCCTGCCGATCATCGCGGGCATCTTCCTCGCCCTCGTGATCATGCACTCCTTCCACCTCGTCGTCGGATCGCGCAGCGGGCTCGTCGATGTGCGTCGCCTCCTCGGCCATTACGCGGGCATCGTGCTGTTCGCGGGCGCGCTCGGCGGAGTGCTCTGGGTCGCTCTGAACGTCGCCGCGGTGTGGTCGATCACCCCGTGGCTTCTCGCCGGAGCGGTCGCCGTCACCGCGGCTCTCGTGCTCCTGCTCTGGAGGCGCCGCAACGTCTTCCCACCCCTCGCGCTCGCGAGGGCGTACGGTCTGCTGAAAGGCTGAGATGCGAATCCTGACCGGAGTCCTGATCCTCGCGCCCGCCGGCGGCATAGAACTGTGCACCTACCAGGACGGCGGCGTGCTGGTCGAGCGCGGGCACGAGCTCGACATCCAGTACCAGGTCGACGGTCCTCAGCACGCCGACTACGAAACGGCCGGCATGAGCGTCGTCGGCCCGGTGGAGTTGATCGCCGAAACACGGCGGCCGGTGAAGACGCTGCGCGCGTTCCTCCACGCGTGGCGTCTGGCGCGCAGACGGAAGCCCGACGTGCTGTGGCTCAACCGCTCGGAGCACATCATCTGGGCCCAGTTCCTCTCCACCCTGCTTCGCGTGCCGATCGTCACCCATCTCCATCACGCCCCCAACTTCCGCCAGACGAACCGGCTTTACCGCGGCGTCTCGAGCTTCATCTCGGTTTCCGAGCACACTCGGCAGCAGTGGATCGATGCGGGGATCCCTGCCGAGAAGATCGCCGTCGTGCACAACTCCATCCCGCTCGAGGCGTACCCGGTCGGTGATCTGCCCGAGCGGCAGGTCGCTCGTGCGCGGCTCGGGCTCGACGATGGGGCACGAGTCGCGCTGTACTGCGGTCGACTCACCCGTGAGAAGGGCGTCGACACTCTGGTCGAAGCGTGGCGACGTCGATCCGATCCCAACGCCGTGCTGGTGCTCGTCGGCCGCGCCGAGACCGACACGTCGTGGTTGCCGGAAGCACTCGACCGCCTGCCCGCCGGCTCGTGGCGGATGTTCGACGAGACCCGCGACATCGTGCCGTTCCTGCATGCCGCCGATGTCGTCGTCGTGCCGACACCCGAACACGAGGCTTTCGGTCGCGTCGTCCTCGAGGGACTCGCGTCGGGCCGCCCGGTGCTGGCCAGTCGAGTGGGAGGGATCCCCGAGATCCTCACCGGCGCGATGGAACGCTTCCTCGTGCCGCCGGCCGACGCTGGCGCCCTGGCCGACGCTCTCGATGCGACGCTCGATTGGCGGACGCAGGAGCCGACCCTCGGCGCCGACGCCCGACGCTGGGTGGAGGAGCGCTTCCCGTACGACGCCCACGTCGACGCGGTGGAGGCCGCCTTGTCGAGTGTTGCGCGCCCCCCGTTCGGGGCTAAACGGTTGACGCCGGCCGCCTCGGCGGGTCAGTCTTAGCGAACCCCTAGGCGGACCACCCCTCCGCTCATCACGTTCTCACCCGCGCGGCGACCCAACCGCGCTTCCCGTCACCCGTACCCACCGACGGTCCACCCGAACCCCAGGAACCCCCGTGACCTCCCGACGCCCCCTTCGTCTCGTCCTTGCCGCCATGCTGCCCGTCGCCATCTTCGGTGCCGTGCTCTCTGCGCCGACGGCCGCCATCGCGGCGCCCGACTGCTCAGCCGGCAGCACCCTCAGCGTCGTCGCTCATCAGGACGACGACATCCTCTTCCAGGCGCCCGACCTCGCCGCCGACCTCGCCTCCGACCGGTGCGTGCAGACCGTCTACGTCACGGCCGGCGACGCGGGCGACTCCGTCTGGTACTGGCAGTCGCGCGAAGCCGGAGTCAAGGCGGCACACGCCCTGATGTCCGGACACGCGAACTCGTGGACCGATTCGGTGCAGCGAGTCGCCGGCGCCGACGTCGCGGTGAGCACGCTGAACGGCGACGAGCGCGTTTCGCTGGTGTTCCTCCGCCTCCCGGACGGCGGCATGACCGGTGGCGGCACGGGGGTCAACGATTTCGAGAGTCTCGAGAAGCTCGAGCGCTCTCTCAGCGCCGAGATCCACACCATCGACGACGGTGAAGCATATTCGCGTGCCGACCTCGTCGACACGCTCCTCGAGCTCATGACGCGCAGCGGCGCCGACGACGTGAAGACTCTCGACTTCGCCGGAGAATACGGCGACGGCGACCACAGCGATCACCACGCGGTCGGCTACTTCACCGCTGAAGCGTCGGCGCGCTACGCCGCGACTCACGACCTGAAGGGGTACACGGGATACGGGATATCGAGCAGCCCGTCGAACGTCTCGGGTGCTGATCTGACGAACAAGAAGGCGGCCTTCTACGCGTACGCCGCGTACGACTGGAAGACCTGCGCGAGCGACAGCGCCTGCGGTTCGCGACCCGAGTCGTCGTGGCTCAGCAGGCAGTATCCGGTGAGCGCGCCGCCGGTCGACCCGACCGATCCCACCGATCCGACCGACCCCGCGGGGGCCGTGAACGTGGCCTTGACCGCGTCCGTCGTGGCGAGCTCGCAGAACACCGCCGACGGACAGGGAGCGACGTCCGCCATCGACGGCTTCGTGGACGGCTATCCGGGCGACTACACCCGTGAGTGGGCGACGGTGCGCGGGGGTGCCGGGAGCACCATCACGCTGTCCTGGCCGACCGCGCAGACCATCGACCGCGTCGTGCTGTTCGACCGTCCCAACGCCGACGACCGCATCTCGGCGGCGACATTGACCTTCTCGGACGGTTCCAGTGTCGCCGTGCCTGGACTGGCGAACGATGGAGCGGCCACCACCGTGTCCTTCGCGGCGCGGACGACCACGAGTGTTCGACTGACCGTCAATTCCGTCAGCGCGACCACCCTCAATGTCGGACTCGCAGAGTTCGAGGTCTGGACCCCAGCGACCGGTGACCCCACGGATCCGACGGACCCGACCGACCCCACCGACCCGACCGATCCCACCGACCCGACGGACCCGACCGAGCCGACCTCGCCGGACAACGTGGCCGCGGACGCCTCGGTCGTCGCGAGCTCCGAGAACCCGAACGACGGTCAGGAGGCCTCGGGGGCGATCGACGGCATCGTCGACGGCTATCCCGGTGACTACACCCGTGAATGGGCGACCGCCGGCGGCCGTGCCGGAAGCTGGCTGACTCTCAACTGGTCGAGCGCCGTGACCACCGACCGCGTCGTGCTCTACGACCGGCCGAACAGCGACGACCAGATCACCTCGGCGACCCTCACCTTCTCCGACGGATCGACGGTGTCGGTTCCCGCCCTCGCGAACGGCGGCGCGGCCACCACGGTCACGTTCCCGCAGCGGAGCACGGCGTGGATCCGACTCGACATCACCGGGGTGAGCTCCACCACGCTGAACGTCGGCCTCGCCGAGTTCGAGGTGTGGACGCCGGCATCGACGACTCCGACGCCGACCGACCCGACGCCGACCAACCCGACGACTCCGACGGAACCGACGGACCCGACGCCGACCGAGCCCACGGAGCCAACGACGCCGACGGAGCCAACTGAGCCGACTGAGCCGACGAATCCTACGGAGCCGACCACTCCGACGGAGCCGACCACTCCGACGGAGCCGACCACTCCGACGGAGCCGACCGAGCCGACGACTCCGACCGAGCCTTCGACCCCGGCGCAGCCGGCGAACGTGGCGGCGCTCGCCGCGACGTCCGCGAGCTCCGAGTCGTGGGGTTCCGGCCAGTCCTCGTGGGCGACGATCGACGGAACCGTCGACGGCTACAGCGGCGTCGACGTCACCAAGGAGTGGTCCTCGATCGGTGAGGGAGCGGGGGCCTGGCTCCAGCTGAACTGGTCGGAGCCCGTCCTGCTCGGACGCGTCGTCCTGCACGACCGCATCAACGCCGACGACCAGATCCTCGCCGCGACGCTCACCTTCAGCGACGGCAGCGTCGTCGAGGTCGGCGAACTCGACAACTCGGGTGCCGGCCTGGTGCTCGACTTCGCCCCTCGGGCGACGACGAGCCTGCGCCTGACGATCACCACGGTCAGCGGCACGACCCTCAACGTCGGCCTCGCCGAGATCGAGGCGTGGACCGTCTGATCGGGTTGCCTCAGCGCCGCGTTCCGCGCTCCTTCGGGGAGACGGGACGTGGCGCTGTCGTGTCTGCGCCGTCCTCGCGCGGCAGCGTCGCGAACGCGCCGACCGCGAGGAGCACGAGCAGCGCCCAGTTGCCCTCGTAGAGCAGGCGGCTCTCGGCGAGCGCTTGGACGACGAGGGCCGTCAGCAGCAGCACGGGGACGAGGGTCTGTCGGGTGGCGCGCAGAGCCCGTGCCGCCGTCGTGACGAGGAGCGCGAGGAAGAAGAGGAGCCCGATCGTGCCGACCTGGAATGCGACGTCGAGGTACGCGTCGTGCGCCTGTAGGTAGACGACGCCGCGTCGTTCGGCGAGGTCGTCGAACAGGGGGATCCACGGCTGCCAGTAGCCGATCCAGCCCCACCCGGCCACCGGACGGTCGCCGAAGAGGCCGAGCACCGCGGCCCAGATGTCGAGGCGTCCGGTGAGGTCGGGGCTCTTGCCGATGGCGGCGAGCAGCGGGCGGGCGAACAGGGCGCCGACGGCAGCGCCGACGACCAGCACGGCGACGAGAGCCCAGCCGACCCGTCGCCGGAGCGAGGCGGATCGCCCGGCTCGGAAGCACACGACGAGTGCGGCGACGACGGCGACGGCGGCCGCGGCGACGAGCACGGTGGACGACCGGGTGAGCACGAGCACCAGGGCGCCGAGGACGGCCGTCGCGACGGCTACCCACCGAGGGACGACGTGTGTCCGCACCGTGGCGACGCCCACCACGGCGCCGAGCAGCGCGATGAATCCGAGGAGGTTCGCGTTGCCGACGATGCCCTGGATCCGTCCGCCTTCGAGCAGGAGCGCGCGCGACCAGTAGAACGCGTCGGGGATTTCTCTGCCGGGGACGACGTCGATGGGGAAGACGGGCAGGATCGGGGCACGGACGACGACGGCGACGACGAGTTCGAACACGATCGAGGCGGCGAGGATCGCGCCGAGTGCGAACGTCAGCGCGCGGAGGGGCAGGGCGCGGTCGTTCCGCGCGAGGCGCGCGACGGCAAGTGCCGCGATGGTCGTCACGGTGAGGATCAACAGCCCGAGCGCGGTGCCGAGGGGGTAGTACGACCAGGCGATGGACGCCATGCACCAAACGAGGAACACGGTCAGCCAGGTGATGGGGGAGCGGAACACAGTGCGAAGCGCGGCGGGCCGCGGGAGGGCGGAGCCGCGCGACCGGATGAGAACGACGACCGACACGGCGGCGACGAACACCGCCCAGCCGGCGAAACCCCACCAGCCGATGCTGTTACGAATCGCCTCGCCGGCGAAGAGCGTGAAGAGGACGACGCTCGCGAACACGGTGCGAGCGGCGGTCGAGGTCATGGGACGAGCGTAGAAGCTCGGTGGCCTCCGCGCCCGCCGCCAGGTCGTCGCGCCGCGTCGCGATGCAGCAGAGGACGACGAAGAGCATCCAGTTGCCCTCGATCAGCAGCCGGCTCTCGGTCAGGCTCTGGAACAGCAGCGCGGTGAGCAGCAGCGCGGGAAGCGCGGTGCGCACGATGGCGTGCGGGTCGGTCGCCATCCGCCAGGTGCCGAGGGTCGCGGCGACTGCGGCGACGAGTGCGATCGCCACACCGACGAGACCCAGCTGCAGCCAGATGTCGAGCAGCGCGTTGTGGGCCTGGAGGTATTCGACCCCGTCGATGACGATGAGGTCGTTGAAGGGCGGCACCCAAGGGGCCCAGTAGCTGATCCATCCCCAGCCGACCAGGGGTTGTTGTTCGGCGAGCCAGGCGACGGTCATCCAGATCGTGCGCCGCCCGGTCATGTCGCCGCGGCCGAGGAGCGCGAGGACGGTGTGCGCGGAGGTGGCGCAGAAGGCCACCGCGATCGCGAGCAGGGCGATGGCGGCGCCGTACACGGCCGCTCGGTGGTGGGCCGGTGCCCTTCGGACGGCGATCGCGACGACGGCGACGATCGCGACCGCCGCCGCGGCGAGGATCACCGTTGCCGACCGGGTCAGCACGAGGGTCACCACCGCCAGGGCGACGAGGGCGAGCCCAAACCTTGAGATCCGGGCGCTCTCGATCGCGGTCGTGAGCACGACGATGAGGGCGAGCAGAGCGAGGAAGGCGAGCAGGTTGCGGTTTCCGACCACGCCTTGGATCGGCCCGAATTCGAGCAGATGGTTCTCGCTCCACCAGAACGCGCCGGGCGACGAGCCGTCGAGGTCGAGATAGACCGGGGCGACCGGCCGCCGCAGCACGAACGACACGAACGCTTCGAAGGCGAGGCTCGCCGCGAGGAGCCCGGTGAGCGCTTGAGACAGGGAGCGGACGATGGTGGGCCACGGCAGAGTCGCCGCGACGGCGATCCCGGCGAGCGCCGTCGACCACTGCGCCGCCAATCCGATCGAGGTCGCCCACTGATACTGGCTCCAGAGCAATGACAGTGCGCTGAAGACGAGGAAGGCGACGAGCGACAGGGGAGGGGTGCGCGTCACCACGACGAACCGGTGGCGCCACAGCGTCACGAGCACCACCGCGAACAGCGCGACGGCGACCGTCACGAAGCCCGGCCAGCCGATCAGGTTGCGCACGGCCTGCCCGCCGAAGGCGAAGCCGAACAGAGCGGTCGCCAGCATCGAGGTGGCCGCGGGAGTCGCCCGCGGCCGCGTCGGCGCCGGGGTGAGGAGCGGGGCGGTCACATGCGAACGCTAAGAGCGCTTCCCCGGGACCCGGCTCGGAGTGGCGAAGGGTTCACCGGGCGTTCGAGAGGAGTTCCCGTGACCCCCGCCGGAATCCCGTCGTGAGGTCGTCGGGCAAGATGGAGGCATGAGTTCTTCCGACGCCGCCGCTTCGACTCCCGCCGACGCGTGGAGCGGCACCTGGATGCCCGAGCTCGTGGCGTTCGATCTCGACGACACCCTCGCGCCGTCGAAGTCGCCGGTCGACCCGCGGATGCTCGAGCTGTTCTCGGAGCTGCTCGACGTCGCCCAGGTGTGCGTGATCTCGGGCGGTCAGATCGGCCAGTTCCGCGCCCAGCTGCTCGACCGCCTGTCGGGCATCGATGAGGCGAAGCTCGCCCGCCTCCACCTCATGCCGACCTGCGGCACCCAGTACTGGCGCTTCGGCCCCGGCGGGTGGACGCAGGTCTACGCCGAGAACCTCACCTCCGAGCAGATCGCGGACGCGTTCGCGTCGCTCGAGCGCCGCGCGAAGGAGCTCGGCTACTGGGAGAGCGAGACGTGGGGTCCGATCCTCGAAGACCGCGGCTCGCAGGTCACCTTCTCGGCCCTCGGCCAGGAAGCGCCGGTCGACATCAAGAGGGCATGGGACCCGACGGGGGAGAAGAAGAACACGCTACGCGCCGCCGTGCAGGACGACCTGCCCGAGCTCGAGGCTCGCTCCGGGGGATCCACCTCGATCGACATCACGCGCAGCGGCATCGACAAGGCGTACGGCATGGAGAAGCTCGTGCAGTTGGTCGGCATCCCGATCGAGCGGATGCTCTTCATCGGCGACCGCCTCGACCCCGAGGGCAACGACTACCCGGTGAAGTCGACGGGCGTGGCCACCCACGCGGTCGACGGCTGGCAGGACACGGCCGCGGTCGTCGAACGCCTGGTCGCCACCGCCCGCAGCTAGGGCATCAGACGCCTCTGCTTGTTGAATGCGGCCGCGTTCGCAGCGTGGTCGAGAGGCGACTCATTGGAACTGGTTCGAATTCTTGCCCGTCAGTGGAGTTCCCTGGACGAACCGATCACACCCGTCGGGTAGTTGGCTGCCGCTAACCGCACCGTGATCACGAAGTCTGGCTTCTGCCCGCTCGCCCGCGCGACGCACCTACAGCTCTTCCCAGAGGAGTGGAGAGTGGCAACCGCCAAATCAAGAGCTCCGTCGAAGGCATCCGACCCGATGGTCAAATCGATATAAGAAACACGACCGGCCTCGTCTCGCGTGGGTCGCCAGAGGGTACGCGGCCCGCGAGCACCGCCGGACAGCGGCTGCCGACGGTCGTCTCTTGTCCGGCCCCGGTGAAGCGGAGGGGGCACGGAGCTGGCACTGTCTACGGTGCGCTTTGCCAAGAAACTGGGGGTTGCTGAGATGTCAATAAGTGTGACCAAATACACCTGACATTCTGTGCTGGATCACAGGGGTCTTCGCTGCTCGCCCTCGTGCCCCCAGGAGTCTCTGTGTTCCGAGCCATACTTTCGATCGCTCTTACCGGTCTGCTGGCCCTTTCGCTGACGGTCGATCCGAACACCGCGGTGGCTGCCCTCGCAGTGTCCGAGGAAGCAAGCGAAAACATTCCGCCCGAGATTCCGCTGCCCGAGGTTCTACCGTCGGCCCCTTTGGAGCCGTCGGGCACACCTACGACTCCGCAGGGCGACTTCACACCGTTGAAGGACGAGCCTTCAGCGGGTGCGCCGCCGGCCGCACCGGTGGAGGAGGAAGCCGCATCAGAGCCGGAATCGGCGCCAGAAGCGATCTCGATCGGTGAGGACTTCGACCCGTCGGAGGCTGAAGTGGTCGACCGGGATGAGTACTCATTGACTTATGAAGGGCCGGGGGAGTCGAAGGTCACGGCGCTGTCGAAGGATCCGGTCAGCGTGCAGGTGGATGGTGAGTGGGCGCCGATTAAGACAGCCATCACACGGACGGGAGCGTTCTCGTGGCTTGGGCGGGGTGGCGCGGAGGTCGAGCAGCACCCGCTTGAGCCAGTGTTTGCCGAAAACGCGAACGAAACTCCGCTGGTGAGCATCTCCCGTGATGGCTACGAGGTGGGCTTCTCCCTCGAAGGTGCGAGAAGCTCGCTGCTGAGCCGCGACGGCGGACCACGAACCACGACGTTGGCCAACCGCATCCAGTACCGCGATGTGTTCCCGGACACCGACCTGATCTACGACGTTGAGGCCGCGGGCGTGAAGGAGCTGTTCGCTCTGCGCACCGCTCCAGGCGCGGATGGTCGGAACACCTGGACGTGGCGGATCGACTCCGACGGTCTCACCGTCACCGAAGCCGATAACGGCGACATCCTGTTCACCGAGGCCGATGGCACCGTGGCGTTCGTGATGCCCACGCCCACCATGTGGGACTCCGCCGGCACCCTCGGTGACCGTGCAGACGCGCAACGAAGCGTCGACGCCGACGTCACCCGTTCCGGCTCCGACTGGCTCCTGACGCTTTCCGCCAATCGACGGTGGCTGAATAACAGTGACCGCGTGTATCCCGTGTATGTCGACCCGCAGCTCGACGTCGGACAGGATTCCACCTTCGCTTACAAGACGAACGGGCAGTTCAACCGCAACTACGGCATCCAGGTCGGAAACACCAATACCAACGGCATCTGGCGCACCCTCGTTCACCACCCCTACGAGCAGCTGTTCGGCAAGCAGGTCATCGACGCCCAGATCTACTTCTACGGGCTGTCCGGCGACAGCACCACCACCGACAGGTACGGCAACGCATTCATCGCAACCGACTACTGCTACAGCTGCATCGGCGAACACCTCGGCGGTGTCTACTACCACGGAGACGGCGGCGAAATCAACGATCCGCGTATGAAGAACCGCATTGTGCAGTGGGTCCGCGATGGCGTCACCCCCGGGTTCGTCACCTACACCGGCGACGAATCGAACACCTACTCCTACAAGCACATGAACTCCGTCATGTTCATCCTGTGGAAGGACTACCCCACCGCCGGCGTCCCCATCAACGGGTCCCCAACGGGCGGGCAAACAGCGTCTCAGATGCCGCGCCTCGAGATAAACGGTAGCGACCCCAGCGGTGAGGGCCTGAGGTACCTATACAAGATCAGCGAGAACCCGAACCCTGATGTGAACCCTGTGTACGTAACCCCTGGCGGCTACTCACCTCAGTCGTTCCTGCAGGTGCCAATGGGGGCCCTGCAGCCAGGTAAGACCTACTACTGGAAGGGGTACGTCAACGATTACTACGACGGATGGTACGGAACCCCCACCGGGCGTGGGTCCGCTGTGTACTCCTTCGTCACCAACGGCGCACCACCCTCACCGGACAGAGCAGCTTCCCTGCCCGCAGACGGGGCCGTGATCACCACCACCCAGCCGACGCTGACTGCGGCGACCGTGATCGACCCGGAGGGCGATCCGGTCAAGTACGAGTTCCGCATCGTCTCCGGTCCGGACGGGAAGACCGGCGCGGTCATCAGCTCGGGCCTTCTCACCACGCCTACCTGGACCGTGCCAGCTGGCTCCCTTATCGACGGTGCCGCCTACACCTGGGTCGTACGCACATCCGACACCCGCAACACCGATGTCGAATCGTCCTGGGTCAACCGGCTCAGGGTCGATCTGCGTATCGGCTCCGCGTCTCCCGCCCCGATCGACTCAGTAGGACCCGTGGCCGTCAATCTCGCCAACGGCAACGGAAAGCTCACCTTCGCCTCCCCAACCGTGCAGACCCTCGGCGGGGCAATGGGGATGAGCTTTACCTACAACTCCCTGACCGCACCGCGTGACGGGTCCGGCCTCACCGGCACCTATTACAACGCGATCGCACCCGGCGCAACCGCGGCAACCTGGGACTTCACCGGCAAGACGCAGCTCATGGTTCGAAACGACCCTTCAATCAGCTTCGACTGGGGCGTCGGATCTGCCTCCCCCGCAGTGCCCGAGGAGCGTTTCCTCGTGCGCTGGGAGGGATTTGTTACTCCGCCCGCGGCCGGCAGCTACACCTTCGGTGTGTACAGCGATGACGGTGCCCGCGTCGTCGTGGACAACACCACCGTGGTCGACCGGTGGGTCGACAACGCCGCAACCGCCGTCGAGTGGGGCACTCCCAAGACAATGACTGCTTCGGCCGTCCCGATCCGGGTCGACTATTACGAGCACGCCAGCAGCGCCAAGATCCAGCTCTGGGCCCGCAACGCCGCAGGCCAGGAGTTCATCGTTCCCGCCGATTGGTTTACCACCACGGTGCGGAGCATGCCCAAGGGGTGGTCAACCTCAACCCCGCTAGCCGGCGCCGGTGGCGCCTACGCCTCCGCCCGTGTAGACGAAGGCTCCATTACCCTCACCGACTCCACCGGAGGCGTGCACACCTACGTCAAGAAATCGGACGGGGGTTATCAGAGCCCCGAGGGCGAGTACGGTGTGCTCTCACTCGACGGCGACCGCCGGGTGACCCTCTCCGCTGAGGACGGCACCGTCTACGCCTTCACCTCCGAGGGGCGCCTCGGGTCCGCCACCACAGTGGCCGATTCGCTCAAGCCCGCGGCCCCGGTGACCATCCTCCGTGCAAACGGCCAGATCGACCGACTAGCGGACGCTTTGTCCAAGACGCCTAACAGCAATCCGGCCACCTACACCCGCGAGGTGCGGTTCGTCTACTCCGGGGACACCGTCTCCCAGGTCGGGCTCACCGTGGTAGACGGTGACGCCAACGGCAACGCCTGCCCCGTAGAGCAAAGCTACGCAGCCCCACCCCGGGACATGCTGTGCCGGATTATCTACCCCGGCCACGTCGCCGGGACAGCCGACACCACCCGCCTGCACTACAACGCACAAGGCCAGATAGCCCTCATCGAAGATCCTGGAAACGAACGAGCCAGCTTCGCCTACGACGGCCAATCGCGAATGACCCTGATCCGGGACTCCCTCGCGAATGACTGGATGGGCGCCGCGCCTGCGAAGCCAGCCAACGCGCCGGTGGACACGCAACTCGAGTACGACGGTACCGGCAAGGTGTATAAGGTCACGCTTCCCGCCCCGGATGGTGCGACCGAGGCATCCCGGCCCTGTAAGACCTTCACTTACGAAGCTGGCCGCACCTTCGTTGATATCGCAGGTCTCACCGTCCCTGCAACGGCTCCATCGAACGGACACGCGCTCACCGTCACCTACGACGATGCAATGAGGCAACTAACCAGCACCAGCGCAGACGGGCTCACCACCACGCAGGCCTGGAATGCGAAGGACATGCCGCTGTCCTCCACCGACCCATGGGGACGCACATCAACTTCGATCTACGACTCCCGCGACCGCCTGACCGACAGCTACGGCCCCGCACCCGCAACCTGCTTCAACGCAGACCGGACACCGACGAGCTCATGCGCTGCCACAACCCGTCGGTCGTCGACGGCGTACGACGAGAACTGGAAGGGCCTGCACGCCGCGTTCTACAACAACCCAAAGATGGCCGGACAACCGTTCGCATTCCAGCTCGGCGTCGGCACCGCGACCGGACTAGTCGACGCGGGATGGGCAGCTGCGCCAATGGCAGGCATGAACGCAGACAATTGGGGACTGCGCCTCACTGGCCTTGTGACTTTCCCCACTTCGGGGCAGTACACGTTCCGCAGCTACGTCGATGGGGCGGCCCGGGTCTGGGTTGACGACGTGCTCGTCATTGACGACTGGGTCCCCCACACCGAGCGATACAACCTTGCCAACATTCCGGTTCAGGCGACCGCCGGCCAACGCGCGAAGATCCGGTTCGAATTCTTCGACGACGCCGGCCAAGCAGGATTCCAGCTCCATTGGGTCCTTCCCAGCGGGACCCAACAAGTCATCCCGGGCACTGCCCTCAGCCCCGATTACGGCCTACCAACGAAGTCGACGTCATTCGACTCCGGTGGCGATACCCCTAGCACCGTTTCTACCTCCGAGTATGCGGTGCCGTGGTTGGGTCTCGAGACGGCGTCCATCGTGGACCCGGATGGTTTGAACCTTCGGACCGAGACAACGTACGAGGCGGCCGGCAGTGGGTACCTACGCCGACTCAGCAAACGGCTCCCCGCTGCCGTAGCTGCAGGCCTCTCCGCCTCCACGGCGGGGTGGACCTACACGTATTGGGGAGAGCGGGACACACTCGCAACCGGCCTCGGGGCGTCGTCGCCGATCTGCAACGTGCCAATCAATACGCCTCAGTACGGAATGCTCCGTACAACGACGGATCCGAAACCACTGACCTCTGCAGCGCCCACAAGTGAAGTCATTTACGACCTACAGGGTCGTGTAGCGGGTACCCGCCGCGATGGCGGACCTTGGTCATGCGTGACCTTCGATGCCCGCGGACGAACTATATCCGCGAACGACCCAGCCTACGGCGGCCAGCCTGCACGCACGTCGACGTTCTCATTCACTGCCGACAACACTGCAACCGGGGATCCGCTGACCACCTGGGCGCAAGACGATCAAGGCGCCGGGACGACCACCAACGGGCGACTCACCACAGAGACCGACTTACTCGGCCGAACGGTATCGTCCACAGACGTGTGGGGTGCGGTTACCACCACGCAGTATGAACTGAATGGCAGAGTATCGCAGGTCTCCACCACCATTCCAGGCGCAGCAACCTCCACGACACAACTGCAGTACCTCCTCGGTGGCCAACTCGACAAGGTCATTCGCGACGGGTTGACATTGGCGGACCAGGATTACGCCAACGGTGAGCTGTCGATGATTACCTATAGCAATGGCAGCAAGCTGAATTCCGTCAGTCGAGCCGCCTCGGGAAAGGTAAACGGGCTGCAATGGAGTCTCGTCGGCGCAAACCTCAACAACGGCCTCACCTTTTCGCAGTCTGGACGAATCAGACAAACGCTCACAGACGGTAGCTGGAATGCTCCGGGGAAAAATACGCCGGTCCAATCCGCATATGGTTACACCTACGACGCTGCTGGTCGGCTTACTTTCGCCACAGGGCCGGGACACGACTTCACGTACTCCTTCGGCGCAGCAGTGGGCTGCACGGCTGGCTCGCGGGGTACAGCTGGGGCCAACGGGAACCGGACGAAGTCCATCGACCGGAACTTAGCGACCAACGTTTCCACCACCACTACCTACTGCTACGACGGCGCCGACCGCCTTCTAAGCACCGCGGTAACAAACCCGCTCGCAGGGGCCAATCCAGTCGCTGATGGCCTCCCAGCAACGGACCTCACGTACGACATTCGTGGAAATACCACCAAGCTCGCCGATCAAGATCTCGTCTACGACGGCGGAGACCGGCATGTCTCGACAACGATGGCGGACGGGGCGAAGCTCACCGTCAGGCGTGACGTGGCTGGCCGGGTGATAGAGCGGACGGCGAAGCCGGCAACGGGAACCACCGTTGTCTCTCGTATGGTGCACGCGGACTCGAGTGACTCACCAGTTGCCGTCTTGACGAGCGCGGGCACGGTGCAACAGTGGCGAGTATCTGTGCCCGGCGGAGTCAATGTCACGATCGCGGGGGCATCCCAAACCTGGGCATATCCGGACCTGCACGGTGACGTTGTTGTTACGGCCGACCAGTCAGGCGTCCGAACCAGCGAGCTACTGACGTACGACCCCTTCGGCCAGCAAATCGACCCCGTCACCAACGACATTGGGACCTTCGCATCCGATGACTCGGGCAGCAAAACCCTACCCGGCGACGCCGGCTACGGATGGGTTGGGCAGTTCTCGAAACGAACCGACACTCTCGGGAGCATGGCCACTATCGAAATGGGCGCTCGCCTCTATGTAGCGGCTCTCGGTCGATTCCTGCAGGTCGACTCGGTCGAGGGGGGCGTCGACAACGACTATGTCTACCCAACCGACCCTGTCAACACGTTTGATCTAGCAGGAACCGACGGGGTCGACTGGGGGCTGGTAGCGGACATCGCGATCACAGCAGCTTCGATAGCCCTCATGTTTGTTCCCGGCGGGGCAATTGTGTCGGCAGCAATCTGGGCAGTGAGAGCGGTCCGCGTCGCGAGTGTCGTGTCGAAAGTGGCAACTACGGTCAGAACGGCTGCAACCGCAGTCAAAGGCGCTTCGACGGTAAACCGAGTTGCGGGTATCAACGCTGGCAACATCTCTGGGATATACGTCTTTCGAGGTGTTACAGATAGACTATATGTCGGAATGTCGACCAACGTTGAGGTCAGGCTAGCTCAGCACGTCAGGGCGGGTAGAGTGACCCAGGCCGAAGCCAACGTGGCACGGGTCATCCCGTACTCCGGGTCGAGAACCTCGATGCGCGTGGTCGAACAGAAGACGATGAACTTGCTTCGTAATAATGGTATTCAACTACAAAATAAACGAAACGAAATAGCGCCGTGGAAGTGGGGTAGGTATGGAATCTGGTGAGTACGCTTCCGTGGCTTCGGCAATTCCAGACATCGATCGGCTGGGACTTGCGTATCTCGATCTATCGAACCAACAACCGCCTCGTCGACTCGATCAAGTCACCCTAGTAGTAAGACGCGGCGAAGCGTGGTGGCGGCCGATTGAAGGAAGATTTGCGGAAGTGCGGGCGCTGTCCTTTCAGACCGCTGACTTGGTAGATCTCGGGCCGCTTGAAGAAATGCCTTCACTTCAATCCCTCGATCTGAATGCGCTAGGCGACACGAGGATAAAAAGCAAGATTGACGCTAGTGGCTTGACGCACTTGGAGCAGTTTATAGGAGATCCAAGAAAACTTGTCGGAATCGATCAATTGAGCGAAATCCGGCGCGCTCTAGTCCTACGCGGCGTTGCGCGTCGTGATTATGAGTGGCCGCTGCAGGAACTTGAATTAAGGCGAACCGCAGACATCACTGATCTTGCACGTTTCGTCAGGGCTGACGACCTAAGAAAACTAGCGGTGACAGGTGTCAAGAATATTGACGTTTCGGAACTGCCCAGTTCGATCCGGGCCCTAAGTTTGACAAATGTTCGCCACATCACCGGAGTGACGGGTCTGGCTAACATCGAACACTTGGTATTAGAGGACTGTCCCGCCATCGATTCGTGGGAGAAGCTCTTCGACGGACGATGCGCGCGCATCACGAGCATCGGCAGGCGCCCCTTCGAGGGCGAACGGTCCTGGGTTCGAGATAAGATGCCGCCGCCCACTAGTGGAACGTCCGGCTCCCTCATGGTCCTCTTACATCCGGGCGTCAGTAGGCCGCTCTCATACCCGGACACAATCCTTGACAGTGGGGTTGATGACCTAGTCGATGACGGGTGGGACGATCTGGACCAAGGGGAGCGGGACCTACGAATGGGGCGCCTACTTGATCGCCTGAACGCTGCGGTGATGAAGTTGGGGACCTCGGAGTTGGTGCCGATCAATGGCAGAGCCCGAAATCTGGAGGCTGGGATGTTGTCGCAAGCCTGGCAGTCGGGCGCTCTCGTAGGCGGAGAAAAGGTACTTCTGAGGGGGAGGCCCGTTGCGGAAGTGCTCGAGGACCCATGGGAGGGGATCATCGTTGACGAAACCGTAGCGGCGGAGATACGCACCAAGGAGTCGAGCTAACCGGGGTGTTCGAGTGCAATCACCAGGCTGACGCGGTGCTCGCACAACGTTGGCACTGGCACTTGCTCGTGGATCAGAAGCTACCCGATCGCTGAAACGCGTCACTCCCACTACAACAGGGCCCGCACTGCTCGGCGACTGTCCGTAGGAGGATCGCCTAGCGGACACCCTCAGCCGACGGTGACCACCGTGTCGATGCTGGCTACGTTGTCGCCAGTTATCTCTTCTGGCGTGACGAGCGGCCCAGATAGCTTCTCACCGGCCTCGCCTATGCACTCTTGCACCTCATCGGGCTGGTTGCGGGCGATCGGCATGGTGATCGACATGTCGTAGCTCCCGCTTAGGGGTGTCCCCTTATCTGAGAACGGCCCGAACGAGATCTTCCCGCCCGTTAGAACGCCGTCGTCCTGTGCGAAAAAGCTGCCTTCACGAAAGAAGTTTGAGTTCAACACCGTGCCGTCTGGGAGGTTGGACTGCGCGTTGACGAGGACGCCTCCGCTGGCGTTGGTGGTGAGTTGGTAGGTGATCGTCACTTCGAGCGGAGTTGGAGGGCACTCGGCGGCGGCGGTGACACTGGGGGATGGCGACGGCGAAGGTACGGGCTCGGCGCCTGACTCCGAGGCGGTAGCTATCGGTGAAGGTCCTGCTGCAGGCTGTGATGTGGAGCAAGCCGAGAGGGGCGCCAAGAGGGTCGCGCCGATGACGAACATCGGAACCAGTCGCATCTGTCGATCATTGCATCACGCAGGCGCTCTAGTCCGCGGGTCGGGCTGGCGCGGCGTTGTCTGTCCGCTCGAGCTTCTCCATCGCGCGCTGAACGCGGATGTGCGGTGTCCGGGGCGGTCGGGGAGTGATCGCTCGAAAGACCCGTCCGAATGGGTTCTCGCTCAGGGTGCCCTATCTGAACCTGCTGTCGATCCCGCGAGCTCGCGTGACCGGCGGTTGAACGACGCGCGCGACATTCCGAGGTCGCGGGCCACTTGGGCTGCGGGCTCACCGCTCTCGACAAGGCGAATGGCGCTGCGGATATGGCTGTCGGTAATACGCTGCGGTCGACCGCCCAGATCCTTACCGGCCTCACGTCTTTGCTGACCGAGTCGGTGGCCCGTTCCCGTTTGATCTCGTACTCCATCTGAGCGAGCGCGGCCATGATCGTGCAGAGCATCGACCCCATGGGGGTCGAGGTGTCGACGCCGGCCTCCGCCGAGGTTGAGGACGCGGAGGCCAGCGTCGCGCGTGCGGAGCTCGTCGGCGAAAGCGAGCATGTTCTGCGTGGAGCGGCCGAGCCGGTCGAGTGTGGTGATGACGAGGGTGTCGCCGTCGTGCAGGGCTTCGAGCGCTCGGACGAACTCCGGCCGAAACGCGCGCACCCGAGACGCCGTGATCGATATAAAGGTCGTCACGACGTACGCCGGCAGCGACCGGGCCAGGGCACAGGGGCGGGCCCCGACTGTGCAAGCGGCCTCTGGGCGCCAAACTCAGGTGGCCGTTGTACGGCAGTTCGCCGTACAGTTGCGCCATGACTAGGCCGAAAAGATCCGAGCGTCTAGAGCTGCGGGTCACACCCACCCAGAAGGAAGAGATCGAGCAGGCCGCCGCCATCGAAGGTCGTTCAGTGACCGACTTCTCGGTATCGGCTCTTGTACGCGAGGCGGAAGAGGTCATCCGAGTTGAGCGCGAGCTCCACATGACGGAGGAGTCCTGGGCCGCCTTCAATGCGATTCTGGACGGACCGCCTCGGTCAGTGTCGGGACTCGCGGATCTCCTACGGCGCCCCTCAGCCTTCGTCGATTGACGAACCTTTCACCGACCCCGCCCCCTCTCGGCAGAGGTCGTCACCACTGGCTTCGACTGCGGAGAGCCGGCCCTCAATGAGTGGCTCCAGAGCAGAGCGCTCCGAAGCGAGAAGACCGGCGCTAGCCGCACCTTTGTGTCTTTGACAGAGGACGGGGGAGTTGCGGGCTACTACTGCCTATCCGCGAGCTCGCTGTCGATCGAAGACGCGCCTGGTCGCGTTCGCCGAAACAGGCCCGATCCAATCCCGGTGATCCTCTTCGGTCGGCTGGCAGTCGACCGACGGTTCGGAGGGCAAGGTCTCGGCGGATCCTTGTTGCAGGAAGCCATGCTCAAGGGAATGGAGGCTGCCCGCTTGGTCGGTGCGCGCGCCTTCGTGGTCGACGCCCGCAACGAAGACGCGGAGAGCTTCTACCAGCGGTTCGGGTTCCAGCTGATGCCGCCCAGCAGCAAACGTGCCATGCATCTGCTGGTAGCGGACGCAGAGAAGACGGTTGCCGAGTTGGCTTAGGAGCGCCCTCGCGCCGCACGGTCCCGCTTGGAGCGGTCAGATTTCACTCGCCGGTCAAGCGGCGAGAGTGACAATCAGACGAACGCGGGCTTGCCCGTGATGCGGCGGCCCACGATGAGGGTGTTCATCTCGCGGGTGCCCTCGTACGAGTAGATCGCCTCGGCGTCGGCCATGTGGCGGGCGACGCCGTGGTCGAGCACGATGCCGTTGCCGCCGAGCGCCTCGCGGCAGAGTCCGACGCTTTCGCGCATCGCGGAGGTCGCATACGCCTTCGCGAGGGCGGCGTGCTCGTCGGTCTGCTTGCCCTCGTCGAGCAGCTGCGACACCCGGATGACCATGCCGAGCGACGCGGTGATGTTGCCGAGCGCTTTCACCAGCATGTTCTGCACCAGCTGGTGCGAGGCGATCGGCTTGCCGAACTGCACCCGCTCGCCGGTGTACTTGAGGGCGGCCTCGTAGGCGCCGATCGCGTTGCCGACCGCCGCCCACGCCACCTCGGCGCGGGTGAGGCGCAGCACCTTCGCGGTGTCGCGGAAGCTGTTCGCGTTCTGCAGGCGGTGGCTCTCGGGCACCCGCACATCCTCGAGGGTGATGTCGGCGTTCTGCACGATGCGCAGGCTCTGCTTGCGCTCGATCTTCGTCGCCGTGTAGCCGGGTGTCGAGGTGGGCACGATGAAGCCCTTCACCTGACCGTCGGCGGCATCCTTCGCCCAGACGACAGTGATGTCGCTCCAGGTCGCGTTGCCGATCCAGCGCTTCGAGCCGTTGATGACCCACTCGTCGCCTTCCTTGCGGGCGACGGTGCGCAGGCCCTGCGCGGAGTCGGATCCCGACAGCGGCTCCGTGAGACCGAACGCCCCGATCAGGTCGGCCGACGCGAGCTTCGGTAGCCACTCCTTGCGCTGCGTCTCGTCGCCGCCCACGCTGATCGACCCCATCGCGAGCCCGTTCTGGACTCCCACGAACGTCGCGACCGACGCGTCGACGCGGGCCAGCTCGAGGGCGACCCAGCCGCGGAACATCGCCGAGTTCTCGAACGGGCGCGTCTCCTCCCACGGCATGGCGAACAGCTTCAGGTCGGCGAGCGGCTTCACGATCTGCGTGGGGAACTCGGCCCGCTCCCAGTAGTCGTCGACGATCGGACGCACGTCGCGCTCGAGGTAGTCGCGCAGATCTGCGAGGACGGCCTTCTCACGGTCGGCGAGCGCCTCGCCGTAACCGTAGAAGTCGCTGACGAGTGGCGTGTAGTCGGTCATGTCTCGCTCCGTCGCTAGAGGCTCCATCACTGGAGAAGGCCCCGCATCGGGCCCAGGGAGACGTTAGTGAAGCCCAGAAGCCCCGCAAACTCGGTTGGTAGGTTGGCATAACCAGTCGGATGAGGAGTCGGAACATGTTTGTGGGCATCACCAACACGCCCCGTGATTACGCGTGGGGATCCACCACCGCGATCGCCGAGCTCCTCGGACGCGACCCCTCCGGCGGTCCCGAAGCCGAGCTGTGGCTCGGGGCCCACCCGGGGTCGCCGTCGCGCATCCTCGCGCCCGCCTCCGTCGGCGGACACGAGACCCTCGACGCGTGGATCGCCGCCGACCCCGCCCGGACGCTCGGCGCCCAGCGTGCCGGGGATCGCCTGCCGTTCCTGCTCAAGGTCCTCGCCGCCGACGAGCCGCTGTCCATCCAGGCGCACCCCTCAATCGAGCAGGCGCAGGCCGGATACGCCGCCGAAGACGAGGCGGGGGTCGCCGTCGACGCCGCCGACCGCAACTACAAGGACGAGCTGCACAAGCCCGAGATGACCCTCGCGCTCAGCGAGACCTTCGACGCGCTCGCCGGATTCCGCGACCTCAGCATGACCCTCATGCTGCTCAACGAACTCGCGGCGCTCGCCGCCGGATCCGCCGACGACATCGCCGCGATCCAGGCCTTCGCCGATCAGCTCACCGGCGACGATCCGCTGCGGAACGCCGTCGGTTGGGCGTTCGGCGGCAGCGACGAGGCGGTCGCCGCCATCGAGGCCGTCGCACGGATCAGCGCCGACGCCCCCGCCGTGTCGAGCTTCACCCGCGAGTACGCGACCCTCGCCGACATCGGCCGACGCCACCCCGGCGACCCGGGAGTGCTCGTCGCCCTGCTGCTCAACCGGGTGGCCGTGCCTCAGGGCCAGGCCGTCTACCTGCCCTCCGGCAACGTGCACGCCTACCTGCGCGGGCTCGCGATCGAGATCATGGCATCGTCCGACAATGTCCTCCGCGGGGGGCTCACCGCGAAGCACGTCGACGTCGACGAGCTCCTCAAGGTGGTGAGGTGGGAGTCGCTGCCCGCGCCGTACCTCATCCCCGAAGACGGCGGGGCCGGAGTCGAGATCTTCCGACCCGACGTTCCCGACTTCGCGCTCGCACGCGTCACCGTGGGGGAGTCGGGCTACAAGCACGGCTACCAGAACGAGGGCACCGAGCGGGCCTACTTCACTCCGTCGGGCCCCGCGATCATCCTCGTCGTCGAGGGCGAGCTGCGCATCGACGGACAGGTCTCCACCGCCACCCTGCTGCGCGGGGAATCGTCGTTCGTCACGCCCGACGAGGGCGCGCTCGAGTTCAGCGGATCGGGCATCGCGTTCGTCGCGACGACCAACGCCTGACGTTCACGCCTGACGCTTCGGGCGGGCAGCGCCGCTCCGGTCGGATCAGCGGCCGGCGCGGATCTCGTCAAGGTCGTGCGCGACCATCGCGGCGACGATCCCCGCGAAGTCGTGGGTGCGACGCCAGCCGAGCGCGCGCTCGATCTTGCTCGGATCGCCGCGCTGCTCGGGCTGCTCGCTCGGCCGCATGAAGCGCGGATCGCTCGTCACGTAGGCGCGCCAGTCGGTGATGCCGACCGCGGCGAATGCGGCCTCCACGAACTCGGCCACGGTGTGCGATTCGCCCGTCGCCACGACGAAGTCGTCGGGCGTCTCCGCGCCCGCGATCAGGACGAGGGCGTCGACGTAGTCGGGCGCCCACCCCCAGTCGCGGCGCGCATCGAGGTTCCCAAGGGTGAGCGTCTCGGCCGTGCCGGCCGCGATCTCGGCGACCCCGCGTGTGATCTTGCGAGTCACGAACGCCGTCGGACGCCTCGTCGACTCGTGGTTGTACAGGATCGCGTTCGACGCGAACAGCCCGCGCCCGCGGTACACGCCGACGAGCGAGTGCGCCCACGCCTTCGCCGCGCCGTACGGGGACACCGGCGCGATGGGGGTGGTCTCTGACTGCGGCAGCTCCGTCGCAGCGCCGAATACTTCGGCGCTCGAGGCCTGCACGAAGCGCACCGGCGAACCAGTGCTCTCCTGCCGCCGCCACGCGGCGTCGAGCAGGGCGGCGACCGACATCCCGGTGATGCGCGCCGTGGCCAGAGGATCGGTCCATGACGCCGCAACCGAACTCAGTGCGCCGAGATTGAAGACGACGTCGGCTTCGGCGTCATCGACGATCGAGGCGAGACGCTCGGTGTCGCCGAGATCCGCGACCACCGTCCGAGCGCCGGCCGGAACGGAATCGGAGGGATCGCGAACGAGGCCCGTCACCGACCAACCGTCGGCCACCAGCCTCTCGACCAGGAAGCTGCCGTCCTGGCCGGCGGCTCCGGTGACGAGGGCTGCGGGCATGTCAGAGCTTGCCGTCGCGGGCGAGAGCGAGGTCGCTCTCGACCATCATCTGCACCAGCTGCGTGAACGAGACCTCGGGCTTCCAGCCAAGCTTCGTGTGCGCCTTCGTGGCGTCGCCGATCAGCAGATCGACCTCGGCGGGGCGGAAGAACGCCGGGTCCTGTTCGACGTACTGCGACCAGTCGCCGAGCCCCGCGGCGTCGAAGGCGACCTCGAGCAGCTCCTTGATGGAGTGGGTCTCGTTCGTCGAGACGACGTAGTCGTCGGCCCGGTCCTGCTGCAGCATCGCCCACATGGCGCGCACGTAGTCGCCCGCGAAGCCCCAGTCGCGGCGGGCGTCGAGGTTGCCGAGCACGAGCTTGTCCTGCAGGCCGTGCTTGATGCGCGCGGCGGCGATGGTCACCTTGCGGGTCACGAACTCGGGTCCGCGACGCGGCGACTCGTGGTTGAAGAGGATGCCGCTCGAGGCGTGCATGCCGTACGACTCGCGGTAGTTGATCGTCATGTAGTGGCCGAACACCTTCGCCACTCCGTAGGGGGAGCGCGGCCAGAGCAGCGTCTCCTCGGTCTGCGGCACCTGCTGCACCTTGCCGAACATCTCCGACGACGACGCCTGGTAGAACCGCACCGACGCCGGGTCGTCGCCCGCGTAGAGGCGCGTCGCCTCGAGCATGTTGAGCACGCCCTTGCCGGTGACGTCGCTGGTGAGCGACGCGTTCTCCCACGAGTACGCGACGAACGAGATGGCGCCCAGGTTGTAGACCTCGTCGGGCTTCGCGATGCCGAGCACCCGCACGAGCGAAGCGACGTCGGTCAGGTCACCGGTGACCAGCTTCACGTCGGGGACCACACGGGTGACCAGGTCGTACTTCGGATTGTTCTGACCGCGGATCAGCCCGTAGACCTCGTACCCCTTCGACAGCAGCAGCTCGGCGAGGTAGAGGCCGTCCTGGCCGGTGATCCCGGTGATCAGTGCACGCTTCGACAAGGTTCTTCCTTCGTGGTCAGGTCCGTGGAGCGCCGTCCCGCGACGAAGCGGGCCGGCATCGGGCGAAGACACGGCGTGAACCGGTCGTCGTTGCTCGCGCGGGCGAAGCGGCTCAGCGTGTGGGCCTCTCACCGACGGCGATCCCTCCCATGTAACCACTTCCCGGCCGTTAGTGCCGGACGAGCGGAACGGCTGAGGAGCAGGTTCACACCTTCGCTGGGCGGGCGTCCGCGGCGTTTCCCCCGGTCTGATATGACTTGGGCGTCCGCGAAACGCGTCGAAGGTGGTTCCCATGCGGTTGTCGGTGATCGGTTGCGGGTACCTCGGGGCGGTGCACGCCGCGAGCATGGCGGAGCTCGGCCACGAGGTCGTGGGCGTCGACGTCGACGCGGCCAAGATCGCCGCGCTGTCCGCCGGGCGGGCGCCGTTCTTCGAGCCGGAGCTCGACGGCATCCTCGCCCGCGCGATCGAGTCCGGCCGGCTCACCTTCTCGACCGACGTCGCCGCGGTCCGGGGCGCCTCCGTGCACTTCATCGCAGTCGGCACCCCGCAGCGCCGCGGTGAGAACGCCGCCGACGTCAGCTACGTCGACGCCGCGATCGAGAGCCTCATCCCGCACCTGTCTGCCGGCGACCTCGTCGTCGGCAAGTCGACGGTGCCCGTCGGCACCGCGCAGCGCCTCGCCACCCGCCTCGACGACGCGGGCACCGGCGCCCTGCTGGCGTGGAACCCCGAGTTCCTTCGCGAGGGATTCGCCGTGGAGGACACCATCCACCCCGACCGGCTCGTCTACGGGCTGCCCGACGACGCCGCCGACGCGGCGACCGCGAAGGCGCGCCTCGATGAGGTCTACGCCGCGGCGCTCGCCGCCGACACCCCTCTCGTCGTCGGGGACCACGCGACCGCCGAACTCGTGAAGGTGGCGGCGAACGCGTTCCTCGCCACGAAGATCTCCTTCATCAACGCCATGGCCGACATCGCCGAGGTCACCGGCGCCGACGTCACGACCCTCGCCGACGCGATCGGCTTCGACCAGCGCATCGGACGCCGGTTCCTCAACGCCGGCATCGGTTTCGGCGGCGGATGCCTGCCGAAGGACATCCGCGCCTTCAGCGCGCGGGCGGAGGAGCTCGGACGGGGCGAGTCCCTGCGCTTCCTGCTCGAGGTCGACGCGATCAACATGCGGCGCCGCGAGCGGATGGTCGAGATGGTCGTCGAGGCGCTGGGCGGCAACGTCTACAAGAAGAAGGTCGCGGTGCTCGGCCTCGCCTTCAAACCCGACTCCGACGATGTGCGCGACTCACCGGCGCTCGACGTCGCCGTGCGTCTCAACGGTCTCGGAGCGCACGTGATCGCGACCGATCCGGCCGCCATCCCCAACTCCCTCCGCCTGCAGCCGCAGCTCGGCTTCGCGACCGACACGAACGATGCGCTGCACGGCGCCGACGTCGTCGTGCTCGTCACGGAGTGGAAGGAGTACCGCGAACTCGACCCCGTCGCCGCGGGCGCGCTGGTGCGCGAGAAGGTGATCATCGACGGTCGCAACATCCTCGACCCCACCTCGTGGCGGGACGCGGGCTGGAACTACCGGGGGATGGGGCGCCGCTGACCGGGATCGGCGAACGTCGGGGCCTCGGCTAGCGCCTCGATCATGCGGCGGGGGCGTATCCGCTTCGTGCCCGATCGGTGCGGCCGCGAAGGATGCGGATGACCAGCAGCACGAGGGCGACGGCGGCGGCCAGAGCGGCGAGCACCCAGAAGAGCGCGAAGGCGACGACGGCGGCGACGACGCCCAGCAAGACGCCCAGCACGATGCGGGGTGCGGACACGGCGGAACTCCTCCTCGGAAACAGCAACGAGGAGCGGCGTCGGGTCGGCGCTCGAGATGCGGCGCTTCGGGCGGACCGCTCGGACATGGTGGCACACGGACGCGCGCTGCGCCAGTGGCGGCGTGGCGACTTCAGGCGGAGGCGAGCGCGCCGAATGTCCGCCGGTAGGCCTGCGGGCTCGTCTGCAGCACCTTCACGAAGTGGTGCCGCATCACGGCGGCCGATCCGAACCCGGTCTGCTGGGCGATGTGCTCGAGCGGCAGGTCGCTCGACTCGAGGAGCTGCTGCGCCCGCAGCAACCGCTGCCGGTTGAGCCACGCGGCGGGCGTCGCGCCGATCTCGGCCCGGAACCGCCGCGCGAAGGTCCGCGTGGACATCAGCGCCTTCTTCGCCAGCTGGTCGATGCCGAGATCCTCGTCGAGGTTCTCGAGCATCCAGTCGACCACCTCGGCGAACGAGTCCGATCGGTACTCGGGCACGGGCTGGGCGATGTACTGCGACTGGCCGCCGTCGCGCTGCGGCGGCACGACCATGCGGCGTGCGATCACATTGGTCGCGGCGGCGCCGAGCTCCTTGCGCACGATGTGCAGCGCCGCGTCGATCCCCGCCGCCGTCCCCGCGCCGGTCACCACGTTGCCGTCCTCGACGAAGAGGACGTCCGGGTCGACGTCGATGGCGGGATAGCGGCGCGCGAGCTTGTCGGCGTACATCCAGTGAGTGGTCGCGCGGCGCCCGTCGAGCACCCCCGCCTCGGCGAGCTGGAACGCGCCGCTGCAGACGCTCAACACCCAGGCGCCGCGATCCGTGGTGTTCCGGATGAGCTCGAGCACCCGGTCGTCGAACGCCCGGACGAGCCGGTCGCCCTCGGCGGTCGTCGACTCTCCGGTCGAATGCGTGCCGCCGGTGTAGGCGGGGATGGCGATGAGATCGGCGTCGAGGGCGGCGTCGAGGCCCTCCGAGACCACCAGCTGGAGTCCGTGCGTCATCGGCACCGGCCGCGACGGATCCGCCGTCACGACGTGGAAGTCGAAGACGGGTCCGCCCATGTCGCTGCGATCGATGCCGAAGACCTCGCAGATCACACCGAACTCGAACTGCGCCATTCCGGGAATCGCGACGACGGCGACCTTTTTCAGCAACGGGACTCCTCACGGCTAAGTGGCAGAAATGGTACGTCGACTGGCAATGCTGCCACTCGTGGCCGGAAATCCCAAATCATAGATTTCCTGCCATGATCCTGTTCCTCGTCCTCCTCCTTCTCCTTTCCACCGCGGCGATCGCGATCTCGGTGCGATCGCTCTCGTCCGATCCGAGACCGCCGTACCTCGCGCCGCCCCGAAGCCCCCGTGATGACTGACGGGGGCGCCGCTCGATAGGCTGGCCGGATGAGCTGGTTGGTCACCGGAGGCGCGGGATACATCGGATCGCACGTGGTCCGTGCCTTCCAAGCGGCCGGCATCGAGCCGATCGTGCTCGATACCCTGACGAGCGGAGTGCGCGCGTTCGTGCGCGACGACGTGCGATTCGAGCACGGCAGCATCCTCGACGGCGCCCTGCTGCTGCGGCTCTTCACCGACTACGACGTCGAGGGCGTCGTGCATCTCGCCGGCTTCAAATACGCGGGCGTCTCGGTGCAGAAGCCGCTCCTCACCTACGAGCAGAACGTCACCGGCACCGCCACGCTGCTCGGCGCCATGGGGGAGGCGGGCGTCGACAAGATCGTCTTCTCCTCGAGCGCTGCCGTCTTCGGGACCCCCGACGTCGACCTCGTGACCGAGGAGACGGCGACGAGACCCGAGTCGCCCTACGGCGAGTCGAAGCTGATCGGCGAGTGGCTGCTGCGCGATCAGGAGAAAGCGGCCGGAGTGAAGCACACGTCGCTGCGCTACTTCAACGTGGTCGGGTCGGGATACCCCGATCTCTACGACGCGAGCCCGCACAATCTCTTCCCGCTGGTATTCGACGCGCTGCTGCGCGGCGATGTGCCCCGCATCTACGGCGACGACTATCCGACGCCCGACGGCACCTGCGTCCGCGACTACATCCACGTCTCCGATCTCGCCCAGGCGCACGTCGCCGCCGCCCGGCGCCTCGCGGCGGGGGAGCCGGTCGAGCGGGTGTACAACCTCGGCAGCGGCGAGGGTGTCTCCGTGCGGCAGATCATGGACGCCGTCGCGTCGGTCACCGGGATCGCGTTCGACCCCGAGATCGCGACACGCCGACCGGGCGATCCGGCGCGAATCGTCGCCACTGGCGAGAAGGCCGCGCGCGACCTCGGCTGGACCATGCGGCACGGGCTCGACGACATGGTCCGCTCGGCGTGGGACGCTCGCCGATCCGCGGACTGACGCGGCCCGCCTCCTCCAGTCTGTGAAACAGCCGTGAACGCTGCCCGGGAATTCTCGGAACCAGTCGCCGACGGGCTGTGTTTCCCGCTGGTTAACGGCGCGTCCTGATCCGATAACGATGAGGGCGGGCCTATGGTCCGCGACTTGACGAACCGGAATCACACCGGTGTAATTACTTCCAGCGCACACGGGGCACCCAGCCCCCAGTGCGGATGGGGAGACTTTCGATGACTATTTCCGAGTTCAGGTCAGGGGTACCTGAAGACTGGTTCGTAGACCCGGTTCGACTGGGAGTCCCCGGTGTCCGCAAGCGCGTCGACGACGAAGACGACGCGCTCGCGTGGCAGGCCGACTCCCTCTGCGCTCAGACCGACCCCGAGGCGTTCTTCCCCGAGAAGGGCGGCTCGACCCGCGAGGCGAAGAAGATCTGCGCGAGCTGCGAGGTCAAGGCCCAGTGCCTCGAGTACGCGCTGCAGAACGACGAGCGCTTCGGCATCTGGGGCGGACTCAGCGAGCGCGAGCGTCGCAAGCTCCGCAAGCAGGCGGTCTGACCAGCGAACGCCTACCGCTCAGTGCTCAGCCGGATGGCTGACGAGACGGATGAACCGGCTGCCTCGATCGAGGCAGCCGGTTTTTTCATGCCGTCTTCACATTGACCCTCCACGGGGTGTCAGGCCGGGCACGGCCGCGGCCGCACGTACCGTGATGAGGTGCGAGCGCAGGTAACGGTGGTCCTCGTCGCCCGTCGGGCGGGCGAGTACCTCGATCAGACCCTCGCCGCCCTGGCGGCGCAGACCCGCCGGCCCGACCGCATCGTCTTGGTCGAACTGGGCAGCGACCCCCGTTCGGCGGCGCTGCAGAACGTGGCGGGCGTCGAGCGGATGGTCGCTCCGGACTCCCTGTCGTTCGGCGACGCCGTCGAGGCCGCCACCCGCGTGCTTCCACCCGCGCAGTCCGGAGACGAGTGGCTGTGGCTGCTCTCGGCCGACAACGCCCCGTCTCCGGATGCTCTCGCCGCGTTGCTCGCCGAAGTCGAGATCTCTCCGTCGGTGGCCATCGCGGCGCCGAAGCAGATGCAGGCCGCCGATCCCACCTACCTCTACTCGTTCGGCGAGACGATGACGCCGTCGGGCACCGCGGTCGAACTCGCCGAACCGGAGCTCGACCAGGCCCAGTACGACCGCGAGAGCGACGTGCTCGGCGCCGCCGCCGGCGGTCTCCTCGTGCGCACTCGGCTCTGGCAGGAGTTGGAAGGCTTCGACCCCGGCCTGCCCGCGGTCGACGACGCCCTCGACTTCTGCGTCCGCGCGCGCCTGGCCGGGCACCGCGTCGTGCTGGTCCCGGGAGCCCGCGTGCTGTCGGCCGGGCGCCACGCTCCCGGCACGGCGCATCTCGGCGCCCGCACCTCGCGCGCCAAGAAGGCGCGCCTCGCCCGTGCCGCCGGTCTGCACCGGCGCATGGCCTACGCACCGGCGTGGGCGGTGCCGCTGCACTGGCTGAGCCTGGTTCCCCTCGCGCTCGTCCGTGCGATCGGCCAGCTCCTCGGCAAGCGGCCAGGGCGCGTGCTCGGTGAGTTCGCCGCAGCATTCTCGGTGGCGTTCGCGCACGCCGGAAGCATCGTCGCCGCCCGCCGTCGCATCGCCCGCGGCAACGTCGCCGGGTGGAAGTCGATCGCGGCGCTCCGCCTGCCGTGGCAGGAGGTGCGACGACGTCGTGCTCTCACCCGCGACGAGGCCACGAGTGCGCGACGCGCCGACCGCTACGCGCTCGACTTCTTCTCCGGCGGCGGCGTATGGACCGTCGTCGGCGCCGCGATCCTCGGCGTCATCGTGAGCATCCCCCTCTTCGGATTCCCGACCGTCGCCGCCCCCGGGCTGCTGCCGCTCGGCTCGGTCGGCGACCTGTGGGGCGCGGTGGGCTACGGCTGGCGGGGCGCGGGCGCCGGATTCGTCGGCGCCGCCGATCCCTTCGCCTGGGTGATCGCCGTTCTCGGCTCGCTCACCGCATGGGCTCCGTCGGCGTCGATCCTCGCCCTCTACTTCGCGGCCCTTCCGCTCGCCGCCCTCGGTGCGTGGTTCGCGGCGGCGCGGCTCACCCCGCGCCCCGGTCTGCGGCTGCTCGCCGCGGCCGCGTGGACGCTGGCGCCCACCCTGCTGGTCGCCCTCGCCGACGGTCGACTCGGCGCGGTCATCGCCCACCTGCTGCTGCCGTGGCTCGCCTTCGCCCTGAGCAGCGCACGCCGCTCATGGGCGGCGGCCGCCACGTCGGGGTTGCTCGCCGCCGCCATCGCCGCGTCGGCTCCGTCGCTGCTTCCCGCCCTGCTGGCGCTGTGGCTCGTCGCCGTCATCGGATTCGCCGCCGCAGGACGGCGCGGACGCGGCTGGCACCGCCTCGTCCCGTTGCCGCTGCCCGCCGTGGTGCTCTTCGCGCCGCTCGCCCTGCAGCAGTTCCTCCGCGGCACCCCGCTCGCGGTCTTCGCCGACCCGGGCGTCCCCGTGCCGACCCCTGCCGCCGGCTCGACGCTGCTCGAGCGCATCGCCGATGCGGTGTCCCTCCTCGCCTTGCAACCCGACGCGCTCCGCTCGGGTCTCGACCCGCTGATCGGCGCGTTCGGTATCGAGGCGCCCACCCTGCTGCTGCCCGCCGTCCTCGCCCTGCCGCTCCTGCTCACCGCCCTCGCGGCACCATTCCTCGCCCGGCCGCTGCGTGCCGTCGGCGCACTCGGCGTCGCGGCGACCGGATTCCTGTCCGCGTCGGTCGCGGGGCACCTCGTACTCGCCACCTCCGGCGGCGACGCCGTCACGGTGTGGCCGGGGTCGGGACTCAGCCTGTACGGCTTCGGTGTCGTGGGTGCGGCCGTGATCGCGCTCGATCAGGGTTCCGCCCGCGCGGCGTCGATCGTGCGCGGCGTCGTCGGCGGGGTCGCGGCGCTCGGGGTGGTGATCGCCGCGCTTCCGCTGCTCCTCCTCTCCGTCCAGGCGGGCGGGGCCGTGGGCGGCGCCGGATCGACTGTGCCCGCCCTGGTCTCGGCGGAGGCGGCGAACGATCCGTCCATCGGCACGCTCGTGATCGACCCGGCAAAGGACGGCATCGCGGCCCGCCTCGAGCGGGGAGCGGGCGGGCTCCTCGACGAGCAGAGCACCCTGTACGCCACTTCGCGTACCGGTGCCCTCTCGGCCGCCGACGAACAGGTCGCCGTCCTCGCCGGCAACCTCGCCTCGCGCAGCGGGTACGACTCCGCGGTCGACCTCGACGCGCTCCGCATCGGCTTCGTGCTGCTCGGCCCCGCGACGGGGGAGGACTCGGCGGTCCGCGACCGGGTCGCCGCCGCCCTCGACGCGAACAGCGCCTTCACGCCGGTGACGACGACAGCGCTCGGCACGCTGTGGCGCTACGTCGGCCTCGACGCCGGTCTGCCTCCGGCGGTCCAGCCGGTACTGACTCCCGCGCAGCACGCCGTCGGCCTGATCGTCATCGTCTCGCAGCTGCTCGTGCTCGGGTCGACCCTGCTGCTCGCCCTGCCGACGGGTGCGCTCGCCGAGCGGGTGCGCCCCGAACGCGAGGTCCGCCGCGGCTCCGGGCGGGCCCGTCGCGCGGCGGTCGCCGCCGCGACGCAGAAGTCGGACGTCACCGATGCCGACGCGACCGACGTTTTGAGGGCTCCGGCACCGGATGGCGAGCCGGCGTCCCCGAGTCCGTCCGGAACGCCCGCGGAGACGAAACCCGACGAGGAGACCGCCCGTGTCTCCCGCCGTGCGGAGCCCGATGACTCGGATGCCCGCTCGTTCGACGACGTGGACCGCGAACCGCGCGGCGACGACGAGTACGCCACGATCCGGCGAGGAGGCGACCATGGCGCATAAGGCGCTCCACATCGGCGGCCGCGTGCTCGCCGGTCTCGCGTCCATCGCAGCGGCCGGGGCCATCGTCGGCGCGGCCGTACTGATGCCGGCCCCGAGCGATGCGGCACCGGCGGACGTGTCGGGGCTCGCCGTCACCCCGCAGCCCATCGATCAGCAGCGGGTCTGCGCAGGGCCCTTGCTGCGCCTCGGCGATGCGAACGGGCAGGGAGCCACCACCGTCACCTCCTTCGGGGCGCCGAGCGTCATCGCCTCGAGCGGCGCGACCAGTGCCGCACTCGACGACATCGACGTCGTCGTTGCCGACGGGGGATCGTCGTCCAGCGTCATCACCGCGCCGCCCTTGGCGGCCGATGCGGCACCGCTCGCCGCCGTGCAGGCGCAGCTCGCGGCGGAAGCCGATCAGAGCGGACTCGCCGTCGCCTCCTGCGACGAGAGCGCGGCGGTGTCGTGGCTGGTCGCCGGAGCGACGGACACGGGACGCACGACGCTCCTCCTGCTCGAGAACCCGAGCGGCGTCGAGTCGATCGTCGACGTCGCCCTGTTCGGCACCGAGGGGCGCGTCGACGCTCCCGGCCTCACCGATCTCGTCGTCCCCCCGGCCAGCCAGCGGGTTCTCTCCCTCGCCGGCTTCGCGCCCGGAGCCGCAGCACTCGCGGTGCAGGTCGAGAGCCGGGGCGGGCTGATCGTTCCCACCCTGCAGCAGAGCATCGTGCGCGGACTCGAGCCCGGCGGGGTCGAGCTCACCGGTGCGACGGGTGCGCCGTCGGAGACGCAGGTCGTTCCCGGCGTCCGCATCACGACCGCTCAGGCGGCCGCCGAACGCTCCCAGCTCGGGGGTTCGACGGACGTCGCTACCGCCGTGCGCGTGTATGTGCCCGGAGACGAGGACGCCGAGATCAGCATCGGCGCCTCCTCCGACACTCCGGGTGTGGCCGGGGTGACGGTCGACGCGACCGCCACCGCCGGATCGGTCGTCGACATCCCCGTCGTCGGCCTGGGCGACGGCACCTACACGGTCACCGTGCAGTCCTCGGTGCCCGTTGTCGCGGCGGTGCGCGCGGCGACGGTCGCCGCCCCCGACCCCAACGCGCCCGTCCTCGACGCGGACGTCAGCTTCGAGATCGTCGGCGACGCCGGCGACGTCGACGTGGTGGCCGGGCAGCGCATCGACTTCGCCTGGTTCGTGTCGGCTCCGACGCTCGACGGCACCGTCTCGTTCGCGACCGCCGACGCCCCGGCGCCCCGCCTCACCCTCACCGCCGCGGCGGGCGCTGCCGCCGACGTCGTCCTCACCGACGAGCAGGGCGAGCGCCGCGAGCTCTCCGTCTCCGCCGGGTCGACGGCGAGCGTCGACCTCACCGGAGCCCGCGTCTACCGGCTGGACGGTGCCACCGGCCTCACCGGCGCCGTGAGCTACGCGGCGGACGGTCAGCTCTCGGCCACCGTGCTCCGGCCGGTGAACCCGCTCGCGTCGACGATCACCGTCTACCGCTGAGCGGCGCGGAGCCGCACGACGCGAGTCGGCGCAAATCCGCTCGGATTCAATGGTCGCGGAAGCGTTCGGGAGCGAGATCCCACGGGTCGCGCCCGAGGTATTCACCGGCCGCGCGCAGCACGCAGCCCTCGACGACCATGCGCAGGTGCAGCTCGTCCTTCACGTGCAGCTTCGACATCCGCTCGATGGGCAGCCGGTAGAGGATGATGCGGTTCTGCGGCGCGATCACCCGCCAGCGGTCGAGGCGTCGGCCCGACAGCTCGGAGGGCAGCCCCGCGACCTCGAAGCTGACGACGTCGAGCTCGGGCCAGAGACTGCGCAGGTATTCGGCGGTGTCGGCGACCGCGTCGTCGAAGACGTCGATGCGTCCGCGGAGCATCGGAAGATGCGGCCCTGCGACCGAAGAGCGAAGCCCGCGGCCGTGCCGATCGAGTCCGCGAGCACGCGGTGCCCGCGGACGCCCGGCGGCGGAACGGGAGCGAGCCATGCGGCCATGGTACTCGCAGGGGAAAGCAGGGCTATCCTGAATCCCGCGATGAGCAGACGTCCGTGTTCCCGAGTGAACTGCCAGGAGGAGGCTGTCGCGACCCTGACGTACGTCTACGCCGACTCGATGGCCGTCCTCGGTCCCCTCAGCGAGAAGGCCGAACCGCACAGCTACGACCTCTGCGCCGTGCACGCCGAGCGCCTCTCGCCGCCGCAAGGCTGGACGATCCTCCGCCACGCGGCCGTCGACCCGCTGATCTAGCGCCGTCCGCGAGTCGTTGGTCGGTGGTCGTGGCGGTCAGGACGCCTCGCGCGCCGTGATCTCGTCGAGCTCGAGGTCGGTCGCCAGGTCGCCGCGGGTCTCGACCGTCGCCCGCAACGTCGACCGCTCGTCGGCTCGGGCCGCCCGCCGCGACATGAGCCAGACGACACCGACAGCGCCTCCCAGCAGTCCGGAGAGTGCGGCGACGGCGAGCGCCGCCCGGGGGCCGAACGCGTCCGCGACGAACCCGACCGCGGGTGCTCCGATGAAGGTGGTGCCGGCGAAGAGCGCCATGTAGATCGACATGACCCGTCCTCGCACACGGCCCGGCGTCGTCGACTGCACGTAGCCGTTCGCGCTCGTCATCAGGATCATCGACGAGACGCCGACGAGCACCAGCGTCGCGGCGAAGCTCCAGTAGCCGGGCATGATGGCCGCGGCGGCCGTCGCGAGACCGAAGCCGACCGCGGCGAGGACGACGGATCGGACTCGTGGACGTTCTCGGCTGGCAGTGAAGAGCGCGCCCGTCACCGATCCGATCGCGAGGATCGACGAGAGCAGTCCGAACGCGCTCGAATCGGCCCCGAACTCGATGCGCGCCATCGTGCTCGTGTAGATCGGGAAGTTGAAGCCGAACGTGCCGACGAGGGTGACGATGACGAGCACCGTCACGATGTCCGGGCGGCTGCGCACGTAGCGCAGTCCTTCGCGCATCTGCCCGCGGCCGCGCGCAGCCTTGGTGACGGCATGCAGCTGATCGCGTCGCAGCAGCACGAGAGCGGCGAGCACCGAGGCGTAGGTGACGGCGTTGACGAGGAACACCCAGCCGGTGCCGATCGCGGCGATCGCGAGGCCCGCGACCGCGGGGCCGACGAGGCGAGCCCCGTTGAAGGACGCCGAGTTCAGCGCGACCGCGTTGGGCAGGTCGGTGCTCGGCACCAGCTCGCTGACGAACGTCTGCCGCGTCGGGTTGTCGATGGCGGTCACGACACCGAGCAGCAGGGCGAAGCCGTAGACCATCCACAGCTCCGCAGCCCCTGACAGCACGATGGCGCCGAGCCCGACCGCGAGCACCGCCTGAGCCAGCTGGGTGCCGATCAGGAGCCGCCGGCCGGGGAGGCGGTCGACGAGGACGCCGGCGAACGGTCCGAGGACGAGGAGCGGGCCGAACTGCAATGCCATCGTGATGCCGACGGCGACCGCGTCGTGGTCGGTCAGCTCGGTGAGCACCAGCCAGTCCTGGGCGGTGCGCTGCATCCACGTCCCGACGTTCGAGACGAGCGCCCCCGCGAACCAGATGCGGTAGTTGACGGCGCGCAGCGAGCGGAAGACCGCGCTCACGAGTCGGCGAGCTTCCGGAGGATCTCCGTGACGGCCAGCAACTGCGCCCGCTCGTGCGCGGGCAGCCTCGACAGCTGCGCGCTGAACCACTCCGCGCGCAGTCGCGCCGTCTCGGCGAGCAGGTCCCTGCCCTCGGGCGTGAGGCGCACGAGCACGCGCCGCGCGTCGTCGGGGGAGGGCTCGCGGCGCACGTAGCCCGCCTCCTCGAGCGAGTTCACGGTGCGGTTCATCGACGGCGGGCTGACCTTCTCGGCGGCCGCCAACTCACCGGGGCTCGCCCCGTCGGCGGAGGAGAGGCGCCACAGCGCGCCCAATTGACTGTCCGTCACGTGGCCGCCGCGCTCGGCGCGGATCCGGCGCGAGACCTTCTGCAGGAGCACCCTCAGCTCGTTCTCGTCGGAACTCGCCGACTCGGGTCCGGGGTGCGCAGTGCTCATCGATCGTTAGCCTAGCTCATTAGCAAGGGTAACTAACTGGGAGTGGCTCGAGGCTTTGCAGCGATGATCCGGGTCAGCGGTCGGGGAAGTCGTGGGGCAGTGCCGTGAGCACGGGCTGCAACCGCGCGAGCCGTTCGGCCTCGAGTCTCAGCGCCTCCCGCTCGCGCTCGCGGCGCATTGCCGAGACGCCGGCGAGGAAGAGTTCGGGCGTGGTGCTGGGCAGCGGCGAGACGAATGGTGCGGCGGCCGCCGCGAGCGACTCGGCCAGTCGGGCTCTCGACGTCGGAGTCATCCGGTTCGCGTTGCCGAGGAACGACGAGATGCGGCGGGCGAGCGCGTCGGGCAGTGTCGCGACGTCGGCGCTGCGCGACCATTCGACGAGTTCCACCGGCACCGACCAGACCGCCGACGTGGCCTGGGGGACCCGTTCGACCTGCGCGTATGTGCCCGCCAGGATGTCGCCGATCCGCTTCGCCCTCGGGTTCAGGAGGCCGACGACGGCGGCGAGACCTCCCGCGGTCAGCCAGATCTCGAGGAGTCCCGACAGCGCACGGATGAAGGAGTGACGCAGGGTGATCGCACCGCCGTCGTCCCGCACCACCCGCAGGCCGAGGGCCAGTTTGCCGAGGGAGCGGCCGCGGGTTGCGAACTCGACGATCATCGGCAGCACGATCGTGACCAGCACCAGGACAGCGATCGAGACGGCGGCGAAGACCGCGGAGTCGAGCAGCTCCCAGTCGGAGAGGAAGCCCACGCCGAGGAAGAGCAGGAGCACGACCAGCAGCGACGCCAGGAAATCGATGATGAGGCTCGCGGCGCGCATCAGGACGCTCGCCGGGCGGACGTCGAGCACGACGGCTTCGCCGACGATCAGATCGTCGTCATCCGGCAGCGCCGTGGCGGATCGGTCGGCCATGCCTATCATCGTAGGCGTGGACCTCGACGCCTACACCGACGCCCATCGGGGCGAGTGGGCGCGGCTCGACGCGCTGGCGAAGCAGCGCCGCCTCGACGGGCGGCAGGCCGACGAGCTGATCGAGGGCTACCGCGCGGGTGCCACGCAGCTGTCGGCGATCAAGACGAGCGCAGGATCCACCGCCATCGGCGACCGCCTGTCGGTCACCCTGTCGCGTGCTCGCCTGCGCTTCACCGGCGCGACCGACAACCTGCTCGGCGCGTTGCCCGCCTTCTTCGGCGCGCAGCTGCCGGCCGCCTTCTACCGCGTGCGGTGGCTCACGGTCGTCGTGATGCTCGTGACCGTCGCGATCGGGGCGATCTACGCCACCTGGATCGCAGGCGACCCGCGGGTGCTCGCGAGCTACGGCGACGACGCCGACCTGCGGCGCTACGTCGACTCCGAGTTCACCGACTACTACAGCTCGAACCCGGCGGCGTCCTTCGCCGGACAGGTGTGGACGAACAACGCCTACATCGCCGCCCAATGCGTCGCCTTCGGCATCACCGGCATCTGGGTGCCGTACGTGATCTTCAGCAACGCGCAGAGCGTCGGTATCGCGGCCGGCGTGATGTTCTCGTACGACCGGGGCGACGTGTTCTTCGAGTACATCCTCCCGCACGGCATGCTCGAGCTCACCGCGGTCTTCGTCGCCGCGGCGGCGGGCTTGCGCATCTTCTGGGCCCTCATCGCGCCGGGCCCGCGGACGCGCGCGCAGGCGCTCGCCGAGGATGGTCGCGCACTCTTCACGGTCGCGATCGGGCTGGTGCTCGTGCTGTTCGTCTCGGGCATCATCGAGGGCTTCGTCACTCCGGCGCCGTGGCCGTGGTGGATCAAGATGACGATCGGCGGCGGCGCCCTCGCCGCGTACTGGTTCTACACGCTCTACTTCGGCCGCCGCGCCTACCGGGCGGGCCAGACGGGCGACCTCGACGAGTTCGAGGCGGGCGCCCGCCGCATCACCTCCGGCTGACCCCACCCGTTTACCCCTGCGAGCGCGGTGTGTTGCTCCGAGCGCGCCTGTATAAACACCCGCGCTCGCAGCAACACACCTCCCTCGCGCTGAAGCGCGCGATGGGCCCAGCTCGCGGGGGTGGGGACGGGGTTAGAGGCGGCCGGCGGCTTTCAGGGCTAGGTAGCGGTCGGTGAGGGCGACCGGGAGGTCGGCCGGGGCGGCCGTGACCACCTCGGCGCCCTGCAGGCGGATGGCCGCGGCGACACGGTCGGTGTCGAGGAGTGAGCGCTCGGCGGCCGCGGCGCGGTAGACCTCGCTGCGCCCCGACCGTGAGCCCACCTGCGCGCGGATGTCCGGATCCGTCACCGACGCCACGATGACGACGTGCCGCTTGGTCAGCTGGGGCAGCACGCTGAGCAGGGCCCGCGACGACCCGACCGACTCGACCGTGGTGACGAGCACGACGAGGGACCGCTGCGATGACACCGACCGGACCTGGGCGGGGATCGCCGCCCAGTCGGTCTCGATCAGTTCCGGCTCGACGCCGGCGAGCGCATCGACGGTGCGCGAGAGCAGCTCGGCGCCGGTCGCCCCCTGCACGCGGGCGCGCAGGCGCCGGTCGTAGGCGAGGACGTCGACCCGGTCGCCCGCGCGGGTGGCGAGAGCCGAGAGCAGCAGCGCGCTCTCGATCGCCGTGTCGAAGCGCGGCTCGTCGTCGACGCGCGCGGCGGCGGTGCGCCCCGAGTCGAGCACCAGAACGACCCGACGATCCCGTTCGGGACGCCAGGTGCGCACCATCACCTCGGATCCGGCGCCGTGCGTGCTGCCGCGTCGGGCCGTCGCCCGCCAGTCGATGGAGCGGACGTCGTCGCCGCGCACGTACTCGCGCAGCGAGTCGAACTCCGTTCCCTGACCGCGCACCATCACGCTCGTGCGGCCATCCAGCTCGCGCAGGCGAGCCAGTCGCGAGGGCAGGTGCTTGCGGGAATGGAACGGAGGCAGCACCCGGATGCTGCCGGGGGAGGCGAGCGTCGCCTGTCGCGCCCACAGACCGAGCGGTCCGACCGAGCGCACCGTCACCTGATCGACACTGCGCACTCCGCGACGGAAGGGCGTCAGCCGCACCTCGATGCGGCGCCGTTCGCCGGACGGCACCGAGACGGGCACACGCGTGGGGGAGGCGCCGGCGGACGGCTGCCACGCGTCGCGCACGATGCCGCGCAGTCGCCGCGGGCCGAGGTTCGTGAGCTCGAGGGTCGCCGCGACGGTGTCGCCGAGGCGGACTCGGGACGGGAGGGACCGGGAGAGCGAGACGGCGCGCGGTGACGCCGCGGCGGCGAGGTCGACCGAGCCGAGTACGACGCAGAACACGAGCCAGGCCAGCAGCGTCCATCCGCCGGCGTCGGCGAGGAGACCGGCGATGAAGACGGGCACCACTCCGACGAGCACGAGCAGCACGAAGCGACCGGTGACGCTCATCGGGCGCCTCCGGCGGGTGCGGGCCGGTGGTCCGGCGAAGCGGAGACGATCAGATCGGCACCTGCACCTGCGCGATGACCGACCGCAGGATCGCATCGGCCGACACGCCCTCGAGTTCGGCCTCGGGGCGCAGCTGGATGCGGTGGCGCAGCACCGGCAGCGCCATCTCCTGCACGTGGTCGGGGGTGACGGAATCGAAGCCCTGCAGCCACGCCCAGGCCTTCGACGCCGACAACAGGGCGACCGCGCCGCGGGGCGAGACGCCGAGGCCCACGGACGGGGCCTCGCGCGTCGCACGGGCCAGGTCGACCGCGTATCCGAGCACGTCCTCGGACGCGGTGACCGCGACGACCGCGCGTTGCGCCGCCTCGAGGTCGCCGGGGGAGAGGACGGGGCGGATCCCCGCGCCGCCGAGGTCGCGCGGGTCGAAGCCCGCGGCGTGGCGGCGCAGCACCTCGAACTCGGTGTCCCGCGCGGGGAGGTCGAGGACGAGCTTCAGCAGGAAGCGGTCGAGCTGCGCCTCGGGCAGCGTGTAGGTGCCCTCGTACTCCACGGGGTTCTGGGTCGCGGCGACGAGGAACGGGGCTGGCAGCCGGCGGCTCGCTCCGTCGACCGACACCTGGCGCTCCTCCATGGCCTCGAGCAGCGCCGACTGCGTCTTCGGGGGCGTGCGGTTGATCTCGTCGGCGAGGAGGATGTTCGTGAAGACGGGGCCCTCGCGGAAGACGAACTCGCCGCGCGAGCCCTCGTAGATCATCGATCCGGTCACGTCGCCCGGCATGAGGTCGGGCGTGAACTGCACCCGCTTGGTGTCGAGTTGCAGCGCCGCCGACAGCGAGCGCACCAGCAGTGTCTTCGCGACGCCGGGTACACCCTCGAGCAGGACGTGGCCGCGCGCGAGCAGCGCGACGATCATCCCGGTGACGGCGCCGTCTTGGCCGACCACCGCCTTGCCCACCTCGGTGCGGACGTCGCGGAGCCGGGTGCGGAGGTCGTCGGTCATGGGATCCATTCTGGTCGGCACGGGTCGGGTGGCACGGGTCGGCACCGCCCGCGTCAGTGATCTCGTGCGGTGGGGGAGGACGGGTCGGGGTCGATGCGCACCGCGTCGTGCACGGCGCGTTCGAGTCGGAGCAGCTCGCCACTGAGGCGTACGAGTTCGGCGTCGTTCCCAGGCACCTGGTCGACGAGGAGCGCCGCGATCTGGCTGGTGGGCTGCTGCAGCGCGGCTGCGGTGGCCCGCACCACGGCGTCGGTCGACGCGGTGGTCGGCAGGCGGAGGGCGGCGGCGAGGCGGCCGATCGAGCCGATGCGCAGCGAATCGAGCGCGTGCAGGCGCGCGGACGACCGGCGGTACAGCCGCGCCCGGCCCTCGATCGTCTCCCCGGCACGGACGACCACGGGAAGGTCCTCCACCACGAGGGGGCCGAGGCGGCGGCCGCGCCACAGCGCGGCGGCGACGAAGACGGCGATGAGAGTCAACAGCACCGGGGTCACCCACTCGGGAGTGAGTTCGGCGGTGGTCGGAGGCGCCCCGACGGGGAGGTCGGCGAACGTCGGCTGGTACCAGACGAGGGTCGGCCGGTCGCCGAGCAGGCCGAGGGCGAGCGCGGCGTTGCCGGCGGTCGCGATGCTCTCGTTGTCGAACGACGAGGTGCCCGCCAGGACATCGACCGCACGTCCGTCGACGTCGACCCGCGCGTACTGCGCGAGTCCCTCGCCGTCGGCGTAGCAGAACACGGCGGCCGAGTCGCCGACCGGCTGCACCGACTGGTCGGTGGCCACGATCGGTCCGGCCCGCACCGCGGCCGGCGCATCGCACCCGGGCTCGAGCGCGTCGTCCACCTCGACGCTTCCCCCCAGGGCGATACCGGGGGCGAGGGAGTCGAGCAGCGGCGTCGGCGGGGCGACCAGCACGAGGTGGGTGGCGAGAGCGCCGAGCGTCTCGATGCGCTCGGCGTCGAGGAGGCCGTCGGCGTCGTAGACCAGCACGGTGGCGGCGGCGGGATCGGCGACGGCGGCCTGCGCTTCGCCGATGGTGTCGGCGGTCATCACGTCGACGCCCTGCTGGCGCAGCACCTCGACGAGGGCCTTCGCGCCGGTGGGTCCCGGATTGCCGGCACCGAATGGGGTGGCGTCGAGCGTCGCGCTGTTCAAGGCGGTGGAGATCCCGCCGCCGGCGACGACGACCAGCACGACGACGATCCAGAACCGCCACGACCGCAGCCGTTGCCGGAAGGTCGGAGTGAGGGTCTCGGCCGCGCGCGGCGGCGCGGCGGCGCGGTCGGCGACCGCGGAGTCCGATGCGCTCATGCGACCGCCACCGTCGACGGGCGTGCGGTGGCGAGGTCGCGCCGGAGCGAGGCCATCCGCTCGAACCCGTCGGCGTCGCCGCTGCGACCGAGGTAGCGGACGTCGTCGAACGCGGCCGACGCGGCCCGCAGCCGCGCAGCGGAATCGGGGAACACGATCGAGGCCGACCGGGCGAATCCGCCCGCGGTCGTGCCCGGCGTCACATCGACCAGGGTGCGCTCCTGCAGCTGGCGGGCGAGGGCGCGGAACATCTCGGCGATCGCGGTGGTGTAGTCGCCCGCACGGGCCGCGGCCTCCGCCGACCGGGTCAACTCCGCAGCGTCGCGGGTGTCGTGCTCGCCGAACAGCGCCGACGGGCCAGCCCCACGACGCTCCAACCGAGGGCGACCGAAGACGAGGAATGCGACGACCACGAGGGCGACGACGATGCCCACCAGGATCACGAGCCCCACCGCGCCGGGCGCGCCGCCCGCACCGGCGAACAGGGAGGCGAGCCAGTCGCCGATCGCCTGCGAGATCAGGTCGAACAGGGTCGGCTTCGCCTCCTGGTAGACCGGTTTCGCGAGCTCGTCCGAGAGCAGACGGCGACCCTCATCGCCGTCCGGCTGCACCGGAACGAAACGCGCGAACCCGATCACACGACTCCGGGAGCGAAGGGATCGTCGAGGGTGTCCTCCTCGACGTGGCGCTGCAGCACCAGGTCGAGACCCTCCTTGCGCATGCGCAGGTCGAGGTAGATGAGCGAGATCGCTCCCGAGAGCACGACGCTGGTCACCGCGGCGATCACGACGGAGAGGACCGAGCTGAGCACGAGGCTCACGATCGTGAGCACGATGGTGGCCGTCCCGGTGCCGTTCGGATCGATGACGATGCCGAGCAGCGGGATCAGGGACACCGGGGTCGCGATCACCTGCGCGGCCACCGAGACGATCACCGAGATCAGAAGTTGAACGCCGAGGGTGCGCCAGAAGTGGCCGTTCGTCAGACGCCACGACCGCGCCAGCGAGGCCCACAGCCTGCCGCGCTCGAGCACCAGGATGCTGGGCAGCAGCGACAGCTTCACCGACACCCAGATCGAGAGCACGATCAGACCGAGACCGAGGACGATCGCGATCGGGATCGAGACGATGAGGCCCTCGGGGCTGACCGCGGCCCCGCTGACCGCGATGCCGATGACGATGGCGAACGCGATCGCGGTGGCGAGGAAGACGAGCGCGGTCCAGCCGATGAGCGGCAGGAGGCGACCCTTGACGGTCGCCCACAGCTGGCGCAGGGTCATCTTCTCGCCGAGCACGGCGCGGGCCGCGGCGACCACGACGAAGCCCTGCAGCAGGGCGGCGATGATGAGGTTCAGCAGGAGCACGACGACCGCGGAGAGGATGATGCCCGCGACACCGCCGGCGATGAGGGGCTGCTGGTCGGGGTCCTCGAAGTCGGTGACCCGCCCGATGCCCGCGAAGAGCGCGAACGCCGCGATGCCGCCGCCCAGGAGGAGCAGCACCAGCTGCAGACCGATCGCGAGGCCGAGGATGGCGCGCGAGCTGCGCAGGAGTCGGAACGGAGCGCCGAGGAGGGTGCCGAAACCGAGCGGACGGAGCGGGACGAGTCCGGGCTTCGGCGGAGGGGTCCACGATCCCTGCGGCGGAAGCTGTGGCGCCGCCTGAGGCGTGCCGTCCGGGGCATACGCGCCGTAGCGCGGAGGCTCGGGGGCAGGGCCGGAACCGGGGGCGTGCCAACCGCTTCGCTCGTCGCTCACCGCTCCATCGTGTCATAGCGGCCCTCGCCGCACCCGGATCATCTGGCCCCCACTCTCGGGGTGCCGGTGATTTCCTGCCCGACCAGGGGTATCGGTTAGAGTTGCGGACACCATGAGCGATGCCACCGAGGGCCCGAGCATCCTCGTCGTCGACGACGACCAGGCGCTGGCCGAGATGATCGGCATCGTGCTGCGCGGCGACGGGCTCGAGCCCGTGTTCTGCGCCGACGGCGCCCGCGCGGTCGAGGCATTCCGCGCCGCTCGCCCCGATCTCGTCCTGCTCGACCTGATGCTGCCCGGCATGGACGGCATCGAGGTGTGCGAGCGCATCCGGGCCGAGTCGGGTGTTCCCATCATCATGCTGACGGCGAAGGGCGACTCCGCCGACGTGGTCAAGGGCCTCGAGACCGGAGCCGACGACTACATCGTCAAGCCCTTCGACCCGAAGGTCCTCATCGCCCGCATCCGCGCCCGCCTGCGCCCGACCTCCGCGCAGAACGGGCTGCTGCAGATCGGCGACCTCACCGTCGATGCGACGGGACACGAGGTGCGCCGCGGCGACGAGCGCATCGCCCTCACCCCGCTCGAGTTCGACCTGCTCCTCACCCTCGCGAGCACCCCGCAACAGGTGTTCACCCGCGAGATGCTGCTCGAGCAGGTGTGGGGCTACCACTACAAGGCCGACACCCGACTGGTGAACGTGCACGTGCAGCGGCTCCGCGCGAAGGTCGAACAGGACCCCGAGAATCCGCGAATCGTGATGACCGTGCGGGGCGTCGGCTACCGCGCCGGCACCGCAGTCTGAGCGAACCGTGACCGCGGCGCACGACGGCGGGGCCGCCGGACGCACAGGGCTTCCGCTCGGCATCCGACTGGCGGGCTTCGGCCGCTCGGCCGGCGAGGTCGGCCGTTCCGTCGCCGGCGTCTTCCGTCGTTCGCTCGAGCTGCGCATCATCGGCATCACCGTCGGACTGTCGACCCTCGCGATCCTCGCCACCGGCACCTACATGGCGCACACCATCGGCGACGGCCTGTTCGACGCGCGCGTGCTGCAGGTCGAAGAGGAGGCGGCGCGGGCGACGACGACCGCGCAGGACACCTTCAGCTCGAGCACCGCGTCGGACGACGCCTCGATCAGCGTGCTGCAGCAGGCGGTGCTCGACGACGTCAGCACCATCGCCACCTCGTCGACCGGCATCTGGTTCGTCCGCGGACCCGATACCGAGGCGACCATCGCGCTGCCCGAGGCCAGCCGCGGCCGGGTCGACGAAGTGGTCACGCAAGCGTTGCGGCAGCAGGTGTCGAGCGGCGAGGACCCGCAGCACTGGCAGTCGGTGACGATCCCCGACAGCGGCGACGAGCCCGGCATCGTCGTCGGCTCCGAGGTCGAGGTTCCGGGAGCCGGGGTCTACGAGATGTATCTGCTCTTCGACCTCTCCGACGTGCAGGAGTCGCTCGGCTTCGTGCAGGGCACCCTGCTCATCGGCGGCATCCTGCTCGTGCTGCTCATCGCCGCCGTGTCCTGGGCGGTCGTGCAGTTCGTCATCTCGCCCATCAGGGTGGCCGCCGAGACGAGCCGGAAGCTCGCCGCCGGCCAGCTGGAGGAGCGCATCCCCGTCCGCGGCGACGACGTGCTCGCCACCCTCGCCCAGTCGTTCAACGGCATGGCCGACAGCCTGCAACGCCAGATCACCCAGCTCGCCGGGCTCTCGCAGGTGCAGCAGCGGTTCGTCTCCGACGTCTCGCACGAACTGCGCACCCCGCTCACCACCATCCGTCTCGCGGGCGACGTGCTCTACGACCGCCGCGAGCAGTTCGACCCGACGACGGCGCGCACCGCCGAGCTGCTGCACACGCAGGTCGAACGGTTCGAACTGCTGCTCGCCGACCTGCTCGAGATCAGCCGATACGACGCGCAGGCGGTCGACATCGACCGCGAGCCCGTCAACCTGGTGCGTCTCGCCGAAGACGCGATCGCGGGGGTCGAGTCGCTCGCCGAACGCAAGGGCTCCACGCTCACGCTCGTCGCCCCCGGCGGACACTTCGAGTCCGAGATGGACGCCCGCCGCATCCGCCGCATCGTGCGCAACCTGCTCTCGAACGCCATCGAGCACGGCGAGGGCCGTCCCATCGAGGTGACGGTCGACAGCAACGGCACGGCGGTCGCGCTCAGCGTCCGCGACCACGGCATCGGCATGACCCGCGCCGACGCGGCGCGCGTCTTCGACCGGTTCTGGCGCGCCGACCCGTCCCGCCAGCGCACGACGGGAGGCACCGGCCTCGGCCTCGCCATCTCGCTCGAAGACGCCGCTCTGCACGGAGGCCGACTCGACGTCTGGTCCGAGGAAGGTGCCGGCTCGTGCTTCCGACTCACCCTGCCGCGCCGGGTCGGCGCCGCGCTCGGCGAATCGCCCCTGCCGCTCGGCCCTTCGGAGGCGACATGAGCATCTCCCGACGACTGACCCGCACGGCGCTCGCCGCGGTCGCCGCCCTGTCCGCGCTGGCGCTGGCGGCGTGCGCGAGCATCCCGCTCGGCGGGTCCGTGCACGCCGGCACCGGCGTGGTGAGCAGCGACGAGCAGCCGTTCGCCTTCCGACCCGCCGGCCCCACCGACGGCGCCACCGCCGACGAGATCCTGCGCGGCTTCATCGCCGCGGCGGTGCGACCGCAGGACCGCTATGAGACGGCGCGCGAGTTCCTCACCGGCGACCTCGTCGAGAGCTGGAATCCCGACGCGGGCGCCGTGCTGCACGAGAGCCCGAACCTCGTGCGCGACGAGGGCAACGGCAGCTTCAAGCTCGTGGTCTCGGTGGTTGGGCAGGTCGGGCGCAACGGCGGCTACGTCGAGTACGGCGACGGAATCGAGTCGACCCTCCCGTTCCGACTGGTCCAGGTCGACGGCCAGTGGCGCATCGCCGAGGCCCCCGACGGGGTCGTGCTGCTGCAGCAGACCTTCGAGCGCCTGTATGCCCAGCGCACCCTCTACTTCTACGACGCCGGCTTCGACTACCTGGTGCCGGATGTTCGCTGGTTCCTGAACGGCGCCGACACCCCGACGCGCATCGTGCAAGCGCTGCTCGCAGGGCCGACACCCGCGCTCGTCTCGCCCGTGCTCGCCTCCGCGTTCCCGTCGGGAACCGCGCTCGCCACCGATTCCGTGCGCACCCAGTCGGGTGGCGAAGTGATCGTCGACCTCGACGCGCAGGTCGCCCGCGCCGACCAGACCACGCAACGCCTGATGAAGCTCCAGCTGACCCGCAGCCTCGTCGGAGGGTCGGTCGTCGCCGTGCAGATGCGGGCCGCCGGCGTCGTGCTCGACGTGACCGACTTCGCGGGGGGCGGCCCCGTCGTGCAGGACCAGATCGACCCGCGCGCCGCGGTGGGCGTCGACGGGTCGTTCGGCTGGGTCGTCGGCGGCGAGATCGTGCCGATCGACGACCTGAGCGCCGAAGTCGTCGCGCTGCAGCCGACGGCCGTGTCGCTCGACGCCGACGCCGGCCGCGCCGCGGTGCTCGGCACCGGCGGCGTCTCGGTGGCGATGGCGGGCGGATCGACGCTGCTCGACCAGCGCGGAGGGCTCGTCGCCCCCGTGCTCGACAGCCGCGGGTACGTCTGGACGGTTCCATCCGCCGATCCGCGCGCGCTGCAGGCGTTCGACCTCGACGGCGCGGGTGCCGCCGTGGCGAACGGGTGGAACGATCTCACCGCGGTGGTCTCCATCGGCGTCTCCCGCGACGGCACCCGACTGCTGGTCTACGGCGACGCCGGCAGCGCTCCGGTGCTGCGCGTCTACGGCGTCGTCCGCGACGCCGACGCGCGTCCCATCGGACTTTCGGAGTCGTGGTTCGACCTCGTCCCCCTCGACGGACAGCCGGTGCAGGCGACCTGGGTCGACGGGACCACGGTGGCGAGCCTCGCGCGCAGCGATTCGGGAGACTCGCGCGTCATCCTGCAGACCGTCGGAGGCCGCACCGAGAGCCTCAGCAGGCCCGACCGCTCGGTCGCGATCGTCGGCGCGAACGGCGAGAGCGGGCTGCGGGTCATGACCGAGACCGGTGAGCTGCAGGCGCTCCGGGGTGCCGGCTGGCAGGTCACCGCCCGCGACGTGCTCTACGTCGCCAACCAACGCTGAGCTCCTCCCCAGCGCTGCGTGCGGAGTCCGGTTCCCCATTCGCCCGGACATGCCGCGGAGAGCATGCTCGGGAAGGTGAGCATCGGGGGATGCCGCTGCCCGCTTCGCTCTCCGACGCCGTCGCGGAGTTCGCCGCGCTCCTGCTGCCCGTCGCGTGCAGCGGATGCGGCGCCGCCGACCGCGCGGTGTGCACCGACTGCGCGAGGCGCTTCGGCCGCACCGTGCAGACCGTCGTGGGCGGGGTGCCCGTGGTCAGCGCCGCGCCTTACGACGGCGCCGTCGCCCGCGTGCTCGGCGCGTACAAGGACGGCGGGCGCACCGACGCTCTTCCGGCGCTGTCTCGGGCCCTGCGCGGCGTCCTCGCGGAGGCCGCGACGCTGCATCCGGCACCACCCGGCGCGTTGCTGGTGCCGGTGCCGAGCAGCGCCCGAAGCCTTCGACGCCGCGGGTACGCCCCGGTCGAGTCGATCGTGCACCGCGCCGGGCTGCGAGCCGCGCGCCGCCTGCGGGTAGCCCGCCGCGTCCGCGATCAGGGAGAGCTCGGCGCGGCCGACCGGGCGAGCAACGTGGCCGGCGCGTTCGCCGTGCGAGGCGATGTCGACGGACGGGTGTGCATCGTGGTCGACGACGTGGTGACCACGGGGGCGACCCTCCGCGAGGCGCTGCGCGCGCTCACCGCCGCCGGCGCCGACGTGCCCTTCGCGGTCACGATCGCCGCCACCCCGCTGCGTTCCGCGGACTCTCGGAGTCCGCTCCCCTGAGAGTCATCGGCGGAACCACGGAATATGACGAGAGCCCCATGACTTCTCAGCCGCCCGGGGTTATGTTTGCCCGTCAAAGGCGTTACCGATCGCCCAGTGCAGGCCCGATCGACGTTCACCTCGAATCGGACCTCTCAGTTCGAGGGCGAGCGCCGAGACAGGGGAGGTCAGCATGGACATCACCATCACCGGACGTGGTGCGGGGATCACCGACCGGTTCCGCGGTTACGTGGAGGAGAAGGCGGAGAAGGTCGAGCAGCTCGCCGAGCGCACGCTCTCGTTCGAGGTCCGCCTCTGCCGCCACCACGCGACCAACGGCACGTCTGGAGATGACCGGGTCGAGCTGACCCTGATCGGCCCGGGGCCGATCGTCCGCGCCGAGGCCGGCGGCGGTGACAAGTACGCGGCATTCGATATCGCGTTCGACAAACTCCTCGAACGGTTGCGGCGAGCGAAGGATCGACGGAAGGTGCACAAGGGGTCCGCGCGACTCGGCACCGTGCGCGCCGTCGACCACCGCGACTTCCGCGTGGGCGACATCCAGCCCGCCGACAGCGAGGTGCTGCGCCGCGTCGACCCCGAGACCGGGTCGATCGCGCTCGTGCCCGAGGCCGAGCAGGTCGACGGGACGGTCGAGACGCGCGGCGACGACTACTCGCCCGTCGTGATCCGCCACAAGGTGTTCTCGTCGACCCCGATGAGCGTCGACGACGCCCTCTATTACATGGAGCTGGTCGGGCACGACTTCTACCTGTTCATCGACGAGGAGACCACGCGGCCGAGCGTCGTCTACCGCCGCAAGGGCTGGGACTACGGCGTCATCCACCTCGATGAGGCGGCTGCGGAGCACCAGGAGACGGTGACCGCCGCCCGCGCCATGGCCCGCTGACCGACCTCGAGGGGCAGTCGACGACCGTTGACGCACCGTCGTACGGGCCCCGGTTACTGACCGAATCAAGGAAAAACCGGTCCTTCGTCACACATTCATGCGGATGTGCGGCCGTGAGGGCCGGTTTTTCCTTGATTCGGTCAGCCTTCGACCGCGGCACGTGGACGAGCGAGCAGGGTTCAGAGACGGCGGAGCGCCTCGACCACCCGGCCCCAGAAGCGGTCCGCGTCGATGCCGGTGACGACGAAGGTGCGGCAATCGGCGGGAGCCGGCGCCCGGAAGTCGGTGACCGTCATGCCGAGGGTGTGGGTGCCGGTCAGCTCGATCGAGACCGGGCGGCGCTCGATCGTGAAGATCGACGGGTCGGCGACCAGCGCGACCGCGCACGGGTCGTGCACCGGCGGGGCGGCGAAGCCCTGCTCGCGCTCATTGGTCGCGGCGAAGAAGTCGAGCAGTTCGTCGGCGAAACGGGCGGGGGCGCTGTCGATCGCGCGGATCGCCTCCCGCACCGGGGGCGTGGCGAGCGCCTTGTGGGTGACGTCGAGGCCGACCATCGTCACGTCCCATCCCGCGGTGAAGACGATGTGCGCCGCCTCCGGGTCGATGACGATGTTGAACTCGGACACCGGGCCCCAGTTGCCCTCGTGGTACGCGCCGCCCATCAGCACGACCTCGCGCACGCGGTCGACGATGCGCGGCTCCTTGCGGGCGGCGATCGCGATGTTGGTGAGGCCGCCGATCGGCACGAGGGTGATCTCGCCGGGCTCCGACGCCATGACGGTGTCGATGATGAGGTCGACCGCATGCCGCTCGTCGAGTTCGATCTGCGGCTCGGGCAGTACGGGGCCGTCGAGCCCCGACTCGCCATGGATCGACTCGGCGTTCTCGATGGGGCGGATGAGCGGCAGACCGCAGCCCTGCGCGAACGGCACGTCGGTGATTCCGCCGACCGCCGCGACGGCGAGGGCGTTGCGGGTCACCTTCTCGATGGTCTGGTTGCCGACCACGGTCGTCACGCCGACCAGCTCGATCGCGGGGTCGCCGTGCGCGAGGAGCAGTGCGATGGCGTCGTCGTGGCCGGGGTCGCAGTCGATCAGGATCTTCCGGGGCATCGCATCAGGTTAGGGGAGCGTGGAGGTGCCGTCCGCCTCGCGCTTACCGGTCGCTGCTACGCTGAACGGCTGCACGACCTGTTCTCGTCGTGCCTGGGCGAGGCGGCGACGGCCGCTCGCGACTGAGGAGGATTTTCCTTTGGCTTCAGTACTCGAAAAGGTGCTCCGCGTCGGTGAAGGGCGCACCCTTCGTCGGCTCGAAAACTACGCCAAGCAGGTCAACCACCTCGAAGAGGACTTCACGAGCCTCACCGACGACGAGCTGAAGAACGAGACCGTCGTGTTGCGCGAGCGGTGGGCGAACGGCGAGTCGCTCGACGACCTGCTGCCCGAGGCGTTCGCGGCGGTCCGCGAGGCATCCCGCCGCACGCTCGGCCTGCGCCACTTCGACGTCCAGGTGATGGGCGGCGCGGCGCTGCACCTCGGCAACATCGCCGAGATGAAGACCGGTGAGGGCAAGACCCTCGTCGCGACCCTTCCCGCGTACCTCAACGCGATCACGAGCCGCGGCGTGCACGTCGTCACGGTCAACGACTACCTGGCGAGCTACCAATCCGAGCTGATGGGCCGCGTCTACCGTGCCCTCGGCATGACGACCGGCGTCATCCTCTCGGGTCAGACCCCGGCCGAGCGCCGCGAGCAGTACGCCGCCGACATCACCTACGGCACGAACAACGAGTTCGGCTTCGACTACCTGCGCGACAACATGGCGTGGCAGCCGCAGGACCTCGTTCAGCGCGGCCACCACTTCGCGATCGTCGACGAGGTCGACTCGATCCTCATCGACGAGGCCCGCACCCCGCTCATCATCTCCGGCCAGGCCTCGGGCGAGGCGAACCGCTGGTTCAACGAGTTCGCCGCCATGGCCCGCCGCCTGCAGGAGGGCGTCGACTACGAGGTCGACGAGAAGAAGCGCACCGTCGGCGTGCTCGAGTCCGGCATCGAGAAGGTCGAAGACCACCTCGGCATCGACAACCTGTACGAGTCGGCGAACACGCCCCTCATCTCATTCCTCAACAACTCGATCAAAGCGCGCGCCCTGTTCAAGAAGGACAAGGACTACGTCGTCATGAACGGCGAGGTGCTGATCGTCGACGAGCACACCGGCCGCATCCTCGCCGGCCGCCGCTACAACGAGGGCATCCACCAGGCGATCGAGGCGAAGGAGGGCGTCGAGGTCAAGGCCGAGAACCAGACCTTCGCGACCGTCACGCTGCAGAACTACTTCCGCCTGTACAACAAGATCTCGGGCATGACCGGTACCGCCGAGACCGAGGCGGCCGAGTTCATGTCGACCTACAAGCTCGGCGTCGTGCCCATCCCGACGAACCGTCCGATGCAGCGCATCGACCAGCCGGACCTCGTCTACAAGAACGAGCAGGCGAAGTTCGACCAGGTCGTCGAAGACATCGTGAAGCGCCACGAGACCGGCCAGCCGGTGCTCGTCGGAACGACCAGCGTCGAGAAGAGCGAGTACCTGTCGCGCCTGCTCGCGAAGAAGGGCGTGCGCCACGAGGTCCTCAACGCGAAGAACCACGCGCGTGAGGCCGCGATCATCGCGCAGGCCGGTCGCCTCGGCTCGGTCACCGTCGCCACCAACATGGCGGGCCGCGGAACCGACGTGATGCTGGGCGGCAACGCCGAGTTCCTCGCCGTCGCCGAGATGCACTCGCAGGGCCTGTCGCCGGTCGACACCCCCGACGAGTACGAGGCCGCCTGGGACGACGTGTTCGACCGGGTCAAGGCCGAGGTCAAGACCGAGGCCGACAAGGTCATCGCGGTCGGCGGGCTCTACGTGCTCGGCACCGAGCGCCACGAGTCGCGCCGCATCGACAACCAGCTGCGCGGTCGTTCCGGCCGCCAGGGCGACCCCGGCGAGAGCCGCTTCTACCTGTCGCTCACCGACGACCTGATGCGCCTGTTCAACGCCGGCGCCGCCGAGGCCCTCATGGGGCGCGGGGGAGTGCCCGACGACCTCGCCATCGAGTCGAAGGTCGTCTCGCGCGCCATCCGCAGCGCCCAGTCGCAGGTCGAGGCCCGCAACGCCGAGATCCGCAAGAACGTGCTCAAGTACGACGACGTCCTCAACCGCCAGCGCGAGGCGATCTACGCCGACCGCCGCCGCGTGCTCGAGGGCGACGACATCCACGAGCGCACGCAGGCGTTCCTCGGTAGCGTCATCGACGAGGTGCTCGACGCGCACACCGCCGAAGGCAACAGCGAGGACTGGGACTTCGACGCCCTCTGGGTCGAGCTGAAGACGCTGTACCCGATCTCGATCACCATCGACGAGGTACTCGCCGAGGCCGGCACCAAGGGGCGGGTCAACCGCGACTTCATCCGCCGCGAGATCATGTCCGACGCGAAGATCGCCTACGAGAAGCGCGAGGAGTCGCTCGGATCGCCGGCCATGCGCGAGCTCGAGCGCCGCGTGGTGCTCTCGGTCATCGACCGCCGCTGGCGCGATCACCTCTACGAGATGGACTACTTGAAGGACGGCATCGGCCTGCGCGCCATGGCGCAGCGCGACCCGCTCGTCGAGTACCAGCGCGAGGGCTACGCCCTGTTCCAGACGATGATGGGCCAGATCCGCGAGGAGACCGTCGGCTACCTGTTCAACCTCGAGGTCGAGGTGCAGCAGAACCCGACCGGAGCCGTGTCGGCCCCCGTCGTGGCCGCGAAGGGTCTCGGCGGATCGCCTGCGCCCGCGCAGAACCTCAGCTACTCGGCCCCCTCCGCCGACAACGGCGGCGAGGTCGAGGTGCGCAACCAGCGCGGCCAGGTCAACCGCGCCGCGACCGCGAAGGCCCGCCAGAAGGAGGCCGAGCAGGAGCAGACGCTCGCGCCGACCACGGGCCGCTACAACGGCGGCGAGCAGCCGACCGGCGGAGCGCCCCGCCAGGGTGGTGGCGCCGCACGTCCCGGCGGCCAGCGCGGTGCGTTCGGTCAGCAGGGTGGCGGGGCTCCCGCCGCACCGGTGAACCGGGCCCAGCGCCGCGCCGCCGACAAGGGCAAGAGCTGACCCGTCCGTAGTTCCGACAGAGGGCCCGCGCAGTGCGCGGGCCCTCTGTCGTTCACAGCACGTGGAGCGCGGTGGCGCGCCAGCGACGGTCGAGGCCTTCGAGCCGCATTGCGACCGCCCTCGACCGGTGCCGACCGTGGATCACCACCGACGCCTCCACCACGCCGTCGCGCGGCGAATCGATGCGGACCGTGCCGATCGTGATCGACGGACGTGTCGCCACCGAGCCCTTCACCGCGCGGGCTCGATTCGCGAGCACCACGCGCTTCAGCATGTGGCGGTACACGTTCTCGTCGACCCATCGACCGATCTGCTCGAGTTCGCGGACGCCGGCGAGGATCTCGACGGCGCTGCGACTGAGGTTCTCGACCAGCATCCGCGGGTCGGGCAGGTCGGACGACGACGTCGGCTGGGGCGCGAACTGCTCGTCGGAGGGAAGGGCGAGTCGGGGCATGGGCTGGGCTTTCGGGCGAGTCGTGACCTCTCGCTGCGGGTACAGCGAGCCCGTGAGCCCATCCCCTGGCCTACCTCGTCGTCGAGGTTCTCGGGTGCGGACAGCAAACCAGCCTCGTCGCGCTCTGTCCAGTCCCGATCGCCGGCCTGTGGAGAACTCGGCCCCGCCGAGCGGCGGGGGAGTAACGTCCGCCCGCATGCGCTGGGACACGCTCTTCGACGATCTGCAGGCTCAGCTCGAGCGTGAGGAGACCGCCGAGTCGGCCGCGGTCCGGGCCGAGGAGGAACGGCAGCGGCGGAGCCGACTGCGTCTCGGCGGCCGATTCGAGAGCCTCCTGCGCGATCGGACTCCGGTGCGGCTCCGGTTGTGCACGGGCGATCAGCTCGTCGGGGTGCTTCGGGGGCGCGGAGCGGACTGGGTGAGCGGCGAGCTCGACGGCTCGGCGCCATCGCTCACCTTCCTCGTGCCGCACGGCGCGATCGCCTCCGTCGCGGTGGAGCCCTCGGCGGCGGTGCGCTCGTCGGCGGTCGGATCCCAGCCGAACGATGTGGCGGAGCGTTTCGTCTTCGCGCTCGTGTTGCGCGACCTCGCGCGTCGACGCGCCCCGGTCGAGATCGTCACGACCGCCGGCCGGTTCACGGGCACCATCGACCTCGTCGGCGCGGACCACCTCGACATCGCGGTGCACGACCGTGCCGTCGCCCGCCGCGGCGACGCGGTGACGAGCGTCGCGATCGTGCCGCTCGGCTCGATCGTCCTCGTCACCTGCTGACGTCGGGTACGCGCCCGGGCCGAGTCAGAGGAAACGGTCGGCCGAGATCTCGGGGATGTCCGCGTAGTCGCCCTGGTTGAAGAGGGCCGCCCGTCGAGCCTCTTCGTACTTGGCGGCGATGTACGACTCGAGGACCTCGCGCTCCACCCGCCAATGCCCGTTACCGCCGAGCTTGATGGCGGGGAGCTCACCGGAGCGCACGATGGCGTACGCCTGGCTGAGGGAGACGTTGAGGACGTCCGCCGTGTCGGCGAGGGTGAGGAATCGACCGATCGATCCGGGGGACGTCGTGTCGTTCATAGACACCGATTATCCGCCGTCGCGACCCCTCGACGACAGCTGCTGTGGATAAGTCCCGACCTTCCGGCGCGGGCCGGGTGAGCATGGCGCGATGAGAACGGAAGGGGACACCATGGCGCGGTCCGGTCGTCTGCGACGGGTCCGGGTCGACAGCCGACTGATCATCGGCGCCACTCTCGTCATCGGCTCCGTCGTCGGGGTCGTCGCCCTCGTCGGCGCGCTCGACTCCTCGGTGCTCGTCTACTCGGCGACGCGCCCGCTCAGCGTCGGAGACCGCATCGGATCGGGCGATCTCGCGGTCGCCGACGTCCGGCTCGGCTCCCTCGAGAGCGGGTACGTGCGCGCCGAGGAGCTGCCGGCGGCGGGTTCGGTGGTGCTCCGCCCCGTCGACGCTGGCGAGCTGATCCCCTTGGCCTCGCTCGGCTCGCCCGACGGACTCGACGTCGCCGCGGTGGTCGTACAGACGGAGGCGGCCCTCCCGCGCGACGTGCGCCCCGGAGGCGTCGTCGACGTGTGGTCGGCGGCCGCCCTCGATCTCGGCGCCTACGGGCCGCCCAAGGTCCTCGCCCCCGACGCGACCGTAGTGCGCACGATCGAGGGGTCAGGTTCGGCGGTCGCCGCGGCGGTCGAACTCCTCGTCGCACGGGACGATCTCGCCGCTGTGCTCGCCGCCATCGCGAACGCTGACGCCGTCTCGCTCGTGCCCGAGGGAGTCGCGCTCGAGGAGTCGTCATGAGGATCGTGTTCGCGCTCGCTCCCGACATCGAGGAGCGGCTGCTCGGCGCCGCCATCGCGCACCGGCACGAGATCGTCGCCCGACCGGCCGGTGCCGCCGAGATCACCGCCGTCGTCACGAGCCTGCGGCCCGACGCGCTTCTCGTGAGCGCTCCGGCGCTGCGGCCGTCGATCGTGGAGGCGGCCGACGAGCACACCGTCCGCCTGGTGGCGATCGCATCGACCGCAGCCGAGCGCGCGCACGCCGAAGACCTCGGCGCAGTCGACGTCGTCGATGCGATGAGCGGATGGGACGCCATCGAGTCGGTGCTGCTCGGCGGGCGGGGTGCGGAGCCAGCTCCGGTCGAACGCGGCGCGGGCCGTGTCGTCGCGGTGTGGGGGCCGACGGGTGCGCCCGGTCGCACAACGCTCGCGGTGGGGGTCGCCGCCGAGCTGGCCGCCACCGGCCGCCGTGTCCTGCTGATCGACGCCGACACGCACGGCGCCGCCGTCGCCCCATCGCTCGGTCTGCTCGACGAGGCGTCGGGCATCGCCGCCGCATGCCGGCTGGCTGCGGCGGGCGGACTCGACCTCGCCGGCCTCGACCGGATCTCGACCGCCGTCCCCGTTCCCGCCGGTTCGCTGCGCGTGCTCACCGGCATCAGCAGACCCGCGCGGTGGCCCGAGCTGAGCGGCGACCGCGTGAGTGAGGTGATCCGGGCCGCGCGCCACTTCGCCGATGTCGTCGTCATCGACGCCGGCTTCAACCTCGAGCGCGATGAAGAGATCGTCAGCGACCTCTTCGCCCCGCACCGCAACGCGGCGACGCTCGCGTCCCTGACCGACGCCGATCACGTCGTCGCGGTGGGGGCCGCCGACCCGATCGGGCTGGCGCGGCTACTGCGCGAACATGCGGAGCTGCTCGAGGACATCGCCCCCACGAGCGTCTCGGTCGTCGTCAACAAGGTGAGGGCGGCAGCGATCGGGATCGATCACCGGCGGCAGATCGTCGGCGCGCTGCAACGATTCGGGTCGATCGCCGACGCCCACCTCCTCCCGCTCGACCAGCGGGCGGTCGACGCCGCGCTCGCTGCGGGGCGCTCTGTGATCGACGTCGCACCCAAGTCCGCCATCCGCGTCGCCCTGTCGCGCTTCGTCGAGACCGAACTCCTTCCGGCACTGGCCGGGCGGAACCCGCCGGTGCGCGCGGCGGCGCCGGTGAGTCGATTCGCCCCCGTCTGAGCGGAGATGCGCTCCTAGGCGACGTACAACGGGACGAGGTCGAGGGAGCAGGATAGAGCTGTGCCCACCACCGCGCTCGCCATTCTCAACCGTCCCTCTCTCGCCGCTCCGGCGCATCGCGAGGGGGCTCCCGACTTCGAGCTCGTCGACGTCGACGCGCCGCAGGTGCGGGTGCTCGACCTCGGCGTGACGCGTGGCGACGGCGTCTTCGAGACCATCAGCGTCGGAGACGGCCATCCTCAGGCGTTGGCCGCGCACATCCGCCGCTTCGCGAAGTCGGCGGCCGCTCTCGACATGCCGGAGCCCGACCCGGTCGTCTGGGAGGCCGCGGTGCGGGCCGCCGCCGACGCGCTCGACCCCGCGCACGAGACCTACGTGAAGACCGTCATGACCCGGGGCCTCGAGGGTGATGGCCGTCCGACCGGCTGGGCATACGCATCCCACGCTCCCGACCACATGCGGGCGCGGACCGAGGGGATCCGCGTCGTGCGGCTCGACCGCGGATACCGTCACGACGTCGCGCAGACCTCGCCGTGGCTGCTCGCCGGCTCGAAGACACTGTCGTACGCCGTGAACCGGGCGGTGCTGCGCGAGGCGGCGAGGCGCGACGCCGACGACGTGGTGTTCGTCAGCAGCGACGGCTACCTGCTCGAGGGCTCGACGTCGAGCCTGCTGCTGCGCTTCGGCGACCGCCTGGTCACGCCGGGGCTCGACCTCGGCATCCTGCCCGGCACGACCCAGGGCGACCTTTTCGCCTTCGCCGAGACGCAGGGTCTCTCGACGGAGTACGCATTGCTCGGAGCCGACGAGCTCCTGGAAGCCGACGCCGCGTGGCTCGTCTCGAGCGTCCGCCACGCGGCCCCCATCCGCAGCGTCGACGGCATAGCCCGCCCGGTGGACAGCGACTTCAGCGCAGCGGTGAACAGCTACCTCATCTCCCGCACCGAGTAGGGCGTTCCGGGCGAACGCGCACGTTTCGGCGGGCCCCATCTGCCGGAACGTGCGCGCGCCCGTCACTCTCGCACCTCCTAGATCCGATATTGCGGGCATGAACGCACGTTCCGGCGGGCCACCAAGCCCGGAACGTGCGTTCTCGCGCGGTGCACGCCGTTACCGACCGAGCGCAGCCGCGACTGTCGGGATGAGGATGGGCGCGTTGATGCCGAGGTGCAGCACCATGCAGGCGACCAGGTTTCTGCGCCAGAGGTAGAGCACGTAGATCGCCAGCGTGCCGGTGCCGTTGTAGAGCAGCCATTGCGGGTCGAAGAAGATCAGATGCGGGGCGACAAAGATCGGGGCCGTCAGTGCGACGGCGATAACGCGGTGCCCCGTCAGCTCGGTGAGGCGCTCGATCGGGTAGCCGCGGTAGAGGATCTCTTCGCAGACCGCCGCGCTGAGGATGAGCGCGATGACCTGGACCTCCGGCATGGCCGTGATCGTTGCCGTGCCCGGATCGGCCGACGGGGGCCACAGAGTGCGCGCCAGCCAGGACCATCCCATGTGGCAGCCGAAGAGGATCAGTGCCCACTCGAGGTCCTTGCCCCTCGGCCGCACCAGTCGGATCGATGAGAGCGGCCGCCGCTCGACGAGGAGCACATAAGCGAGCAGCGCTCCGGTCGCGATCAGATTCCAGACGATGGATGCGGCGGGTCCGGTGATCTCGAGCTCGAATCCCGCCATTCTCGTAGCGACGGGCAGCCACATCGCCGCGTAGGCGATCCCGAGGCCCAGCGCGATCATCGCGGCGGTCCTGACCGTCGGGCGTGAGTGCGCTGAAGCCTTCAGCGCATCGCGCTCGAGATCGCGAACTCCGTCGTCCATGGTCGTTCCAACATAGGTCGAGCGGCCGGGCGAGGACAGCCGTGCAGGCGAGTCCGGACGCTGGACGCGGCGTCTGAGAACGCACGTTCCGGGCTTGTGCGTGCGCCGGAACGTGCGTCTGTGCCCGCAATATCGGATCTCGGTGGGTGGGGGAGTGCGTTGCGGCGGGTGGGGCCCGCCGATTCCCCGTGCAAGCGTGCCCGGTGGGCCCAGCACGCGCTCGCCCGGAACGCCCGACACGGGTGCGTAGGGTTGATGCCGTGCCTACGCTTTCCGAACTGGTGTCGTCGTCCGGCCGATCGAGTGCGCCCGACGCCGAGTGGCTGCACCTGCTCGCCGGTGACATGCAGCTGCTCGCCGACCTCGCCTTCGCCGACATCGTGCTCTGGGCTCCGGCCGACGACTCCTCGTTCATCGCCGTCGCGCACAACCGGCCGTCCAGCTCGGCGACGCTGTTCTACCGCGACTTCGTCGGCCAGCGCATCAAGAGCGAATGGCGAGCCCTCGCCACCGAAGCGTTCGAGACGGCGAAGATCGTCGACTCCAACGCCCCCGACTGGTTCGAAGAGACCCCGACCCGCGTGCGGGCGGTGCCCGTGCAGCGGCGGATCTCGCCGAGCGGTCGCGAGGTCACCAACGTCCCCATCGCGGTGCTCACCCGGCACACGAACCTCAGCGAGACGCGCACTCCCAGCCGTCAGGAACTGACCTTCAACGACTGCGCCGACGAACTGTTCCAGATGATCGCCGCCGGCGACTTCCCCGACCTCGGCGCCCCGACGGGACGCCGCCGCGGCGCACCGCGCGCCTCCGACGGTCTCATCCGCCTCGACGTCGACGGCATCACCACCTTCGCGAGCCCCAACGCCCTGTCGGCCTTCAACCGTATGGGCTTCACCGGCGAGCTCGAAGGCGAGTCGCTCGCCGAAGTCACCGCCGAACTCGTCGCCGCCCAGCATCAGGTCGACGAATCGCTGCCCCTCGTCGTCACCGGCCGGGCGCCCTGGCGCACCGACATCGAGGCCCGAGGGGTCACCGTGTCGCTGCGCGCGATCCCGCTGCGGGAGCGGGGGGAGCGCACCGGTGCGATCGTGCTGAGCCGCGACGTCACCGAACAGCGCCACCAGGAGCAGGAGCTCATCACCAAGGATGCGACGATCCGCGAGATCCACCACCGGGTGAAGAACAACCTGCAGACCGTGGCATCGCTGCTGCGCATCCAGGCGCGCCGTTCGCGCACCGACGAGGCGCGCGACTCGCTGATCCAGGCCATGCGCCGCGTCTCCGCGATCGCGGTCGTGCACGACACCCTTTCCGAGGGGCTCAACCAGAACGTCGACTTCGACGAGGTCTTCGAGCGCGTGCTCCTGCTCGTCGCCGAGGTCGCCTCCTCCGCCGGCACCCGCGTGCACCCGAAGAAGGTCGGCACCTTCGGGGAGCTGCCGAGCGAATACGCGACCCCGCTCGCCCTCGCCCTCACCGAGCTCGTCACGAACGCCGTCGAGCACGGACTCGCCGGCCGCGAGGGCACGGTCGAGATCGTCGCCTCACGCAGCAGCGACCGCCTCACCGTCCAGGTCCGCGACAACGGAACCGGCCTACCCGAAGGCAAGGTCGGCTCCGGTCTCGGCACGCAGATCGTGCGCACCCTCATCCAGGGGGAGTTGGGCGGCGTGATCGATTGGCACACGCTCGTGGGTCGCGGCACCGAAGTGACGATCGACATCCCGATGCGCTGGATCGAGGCGTCCTAGTCGGACGGCGGGGTCCGCAGTCGCGCGAAAGAAAAGGCGTCGCGGACGACGCGAAGGGTCAGGAGGCGCGGCGCGCGCGGGCGGCGCGACGCTTGAGCGCGCGACGCTCGTCTTCACTGAGTCCGCCCCAGACGCCGTAGTCCTGGCTGGTCTCGAGGGCGTACTGCAGGCAGGTCTCGGTCACGGTGCAGCGACCGCAGACGGTCTTGGCCTTGTCGATCTGGTCGACGGCGGGTCCGGTGTTCCCGACGGGGAAGAAGAGCTCGGGGTCGGCGGTGAGGCAGGCAGACTTGTCACGCCAATCCATGCGTGTGCTCCTTTTGTGTTGCGTGTGGTGCAGGCCTCGATGAGGCACTTGAGGTGAAGATCGCGGCGAAGATGTCGGTGGCGGAAGAACCGCGAGAACCGAGCCGCCCACCTCGCTGTAGGCACCAGAAAACGACCTCAAGTATGGTTGCATAGCGCCAACGATTGATCAATAGCCTTGTATGGGGTCTTGCTGTGAGTCAGAACACCGAAGCCGGCCCCGCTCGGCGACGACCGGCGCTGCTGACCCTGCTCGTGGCGCTCCTCGCGGCCGAGGCGGTCGCCGTTCTCGGGCTCGCGCTCTTCCTGGTCTGGGAGCTGCTCACCGCCCCCGCCGACTCGTTCGCCGCGGGCCTCGCCCTGGTCATCCTCGCGGCGATCGCCGCGGCGTTCCTGATCGCGGTCGTCATCGGCGCGATCCGGCTGCAGCCGTGGATCCGCGGCGCCGCGGTCACCTGGCAGCTGGTGCAGATCGCGGTGGCGGTCGGTGCATTCCAAGGCGCGTTCGCGCAGCCCGACATCGGCTGGCTGCTGCTCGTGCCGAGCCTCGTCGTGCTCGTGCTGCTGTTCTCGCCGCCCGTCATCGGTGTGCTGCGCCGCGACTGAGCGCCCCGGTGCAGCGTCGGGCCGTGCGTCAGGTCAGGCGTCGACGCCGAGCTTCTTGCGCAGCGAGGCCACGTGACCGGTCGCCTTCACGTTGTAGAGGGGCAGCACCACGGAGCCGTCCTCGCCGAGCACGAAGGTCGAGCGGATGACGCCCGTCACGGTCTTGCCGTAGAGCGACTTCTCGCCGTACGCCCCGTACGCCTTGTGCACCACGAGGTCCGGGTCGCTGAGGAGCGGGAAGTTGAGGTTCTCCTGCTCCTTGAACTCCGCTAGCTTCGCGGGGTCGTCCTTGGAAACGCCGACGACCGAGTAGCCGGCGGACTTCAGCGAGTTGAGGTTGTCGCGGAAGTCGCACGCCTCGGTGGTGCATCCGGGCGTCATCGCGGCCGGATAGAAGTACACGACGGTCTTCCGCCCCGCGAAGTCGCCGAGCGACACGGTTGCGCCGGTCTCGTCGCTGAGGGAGAAGTCGGGGGCGGCGGCGCCCTTCTCGAGACGAACGGCTTCGGTCACAGTGGTGCTCCTCGAGGATGCGCGAGGGATCCCTCGCGATGCGAACGCTGTCGGGAACATGCTAATGTTGTCCCTCGGTTCGGAAAGTTCGAGCCGTGCGCACCTCTAGCTCAATTGGCAGAGCAACTGACTCTTAATCAGTGGGTTCCGGGTTCAAGTCCCGGGGGGTGTACGAAGAAGCCCCGCGGACGCTCGCCAGTGTCGCGGGGCTTTTTTGCATGTCCGACGTGCGGATGTGCGCCCGACCCTGGCGCTCGAGAACCGCGCTTCCTATCCTGAATACGCACCGCGTGTCCGCAGAAGTGCACGGCGGACCGGCATCGCGGGGCGGAAGGTCACGATGGGGACTCTCACCTACGGCGCCGTGCAGCGGCAGATCGTGATCGACGACCGGCTGCTCGCCCACGTCGAGGCGGTCGCACTCAGCCGACTTCGCCGCAACAACGCGTTCGCCCTGCGCTGGACCGAGAAGGTCGAGGACGGCGACGGCCGGCGGACCATCTGGGTCAACAGCAGCTCCGACCTCTACTTCGAGTACGACGACAGCGTTCGGTACGAGCTCGATCGCGAGCTCATCGACCGGCTCGCCGTCGCGGCCGACTCGAACTACGGCATCGACCTCGAACTCGACGCCAGCGACGCGGTCTGGTCGGGAGCGGCCGACTCGCGAGCGCGCCGGAGTCCGCCGACCACCGCGGGCGCGTCCGCGAACTCCCATCGGTAGCCCGCCATGCCCGTCTTCCACCGGTCCTCCCACGCGACGGACCTCGACGAGGCCTACGACTTCCTCGTCGCCTTCAACCCCGGGGTGCGGCTCGACGCCGGCGCCGACGTGCGCCACGGCATGGATGTCGATGGCGACGAGCGCTTCTCCGCGATGCGTCTGCAGTTCGCCGGTCGGTTGCAGACGCTCAACGACGTCGACGCCATCTGCGTCGCCGTGAACACGTCCTCGACGATCGAGTGGGAGTACGGCGACGAACGCGGCACCGCCGACGTGCCGTGGATGATGCGCCCCGGGCACCCGATCCGGGCGACGGTGCAGCCGGGCACCGACGAGATCGCCGTCATGTTCGATGTCGACGAGCTGGCGAAAGTCGGCAAGGCGGCGTACGGCGAAGACGACTACCGGCCCGAGTTCCCCGACGTCACTCCTCAGACGACCGAGGGAGCCGCCCTGCTCTCGTCGGTGATGCGCTACGTGCGGGAGGTCGCACGGACGCCGGCGTTCGACGCCGAATTGGTGCGGGCGAATCTCTACCGCCTGGCGGCGGCGACGCTGCTCTCGGCGTATCGCCAGCCCGGCGACAGCCCGCTGCGGGCTCGCACGGCTCGACAGCGCCAACAGGCGTACCGTGTCGCGGTCCAGTTCCTCGAGGACTTCGCATCGCTGCCGATCACCGTCGATGACGCGGCGCAGGCCGCGGGCGTCAGCACCGCCGAGTTGCAGTCGATCTTCCGAGGGCAATCGGCGCTCGGCTATTCGCCCCGCCGGCACCTCACGGAGGTCCGGCTCACTGCGGCCCGCGCCGACCTGCAGCGGGCGGGAGCTTCCGACTCCGATCTCGTCGCCGTCATCGCGCACCGGTGGGGTTTCGCCAGCATGAGGGTCTTCACGCGGGGCTATCTTCGCGCGTTCGGCACGCTGCCCTGACCGCGCGTCGCTTGAGACTTCCCGCAAGAGCGCGAAGCGCCGTTGTCCGCCAGACGTTTCGGGTTTAGCGTTGCCCGGGTGAGTACGTCCGCTGAAGAGATCCGTCAGCGCCTCGCCGACACCCGTGCGGCGATCGTCTCCGTCGGTGCCGGATCCGTCGAGGTGGACGCCGTCGACGACCTCGTCGCCGTGGCGATCGACGACCTCACGCCCTCGCGCGCGATCGCTGCGATGGCGGCGCTCGGAGACGACAGGCGGCAGGCCGACCGGGTGCTCGAGTACGGCCTCTGACCGCGGCCCGTGGACGGGCGGGCGGCGATGTCAGCGCCGAAGCGTCTGACGGGGGAGCTCGCCGAACGCCGCGCGATATTCGGATGCGAACCGTCCGAGGTGCTGAAACCCCCAGCGATGGGCGATCTGAGCGACGCTGCTCGCGGTGAAGTCGGCGGCGAGCAGGTCGGCGCGTGCGCCTGAGAGTCGAGCGTGCCGGACGACCTCTATCGGGCTGAGGTCGAAGTCGCGCCGGAACGCGTCTTGCAGCGCTCGGACACTGACGCGCGCCGCGGCGGCCATGTCTTCGACCGCGATCGGCTCGGTCAGATGGTCGTCGATGTAGCCGAGCGCCCGTCTCACCGCCGACGGCAGCGCCCCTCGCGCCTCGTCGACCGCCGGAACGCCGACGACCTCGATCTGGAAGGCCGACAGTGCGCTTGCGAACAGCATCTCGACCGCCGCGTTGCGGAGCAGGTCGTTGCCGAGGCCCACCGGGTCTTCGAAGACCTCCTGCACGAAGCGGACCGTCCGAGACCACGTCGCGGCTCCCTGCGCATCGACCGGCGCGGTCGCGGTCACGCGCAGGCGGGCGTTCTCGATGCCGCGGGCGGCGCCGGCGAAGCGGGCGAAGTCGACCAGCTTCAGGTTGACCATGAGCAGGTCGAGGCCCTCCGACCGGGATCCGCCGATGCTCGGTCGGAACAGGAACGGCTGCCCCACGTCGAGCGGATCGTCGCCGCTGCGCGCCGTGTAGTCGCCCGCGAGCAGCGTCCCGATGCCGAGGGTGCCCGAGAAGTCGACCTCGATCTCGGTCCACGTCTCGATCGCGAACCGCGCGAGCGCCGCCCGGTGGTCTCCCTGCACGCGCTGCTGGAAGATGAACGGCGCGGTCGTCTCGCGGAACGACGCCGCCGGGTAGACCCGGCGCAGCAGGTGCTCCGCCTGGTCGATGTCGGTGGACACGACCGATTCGTCGATCCGCGTCACGGGCGTCGCCTCCTCGAGAACGAGTGGATACGACGGCCACGCTAATCCTCCTCGGTGCGCAGCGACAGAACCGTGTCGCGGTCCCGAATTGGGGCGGCGGAGTCCCGGTCCGGGCTGGCGCCGGGATACCGCTGCTTCCTATCCTGAAAGCGCAATCTCTATCCAGACAGGCGGTAGCCACGTGGGCACTCTCTACTACGGAAGCGCCCGCACTCCCGTGCGCATCGACGACCGCACGCTCGCGCACTTGCGGGTGCTCATCGTGTCGAAGCTGCGCCGATCCGAGCCGTTCCTCGTCTCCTGGGCCGAGCCGCAGGCGCACGGACACGGCCGGTCGAGCCTCTGGATCCATGTCGGTGTCGACATGATCTTCCATTTCGAGGGCGGTCGGCATCCCGAGCTCGACAAGTCGGAAGAAGACCGGATGGCCGCCGAGGCGCTCACACCGCTCGGCGTACAGATCAGCGCCAGCATGGCGCGCTTCGACGTCCGATGAGGTTCTAGCGGGCGATGTCCCAGGCGGGGCCTCCGACGTCCGGCATCTCGTCGCTCCACTCGGGGCGGTCGGGCTGCAGTCGGGACGTCGCCGTCTCGATGCGCTCGACGTAGGAGATGTCTTCCGCCTCGAGCTCGGGGTCGGACAGGAGGATGGGCACCGAGAGCAGCTCGCAGCCGACGCCGATCACGAGGTGGGCGAGGGCTCTGGTCCCGCCGTCGAGCACCACGGGGACATCGACGACCTGCGCGGTGTTCTGCTGGGCGAGGGCGCGCGCGTGGCGCAGCAGCGCTTTGCAGATGTCGTCGTGGACGACGATGTCGCCTCCGGCGTAGTGGACCCGTCGCATCGTCGTCCTCTCGCGTCGACGCCGCACAGCCGCGGCGCCACCGTCAACGCTAAGAACCGTTCGCCGCTTCCGCCTCCCCATTGCGCATGGCCGGAGAGTGTGAGCGGACGGATCAGTCGGTGGCTTCGGACGCGCCCACGAGGGTGCGGTCCTCGCTCCCGCCCGCGGCGAGCACGGCGTCGAGACTCTCCTCGACGATGCCGAGTCCGCGGCGCAGCTCGTCCTCGGTGATGGTGAGCGCCGGAAGGAACTTCAGCACTTCGTCGAAGGCGCCCGAGGTCTCGATGACGAGGCCCCGACGGAAGGCCTCGGCGGAGACGCGGCGGGCGAGGGTGCGGTCGCTGTCCACGGCGAACCCGTACATGAGCCCGCGTCCGCGGACCACGGCGCCGAGGTCGGGGCGCGCGTCGGCGAGTCGCTGCAGTTCGGCGCGCAGCAGCCCGGACTTGGCGCGGACGCCGTCGGTGAATGCCGTGTCGGTCCAATAGGTCTCGAGCGCCGCTCGGGCGGACACGAAGGCGAGGTTGTTGCCGCGGAAGGTGCCGGTGTGTGCTCCCGGCTCCCAGACGTCGACCTCGGGCCGCAGGAGGACGAGCGACATGGGCAGACCCGATCCGGAGATCGACTTCGACGCGGTGACGATGTCGGGCACGATGCCCGACTCCTCGAACGCGAAGAACGATCCGGTACGTCCGATGCCCGACTGGATCTCGTCGAGGATCAGCAGGATGCCGCGATCGGCGGTGATCTGCCGCAGACGCCGCAGCCACGGCGCGCTCGCGACGTTGATGCCGCCCTCGCCCTGCACCGCCTCGAGGATGACGGCGGCCGGCAGGTCGAGGCCGCTGCCCGGGTCGTCGAGCATCTTCTCGAACAGGTCGAGGGTGTCGACCCCGGCGCCGAGGTAGCCGTCGAACGGCAGCCGGGTGACGTCGCCGAGCGACACCCCCGCGAACTCGCGATAGTGGCTGTTGCCCGTCGCGGCGAGCGCTCCGAGGCTCAGTCCGTGGAAGCCGTTCGTGAAGGCGACGACGTTCGACCGGCCGGTCGCGCGTCGCGCAACCTTGAGTGCCGCTTCGACCGCGTTCGCCCCGGTGGGACCGGTGAACTGCAGCTTGTAGTCGAACCCGCGCGGCGCGAGGACGTGGGTCTCGAAGGCTTCGATGAAGGCCTTCTTGGCCGAGGTCGCCATGTCGAGACCGTGGATGATGCCGTCGCGTTCGAGGTACTCGATGAGGGCGCGGACGAACACCGGGTTGTTGTGCCCGTAGTTGAGCGTGCCGGCGCCGGCGAAGAAGTCGAGGTATTCGCGCCCGTCGGCGTCGACGAGGGTCGACCCCTTCGCGCTGTCGAACACGACGGGGAAGGCGCGGATGTAGCCGCGGACCTCGGACTCGCGTCGCTCGAATGTGGTGAGTGACGAGGCGTCGCCCATGTCGAATCCCTTCGGTCTGCGGCTATTACGTTCCTCAAGCGTACGGCGGTCCCGGTGCGTACCGCCCGAGCGCCTCGAGTCGGCTCGGGTCGCTCAGGCGCACCCGCCGGCTTCCATCGCGGGGGCACCAAGCCAGAGCACCGCGTCGCCGGCGTCGTTCTCTCGCGCGACGACGGTCACGGTGCCCGGCCCTCTGCTGGTGTAGGTCTCCTCGGACTCGACGGGGGTGCCCTCGCAGGCCCAGATGTCCGACTCGGGGTCGTCGAGGACACTGGACCACGCTTCGCCCTGGCGGTGGTCGCCAGCCGTGCGCAGCACGACATCGCCGGCCGAGGGCGCGTCGAAGTACACGGCGAACCGCGGCCAGTCGAGGCTGAACAGACCGTCGGTCTCGCGCCGCTCCTCGTCGTAATACCGCTCGTCGACGACGACGGGGCCCCACGCGTGGTACACACCCGGCGGGCGGTGGTTCGTGCCCTCGTACGGCTCGTCCGCCGGCGCGTATCCGAACGCCTCGGTGAGGGCGGCGACCGCGTCGGCGGCGGGCGACATGTAGTCGAGCGTGGTGATGATCTGCCCGTCGCGGCGCAGTTCGAGAGCGCTCGGACGCATCACCAGCTCGTCGACGGTGACGACGGGAGCGCTCGGCGTCGGCGTCGCGACGACGGGTTCGACGGACGGGGCCGGGGTCGAGGAGGCGGTCGGTGCGTCGGGGGTCGGAGCCGGGGACGAGCAACTCGTCAACAGCAGTGCCAACACCGTGCCGGCGGCGATCGCGGCGACTCTCATCGGTCCGTCCTCCTTCGTGGGAAGACCGATCCTGGCAGCGTCGCGGCCACGTCGGAGCAACGCGGATCGTGCTGTTGTCGAAGCGTTACTCGAGCCGGCGGGGCATGATCGGCGTATGACGACATCCGTCAGCCCGCCTCGACTGTCTCCGTACCAGGCCGTGCTCGGCGCTGACCTCGCCGGCCTGCACCCGCGACTGCGCGCCTACTTCTCGGCCATCCCACCGGGACACGTCGGCCTCGGCGAGGGAGTCTGGGACGCCGTCGGCACACCGCGTCGCTGGCTGTGGCCCGTGCTGTCGGTGCTCGGCGCCGAGGGCATCGCCTTCCCCGCCTGGGGGAGCGGGGTGACCTTCACCGTCGAGAACGTCCCCGGTGGCAGCGCGGTGCATCCGTCGGTCGCTGCCACCCGGGCCTTCCGGTTCCCCCGAGGCGATCGGGCGATGGTCGACTCGATCGCCGTCCGAGGCGGCGAGCTCGTCGACCGCCTCGGCCGGTCGCGCCGGATCGTCGCCCGGCTGGACCCGCGCATCGAGGACGGTGCGCTCCGGATGAGTTCCACTGCGGTACGCGTGCGGATCGGACGACGGACGGTCGCCGTGCCCGATCTCCTCGCCCCGCGCGTCGACCTCACCGAGCGGTTCGACGATGCGGTGGGACGCCAGCACGTCTCGCTCACCCTCACGGTGCCGCTCATCGGCCGGGTCTACGAGTACTCGGGGCACTTCGAGTATCGAGTGGTTCCCCGTGCGGATGCGATGATCGACCGATGAGCGCTTCCGGCGGAACCAGACCCATCGTCGCGGGCACCGGTCGCACGGGCGCGGCATCGACCGACGCCGCATCGGTCCTCGAGCGAGCCGTCGCGCTCGTGCAGGGTCGCGAGCGGGTGCTGCTCGGCATCGCCGGAGCGCCGGGAGCGGGCAAGACGACCGCGGCCCAGTGGCTGGTCCGTGCCCTGAACGAGCGCGGCATCGCCGCGACCCACGTGCCGATGGACGGATTCCACCTCGCCGACGTCGCGCTCGACGCCCTCGGACGCCGCGACCGCAAGGGCGCGATCGACACCTTCGACGGCCACGGCTACCTCGCGCTGCTGCAGCGGTTGCGTTCGGACACCGCCGCGACCGTGTACGCCCCGGAGTTCGAGCGCGACATCGAGCAGCCCATCGCCGGCGCCATCGCCGTCGAGCCGGCGGCGCGCGTCATCGTCAGCGAGGGCAACTACCTGCTCGCCTCCGAGACGCCATGGCCGTCGGTGCGCACAGCGTTCGACGAGGTGTGGTTCGCCGATGTCGACGACGCGCCGCGCATCGACCGGCTCACCGCCCGCCACGTGCGATTCGGCAAGAGTCCCGACGAGGCGGCGGCGTGGGTGGCGAGCGTCGACGAGCCCAACGCGAGAGCGATTCTCGCGGGTCGCGACAGTGCGGATCTGGTCGTCGACGTCGACGCGCTGGAGGCCTGGCACGAGGCCTGAGCGCCGTCAGAGAATGGGCTGCTCGTGCAGTTCGGAGCTCGCGATGGTGCCGTTCAGCTCGAGGTAGAGCTGACGCTCCGTGACCGAGAGGGTCATGGTGCTGCGGCGCTCGAGGGCTGCGACCGCGTCGTCGATGAAGCCGGGGTCGAAGCTGCGCAGCACGATCGCGTCGGCGCGGTGGATGCGCTTGCCCGCCCACGCGCCCGCCACCTTGGCCGGGTCCCTGTGGGTGTAGACGACGGTGCGGTCGGCGGACTTGCTGCCGTGGTGCAGACGTTCGGCGTCCGGTGATCCGATCTCGATCCACACCCTGAGCGCACCGGTGAGGTCGCGCACCAGCACCGCGGGCTCGTCGGTGGCAGACACCCCCTCGCTGAAGGCGATGCCCTCCTCGTATTCGAGGCAGTAGGCGAGCAGCCGGGTCACCATGTAGGCCTCGGTCTCGGACGGATGCCGGGCGACCCGCAGCGTGAGGTCTTCGTAGACGCCGCGGTCGACGTCGGCGAGTTGCACGGTGAAGGTGTGGATCGTCGCGCCGGCAGCCATGACGCCCGAGCCTACGCGGTGCGTTCGATCATCCGGACGCGGGGCCGTCGCCGGCATCGAGCTCGTCGGCGTCGTCGGCGTCGTCCATGCGGACGGCTCGGGAGTCGGCATCCGCCCACGACCGGCACACGTCGACGTCGAGCGGGAAGTCGATGGGGAAGCGGCCGAACATGATCCGCGTGGCCTCGGCGGCAGCCGTCCGCACCGCGGCGACGACCTCGTCGGCGAGAGCCTCGGGCGTGTGCACCAGCACCTCGTCGTGCAGGAAGAAGACGAGGTGTGGTCGGTCGGCCAGCTCGAGGTCGGCGCCCTGGGGTCCGATGCGCCAGAGCAGGGTGCGCAGCGTCGCGATCCAGCAGAGTGCCCACTCGGCGCCGCTGCCCTGCACGACGAAGTTGCGGGTGAAGCGGCCCCACTTCTTGCGATCGCGTTCGCGGCTCTCGTCGGCGCGCGCCTCGTCGCCGAGCGCGCGGGTCCAGCGTCCCGTCGGCCGCTCCGAGGCCCGGCCGAGATAGGTCTCGACCACCTCGGCGCGCTCGCCGGCGCGGGCCGCGTCTTCGACGAAGCCGAACGCACGCGGGTAAAGCCTCGTCATCCGAGCGACCATCCGGCCGCCCTCCCCGCTGGTGCTGCCGTACATCGCGCCGAGCATGCCGAGCTTCGCATCACGGCGGGTCTTCACCGCCCCGCGTTTGACCATCCCCTCGTAGAGGTCCGACTCGCTCGCCGCCTCCGACATCGCCCGGTCGCCGCTCAGCGCGGCGAGCACCCGCGGCTCGAGCTGCGCGACATCGGCGACGACGAACCGCCACCCCTCGTCGGCGACGACCGATCCGCGGATCTGCGCCGGGAACGAGAGCGCGCCGCCGCCCTGCGCGGTCCACCGACCGGTCACCGTGCCGCCGGGGAGGAAGCCGGGCTGATAGCGGCCGTCGCTCACCCAGGTGTCGAGCCAGCGCCACCCGTTCGCATTGGCGAGCCGCTGAAGCTTCTTGTAGGCGAGCAGCGGCGCGATCACGGGATGGTCGAGCTGCTGCAGGTTCCACGCGCGGGTGTCGGAGACGTCGAGTCCCGCCGAGCGGAGCGCGCCGAGCAGCGCCTTGGGGGAGTCGGGGTTGAGGTCGGGGGCGTCGAGAGCAGCGCGGATCTCGGGCAGCAGCCGCTCGAGCTCGGCGGGTCGAGCGCCCGGCAGCGGTCGCGCGCCGATGAGCTGGGTGAGCAGGCGCTCGTGCACCTCTTCGCGCAGGGGCAGGCCGACGTGGTCGATCTCGGCGGCGACGAGAGCCCCGGAGCTCTCCGCAGCGAGGAGCAGTTCCAGCGGTCCGCGTTTGCCCGACGCGTCGACTGCCCGCTGCTGACGGTCGTATTCGGCCTCGGCATCGAGATGCTCCTCGTGGCGGTGCCAGTCGAACAGCGCCGCGTCGTGTGCCGTGGTCGGTTGCAGGGCATCCCAGCGGGCGAGGTCATCGCCGGCGAGCGTCCGCTGGTCGATGTGCGGGGATCGTCTCAGGATGTCGTGCGCGAGGCGCAGGTCGAGGCAGCGGTGCACGCGGACGCCGGCGCGCAGCAAGTCGGGATACCAGCGGGTGGTGTCGTCCCACACCCAGCGCGGCGGGCTGCCTCCGGTGGTCGCCTCGCGGTCGGCGACGAACCGCGGGAAGTCGGCAGCCTCGACGACGCTCTCGCGGTCGCCATCAGCGGTGTCGCGCTCGACTGTGCCGCGCTCGGCGGTGCCGCGCTCGACGATGCGGACGGCATCCCCGTCGCGCCGGAGGATCAGCGACGCGGCCACGTTTCCCATTCTGCGTGCCGGTGACTGACCGAATGCAGGAGTTTCTTCTTGAAACGACCCGAATCAGGCCGATTCCAGGGGTCTGAGATCGACATCTCCTGCATCCGGTCAGCCCCTACTCGCCAAATCAAGGAAAAAGCGGGGTCGAGTCACACGTTCATGCGGATCCGAGGCGTTTTCCGCGCAGATTTCCTTGATTTGGTCAGTGGCAGGAGCGGAAGCGAGGGGGCAGAAGCCCGGGAATGGAAATGCCCGATCCCGACGGCGGCTACGGCAGCGTCGGGACCGGGCAGGTCTTCGCGTCGGGTCAGTCCCGAGGTACCTCTCCACGCCAGGCGCCGTCCTCGGTGCCGCGGGACTCGATGAACTGCTTGAAGTTTTGCAGGTCCTTCTTGATCGCGTGGTCGTCGACGCCGAGCAGAGCGCCCGCCGACTCGACGAAGCCCTCGGGCTTCCAGTCGATCTGCACAGTCACTCGCGACGACGTGTCGGAGAGCTTGTGGAAGGTCACGACTCCGGCGTGCTCGTCCTTGCCGCCGATGCTGTTCCAGGCGACGCGCTCGTCGGGGAGCTGCTCGGTGATCTCGGCGTCGAACTCGCGCTCGGCCCCGCCGATTTTCACCTTCCAGTGGTTGTGGGTGTCGTCCTGCTGGGTGATCGACTCGACGAAGCTCAGGAACTGCGGGAACTCCTCGAACTGGGTCCACTGGTTGTAGGCGGTGGTGACGGGGACATCCACGTCGACGGTCTCGATGACGCTGGGCATCGTGTGCCTTCCTCTTTGTTGGTCAGGTCGGGGTTGGGTGCTTCCCACGCTAGGAGCCGCTTCCCTCGCGCACCGGCCTTTCCAGTGCTCTCCCACACAACGTCCAGGAGACGCTAGAGCACGCCATCCTCATCGGCGTCGGGACCGGCGTCCTCGTCGACGTCGCCCGCGTCGACGAGAGGCGCTTCGGGATCTTCGACGCGTTCGTCGACCTCCCGCTCCTCGTCGACCTCGGGCAGGTCGACGATCTGGTACTCCTCGGCCGCGGCGGCGACCGACGGGTCGTCCGGGGCGTCTCTGCGCTCGTGGTCGGCCCCATTGGTGTGCTCGGTCATCGGTTCCCCTTCCTCACCTTCGATTGTCGGATCGGACGGCCGCAACGCTACGGATGCTCAGCAGACTCTGACCGGGCGGCGTGCGACGGGCGAGCGGCATGGATCGCGTCGGCCGCCCGCACGAAGGTCAGGTGGGTGAGCGCCTGCGGCACGTTGCCCATCTGGGTCCCAGCCGCGAAGTCGTACTCCTCCGAGAAGATGCCGACATCGCTCGCGAGCGCGGCGAGCCCGTCCATCAGAGCGGTCGCGTCGTCGGTGCGACCGCTCTTGGCATACTGCTCGACGAGCCAGAACGAGCAGGCGAGGAACGGGTTCTCGCCCGCGGGCAGGCCGTCGCCGACCTCGGACGATCGGTAGCGCAGCACCAGGCCGTCGGCGAGCAGGTCGTGCTCGATCGCCGCGACCGTGCCGAGCATGCGCGGGTCGTCGTAGTCGAGGTAGCCGACCTGCGCGAGCTGCAGGAGTGACGCGTCGACCTCGGTCGACCCATAGTGCTGCACGTAGCTGTTGCGGGTGCGGTCGAAGCCGTGCTCCTCGATCTCGCTCGCGAGTCGATCGCGCATCGAGCGCCACGTCGACGCATCGCCCGCGAACCCGTGCCGTTCGACCGCGCGCACTCCGCGGTCGAAGGCGGCCCACATCATCGCGCGGGAGTGGGTGAAGTACTGCGGATCTCCGCGCATCTCCCAGATCCCGTTGTCCTTCTCATCGATGTGCCGGGCCGTGTACTCGAGCAGCGCGCGTTGCAACGACCACGAATCCCGGGTCTCGGCGAGGCCCGCCTCGCGGGCGACCTCGAGCGCCACCATCACTTCGCCGATGACGTCGGCCTGGAACTGTTCGACGGCGCCGTTGCCCACCCGCACCGGTGCCGCGCCGCGGAACCCGGGCAGAGTGGTGACCGTCCGTTCGGCGAGATCGCGTTCGCCCGCGAGGCCATACATGATCTGCACGTCGGAGGGGTCGCCGGCGATCGCCCGCAGCAGCCAGTCGCGCCAGTGCGCGGCCTCGCCGGTCGACTTGTGCGACAGCAGCACCAGCAGCGTCAGCGACGCGTCGCGCAACCACACGTAGCGGTAGTCCCAGTTGCGCACGCCGCCCGCCTGCTCAGGCAGGCTCGTGGTCGCGGCCGCGACGATTCCGCCCGTGTCCTCATGGGTCAGGGCCCGCAGCATCAGCAGCGAGCGGATCACCAGCCCGTGGTGCGGCCCGCGATGCGTCAGCGTGTGCGCCCAGTCGTGCCACTCGGCCGTCGTCGAGGCGAACGCAGCATCGACATCGAGCGGAGCGGGTGCCTCTCGGTGCGAGGGGAACCAGGTGAGCACCAGATCGACGGTCTCGCCCTCGCTCACGGTGAACTCGCCCGTGTGGGCGTGGCCCGTGGCGCGCAGTTCGGGTCCACGCAGGATGAGCGCATCCGGTCCTGCGGCGGCGAGCAGCGCCGGTCCCGCGGCGCCGCCCACCTGGCGCACCCACGGCAGGGCGCTCGCGTAGCCGAAACGGATGCGCAGATCCTGCCGCATCCGCACCGCCCCTCTGACGCCGTGCACGCGGCGGACCACATCGGCGCGTCGGTTGCCGTAGGGCATGAAGTCGGTGACGCGGACGACTCCGTTCTGCGTCGTCCACTCCGTCTCCAGGATGAGGGTGTCGCCCTTGTAGCGCCGGGTCGCGGTCGCGGTCCCGTCGGCCGGCCGCAGCAGCCAGCGGCCGTGGTCGGCGTCGCCGAGCAGGGCGCCGAAGGTCGACGGCGAGTCGAAGCGCGGCAGGCAGAGCCAATCGATGCTGCCGTCCCGGCCCACGAGGGCGGCGGTGTGGCGGTCGCCGATCATGGCGTAGTCCTCGATGGCAAGCGGCACCAGGTCATTCTGCTGGCCCGACTGTGCGATTGCCCGTAACACGCGACGCCTAGGTTGGTCGGGCAGCCCCGCGGAGGGGCGGCGCGATGAGAGGAAGACCCCATGGACACCAGTGCGTTCGCGACCTCGTTCCGAGCCGACCTGCCCGCCTGGGTGAGCGACGAGCTCGCGGACGTTCCCGACGTGCTCGCGACCGACGAGGAGCGCATGGCCCTCGTGCACCGGCTGGCCGCGCGCAACTTCCGGGAGAAGACCGGCGGACCCTTCGCGGCGCTCGTCGTCGAGACCGAGACCGGCCGCGTCGTCTCGGCGGGAGTCAACCTCGTTCTCGCGTCGGGGCTGTCGATGGCGCACGCCGAGGTGGTCACCCTCGCGCTCGCCCAGACGCGGGTCGGCGGTTGGGACCTCGGGGCCGAGGGGGCTCCCGCCCGGGAACTCGTCGTCAACTGGCGTCCGTGCGCCCAGTGCTACGGCGCGACCCTGTGGTCGGGCGTGCGCCGCCTGGTCGTCGCGGGGGAGGGGCCCGAACTCGAGCACCTCACCAAGTTCGACGAGGGGCCCGTGCGTGAAGACTGGGCCGAGCAGTTCGAGGAGCGCGGCATCACCGTCGCGAAGGACGTGCTCCGCGACGAGGCGCTCGCCGTGTTCGCCGACTACGGCCGCAGCATCGACGCCGGAGAGTCGGTCGTCTACAACGCGCGGGCGCAGGGCGCGATCGACCTCTGATCCCGCTCCTCCGAGCGGGATCCGCTCGGACTGAGGACTTGTTCAGGAGGGGCCCTGCAGACTGGTCGGGTCCTTTTTCGGCGATGGGGCCGTCCTCCACCACCGCTTCGAAAGGCTCTCCTGAGTGACCGGTTTCCTCGACGACGTCCTCGCCAACGACTACGCGCGCGCCGGCATCTACGCCGTCATCGCCTTCCTCATCGCCCTCATCGCGACCTCGATTCTCGGTCGCGTCTTCCGCTGGGTCGCGGCGAAGCGGCACTGGGCCGACGGCAGCGTCCGTGCCCTGCGCCGACCGTTCCGCACGCTCGCGGCGGTGGTCGCGGTATGGATCGCGCTCGAGGTGGCCGTGCTGCCCGGCACCGTGCGCGACGGCGATCGGCTCGGTCCGATCAGCCACCTGTTCCTCATCGCGACGATCGGCGTCGCCGCCTGGTTCATCTGCCGCGTGCTGATCTTCGCCGTCGACCTGTCGCTGAACCGCTACCGCACCGATGTGCGCGACAATCGGGTCGCGCGGCGCATCCGCACCCAGGTGCTGATCCTCCGCCGGCTCGCGATCGTCGCCGTGGTGATCGTCGCGCTCGGCTCGATCCTGCTCACCTTCCCGGGCGCGCAGGCGGCGGGCGCGAGCCTGCTGGCCTCCGCGGGCCTCGTCTCGGTGATCGCCGGTCTCGCCGCCCAGTCGGCGCTCGCCAACGTCTTCGCCGGGATGCAACTCGCCTTCAGCGGCGCGATCCGCGTCGACGACGTCGTCATCGTCGAGCAGCAGTGGGGGCGCATCGAGGAGATCACCCTCACCTACGTCGTGGTGCACATCTGGGACGACCGCCGCATGGTGCTGCCCTCGACGTACTTCACCACCACCCCGTTCGAGAACTGGACCCGCAAGAACTCCGAGCTGCTCGGTTCGGTCGAGTTCGACCTCGACTGGCGGGTGTCACCGCGCGAGATGCGCGACGAGATGCACCGCGTGCTCGAACGGACGGAGCTCTGGGACAAGCGCACCGCGGTGCTGCAGGTCACCGACGCGCTCGGCGGATACGTGCGGGTGCGCATCCTCGTCACCGCGATCGATGCGCCGACACTGTTCGATCTGCGCTGCTACATCCGCGAGGAGCTCGTCGCGTGGCTGCACGAGCGCAGCCCCCAGTCGATCCCGCGCACACGCGTGCAGATGGTCGAGGAGGAGGTGCCGAAGCGGCGCGCGCCCAAGGCCGTCACCGCTCACGGCGACGACCGGTCGCTGTTCGCGGGCGACGCCGCGGCCGAGAAGCGGGCGAGCCAGTTCACGGGGCCGATCAGCACGCTCACTTCGGAGGAGATCGAGCAGGCTCGCACGGGCCCGGACCGTGGCCGCGGCGACGGCGCGGCTGGCGGCGACCAGTAGACCGTGCGGGCGAATGATCGGGCCTCATCCGGCCGGATGACGCTCGCGTCGACGAGATCGCTCCCGCGCCCGATTCGGCGGTGGTGACCGGCGGGGGAGTGTGGAGGCATGGTCTCCCTCACCCCTGCTCCCGTGCCCCTTCCCTCGATGACGCGTCGGTCGCTGCTCCGCCGTGTCCTCGAACCGCTCGGTGTCGTCGGGGCGTTCGTCGGCGGGATCGTCGGCTCGCTCGCCATCGTCGCGCTCGCCCTCGCGGCGGTCGCCGGGGTCGCCGTGCTCCTGCTGCAGCCCCTCCTGTGACCGCCGACTCGCGCGAGGTTTGACCCTCGCCGCCGATGTGGGTACGTTCTCACACGGCGATGAGGCGAGGAGTGCACGTGACCGGTCGTTTCCCGGAGGATTTCCTGTTCGGGGCGTCGACCTCGGCGCACCAGATCGAGGGATCGCACGACGTCGACGGGCGCGGCGAGTCCGTCTGGGACGTCTTCGCCCGCACCCCCGGCGCCATCGAAGGCGGCGGCGACGCGTCCGTCGCGACCGACTCCTACCGACGCTGGCGCGACGACATCGACCTGCTGAGCGAGCTCGGCCTCGGCGCCTACCGGTTCTCGGTCGGCTGGTCCCGCATCGTCCCCGACGGGCGCGGTCGGGTCGAGACCCGGGGGCTCGACCATTACGAGCGGGTCGTCGACACCCTGCTCGACCGCGGCATCGCGCCCGTGCTCACCCTCAATCACTGGGATATGCCCCAGGCTCTGATGGCCGACGGGGGCTGGATCTCCCGGGGCGCGGTCGACGCCTTCGCCGAGTTCACGACCGCGGTCGCCGAGCGTCTCGCCGACCGCGTCGACTGGTGGATCACCCAGAACGAGCCGTGGATCATCCAGCTCCTCGGCTACCAGCTCGGCCTGCACGCGCCGGGCATCGCCGACCACCGCTCCGCCGTGACGGCGGGCCATCACGTGCTCCTCGCCCACGGGGTCGGCGCCGACATCCTGCACGGATACGAGCGTCCGAAGGTCGGTAGCGCGCTCAGCCTGTTCCCCTGCGATCCGGCGACCGATACCGAGGCCGACCGTGAGGCCGCCTGGGGCTCCGACGGCTACGTCAACCGCTGGTACCTCGAGCCGCTGCTCGGCTCCGTATATCCGGCGGACATGCGCGCGCACTGGGAGAGGGCGATCGGCGGCGACCTCGACTTCATCCGCGACAGCGACGAGCAGGCGATCGGCGGTCGCAGCGACTTCCTCGGCGTCAACTACTACACCCGCCGGGTGATGGCGGCGGCGCCCGCGAACCCGTTCCCGTGGAGGGTCGTCGGCCCGTCCGGGGATGTCGCGCGCACGGACGAGGGCTGGGAGGTCGCGCCCGACTCGTTCCGCGATCTGCTCATCCGTCTGAGCCGCGACTATCCGGGAGTGCCGCTGCTCATCACCGAGAACGGCGCCGTCTCGGGCGAATCGCCGACCCACGACGGGCGGGTCCACGACGTGCGACGCATCGCCTACCTGCGCTCGCACCTGAACGCCGTTCACGAGGCGATCGCGGCCGGGGCCGACGTGCGCGGGTACCTGCACTGGTCGCTGCTCGACAACTTCGAGTGGTCGCTCGGCTACCGTCCGCGGTTCGGGCTGGTGCACGTCGACTATCCGACGGGTCGCCGCACGATCAAGGATTCCGGCCGGCACTACGCCGACATCGTCCGGGCTCGGTCGCTCGACGTGCCGCTCCCCGAGGCTCCGTCGGCCGACACGGGCGCGGTCGAATGAGCGCTCCCGTCGACGTCCTCGTCTACGCCGCCACCTCGGCCGGGGTGTGCGCCGCCGTCGCGGCCGCCGAAACCGGCGCGAGCGTGCGCCTCCTCGAACCCGGCAGCCACGTCGGCGGGATGACCTCGGGCGGGCTCGGCTACACCGACGTCGGCGACGTGCGGGTGCTCGGCGGGTTCGCGACCCGGTTCCGCGACGCCGTCGCTCGTCACTACGGGGTCGCCGCCGGTCTCTACGCCGGCCCGGAACCGCACGTCGCGGAGCGGATCTTCCTCGAGTGGCTCGAACGCGCGGGGGTCGACGTCGTGTTCGGCGCGGAGCTCGCCGCCGTCGAGGTGCACGACGGACGGATCGCCTCCCTCGAGACGGTGGCCGGCGAGCAGCATGTCGCCCGAACCTTCGTCGACGCGTCCTACGAGGGCGACCTGCTCGCCGGTGCGGGCGTGCCCTCCGCCGTCGGGCGGGAGGACCGCACGCTGCACGGCGAGAGCTTCGCGGGGCGGCGCGAGATCGTCCCCGGCATGCACGTCTTCCCCGACTGGATCTCCCCGTTCGCCGGTGACCCCGATGGACGCCGCGAGGGGCCCCTTCTCGCCCAGATCAAGCCGGACCCCATGGCCGAGGTCGGCGCCGGCGACGGCGGCGTCATGTCGTTCGGCTACCGGATGTGCCTCACCACAGCGAAGGACCGCATCCCCTTCTTCCGTCCCGACGGCTATGACGAGGAGTACTGGGAGCTCGGCCGCCGCCTCTTCGCCCACTGGGAGCGCACCGGCACCACCCCGCCCGCGGGCCGACTGGTCGGCCTCGAGGAGAACCTGCCCGGAGGCAAGGCCGACGGCAACTCGCTCGGCCCCTTCTCGCTGAGCGTGCTCGACGGATCGGCGTGGGAGTACCCGCTGGCCTCGCGGGAGCGTCGCGCGGAACTCGTGCGGCACCACCGCGACCATGCGGCCGGCTTCCTCTGGTTCCTCGCCAGCGACGACGCGGTCCCCGAGTCCGTGCGCTCCGAGATCTCGCGGTGGGGCCTCCCGGCGGACGAGTTCGCCGATACCGGCCACCTACCGCACCAGCTCTACGTGCGCGAGGCGCGGCGCATGCAGAGCGACACGGTGCTCACCGAACACGACCTCAGGGACGGGCGCATCCCCGACGACACGGTTGCGCTCGGCTCGTACCACCTCGACATCCGCGAGGTGCAGCGCACCTGGCGGTGGGTGCACGAGCATCCCGCACCCGTCGCGATGGTGGCGACCGAGGGGTACCTGTCGGTGCCCGTCCCTCGCTATGGCATCCCCTACCGCGCGCTCACCCCACCGCGTGACGCGTGCTCGAATCTGCTCGTCGCGGTCTGCGTGAGCGCCTCGCACGTGGCGTTCTCGTCGATCCGTATGGAGGTGCAGTTCCAGATGCTCGGGCACGCCGCCGGTGCGGCCGCGGCCATGGCCGCCGCGGGCGACGCCGATGTCCAGAGCATCGACGTCGCCGCGCTCCGCTCCCGACTCGCCGAAGACGGTCAGGTGCTGAGCGCCTGACCGTCTCTCGTCCGGGCTCTCGGTGCGCGGCTAAGCGCGCGCCGTGTCGAGAACCGACCGGGTGAAGCCGGTCAGCAGGGTGCGCAGCACGTCGGGTTCGTGCCCGGACAGCGCCTCGATGTCCGACTCGAGCGCCGCACGCTGCTGGTCGGTGAGCGCCCGCCCGCTCGCCAGCACCTCCACCGCGAGCCGTGCGAGCGCGGCCTCCCGCGCCGCCGCCGCGATCCACGGGGTGAGCTCTGTCACGAGCGGCGACTCGACCGACTCGACGGTGTCCGGCAGCATCGTCAGCTGCCGGAGGGCTCCGTCGAGCTGTTGGAGCGCGCTCTCGTCGCCTGCGAGCGCCCGCTCCGTCGCCGCGGCGAGCTCGGGGGAGCGGTCGGCGCTCGGAGGCCACGCGCTGGTCGCGGCGACGAGCGGACGCAGCGCGTCGGCCGATGCACCCGCGACGAGCCGCAGCGCCCGCGCCGCCGACGTCTCGGGGTCGTACGCCGTCGGATTCCACGCCCAGTCGGCGACGGTGACGAGCGCCAACTGCGACGCGGTCGGGTGGATCATCGGATTCGCGTTGATACCGACGAGCCGCGACCCCGCGAGATCGCGCGTGCGCCCCAGCAGCGGGCCGAGGAAGAGCCGCGGGAAGTCGAAGTCGTTGACGGGGAAGTTGTCCCACAGCAGCAGGTCGCGCTCGTAGCTCGCGGCCGCCGCATCGATGTCCTCTCGGGTCACCTGGCCGACGACGATGTCCGACCCCGTCCACCAGACGAGCGTGTCCTCGGGCAGGCTCTCGGCGAGGCCCCGGCGGTAGGGCGAAGAGTCGACGCCGGCGTAGTCGGTGGGCACCATGACGAGGCGCTCGCCGCCGCGGGGGTCGAGGAAGCGGCGCTGGAACTCGGTGCAGATTCGCCCGTGGGCGAGTCCCGACGCGCCTTCGCCCGGTCCGAACTCCTCGATGTCCTCCGGGTGCTGCAGCGAGGTGGGGATGTCGTCGAAGAGCAGCGCGAACGAGCGGACCCCGATGCTCCACAGCTGCTCCGCCTTCGCCAGCAGCAGGGCGAGCTCGTCGGGGGAGGAGTAGATCATTGACAGCCCGGGGGCGATCGTGTAGGTGAATCGGATGCGCAGCCGCGCCGCCTCGGTCACGAGCTCCTGCAGGCGCCGCAGCTCCGCGTCGGGGTAGAGGTCGCGCCACCGCGCACGGTGGTACCGGTCGTCCTTCGGGGCGTAGGCGTAGCTGTTGAACTTGTTCGCGGCGCAGAAGCGCAGGTGCTCGAGGCGGGCCTCGTGACTCCACGGCGGGCCGTAGAAGCCTTCGATTGTGCCGCGCCAGGCGAGCTCGGGCTCGTCGCGGATGGATAGCTGCGGCACGTCGCCGAGCGCGCGGAGGCGCTCGACCGTGACGTCGGCGTGCTGGCGTCCGACGTCGGTCGACGCGGCGATCGTGAGACGGGGCCCGGCGTCGCCGACGTCGAGCCGCAGCGCGTACCCCTCGGGGCCGAGCGAGTCGGGGTCGAGATCAGCGAGTCGGCGCGCCCCAGTCTGAGGGTGCTCAACGTACGAGGCCTCGCGCGGCAGCGGAACCGGGTCGCCGTCGATGCGCAGGAACGCGGGCGTCGGGGAGAGGAGATCGGACACGGGACCGTTCGAGGGCGTCACTGCCCCTCGCTGGGAAGCGCTCATATGGGAACGTTACCAGGTAGGGTTTTCCGCATGTCGAAGACCGAAGAGGCACCGGCCGCCGAGTCGCTCGCGGGCGACCGCGAGCGTTCCGCCGGGCTCGAGATCGTGCCCGACGAGCTGGGCGTCACCGTGACCGGCGACTGGTACCGCATCTGGATCCCGACCGACGAGGCCGCGATCAACCGTTCGCCGTACGCCAAGCTCGACGACCTCGCGGGCCGTCGATGGACGGACATCAACCTGCTCGCCTCGGTGCACCGCGTCGACGCCTCCGACGAGACCTTCGGGCTCGATGCCCCTCGCCTACGCCATGAGGGCGATGCCCTCGTCGTCACCGTCGCCCAGACGACCAGTGCCTGGGCGGCGCGGTCGACGATCCTCCGGGTGACTGCCCGCTCTCTCGAGCTCTCGGTCGCCGTCGAGGGCGACGGCCGCATCGACGATGTGGTGCTCTTCGGCGGCGCGGCCACGATGCGCTCCGGCGCGTCGGGGGTGTTCCGCTCCCGCATCGACTTCGCGAGCCTCTTCGCCCCCGTCCCCACCGAGCCGGTCGCCTTCGTCCGGCCGTCGCGGGCATCGGCGGTGCTCGGCGTGGTCGGCGACGCCGACCCGGGACGCCTCAACGGCATCTTCTCGCCGCCGCCCCTGGTCTTCGGCTTCGGCCGCGAGACTCCCCGGGCGGCGACCGATCTGCCGGGAGGCGACTGGCTCGGGCTCTCCGTGCGCGACGCCGTCCAGAAGCTGACCTTCACGACCGCGCGCTACGAGCCGCTCGATGGCGGCTTCTCCCTGCGCCTGTCGTACGAGGGGCACACCGAGGTCGACGGCGCGTGGGCGTCGCCGACCCTGGTGCTGCAGCCCGCGTCGTCGGCCATCGATGTGATCGCGGACCATCGGCGCGACCTGGTCGAGCACGGCTTCGCGGCCGAGTCCGCGCCGGTCTCGGACGTCCCGCTCTGGTGGGACGAGCCGATGTTCTGCGGATGGGGAGCGCAGTGCGCCCGCTCCATGCACGCCCTCCACCACTCGGCCGGGCCGAGCGAGGCCATCGACCCCGAGACCGAGGAGGAGGAGAACGTCGTCGTGCTCCTCGCGCCCCAGTACGCGCGGCAGAGCGTCTACGACGAGTTCCTCGACCGGCTCGAGCGGCACGACCTCTCGCCCGGCACGATCGTCGTCGACGACCGCTGGCAGGCCGAGTACGGCACAGCGACGACCGACCTCGAGCACTGGCCCGACCTCAAGGGGTGGATCGCGCAGCGTCACGCCGAAGGTCGGAAGGTGCTGCTCTGGTGGAAGGCGTGGGACCCGGAGGGGCTGCCCGCCGACGAGTGCGTCACCGACCCGTTCGGCCGCCCCGTCGCCGTCGACCCCGCGAACCCGGCCTACCTCGACCGGCTGCGCGGGATCGTGCGCGACCTGCTCTCCGCCGACGGTCTCGACGCCGACGGGTTCAAGGTCGACTTCACCCAGCGCACGCCGAGCGGCCGGAACCTCCGCGGGGCTCCGGGCGTCTGGGGCATCGCCGCGCTTCATCGACTGCTCGAGACCCTGTACGGCGCCGCGAAGGAGGCCAAGTCCGACGCCCTCGTCGTGATGCACGCCGTGCATCCCTCGTTCGGCGACGTCGGCGACATGGTTCGCCTCAACGACGTGCTCGAGAAGGACGTCGCGGGCGGGTGGGTGCCGGTGGCCGACCAGCTCGCCGTGCGGCACGCCATCGCGACCGCCGCCCTGCCGTACCACCGCATCGACACCGACCAGTGGCCCATGCCGAACCGCGGCGAATGGCTCGAGTACACGAAGGCTCAGTCGAGCCTCGGAGTCCCCGCGCTCTACTACCTCGAGTCGATCGACCGCTCCGGCGAGCCGATCGACGCCGACGACCTCGCCGTCGTCGCCGAGACCTGGCGGGAGTACCGGGCGCTGCTCGCCGACCGCCGGAGCGACGGCGGATGAGCGGGTCGAGCAGCACCGCATCGGGGAGCGTCGAGGAGGTCGCGCGCGGGGTCTACCTCGTGCGCGACACCTGCAACGTCTACGTCATCGCCGCCGAAGGAGAGTTCGGCGAGCGCACCGGCATCGCCATCGACTTCGGCTCGGGGCTCGTGCTCGACCGTCTCGCCGAGATGGGCATCAGCGCGCTCACGCACGTGCTGATGACCCACCACCACCGGGACCAGGGGCAGGGTCTGCCCCTCGCGGTCGAGGCGGGAATCGACATCATCGTGCCGCCAGTCGAGATCGACCTGTTCCGCTCGGTCGACGAGATGTGGCGCACCCGCCAGCTCGACAACGACTACAACCTGCGGCAGGACCGTTTCTCGCTGCTCGACCCGGTCCCCGTCGCCGGGACCGCCGCCGAATACCGCACCGTCGAGTACGGCGGCGTCCCCATCCGTGCCCTGCCGACTCCGGGGCACACGATCGGGTCGGTGAGCTACGTGCTCGAGCGCGGCGGCCGATCCCTCGCGTTCACCGGGGACCTGATCTACGCCCCCGGCAAGGTGTGGTCGCTCGCCGCGAGCCAGTGGTCGTACTCGCACCACGAGGGCCCCGCGATGGTGGTCATCACCTGCCTGCTGCTGCTCGACGAGGACTTCGACGTGCTGCTGCCCTCGCACGGGCGGCCGCTGGACGATCCGCGCGCCGCCCTGCGGTTGCTGGCCGACCGCATGCAGTACCTCGTCGACTCCCGCCGCTGGCACCGCTGGGACCTCGAACAGCGCCTGCGCGACCCGTTCATCCCCATCACACCGCACCTGCTGTTCAACAACTCGGCGATGTCCTACTCCTACGTCCTGCTGTCGAAGACGGGGGAGGCGCTCGTCATCGACTACGGCTACGACATGACGACGGGCATGCCGACCGGCACCGAGCGCGCCGCGCGGCGCCCGTGGCTCGCCTCCTTGCCCGCACTCAAGGCGCAGTACGGCGTGAGCCGCATCGGGGTGGCGCTGCCGACCCACTACCACGACGACCACATCGCCGGGATGCCGCTGCTGCGCGACGTGGAGGGCACCGAGATCTGGACGCCCGAGAACGTGGCCCCCATCCTCGACGACCCGTGGAAGTACGACCTGCCCTGCCAGTGGTTCGAGCCGATCGCCTCCGACCGGGTGCTGCCGCTCGGAGTGCCGTTCTCGTGGAACGAGTACACGATCACGCCGCACGAGCAGCCGGGGCACACCCTCTTCGCCGTGGCCTACGAACTCGAGGTCGACGGTGTGCGGGTGCTGTTCACCGGCGACCAGCAGGAGGGCCTCGGCGTGCCCGACGAGCGCAACGAGATCCTCAACTACCAGTACCGCAACCGGTTCCGCATCCACGACTACGAGAAGAGCGCGGCCCTTTACAAGCGCATCGCGCCGGGCCTGCTCGCCGGCGGGCACTGGGAGCCGCGGTTCGTCGAGGACGGCTACCTCGAGTACCTCGGCTACGCCGGAACCGACCTCGTCGAGATCCACGAGGCGCTGCTGCCGCTCGACGAGCTCGACCTCGGCGCCGACGGGGTGCTCGCGCGGATCGTGCCCTACCGGTCCGCGGCTGCCGTCGGGGCGCAGGTCGACCTCGTCGTCACCGTGCGCAATCCGCACGCGGAACCCGCGGACGCCGTCCTGCTCCCGGTCGTGCCGGACGGCTGGGAGATCGTCGCGGCGCCGGAGCCGGTGCCCCTCGCGCCCGGGGAGGAGCGGGAGCTGCCGCTGGTGCTGATCGCACCGGATCGTGCCGCGAAGCGCGCAAGAGTGGCCGTAGATGTCACAATCGGATCCTTGAGCCTCGGTCAGCACACGGAGGCTCTGATCGACATCGAGTAGGGGCACCATGCGAGAAGGCGGCGAGTTCCTGCCGGGCGGGCGTCGCGCGACCATCAAAGAGGTCGCCGAGGCCGCGGGTGTCTCACGATCGACGGCCTCGCGGGCGCTGACGGGCAACGGGTACGTCGCCGAAGCCGTCAAGCTGCGGGTGCGCCAGGCGGCGAGCGACTTGGGTTATGTCGTCGACGCAATGGCTCGCAGTCTCAAGCAGCAGTCGACGCGGTCCATCGGGGTGCTCGTCTCCGATCTGCGCAACGAGTTCTACGCGAACCTCGCGGCGGGTGCCAGCCGTCAGGCCACTCGGCTCGGCTACACGATGATGCTCATCGACCACCAGGGCATCCCCGAGGACGAGCTGGCGGCGGCCGAGGCGCTCGTCGCGCTGCGCGTCGCGGGAGTGGTGGCGACCCCGGTGTCGGCGGATGCGACCGAATTCCTGCTGCGGCAGCGCATCCCCGTCGTCGAGGTCGACCGCCGGTTCTCCGACGGCGCCTGCGACGCCGTTGTGATCGACAACCGCAGCGCCGCCCGGTCGATGACGAAGCAGCTGATCGAACAGGGCCACCGTCGCATCGCGCTCCTCATCGACGAGGAGGACTGGACGACCGGACGCGAGCGCCGCGAGGGCTACGCCGACGCGCTCGAAGCGGCCGGCATCGCGCAGGACCGGAAGCTCGTCGTGCCGACCGGGTGGGACGTCGCCGACGCCCTCGAGGTCGCGCGCGAACTGCTCGCCTCGTCCGAGCGGCCCACGGCGGTGTTCGCGGCGAACAACGTGCTCGCCGAGGGTGTCTGGCGTGCCGCGTCGTCGCTCGGGATGCGCATCCCCGACGACCTCAGCCTCGTCGCCTTCGACGACGTTCCCTGGATGAGCATGGTGACTCCCGGCGTCACCGCCGTCGACCAGGACGCCGCGGCGATGGGACGCACGGCCGTGCAGACGCTGCTCGACCGCATCGCCGATCCCGCCGGCGGAACGAAGACGGTCGTCCTCTCGGCGTCGATCAACCAGCGCGGCTCCACGGCGACTCCCGCGGAGGTCGCGGCTCCTCTCGCCGACTGAGTCCTCGCGCGGCCGGAGTCCGCGGCAGTCGCGCCGGATCGTCCAGACAGCGCGGACCTTCTGCCCGTATCCTCGCGCGAGTGGCGACCCCTCGAACGCGCTGGCTCTTCGCCGGTCAGCTCGGACCGCTCTTCGACGACGGCGGGCCCATCCTTCTCGTCGAGGCCCGATCGGTGTTCGCGCGTCGGCCGATGCACCGCGCGAAGGCGCACCTCATCCTGTCGGCGATGCGGCATCGGGTGCGCGAGCTCGGCGACCGGGTCGAGTATCGCCAGGTCGACCGGTTCGACGAGGTCGTCGACGGCCGCGACGATCTCGAGGTGATCGATCCGACATCATGGGCGGCCCGCCGCTTCGTGCGCGAGCGCGGGATGCGGGTGCTGCCGAGCCGGGGCTTCATCACGAGCGAGGCCGACTTCCGCGACTGGGCCGACTCGCGCGGCGGCAAGCGGCTGCTGATGGAGGACTTCTACCGCACGGTCCGCGAGCGCACGGGGTTGCTCATGGAGGGCGCTGCTCCGGTCGGCGGACAGTGGAACTACGACCACGACAACCGCGAGCCGCCGCCGAAGGGCGCTGCGCGACTCGGGCTGCCCGACCCGTGGTGGCCGGTCGAGGACGACATCGACGAGCAGGCACGGGCCGACCTCGACCGGTGGGAGCGCGACGGGCTGATCACCCTCGTGGGCGACGACGGTCCGCGCCGGTTCGCTGCGACGGCCGACGAGGCGAGGCGCGCCCTCGACGACTTCGTCGAGTCGCGCTTGATGGACTTCGGGCCGTTCGAGGACGCGACGCTGTCGGGCGACTGGACGATGGCGCACTCGCTGCTCAGCGCTCCGATGAACCTCGGCCTGCTCGACCCCAGGATCGTCGTCGACGAGGCGGTCGCGGCCTACGACCGCGGAGATGCACCCTTGAGCAGCGTCGAAGGCTTCGTCCGCCAGATCGCGGGCTGGCGCGACTACATGTGGCACCTCTACTGGTACCTCGGCGAGTCGTACCCGACCGATCACAACGCGCTCGAGGCGACCGAGCCGCTGCCCGAGGCGTTCGTGCAGCTCGACCCCGACCGCATCGAGGCCAACTGCCTGAGCGAGACCGTCGACGGGCTGCGCAGGCACGGCTGGGCGCACCACATCCAGCGCCTGATGGTGCTCGGCAACTGGTCGCTGCAGCGCGGCTACGACCCGCTCGAGCTCAACCACTGGTTCACGGGCATGTTCGTGGACGGCACCCCATGGGTGATGCCCGCCAACGTGATCGGCATGTCGCAGCACGCCGACGGGGGCATCGTCGCGACGAAGCCGTACGCCGCGGGCGGCGCCTACATCAATCGCATGTCGGACTACTGCGGCGGCTGCCGGTTCGACCCGAAGGTCCGCCTGGGCGAGAACGCCTGCCCGTTCACGGCCGGCTACTGGGCCTTCCTCGACCGCAACCAGCAGAGGCTGGCCGGCAACAGCAGGATGCGTCGCCCGCTCGCCGGACTGCGGGGCCTTTCCGACCTCGAGGTCGTCGTCGACCAGGAGCGTCGGCGGGACACGTGGTGACGGCCTCGCGGATTGGGGCGCTCGGAGCGGACAGGGGTGTTTGACCAGCGGCACAGCACCCGCTTATGCTTTGTGGGATCGATTCCACAGATCGATCTCCCGCCAGTAGTAATTCGGAGGACTGCATGGAAGCAGTGAGTCGAGCAGTCCTCGGTCTCGACATCGGTGGCACGAAACTCGCCGTCGGAGTCGTCTCTCCCGATGGTGGGGTCGCAGGGTTCCTCGTCGAGCCGACGCGCAAGCACGAGGGCTACCGCACCGTCATCCGCCGCCTCTTCGAGATGGGGCAGCGCTCCATCGAGATCGCGCGCTCCGAGGGCGTGCTCGGTGCGGGCGAGGCCCCCGCGGTCGTCGGCATCTCCTGCGGCGGCCCGCTCGACGCCGCCCGCGGTGTGCTCACCGGTCCGCTGCACCTGCCCGACTGGATCGACGTCCCCATCGTGGCCATGGCGGAGGAGACGTTCGGGGTTCCCGCCGCCCTCGAGAACGACGCTACCGCGGCGGCGTACGGCGAATACTGCTTCGGCGCCGGACGCGGCACCTCGACGATGATCTACCTCACGGTGTCGACCGGGGTCGGCGGAGGGTCGGTCATCAACGGCCGCCTGCACCGCGGCGCCGCCGGCAACGGCGGAGAGTTCGGTCACATCCAGGTTCGACCCGGCGGTCGACCGGGATACGGCAAGCGTGCCGGCACCCTCGAGGCGTACGCCTCGGGCACCGCGATCGCCCAGCGCGCCGCCGAGGCCGTCGCCGCGCTGTCGGAGGTCGGCGGAACGAGCGCTCTCAGCGCGCTCACCGTCGTCCGCGCCGAAGACGTCACCAAGGCCGCCCGTGAGGGCGACCCGCTCGCGAAGTCCATCTGGGACGAGACGACGGAGCTGCTCGCGGCGGCCATCACCGACCTCGTCAACATCCTCGAACCCGACCTCGTCGTGCTCGGCGGCGGCGTGACCCGCGCCGGAGACATGCTGCTCGATCCCGTCCGCGCCGGTGTGCTCGCCGACGCGATGCCGCCGGCGGCCGCCGCCGTGCGCATCGAGCTCGCCCAGCTCGGCGACACGGTCGGCGTCGTCGGCGCCGGCGCAATCGCCCTCGACCACCAGAGCCGAATCGGCTTCCGCCCTCCCACTCCCTTGGATGCGCATGTCTGACTTCACGACCGCCGACTGGATCGACGAGCAGCTGAGCGATCACGTCGCCACCGCTCGGGCGCTCGAGGCCCTGCTGCCCACCGTGCGCGAGGTCGCCGCCCGCATGATCCGCTCCTATGAGGAGGGCGGCATCCTTTACACCTTCGGCAACGGCGGCAGCGCGGCCGACGCCCAGCATTTCTCCGGCGAGCTGATCGGCCACTACAAGCACGACCGTCGACCGCTGCCCGCCGTCACCCTCACCACCGACGCCACCGTGATGACGTGCATCGCGAACGACTACTCGTTCGACGACGCCTTCTCGCGGCAGATCCAGGCGCTCGCGAAGCCGGCCGACGTCGTGGTCGCCTTCACCACGAGCGGCAAGTCACCCAACGTCGTGAAAGGACTCGCGGCCGCCCGTGCGAACGGAGCGACGACCGTGCTGTTCGCCGGCGGCGACGGCGGCCCCGCGAAGGAGCACGCCGACTACAGCCTGCTCGTGCCCTCGACCACGACCCCCCGCATCCAGGAGCTGCACACCTTCATGCTGCACGTCATCAGCGAGACCCTCGACGAATGGGCCCTCGCCACCGAGGCGGCCGGGTCCGTCCGATGAGCGCCCCCTCCGGCGCCCGCCCCCACGGCGGCGCCCCCCTCAGCAGCGCCGACGCCGCGACCGCCGGCCGCGTGCCGGCGACCGTCGGCGGTCGCGCCCCGATCGCGAACGCTCCAGCGGGTCCGCAGCCGCGCGACATGAAGCCCGAGCCGCGGCCGCACGCGACCCCCGATCGCACCCTCTTCATGATCGGCAACGCGCACCTCGACGCGGTGTGGCTGTGGCCGTGGCAGGAGGGCTACCAGGAGGCGCGCGCCACCTTCAAGTCCGCCCTCGACCGCATGGACGAGTACCCCGACTTCGTCTTCACCTGCGACCAGATCGTGCTGCTCAGCTGGGTCGAGGAGCAGGACCCCGAGCTGTTCGCGAAGATCCAGCAGCGGGTCGCCGAGGGGCGCTGGGTGAACACCGGCGGCTGGTGGGTCGAGCCCGACTGCAACACCCCGATGGGTGAGTCGTTCGCGCGCCAAGGGCTCTACGGGCAGCGATTCCTCGACTCCCGATTCGGCATGCCCGCGACGGTCGGACAGAACGCCGACCCGTTCGGACACAACGCGATGATCCCGCAGATCCTGCGCCTGCAGGGCATGGACAGCTACATGTTCCTGCGCCCCGGACCGCACGAGAGCGACTTCGCCGACACCATGTTCTGGTGGCAGGCGCCCGACGGCTCACGGGTGCTCGCCTACCGCATCCCGTTCGAATACTGCAGCCCGGCCGGCAGCGTCGACGGGCAGACCGACAAGTCGCTCGGCGCCCTCGACAAGACCCTCGGCGATCTGATGGTGTTCTACGGCGTCGGCAACCACGGTGGAGGGCCGACGAAGGCCAACATCGAATCGATCTACCGCTACGACCGCATGGGGTCATTCGGGAGGATGCAGATGGCGTCGCCGCGCCGCTACTTCGACGAGGTGCTCGCCCGGGGCGACTCGTTCCTCGACTCGCTGAACGTCCGTACCGACGACCTGCAGCACCACGCTCCCGGCTGCTACTCGGCGCACTCCGGCATCAAGCTGTGGCAGCGCCGAGCGCAGCACGCGGTGCTCACCGCCGAGCGCTGGGCCGCCGTCGCCGCCCTGGAGTTCGGAGTGCCGTACCCACGTGCCGACCTCGAGCGGGCGTGGAAGCAGATCCTGTTCAACCAGTTCCACGACATCCTCCCCGGCTCGGCTATCGAGACCGCCTACGACGACGCGCGCGATCAGCTCGGCGAGGCCGTGGCCATCGCGAAGCGCATCACGACGCTCGCGCACAACACGATCGCCCGCCGGATCGACATCCCGTTCGACGAGGCGTCGCAGCCGGTGGTCGTCTTCAATCCGCATCCCTGGCCGGTGTCGGTCGAGGTCGACATGCAGTACGGCGGCAAGCCGACCGGCGCGCACGTCGTCGACGACCGCGGCGAGCTCGTGCTCTCACAGCTCACCCAATCGGTCGCCACCACCGACGACAAGACCCGTGGCGCGATCACCTTCCGCGCCGAGGTGCCGGCGCTCGGCTACCGGCTCTACCGCATCATGCCGCACGCGAAGTCGCCCGAGACCTCGCTGCAGGTGAGCGACACGGTCATCGAGAACGACCTGGTGCGCATCGAGATCGACCCCGAGACCGGCTGGCTCTCCTCGTATCTCGACAAGCGCACCGGCGTCGACGTGCTCGCGGGCACCGACCCGTCGACGCACACGCAGGTCTGCGAGGACCCGACCGACACGTGGGGTCACCGCGTCGTCTCGTACGCGTGGCCCGGTGAGGCCATGACGCTCGACGCGATCATCGTGCGCGAACGCGGTCCGCTGCGCTCGCGCGTGCGGATCGAGCGCTCGTGGGGCAGGTCGACCTTCGTCGAGGAGCTGGTCCTCGCGGCGGACAGCGCCATCCTGCAGGTCAACACGGTGCTCGATTGGCGCGAGCCCGCCCACCTGATGAAGCTGCGCTTCCCGGTCGGCATCGAGGACCCCGAGGCGACCTACGAGATCCCCTACGGCACGCTGCAGCGACCCGTCGACGGCGCCGAGGAGCCCGCGCAGGCGTGGGTGCACCTCGGTGGAACCGGTGCCGACGGGAAGAGCGCCGGCCTCACCGTCGTCACCTCGGGCAAGCACGGCTTCGACGTGTCGCCCGCGACCGACGAGGGCACTCCGAGCATCGGCGTCACCGCGGTTCGCAGCCCCGTCTACTCGTGGCACGACCCCCGCCTGCTGTCCGAGGAGAGCATCTACAGCTTCCAGGACCAGGGCGTGCAGCGCTTCAGCTACCGGATGATCGTCGGCAGCGACTGGCGGGCCGCGTCGCCCAGCCGGGTCGCCGCCGAGCTCGGCCAGCCGGTGCGCGCCATGCTCGAGTCGTTCCACGACGGCGAACTGCCCTCGCAGCAGTCCTTCGTCTCCGACAGCCTCGGCCAGGTGCAGATCACCGCGGTCAAGGGCAGCGAGGACGCGGTCGAGGGCTCCGGTGGCGCCGATCTGATCGTGCGCGCGGTCGAGACCATGGGGCGGCCTGCGGTCGCGACCTTCGACCTGCCGATCGTCGGCCGCACCCTGTCGCTCGAATTCGGGGCGAACCAGATCCGCACTCTCCGCATCCCCGCCGACCCGTCGGCCGAGATCGTCGAGGTGAACCTCGTGGAGTGGCCGCTGACCGACGGCAGCGCCGAAGTGTTGCGAGGCGAACCAGACGTGTCGGGCGACCCGCTGGCGACACCGGAGATCCCGGGCGGCGAGGTGCCGACGGGTGAGTCGCTGACCCCAGCGGAACGTGCCGAAACGGGCCCCGACGACGACATCCGCGTCTCCGGCCAGTGACGCCGCCCGCCGTGCCTGAGCAAATGCAGGAGATTTTCACGAGATGAGCCCGATAAGCCCCGAAAACGAGGCTCGGGAGTCAAAATCTCCTGCATTTGGTCAGAGACACGTGCGAGTAGTGGCGGTTGATGATGCCGGGGTGCGGGAAGCGAGCGATTTCCGCGTCGAGTTCCGGACGTCCGCCTGGGATGACGGACTCGGCACCGAAGTGATCGCGAGTGCCACCTACCTCGGCGGTGAGCCGCTGGACGCCGCCCTCCGGTTCGAACTCGATGTCGTCGACTCCGACGAGCCCTGGTGGCTGATCCCCGGCGCGTTCTACGGCGAGAACCGGCCGGCCGCGAACGACCGGGTGTTCCCGCGTTTCGAGGTCGGCGCCGACTCGGCCGAGCAGCACGCGGCGATGGTGTCGTCGTGGTGGCAGTTCCGCTCGGACCGGGCGGCCACCCCCGCGGTCTTCGCCTGGGCGGGCGAGGGACGCGGCGGCGCCGCCATCGCGACCGCCGAGTCGAGCCCCGTCGGGCTCACCGGCGTCGGGCTCGCTCACCACGACGGCGTCGCGACGGTCAGCGTCACCTTCCCGTTCCGCGAAGGACCCGTCAGTTACTACGGCGACGGCGACCCCCGCCCGGTCGAGACCGCGCACCACCTCTGGCAGCCGGGCGAACAGGTCGAACTCCGATTCACGACGCATGAGCTGAGCGCCGACCGACACGACTACGCGCCGGTGCTCCGGGTGCTGCACGAGCGATCCGCCGAGACCGCCCCACTGCGCCCCTGGGTCGAGATCGACGAGGCCGCCGACCTCGCCGCCGAGGGGCTGCTGAACTGGCACTTCGACCCCGACCCCGGCGTCCTGCTCGAGACCGTCGGCTTCGACCGCGAGGTCACCGGACGCGACGGCACGAGCGTCGACCGGCAGGCGATGCACGTCGGCTGGGTCAGCGGCATCCCCTGGGCGCACGCGCTGCTCGCCCACGGCCACCGGGTCGGCGACGACGCCGAGACGCGGGCGGCGCGCACCGTCATCGACTTCATCGCCGACAACCTCTCGCCCTCCGGCACCTTCTGGGGCGTCTGGTACCGCGAGCACGGCTGGTCGCAGAGCTGGACGAGCGTTCCGGGTGGCCTGCATTCGCGCACCCTCGCCGAGGCGACCCTGTTCCTCGTCCGCGCCGCCGCGCTCGAGCCCGACCAGGCGAACTGGTCGCGGGCCATCCGCTCCAACCTCGACACGGTCGTGGCGCGCCAACGCGACGACGGCAACCTCGGCTCCATCCACGACGCGGTGACCGGCGAGGTCCGCTCGTGGAACGGCGCCTCCGGGCTCACCTGGATCGCCGCCCTCGTCGAGGCCGGCGGTGACCGCTACCTCGACGCGGCCCGCCGCGCGGGGGAGTACTACGCCCGCTTCGTCGACGACGAGTACCTCTGCGGCGCCCCCGAGGACGTTGACCTCGCGCCCACCTCCGAAGACGGCTACTCGGCGGTCATCGCCTACATGGCCCTGCACCGGGCCACCCGCGAGAGCCGCTGGCTCGAGCTCGCCCGCCGGGCCGCCGACTGGATGCTGACCTTCCGGTACAGCTACGACGTCAGCTTCCCCGAGCACACCCTGCTCGGCCGCTACGACTTCGGCACCCGCGGCGGCGACCAGGCGTCGTCATCGAATCAGCACCTGCACGCCTACGGGCTGGTCTGCACCGCGGAGATGCTCGAACTCGCCCGCGAGACCGGTGACGACCACTACCGAATGCGCGCCGACGAGACGCTGGCCTGTTTCCGTCAGTTCGTCGCCCGCGAGGACGGCGACTTCAACGCCTACCGCGGCATGGTGTCCGAGCGGTTCTACCAGACCTCGTGCTTCCAACCGAAGGGCATGCTGCTCACCCTGTCGCACGCGTGGAGCGTCGGCGTGCTGCTGCTCGGCTGCGAGCAGAGCATCGCCGTGCGCGGGTAGCAGCCGGCGATCAGACGATGTGAGCGCGGCGGAAGTTCCCGCCGGTCGCCGCGTGCGGGTGCTGCGGCAGCACGGGCGACAGCCCGTCCGACGACCCGTAGCGCAGGCCGACCCAGCGCGGGTTCGCGCTCGTCTTCCTGCGCTGCGCGTTGAGGTAGCGCATCATCAGCACCTGCTGGACGGCGGTCGCGGCGACGGTGAAGACGGTGACGAGGGCAACCGTGCTTCCGAGTCCGCTTCTTCTCTTGCGCATCATGTCTCCTCGGGTCGGCGACGGGGTGTCCGCTTCACGCCGGGCTTCGCCGGGGGAGCGGTGGGCGAGGTGGGGAGCGGGACGGTGGGGTCTGTGGGAGGGGTCGACGCGGGGAGCTGCTGCGTCGGCGCTGTCGGCTCGGGCGCGGTGGGCGCTCCGGACGGGCGCGGTGCGGGATCCGGAGCCGATGGTTCCGGGGCCGAGGACCGAGGCGTCGAGAGCCCGGCGGCCGGAGCGGCTGCGGAGCCCGAGGGTGCTGCGGTCGACGGTGCTGCGGTCAACGCCGCCTCGGATGGTGTCGACGCGGATGGCGCTGCGGCCGACCGAGTGGCCGAGCTCGGCGCTGCCCCTGGCGTCGGCGGCTGCGGCGCTGCGCCGTGCGGGCGCCCGTGGCCCTTCGGGTCGTGCGCCTTCACGTAGAGCGAGGCCGCCTTCGTCGCGACCAGCAGGAAGCGGACGAGGAGCACGATGAGCCCGACGACGACCGCGAAGACGAGCAGCGAGAATCCGACGTAGAGGATGTGGAAGACGCTGAAGCCGAAGGGGGCGCCACCCGGCCCGAAGTCCATCAGTCTTCCGATGCCTGCTCGAACGACTCCGCGCGCACGGTGCCGACGGCGACCGCGAGGGTGAGCAGCGACGCGACCACGCTGAGGTAGAAGCGCCAGTCCTTCGGGCCGGCCTGGCCGGTCCGGATCGTCGAGATCGAGCTCACGACGGCGCTGATGATCGAGCCGTTCAGAAGATATTTCCGCACGGGGCGACGCTATCGAGAAGTGCGGAGCAGTGCCCGGGAGAACCGCTTCTCCCAGGTGGGAACTCACCGTGAATGTTGGAATGCGCTGAGAGGCTGACCGATCGGACAGATTACTGACCGATCGGACAGTACACTCGCCTCTCGTGGCCAACACCTCCGCCGACGACCTGCTGCGCACCGCGCGGGAACTCTTCGCCGTCGACGGCTACCAGGCGACCTCGATCGGACACATCGCCGAGGCGGCGGGGCTGTCGAAGTCCGCCGTGCTCTACCACTACGCCTCGAAGGAGGCGCTGCTCGACGCGGTCCTCGCTCCCGCCGAGGCCGGGCTCGCCGCGGTACTGCACCGCTTCCCCCAGGCCTCCGACGGCAACAGGGCAGAATTCGTGGAGCCGTTCGTCGACTTCCTGCTCGCGCACCGCCTGGAGGCGAGCATCTTCATCAACCAGGGCCAGTCGCTGCACGGTATCCCGGTCATCGACCGCGCCAATCAGCTCGTCCAGCAGCTCGCGCATGCCGTGTCCTCCGAGTTCGGCAGCATCGCCGACCGCGTGCGATTCGGTGTCGCGCTCGGCGGCGCCGCCTACATCCTCGCCGCCCAGGAGAACTGGGCCGACCCCGACGACGAACCCGAACGCGACGACGAGGTCAGGGCCGCCCTCGTCGACGTGGTGGCGACCCTGCTCACCACGACCTCCACCGGCATCGCCGCCACGCGCGGCGACTGACGAGAAGACCCGACAGGAAAGCACCCCATGGCGACCCTCCTCTACCGCCTCGGCCGTTGGGCCTACTCGCGTCCCTGGCGCGTGATCGTCTCGTGGCTCCTGCTCGTCGGCCTCGCCGGCGGTCTCGCGGTCGGGCTCGGCGGCACGATGAAGAACTCGTTCCGCATCCCCGGCACCGAGTCGCAGGAAGCGCTCGACAAGCTCGCCGCCGTGTTCCCGCAGACCGCCGGCGCCACCGTGACAGTCGTCTTCCAAGCGCCCGACGGCGACTCGGTCGAGGACGAGCCCTACAAGGGAGCCATCGAGACGTCGGTCGACGAGCTCGCCGACATCGACGGGGTCGAGTCGGCGGTGTCGCCGTTCTCCGAATACGCGGTGCAGGCGATCTCCGAGAGCGAGCGGGTCGCGCTCGTGCAGGTCACGCTCACCGAACAACAGGACCTCGTCACCGACGCCACCGTCGACGACATCCTCGCGACCGCCTCCACGGGCGAGGACGCGGGTCTCAACGTGCAGTTCACCGGCGGCGTCTTCCAGGAGAACTCGTTCGGCGTGAGCCCCACCGAGGGGCTCGGCGTGCTGTTCGCCGCCGCCGTGCTCGTCGTCGCGTTCGGCTCGTTCCTCGCCGCCGGCATGCCGCTCGTCGTCGCGCTCGTCAGCGTCGCGATCGCGATGGCAGGCCTGCTCGCTGCGGCCGCCTTCACTCCCGTCTCGTCGACCGCCCCCGTGCTCGGCCTGATGATCGGCCTCGCGGTCGGCATCGACTACTCGCTCTTCATCATCTCGCGGCACCGCAACCAGTTGGCGACCGGGATGGATCCACGCGAATCGGCGGGAGTATCCGTCGCCACCGCCGGAAGTGCCGTCGTCTTCGCCGGCATCACGGTGATCATCGCGCTGCTCGGACTGCTCGTCGTCGGCATCCCGTTCCTCTCGGTGATGGGCGTCGGCGCCGCCGGCGCGGTACTCGTCGCCGTGCTCGCCTCAGTGACCCTCCTGCCCGCGCTGCTCGGCCTCGCCGGCGCGCGGCTCGTGCCGAAGGCCGGCTCCCGCGCGCACCGGCGGGCGCTCGCGGCGCTGCCCGACGCCACCTCGTCGAAGCCGTCCTTCGGGCTGCGCTGGGTGCGGGGCGTCCTCAAGGCGCCCATCCCGATCGCGCTCGGTCTCATCGCGCTGCTCGGCGCCATGCTGATCCCTGCGCTCCAGCTGCAGCTGAGCCTGCCGGACGCGGGCTCAGAACCCCGCGACACCTCGACGCGTCAGGCGTACGACATCATCGCCGACGAGTTCGGCGCGGGGCGCAACGGGCCGCTCGTCGTGCTCGTCGACATCACGCAGACCACCGACGTGCTCGACGACCTCAAGGCGATCGGCGACGAGATCGCCGAGCTCGACGACGTCGCCCGCGTCGGCTCGGGCATCCCGAACGCGACCCTCGACACGGCGATCATCCAGGTCATCCCCGAGAGCGCCCCCGATTCGCCCGAGACCGCGGAACTGGTGTCGAACATCCGCGCCCTCGAGCCGCGGATCGCCGACGAGTACGACACCCCGATCCAGGTCACCGGGGCCACCGCCGTGTACTCCGACATCTCGTCCACCCTCATGGCGGCCCTGCTCCCGTTCGGGGCCATCGTCGTCGGGCTCTCGATCATCCTGCTGATGATGGTGTTCCGGTCGCTGTTCGTGCCGATCACGGCCGCCCTCGGCTTCCTGCTCTCGGTCATCGCCGCGTTCGGCAGCGTCGTCGCCGTCTTCCAGCTCGGCTACGGCGTCGACCTGCTGCACGTCGAGGCGGGGCCGATCCTCAGCTTCCTGCCCATCATCCTCATCGCCGTGCTCTTCGGCCTCGCGATGGACTATCAGGTCTTCCTCGTCAGCGGCATGCGCGAGGAGTTCGTGCGCACCGGCGACGCCAAACGCTCGGTGACGACCGGCTTCGCGCACGCGGCCCGCGTGGTCACCGCGGCGGCGCTCATCATGTTCTTCGTCTTCTTCTCGTTCGTGCCCGAGGGCATGGCGATGATCAAGCCGATCGCCCTCGGCCTCGCCGTCGGCATCCTCGTCGACGCGTTCCTGATCCGGATGACGCTCATCCCCGCCCTGATGTCGATCGGCGGCAGAGCGGCCTGGTACCTGCCGAAGTGGCTCGACCGCATCCTGCCCGACATCGACATCGAGGGCACCGCGCTCGAAGGCCACCGTGAGGGGATGCGCTGGGTCGACTCCCTCGACGGGAACGCGCAGATCACGGCGGAGGACCTCGTCGTCGCGGGCACCGACTCGCCGCTCGACTTCACTGCCGAGACCGGATCGATCGTGCTGCTCGACGGGGCCGCGGAGGTGCGGCGCGCTGCGCTCGCCACCCTGGCGGGACGCGTGAGCCCTCGGGCCGGTCGGGCGCAGGTCGCCCGACGCCCGCTGCCGAGCGACGCGGCCGCCGTCGCCCGGCACGTCGCCGTCGTCGATGCGGGGAACGCCGACGACCTCGGCGCGACCGTGCATGAACTGATCGCCGAGCGCGTCGCGCTGAGCCACCCCTGGTACGCGATTGGACGTCGCCGCAGCGCCGAGAGGGCCGTGCTCGACCGCGCCGCCCGCGCCCTGCACTCCGAAGGGCTGCCGCGCATCGACGGGCAGGAACGGCTCGACGAGCTGCCGCGCGACTCGCGCATCGCGTTCGCGGCCGCCATGGGAGCCGCCGAAGCGACACCCGTCGTCGTGATCGATCTCGGCGAGTGGAGCGGTGAGGCCCTCCAGCGCGGGCTGCGCCTGCTCGACGCGGCGCTCCCCACCACGACCACGATCGTCGTCGCCATCTCGGCGCCGGTGATCGCCCAACTCGGCTCCGCACGCCCCGTCGTCGTCGCCAGCCTCGACCGGAAGGCGGTGCTCGTATGAGCGCATCCGTCGCGGCGAACCGCCGCAGAGTCTCTCGGCGGCCGCTGGCCGTCGCCGCCCTCGTGCTCGTGCCGCTCGCCGTCGTCGGCCTCCTCGCGGGGGCTCTCTCCGCGGTCGGCAGCGAGGACGGGCGGATCCCCGCCGCCATCGTCAACCAGGACGAGATGGTGCAGCAGACCGGCGCCGACGGCAGCACCACGCCGATCGTCGCCGGACGGCTGCTCGTCACCGCGCTCACCGGCGGAGACGCCGGCGACGGCGCCGCGGCGACCGCGTTCGACTGGACCATCACGGGCGAGGACGAGGCGCGCGAGGCCCTCGCCGACGGGTCCGTGTACGCGGTCATCACCATCCCCGAAGACTTCTCGAAGTCGGTGGTCTCGCTCGGCGGCGACAACCCGGTGCAGGCGAACCTCTCGCTCGTCACCGACGACGCCCACGGGTATGTCACCGGACCGCTCGCCGACGCGCTCGGCGATGGGCTCGCGGCCATCTTCGGCACCGAACTGTCGAAGCAGTACATCGCGGGCCTCGTCGGCGGCACCGGCTCGATCGGCGGACAACTGACGCAGGCCGCCGACGGCGCCCGGCAGCTGCAGAGCGGAGGTCAGGCCCTCGCGAGCGGGCTCACGGAAGCGGCGACCCAGTCCGGCACCGCCGCGAGCGGGGCCGCGCAGGCGGTGAGCGGGCTCGAAACCTACACCGACGGCGTCGCGTCGCTCAGCGCCGGGCTCGGTCAGGCGAGCAGTCAGTCGGCGGGACTCCAGCAGCTGCCCGCCGGTGTGAGCCAGTACACCGGTGCGGTCGGCACCGTGTCGCAGAGTCTGAAGGACGCCGTCGCCGCCTACAACGCGGGGCTGCTCCCCGCCGAGCAGTTGGCCGCGGCGGTCGGACAGGCCGCCGGTGGCCTCGACACCCTCAACGCCCAGGCCGCGCCGGGACTGCAGCAGGGCGCCCAGGGCGCGGCCGCGCTGCAGAGCGGGGTCGCCCAATCCGCGAGCGGCGCGCAGCAGCTCGCCGCGAACGGTCCCGCGCTCGTCTCGGGCTTCGATCAGATCGCGACCGGCATCGGGCAGCTCTCGACGGGCATCGGCCAGTCGGCGACGGGCGCCTCCCAGCTGGCGGACGGGGCGGGAACGCTCGCCGACGGCCTGCAGGGCGGAGCGGATCAGGTTCCCGGATACTCCGAGGACGAGGTCGACCAGATCGCCTCCGTCGCAGCCGACCCCGTCAGCCTGACCACCGCACGGGAGAACGAGGTGTCGAGCATCCCGCAGATCGTCTCGACCCTGCTCGTTCCCGCCGGCCTCTGGATCGGCGCGCTCGCCGTATTCCTCGTGCTCGGCGCCCCGACGCGTCGCACCCTCGTGACCGCCGCCTCCACCGGGAGGATCGCGTTCCGCACCATCGGTCGGGCTGCCGCACTCGGCGCCGTGCAGGCGGTGCTCCTCGTCGTGCTCCTGCACACGGCCCTCGGCGTTGCGTGGGGTGCGATCGGTGCGACGCTGCCGTTCGCGCTACTCGTCGCCGTCGCGTTCGCCGCCATCCACGCGATGCTGACGACGGTCTTCGGACGCGGCGGGCTGGTCGTCTCGCTCGTCGTGCTCGCGCTGCAGCTGATCTCGACGGGCGGGCTCTACCCGATCGAGCTGATCTCGGAGCCGTTCCGCGCGCTGAGCCCGCTGCTGCCGCTCACCGGCGCGGTCGACGGAATGCAGGCGATCATCACCGGATCGGGCCCCGCGGGCGTCGTCAGCGGCGTCGTCTCGCTGCTCCTGTGGGCGCTGATCAGCGCGATCGTGACGCTCATCGCTCTCGCCCGCCGCCGCTCGGCCCGCGCACTGGGCCTGGTCGCCGCTCCCGCCTGACCTCGACTCGCCCACTTCACCCCGTGTTATCTCCGGAGTACGGGGTGAAGTGGGCGAGTCAGGCGCCGACGTATCTCGCCAGGTGCTCGCCCGTCAGGGTCTTCCGGTCGGCGACCAGGTCGGCGGGGGTGCCCTCGAAGACGACCGTGCCGCCGTCGTGGCCCGCGCCGGGACCGAGGTCGATGATCCAGTCGGCGTGCGCCATCACGGCCTGGTGGTGCTCGATCACGATGACCGAGCGGCCCGAGTCGACCAGCCGATCGAGCAGCCCGAGCAGCTGCTCGACGTCGGCGAGGTGCAGACCGGTCGTCGGCTCGTCGAGCACGTAGATGCTGCCCTTCTCGCCCATGTGCGTCGCGAGCTTCAGCCGCTGGCGCTCGCCGCCCGACAGTGTCGTGAGCGGCTGACCGAGCTTCAGGTAGCCGAGTCCGACATCGACGAGGCGGTCGAGCACCGCGTGCGCCGCAGGAGTCTTCGCATCGCCGGACTCGAAGAAGGCCTCGGCCTCGGCGACCGACATCGCGAGCACCTCGCTGATGTCCTTGCCGCCGAGCGTGTACTCGAGCACCGACGCCTGGAACCGCTTGCCCTGGCACACCTCGCAGATCGTCGAGACGCTCGCCATCGGCCCGAGGTCGGTGAAGATGACGCCGTTGCCGTTGCACACCGGGCAGGCGCCCTCGGAGTTCGAGCTGAACAGCGCGGGCTTCACCCCGTTCGCCTTCGCGAACGCCTTGCGGATCGGCTCGAGCAGGCCGGTGTAGGTGGCCGGGTTGCTGCGTCGCGATCCGCGGATGGCGGTCTGATCGATGGACACGACGTCGTCGCGGCTCGCAACCGATCCGTGGATCAGCGAGCTCTTGCCGGAACCCGCGACGCCGGTGACAACCACGAGGGCGCCGAGCGGCACGTCGACGTCGACGTCCCTCAGGTTGTTCGACGACGCCCCGCGGATCTCGAGCGCTCCGGAGGGGGTCCGCACCGACTCCTTCAGCGTCGCCCGGTCGTCGAGGTGACGCCCGGTGAGGGTGCCGCTCGCGCGCAGCCCCTCCACGGTGCCCTCGAACATGACCTCGCCGCCCTCGGTGCCGGCGCGCGGCCCGAGGTCGACGACGTGGTCGGCGATGGCGATCGCCTCGGGCTTGTGCTCGACGACGAGCACGGTGTTGCCCTTGTCGCGCAGCTGCAGCAGCAGCGTGTTCATCCTTTGGATGTCGTGCGGGTGCAGTCCGACGGTCGGCTCGTCGAAGACGTAGGTGACGTCGGTGAGGGAGGATCCGAGGTGGCGGATCATCTTGGTGCGCTGCGCCTCGCCGCCCGACAGGGTGCCGGCCGGCCGGTCGAGCGACAGGTAGCCGAGCCCGATCTCGGTGAACGAGTCGAGGGTGTGCCGCAGGTTCGCCAGCAGGGGAGCGACGCTCGGCTCGTCGAGGTCGCGCACCCAGTCGGCGAGGTCGCTGATCTGCATCGCGCAGGCGTCGGCGATGCTCAGCCCCTTGATCTTCGACGACCGGGCGCCCTCGTTGAGTCGGGTCCCCTTGCATTCCGGGCACGGCTGGAAGGTCGCGACGCGCTCGACGAAGGCGCGCACGTGCGGCTGCAGCGCGTCGATGTCCTTCGACAGGATCGACTTCTGCACCTTGTTCACCAGGCCCTCGTAGGTGAGGTTCATTCCCTCGAACTTGATCTTGCGCTGCTCCCCGTAGAGCAGCTCGTGCCGCTGCTTCTCGGTGAACGACGAGATCGGGATGTCGGTGGGCACGACGGCGGCGTAGATGCGCACCATCCAGCCGTCGGCGGTGTACCCGGGGACCTTCACAGCGCCCTCGGCGAGCGACTTCGACTCGTCGACGAGCTCGGCGAGGTTGAGATCGGAGACCGAGCCCATTCCCTCGCAGCGGGGGCACATGCCGCCGGTGATCTGGAAGTCCCGGCGTTCCTTGGTCTTCACCCCGGCCTTCTCGAACGTGACGGCACCGGCGCCCGAGATGGAGGCGACGTTGAACGAGAACGCCTGAGGCGAGCCGACATAGGGCTGGCCGAGGCGGCTGAACAGGATGCGCAGCATCGCGTTCGCATCCGTGGCGGTGCCGACCGTCGAGCGGACGTTCGCGCCCATCCGTTCCTGATCGACGATGATCGCGGTGGTGAGGCCCTCGAGCACGTCGACCTCGGGCCGGTCGAGGGTCGGCATGAAGCCCTGCACGAACGCGCTGTAGGTCTCGTTGATGAGGCGCTGCGACTCGGCGGCGATGGTGCCGAACACCAGGGAGCTCTTGCCCGAACCGGACACTCCGGTGAACACGGTGAGACGCCGCTTCGGCAGCTCGACGCTGATGTCCTTCAGGTTGTTCTCGCGCGCACCCTGGACGCGGATCACGTCGTGAGCGGTGCTCGACGGCGCGCTCGAGGTCGTGGTCCGCGGATCGGCACTCGTCGTGTCGGTGCTCATCGTCTCTCCTCGCATCGGGCGGCGCCGTGCCACCGGCACCGCGTCGTGTCCGCTCGATCTAACCAGCAGAAGCGGACACTGCGGGAGGGGTCAGCGAGCGGTGCTCGAGGAGGGCACTGCTCGGGTCGCGGGCGCCGTGTGACGACGGGCGAATGCCAGGGTCTGCCGCAGCATGTCGAGGCGCGCCTCGCGGTCGCCCGCGCCGTGGGTGTTGACCTCGGCGACGATCGATCCCGACCAGCCGCCGTCGGTCAGAAGGCGCAGCGTCTCGGCAACGGGCTGACGTCCGGTCCCGGGTACGAGGTGTTCGTCGAAGATCCTGCCGTCGCCCGGCTGCGCGGCGCCGTCGCAGAGATGGACGTGACGCAGGCGGCTGCCCAGTTCCCGCGCCATCTCGAGCGAGTCGCGTCCCGACAGGGCGGCGTGCGAGAAGTCGAGCGTGACCGCGTCGCAGTCGAAGGTCGTCGGATCCCACCCCGGCGCGTACACCTTCACCTCGCGCTCGCGCACCTGCCAGGTGAACATGTTCTCGACCGCGATCTCGACCCCACTGGCCTTCGAGATCGTCGCGACCGCGTCGAGGAAGGTCCGTCCGTACTTCGGCTGCCAACGGAACGGCGGATGCACGACCACGGTGCTCGCCCCGACCGCGGCGGCGAGCTCGGCCGAGCGCTCGAGCTTGCGCCGCGGATCGGTGCCCCAGACGAGCTGCGTGAGCAGCAGCACGGGGGCGTGCACCGAGAGGATCGGCATGCCGTATTCGTGCGACAGCGCGAGCAGGCGCTCGGCATCACGGGTCACGGGATCCTGGGTGATCATCACCTCGACCCCGTCGAACCCGGCCTGCTTGGCCATCCCGAAGGCGGTCGCGATGCTCTCGGGGAAAACGCAACTGGTGCTCATTCCGACCTTGATCACGTCTCCAGAATGTACGCCGCGCAGGGAAACGCGCGGTCACCGACGTGCTCCCTAACATGAACAGGTGGAGATCGAGCGGCGAACGATTCGCAAGGAGCGCGCCAACGCGCCGGCCTCGTTCTTCGAGGCCGAGGCGGCGGGCCTCGAGTGGCTCGCCGAGGCGATGCCCGAGCGGGGCGCCGGTGTCGCGCAGGTCGTCGACTTCGGACCGGGCTTCATCGAGACCCTGCGGGTCGACGAGTCCCGTCCGGGCGCCCGCGCCGCCCGCGACTTCGGCGCCGCCCTGGCCCGCACGCACGACGCCGGAGCCGCGGGGTTCGGTGCGCCTCCCGATGGCTGGGGCGGGCCGTGCTTCATCGGCCGTCAGGGCCTCGCCGTCTCGACCGCCGTCCGGAGCTGGGGTGCGTTCTACGCGGCCGATCGGGTGCTGCCCTACCTCGAGAAGGCGGTCGCCCGTGGTCACGTCCGACCGGACGCGGCTGCGCTCGTCCGCGCCGCGTGCGACCGCATCGCAGGCGGCGACTTCGACGACGACGACGCTCCCGCCCGACTGCACGGCGACCTTTGGAACGGCAACGTGCTCTGGTCGCCCGCGGGCGTCGTATTGATCGACCCCGCGGCGCACGGCGGTCACCGCGAGACCGACCTCGCGATGCTCGACCTCTTCGGCTGCCCGTACCTCGATGACATCCTCACCGGCTACGACGAGGAGCATCCCTTGCGCGACGGGTGGCGGCAGCGCATCCCGCTGCACCAGCTGCACCCCCTCGCCGTCCACGCGGCGTCGCACGGGTCGGGTTACGAGGCGCCGCTCGTCGAGGCGGCACGCTCAGTGCTCACGCTCTGAGCGTAAACAGTCAGGTTCGCGCGCTCGTGCCGCCTAAAATAAGGAACGTCGGACTCGATCTTCATCGGTGACCGCACGCGACGACCATTGGCCGCCTGACGTACGGAGGAAACATGCTCTTCCTCCTCTGCGCGTTCGCCATCGCCGCCCTCGTCGTTCCCGCTCTCGTCCCGCGATTCGGCACCAAGGCGTTCGCCTTCGCGGCACTGCCCGCTCTCGCCGGGTTCGTGCACGCGTGCATCGCCGCTCCCGGAATCCTCGCCGGCACCCCGCTCGTCGAACGCACCGAATGGGTTCCGCAGCTGGGGCTCACCCTCGACCTGCGCATGGACCCCCTCGCGTGGCTGCTCGCGATGGTCGCCACCGGCGTCGGCGCGCTCGTGATGCTCTACTGCATCCGCTACTTCCGCAGCGACGAGCCGGGGCTCGGCCGGTTCGCGGGGATCCTCACCGCCTTCGCCGGGTCGATGTACGGCCTCGTCGTCGCCGACGACGTCTACCTGCTGTTCGTCTTCTGGGAGCTGACCACGGTCTTCTCCTACCTGCTGATCGGCCACAGCACCGGGCGTCGGGCGAGCCGTGCGGCGGCGCTGCAGGCGCTGCTCGTCACGACCCTCGGCGGGCTCTCGATGCTCGCCGGCCTGGTGCTGCTCTCGACCGAGGCCGGCACCTCGAACCTCGGCGAGCTGGTGGCCGCTGCCCCCACCGGGCCGGTCGTCACCGTCGCCGTGCTCCTCGTCCTGGTCGGGGCCGTCACGAAGTCGGCCATCTTCCCGTTCCACTTCTGGCTGCCGGGCGCCATGGCCGCGCCCACCCCGGTGAGCGCCTACCTGCACGCCGCCGCGATGGTGAAGGCGGGCCTCTACCTCATCGCGCGCCTCGCTCCCGGCTTCGCCGAGGTATCCGGGTGGCGCGAATCGCTCGTCGTCCTCGGCGTGCTCACCATGCTGCTCGGCGGCTGGCGTGCGATGCGCGAGACCGACCTGAAGCTGCTGCTCGCCTACGGCACGGTCGGCCAGCTCGGATTCCTCACCGTCGTGATCGGCTACGGCACCCGCGACACCCTCCTCGCGGGGCTCGCGCTGCTGCTCGGCCACGCCCTGTTCAAGTCGGCGCTGTTCCTCACCGTCGGCATCGTCGACCACCGGGCGGGCACCCGAGACCTGCGCCGACTCTCAGGCCTCGGCCGTCGAGCCCCCGTGCTCGCCGCCGTCGGCATCCTCGCCGCGGCGTCGATGGCGGGCGTTCCGCCTCTCCTCGGCTTCGTCGCCAAGGAGGCGGCCCTCACCAGCCTGCTCGAGGCGGCCGAATCCGGACAGCTGATCGGCTGGGTCGCGCTGGTCGGCGTCGCGGTCGGATCGGTGTTCACCGTCGCCTACGCCACCCGGTTCGTCTGGGGAGCGTTCTGGTCGAAGCCCGGCGTCGAACCGCTGCTCGGCAAGCGCGAACGCCGCAGCTTCGTGGCGTCGCCGGCGCTGCTCGCGCTCGCTGGCCTGGTCCTCGGCCCCGCCGCTTCCTTCGTCGACGCGACGATCGCGCCCGCCGCCGACGCGCTGCCCGCGGGGGAGCACGTCTACCATCTCGCGCTCTGGCACGGCCTCGAGCCGGCCCTCCTCATCTCGGCCGGAACCCTGGTGCTCGGTTTCACCCTGTTCTGGCTGCGCCGCCGCGCAGAGGCGGGCGAGGGATCCGAGCCGCGCCGCCGCACCATGGCCGCCGACGCGTACCGCGGGGTGCTGCAGTTCGTCGACCGCAGCGCGGCGCGCGTCACCGCGACCGTGCAGCGCGGGTCGCTGCCCTACTACCTCGCGATCATCCTCATCGTCCTGGTGATCAGCGCGGGCGCCGCGGTGGCCCGCGTGCCCGATTGGCCCACCGAAGCACGGCTCTGGGACAGCCCCTATCAGGTCGTCATCGGGGCGATCATGATCGTCGCCGCCGTCGCGACCACCGTGGCGAGCAAGCGTTTCCAGGCCGTCGTCCTGGTCGGCGTGACCGGACTCGGCATGGCCGTGCTGTTCACCCTGCACGGCGCACCCGACCTCGCCCTCACCCAGGTGCTCGTCGAACTCGTCACCCTCGTCGCCTTCGTGCTCGTGCTGCGGCGGCTGCCCGCACGGCTCGGCGAGCGCAACGGCAGCCGCTTCAAGTTCGGTCGGGCACTGCTCGGCGCGGCGGTCGGCATCCTCATGTCGGTCATCGCCGTGGTCGCCCTCGGCGCACGGACGGCGACCCCCATCTCCGAGATGTTCCCCGAGCTCGCCTACGAGGGCGGGCACGGCATGAACGTCGTCAACGTCGCCCTCGTCGACCTGCGCGGTTGGGACACGATGGGCGAGCTCAGCGTTCTCATCGCCGCCGCGACCGGTGTCGCGAGCCTCGTCTTCATCTCGAGCCGCAGCGACCGGATGCCCGACTTCGCGCGGCGTTCCGGTCGCGGCATCCGCGACCTCGAGACGGCCCGGAAGGATCGGGTCGACAGCGAGCGCGGCCCATGGCTGCTCGCGGGTCGCACCCTCGCGCCGCGCAACCGGTCGATCCTGCTCGAGGTCGTCGTGCGCCTCGTCTTCCACGCGCTGATCGTCGTGTCGCTCTACCTCCTGCTCGTCGGGCACAACGCGCCCGGCGGCGGCTTCGCGGGGGGCCTCGTCGTGGGCCTGGCGCTCGTCGCCCGCTACCTCGCGGCGGGCCGGTTCGAGTTGGCCGCCGCCGCTCCCGTGAACGCGGGCGCTCTGCTCGGCAGCGGCCTCGCCTTCGCGGTCGGCACGGCCTTCGTCCCGTTGTTCTTCGGCGCCGACGCGCTCACCTCGACCTGGTTCGAGCTCGACCTCGGCTGGTTCGGCGAGATCGTCTTCGTCACCTCCACCCTGTTCGACGTGGGCGTGTACCTCGTCGTCATCGGCCTGGTCCTCGACATCCTGCGCAGCCTCGGCGGCGAGGTCGACCGCCAGCAGGAGGAAGAGGACGACGAGGCCGCCGGCGGACTCGCCACCATCGAGCCGGACGAGGCCGACAGCACCGACAGCACTGACAGCAACAGCGAGACAACGGGGGAGGCCGTCCGATGACCGTGTCCCTCGCCCTGCTCATCACCATGGCCGTGCTCTACGCGTGCGGCGTCTACCTGCTGCTCGAGAAGAGCATGACCCGCGTCATCCTCGGCTTCCTGCTGATCGGCAACGCGACCAACATCCTGCTGCTCATCGTCTCCGGCCCGTCGGGCACCGCCCCGATCGTCGACGGCGAGACCGACCCGGCGACCTTCGCCGATCCGCTGCCGCAGGCGCTGATCCTCACGGCCATCGTCATCACCTTCGCGGTGTCCGCGTTCCTCATGGCGCTCGTCTACCGATCGTGGCGGCTCGCGAAGGAGGACGCGCTCACCGTCGATCCCGACGACGTCGCCCTGCGCACCCGCCTCGCGCAGGAACCCGAGATGCCCGACGCGGACGAGGACGACACCGAGTTCGGGGTCCGGGCCGATGCGGCCGTGGCGGGCGCGACCGACCTCGACGTGAGGCCGCGCGCGATGGAAGACGAAGCGAACGAGGAGGGGAAGCGATCATGATCAGCCTCGTTCCGCTCCCCGTACTGCTGCCCCTGCTCGGTGCGGCGTTCGCCCTGCTCACCTACCGCAAGCCTCGCCTGCAGCGGCTCGTCACGGTCGGCGTGCTCGCGACCGTGCTGGTGGTCGGCGTCATCCTCGCCGTCGTCGTCGACCGAGACGGCCCGCTCGTGATGAACGTCGGCGGGTGGCCCGCGCCGTTCGGCATCACCCTCGTCGTCGACCGGCTGTCGGCGCTCATGGTCTCGGTCTCGGCGGCAGTGCTGCTCGCCGTCCTCATCTTCGCGGTCGGGCAGGGTCTCGCCGACGAGGACGAGGGCGACAACACCCCCGTCTCGATCTACTACCCGGCCTACCTCGTGCTCGGTGCCGGAGTGTTCAACGCGTTCATCGCCGGCGACCTGTTCAACCTCTACGTCGGCTTCGAGATCCTGCTCGTCGCGAGCTACGTGCTGCTGACCCTCGGCGGCACCGAGCCGCGCATCCGCGCCGGCACCACCTACATCGTGGTCAGCCTGATGTCGTCGCTGCTGTTCCTCGCCGCGATCTCGATGCTCTACGCCGCCACCGGTACGGTCAACATCGCGCAGCTGTCCGAGCGCATCGCCGATCTTCCGGGCGAACTGCAGACGCTGCTGCACGTGCTGCTGCTGCTCGCCTTCGGCATCAAGGCGGCCGTGTTCCCGCTGTCGTTCTGGCTGCCGGATTCCTATCCGACGGCGCCCGCGCCGGTCACCGCGGTGTTCGCGGGTCTGCTCACCAAGGTGGGCGTCTATGCGATCATCCGCACCGAGACGATCCTCTTCCCGACCCCCGAGCTGAACGACGTGCTGCTCATCGTCGCCCTGCTCACGATGGTGGTCGGCATCCTCGGTGCGATAGCGCAAGCCGACATCAAGCGGATGCTCTCGTTCACCCTCGTCAGCCACATCGGCTACATGGTGCTCGGGGTGGGGTTGGGCACCGCGGCGGGAGTGGCGGCGGCGATCTTCTACACGATCCATCACATCGTCGTGCAGACCACGCTGTTCCTCGCGACGGGACTCATCGAGCGCAAGGGCGGCACGACCAACGTCGGCGACCTCGCCGGGCTGCTCAAGGCGTCGCCCGTCATCGGCGTGCTGTTCTTCATCCCCGCGCTCAACCTGGGCGGCATCCCGCCGTTCTCGGGGTTCATCGGCAAGCTCGGACTGCTCGAGGCGTCGGCCGAGGTCGCGACACCGCTGGCGTACACGTTGATGGGCGTCGCCGTCCTCGTCTCGCTGCTCACGCTGTACCCGCTCGCCCGCACCTGGAACCTCGCGTTCTGGCGGGGCCGCGACGAGGTCGAGGGCTACGAGTCGTACCTGACCGAGTCGCTGCACGGCGACCCGTACGCGTCGACGACCACCCGCACCCGCCCGGTGCCGGCGCTCATGGTGGCGGCGACGGCCGGCATGGTGGCGCTCGGCGTCGCCCTGACCGTGCTGGCCGGCCCGCTCTACGACCTCGCCTCCCGTGCGGGCGCCGACCTGCAGGGAACCGAGAGATACGTGTCGAGCGTGCTGGGGGAGGAGCGATGACCGCGGAAGAGCTGCACCCGTCGCGTCGGATCAGTCTGCGCAAGACGCTGATCCAGCAGGCGCCGCTGCTGGTCGTGCTCGTGCTGCTGTGGCTGTTCCTCTGGGGCTCGTTCACCCCGATCGACATCATCATGGGCATCGTCGTCGCGATCGCGGTGACGCAGATCTTCGAACTGCCTCCCGTGCAGCTGTCCGGCCGATTCAACCCGTGGTGGCTGCTCGTCTTCCTCGTCGACTTCGCCCGTCAGGTGATCGCCGGGTCCTTCCAGGTCGCGGGTCTCGCACTGCACTTCGGCAAAGTCGTGAAGTCGTCCGTCATCGAGGTGAAGCTGACCACGAAGTCCGACTTCGTCATGACGCTCACGGCGATCGCGATCTCCCTCGTGCCCGGATCGCTGATCCTCGAGGTCGACCGCACGGGGTCGACCCTGTTCCTCCACGTGCTCAACGCCGAAACCGCCGAGGCGATCGAGAAGGTCCGCCGACGGGTGCTGGTCACCGAACGTGCTCTGCTGCGCGCTCTCGGGTCGCGCGACGAGCTCACCGCCTCCGATGAGCGATGCAGGAGCGACTCATGAGCATCCTGACCCTGCTGCACGTCCTCGCCGGCGTCCTCCTCTCCGCCGCGGCGCTGCTCGTGCTGTACCGCATCGTGCGCGGCCCGACGATCCTCGACCGGATGATCGCCTCCGACGTGATGCTGACGACCCTCATCCTGGTGCTCGGCACCGAGATGGCGTTGAACGGGCACACCCGCACCCTGCCGGTCGTCCTGGTGCTCGCGGGAACCGCGGTGTTCGGGTCGATCGCCGTCGCACGGTACGTGTCGAAGCACGATAAGGCGCACGATCAGCACGAGGTGCACCATGGCTCCTGAGATCGACGTGATCGACATCGTCGCCGCCCTACTGCTGGTGCTCGGCGCGGCCCTCTCCGTCGCCGCCGGTGTCGGACTCATCCGTTTCCCCGACGCGCTCAGCCGGATGCACGCGGCGACGAAGCCGCAGATCCTCGGGTTGATCAGCGTGCTCGCGGCCGTCGCGCTCGAGGCGGGCAACTGGGCGACGCTCCTCGTGATCGCACCGACCATCCTGCTGCAGCTGCTCGTCAGCCCCATGTCGGCGCACATGATCGGCCGCGCCGGCTACCGCACGGGCAACTACCGCCGCGACCTCATCGTGCACGACGAGCTGGTCGACGACGTCGAACGCGCGAGCGAGGAGGACGCGGCACCGCGCTCCTGATCGACGACTGATCCACGCGGGTCAGCGCTCGGCGGCCGCCGACCACACCTGCGCGGCACCGTCCGCATCGAAGCCCCCGCGGGCGAGTCGGAAGCCGACGTCGGCGTGCGTGGTCCGCGGCGCGGCGCCGCGGCGGGTCGACGCGCGAACGCTCCAGGCATCGTCGGCGAAGCCGCCGCCCCGGAACACGCGGGAACCGTCCCCATCGGGGTCGAGCAGGTCGAAGCACCACTCCCACACGTTGCCGAGGGTGTCGAACAGCCCGTTGAGATTCGGCAGCTTGCCGCCCACCTCCTGTGCGGCGGTGACGCCGTCGAGGTTCGACCAGGCGACCTCGGCGAGCGGCCCGTACTGCGCCGCCGTGGACCCGGCGCGGCACGCGAACTCCCACTCCGCCTCGGTGGGGAGGCGGTAGCCGTCGGAGTCGACGTGCCAGGTCACCTCCTCGCCGTCGAAACCGTAGGCCGGATCGAGGCCTTCCCACTCGGAGGCGGCGTTGCAGAAGCGGATCGCGCGCAGCCAGCTGGCCTGCGTCGCCGGCCGCCGCGGCTCGGCGGCGGCGATTCCGAGCAGGTCGGCCATCTGCTCCTCGGTCACCGCGAAGACGCCGATCTCGAACGGTTCGAGGTCGACGCTCCATCGCGCCCCGCGGCGCGCGTCGGTCAGGACGATCGTGCCGCCTCCGATCCGCGCCATCTCGATCTCGTCCATCCCGCAAGCCTGTCACGCGACCATTCCTCAGGGCCCGTGGACGCCCCCTCGCTAGACTCAGGTCCCGACCCACGAGGATCGGACAGCATCATCGCCACCCCGCAGAACACCTTCGGTTTCGTCGTCGTCTCCAACAGGCTCCCCGTAGACCGGGTCGAGCACGGCGGCGACGGGCAGTGGCAGCGTTCGCCCGGGGGTCTCGTGACGGCGCTCGAACCGGTCATGCAGGCCAACGACGGCGCATGGGTGGGGTGGCCCGGCATCGCGGATCGCGAGTTCGAGCCCTTCGAGAACGACGGGGCCTGGCTCGTCCCGGTGCCGCTGTCCGAGGACGAGGTCGCCGACTACTACGAGGGCTTCTCGAACGACACCCTCTGGCCCCTCTACCACGACGTGATCGCGCAGCCTTCGTACCACCGGGAGTGGTGGGAGGCGTACGTGCGGGTGAACCAGCGTTTCGCGGACGCCGCCGCGAAGGTGGCCGACGAGAAGGCGCTCGTCTGGGTGCAGGACTACCAGCTGCAGCTCGTGCCCGCGATGCTGCGCGAACAGCGGCCCGATCTCACGATCGGGTTCTTCAACCACATCCCGTTCCCCGCCTACGGCATCTACTCGCAGCTTCCGTGGCGCAAGCAGATCGTCGCCGGCCTCCTCGGGGCCGACGTCATCGGCTTCCAGCGCGCCGCCGACGCCGGCAACTTCGCCCGCGCCGTGCGTCGCCTGTTCGGCTACTCGGCGAAGGGCACGCACCTCGAGGTGCCCGAGACGCGCCCCGACGGCAGCACGGAGATGCGGCACGTCGTCGCCCGCCACTTCCCGATCTCGATCGACGTCGCCGGGTACGAGGAGCTCGCGCGGACCGCCGAGGTTCAGGCGCGGGCGGCGGAGATCCGGCGCGAACTCGGCGACCCGGCGATCATCATGCTCGGCGTCGACCGGCTCGACTACACCAAGGGCATCGGGCATCGCATGAAGGCCTTCGGCGAGCTGCTCGCCGACGGGCGGCTCGATGTCGAGAGCTCGATGCTCGTGCAGGTGGCGAGCCCCAGCCGGGAACGCGTCGAGACCTACAAGACCCTCCGCGACGAGATCGAGCTGACGGTCGGGCGCATCAACGGCGACTACGGGCACATCGGCCATCAAGCCATCAACTACCTGCACCAGAGCTACCCGCGCGACGAGATGGTGGCTCTGTTCCTCGCCGCCGATGTGATGCTCGTCACCGCTCTGCGCGACGGAATGAACCTCGTCGCCAAGGAGTACGTCGCGAGCCGCATCGACGAGGGCGGGGTGCTCGTACTCAGCGAGTTCGCCGGCGCCGCCGACGAGCTGAAGAGCGCGCTCCTGATCAACCCGCACGACATCGAGGGCCTGAAGGACGCGATGATGACCGCGGTGTCGATGACGAAGAAGGAACGGCAGACGCGGATGCGGTCGCTGCGCAAGCGGGTGCGCGAGCATGACGTCGAGTTCTGGTCGGCGAGCTTCCTCGACGTGCTCCGCAAGGCGAGCCCGGCGGGCGCCCCCGACGTCGCCGATCCGGGGGACGCATGAACGACTCCGTCGGCGTCCACTCGGGCGGGACCGGGTCCGCGGTGCCGCGCGACCTCCGCGATGCGCTGCGTCGGCTCGCCGCCACCCCGCGCCTGCTCGTCGCCCTCGACTTCGACGGCACCCTCGCTCCGACGGTCGACGACCCGGCGAAGGCTCGCGCGCTGCCCGAGGCGCGGGCGGCCGTCGACCGGATCCTCACCCTTCCCGGAACCCGTGTGGCGTTCGTATCGGGTCGCGCGCTCGACTCGTTGGAGGAGGTCTCCGGGGCGGGGGACGACACGATCCTCGTCGGCTCGCACGGCATCGAGGTGCGTCTCGACTCGCCCGACGAAGTGTTCACCCTCGGCGAGGAGGAGCAGGCCCGGCTCGGTCTCCTCGGCGACGTGCTCGACCAGGTCGCCGACAACGTCGACGACGTGTGGATCGAGACGAAGCCGGCGGGATTCGCGCTGCACACCCGCCTCGCCACCGAGCGCAACAGCCGGATCGCGCATCTCGTCGCCCTCTCCGAGGCTCACGCCGAGGTCGACGATCTGACGGTGCGGCGCGGCAAGGACGTCCTCGAGTTCTCCGTCCGATCGACGACGAAGGGCGAGGCGGTGGAGCACCTGCGCCGCTACACCGGTGCGAGCGCCGTCTTCTACGCGGGCGACGACGTCACCGACGAGGACGCGTTCGAGGCGCTCGGCGACGGCGACCTGGCACTCAAGATCGGCAGCGGCACGACGGTCGCCGACCACCGCGTCGACGGACCCGAGGACGTCGCCCACGTCCTCAGCCTCCTCGCCGACCTGCGGGCGAGCGCGACGGACACCGACCGCTCGAACTGACCGCTCGAGAGCCGGTGGTTCCGCCCGCCTCGAGGAATTCCGGCACATACGCACATCCCGATTGGGAAAACCTTCGGGAATTCCTTCGAGTAGCTGAAACTCCGGCGTAACAGTGGCGCCCCCGCGGCGAAACACGCGTGCAGTTCACTGTGATCTCCCCCTTTCTCCTGCACCACCGACCCTCCTGGAGGTGGCTCTTCGCCATGCCTGCACGCCCGCACGACATCGCTCAGAGAACGGCCCTCGACGCATGACGCGAGGTCTCACATCACGGCGGAAGTGGGTGATCGGCGTCGCCGCCGGCTGCGCCCTCGTCGCCGCCCCCGCCTCGGTGCTCACCGTGAGCGCCGCGTCACTCAATGAAGGCACGGGTGTCGTCGCGACTCCGAGCGCCACGAAGCTCGGGATCGGCGAGAACGTCGGTGTCACGCTGCGCGCCGACGCCAGCGACGACCTCTACGCCGCGTCGGTCGAGATCGGCTTCGACCCCACCAAGGTCGCGTTCGACCCGAACTCGGTGGCGAGCGAATTCGACGGGCTCTACAGCGCCACCGTCGACGAGACCGGCGGCGCCGCAGTCGTCACCTTCTCGGTGACGCGGCTCGGCACCTCCGACGGGCAGGCCGGTCAGGTCGACCTCGGCAGCGTCGGGTTCACCTCGCTCGCGGCCGGAGACGCCGCGCTCACCGTCCGGTCCGTCACGCTGGTCGACAGTGCGTCGGCCGTGCAGTCGAAGCAGCCGGGCACCGCGCTCGGAGTGCAGGTGACGGCGCCAGTCCAGCCGCCGGTCGCCGAGCCGGGCACGGTCGTGAAGCTCGCGACCAGCCACAAGCTCGACGTGACCCCCGCTGGGACCGTGTCGATGGCCGTGTACGTGCGCAACAACGACACCCACGCCGTCGACATCCGCGTCACCACGCCGTACGGCGAGCAGAAGTGGACAAAGATCGAGCCGGGCAAGGCCGTCTACAAATGGATGGACACCGGGCTCGCCTCGGTGCCGGCGGGCAAGTTCACCGTCGCGGGGTACTACTGGACCGGCGTCGGCAACTACCAGCTCTACACCGTCCCGTTCGAGGGCAGGCAGGCTCCCGTCGCCGTCCGCGCGGACGCCGTGACGGCACCCGAGGTCGTGACGCCCGAGCAGGTCGTCGGCAACGGGACTCAGGCCGCCCCGGCCCGTCCGGCGCCGGACGCCCCCGCACCGATCGTCGCCGACACGGTGACGACACCGGAGGTGGGTCTCTCGGGCAACAGCTTCGTGCGCGGAGGCACGGCGCAGATGAGCGTCGCGGGACTCCCTGCGGGGGAGACGTTCCAGGTCGCTCTCGTCGAGGGGGCGACACCCCTCGGTGCGATCTCGACGAACTCGGCGGGTCTGGGCACGACCGACCTCGTCATCCCGGTCGACGCGCCGACCGGTGAGCAGGAGATCGTCGTCTCCGGAGCGTCCGGTGCGGTCGCGACCGTCCCGGTGCTGATCGAGGAGACCGATCCGGTCGAGCCGACAGCGGCAGCGGCCACGACATCGGAGGCCGACGGCGAGCAGCTCGACACCAAGGCACTCGTGGAGGACGCCGCCGAGCCCGCCGCGCAACAGCAGTCGCTCGTCTGGCTGTGGAGCGGCGTGATCGGCGTCGCGCTCCTCGCCGGTGCCGCCCTGCTGATCGCCCGTCGCGTGGCCACCGCACGAGGAGGCAAGCGATGAACGCTCGGCCCTCCACCATCAGTCGTGACAACGGCGCCGCGGGCGCCAGAAGAGGAAGTGATCGGTCGATGAGACGAACGGTCTCCGGCATCACGGCCGGCATCATCGTCGCGGGAGGGTTGGTCGCCGTCGCGCCTCCTGCCTACGCTGCCGACGAGTCGGTCTCGTATCCCGCACCCGACTATCTGAAGGGTGAACTGACGGGCGACCTCAAGATCGACACCGACGACCTGTCGCTGCTCCTCGTCAACATCGGAGCGACGAGCGCCGACCCGGTGTGGCCGCAGGTGGCCGCCGCCGACCTCGACGGCGACGGCACGATCAGCATCGTCGACGTGTCACTGCTGTCGAAGCAGTACCTGTACGACGACGGCGACTTCGAGCTGCTCGAGACGAGCATCGTCGACATCCAGAAGGCCATGACGGCGGGGTCGTTGACCTCTGCGGAGCTGACGGCGCAGTATCTGCAGCGCATCGGCGCCTACGACAGGACTGCGGGAATCGACACGCGCACCACCGCGGCGGCGGCGCAGATGTTCGAGTCGATCATCGCCTCGAACCCCGACGCCATGGCCCAGGCCGCGGCCCTCGACGCCGAACGGGCGACGACCGGGCCGCGCTCGATCCTGCACGGTGTCCCCTTCATCGTGAAGGACAACATCAACACGGTCGGCATGGCGACGACCGCGGGATGCGCGTGCCTGTCGGACAACGTGACCGACACCGACGCCGAGACGGTCGAGCGCCTGCGCGCGGCCGGCGCGGTGCTGATCGCCAAGGCGAACCTGTCCGAGTTCGCTCAATCGACCGTCTCGTCGATCAGCAAGTTCGGGACGACGATGAACGCGTACCGCCTCGACAAGAACTCCGGCGGCTCGAGCGGCGGAAGCGGCGCCTCGGTGTCGGCGAACTTCGCCCCCTTCTCGCTCGGCACCGACACGGGCGGCTCGGTGCGAGTTCCCGCGTCGTTCAACTCGGTGGTCGGCATCCGTCCGACGATCGGTCTCGTCAGCCGTGAGGGCGTCATCCCGCTCGATCTTTACCGCGACACGGTCGGACCGCTCGCGCGAACGGTCTCGGACGCCGCGTTGGCGCTCGACGCGCTCGCCGGCAGCGACCCGCTCGACGCGGTGACGGCCGGCGCCGACGCGGCGAAGCCCGTCTCCTACGTGCAGGGGCTCGACGCCGCCGCACTCAAGGGCAAGCGCATCGGCTACATCACGGGCTTGGTCTCGGGAACGGCCGACGCGGTGGGCTTCCGCCTCGTCGACGACGCCAAGGCAGACCTCCGTGCCGCGGGCGCCACCGTCGTCGATGTGGGAGCGTTCGGCAACGTCGCGGGCTACGCGCTCGGCAGCCTGCCGAGCAGCCGCAGCTTCACGCACGACATGGACGAGTACCTCGACACCTACTACGAGGACGGATACACCTTCCTCGACCTCGCCGAGAAGGTGGCCGAGTCGGAGCGGGTCTCGCCGAACGACGACATGTCGAGCTGGCCGTCGAGCACCATCCGCGGGTGGGCGACCACCACCGAGGCCGAGCGGGATGCGGCGTATCCGACGTTCCTGCGCGCGCAGCAGGCGATGCGCGCCCGCGTCGACCAGCTGATGGCGCAGTACCAGCTCGACGCGCTCATCTATCCGAGCACCGGTGGTGTGGTCGAGAGCCCGGGCAGCAACAACCGGATCAGCGCCTACAGCGGCTACCCGGCCATCTCGGTGCCGATGGGCTTCGCGGACTCCGCGTTGGACGCGACGTCGCACGACGGCACCCCGATGGGGCTCGAGTTCCTGGCGGAGCCCTACTCGGAGGCGAAGCTGATCTCGTACGCGTACGCCTACGAACAGCAGTCGCAGAACCGCCGCCCCACCGCGGTGTTCCCGGCTCTCGACTGATCCGATCGCGGAACGTGGAGGTGCCGTCGCGGGGAACCGCGGCGGCACCTCCGCTTCGCCGAGCGGCATCCTGAGTGCCCCACTCAGGATGCGCGGAGTAGCGTCGCGCCTGTCGAGGAAGGGTGCGGATCATGTCGAGCGATCTCATGGGCGCAGAGAGCAACGTCCAGCGCATCATGTCGACGGGAACCGTCTGGTTCGCGGCGGCGATCGGGAGCGTCGCCGTCTTCTGCGGTCTGCTGCTGTCGTCCGGGTGGCGTCCCGCGGTCCTGTCGGCCGGGCTGCGGGTGCTGTGGTGGATCGGAGCCGGGGCGGTCTCGGCGAGCGTGGCGCTGATCGGCTGGTCGGGGTGCCCCATCCTCGAAACGAGCGTGCCGGTCGCGAACCGCAACAAGACCGTCACGATGCAGGTCGGAACCGCGACGTTCATCGCGGGCAGCGCGCTCGCGGTCCTCGCCGTCCTCCTCGGCCCCTGACCTGCCCGCCGGGCTCGTGTGCCGGTCGCCGCTGACCAAATCAAGGAATTCTCGGTCTCAGCGGGCTCGGATCCGCATGAACGTGTGACTCGACCTTGCTTTCTCCTTGATTCGGTGAGTTGACGGCGGGGGAAGGGCTGGCGGATGCGATGTGCCGCAGCGCGCGCGACGCGCCGGTCCGCTCTTGTCAGCGCGGGATGCCTCCAGTACGGTCGAAGGACTCGATGTGAACACCGTCCACTTCATCGTTTCGCATCGACGACCTCTTCGCCTTTCAGCTCGGGAGACGCATGCCCACCGACCTCGCCATCGAGACCCACGACCTCGTCAAGACCTACGGCAAGACCCGGGCGGTCGACGGCGTCGACCTCGCGATCCCGCGCGGCGGCGTGCACGGCTTCCTCGGGCCCAACGGTGCGGGCAAGACGACCACGATCCGGATGCTCGCGACCCTCATCGCGCCCGACGAGGGAGCCGCCCGCGTGCTCGGCCACGACGTCGTGACCGAGGCCCGCGAGGTGCGCCGCAAGGTGAGCCTCACCGGACAGTTCGCCTCCGTCGACGAAGACCTGACGGGGCGCGAGAACCTCCGGCTGCTCGCGCGGCTCTTCGGCTACAGCGGCGTCACGGCGAAGAGGCGGGCCGACGATCTGCTCGATGCCTTCGGTCTCGCTGACGCCGCCGACCGTCCGGTCAAGAAGTACTCCGGCGGGATGCGCAGGCGCATTGACATCGCCGCGAGCATCGTCGTCACCCCCGAGCTGCTGTTCCTAGACGAGCCGACGACCGGGCTGGACCCGCGCAGTCGCAACGAGGTGTGGGAGATCGTCCGTGCCATGGTGAGCGGGGGCACCACGGTGCTGCTCACCACGCAGTACCTCGACGAGGCCGACCAGCTCGCCGACCGCATCTCGGTCATCGATCGAGGCAAAGTGATCGCCGAGGGCTCGTCGACGCAGCTGAAGGCCTCAGTCGGGTCGGGGTCGCTGCACGTCGTCGTGATGAGCCCCGCCGATCGACCGGAGGCGCGTCGAGTGCTCGAGGAGCAACTCGGGGTCGAGGTGCGGGAGGACGCCGACCCCGCGGCTCTGACCGCCGCGGTGGAGGGATCGGCGCTGGTGACCCGCTCGCTGGCCGCACTCGAGGGCGCCGGGATCCGGCTGGCCCAGTTCTCGCTCGGGCAGCCGACGCTCGACGAGGTCTTCCTCGCCCTCACGGGGCACGGCGCCGACGAGCACCCGACCGACGCGACAACGGATGAGAAGGAGGCGGCGGCATGACCGTCGAAGCAACCCGACCGGGAGACGCGGTCGAGGCACGGTCGATCGCGAGCGTGCTCGCCGACACCGAGCGCCCCGAACCGCCCGGCCCGCTGTCGACATCGCTGACCTTCGGCTGGCGTGCGCTGCTCAAGATCAAGCACGTGCCGGAGCAGCTGTTCGACGTGACCGTCTTCCCGATCATGTTCACCCTGCTGTTCACCTTCCTCTTCGGAGGCGCACTCGCCGGCAGCACCGAGAACTACATCCAGTTCCTGCTGCCCGGCATCATGGTGCAGGGCGTGATCATGATCACGATGTACACCGGCACCACCCTCCGCACCGACGTCGAGAAGGGCGTCTTCGACCGGTTCCGGTCGCTGCCCATCTGGAGGCCGTCGGCCCTCGTCGGCATGCTGCTCGGTGACGCCGTGCGCTTCACCATCTCGTCGGTGGTCACCATCGCGCTCGGCCTGATCCTCGGCTGGCGTCCCGAGGGCGGTGCCGTCGGCGTCGCGCTCGGCGTGCTGGTGATCCTCGTCTTCGCCTTCAGCCTCGGCTGGGTGTGGACGTTCCTCAGCCTCGTGCTGCGCACCTCGGCGGCGGTCATGGGAGCCAGCATGATCCTCATCACCCCGCTGACCTTCGGCAGCAACATCTTCGTCGACCCGTCGACGATGCCGAACTGGTTGCAGGCGTTCGTCGAGGTCAACCCCGTCTCGCACCTCGTCACCTCGGTGCGCGAGCTGATGGGCGGCCTCCCCGTCTCGGGCAGCCTGCCCCTCACGTTCGTCTGGGCGGCGGGCCTCGTGCTGGTCTTCGGCAGCCTGACGATGTGGCGCTACCGCGACCCCCGCTGACCTCACTCACCGGCGCGGGTCCTGACCTCCACTGACCAAATCAAGGAAATCGTGGCCCGAACGGGCTCGGATCGGCATGAACGTGTGACTCGACCCCGCTTTTTCCTTGATCTGGTCAGTGGACAGCGGGCGAAGCGGCGAGGGAGGGGCGGATGCTGGAGCGGCGCCGACCGGGTGCGGCGTGCCGATATCCTCTGTTACATGCTTGAAACCAATGGGGGAGCGGGCGCGCCCGACAGCAAGCCCCGCAGTCGCACCGTCACCGACGGGATCGAGGCCACGACCTCGCGAGGGATGCTCCGTGCCGTCGGCATGGGCGACGCCGACTGGGACAAGCCGCAGATCGGCATCGCCAGCTCGTGGAACGAGATCACCCCCTGCAACCTCTCGCTCGACCGCCTCGCGCAGGCGGCGAAGGAGGGCGTGCACTCGGGTGGCGGCTACCCGCTGCAGTTCGGCACCGTTTCGGTCTCCGACGGCATCTCGATGGGCCACGAGGGCATGCACTTCTCCCTCGTCTCGCGCGAGGTCATCGCCGACAGCGTCGAGGTGGTCATGCAGGCCGAGCGCCTCGACGGATCGGTGCTGCTCGCCGGCTGCGACAAGTCGATCCCCGGCATGCTGATGGCGGCCGCGCGACTCAACCTCTCGAGCGTCTTCGTCTACGCCGGCTCCATCGCGCCCGGCTGGGTCAAGCTCAGCGACGGCACCGAGAAGGACATCACGATCATCGACTCCTTCGAGGCGGTCGGTGCTGTGAAGGCCGGCAAGATGACCGAGGCCGACGCCAAGCGCATCGAGTGCGCCTTCGCCCCCGGCGAGGGGGCCTGCGGCGGCATGTACACCGCCAACACCATGGCGAGCGTCGCCGAGGCGCTCGGCCTCAGCCTCCCCGGCTCGGCGTCGCCGCCCTCGGCCGACCGCCGCCGCGACTACTACTCGCACCGCGCGGGCGAGGCCGTCGTCAACCTGCTCCGCCTCGGCATCACCGCGCGCGACATCCTGACCAAGAAGGCGTTCGAGAACGCCATCGCGGTGGGCATGGCGCTCGGCGGCTCGACCAACATCGTGCTCCACCTGCTCGCCATCGCGCACGAGGCCGAGGTCGAGCTCACCCTCGACGACTTCAACCGCATCGGCTCGAAGGTGCCGCATATCGGCGACCTCAAGCCGTTCGGCAAGTACGTGATGAACGACGTCGACCGTCACGGCGGCATCCCGACCCTCATGAAGGCGCTGCTCGAGGCCGGCCTGATCCACGGCGACGCGCTCACGGTCACCGGCAAGACCGTCGCCGAGAACCTCGCCGAGATGGACATCGACCCGCTCGACGGCGAGGTGCTGCGTACCCTCGACAACCCCATCCACGAGTCCGGCGGCCTCACCATCCTCAAGGGCTCGCTCGCCCCCGAGGGTGCGGTCGTCAAGACGGCCGGATTCGACGCCGCCGTCTTCGAGGGCCCCGCCCGCGTCTTCGAGCGTGAGCGCGGCGCGATGGACGCTCTGACCAACGGCGAGATCAAGCACGGCGACGTCGTCGTCATCCGCTACGAGGGCCCCAAGGGCGGTCCCGGCATGCGCGAGATGCTCGCCATCACCGCCGCCATCAAGGGTGCGGGCCTCGGAAAAGATGTACTACTGTTGACGGACGGCAGATTCTCAGGCGGCACAACCGGCCTGTGCATCGGCCACATAGCTCCCGAAGCGGTCGACGCAGGTCCGATCGCCTTCGTGCGCGATGGTGATCTGATTCGGGTCGATATCGCCGCTCGCTCGATCGACCTACTGGTCGACGCCGCAGAGCTGGAAGCCAGGTCCGCTGGTTGGGCCCCCCTTCCTCCGCGCTATACCCGTGGCGTCCTCGCGAAGTACTCCAAGCTCGTGCATTCCGCGGCTGTCGGCGCCATCACCGGCTGACGCAGCTCGGATGACCCAGCCGGGGTAGCTCCGCCCGCTCCTCACACCTCTCCGATCGCCGAAGGATCAGCATGTCCGCGACTCCGACACCCACGCCCGGCGCGCCCCGCGCACAGGCACCAGAGCAGCTGACGGGAGCGGAGGCAGTCGTCCGCACCCTCGAGCTCTTGGGGGTCACCGATGTCTTCGGACTTCCGGGCGGCGCGATCCTGCCGGTCTACGACCCGCTGATGGACACCACGAAGATCCGGCACATCCTCGTGCGTCACGAGCAGGGCGCCGGTCACGCCGCCGAAGGCTACGCCTCGTCGTCGGGCAAGGTCGGCGTCGCCATCGCGACCTCCGGGCCGGGAGCCACGAACCTCGTCACCGCCATCGCCGACGCCTACATGGACTCGGTGCCGATGCTCGCGATCACCGGACAGGTGTTCTCGACCCTCATGGGCACCGACGCGTTCCAGGAAGCCGACATCGTGGGCATCACGATGCCGATCACGAAGCACAGCATTCTCGTGAAGACGCCGGATGAGATCCCCGGAGCCATCGCGGCGGCGTACCACATCGCCTCCACCGGCCGCCCCGGCCCGGTGCTCGTCGACATCACGAAGGACGCCCAGCAGAACACGGCGCCGTTCATCTGGCCGCCCAAGGTCGACCTGCCCGGCTACCGGCCCGTCACCAAGGCGCACGGCAAGCAGATCCTCGCCGCCGCCCAGATGCTCGTCGACGCGAAGCGCCCTGTGCTCTACGTCGGCGGCGGAGTCGTGCGCTCCCGCGCGGCCGCCGAACTGCTCGCCCTCGCCGACGCGGTCGGCGCCCCGGTCGTGACGACCCTGATGGCGCGCGGTGCGTTCCCCGACTCGAACCCGCTGAACCTCGGCATGCCCGGCATGCACGGCACCGTCCCGGCGGTGCTCGCGCTGCAGGAGAGCGACCTGATCGTCTCGCTCGGCGCCCGATTCGACGACCGGGTCACCGGCAAGGCGGCGCTCTTCGCACCCGACGCGAAGGTCGTGCACGTCGACATCGACCCGGCCGAGATCTCGAAGATCCGCATCGCCGACGTGCCCATCGTCGGCGACCTGAAGGACGTCCTCGTCGACCTGCTCGCCGCCTTCCGCGACGCGCGGCCGGCCGCCGCCGACGCTCCCTACGCCGCGTGGTGGAACCGACTGAACGAGCTCCGCGAGGAGTTCCCGCTCGGCTACACCCCGACGACCGATGGTCTGCTGTCGCCGCAGTACGTGATCCAGCGCATCGGCGAGCTCACCGGACCCGAGGGCGTGTACGCCGCGGGTGTCGGCCAGCACCAGATGTGGGCCGCCCAGTTCATCAAGTACGAACGTCCCAACTCGTGGCTCAACTCCGGCGGCGCCGGCACCATGGGCTACTCGGTGCCCGCCGCCATGGGCGCGAAGGTCGCCCAGCCCGACCGGACCGTGTGGGCGATCGACGGCGACGGCTGCTTCCAGATGACCAACCAGGAGCTCGCCACCTGCGTCATCAACAACATCCCGATCAAGGTCGCGATCATCAACAACAGCTCGCTCGGCATGGTGCGCCAGTGGCAGACGCTGTTCTACGACGGCCGCTACTCGAACACCAACCTCAACACCGGGCACGGGTCGATCCGTGTCCCCGACTTCGTGAAGCTCGCCGACGCCTACGGCGCGCTCGGCATCCGGGTGACCGAGGAGTCCGAGGTCGACGACGCGATCAGGCAGGCGCTCGAAACGAACGACCGCCCCGTCGTGATCGACTTCGTCGTCTCGGCCGACGCGATGGTGTGGCCGATGGTGCCGCAGGGGGTGTCGAACAGCTACGTGCAGTACGCCCGCGAGCACTCTCCGACCTGGGACGACGACGCTGCCGAGACCGGCCGCAGCGCCGACACCGAGGTGAGCGAAGCGACCGCCGAGGTCGAGATCGAATCGGCTGCCGAGGGACGCTCCGATAGCCGCTCCGCGAAGGGAGGTGCGCGATGAGCCACGTCCTCTCGCTCCTTGTCGAAGACAAGCCGGGTCTGCTGACCCGAGTCGCCGGCCTCTTCGCCCGCCGCGGCTTCAACATCGAGTCGCTCGCGGTCGGCCACTCCGAGATCCCCGGCCTGTCGCGCATCACGGTCGTCGTCGACGTCGAGGATCTGCCGCTCGAGCAGGTGACGAAGCAGCTCAACAAGCTGATCAACGTCATCAAGATCGTCGAACTCGACCCCGTGCAGTCGGTGCAGCGCGAGCATCTGCTGATCAAGGTGAAGGCCGACGGGGCGAGCCGCTCGCAGATCCTCGAAGCCGTGAATCTCTTCCGCGCCAAGGTCGTCGACGTCGCCACCGACGCCCTGGTCATCGAGGTGACCGGCGACACCGCCAAGACGCAGGCGCTGCTCAAGGTGCTCGAGCCCTTCGGCATCCGAGAGATCGCCCAATCCGGCCTGCTCGCGATCGGTCGAGGCTCGAAGAGCATCACCGAACGCGTCGCCAAGAACTGACCCACGAACCCCGATAAGAAGAAAGAAGCACTTCGCATGACGGACATCCGCTACGACAAGGACGCCGACCTCGCCATCATCCAGGGCAAGAAGGTCGCCGTCATCGGGTACGGCTCGCAGGGCCACGCCCACGCGCTGAACCTCCGCGACTCGGGCGTCGAGGTCGTCGTCGGCCTCAAGGAGGGCTCGAAGAGCCGCCAGAAGGCGGAGGACGCGGGCTTCCGCGTGCACACCCCCGGCGACGCCGCCCGGTGGGCCGACGTCATCGTGATCCTCGCGCCCGACCAGCACCAGCGCGGTCTCTACGCCGAGGACATCAAGGACAACCTCGAAGAGGGCAACGCGCTCGTCTTCGGCCACGGATTCAACATCCGCTTCGGCTACATCGAGGCCCCCGAGGGCGTCGACGTCTTCATGGTCGCCCCCAAGGGCCCCGGCCACACCGTTCGCCGCGAGTACGAGGCGGGACGCGGCGTGCCCGTCATCGTCGCCGTCGAGAAGGACGCGACCGGAAACGCGTGGGACCTCGCCTGGTCGTACGCGAAGGGCATCGGCGGCCTCCGCGCGGGCGGCATCGTCACCACCTTCACCGAGGAGACGGAGACCGACCTGTTCGGCGAGCAGGCCGTGCTCTGCGGCGGCGTCTCGCAGCTCGTCCAGTACGGCTTCGAGACCCTCACCGAGGCGGGCTACCAGCCGCAGGTCGCCTACTTCGAGGTGCTGCACGAGCTCAAGCTCATCGTCGACCTCATGTGGGAGGGCGGCATCGCGAAGCAGCGCTGGAGCGTCTCCGACACGGCCGAGTACGGCGACTACGTCTCCGGCCCGCGCGTCATCGACCCGAGCGTGAAGGAGAACATGAAGGCCGTGCTCTCCGACATCCAGGACGGCACCTTCGCCAAGCGCTTCATCGCCGACCAGGACGCGGGCGCCCCCGAGTTCAAGGAGCTCCGTGCCAAGGGCGAGGCGCACCCCATCGAGGCCACCGGTCGCGAGCTGCGTGCCCTCTTCGCTTGGAAGCAGCAGGACGCGGACTACACCGACGGGTCGGCCGCGCGCTGATCTGATCCCACTCGCCCACTTCACCCCGTCCGGGGCTCCGGACACGGGGTGAAGTGGGCGAGTCACGTTAACCGGCGGGTGCCGCCCTTCGGCGGAACCGTCACCAGGTGCGGCCAGCGCGGCGACAGGGTGTCGCCCAGAGTCACCCTGCGGAGTTTGCGGCCGACCAGCGGCAGCAGCCAGTCCACCGTCCACCGGTGCTGGTCGCGCAGCCACTCGCGCGCACTGCGCGGCGCGGGCGGGTCCCACGGGCCTGCGCTGATCGTGTGCGGCACGTCGAGGGCGTCGAGCACCCGCGCCGCCAGCCGCTTGTGCCCGCGTTTCGACATGTGCAGCCGGTCGGGCGCCCACATCCGCGGATTGGCGTACTCCTCGAACCTCCAGTAGTCGATGAGCACCGCACCGACCTCGCGGGCGATCCTCCGCACCTCGTCGTTGTAGAGCCGGTTGCGGCGCAGGAACACCTTCAACGCCGGATGCGCGACGATGTCGTATCCGGTGAAGAGCACCAGGGTCGCGCCGGTCGCCGCGAGGTCCCGCACCATCGCCTCGTATTCGACCATCAGGGCGGCGACGTCGGTGCCGACGTCGAGAAGATCGTTGCCGCCCGCGTAGACGGTGATGAGGGTCGGGCGCAGCGCGATCGCAGCGGGGACCTGATCGGCGTCGATCTGGCGCAGTCGCTTGCTGCGCACCGCCAGATTGGCGTACTGCCATCCGGGCTGGTGTCGCGCCAGTCGGTCGGCGACACGGTCGGCCCAGCCGCGCACCCCGTTCGGCAGGGTCGGGTTCAGGTCGCCGACGCCCTCGGTGAAGGAGTCGCCGATCGCGACGAAACGCCCGGGACCCTGCATCAGCGGTGCGGATCCGGTCGACGCACGCACCTCACCGCACCAGCTTGTCAGCGTCGGACGGCCTCCGCGCGAACCCCGGATGACATTCCGGTGACGAGGCCGCCGCCGCTCCACCATGGACAATGGGAGGAGTGGATGAGCGCACCGAGACGACCGGCGACGATGCCGACACGCGGACGGCCGCTGCGGCCGACGGTGCCGCACGCGTGGTCCACCGCGTGGTCCTCGGCGTCTTCGCCGCGGTCTACCTCGCCCTCGCCATCGGATGGGTGCTCGTCGTCGCCGACAACGGCACCGCGCTCGGCGCCCCGCTCGCCGAAGGCCTGTACCTGGTCGGGCTCGGCTTCGCGGTTCTCGCGGCACCGCTGTGGTTCGTCGCCAGCATGCTGCTGGCCCGCAGTGCGCAGAGCCGGGTGCTGTGGATGCTCGTCGGCGTGGTCGTCCTCCTGCCGTGGCCGGCGGTGATCGGCCTATGACCGGGTCGTCGGAGGCCGACGATGATAAGGGCGCCGAGGCCGGGGCGGTGCCGTCGGCAAGCGCCGAGTCGGCCGTCGAGGCGACCGACCGCGAGGCCCGCATCGGCAAGGTCGTCGAGCGGACGCGCCGCGCCCGCCGGCTCACCATCGGCATCGCTCTCGCCGCCGGCGTCCTCTACGCCTGGGATCTCGTCGAGGCGGTGGGCAACCTCGTCGTGCTCCTGCAGTACGCGGCGCTCGTCGGCGGCTCCCTCAACTCCTTCGCCTGGCTGGTGCTCGGCACGGCCATCGCCCTGCCCGTCGTGGTCTACGCGGGCGCGCTCGTCCTCGCGCGCGGCCGGGGTCCGCTGCGGACAGCCGTCGTACTCGCGGCTGGGCTCGGCGTCGTCGCCTGCCTCTCGCTCATCATCGAGCGGCTCCTCGGCGGGTGAGCGCTCAGGCGACCGGCGCGAAGGCCGACGCCGGCACCAGCGCGGCGACGGCGAGCAGGAGCACGAGCACCAGCTGACCCGCGTAGCGCGGCCAGAACGGGAACGCGAGGCGCCCGAACGTCTCGGGTCGCGTCGCCGCATACGCGTTCGCGGGGAACACCGCGACGAGGAAGACCACGAGCAGTGTCGCCGCCAGCGGGGCCACCGGCGGGAGAAGCACGCCGATCCCGCCCGCGATCTCGCAGACGCCGGTGAACAGTACCAGGCGCATCGCCGTCTCGGGCGCGGAACCGCGCAGCGCAGGCGGGATCATCTTCGCCATCACCCGGCGCGGGCCGGGACGGAAGTGATTCACGCCCATGCCGATGAACGCAGCGGCGAGAGCGATCCGGATGCCCCACTGGACGATCTCGACGGCGCTCATCCCGTCATCCTCGCACCCCTCACTGTTCGCAAATTCGTCCCTGGGCGGCGAGCGGGCTGCGTGCCAGACTGGCGCCATGGTTCGAGGTTCGAAGCACCCGTCCACATCCGGCACCGCCGACAACGCCCCCGCTCGCGGCGAGGGTGTCTCCGACGAGACCGTCGCCGCTCTCGACGCCTGGTGGCGCGCGGCGAACTACCTCTCCGTCGGACAGATCTATCTGCTCGGCAACGCGCTGTTGCGGGAGCCGCTGAAGCCGGAGCACGTCAAACCCCGTCTGCTCGGCCATTGGGGCACGACCCCGGGCCTCAACTTCATCTACGCCCACCTCAACCGCGCCATCCGCGAGCGCGACCTCGACAGCATCTTTATCGCAGGCCCGGGTCACGGCGGCCCCGGAGTCGTCGCAAGCGCTTATCTCGACGGCACCTACTCCGAGATCTACGGCGACATCGACCGCTCAGCGGAGGGCGTGCAGAAGCTGATGCGCCAGTTCTCGTTCCCGGGAGGCATCCCGAGCCACGCGGCACCCGAGACGCCCGGATCGATCCACGAGGGCGGAGAGCTCGGCTACGCCCTCTCGCACGCCTACGGTGCCGCGTTCGACAACCCGAATCTCCTCGTCGCGGCCGTCGTCGGCGACGGCGAGGCCGAGAGCGGGCCGCTCGCCACGAGCTGGCACTCCAACAAGTTCGTCGACCCGGCGCAGGACGGGGTCGTGCTGCCGATCCTGCATCTGAACGGATACAAGATCGCGAACCCGACCATCCTCGCCCGCATCCCGGAGGAGGAGCTGCTGCAGCTGATGCGCGGGTACGGGCACGAGCCGTTCCTGTTCGCGGCGGAGGCCGACGAGCCGCACGACGCGGTGCATCGCCGGTTCGCCGCGGTGCTCGACCAGGTCCTCGACCGCATCGCCGACATCAAGTCGAAGGCGGCCGCCGGTGCGCTCGACGAGCGTCCGCGCTGGCCGATGATCATCTTCCGCACCCCGAAGGGCTGGACCGGCCCGAAAGAGGTCGACGGGAAGAAGACCGAAGGCAGCTGGCGGGCCCACCAAGTACCGCTCGCGAACGCGCGGGACACCCCCGAGCACACGGAACTGCTGGAGGACTGGCTGCGCTCGTACCGCCCCGAGGAGCTGTTCGACGAGGCGGGCGCGCTCGTGCCGCTCGCGACGGCTCTCGCGCCCGAGGGCGACCGGCGGATGAGCGCCAACCCGGTCGCGAACGGCGGCCTGCTGCGCCGCGACCTGCGCCTGCCCGACTTCCGCGACTACGCCGTCGACGTGCCGGAACCCGGTGCCAGCACCGCCGAGGCGACGAAGGTGCTCGGCGAGTGGATGGCCGAGGTCATGCGTCGCAACCCCGACAACTTCCGGCTGTTCGGGCCCGACGAGGTGAACTCGAACCGGCTCTCGCCCGTCTTCGAGGTCACCGACCGCCAGTGGGATGCGATCACCGTCCCCGACGACGACCATCTCGCCCGCGCCGGCCGCGTGATGGAGGTGCTGAGCGAACACCAATGCCAGGGCTGGCTCGAGGGGTACCTCCTCACCGGCCGGCACGGCGTCTTCACGAGCTACGAGGCGTTCATCCACATCGTCGACTCGATGCTCAACCAGCACGCCAAGTGGCTGAAGGTCGCGCGCACCCTGCCGTGGCGCCGCCCGGTGTCGTCGCTCAACTACCTGCTCAGCTCGCACGTCTGGCGTCAGGATCACAACGGCTTCTCGCATCAGGATCCCGGCTTCATCGACTTCGTCGTCAACAAGAAGGCCGACGTGGTCCGGGTCTACCTGCCGTTCGACGCGAACACGCTGCTGTCGACCTACGACCACTGCCTTCGCACGACCGACTACGTCAATGTCGTCGTCGCCGGCAAGCAGCCGACAGCCAACTGGCTCACCATGGATCAGGCGATCGACCACTGCACGCGGGGCCTCGGCATCTTCGAGTGGGCGGGAACCGAGGTGCCGGGGGAGGAGCCCGACGTCGTGCTCGCCTGCGCCGGGGATATCCCAACGCTCGAAGTGCTCGCGGCGGCGAAGATCCTCCGCGAGCGTCTGCCCGAGCTCAAGGTGCGGGTCGTGAACGTCGTCGACCTGATGCGGCTGCAGACCGAGAGCGAGCATCCGCACGGACTGAACGACCACGCGTTCGACGCGATCTTCACCACGACGAAGCCGGTGATCTTCGCCTATCACGGCTACCCGTGGCTGATCCACCGCCTCACCTACCGCCGGGCGGGTCACGCGAACATCCACGTGCGCGGATACAAGGAGGAGGGCACCACGACGACGCCGTTCGACATGGTGATGCTGAACGACCTCGACCGCTACCACCTGGTGATCGACGTCATCGACCGCACGCCGGGGCTCGCCGAGCGGGCGGGGCTGCTGCGGCAGGAGATGCAGGACGCCCGCATCGACGCCCGCCAGTACACGCGGGAGTTCGGCGAGGACATCCCGGTCGTCGCCGACTGGGTGTGGCCCGACGACGAGGCGGGGGAGCGCACCCTGTCCCAGGCCGGCACCGACACCGGCGCCGACAACCTCTAGGTGTGCGCGAGAACGCACGTTCCGGGCTCGTGCGCCCGCCGGAACGTGCGTCTGTGCCCGCAATATCGGACTTCGACGGGGTGTAGAAATAGGTAGGATTTCCTCGTGGCCATTGAGACGCGCAACGTCTACATCACGTCCGTCGAGGGTGACACCGGCAAGTCCACCGTCGCTCTCGGGGTGCTCGACACCCTGACCCACGAGATCGACCGCGTCGGCGTCTTCAGACCGGTCGCCCGGTCGACCAGCGAGCGCGACTACGTGCTCGAGATGCTGCTCGATCACGACGGCGTCGAGCTCAGCTACGAGGACTGCATCGGCGTCGGCTACGACGAGGTGCACGCCGACCCCGACGCGGCGCTCTCCCGCATCGTCGAGCGCTACAAGGCGGTCGAGGCGCGCTGCAGCGCGGTCGTCATCCTCGGCTCCGACTACACCGACGTCGGCACCCCGACCGAGCTGTCGTTCAACGCCCGCGTCGCCGCGAACCTCGGCGCCCCCGTCGTGCTCGTGCTCGGCGGCCGCGCCTCCGGGCAGGGCGGCGAGCTCGGATCGCCGCGCTCTCGCACCGCCGACGAGCTCGCCCAGGTCGCCGAGGTCGCCGTCGGCGAGCTGCACGACGAGCACGCGTCCTTGCTCGCCGTCGTCGCCAACCGCGTCGAACCGGCCATCGTGCAGGCGGTGCGCTTCACCGTCGGACTCGCGCTGCACGACGAGAACGTGCCCGTCTGGGCGATCCCCGAAGACCCGATGCTCGTCGCCCCCACGATGCAGAACCTCATGGACGCGACAGGCGGCACGCTCATCAAGGGCGACGCGGCGATGCTGCAGCGCTCGGTGTTCGGTGTCGTCATCGCCGCGATGTCGATGGTCAACGTGCTGCCCCGCCTCACCGAGGGATCCGTCGTCGTGGTCCCCGGCGACCGTGTCGAGGTGCTCGTCGCCGCTCTCCTCGCCCAGGCGTCGGGCACGTTCCCCTCGCTCGCGGGCATCCTGTTGAACGGCGGATTCGAGCCGCCCGCCTCCATCGAACGCCTCATCGAGGGCGTCGAGGTGAACCTCCCGATCGTCGCCACGAACCTCGACACCTACGAGACGACGCTGCGCGTCACGCAGTCGCGGGGCCGGCTCGCCGCCGAGTCGCCGGCGAAGTTCGAGCAGGCGCTCGCCCTGTTCGAGCGGTCGGTCGACCGCAAGGCGCTCGTCGACCTCCTCGAGGTGCCGCACGCCACCATCACGACGCCGCTGATGTTCGAGCACAAGCTGCTCGAGGAGGCGCGCGCCGCCGGATCGCGCATCGTGCTGCCCGAGGGCGACGACGACCGCATCCTGCTCGCCGCCGACCGTCTGCTGCGCCGCGACGTCGCGAAGCTCACGATCCTCGGCGACGAGGCCGAGATCCGCGCCCGGGCGCTCTCGCTCGGCGCCGATCTCACCGACGCGACGATCATCAGCCCGTTCGACCCGGAGCTGCGCGAGCGCTTCGCCGAGGAGTACACACGGCTTCGCGGTCACAAGGGCGTCACCATCGACATCGCCCGCAACGTCGTCACCGACGTGTCCTACTTCGGCACCCTCATGGTGCACCTCGGCCTCGCCGACGGCATGGTCTCGGGCGCCGCGCACACGACGGCGCACACGATCCGCCCGTCATTCGAGATCATCCGCACCAAGCCGGGCGTCTCGGTGGTCTCGAGCGTGTTCCTGATGGCCCTCGCCGACCGGGTCCTCGTCTACGGCGACTGCGCCGTCATCCCCGACCCCACCAGCGAGCAGCTCGCCGACATCGCGATCTCATCGGCCACTACGGCGGCCGCGTTCGGCATCGACCCGCGCGTCGCGATGCTCTCGTACTCGACCGGGCAATCGGGCGAGGGCGCCGACGTCGAGAAGGTGCGCGCCGCGACCGCGCTGGTGCGCGAACGCCGCCCCGACCTGCTCGTCGAAGGGCCGATCCAATACGATGCGGCCGCCGACGCGGCCGTCGCCGCCGCGAAGCTGCCCGAATCGGAGGTCGCCGGCCGCGCCACCGTGTTCGTCTTCCCCGACCTCAACACGGGCAACAACACTTACAAGGCGGTGCAGCGCAGCGCCGGGGCCGTCGCCATCGGCCCGGTGCTGCAAGGCCTCAACAAGCCGGTCAACGACCTCTCGCGCGGCGCCCTCGTGCAGGACATCGTCAACACGGTGGCGATCACGGCCATCCAGGCCGGCCAGCAGGAAGGGCGGAGCACCGAGTGAGCGGCGTCCTCGTCATCAACAGCGGCTCGTCGTCGCTGAAGTACCAGTTCATCGACACCGCCACCGAAGAGGTGCTCGCCAAGGGCCTCATCGAGCGGATCGGCCAGTCCGAAGGAGTCGTCACCCACGAGGTCGGCGACGACGAATGGGCCATCGAGGAGCCGCTGCCCGATCATGACGCCGCCTTCGCGGCCATGATCCGCGCGTTCGACGAGCACGGGCCCTCGCTCGGCGGCGACGCCGTCGGCGCCATCGGTCACCGCGTGGTGCACGGCGGGGCCCGCTTCTTCGCGCCCACGATCGTGACGCCGCAGGTGGAGCGCGACATCGACGAGCTGGCCGAGTACGCGCCGCTGCACAACCCGGCGAACCTCGCCGGCATCAGAGCGGCGGGCAAGGCGTTCCCAGGCGTCGAACAGGTGACGGTCTTCGACACCGCCTTCCACCAGACCATGCCGCCCGAGGCCTACACCTACGCCATCGACGACTCCATCGCCCGCCGCTACCGCATCCGCCGTTACGGATTCCACGGCACCTCGCACAAGTACGTCTCCGAACGCGCGGCGGCGTTCCTCGGCCTGCCGCTCGAGCAGTCGAGGCTCATCGTCCTGCACCTCGGCAACGGCGCGTCGGCGTGCGCCGTCGAGAACGGCCGCTCGGTCGACACCTCGATGGGGTTCACGCCGTTGCAGGGGCTCGTCATGGGCACACGGTCGGGCGACCTCGACCCCGCGATCGTGTTCCAGCTCGCGCGCTTCGGGGGTCTCGGCCTCGATGAGCTCGATGAGCTGCTCAACAAGAAGAGCGGGATGCTCGGGCTCACGGGCACCGCCGACATGCGCGACGTCACCGACGCGATCGCGAAGGGCGACCCGTCGGCGAAGCGTGCGCTCGACGTCTACACCCACCGCATCAAGCAGTACGTCGGCTCCTACCTGGCCGTGCTGGGCGGCGCCGATGCCATCGTCTTCACGGCGGGGGTCGGCGAGAACGCGGCCCTCGTGCGGGCGGGAGCGCTCGCCGGCCTCGAAGGCCTCGGCATCCAGCTCGACGCCGACGAGAACGCCCGGCGCGTGAAGGGCGAACGCCGGATCTCGGCGGAGGGGTCCCGGATCCCGGTGCTCGTCATCCCGACGAACGAGGAGCTCGAGATCGCCCGGCAGACGGTCGCCGTCGTCGCTGCGTGACGTCGCGAGTCGCGGCGACGGGCGGCCGGGAGCCCTGCCGCTAACATTGTCAGCGTTTGTGCCGAGCCCCGAAGGAACGCCTGTGCCGAAACCCATCGTGCTGATCGCCGAAGAACTCTCGCCCGCCACCGTCGAGGCCCTCGGCCCCGACTTCGACATCCGGAACGTCGACGGGACCGACCGGGCGGCGCTCCTCGAGGCGCTCGCTGACGCGAGTGCGGTGCTGGTGCGATCGGCGACGCAGATCGATGCCGAGGCGCTCGCCGCTGCGAAGCAGCTCAAGGTCGTCGCCCGCGCCGGTGTCGGACTCGACAACGTCGACATCCCCGCCGCGACGAACGCCGGCGTGATGGTCGTCAACGCCCCCACCTCGAACGTGGTGTCCGCGGCCGAGCTCGCGATCACCCACCTGCTCTCGCTCGCCCGCTACGTCCCCGACGCCAACGCGTCGCTCAAGGCGGGGGAGTGGAAGCGGTCGAAGTTCACCGGCGTCGAGCTGTACGAGAAGACCGTCGGTATCGTCGGCCTCGGCCGCATCGGCACCCTCGTCGCCCAGCGTCTCGCCGGGTTCGACGTGAACCTCATCGGCTACGACCCCTACGTCACGCCGAGCCGTGCGCAGCAGCTCGGCATCGAGCTCGTCTCGCTCGAAGACCTCGTGCGCCGCAGCGACTTCATCACCATCCACATCCCGAAGACCCCCGAGACGACCGGCCTGATCGGCGCCGCCGAGTTCGACAAGGCGAAGCCGAACCTGCGCATCGTGAACGCGAGCCGCGGCGGCATCATCGACGAGACCGCCCTGTACGAGGCGCTCAAGGCGAAGAAGATCGCGGGCGCCGGCATCGACGTCTTCGTCTCCGAGCCGCCGAAGGATTCGCCGCTGCTCGGGCTCGACAACATCGTCGTCACCCCACACCTCGGCGCGTCGACCGACGAGGCCCAGGAGAAGGCGGGCATCTCGGTTGCGAAGTCGGTGCGTCTCGCGTTGTCGGGCGAGCTGGTCCCCGATGCGGTGAACGTGGCGGGCGGCGCCATCGACCCGTACGTGCGCCCCGGTCTGCCGCTCGTCGAGAAGCTCGGCCAGGTCTTCGCGGGCCTCGCCGACGGCCCGCTCGCGAGCGTCGACGTCGAGGTCCGCGGCGACCTCGTCGAGTACGACGTCAGCGTGCTGAAGCTCGCCGCCCTGAAGGGCGTCCTGTCGAACGTCGTCAGCGAGAACGTGTCGTACGTGAACGCGCCGCTGATCGCGGAGCAGCGCGGCATCACCGTCCGGCTGCTCACCGACCCTGTCTCGGAGGAGTACCGCAATGTGCTCACCGTGCGCGGCGCGCTCGCCGACGGCACGACCGCGTCGGTGTCGGGAACGCTGACGGGCACGAAGCAGATCGAGAAGATCGTCGAGATCAACGGGTACGACGTCGAGCTGCCGTTCGCCGACCACTCGGTGGTGTTCACCTACGACGACCGTCCCGGTGTCGTCGCGATCTACGGTCAGAAGTTCGGCGACGCCGGCATCAACATCGCGGGCATGCAGATCGCACGCCGTGGCCGCGGCGGCAAGGCGCTCAGCGTCCTGACCATCGACAGCCCGGCCCCCGAGGAGCTGCTGGAGGAGATCCGGGTCGCGATCGACGCCGACACCTTCCGCGAGATCGACCTCGTCGACCTCGTCTGAGGTCCTCCCCGGGTAGTATCCCGCTCGTTGAGCGAAGCGATACGGAGGGACTACTTCCCACCCGGTTGTCGAGTAGCGCGCCAGCGCGTATCGAGACGGCTCGAGTAGCGAGGAACGAGCGCATCGAGAGCGCCGCTTCGGACCTTGGCGCTGTGGTCTCGGTGCGCTTCGCCTACTCGACCCGTCTCGATGCGCTTCGCTTACTCGACGATCGGGTTCGGACCCGCTCGTTGAGCGAAGCGATACGGAGGGACGACTTCCCACCCGGTCGTCGAGTAGCGCGCCAGCGCGTATCGAGACGGCTCGAGTAAGCGAGGAACGAGCGCATCGAGAGCGCCGCTTCGACCTCAGCGCTGTGGTCTCGATGCGCTGCGCTTACTCGACCCTGGGCCCCTGGCGCACGCTTGCGCCAGGGACTCGGTGCGCTTCGCTTACTCGACGACCGGTTAGTCCCGCCCGTTGAGCGAAGCGATACGAAGGGACGACTCTTCACCCGGTCGTCGAGTAGCGCGCCAGCGCGTATCGAGACGGCTCGAGTAAGCGAGGAACAAGCGCATCGAGAGCGCCGCTCCGGACCTCAGCGCAGTGGTCTCGATGCGCTTCGCTTACTCGACCCGTTTCGATACGCTCCTTCGTCGCTACTCAACGACCGGACGAGCGCAGCGCCCCCTGAAGCTCAGAGGTTGTCGTCGCGGACGCTGCGCTGGGTGGTGGAGCCGCTCGCCGGATCGACGGTGGTGCGCGAGGTCGACACCGACTGGCGCTTGCGCATGAGCAGCACGATGCCGAGGATCGTGATCAGCGCGCCGGCCGCGATCAGGATGTAGCCCACCGTGGTGAGGGCGATCCAGTCGGTGGTCACGTTGACCGCGAAGGCGAGGATGGCGCCGACGGCCATCAGGAAGATTCCGAAACCGAGACTCATCGCTCGTGCTCGCTCTCTGTAGAGGTACAGGCGACGCTCAGCATAGGTTCACCGGGCGGCGCGTGGCTGAGAACCGGCCGTGCATCACTCCCAGTCGTCGGGCCCGCCGGACCCCGCCGCATACTCCTGCATGGGCACCTCGTCGCGCCGCCACGCCTCGATCACGGGGTCGACGATGCGCCAGCATTCCTCGGCGATGTCGCCGCGCACGGAGAGCAGCGGGTCGCCGTCGAGGATGCCCTCGAGCACCTGTCCGTAGGGGAGCAGGTCGCCCGGCTCCTTCTCGGCGGTCATCTCGGTGCGCTCGAGTTCGAACGGGTCGCCGCTTCCGTTCATCGTCAGCTCGAACCGGACCCGGTCGGACTTCAGGTCGAGCACGATCCGGTCGCCCGTCAGCGCCCCGGCGAGACCCTCGATCGGGTCGGTGCAGGTCAGCACGATCGAGACCTCCTTGCGTGCAGTGCCGAGCGCTTTGCCGGAGCGCAGCAGGAAGGGAACCCCCGACCAACGGGGTGTGCGCACCTCGAGTTCGACCTCGGCGAGCGTCTCGGTCATCCGCGCCGGGTCGACGCCGGGGGAATCGACGTAGGAGGGCAGATCGCGGTCGCCGATCCGTCCCGCCGTGTACCGCGCCCGACGGCTGGCGGCGACCGGGTCGTCGCCGATCACGCGGGTGTTGCGCAGGACCTGCGCGGCGTTCGAGCGCAGCTCGACCTCGTCGAGGCGGGGGAGCGGCTCCATCGTGAGCAGGGCGAGCACCTGCAGCAGGTGGCTCTGGATCATGTCCACCAGTGCGCCGGCGTTGTCGTAGTAGCCCGCGCGTCCCTCGAGGCCGAGGGCCTCGTCATAGACGATCTCGACGCGTTCGATGCGATCCTTGCTCCACACGTCCTTCAGCAGGGTGTTGCTGAAGCGCAGGCCGAGGATGTTGAGCACCGTCGACTTGCCGAGGAAGTGGTCGATGCGGAAGACCTGGCGTTCGGGCACGATCTGCGCGATCAACTGATCGAGCCCTTCGGCGCTGGCCTGGTCGACGCCGAACGGCTTCTCGAGCGCGAGGCGCAGGTCGGTGGGCAGCTCCATCCCGCGCAGCGCATCGCAGACCTTCGCCGTAACCGACGGCGGAAGCGCGAAGAACAGCACCGGGGTGCCCTGGCAGGCGGCGAGGATCTGCGCCAGCACCGCCTCGTCGGTCACGTCGCCGGTGAACCACCGCGCGGTGTCGACGAAACGATCGGCCGCCTCGGCTCCACCCTCGACGTCGTCGAACGCGGTGCGGACGGTGGCGCCCCACTTCGCGTCGGACGACTCCTCGAGGCTCGCGCCGATGATCTCGACCTCCCGCTCCGACCTCGTCAGCAGGCTGGCGAGCCCCGGCAGCAGCAGTCGGCGCGTGAGGTCGCCGCCGCCGCCGAGCACGATCAGGCTGACCTCTGCGCCGGCCCCTCGGCCTCGTGCGCCGGTCGTGAAGGCTTCTGCACTGGTCGCGCTGGGAGCACTGGTCATGCGGGGAGGATATGCCGCCGGCCCGACGAATCCCCTGGGCGCCGACGCATGCACGCGATTCCCGCCTGCAGGCAGGGGATAGCCTGAGAGCCTCCGCTCGAGGTAAGGAGCCGCATGTCCCGCACCGTCACGATCGCCGCGATCCCCGGAGACGGCATCGGGCCCGAAGTCGTCGCCGAAGCGCTGAAGGTGCTGCACGCCGTCGCGCCCGACGGGGTCGACTTCGAGGTCACCGAGTTCGCGCTGGGGGCCACGCGCTACCTCGAGACCGGCGACGTGCTACCCGACGAGGAGCTCGCGGAGATCGCGGCGCGCGACGCGATCCTGCTCGGTGCGGTCGGGGGAGTGCCCGGCGACCCGCGGCTTGCGGGCGCCAACATCGAGCGAGGGCTGCTGCTGAAGCTGCGGTTCGCCCTCGACCACTACGTCAACCTGCGTCCGACGGTGCTGCACCCCGGCGTGGTCAGCCCGCTCGCGGATCCGGGGCACGTCGACTTCGTCGTCGTCCGTGAGGGCACCGAGGGGCCGTACGTCGGCAACGGCGGCAGCATCCGGGTCGGCACGCCGCACGAGATCGCGACCGAAGTGAGCCTCAACACCGCGTTCGGTGTCGAGAGGGTCGTGCGCTACGCCTTCACGGCCGCAGCGGCGCGCCGCGGCAAGCTCACCCTCGTGCACAAGACCAACGTGCTCACCCATGCGGGTGCGATCTGGAAGCGCCTCGTCGACCAGGTGGCGGCCGAGTATCCGTCGGTGACGGTCGACTACATCCACGTCGACGCCGCCACCATCTACCTGGTGACCGATCCTGCTAGATTCGACGTGATCGTCACGGACAACCTCTTCGGCGACATCCTCACCGACCTGGCCGGCGCAATCAGCGGCGGAATCGGTCTCGCGGCCTCGGGCAACATCAACCCCGACGGCGCGTTCCCCTCGATGTTCGAGCCCGTGCACGGTTCAGCGCCGGACATCGCGGGACAGCAGAAGGCGGATCCGACCGCCGCGATCCTCTCCGTCGCCCTCCTGCTCGAGCACCTCGGTTTCGCCGAGGCGGCCGCTCGGGTGAGCGACGCGGTCGCGGCCGATCTCGCCTCTCGCGCACAGACCGGCGCTGCCCGCCGCACCTCGGAAACCGGCGACGCCATCGTCGCCCTCCTCACGTCCAAGGACTGAACATGACCGCAGCAACAACGTTCCCTCTCGCCTTCTCGGCCACGCCGTCGCAGTCGGCGCGAGCCGAGGCCGAGCGCGAGGCGATCCTCGCCGACCCCGGATTCGGCAAGCACTTCACCGACCACATGGTGCAGGTCACCTGGACCCTCGACGAGGGCTGGCACGATGCCGAGGTCGTCCCCTATGGTCCGATCACCCTCGACCCCGCCGCCTCGGTGCTGCACTACGGGCAGGAGATCTTCGAGGGACTGAAGGTCTACCGCCACGCGGACGGCTCCATCTGGAGCTTCCGGCCCGAGGCCAACGCCCTGCGCCTGCAGCGTTCGGCCGAGCGGATGGCACTGCCGTCGCTGCCGACCGAGGACTTTCTCGAGTCGCTGCGCCAGCTGCTCGCGTTCGACAAGGCGTGGGTGCCGTCGGCGCCCGAGACGAGCCTCTACATCCGCCCGTTCATGATCGCCAGCGAGAGCTTCCTCGGGGTGCGGGCCGCGCAGAAGGTCGACTACCGGGTCATCGCCTCGCCGGCCGGAGCGTACTTCCACGGCGGTGTCCGACCGGTGTCCATCTGGCTGTCGACGGACTACTCCCGCGCAGGCCGTGGCGGAACCGGGGCGGCGAAGACCGGCGGCAACTACGCGGCGTCTCTGCTGCCCCAGGCCGAGGCCTACCGCAACGGCTGCGACCAGGTGCTCTTCCTCGACTCGGTCGAGCAGAAGTACCTGGAAGAGCTCGGCGGCATGAACATCTTCCTCGTGCGGCACGACGGCACCCTCATCACGCCGGCACTCAGCGGCTCGATCCTCGAGGGCATCACCCGCGAGAGCATCATCCGCCTGGCGAAGGACCGCGGGCACGCGGTCGAGGAACGCCCGGTGACCCTCGACGAGTGGCGCGAGGGCGTCGCCTCCGGCGAGATCAGCGAGAGCTTCGCCTGCGGGACCGCCGCGGTCATCACGCCGATCGGCGCGCTGAAGGGGCCCGACTTCGCCATCGGCGATGTCTCCGCCCCGGCCGGCGCGCTGACGATGTCGCTGCGCGAGGAGCTGACCGACATCCAGTACGGCCGCAAGCCCGACCGCCACGGCTGGCTCACCCGCCTCGGCTGATCCACCGCCTACTCCACCCGCCCCGCCCGCCCCGCGAAGCGATACGAAGGGCGCAGAGAGGCGCCTTCGTATCGCTTCGCTCAACGGGCGGCGGCCCCGGTGAGTGCGTCGATGCGGGCGGGGGAGAGGGCCTCGTCGAGCGCGAGGGTCGCGGCGCCGACCACGCCGGCGCGCGCGCCCAGCACCGACGGGACGATCTGCAGACCCGCGGTGGCGAGCGGTGTGCCGCGCGCGGCGACGACCTCGCGGATGCCGGAAAGCAGCGGCTCCTCCGCCTGAGAGAGGGATCCGCCGATCACGACGACCGACGGATTCGTGAGGCTGATGCAGGCCGAGAGCACGTCGCCGATGTCCTGTCCCGCGAGGTGCACGGCGTCGACGGCGTCGGGGTCGCCCGCGCGCACCAGGCCGACGATGTCGGCCGACCCGGTCACCCCGAGCCCGCCCGCGGAGAGGCGGCGGGCCACGGCGGGCGATGCGGCAACGGCCTCCAGGCACCCCGTGTTGCCGCAGCGGCAGGGCGCGTCGGGATCGCGGGCGACGCGGATGTGGCCGATGTCTCCGGCGATCCCCCGTGCCCCGCGCTGCAGTCGCCCGCCCGAGATGATGCCGGATCCGATGCCGGTGGCGACCTTCACGAAGACGAGATCGTCGGTGTCGGGCCAGCTGGTCGCCCGTTCACCGAGAGCCATGACGTTGACGTCGTTGTCGACCAGGACCGGGCTGGGGATCCGCCGTCGGATGTGGGCCGGCACGTCGTAGTCGTGCCAGCCGGGCATGATCGGCGGATTCGAGGGACGTCCGATGGCGAACTCGACCGGCCCGGGCAGCCCGATGCCGACGGCGAGCACCTGCTCGGCGGCATGCCCTGAGGCGAGCAGCGATGCGGTCGCTTCGTCGAGGATGCGATCGAGGATCGGCTCGGGACCGTCGGTGATGTCCGACTGCCAGGTCCTCTCCTCGCGCACCCGCCCCGACAGATCCACCACGGCGACGCGGGTGTGGCGTGCGCCGGCGTCGACCGCGACGACCACGCGAGACGTCGGATCGAGGGCGAATCGGGCGGGCGGGCGCCCGCCGCTCGACACCGCCGGTTCGACGGGGCGCACGAGGCCTGTCCGAAGGAGGCTCTCGAGGCGGAGGGCCGCCGCCGTGCGCGCCAGGCCCGACTCGGCGGCGAGCTCGGCCCGGGTGCGCGGGATGCCGTCGCGCAGCAGCTGGAACAGCGCGCCGGGGCCCGCGTCGGCCGCCGCGGGGGTCCGCTCGAGGGACATGAGCGCATTCAAGCACAGCGCCGAAACTTTTGCTCGCATGGCGGCAAAAGACTGCCTAGGCTGGAACGGACAGCCGCGCGCCGAAGGGCGCCATCACTTCACTGGAGAAGCGTGACCACCGCCCCCGTCTCAGTTCAGCTCTACAGCATCCGCGACGCGATCGCCGCCGACCTCGGCACCGCACTCGACAGGATCGCGGCCATCGGCTTCGAGAACGTCGAACCGTACGGCTTCGTCGACGGTGCGGCCACCTACGCCGACGCGCTGTCGGAGCGCGGACTCACCGCCCTGTCCGCCCACGCCCCCTTCGTCGACGGCGGCGACGTGCCGAAGGCGCTGGATGCGGCGGCGACGCTGGGACTCGCCACCCTCATCGACCCCTTCATTCCGGCCGAGAAGTGGCGGACCGCCGACGACGTCGCGCGCATCGCCGAGCGCCTCAACACCATCGCGGAGCAGGCGAGCGGCTACGACTTCTCCATCGGCTACCACAACCACGACTGGGAGTTGGCGACGATCGACGGCGTCACCGCCCTCGAACTGCTCGAGTCGCAGCTCGACCCGGCCGTCGTGCTCGAGGTCGACACGTATTGGGTCGAGGTCGGCGGCCAGTCGGCCCCCGACCTGCTGAAGCGGCTCGGATCGCGCGTGAAGCTCATCCACGTGAAGGACGGCGGCCGCAACGGCGTCACCGCCGAGCAGCAGCCCGCGGGCGAGGGTGAGATCCCGATCCCCGCCATTCTGCGGGCAGCACCTGACGCGGTGCGGGTCATCGAGTTCGACGAGTACGCGGGCGACGTCTTCGACGGTCTCGCCGCCAGCCTGGCCTACGTGAAGGAGCAGGCATGAGCGCCGGACGCGTCGGCGTCGGTGTGATCGGCGCCGGTGTCATCAGCTCGGCCTACCTCGACAACCTCACGCGGTTCCCCGATGTCGAGGTGCTCTTCATCGCCGACCTCGACCTCGACCGCGCCGCCGCGCAGGCTGAGAAGTACGGGATCGCGGGCAGCGGGTCGGTCGACGAGCTGCTCGCCGTCGACGACATCGAGATCGTCGTGAACCTCACCATCCCGGCCGTGCACGTCGAGGTCGGGCTGCGCATCCTCGAGGCCGGCAAGCATGTGTGGTCGGAGAAGCCGTTCTCGCTCGATCGTGAGAGCGGCCGCGAACTGCTCGCCGCCGCCGAGGCCAAGGGCCTCCGCGTCGCGACGGCGCCCGACACCGTGCTCGGTGCGGGGCAGCAGACCGCGCTGCGCACCATCGCCGACGGACGCGTCGGACGCGTTCTCACCGCGTTCGCGCAGATGCAGGGCCCCGGCCCCGAGTCGTGGCACCCGAGTCCCGAGTTCCTCTTCGATATCGGCGCCGGACCGCTGTTCGACATGGGTCCCTACTATCTGACGACCCTCGTGAACGTGTTCGGGCCCGCCCGCCGGGTGACCGCCGTGTCGAACACCGCGACCACCACGCGCATCATCGGGTCGGGCCCGAAGGCCGGCACCGAGTTCCCGGTCAACGTCCCGACCCACATCTCGGCGATCATCGAGTTCGACGACGACGCCTCGGCGGTCATCGTGTTGAGCTTCCAGTCGCACCTGCCCCGCGCCGGCGTGGTCGAGATCTCCGGAGCCGACGGCAGCATCGCCTTCCCCGACCCCAACATGTTCGACGGCGAGTCGAAGCTGTGGGAGCGCGGCGCCGAGGACCCGGTGGAGATCGAGCCGGTCGGATCGACTTTCGGCCGCGGCACCGGCGTCGTCGAACTCGCCCGCGCGATCCGCGCCGGTGTGCCCGAGCGTGCCAGCGCGGAGCTCGCGTTCCACGTCGTCGACATCATGACGTCGATCACCGAGTCGGCTGCGACGCGTCAGGCGGTCGCGGTGACCAGCACGGTCGCGCGGCCCGAGCCGCTGCCCGAAGGATGGGACCCGTCCGAGGCGACACTCGCATGAGCCTGCCGGGATCGGGACCGTCGAGATCGGGGCTTCCCGGCTCGAATCTGGGCGTCGGCATCATCGGGGGCGGCTTCATGGCCGCGGTGCACTCCCGCGCCGCCCGTGCCGCAGGAGCCCGCCTCGTGGGCCTCAGCTCCTCGACACTGGAGCGCGCGAGCGCGGCCGCGGAAGCGCTGGGGGTCGAACGCGCCTTCGCCTCGGCCGAGCAGCTGCTCGCCGACGACGCGATCGACGTCGTGCACATCTGCACCCCCAATGCGACGCATGCCGCCCTCGCCTCGGCGGCGCTCGCGGCGGGCAAGCACGTCATCTGCGAGAAGCCGCTCGCCACCGAGATCGCCGACGCCGAACGACTCGTCGGCGAAGCCGAGGCGTCGGGACTCGTGACCGCGATCCCGTTCGTCTACCGCTTCCACCCCATGGCGCGGGCCGCTCGAGACCGCGTCCGAGGCGGTGCTGCGGGGCGGCTGCTCACCGTGTCCGGCAGCTATCTGCAGGACTGGCTCCTCGAGCAGGGCGACGACAACTGGCGCGTCGACGACCGCCAGGGCGGGCGCTCCCGCGCGTTCGGCGACATCGGCTCGCACCTCGTCGACCTGTTCGAGTTCGTCGGGGGAGACCCGATCGTCGCCGTTGCCGCGAAGACCTCGACCGTCTTCGCGAGCCGCGGCGGAACCGAGAACGTCAACACCGAGGACGCGGTCGCGGTCGCCATCGAGACGGAGTCGGGCGCCATCGGCACCCTGCTGGTCTCGCAGGTGGCGCCGGGACGCAAGAACGCCCTCGTGCTCGAACTCGCGGGCACCGCCGAGTCGATCCGCTTCGAGCAGGAGAACCCCGAGCAGCTGTGGATCGGACGCCGCGCAGGAAGCGAGCTGCTGCTGCGCGACCCCGGCGAGCTCACCGGCGATGCCGCGCGGCTCAGCGTCCTGCCCGGAGGGCATCCGCTCGGATACCAGGACGCGTTCTCCGCGTTTGCCGCCGACGTCTACGCGACCATCCGCGGCGACGAGGTCGACGGCGTCGCCTCGTTCGCCGACGGCCTCCGCGCGATGCGCATCACCGAGGCGGTCCTCGACTCCGCCCGTGACGGCGCGTGGGTGCGACCCGCCGCCTGACACCGGCTCGACCGCCCGAGCACCGCCAGAACCAGTAGAGAAGGACGTCGCCGATGACGAACACGCACCCCGTCACCCTGTTCACCGGCCAGTGGGCCGACCTCACCCTCGAGGAGGTGGCGAAGCACGCGAGCGAGTGGGGCTACGACGGCCTCGAGATCGCCTGCTCCGGCGAGCACCTCGACGTCTGGCGCGCCGCCGAGGACGACGACTACCTGCAGGGCAGGCTCGAGATCCTCGACCGCTACGGGCTCAAGGTGTGGGCGATCTCCAACCACCTCAAGGGACAGGCGGTCTGCGACGACCCCATCGACTTCCGTCACAAGGCCATCGTCGGCTCGAAGGTCTGGGGCGACGGCGACCCCGAGGGTGTCCGTCAGCGCGCGGCCGAAGAGCTGAAGCTCACCGCGAAGGTGGCACGCAGGCTCGGGGTCGACACGGTGATCGGCTTCACCGGATCGAAGATCTGGCCCTACGTCGCCCAATTCCCGCCGGTGCCCGCCGAGGTCATCGACGCCGGCTACCAGGACTTCGCCGACCGCTGGAACCCCATCCTCGACGTATTCGACGGCGAAGGCGTGCGCTTCGCCCACGAGGTGCACCCCAGCGAGATCGCCTACGACTACTGGTCGAGCGTGCGCAGCCTCGAGGCCATCGAGCACCGCGAGGCCTTCGGCTTCAACTGGGACCCCAGCCACATGATGTGGCAGGGCGTCGACCCCGTCGCGTTCATCACCGACTTCGCCGACCGCATCTACCACGTCGACTGCAAGGACACCCGCCTCCGCACCCCCAACGGGCGCTACGGGGTGCTCGGATCCCACTTGCCGTGGGGCGACCCGCACCGCGGCTGGGACTTCGTGTCGACCGGGCACGGCGACGTGCCATGGGAGGACTCCTTCCGTGCCCTGCGTGCCATCGGCTACTCGGGCCCCATCTCGGTGGAATGGGAGGACGCGGGCATGGACCGCCTGCACGGTGCGAAGGAGGCCGCCGGCTTCATCCGCTCGCTCCTCTGGGAGCTGCCCACCGCCTCCTTCGACTCCGCCTTCAGCAACCAGGACTGACCCGCCCCCACTCGCCCGCCTCGCGCCTCGTCGCTCGTTGAGCGAAGCGATACGGAGGCGCCAGCGAGTTCCCCTTCGTATCGCTTCGCTCAACGGGCGGGGGAGTCGGGGAGGTCGAGGATGGTGCGGCGCACGCTGTCGATGTACCAGCTCTTCAGCTCGACCTCGCTCCACCCGAAGTCGGAGACGAACACCTGGTACGGCTCGAAGCCGTTGAGGAAGGCCAGCGCGCCCGCGAGCTCGTCGACGGACTTGTCGCGTCGCAGGAGCCCCCGCGCCGCCATCGCATCGACGGCGAGGCGGTTGTCGGCGAGCCGACGCTCCATGAGCTCCCGGTAGAGCGCGGCGACCGCGTCGTCATCGAGCGCTGCGGCGCTGAGCGCCCGCCACAACCCGATGCCCGCCGCCTGCCCGGCGACGATGAAGTCGGAGAAGGCCGCCAGCATCGCCTCGACGTCCTCGATGGCGAACATGTCCTGCAATTCCGTGCGCTCGGAGAGCGGATCCGCTCCTTCCCGGCCGCCGAACGCGTGCTCGAACGCCGCGATGAGCAGAGCGGCCTTGGGTCCGTTCGCCGCGACCGATTCGCTCGAGACGCCCGCAGTGCGACCGATCAGGGCGAGAGTCGTCCGCGCATAGCCGTGGGTCGCGAAGCACTCCGCCGCCGCCGCGACGATACGGCTGCGGGTCTGCGCCGCCTGCTGCTCGCGGAGCGGGGAACGGTACTCGCGCTTCGAGGGGATTGCCGCGGAAGCTCCGCCGGAAGAGACTCTGGACAAGTTCGCCATATTCACTACAGTATCACGTATTCGATACTTGCCACTTAGCGAAAGCGTGCGTTCCATGTCCTCCTACCTCCTCTGCAGTTCCCCGATCTACGGCCACATCGCCCCCATGCTCACCATCGGACGGCGCCTGGTGCAGCGCGGCGACATCGTGACGGTCCTGACCGGCCGCAAATATCGCGACGCCGTCGAAGCCGGCGGGATGGTCTTCCGTCCTCTGCCCGATGCCGTCGACTACGACGACGCGAACCTCGACCGATGGCTCCCCGGCCGCGAAGGACGCACAGGGCTCGACGCGGTCCGCTTCGACCTCATCGGCATGTTCGGCCGCGTCATCCCCGACCAGTACCGCGCCGTCGAGGCGGCCCTCGCCGAGGGACGTTACGACGCGATCGTCGCCGAAGGCGCTTTCACCGGAGTCCTGCCGAAGCTGCTCAAGGAGCCCGCCGGAACCCGCCTGCCGATCATCGGGATCTCCGCCCTCCCCGTCACGCTGACGAGTGTGGACACGGCGCCGTTCGGGCCTGCGATGCAGCCGGGACGCGGCCCGGTCGCGCGGTTGCGCAACCGGATGCTCAACCGCCTCGTCCACAGCGGACCGTTGAAGCCGATCCAGACCACCGTCGATGCTGCGCTCGCCGAGGTCGGCGCGCCGCCGGCGCCGGGCAACTTCTTCGACTTCCCGAGCATGTTCGACCACACCATCCAGCTGAGCGCGTCGGGCCTCGAGTACCCGCGCCGCGAGACTCCGTCGACGCTGCGCTTCGTCGGGCCGCTCCGTCCCGAGGCGGGCGCCGCCACGGATGTGCCGGAGTGGTGGGGTGATCTCGACGGGACGACGCCCGTCGTGCACGTGACGCAGGGCACCATCGACAACCTCGACTTCGAGCGGCTCGTCGCGCCAACGATCCGCGCCCTCGCGGGCGAGGACGTCCTCGTGGTTGCGACGACCGGCGGGCGCGACGTCGAGCCGCTCCTCGCGGCGTTCGGCGGCGACCTCCCCGCGAACGCCCGCATCGGCCGATTCCTGCCGTACGGCGAACTGCTGCCCAGGTGCAGTGTGCTCGTCACCAACGGCGGCTTCGGCGGAGTGCAGCAGGCCCTCGGCTTCGGCGTCCCGCTCGTGGTCGCCGGCGCGACCGAGGACAAGCCCGAGGTGGCGGCGCGTGTGGCGTGGAGCGGCGCCGGCATCGAACTGCGCACCGGCGACCCGAAGCCCGAGCGCATCCGTCGGGCGGTTCTTGCGCTGCTCGCCGATCCGGCCTACCGTGCGGCCGCCCGGCGGCTGCAGGCCGAGCTGCGCGCCCTGCCCGACCCGATCGACGTCATCGTCGAGACGCTCGAGCAGGCCGCCCGCACCCACGCCTGACCCGCCCACCCGCCCTGCGCAGCGATACGGAGGGAGGATGCAACACTCCTTCGTATCCCTGCGCAGGGCGGGCGGGGCGTAGCGGTCGCGCTTTCTCCCGTGTCCTCAGGGTCGTGGGCGGTAGGGTCGTGACCGTGAAGATCGCCCGTTTCAGTGTCGATGCAGATCCGCGCTACGCCATCCTCGATGAGGAGGAGGACGAGTTGATCGTCCTGGCGGGCGACCCCATGTTCTCCGGGTTCCAGACCACCGGCGAGCGCATCCCGATCGCGTCGGCGAAGCTGCTGGCGCCGGTCATCCCGCGGTCGAAGGTCGTCTGCGTCGGCCTCAATTATCCGGCGCACAAAGAAGACATGGGGCAGCAGGCGCCGTCCGCAAACCCCCTCATCTTCTTGAAGCCCAACACCGCGGTCGTAGGCCCGGGCGACGCGATCCGCCTCCCGTCCGTCGAGGGACGCATCGTGCACGAGGGCGAGCTCGCCGTCGTGATCGGCAAGATCGCGAAGGACGTGCCCCGCGAGCGCGCGCTCGACTACGTCTTCGGATACACGATCGCGAACGACGTCTCCGCGCGCGACCAGATGTTGGCGGACGGTCAGTGGGCGAGGGCGAAGGGGTACGACACGTTCTGCCCGATCGGCCCGGTCATCGAGACCGAGATCGACCCGTCGAATCTCGACATCCAGACCTGGGTGGACGGCGAGCCGCGACGCCACGGCAACACGTCCGAGATGATCTACCCGGTCGACGAGATCATCGCGTTCGCGTCAAGCGTGTTCACCCTGCTGCCCGGCGACCTCATCCTGATGGGGACGCCTCCCGGGCTCGGCGGCTTCGTCGACGGCCAGGTCGTCGACATCGAGATCGAAGGCATCGGAACCCTCTCGAACCCCGCGAAGAACAAGTGAGCGCGGCCGCCCGCACCACGTTGTTCGCGCACCGTGGCGCGAGCGCGGACTTCCACGAGCACACGCGCGCCGCCTACCTCGAGGCGATACGTCAGGGCGCTGACGGCCTCGAGACCGATGTGCGCCTCACCGCGGATGGCCACCTCGTCTGCTGGCACGATCCCACCACCGACCGGGTGGCCGGAGTGCCGGGCTGGGTGCACAGGCTGACGCTCGACGAGCTTCGCGCCCTGGACGTGACCCGTGGACAGGCCATCCCCGCCGAGTACGGCACCGCGGCCGAGCAGGTCATGACGCTGCCCGAACTCCTCGCGCTCATCGCCGAGGCCGACCGCCCGGTTCGGCTCGCGCTCGAGATCAAGCAGCCCGGGCCGTTCGCCGGTGCTCTCGACGACGAGGTCCTGCAAACTCTTGCGGACGCTGGATGGGATGCCTCGTCCGGGCGCCTCGGCGACTCCACCGTCGATCTGATGTGCTTCTGGCCGCAGACGGCGGCGTCGCTGCTCGAGACCGTCTCGCCGTCGCTCGTGATGCTGCTCGTCGAGGACGCCGAGCACGACGAGCTCGTCCGCTGGGTGGAGCACGAAACAGGGGGAGTGCTCTCCGGCGACAGCGCCGAGCGTGCCGTGGCGGATGCGCAGACGACGCGAGACGAACTCCTCGACGACGCCCGAGTGGGCGTCGGACCCGACCGAGCCATCGTGAAGCGCGATCCGCAGCTGATGCGTTCGTGGACGCAATCCGGCCGTGCGGTGCGCGTCTGGACGGTCGATGACATCGCCGACGCCCTGCTCTGCCTCGACGTCGGCGTCACCGAGCTCACCACCAACCGGCCGAAGAGGCTGCGCGGCGACCTCGAACGCTACTGACGCCCATCCGCATCTCTGCCCGGCCGAGCCCTCCGGTCACGACGCCGGTAGAATCGCGGGCGGTATGTCAACCTTCCCCGTCACCACCGCCACTGGCGCCGATGTGCGCGTCCGCTTCTGCCCGTCACCCACGGGCACGCCTCACGTCGGACTCGTCCGCACGGCGCTGTTCAACTGGGCCTACGCCCGGCACACGGGCGGCACCTTCGTCTTCCGCGTCGAAGACACCGACGCGAGCCGCGACACCGAGGAGAGCTACGAGCAGATCCTCGAAGCTCTGCGGTGGCTGCACCTCGATTGGGATGAGGGCATCGACGTCGGCGGTCCGCACGCCCCGTACCGCCAGTCGCAGCGCTACGACATCTACGGCGAGATCATCGAGCGTCTGAAGGCCGCCGGGCACCTGTACGAGAGCTTCGCGACCGCTGACGAGATCGAGGCGCGCAACATCGCCGCCGGGCGCGACCCGAAGCTCGGCTACGACAACTTCGAACGCGACCTCAGCGACGAGCAGCGCGACGCGTACCGCGCGGAGGGTCGTCAGCCGGCCCTGCGTCTGCGTGTGCCCGACACCGATCTGTCGTTCGACGACCTGGTGCGCGGCGAGATCACGTTCGCCGCCGGATCGTTTCCCGACTTCGTGCTCGTGCGCCCGAACGGCCACCCGCTCTACACGTTCACGAACCCCGTCGACGATGCCCTCATGGGCATCACGCACGTGCTCCGTGGCGAGGACCTGCTGTCGTCGACCCCGCGCCAGATCGCGCTGTACGGTGCGCTGATCGACATCGGCGTCACCTCATTCGTGCCCCGCTTCGGCCACCTGCCCTATGTCATGGGCGAGGGCAACAAGAAGCTGTCGAAGCGCGACCCCGAGTCGAACCTGTTCCACCACCGCGACCGCGGGTTCATTCCCGAGGGGCTCGTCAACTACTTGGCGCTGCTCGGCTGGTCGCTGACGCACGACCGCGACGTCTTCTCGCTCGACGAGATGGTCGCCGCGTTCGACGTGGTGACCGTGAACCCGAACCCGGCCCGCTTCGATCAGAAGAAGGCCGAGTCGATCAACGGCGACCACATCCGCCTGCTCGGCGCCGACGACTTCGCCGGCCGTCTCGTGCCGTACCTCGTGAACGGGGGAGTGCTGGCCGGGGAGCCGACTCCCGAGCAGAGCGCCCTTCTCGCGAAGCTGGCCCCGCTGGTGCAGGAGCGCATGCAGCTGCTCGGTGAGGCGCCGGGGATGCTCCGCTCGTTCTTCGTGGGCGTCGACGACCTCGTCTACGACGACGATGCGATCTCCTCGCTGCCCGCCACCGCAGGTGAGGTGATCGCGGCGTCGGTGAACGCGCTCGAGCTGGTGCCCGAGAGCGAGTGGGCGGCGGAGGCGATCCAGTCCGCGCTGCAGACGCAGCTGATCGACGCGCTCGGTCTGAAGCCGCGCGTGGCGTACGGCCCGGTTCGCGTCGCCACCTCGGGCCGCCGCGTCTCCCCGCCGCTGTTCGAGTCCCTCGAGATCCTGGGCAAGCAGGAGGCCCTGGCCCGCCTGGACAAGCTCTCGAGGCGCCTGGCCTGACCCTCCGCATCGGGTCCGTGCGACCGCGCTCTCGATACGCTCGTCCCTCGCTACTCGAGCCGTCTCGGTGCGCTTCGCTCACTCGACGACCGGGGTGTGACTCGTGCCCTTCGTATCGCTTCGCTCAACGGGCGGGCCTGACCCGGTCGTCGAGTAGCGACGAAGGAGCGTATCGAGACGGGTCGAGTAAGCGAAGCGTATCGAGACCACAGCGCGCCTGCTCTCGATACGGCGCTGGCGCGCCTACTCGACGACCGGATGCGAGTCGTGCCCCTTCGTATCGCTTCGCTCAACGGGCGGGCGTGATCCGGGTCGTCGAATAGCGACGAAGGAGCGTATCGAATCCCCCGCGCAAGCGTGCGCGGCGGGCCCAGGGTCGAGTAAGCGCAGCGCATCGAGACCATCGCGCCGGTGGTTCGCGACCCGCTTCCGATCCCGTATGATGGTCTGCGGCCTCCTTCCGAGGAGAAGCCTTGGGGTATGGTGTAATTGGCAACACGGCTGATTCTGGTTCAGTTGTTCTTGGTTCGAGTCCAGGTACCCCAGCAGTATCCGAACATCGCGTTCACATGAAGAAGCCCCGGTTCTCCGGGGTTTTCGTGTTTCTAGTCAGCCTCTGGGCGGGAACGTCACGCGCACGCGGAGGCCGCCGCCGTCTCGGGGCGCGATCTCGAGCGACGCGTCGTGTGCGCGGGCGATCGAGGCGACGATCGCGAGGCCGAGCCCCGAGCCGACGTGCTCATCGCCCCTACGACGGGCGCGGCCCGCTCCTCGGACGAACGGCTCGACGAAAGTGGCCGCCGTCGCGGCGTCGAGCGCGGGGCCCGTGTTCGCCACGGAGAGTGCGGCTACCCCGTCGCGTGCTCGGGCGACCGAAACCCACACCTCGCCACTGGCAGGGGTGTGCGCCACAGCGTTCTGAACGAGGTTCGTCACCAGTTGCCGGAGCAGCGTCTCGTCGCCCACGACCGCGGCCGCGTCGAGATCCGCGCTCACCCGGATATCCCGCTTCGATGCGTCGGCGGCGAACCCCTCGACGACTCGTCCGACCACCGCGGCGAGATCGACCACCTCGGTGAGGCGGTTGCGTGCGTCGGCTCGCGCCAGGTCGAGAAGGGCTTCGGTCAACACGATCGACCGCTCGTTCATCTCCGCGATCCGGCGGAGAAGAGCATCGACGTCCCGCCCGTCGGGGTCGGCCTGCGCCACTTCGAGCATCGTGCGGATGACGGCGTGCGGGGTCCTGAGCTCGTGCGATGCGTTCGCGGCGAATCGTCGCTGCTCCTCGACCGACGCTTGGACGCGGGCCACCATGTCGTCGAAGGTGTCGGCCAGGTCGGTGAGCTCGTTGCCGGCGCCGGGCATCCGGATGCGGTGGTCGAGCGAGCCGTCGCGCACGAGGCGGGCGGCGTCGGTGACACGGGTCAACGGGGTGAGCATCCGCCCCGCGAGGATCCACCCGCCCACGAGTCCGATGACGGCGAGTGCCACTAGAGCCCACACCGCGTACTTGACGAAGACCTCGGTGAGATCGGAGCGCGACGGGGAGAACCCGCCCGAGAGGTCGAGGTTGCTGTCGGGCACGAAGCGCAGCAGGAGGAATCCGATGGCAAAAATCGCGACCCCCACGACACCGGTGAACGCGGCGTAACTCAAGGTGAGTTGGACGCGCAGAGACAACCCTTCTGGTCGGCCCGTTTGGGAAGCCGACTCAGCCACCGGGGCCCTCGACGACTCGGTATCCGACCCCCGGAACGGTGTCGATGAGCCACGGTTCGCCGAGCCGCTTGCGCAGTGCCGAGATCGTGATGCGCACCGCGTTGGTGAAGGGGTCGGCGTTCTCATCCCATGCCCGCTCGAGCAGCTGCTCGGCGCTGACCACCCCGCCCCGCGCGGCCAGGAGCACCTGCAGCACCGCGAACTGCTTGCGGGTCAATGCGACGTATCTGTCGCGGCGGTACACCTCTCGGCGGAAGGGGTCGAGCCGCAGGTCGCCGAACACGATGACCGGCGGGTTGCCGGCAGACGGACGCCGCTCGAGTGCGCGCAACCGCAGCACCAGCTCGCGGAGCGCGAACGGCTTGGTGAGGTAGTCGTCGGCGCCGCTCTCGAAGCCGGTCTCCTTGTCGTCGAGGCGTGCTGCGGCGGTCAGCATCAGGATGCGGGGACTCTCGGGCGAGGAGGAGAGGTGCCGTGCGATCTCGTCGCCGTTCGGGCCGGGGATGTCGCGATCGAGCACGACGACGTCGTAGTCGTTGACCGCGAGCAACTCGAGGGCGGTGTCACCGTCGCCGGCGATGTCGGCGGCGATCGACTCGAGTCGCAGGCCGTCGCGGATCGCCTCCGCGAGGAACAGCTCGTCCTCCACGATCAGCGCACGCATCCCGTCACCGTAACGCTCGCGGCGTATCGCCGACGTATGCAGCCGCGGATACGCCCGGGCAACAGCGCTCGCGGTGCGATCGTCGACATGACCAGAACTCTGCAGCACCCGCCTCAGCCCTCCCGCGCGGTTCGACGCAACCGTCGCAGAACCGTTACCGCCGTCGTGGCGGTCGGGCTGCTCACCGTCCTGTTGGCGCTCACCATGCCGCGATTGGCTACGCAGGGAACCGATCTCGGCGATCTGCCGATCATCGGATCGGGGTGGTCCGGTCCCGGGGATGCGGATGGGGTGATCCTCGACGACGAGATCGTCGGCGTCGACGACGACATCCCCGCGATCACCGGCCTGCAGCCGGCGCTGCGCGACGCGCTCCGGGAGGCGACGGCGGCGGCCGCGCTCGAGGACGTGAGCCTCGACGTCTCGAGCGGCTGGCGTAGCACGCAGCTGCAGGAGCAGCTCTTCGCCGACGCCGTCGACACGTACGGCAGCGAGGAGATCGCCCGCCAGTACGTGGCGCCCGCCGACCGCTCGAGTCACGTCACCGGCGACGCCTTCGACCTGGGCGGGCTGGAGGCGCAGCTGTGGCTCGGTCAGCACGGCAGCCAGTGGGGCCTGTGCCAGACCTACGCGAACGAGCGGTGGCACTTCGAGCTCGCGACGACTCCCGGCGGCGAGTGCCCGCCGATGCTGCTCGACGCGTCGTCCGACTGGTCGTGATCGGCCGCCGCCCGAGGCGGGTCGGCCCGCGGTGCCATCGAGCAGTCGAGCAGTCGTTGAGTCGCGCAGCCGCTCAGTCGCTCAGCCGAGCAGATCGGCACGTGCGCGCTCGAAGCCCTCGACCTCGAGCTGCCAGGTGGGGCGCACGAACTCGGATTCGTCGAGCCGCAGCCGCTGCTCCACGAACGTCTGCCCCTGGGAGTCGACGTGGTGCGAGACGCCGTTCGGCCGATAGCCGAGCCGCCTCGATACTCCGAGTGACGCGTCGTTCCACGACGCAGCACCCGACTCCGCGAAGCGGGCGCCGAGAGCGTCGAACGCGAATAGCAGCACCGCTGCGCGCATCTCCGTGCCGATGCCCCTTCCATGGAAGGGCTGGCCGAGCCATGAGCCCGTGGAGACGGTTCTGAGCGCCGAGAACTCGGAGACCTTCAGATCCTGGACACCCACGATGTGCCCGTCGAGCTCCACGGCGAAGGCGATCGTCCAGTTGTTCGGCTTGACCTGCGAACGGAGGTACCACTGCCAGACGACGACATTCCGGCGCAGTTCGTCCCCGCTCGCGCGTGTCCACGGGTACGAGAAAGGCATCGTCGCCGGATCGTGTACGCCGCCCTCCACCACCGCGAGGAGCTCGGGGAGATCGTCGTCGCGCACCGGCCGCAGGACCAACCGTGGGGTGCGCAGACGCAGGGCGAAGAGCGGCCAGACCTCGTCGACGGACATGCAACAGAAGGTAAAGGTCCGACCCGCAAAGGGCCAGCGCTCGATGTCGGAGGGTGGTGGCAGAGTGCAGATATGACGGCACGCACGACGACACGGCTCGCGGAGGAGGCGGCGCTGCTGTCCTCGCGCGCCGATGTCCTGTCGGTCGGTGCCGTCCAGTCAGCCGGTGCCGCCGAGGTTTCGCTGGTCGAGTCGCTGATGGCGTCATCCGACGTCGACCTGCTCGCGCTGCACCAGCACGCGGCCGAGGTGCTCCGCCTCGCCGAGGCCGTCATCGTCGCCGCATCGGGCGAGGTCGCGCGCCGCAGCGAGTCCGGGCTTCCCGACGCGCTCGCGCGCCGGCTCGGCGAGAAGAACGCGACCGAACTGCTCGCCAAGCGCAGCAGGCTGGCTCCCGTCGACGTGGCTACCCACTGCAGGGTGGGTCTCGCGGTGACTCCGCGAGAAGGACTCACCGGTGAGGTGCTCCCGCCGTTCTTCCCTGTGCTGGCATCCGCCCTGGCGGACGGAGCGCTCACGGCGCGTGCCGGACGGGACATCGTCGTCGCCCTCGAGAAGATCGAGCCGAACGCGACCGCCGAAGGACTCGCGTGGGCTGAGCGCTACCTGGTCGAGGGGGCCGCGAAGCACTGGGAGGCCGTGACGCTGCGCGACGTGTGCCGGGTTCTCCCCGAGCAATTCGACCCCGACGGTGTCGAGCATCGCGAGAAGGTCATCCGCGCCCAGCGCGGCGTGACCGGCATCGCACTCGAGTCCGGCGGATTCCGCTACATCGTCGACACCGATGCTGAGGGCTCTGCCTACTGGGAGGCCGCCATCGACGCCCGAATCGCTCCGCGTCGCCAGGTGCGTTTCCATGATGTCGACGAGTCGGCCACCCCCGTCGACGGTGACTCCGATGCGCTCGGCATCGAGGACGCCCCCGAGTGGGACTCGCGCACCTGGAAGCAGAAGCGGCACGACGCCCTCATCGACCTCCTTCGTGACAGCCTCAAGCACGACGACGGCAGCTTCGGCGGAGTCGACACCACCGTCGTGCTGCACGTGACCGACCAGACCGTCGCGTCGGGCATCGGCACCGCCTACTTCGAGGGCGTCGACGGCGTCGTCTCCGCGGCCACAGCCCGGCGCGCGATGCAGTGCGCCAACATCATCGCGGTCGTTCTCGACGGAGTGGAACAGCCCCTCCGACTCGGATCCACAGAACGGTTCTTCACCCCCGGCCAGCGCCGCGCCATGGCCGCGCGAGACGGTGGATGCGTCTGGCCCGGCTGCACCGCCCCACCTCGATGGTGCGACGCGGCCCACATCGAGCCGTGGTCGGCCACCAAGTGCACCGACATCGAGAACGGCGTACTCCTCTGCCATTTTCACCACCGACGATTCGATGAAGACGGCTGGCAACTCGAAAGACGAGACAACGTCCCCTGGTTCATCCCGCCCTCCCACATCGACTCATCGAGGACTCCGCGCAGAGGTGGAAGAGTCCGCGTTCCTGCGGCGCCGTAGGCGACGCGCCGGCGTCGCCGGCCGGAGTGCGCGGATAAGGATGCTGATCCGTCGCTCGCCTCGCGCTCACGATCCGCTCATGTGCCCGACATAGGTTCGATATGTCACATCGAGCCGGTATCGTCCGGCTCCGCACGGAAGGGGCACCCATGAAAGCACTGCAGTACGTCGAAATCGGACAGCCGCCGAAGGTCGTCGACATCCCGAAGCCCGAGGTCGGCCCCGGGCAGGTGCTGCTCAAGGTGACCGCCGCGGGCGTCTGCCACTCCGACGAATTCGTCATGAGCCTGCCCGAAGACCAGTACACCTACGGTCTGCCGCTGACCCTCGGCCACGAGGGCGCGGGCATCGTCGAGGAGCTCGGCGAAGGCGTCGAGCACCTGAACGTCGGCGACGCCGTCGCCGTGTACGGGCCGTGGGGCTGCGGACGCTGCCACATGTGCGCCCGAGGCAAGGAGAACTACTGCGTCAACGCCGAGGCTGAGGGCATCAAGCCGCCCGGGCTCGGCAGCCCCGGCTCGATGGCCGAGTACATGCTCATCGACGACCCGCGCCACCTCGTTCCGCTCGGCGACCTCGACCCGGTGAAGAACGTCTCGCTCACCGACGCCGGCCTCACGCCCTACCACGCCATCAAGAACTCGCTGCCTAAGCTCGGCGCGGGCAGCACCGCCGTCGTCATCGGCACCGGCGGCCTCGGCCACGTCGGCATCCAGATCCTCAAGGCGTTGTCGGGTGCGGTGGTCGTCGCGCTCGACGTCAACGACGAGAAGCTCGAGCTCGCGAAGCATGTCGGCGCCGACCACGCCCTCCTCAGCAACGCCGACGCGGTGGACGAGATCAAGAAGCTCACCGGCGGGCTCGGCGCCGACGCCGTGTTCGACTTCGTCGGAGTGCAGCCCACCGTCGACCTCGCCGTCGCCGCCGCTGCGACCGAGGGCGACGTGACCATCGTCGGAATCGGCGGCGGCATCGCCAAGGTCGGCTTCGGAGCGATCGGCTACGACGTCGCTGTCCGCTCGCCCTACTGGGGCAGCCGCGCAGAACTGATCGAGGTCCTCGACATGGCCCGCCGCGGCCAGGTCGAGGTCGAGATCCAGAAGTACTCCCTCGACGACGGGCCCAAAGCCTATGAGGCGCTGCACGCGGGCACGATCCGCGGACGCGCCGTCATCGTTCCGGGAAGCTGAGCAGACTCGCACTGCGTGAGGAGCCGGCCCGATCGATCGGGTCGGCTCCTACACTTTTCAGCGGCGGCCATGCGCGTCGCCGGCCCACGATCGGAGAAACCCATGGAAGCCCCTCGCATGAACGTCGAGTCGTTCAACCTCGACCACCGCACCGTGCAGGCGCCGTACGTGCGGGTCGCCGACCAGAAGACGCTGCCCGCGGGCGACGTGATCACCAAGTACGACGTGCGCTTCACCCAACCCAACAAGGGGCACCTCGAGATGCCCGCCGTGCACTCGCTCGAGCACCTGTTCGCCGAGCACTCCCGCAACCACTCGACGGCCGTGCTCGACTTCTCGCCCATGGGCTGCCAGACCGGCTTCTACCTGATGCTCCAGGGCGACCCCGCCTACGACGACGTGCTCGAACTCATCGAGGCGACCCTCGGCGACATCCTCGACGCAAACGAGGTGCCCGCCGCCAACGAGGTGCAGTGCGGATGGGGAGCGAACCACTCGCTGAGCGGCGCCCAGGATGCGGCGCGCGCGTTCCTCGCCGAGCGCACCTCCTGGAACGTGGTCACCGCGTGAGCGGAGTCGACGCCATCGTCGTCGTCGCGATGCCCGAGGAGGCGGCGCCGTTCCTCGAGCTGGCGACCCGTGTCGGCGACGCCGAGCAGATCGGGGGCGCGATCCACCGCCGCATCGAACTCGCCGGTCGCGAGGTGCTGCTCGTGCAGGGCGGCATCGGACTCGTCAACGCGGCAGGCGCCGCGACGTCGGCCATCCTCTCCGTCGGCGGCGCGCCGCTCCTCGTCAGCGCCGGAAGCGCCGGCGGGCTCGGCGACTCCGCCGTCGGTGACATCGTCATCGGCACCGACCACAATCATGCCGACGCCGACGCCCGCGTCTTCGGGTACGCGCTCGGCCAGGTGCCGCAGATGCCGGCGTCGTATCCGGCCGACGACGCGGCGGCCGCGGCCCTCGCCGCGCTCGACATACCGTGGAACGACGGCGCCCTCACCATCCGATCGGGCCTCGTGCTCTCCGGCGACTCCTTCGTCACCGAAGACAAGGCGGGCAGGCTCAGCGCCGACTTCCCGGGCGTGCTCGCCGCGGACATGGAGTCGGTCGCCATCGCCCAGACCGCACACGTGCACGGCGTGCCGTTCGTGTCGGTGCGCGGCATCTCCGACCTGTGCGGCCCGCACGAGTTCGAGGCGCACGTCGACGACGCGGCCGCCCGGTCGGCGGCCGTCGTCACCGCACTCATCGACTGGCGTGGAGGCGCAGCGCTCTAGACGTCGAGCGTCTCGCCCGGCTGCAGGGGGAAGAACTCTCCGCCACCCTGCTCGGTCGCGTCCTTCAGTCGGCCGTAGCTGAGGTTCTTACCGATCTGCGACAGCCCCATGTCGTGCATCGGGAACGCACGCTTCGGCGCCACCTCGAGCACGTAGTCGATGGCTTCGGAGATCTTCATCCACGGCGCCCACGCCGGCGTCGCCAGCGTGTCGACCTCGACGCCCTCCGGCACCGTAAACGAATCGCCCGGGTAGAAGAGGGTGTCGTTGACGAGCACACCGAGGTTGTCGATCACCGGGATCGACGAGTGGATGACGGCGTGACGTCCGCCGAAGAAGCGCAACGTGAACGGATCGACCTCGATGGTGTCGCCGGCGTGCACCACAGTGACGTCGAAGTCGGCGGCCGCCCGGGCCACGCCCTCTGGCGCGAAGATCGGTGCGTCGGGATTCGAGTCGAGGATGCGCTTCAGCTGCTCGGGCGTCCAATGGTCCGGGTGCTCGTGCGTGATGACGATCGCGACCGTGTTGCTCGCGTCGGTGATCGGGGTGGTGAAGCTGCCCGGATCGACGAAGAGCGTCTTGCCCCCCTGCTGGATTTGCAACGCGGCATGCTCGAGTTTGGTGACCCTCATGCTGCGAGCCTAGAACCGCAAGTTGCCAGCCGGCTTCGAGGTAGGCGACGAGGGCTCGGCGGCGCGTGCCACAGGAACCGTCATCGGCCTGCCAAGATCGTGCGGGGGTCTTCCGCTGCGCCATCGCGTCGGCGGTCTCGCTCGTGGCCCCGGAAACGGAAGAACACTTCATGTCGAAGTCCACCCGCATCACCTACGCCGTCATCGGACTGGTCTTCATCGGCGTCTGCGTCCTGCTCGTCGCCACGAGCCAGGAGCCGATCGCCTGGTTCGCCGGCGGCTTCGCCCTCGCCTTCGGCTTCATGGCGGTATTCGGTTTGCTGCGCCTCGGCCGTGACTGAACGGAGTGCGGCGAGGGCGGCTTGCTAGCGTTGCGGCATGGCTGACGACGTAGAAGCCCCGAAGCCGAAGGTGATCCGCGACCCGCTGACCAAGGTCGGCGCGATCGTCGGGACGTTCATCCTCATCTTCCTGCTCACCTTCCTGTTCGGAGTGGCGTCGGGATTCGCCACCGCCGGGGTGTACGCGATCGCCTTCGGGTTGACGTTGGTGGCGATCGTCGTGCTGAGCCGGTTCTTCCGCTCGACCACTGAAGAGAACGCGCCCCGTCCGATGTGGCGGCTGACCGGGCGACCGGTCGCCGGGTACGTGATCGCCGGTATCGCGGTTGCGCAGGCGTTCTCGATCGCGGTGATCCCGGACGGACCGCCGGTCGAGGCCCGCATCGTGGCCATCACGTTCTACGCCATCGTCGCGGTCGGATACCTCCAGTCGTCGATCCGGTTGACGCGTCGAGAACGCGACGCCGCGGCCAGCGAAATCTGAGCAACGCTTCCCCCCTGACGGAATATACCCATGGGGGGTATGTTGTACCAGTGATGAGTGGACACGACGAGCACTTCGACGGCCGCGGATCGGTCTCTCCGGAGACCCACCATGACCACGCCCACGCCGGTCATGGCGACGACGATCACGGCGCGCGAGCGGTACACGATCACAGTGACCACCTCGGGCAAGCCGACCACTCCGGGGGTGCGAACCACTCAGGACGCGGTGCTCACGAGCGCGCCGAGCACTCCGGTCACGGCGCCCACGGGCACTCCGGCCACGAGGGGCACTCCGGACACGAGGGACACGATCCGGCGATCTTCCGACGCAAGTTCTGGTTGAGCCTCGCGCTCACCGTGCCGACCCTCGTGTTCTCACAGGGGTTGCAGGAGATCCTCGGCCTCGACGGTCCGCGCTTTCCGGGGAGCGAGTTCATCCCGGCCGTCTTCGGCGCGGTCCTGTTCTTCTACGGCGGGCTCGTATTCCTCCGCGGCGCCGTGGACGAGCTCCGCGGCCGCGCCCCAGGCATGATGACGCTGATCTCGCTCGCGATCATCGTCGCGTTCGTCTACAGCGCCGCCGTCACCCTCGGGTTGCCGGGCATGGACTTCTGGTGGGAACTCGCCACCCTCATCACCATCATGCTGCTCGGTCACTGGATCGAGATGTCGGCCGTCATGGGTGCCGGGGACGCCCTCGGCGCGCTCGCCTCGCTGGTGCCCGACCAGGCGGAGCGTCTCCACGACGGTGACTCTGAAACCGTCGCGGTGTCCGACCTGCGCGAAGGCGACCTCGTCCTCGTACGGCCGGGAAGCGCGGTGCCGGCCGACGGTGAGGTCGTCGACGGGCGAGCGGACGTCGACGAGTCGATGCTGACCGGCGAGTCCCGTCCGGTGGTGGCGTCGGCTGGGTCGCAGGTGATCGCCGGCAGCGTCGTCGCGGGCGCGCTCACGGTCAGAGTCACGGCCACGGGGGAGCAGACCGCGCTGTCGGGCATCATGCGTCTCGTCGCCGAGGCCCAGGCCAGCAAGTCGGGTGCGCAACTGCTCGCCGACCGGGCCGCGAAGTGGCTCTTCTACGTCGCGGTCGCCGTCGCTGCCGTCACCCTCGCGGCATGGGCGGTGCTGCGCCCCGACGACCCCGGCTTCACGCTCGAGCGGGTCGTGACCGTACTGATCATCGCGTGCCCCCACGCTCTCGGCCTCGCGATCCCGCTGGTCGCGCAGATCTCCACGACGCTGGGGGCTCGCGCCGGAATCCTGGTCCGCAACCGTGCAGCGCTCGAAGACGCGCGCCGCGTCGACGTGGTGCTCTTCGACAAGACGGGCACGCTCACTGAGGGTCGGCAGGGCATCGCCCAGGTGGTGGCGGAGGAGGACGGGAACGTCGATGCAGTGCTCGCTCTCGCGGCCGCCGTCGAGCAGCGGTCGGAGCATCCGATCGGCCGTGCGGTCATCGCGGCGGCGAAGGAGCGGTCGCTACCGCTGCCCGAGGCCGAGGACTTCGAGCCGCTCGCCGGCAGGGGAGTCGCCGCGCGGGTCGACGGACGCGCGGTCGCGGTGCTGAGTCCCGGTGCGGTCGCCGATCGTGGCGTGTCGGTGCCGCAGGTGCTCGGCGACGGTGCCGCCGCCGCCCAGCGCGAGGGGCGAACGGTCGTGTGGGTGGTTCGCGAGGACGCCGCGGTCGGCTACCTCGAGATCGATGACATCGTGCGTGCGGAGTCGCGCGACGCGGTCGCAGCCCTGCGCGAGCGCGGGGTCAGGGTGGCCATGGTGACGGGGGATGCGAAGGACGTCGCCGCCCATGTCGCGTCGGCGCTCGGGATCGAGGAGGTCACCGCCGAGGTCCTGCCGCAGGACAAGGCGGGCGTCGTCCGTGACCTCCAGCGCGGTGGGGCTCGCGTCGCCATGGTCGGCGACGGTGTCAACGACGCCCCGGCGTTGGCGCAGGCGGACCTCGGGATCGCGATCGGTGCGGGCACGGACGTCGCCATCGAATCTGCCGGCATCGTGCTCGCCTCGAGCGACCCGCGCAGCGTCGCCGACGTGCTCACCCTCTCGCGTGCCACCTACCGGAAGATGCTGCAGAACCTCGCTTGGGCGGTCGGCTACAACGTGGTGTCCCTTCCGCTCGCGGCGGGGGTCGCGATCGGCATCGGGATCGTCGTCTCGCCGGCGGTCGGCGCGGTGCTGATGTCGGTGTCCACCATCGTGGTCGCCATCAACGCGCAGCTGCTGCGCCGCCTGCGCATCGGGAGACGCTGAGTCCGGCAAGATGTCGCAGGTGACCTCCCGACGACGCCTGGTGCTCGCGATCAACCCCACGGCGTCGTTCGGCAAGGGGCGCCACGTCGGTCCGCTCGTCGCCGATCGGCTGCGCGCCGCCGGGCATGAGGTCACGGCGCTCGCCGAAGCGAGCATGCTCGACCTCGCCGTCGCCGCGCAGCGGGCGCTCGACGCCGGCGCCGACGCGCTGGTCGTGGTCGGCGGCGACGGCATGGTGCACCTCGGTGTGAACCTGGTCGCGGGGACGGGCGTCCCTTTGGGAGTGATCCCGTCGGGCACCGGCAACGACACGGCGCGGGGCCTCGGCATCCCGCTGGGCGACGCGGAGGCGGCGGTCGCTCATCTTCTGGAACGGCTCGAGCGCGGTCCGCGTCTCATCGATGCGGGCCGAGTGCGAACGACTGAGCGGTTGGTGTGGTTCGCCTGCATCCTCTCGGCCGGTTTCGACGCGATCGTCAACGAACGGGCGAACCGGATGCGGCGTCCTCGCGGCGCGAGCCGGTACACGATCGCGCTGCTGCGGGAGCTGGCGGTGCTGCATCCGATCCGCTACCGGCTGGAGCTGGACGGGGTGTCGCGGGAGACGGAGGCGGTGCTGCTCGCGGTGGCGAACAACACGTCGATCGGCGGCGGGATGCTGATCGCACCGGATGCGCAGGTCGATGACGGGCTGTTCGATGTGGTGATCGTGGCGCCGGTGTCACGGCTGCGGTTCCTGCGACTGTTCCCGAAGGTGTTCAAGGGCACTCACACGAGTCTCGACATCGTCGACGTGGTCCGGGCGCGCCATGTGAGGCTGCACGCCGAGGGTGTCGTGGCGTACGCGGACGGTGAGCGGGTCGGCGATCTCGACATGGAGGTGGAGCTCGTTCCGCGTGCTTTGGCGGTGTTGGCGTAGGCCGCGCCGCTCGATTGGCGCACCGCGTCAGGTTCGCCTATACTCGACCAGGCGCTCGGCAAGCCGAACGCAACGGCCCCATCGTTTAGCGGCCTAGGACGTCGCCCTCTCACGGCGGTAACGCGGGTTCAAATCCCGCTGGGGTCACATCAGAATAAAGAAGAGCGGCTCGCCCTCCGGGGCGAGCCGCTCTTCTTTATTCTGACGCGACCCCAGGGGTGCTTTTCACCTCACCAGGGTGGGCCCACCCCGCGAGGGGCCCCGGATGACGCGAAGCGGCATTTGGGGTAGCGAGTGGGTGGGCCCACGCCGCGAGGGGCCCCGGATGACGCGAAGCGGCATTTGGGGTAGCGGTGGGGACAAATGATTCCGCAGAGGCCGCCCGCGGCCGAACGGTCGGGCGCCCAAGGCACGACTAGCGCCGCAGGCCGCGCCGCAGGCCGCAGCCGCCGCAGGCCAACCCCGCCCACGCCCTACCCCCCACCCCCCCCAACCTCCCCGATACTGACCTGCATGCACTTCGCGGGCATCATCCCCGAGGACATGCCGCCTCCTGCGACGGCGGACGAGGTCTCTCGTCGTTTCGGCATGGATTTGTTCACGTTCGTCGACCAGCCGGCGCTCGAGGAGACGTCGGTGAGCGCCGCCTGGACGTCCTCGGGAGCCGGTGGCGATCATCTCGATCACGCGTCGTTGACGTACATGCTGTTGCGCAATCCGGACGACCGTGAGGATCCGGTGAACAGGTCGACTCTTCCGCAGGAGGATCGGGACATCATCGAGGCCCCGCCCGAATTCCCGTTGCCGCAGTGGTTCCTCGATGCGAGGCGCATCATGCTCTACCGCTCCTTGTGGGAGGCGGTGCGTACCGCTCCGCGCGGGTCGCAGTCGGTGAAGGATGCTCTCCTCGACCACATCTGGTACGCCCTCGTGAATCGGTTCCGCGAGGAGCGGGTAGTGGGGGAGATGCCGGGCGAGGTCAGCGGGATGCCGACGGTTGCCGGACTGGTCGAGACCTCGGTGCTGGTCGATGGCGTCGAGCTGCGCGGGGTCCACCACGACTTCGATCCCCACGTCTACGCGATCGCCGTGGAGGTCGGCGATCGACTGTTGACGGTCGTCGTCCCTCGCGAGGAGCTGCCTTACCTCCGGCTGGAGTTCGTGACGCGCGCGGTCACTTCCCGCTGACGGCGTCGGACACCATCCGCAGTCCTTGCGCTTCGAATGCGCGATCGCCGGCGCTGTGCGCCCAGACGGCGGTTCCGATCGCCTGCCTCAGCATCTCGATACGCCACAGCTCGGGGTCGCGCGGGTCGGATCCGTAGCCGCGGAGGAACGCCGCTTCGAGGTCGGACCGCCCACGCCATTGCTGCGCCGCGAGCCGGCACAGGTCGGTGTGGGCGGGACGGAAGGCGAACCGCCCGAAGTCGATGGCCTTGACCGTGCTCGCGTCGATCAGCCAATTGCGCGGCTGCCAGTCCCCATGCGTGGGGACGGACGTGACCGGGCGGGGACGGGCGGCGTGCAGCATCGCTCGCGCCGCGTCCGCCTGCGAGTGTGTGAGGCGGTGCGGCCGATCGAGGTCGGCGAGAGCCTTCCTCGTCGCACGCTCCTCGTATCCGTCGTCCACGCGCTGCTCCTGCGCATGCAGTCGGCGCAGCAGCCGGCCCGCCTGCTCATGCACCTCGGCGGCAGTGGCGGAATCCGTCCCGTCGACGAGGTCGCCGTCGAGGTAGTCGAGCAGGAGGACGCGGGCGTCACGATCGGCGGCGACGAGGCGCGGCGCGAGGCCGAGGTCGGCCAGCGCGGAGGTGTAGCGCTCGTAGGCGGTGATCTCGCGCCCGATGTGGGTGTTGTCGGAGCCGCCCGCCTTGGCGATGTAGTGGGCGCCGGCGCTTCGGAAGTGCAGGACCGTGGTGGCGACGCCCCAAGACAGGTCCGCGAGAAGTTCAGGGTCGGTCAGCCATCCGCCGAGGAGCGCGGCCTGCTTCCCGGTCAGCCCGGACGCCCTCCAGTCGCGCATCCGACGACGCTAGTGGAGTCGCGTGCTCACGCGCAGAATGATTTCTCGTGAACGATGACGACCGTTTCCTCGCGACAGTGGTGACCGCGCTCGCGGCGCTCCCGAGAGTGGAGGCCGTCGCGTTGGGAGGCTCACGCTCGACCGGAACCGCCCGCGAGAACAGCGACTGGGACTTCTCGATCTACTACCGCGGCGACTTCGCCCCCGACGATCTCCGAGCCATCGGCTGGCCCGGATCGGCGACGGAGGTCGGTGGGTGGGGCGGCGGCGTGTTCAACGGTGGCGGCCGGTTCACGATTGACGGACGCGAGATGGACATCCACTACCGCGACCTCGCCGTCATCGAACGAGAACTGGTTCGCGCCGATGCGGGAGAGGTGCACATCGAACCACTCATGTTCTACCTCGCCGGCATCCCCACCTACCTGGTGCTCGCGGAACTCGCGATCAACCGGACACTGCACGGGGACCTTCCCCGGCCGCAGTACCCGCCCGTTCTGCGAGAGTCCGCCGCGGCGACGTGGAGCGAGCGAGCCGAACTCGAGCTCGACTACGCGCGGAAGGGACATGCGCCGCGAGGCGATGTTCTGCGCTGCCTGGGCTCGATCGCACTCGCAGCCACCCAGTACGCTCACGCGATCCTCGCCACCCGGGGCCGATGGGTGACTAACGAGAAAGGAATGCTCGCGGCAGCAGGGCTGTCCGGAGTCGACGGGGTCGTCGCCGCCGCGCGCAACGATGAGAGCTCCCTCGTTGCCGCCGTCGACGCCGCACAGCGGATCTGCCGAGCCGCGCTGATCGACGGAGGATCGGGTGTCGAGAACACCGCCGACCACCGCCGGTCGACTGAGTCCTAGAGTCGCCTCATGCGCGAGACGGCGAGCATCGTGCGCCCGCAGAGCGGACGCGACTCCCACCGGGTGACCTTCGTCGAACTGTTCTTCGACCTGGTGTTCGTGTTCGCGATCACTCAGCTCTCGCATGCGCTCATCGAGCATCCGTCGTTGCCGGTGCTGCTGCAGACCCTGCTGCTCACCGTGGCGCTCTGGTGGATGTGGATCAACACCGCCTGGGTGACGAACTGGCTGCATCCCGAGCATCCGGCTGTTCGGGGACTGCTGCTCTCCATGATGTTCGCCGCGCTCCTCCTCGGCACGGCGATCCCCGACGCGTTCGGCGACGGGGCGGTGCTCTTCGCGCTCTGCTACGTCGTCATCGAGGTGGGCCGCTCCGTGTTCACCGCTGTGGCACTGCGCCGCGACCGGCCCGAGAACTCGCTGGGCTTCGTGCGCATCTCGATCTGGCAGCTGGCGGCGGCGTCGCTCTGGATCGCGGGCGCGCTGCTCCCAGACGCGCGCGGATGGTTGTGGCTTGCGGCGGTCGCGTTGTACAGCGCCGGCCCGTCCGCCCGCTACGCCCTGCCCGGCCTGGGGGCGACCCCGGTTCGGGTCTGGCATATCTCGGGCGAGCACATGGCCGAGCGCGCCGCCCTCTTCCTCATCATCGTGCTGGGCGAGTCGATCATCGTCACGGGCACCGCGTTCGACGACGTGCCGCTCGACCCGGTCTCGATCTCCGCCTTCGCCGCCGCGTTCGCGAGCACGGTGCTGATGTGGCTGCTCTACTTCAACCATCGCGAACGGCGTGGCAGCGAGTACATCTCGTCGACGGACGCGAACGGCGCGATCGGTCGGCTCGCGTACACGTACATCCACGTGCTGCTGGTGATCGGCATCCTGCTCACCGCCGTCGCCGACGAACTCGTCCTGCTACACCCGCTCGGCGAGCACGAGGAGGGGCACGCGACCACAGGATCGTCGCCGTGGGTCGCGGGCCTCATCTGCGGTGCCGCTGCGGTCTACCTGATCGGCAACGCGCTGTTCACCTGGGCGGTGAAGGGGCCGATGCTCGTCTCGCACTACCTGGGTGCCGCGGCGCTCGCCGCCCTGTTCGCGCTGCACCCGCTGCTGTCGCCGCTCGCGCTCAACTGGCTGAGCAACCTGGTGCTCCTCGTCGTCGTGATCGCCGACCAACTCCTGTGGCGCCGCCTTGGCCGCGAAGGCGAGGTCCGCACCGCCGACGAGGTGGACGAAACGATCTGAGCGTTCGCAGCTTCAGTCGCACAGGCGGCGCATAGACTCACCCCAGCGAAGGGGAGTATCCCGTCTCGCTGTGATCGTCAGCACGGGCCTCGAGGATGCGGCCCCGGTCACGGCGTCACCGCATCGCGGTGGGGGAGAGACTTTCGGTCATCCCGCATGCCCACGACCGAAGGACGCCCGTGTCTGATCTTGAGATCCCGCTCTGGTTCGAGATCGGCTCGTACGTCGTCCTCGGTCTGATCCTGCTGACCGACCTCGTCATCGCCTACCGCCGCCCGCATGTGCCGTCGACGCGCGAGTCTGCGCTCTGGGTGATCTTCTACGTGGCGCTCGCCCTCGTCTTCGCGGGGCTGATGCTCGCGCTCGGCGACGCGGAGCACGCCGGCCAGTTCATCGCCGGTTGGCTGACCGAGTACAGCCTCAGCATCGACAACCTGTTCGTCTTCGTCATCATCATGGCGAGCTTCAAAGTGCCGAGGAAGTACCAGCAGGAGATCCTGATGGTCGGGATCATCCTCGCGCTGGTCTTCCGCGGCATTTTCATCCTGCTGGGTGCCGCGATCATCGAGAACTTCAGCGCGATCTTCTACCTCTTCGGACTGTTCCTCATCTACACGGCGTACACGCAGGCGTTCGGCAAGGACCACAACGAGGAGAACGAGAGCCGCATCATCGGCTTCCTCCGGAAGCGGATCCGCATCACCGACGAGTTCGACGGCAACAAGATCCGCACCGTCATCGACGGCAAGAAGACGTTCACGCCGATCCTGCTGGTCTTCATCGCGATCGGATCGACGGACATCCTGTTCGCGCTCGACTCGATCCCCGCGATTTTCGGCATCACGACGAGTCCGTTCATCGTGTTCACCGCCAACATCTTCGCCCTGATGGGGCTCCGGCAGCTCTACTTCCTGCTCGGCGACCTCATCGACCGTCTCGTCTACCTCAAGTACGGGATCGCGTTCATCCTCGCCTTCATCGGCGTGAAGCTGTTCCTCCACGCCCTGCACGAGAACGAACTGCCCTTCATCAACGGCGGCGAGCACGTCGAGTGGGCTCCCGACATCGACACCTTCGCCTCACTCGCGGTGATCGTGGCGTCGATGGCCGTCGCGACGATCGCAAGCCTCATCAAGATGAAGCGCGACCCGAACCTCCCCGACCCGAAGGACGCGCTGAAGCCCCGCACCGACGAGGACGCCGAAACGAAGTAACGCCCGCACCCCTGGTCGCTGAGGAGGCCGGCCAGGGCCGTCGCGATGCGACCCGACCCGACTGCCCCCGCTCGCACCGTGCCCGGCGAAGCGAGACGAGGGCCCGCGGGCTCAGGAGAACCGGAACGACTCCAGCGCCGTGCTGATCGCCGAGACGACCATGACGAGCACGATGCTCGTCGTGATGACACTGCCCGCGATGTAGACCCACAGCGGGGCCATCCCGGCGCCCACCCGGCGGCGGAGGACGACCGCCCGGCCGATCGCGTAGACGAGGCTCGACAGTAGCGCCCACGCCCAGTGGAACGGCTGCACGACGCCGAGCTTCTGCAGCCGGTCGCGGTCGAGGTAGGCGAGGAGCACCGAGCCCGCATAGAAGAGGAAGCTGAGGCTCGAGGCGGCGAGGTAGCCCGGCGTGTAGATGGCGAACGGGTTGCTCGGCTGTTCCAGCGCGGCGCGCATCACGCCGCCGAAGTCCATGATGAGCAGCTGCACGAGCGTCAGCAGCGGAATGATCGAGAAGATCCAGATGAAGGCGCTGTCGTACTTCGTCCCCGCGGGGAGCTCCGGCTGGATCGGGCGCCCATCGGGGCCGACCGGGGTCGTCCACGCCGACCCTTCGAGGGTCTCGGTCCACTTCGTGCCGTCCCACCAGCGGCGGGATGCGCCGCCCTGAGGGTCGGGGTAGAAGCCGGGCGGGGTGGGCTGCTCTGCGCTCGTCACGCGCTGAGCGTAGCGAAGCGGGTCGTGCCGCGGCCAGAAGTGGTCGGAATCGGTCCAGGGGGCGGAAGACCGCCGCTTCGCGGATCCCGACCGGTGGAAGGTACGGTGTATCCCAGGAACGAAGGGGGTTCGTCGATGACCGACCCGGTCGATCTCGGCGGATTCGCCGCGAAGATCACGGTTGCGGGCGCGTCGCACGTGGGCGCGGTGCGCACGCGCAACGAGGACTCCTACCTCGCCCGCCACCCGTTCGCCGTCGTCGCCGACGGCATGGGCGGGCACTCGCACGGCGAGCGGGCGAGTCGCTGCATCATCGACGCGCTCTCCGCCATCGACGAGACCGAGCTGCCGAGCGTGGACGACGTCATCGCGGCGATCGGCGCTGCGAACACTGAACTCATCGTCTCGGCCGACGAGGGCACCGTGTCGGGCAGCACCGTCTCCGGGGTCGCCCTGGTGCGGCCGAACCCCACCGACAAGCCGCACTGGATGGTCTTCAACGTCGGCGACTCCCGCGTCTACCGCTTCGACGGGCGCCACCTCGAACAGGTCAGCGTCGATCACTCCGTCGTGCAGGAACTCGTCGAGCTCGGCCACATCACGCCCGAGGCAGCCGCCGTGCACCCCGACCGCAACGTCATCACCCGTGCCGTCGGCTCCGACCCCGCACTCGACATCGACGTCTGGCTGCTGCCCGCCGACAGCCCGCAGACCTTCCTCGTCTGCTCCGACGGGCTCACCAAAGAACTCGACGACGACTTCATCGCCGACGTCCTCGCCTCCCACGATGCCGACGCGTCAGGGGTCGTCGACGCGCTCGTCGCCGCGGCGCTCGCCGTCGGCGGCCACGACAACATCACCGCGGTGCTGTTCGAGTACATCCCGGACGAGACCGGCGACGACGTGACCGCGACGAGGCAGCCGGTGCTCGAAGACACCCGCCCGAGAGGATGACCGCCCACGTGAGTGCGCAGTACACGCCCGCCGCATCCGGCTGGGTCGCCGTCGTCAGCGGCTCCCGGGCCGTGCTCCTCGAGGCGGGGGATCCGGAGCGGATCGAGCCGCTGCTCGTCGCGCTCGACGCCGCCGAACCGGTGAGCGCGGTCCTCGACCTGCTGATGCGCGACGGGCTCGGTGCGATGCCCGCCTTCGGATTCGCGGCCCTCGACGACGGCGCCGCCCGCGTCCTCGTGCGCGGCGAGGTCAGCGCGACCCTCGGCGACGACGAGTACCGCGGCAGCGACTACTCGACATGGGGCGAGCACCGCGCGGCGGGTACCGACACGGTGGTGCTCGCCGTGGGTGCCGACCACTTCGCCGTCTCCCTTCCGCTCGGGCGCGGCGCCGCGTTCGCGACGACGCTCCGCCTCGGAGTCTCGTCGGCGAGCGAGCAGCCGCCGGTCGCTGCGGGCGCGCCGCCGGCAGCGGAGACGCCTGCCTCTCCGATCGTGCCGCCGGTGGCGGAGTCCCCGACTCCCGCCGTCCCCGAGCCCGAGGAGTCGAGCGCGCCGACCCGCATTTCGTCCCCACCCGTGGTGGCAGCTCCGTCGCCCTCCTCCGCGCCGGTGACCGCGCCGACGAGCATCCCCGAGCAGACCATGGTGGAGTTCACCCTCGCCGACGCCGACCCGGGGTACTCGCACCTCTTCGAAGAGACGATCGTGCGACCGATCGAGCACGCCGCCGTCCGCGACGACGAGGCCGCCGACGAGGTGGCCGCGCCCGCGATCGCTGCGCCGGTCGCCGATGTCCCCACTTCGGCCACCGCTTCCGCGTACGAGGAGCACGACGGCATGACCATCGTGAGCGGCGATCTCGCCGCCCTGCGCGCTGCGGCCCCGCCCCCGCAGACGGCTCCCATCCCCCCGTCGCCGACGAGCGCCGCGCCGGCCGTACCCGAACTGCGCTTCTCCACCGGACTCACCGAGACGCTGACCGCGCCGATCATCATCGGCCGCTCGCCCTCCACCGGCAAGGTCTCCGCCGGTCGGGTGCCGCGACTCGTCACGATCACCGACGACCCGGATCTGTCGCGCTCGCACGTGCAGATCGAGATGCAGGGCGACGCGGTCGTCGTCACCGACCTGCACTCGCGCAACGGCACGACCGTGGCGCTGCCCGGCCGCGCCGCCGAACGCCTCCGAGGGGGAGTGCCCACCACCGTGATCGACATGACCGTCATCGACCTCGGCGGCGGGCTCACCATCCAGGTCCGCGAACCGCAGGGTCCCGCCGCATGAGACGCGCCCCATCGACCCCGCCCGAGCTGCGGGGCTACCGCTACCTGCGGCCTCTCGGCGCCGGCGGGTTCTCCGACGTGTTCCTCTACGAGCAGGCGTTACCCCGGCGCAACGTCGCCGTGAAGGTGCTGCTCACCGACGAGCTGAATCAGTCGAGCCGCGACGCCTTCGTCGCCGAGGCCAACCTGATGGCCCAGCTCTCGGCGCACCCGTACATCGTCACCATCCACCACGCCGACGTGACCCCCGACGACCGGCCGTACTTCGTCATGGAGTACTGCTCGGGCGCGAGCCTCGGCGAGCGCTACAAGTCCGAGCGCTTCGAGGTCGCCGACGTGCTGCGCATCGGCGTCCGCCTCGTCGGTGCCGTTGCGACGGCTCACGCGTCGGGCATCCTGCACCGCGACATCAAGCCCGGCAACGTGCTCACCAACGACTACGGGTGGCCGGCGCTCACCGACTTCGGCATCGCGTCGACCCTCGACGAGCTTCCGGTGCACACGACGACCAGCACCCGCGATCTCGACCTCGCCACCACGGGCACCGCCGCTCAGTCCGTCGGGCTCAGCGTGCCGTGGTCCCCGGCCGAGATGTTCGAGGACGACCCCGACCCGGATGTGCGCTCCGACGTCTTCTCGCTGGCGGCGACCCTGCACACCCTGCTCGCCGGGCGCACCCCCTTCGAGATTCCGGGACGCTCGAACGGCACACTCGACCTCATCGGACGCATCGAACGGGGAGCCATCACCCCGCTCGGGCGCGACGACGTGCCGCGCTCGCTCGTCGCGGTGCTGCAGAAGGGCATGGCGCTGCGCCGCGAGGACCGTTTCGCGAACGCCGTCGAGTTCGGGCGCGCCCTGCAACGGGTCGAGCTGGAGCTCGGCTACGCGCCCACCACCATCGAGGTGCCGAACCTCGAAAGCGTCAAGGCGCCCGTCGCCGACGCGAGCTCCGCCGAAGAGACCCACGTGCGCTCCGTGTCGACGATCGAGGCGCAGCCGGTCACCCCGTCGGCGCCCGCTCCCGAGTCGCAGGAGACCCGGGTGCGCGAGGTGAAGACCGTCGACCCGGCGCCCGACGCGGCGTCCATCGAGGACCGCACCCTGCTGCGCTCGGGCAAGCCCGCCCGCGATGAGGTCGGTCACGACACCACGAGGCGCCCGGTTCCGCGCGAGACGACGGAGACACTGCCCGGTTCTCCGGAACCGCAGCCTGTCGCGCCGGCCCCCCGTCGTTCGAGAGGTCGCGCCTTCGCGCTCATCGGCGGCATCGCCGCTGTCGTCCTCGTCGGGGGAGCGGTGGCCACCGCGGTCGCCCTCACCGGGACACCGGAGCCGCAGCCGACCGAGACCTCGTCGACCGGCGACGAACCGGCCGACGCGATCGTCGGCGGCGCGGTTCCCGCGCCGACCGACGGCGTCTTCGAGCGCACGCCCGACGGCACATCGGTCGTGTTCCGGTGGATGAACCCGTCCCCGCAGGAGGGCGACAGCTTCCGCTGGTGGCGCTCCGAGCAGCCCGGCAGCACGAACCCTGCGACGGAGAGCGTCGCCACGGTCGGACCTGTCGACCCCGCGCAGCGGGTGTGCATCTCGGTCGCCGTGCTGCGCGGCGGCAAGACCGGCGACCCGCTCGAGGTGTGCACGTCGTGACCCCGCTCAAGGTCGAGTTCTGCGGCGAGTGGTTCGACGTCGACGGCGAGTTCGGCATCGGCCGCGAAGCCGAGCTGACCATCGACGACAACCCGTACCTTCACCGCCGGTTCCTCATCCTCCGGCACGAGTACGGCATGTGGTGGCTCGTCAACGCGGGTAACCTGCTGTCGGCGACGGTCACCGACGCGTCGGGGCTCGTGCAGGCCTGGCTCGCCCCGGGGGCGAAGCTGCCGCTGGTGTTCCCGGTGATGCACGTCATGTTCACCGCCGGGTCGACGACCTACGACTTCACCATCCACGCCGCCGAGGACTACTTCGCGACCGCCGCGACCGCGACGGAGGCCGGAGGATCGACGACGATCATCCCCGTGCACCTCACGCGCACCCAGCGGCAGCTCGTCGTCGCCCTCGCCGAGCACGTCCTCACTCAGAGCGTTCCCGGGCGGGGGACCGTGCCGAGCTCGGCCGAGGCCGCCGCGCGTCTGGGGTGGAGCATGACGACGTTCAACCGCAAGCTCGACAACGTGTGCGAGAAGCTCGACCGGCTGGGGGTGCAAGGCCTGCGCGGGGGACGCGGCAAGCTCGCGACCAGTCGCCGGGCCCGCCTCGTCGAGTACGCGGTCGCGACGAGACTCGTGGGCGCCGAAGATCTGCCGATCCTCGACGAGGCGCCGAGCGATGGGGAGTCCTCCCCGTCGTAACGCGACAGGAGCATTGCGTAAAGTAATCGAGACTCCGGCAGCGGGGTTCGTGTGATGAATAGGTCGAAGCAGCGGGGTGACGACGGATGCGAGTGACGGCATGGCTGCGCGAGCGCAAGACGCTGGCGTCCACCCTCACCCTCGCGATCCTCGCGGGAGTCCCCGTCACCTTCGCGGTGCTGCACCAGGGATTCCCGGTCACCGACGCCGACCTCGTCTCCCGCGACGTCTGGGTCACCAACGGTGAACGTCTGCTCGCCGGTCGACTGAACCGTCAGATCGAAGAGCTGAACGGCGCCGTCGAGACCTCGAGCAGGTCGATCGATGTGTTCCAGGAGGGCGGCGACGTCTTCCTCACCGACGCCGACGCGTCCACCGTCGAACGCGTCGACCCCGCGTTCACGACCCTCGTGCAGAAGGCCGACCTGCCGCCCGGCGCCGTCGTCGCGTTCGGGGGCAAGACGCTCGCCGTGCTCGATCCCGCCGACGGGCGCGCGTGGGCGGTCGACGTCACCAACGAGCTCGCCTTCGACCCCGTCGCGACCGAACCCGACGTCGAAGCGGGCGCCGAGGCGAGCATCACCGTCACCGACAAAGGCGCGCTCTTCGTCGCGTCGCCCGAGAACGACACCCTCATCTCGCTCGAGTCGCCTGGGGCGGCGCCGGTCGTGACCCCGCTCGACCTCGACGGCGCCGTGCAGGCCACGACGGTCGGCGACGAACCCGTCTTGTTCGACGCGAACTCGAACGAGGTCATCCGCCGCGACGGCGGACGCGTCACCCTCCCCGAGCAGGGGCTCGCCATCCAGCAGTCCGGTCCCGAGAACGACAGCGTCCTCGTCGCCGGTGAGAGCTCGCTGCTCCGAGTACCGCTCGGCGGCGGCGACGTCGTGAGCCTCGACGCGCAGGTCGGCGCACCCGCGACAAGCGAGGGGCAGGTCGCACCCCCGGTGTGGCTCGACGGTTGCGCGCACGCCGCATGGGCCGACTCCGGCCGATACCTGCGCGCCTGCGGCGACGATCCGGCCGACGTGTTCGAGATCGACCAGCCGACGGTCGGATCCCGGCTCGTCTTCCGCGTCAACGGCCCGGTCATCGCGCTCAACAACATCGACAACGGCAACACCTGGGTGCTGAAGGACTCGCTCCGCCTCGTCGACAACTGGGACGAGGTGACCCCTCCGAAGGAGGAGGACAACCAGGAGGGCGACGAGAAGTCGACCCGCAAGAGTTACGAGGACATCCTCGCCGACCGGTCCGAGCAGAACCGGCCGCCGACCGCGGAGGACGACGACTTCGGCGTGCGCCCCGGTCGCACCACGATCCTGCCGGTGCTCGACAACGACACCGACCCCGACGGCGACGTGCTGACCATCACCGACTTCACGCAGCTGCCGCCGGAGATCGGCCGCATCGACGAGATCGACGACGGCCGCGCGCTGCAATTCACCGCGGGTACGGCGACCGTCGGCACCGCCTCGTTCCGGTACACCGTGTCGGACGGCCGCAGCGGCGGCGTCGACGAGGCGCTCGTGAACGTGCGAGTCGTGCCGTTCGAGGTGAACAACCCGCCGGTGCAGAAGCGCATCCCGACCCAGACGCTCGAGGCCGGGCAGACCCTCACCTACAACGCGTTGACCGACTGGATCGACCCCGACGGCGACGACATCTTCCTCAACGACGCGGCGCCCACCTCGGCCGACCTCGCCCGGTCGACCCCCGACGGCTTCGTCACTTTCGAGCACCGCTCGGGCGAGCTGGGGCTCAAAGAAGTGCGGCTAATCGTCTCCGACGGCGTGCTCACCGCCGAGGGGGTTCTGAACGTGGACGTCCAGGCGCCCGGCACGCTGAAGCCGATCGCGACCGCCGACTACCTGCGGCTCTTCATCGACGAGGTCGGCGAGCTGAAGCCGCTCGACAACGACCTGTCGCCCTCCGGCGCGCAGCTCCTGCTCGCGGGCGTCGAATCGACCGACCCGGCCCTGACCGTGACGCCGAACATCGACGCGGGCACGGTGTCCGTCCAGGCGTCGGCCGCGGGCGAGTACGAGTTCACCTACTCGGTCACGGCCGGTGGGCAAGCCTCGACCGGGATCGTGCGCGTGAGCGTCATCGAGAATCCGGCCGACCAGCTGCCGCCGATCGCCGTCAAGGACACCGCTTTCCTGCGTGTCGGCGAACCGGTCACCGTCGAGGTGCTCGCGAACGACGTGTCGCCGAGCGGACGCGTGCTCGCCATCCAGTCGGTCGACACGTCCGCCGCCGCTCAGGGCCTGTCGGTCGAGATCCTCGGCAACACCCTCATCCGCATCTCCTCGAGCACCGCGCTCGACGCGCAGACCCAGTTCACCTACACCGTCTCCGACGGACAGGCGACCGCTCTCGCCGGTGTGACCGTCGTCCCGGTGCCGCCCGTCGTTCAGCGTCAGCCGCCCGTCGCCGTCGACGACCGGGTCACCGTCCGTGCCGGAGACGTCGCCCGCATCGACGTCCTCGCGAACGACTACCACCCGGACCAGTCGGCGCTCATCCTCGACACCGAGTTGGTCGACGCCGAGAACATCGGCGACGACGCGCTCGCCTTCGTCTCGGGCGGCGACCTCCGCTACCAGGCCCCGTCGGAGCCCGGGCAGTACAGCGCGGTGTACCGGGTCGGCGACCGTTTCGGAGAGTCGGCCACCGCCACGGTGACGTTCGTCGTCACCGGCCCCGACCAGGAGGGGAACAAGCCTCCCGTGCCGGTCACGCAGACCGGACGCACGTTCGCCGGCTCCACCATCCGGATCGACGTCCCCCTCGACGGGATCGATCCCGACGGCGACTCCGTCGTGCTCACCGGCCTCGCTCAGGCACCCCTCCTCGGGCGGATCGTCGAGACCGGGACCACCTACTTCGTCTACGAGGCCTTCGAGAGCTCGGCGGGCACCGACACGCTCCGCTACAGCGTCGAGGACGCCTTCGGTCTTCGGGCGTTCGGCACGGTCCGCATCGGTGTGATCCCGCGTCCCGCCCAGGCGCTCGCCCCGAACGCCGTCGACGACAGCGTCGAAGTCCGACCGGGCAAGCTGGTCTCGGTGCCCGTTCTCGACAACGACACCGACCCGAACGGGTACACCCTCGAGCTGAGCGAAGAGCTCGTCTCCGTCGACCCGGGTATCGAGGCGTGGGTCGAGGGCGACCGGGTGCTCGTGCAGGCGCCCGAAACCGAGGGCGGCTTCGTCGCCCGATACGAGATCACGAACGGCAACGGCGGGGTCGATCAGGGCTTCGTCCAGATCCGCGTGACCGCGGACGCCAAGATCCTCCCTCCGACCGCAGTCGACCATTTCGTGCAGCAGGAGCAGGTCGATTCCGGCGAGCCGATCGAGGTCGACGTCTTCGACGGAGCCTTCAACCCCAACGGGCGCGATGACGACCTCGTCGTCTCCTTCGAGGGACCCAACGCCGGCAACGCATCCATCGCGGCCGACGGGACCGTCACGGTGGTTCCGGGCGAGAAGCGGATCGCGATCGCCTACCGCCTCACCGACGAGGTGAACGACCTGAGCGCCGCTGCGTTCATCATCGTGCCGCCCGAAGTCAGCGCGAGCTACGCGCCGCCGCCGTACATCCGGCCCGACGCGATCCCGCAGCAGCTGGAGATGAACCAGGCCGGTCAGTGGAAGCTCGAGGACATCGTCGCCGTGCCGTCGGGACGCCCCGTGAAGATCACCGACGCGACCACGGTGACCGCCTCCAACAGCGACGGTGCGTCCTCCTACGTGGACCCCACGACCATCGCCTTCACGCCGGCCCGGGACTTCCGCGGCAACGCCGCGGTGGTGTTCGAGGTCACCGACGGCGAATCGGCGGACGACCCCAACGGCAACACCGTGCTGCTCACCCTGCCGATCGCCGTCGGCAACCCCGACTTCAGCGACACCGCCCCGAGCTTCACGCCGATCGAGATCCCCGTGGAAGCCGGTGAAGCGGCGATCTCCGTGGACCTCAGGACGAGCACGGCGCACCGCAACGCGGGAGTCATCGGCCAGATCCAGTACTCGGGGCTCACGGGTGCCACTCGCGACATCGAGGCGAACCTCAACGGTTCGACACTCACCGTCTCGTCTCCGATCGGTGTGCAGCCGGGAGCCACCGCAACGCTCTCCTTCACGTTGAGCTATCGGGAGTTCCAGGTGCCGGGCACCGTCTCCGTCGTCGTCGTCTCCTCGTCGAGGCCGCTCCCACAGGCGATCGACGACGAGGAGAAGGGCCAGCGCAGCAAGCAGAGCACCGTCAACGTCATCGAGAACGACTTCAACCCGTTCCCCGACAGGCCCCTCACCCTGCTCGACGCTCGGATCGAGAATGCGGCGGAGAGCGCGGCGCGCGTGTCGTTCACCGCGAACGGAAACATCACCGTGTCGCCCGGCTCGTCGTTCATCGGGGTGGTCAGCGTCATCTACCGCATCGGCGATGCGACGAAGGACCCCAACCGCGAGACTCAGGGGAGACTCCTGCTGACGGTGCGCGACGTGCCGAGCAAGGTGGCGAAGCCCACCATCATCGAAGAGTCCGACGGGGTCGTCGCGATCAGCTGGCAGACCCCGGCCATCAACGGCGAACCGATCGACCACTACACCGTCACCTACGACAACAAGAGCGTCCAGGTGTCGGCGAACGCCGCGAGCTATCGGGCGACCGGCCTGAACAACGGCACCCCGTACACGTTCCGTGTCAGCGCCCACAACGTGTTGGGCGACGGGCAGGCATCCGATCAGAGCAACGCCGGAGTGCCGTACGGCAAGCCCGGGAGGCCGGGCACTCCGACGCTGACCGCGTCCTCTGACGGGTCCGGCGACATGACGATCGTCTGGGGCGCCGCGAACGGCAACGGTCGCGACGTGCAGAAGTACCGCTGGAGCCTCAGCAACGGGGCAACCGGGGAGACGACCGGGACGTCAGCGGCCACCAAGGTCAACGTCGGCGACGCGGTCACGGCGACGGTCATCGCGGTCGGCCCGGCCGGCGACGGACCTGCATCGGCAGCGAGCGCCTCGGCGAAGAACGCGCCGGGGGCTGCGACGGGACTGAACGCCCGTACCGGCGCCCAAGGCGACCGGACCGTCACACTCACCTGGAACGGAGCCCCCTCCCACGGCAACGGGGTGGAGGAATACCGACTGTCCATCTCGGGCTACGGGGACGCGACGACGGGCGGGACGAGCTTCAGCTTCCAGGGCGAGTTCAACCGCAACTACAACTTCACCGTGGTCGCGGTCACCAAGGGGACCGCGGGGCCGCGGTCGGCGACATCCAACACAGTGGCTCCGCAAGATGTGCCTCCGCCGCAGCCGCCCCAAGCGGGCGGGACGGTGGCCAAGGGCGGAGCGGCCCCCTACTGCAACGGGTGTCGCTACGTGGTCCTCGTCTACCAGAACTTCCCGGCCGGGACCTACGACGTGACCACCGAGGCCAACGGCGGCTTCCCCGTCTCGACTCAGCGGTACACCCTGTCCGGCAGTGGGCGACAGGAGACCCTGAACGGACTCGGCTACGGCTACAGCAACGTCCGCGTCAGGGCCACGAACGTCGCCACCGGCCAAGTGATCTGGACAGAGGCAGTCAACTGGGACGCCCTGTGATGATCCGCGTACGAACGCACCAGCGAGAAGGAGCACCCACGCAATGACTGTGACCCAAGAGCAGGCCGACTGGTTCCGCGGCGCCTTCGACAGCCTCGTCGAGAACATCGACCAGGCGATCCTCGGAAAGCGCGAGGTCATCCGACTGGTCGTCACCACCCTGCTCTCCGACGGCCACATGCTGCTCGAGGACTTCCCCGGCACCGGCAAGACGGTGCTCGCGAAGGCGCTCGCCAACACGATCGACGGCACCCACAGCCGCATCCAGTTCACCCCCGACCTGCTGCCCTCCGACGTGACCGGCGTCACGATCTACGACCAGGGCAAGGGCGTCTTCGAGTTCCACAAGGGGCCGATCTTCGCCTCGGTGGTGCTCGCCGACGAGATCAACCGGGCGAGCCCCAAGACGCAGAGCGCCCTGCTCGAGGTCATGGAGGAGGGCGTCGTCACGGTCGACGGCGTCGGCCACTCGGTCGGCGCGCCGTTCATGGTCATCGCCACCCAGAACCCGGTCGAGCAGGCGGGCACCTACAAGCTGCCCGAGGCGCAGCTCGACCGATTCCTGATGAAGACCTCGCTCGGCTACCCGGACCACCGCACCGCGGTGTCGCTGCTGCTCGACTCCTCGAACCGGGCTCGCGCATCGAAGGTGACCCCGATCATCGCGGGCAGCTCGATCGTGTCGATGATCCAGCTCGCGAACGACGTGCATGTCGACGCGTCGGTCATGGAATACGTGAGCGAGATCGTCTCGGCCACCCGAGTCGACAAGGACGTGCAGCTCGGCGTCAGCATGCGCGGCGCCCTGTCGCTCGCGCGCGCGATCAAGACCTGGGCGATCGCAGCGGGCCGCACGTACGCGACGCCCGACGACGTGCGCGACCTCGCCGTCCCCGTGCTCGCGCACCGCATCATCCTCGACCCCGAGTCGGACTTCGCGGGGGTCACCGCGGCCGACGTGGTCTCCCGCATCCTGGTCGACATCGCGCCCCCGGTGACCCGCGCGGCATGACGACGACCGCCCCCTCCACCGAGGGCGTCGCCCCCGCCGAGGGGGAGGCGCCGGTCCGCGCCCGCGTCCGGTCGCGCAACCGTCCGCGACGTCGTCCGCGCGCCCGCCGGACGCCCGTCCGCGACTCGGCTCCGATCCGCGCGCTGCACGGACCCGTCGTCCTCGTCACCTCCCTGCTACGCGCGGTCGGACGCGTGCTGCACCCGATCGTCACGACCGTCAGCCCCCTCGGCTGGGTCGTCGTCGCCGCGACGGTCGCCTCGCTGGCCGCGGGCTTCGTGCTCGGCTGGCAGGAGCTCGTCTATCTCGGTCTGACCCTCGCCGCCGGCCTCGTCGTCGCAAGCCTGTTCCTCCTCGGCAGCAGCGACTACGACGTCGACATCGAGCTCGCCCCGCACCGCGTCGTCGCGGGGGAGCGGGCGCTCGGCCGGCTGGTCGTCACCGGACGCAAGCGCCGTTCCGCCCCGACCCGCATCGAGCTGCCGGTGGGCAAGGGTCTCGCCGAGTTCATCATCCCGGGCGTCGCGGCGGGCCAGGAGCACGAGGAGCTCTTCGCCGTGCCCACCAACCGGCGCGCGGTGATCGTCGCCGGCCCTGCCGTGTCGGTGCGCGGCGACCAGCTGGGACTCATCCGCCGCGTGCTGCGCCTCACCGAACGGGTCGAGCTGTTCGTCCACCCCGTCACCACCCGGCTCGACTCGAGCGTCGCCGGCCTCGTCCGCGACCTCGAGGGCGAGACCAGCAAGAAGATCACCAACAACGACATCTCCTTCCACGCCCTCCGCGCCTACGAGCCGGGCGACGACCGGCGGTACGTGCACTGGCGCACCTCCGCCCGCACCGGTCAGCTGATGGTGCGCCAGTTCGAGGAGACCCGCCGCTCGCAACTGGCGATCGTGCTCGCCACCGACCGCCGCTACTACCAGGACGACGACGAGTTCGAGCTCGCCGTGTCGGTCGCGGCATCGCTCGGCGCGCAGGTCATCCGCGACGGCACCCGCGTCGACATCGTCACTGAGCAGCTGCCGCTGCGCACCCGCAGCGTCACCGCCATGCTCGACGACTCCTGCCGCATCGAGATGACCGACGCCCCCCTCTCGGCGCGTGACTCGATCCGCGCGGCGACCAGCAGGCTCGCGAAGCCCAGCGTCGCCATGGTGATCGGCGGCTCGAGGTTCGAGGTGGGCGACTTCCGCTCCATCGAGGTGCTCTACGGGCTCGACACGCAGACCGTCGGGTTCCGCATCGACGCGAGCGAGCCGTCGCGCATGATGTCGGTCTCCGGCCTCGAGATCCTCTCCGTCGCCGCCCTCGCCGACCTGCCCCGCCTGGTGAGGAGGGTCACATGATCGCGCAGACCCCCGCTGAGCAGGATGAGCGCCCGAGCGTCCGGCCCACCTCGCGCACCTGGACCGACATCGCGGTCCTCGCGTCGCTCGCCGCGATCGGCATGGTCGGTCTCACCACCTCCTTCGCCGACTCGCTTTACCTCGTCGCCGGCATCGGCGGAATCGTGGTCGGGGCGGGGGCCGCGCTGCTCGGCTACCTCCTGCGCTGGCCGGTCGTCACCACCGTGCTCGGCGCGATCGTCGCGTACTTCCTGTTCGGCAGCGCGGTCGCGATGCCGAACGAGGCGCTCTTCCTCGTCGTGCCGAGCCTGCAGACCCTGTCCGGTCTCGCCGTCGGGGCGGTGTTCGGCTGGGCCGACCTCGTGACCCTGCGGGCGCCCGTCGAACTGCCCTACTACGTCACCGCGGTGCCGTACGTGTCGGGATGGCTCGTGATGCTGGTGAGCGTCACGCTCGCCCTCCGGTGGTTGCCCGGCCGTGGAGGAGCTTTCCGCTCCGCCCTCGTGCTGCTCGGCCCGCTCGCCCTCTACGTGGTGGGGGTGCTGCTCGGCACCGAGCAGCCGTTCCTCGCCGGGATCCGCGGCGTCGCGTTCGCGGCGATCGCGCTCATCTGGCTCAGCCGGCGGCGCCGCGACTCCGCGCGCGTCGCGTCCGCCGCGAACGCCGCGGTGCGTCGTCGCCGCCTCGTGGGTACCGCCGTCGTGGTCGGCTCGGCCGTCGTATTGGGCGGAGCCGGCGGACTGCTCCTCGCGCCGCCGGTCGACGCCCGCTACGTGCTCCGCGACGAGATCCAGCCGCCGCTCGAGCCGCTCGACTACCCGAGCCCGCTCGCCGGGTTCCGCATCTACACGAAGGACCTCGACGAGACGGACCTCTTCACCGTCGACGGCCTCGCCGAGGGCGAGCGGGTGCGGATCGCGACGATGGACAGCTACGACGGCGTCATCTGGGATGTCGCGGGCGCCGAGGAGAGTAGCGACGGGTCGGGCGAGTTCAGTCTCGTCGGCCGCACCGTCCCCGTGCCCGTCGACGCCGAGGACGGCCGACGGGTGCAGCTCGACGTCTCGGTCAGCGGGTACGACGACGTCTGGCTGCCCGACATCGGCTACGCGACCGACTTCGGGCTCGACCGGGCGGCCCTCGCCGACCTGCGCTACAACTCCTCGACGGGCACCGCGGTGCTCACCTCCGGGGTCTCGGACGGCCGCGACTACTCCGTCGCCGCGCTCGTCCCCCAGCCGCCCGCTGACACGGACCTCGTCGACACGCCCGTCGCCACGATCCAGCTCGCCCCCGTCGAGAACGTTCCCGACATCGTCACCGCGAAGGCGCTCGAGTTCTCGGGCGCCGCGACGACACCGATCGAGAAGCTGCGGAACATCGAGACGGCGCTGAAGACGGGCGGGTACCTCAGCCACGGCACAGCCTCCGACTCGGCGCCCTCGCGCGCCGGACACGGCGCCGACCGCATGACCGATCTGCTCACCCTCGACCCGATGGTGGGTGATCAGGAGCAGTACGCGTCGGCGTTCGCGTTGATGGCGCGCAGCCTCGACTACCCGGCCCGCGTGGTGATGGGCTTCGCGCCCGAGGTCCCCGCCGAGGGCGGACCCGTCACCGTGACCGGCGGCGACGTGACCGCATGGGTCGAGGTCGCCTTCGACGGTGTCGGCTGGATCTCGTTCGACCCGACACCCGACGACACCGACGTGCCGCAGAGCCAGGTGCCGCGGCCGCAGACCGAGCCCCAGCCCCAGGTGCGCCAGCCTCCCCGCGCGGAGAACGAGCAGGAGGACCTCGTCAACCCGACCGACGTCGAGGACAACGACGAGGACGAGGACCGGCCCTTCGTGCTGCCGGGCTGGGTGCTCGTACTCGCACTGTCGCTGCTGATCCCGCTGCTGATCATCGTGGTGCCGCTCGTCATCGTCGCGCTGATCAAGCGCCGCCGTGAGCGCAAGCGCCGGTCGCAGGGCTCGGGGGACGACCGGGTCGCCGGCGCCTGGGCCGAACTGCTCGACCGGTACGCCGAGCTCGGCTACCCGATCCCCGAGAAGCTGACGAGGCCGCTCACCGCCCGCGAGCTCGAGAACACCGTCGTCGGGGCCGAAGCCGGGTCGCTCGTAGGCCTCGCGCACCGTGCCGACGACGCCGTCTTCTCCGGACGCAGCATCGACGACGCCGCCGCCGAGCAGGTGTGGACCGAGGCCCTCGGCGCCGCCGAGATCGCCCGCGCCGCCGCGAGCGGAGCACGACGACTGCGCAGCCGATACCGACTCCGGTCGCTCGCCGACCGGTACCGCGCACTGGTGCGCCGCGCCGAACGGTCGGGCGACGCACGAGACACACGACGAGGGGATCGCGCGTGAGACTCAAGCTGGCTCTGACGAGGCCGAACGGCGGCACCACCGACGTGGTCGTCACCGCCGACGCGAACGCCACCGTCGGCGAGATCGCCGAGACGCTGCTGCGCAGCGATCCCGAGCCCGGCGTCGACATCGATTTGCCCCGCGTCGGAGACCGCCAGCGCGAACTCGACGCGCACACCCTCTCCGTCGCGGCCCCCGCTCAGCGCGGCGGCGTGGTGCTCGCCCCCGACCTGCCGATCGCCGATGCGGCGGTCGCGAGCGGCGCCACCGTCACCGTCGTCCCCGTCTCGGGCGACCGGGGCGGCGCGCCGACCGGGCCCGTGCTGGCCGTCGTCCGCGTCGTCGACGGACCCGACCGCGGCACCGAGTTCCCGATCCGCCGCGGCAGCTCCGTGATCGGCCGCGACGAATCGTGCGAGATCGTGCTGCACGACTCGCTCGTGTCGAAGCGGCACGCGCGCATCGACGTCACCCGCACCGTCGACGTCGTCGACCTCAACTCGGCCAACGGCGTCGTCGTCGACGGCGACGAGGTCTCCCGCGTGAGCCTCACCGAAGGGCAGACCGTCCTGATCGGCGGCACGACGCTGCGCGTGCAGCAACTCTCGGTCGACGACGCGCCGGTGCGCGAGGTCTCGAGCCGGGCCGTCTCCTTCACCCGGTCGCCCACCGTCGAACGCCGCTACCCCGGCACCGAGTACGACGGCCCCGAGGTGCCGAAGGAGCTCGACTCGCTGCCGTTCCCGTGGATCGCGTTCTTCGCGCCGCTGGTCGCCGGCATCGCGCTCTACCTGTTCCTGCGCAATCCGTTCACCCTCGTGTTCGTCGCGCTCGCCCCGGTCATCATGCTCGGCACCTACCTCGGGCAGCGCAGCGCCGCGAAGCGCAAGCTGAAGAAGGCCATCGAGCGCTTCGACGCGAAACTGGAGCGCCTCGACGGCGTCCTCACCGAGGAGCGCGAGCGGGAGCGGTCGATCCGCGAGGACGAGGCACCCTCGACCGAGCGTCTGTTCGCAGAGGCGGGGAAGCTCGGCCCGCTGATGTGGTCGCGCCGCCCCGAGCACTGGTCGTTCCTCAACCTGCGACTCGGCACCGGCACCGCACCGAGCCGCAACACCGTGAAGGCGCGCGAGCGATTCGACGGCATCCCCGAGTTCCAGGAGCGGCTCGACTCCCTCGTCGAGCGCTACCGGCTGATCGACCGCGTGCCCGTCGTCGAGAGCTTCGTCGACGCCGGCGCGATCGGCGTCGCGGGAGCCGAGACGGTGTCCGCCCCCGCTGTCAATGCGCTCGTCGCCCAGCTCGCCGCCCTCTACTCGCCCGCCGAGCTGGCGATCGGCGCGATGGTCGGCCCCACGTGGGGCGAGAAGCTCGACTGGATGAAGTGGCTGCCGCACGTCGGATCGCCCCAGTCGCCGCTCGAGGGCGTGCACCTCGCCGACTCCGCGACGACCGGCACCGCGATGCTCGCCCGGCTCGAGCAGATCGTCGCCGAACGACTCGAGTCGAAGCGCCCCAAGGAGCGCACCGGGGCTCGCGGTCCCCTCGACCCCGAGGACTCGGTGATGCTCCGCGGCGCGGCGCCCGCGGAGGCGGAGATCGACCTGCGCCCCGAGCCGCCCTGCCTGCTCGTGCTCATCGCCGACGAGGCGCCCGTCGACCGTGCCCGCCTCATCGCCCTCGTGGAGCGCGCCGCCCTCGCGGGCGTCCTGCCCGTCTGGATCGGCCCGTCGGTCGACGCGCTGCCCGCCGGGTGCCGCACGTACCTCGCGCTCACCGGTGCGGGCACCGGTCGTGTCGGTTACGTGCGCACCGGTGAGACCGTCGACGCCGTCGAGATCGCGCAGCTCGAGCAGACCGCAGCCCGTGAGTACGCCCGCTCGCTCGCCGCGGTCGCCGACGCCGGCGCTCCGCGCACCGACGAGAGCGACGTCCCGCGCGCGGTGTCCCTCGTGAGCCTGCTCGGCGCCGACCTCGCCCGCTCATCCGACGCCGTGCTCGAACGCTGGCGCGAGAACGACTCGCTGCTCGACCGTCGTCCGGGCGTCACGCAACGTCCTCGCCGAGCCGGCAAGCTGCGCGCCCTCGTCGGCCAGGGCAGCGTCGACGCGATGCACCTCGACCTGCGCACCCAGGGCCCGCACGCCCTCGTCGGCGGCACCACCGGATCCGGCAAGAGCGAGTTCCTGCAGTCGTGGGTGCTCGGCATGGCCGCCGAGTACAGCCCCGACCGGGTCACCTTCCTGCTCGTCGACTACAAGGGCGGATCCGCGTTCGCCGACTGCGTGAACCTCCCGCACGCCGTCGGCCTCGTCACCGACCTCGACCAGCACCTGGTCCGCCGTGCACTCACCAGCCTCCGGGCGGAGCTGCGCTACCGCGAGCACGTCCTCAACCTCAAGAAGGCGAAGGACCTGCTCGACCTCGAGAAGCGCGGCGACCCGGACACGCCGCCGGCCCTCGTCATCGTGATCGACGAGTTCGCCGCTCTCGCGGGCGAGATCCCGGAGTTCGTCGACGGCGTCGTCGACATCGCCCAGCGCGGACGCTCGCTCGGGATCCACCTGATCATGGCGACCCAGCGGCCGGCGGGTGTCATCCGCGACAACCTCCGCGCGAACACCAACCTGCGCATCGCCCTGCGGATGGCCGACGAGTCGGACAGCTCCGACGTGCTCGGCGACCCCGTCGCGGCCGGCTTCGACCCGGCGATCCCCGGCCGTGCGGTCGCGAAGACCGGGCCGGGGCGCCTCACCACCTTCCAATCCGGCTACGCCGGCGGCTGGACGAGCGAGGACGCCGAACCCGCCAGCATCGAGATCGCGAGCCTCGGCTTCGGCGCCGAGCGGCCGTGGGAGCGTGCCGACGACGGCACTGACATCGTCGCCGCGGAGCCCGGGCCCACCGACATCGCCCGTCTCGTGGCCGCGCTCCGCGCCGCGGCGTCGGGAGCCCAGGTTCCGCCGCCGCGCAGGCCGTGGCTGCCCGAGCTCGCTGCGAGCTACGACGTGGGGCTGCTGCGCCAGCGCACCGACGCGGAACTGCTCATCGGCGTCGCGGACGACGCGTCGACGCAGAGCCAGTACCCCGTCTACTTCCGCCCCGACACCGACGGCAACATGGCGGTGTACGGCGCGAGCGGCACCGGCAAGAGCGTCGCGCTGCGCACCCTCGCCGTCGCCGCCGCGATCACCCCGCGCGGCGGCCCGGTCGAGGTTTACGGCGTCGACTTCACCTCGGGCGGGCTCAGCATGCTCGAGGGGCTGCCGCACGTCGGCGCGATCATCGCGGGCGATGACACCGAGCGCATCGCCCGGCTCTTCGCCCGGCTGACGGCGATCATCGACGAGCGCGCCCAGCGGTACGCGTCGGTACGCGCGGGCGACATCCGCGAGTACCGGCGCCTCGCCGAGCAGCCCGACGAACCGCGCATCCTGCTGTTCATCGACGGCATGGCGGCGTTCCGGCAGGAGCACGAGTTCGCCACCACGAAGTCGTTCGCCCTGTTCCAGCAGATCATCTCCGACGGACGCAGCGTCGGCGTGCACGTCGTCGTCACGGCCGACCGTCCGGCGACGATCTCGCCGTCCGTTGCGGCGTCGATGCAGCGCAAGCTCGTGCTGCGGCTCACCGACGACACCGATTACGCGACCGTCGACGCCCCGGTCGACGTGCTCGGGTCGGGGTCCCCTCCCGGACGCGGAGTTCTCGACCAGCTCGAGGTGCAGGTCGCGGTGCTCGGCGGCACCAGCAACACCGCCGAGCAGGCGCGCTCGATCGAGCGTCTCGCCACCACGCTGCGCGCCCGCGGCGTCCGCGAGGCGCCGCCCGTGCTGCGGCTGCCGTCCGACATCGCCCTTGAAACGATCCAGGGCAGCACGCCGGGGCTCCTGCCGGTCGGTGTCGAAGACGAGTCGCTCGCCCCGATCGGCGTCGAAGCCGAGGGCGTGCTGATGATCTCTGGTCCTCCGGGCAGCGGACGCAGCACCACCCTCGAGACGCTCATCCGCGGACTCGCCGCGGCGGGCGACCGCGAGATCCACTACCTCGGCACGGCTCGCTCGCACATCGGGCGGCTGCCGCAGCTCGCCTCCGCGGCGACGGGCGTCGACGACGTCCAGGCCGCCGCGGTGACGCTCGCCGCGGCGGTGGCGGAGGGACGCACGGGGCTCGTCGTCGTCGTCGAATCGCTCGCCGACTTCCTTTCCACCCCGGCGGACGCGGCCCTCGTCGCGCTGTTCAAGGCGCTGAAGCGCAGCGACAACCTGCTCGTGGCCGAGTCGGAGACGAGCACCTGGGCGTCCTCCTGGCCGCTTCTGCTGGAGGTGAAGAGCGCGCGGCGCGGAATCGCGCTGCAGCCCGACCAGAGCGAGGGCGACCTGCTCTTCCGCACCAGCTTCCCGCGGGCGAAGCGGTCGCAGTTCCCCGTCGGTCGCGGCTACCTCGTGGCGGGAGGCAAGACGGCGCTCGTGCAGGTCGCGCGAACGACCGGGGCGGCGGACGGGTAGTCCTCCCCATCGCGTCCGGCCGAGGGTCTTCCTTAGGCTGGCAACCACCAGGGGGACACGGGTTCCTCGAGACGAAAGGACAGTTCAATGGCAGATTGGATCGGACAGAACCCCGACGAGGTCAACGACCTGGCGGCGCTCTTCGACACGAAGGCGGGGGAGCTCGAGTCGCTCGTCCAGGCGATCAGCGCGAAGCTGGCCGGCACCACCTGGCAGGGCCCCGACCGCACCCGCTTCGAGACCCAGGACTGGACCAACATCCAGACCAACCTCAACCAGGCCGCCCAGGTGCTCCGCGACACCGGAACGGTCGCGCGCAACAACGCCACCGAGCAGGTCAACGCCTCGGCCTGATCCGAGCTCGTCAGGGGGCGGGCGACCGCCCCCTGAGCAGCACGAAGCATCACCAGCCGTTCGCAAGGGGAGAGGGACATGTCGGAAGCGTCGATGAACAGCGCTGCGGCGGCGATCCGCAGCGCGCAGGCCACGATGGCCGGCGCGATCAGTTCGCTGACGCAGGCGACGACATGGTCCGGCGCCGACTCCGACCGGTTCGAGCGCGACTGGCGCGACCAGGTGTCGACGCCCCTGCTGAACGCTGCGGCCACCATCGATGGTGCCCGCTTCACCGAGATCGGAGGCGGCTCGTGAGCAAGCTCGGCATGTCACCGTCGTCGGTGCGCGCGCAGGCGGCGATCATCCGCGCCCAGCTCGGCGCGCTCGACGACGCGGCGCACATCGCGAGCACCGCGCGGGCGCAGGGCTACAACCCGAGCGGGTGGGGCCTGCAGGACGGCGACCGCGTGCTCTCGCCCGGCGCCCTCGCGTCGGTGGGCACCGCGTACACGACCATCATCGAGGCGAAGGCCGCCGCCGAGCGGCTGCTGGCCACCCTCGAGGCGCAGATCGCCGAGCAGGAGCAGGCGAGCGGCGTCGTGTTCGGCGGACCAGGATCGACCGGCCCCGGCGGGGTCACCCCCACGAACCCCTTCGGCGGCAGCCAGGGATCGACGTCGACGAGCGGCCTCCCGGTCACCACGACAACGTCGAGATCAGGCGTCGTGGCCGAGAGCGAATCGGAGTTCAACCCGGGCGAATGGACCTTCGGCAGCAAGCCGTCGGCGAACCCGTTCGACCCGATGAAGCCGGCGGAGGAGAAGTACACCGTCGGCCTCGAGACCACGACCAGGGTCGGTGTGGGCGCCAGCGAGACCACGACCACCACCGACGGCAACGAGACCACCTCGACCGGCACCTCCAATTTCGCCGGGGTCACCGGCACGAACAAATCGGAGCTCGAGATCTCGGAGGACGAGATCAAGCTCTCCGGCGAGGCGAGCATCGGCATCGGCGCCGAGGCGAAGGCCGAGGCGAGCTACGAGAACGAGGAGCTCGGCATCTCGGCCGATGCCAACGCCTCGGCATCCGTCTCCGCGAAGGCGGAGGCCGGAGCCGAGATCGGCATCGACGAGAACGGCGACATGGTCGTCGGCCTCAGCGCCGGCGCGAGCGCCATGGCCACCGTCGCCGGCGCCGCCACCGCGACCGTCGGACCCATGACGCTGAGCGCCGAGGGCAAGGCCCAGGCGGGCGCCCGCGCCGAAGCCGAGGCCACCGCGACCATCGGTCCCGACGGCATCAGCGCCAAGGCGGGAGTCGACGCGTTCGCCGGTGCGGAGGCCGAGGGCAGCGTTTCCGGTGAGATCTTCGGCGGCGAAGCCCAGGCCACCGGCCGCGTCTACGCTGGGATCGGCTTCACGGCCGACGCCTCCGTGGAGATGACCGCCGACAACGTCTCGGTCAGCCTCGATCTCGGGGCCGCGATCGGTGTCGGCGCCGGATTCTCGGTCGACTTCAGCTTCAGTCCCGCCGAGATGGCCGACGACCTGTTCGGTCTGTTCGGCTTCTGACCCACGAGAGGATCATCCTGATGACCACACCCGTGTCCTTCCCGAGCGCCGCGTTCCCGGCGTTCCCCTCGGTGACACTGCAGGTGCCCGACGAGTGGCAGGCGATCAACGCGTACGGCTCGATCCTCGCCGTCGCCGAGCCCGTCGAGCCCGGGGCGTTCCGCAGCAACGTCGTCGTCGCGATCTCGCGCTTCGGCTCCGACTACGAGCTCCAGACCGCGGTCGACGCGGTGGTGAAGAAGTTCGGGGAGCAGCCCGACGTCGCGGTGCTCGGCCAGGAGGAGCGCCAGGTGCTCGGAGTCCCCGGCTTCCGGATGGAGGCGAGCTTCACCGCCGAGGGCGTCGGAACCCTCGTGCAGGCCATCCACCTCGCGGTCATCCGGTCCGGCTCGATGAGCGACCTCGTGCAGATCACCGGCAGCGCCGCGGGCGGGCAGGCTAAGCAGGTCTGGCCGACGATCCGCGCCATCCTCGACTCGGCCACGAACGAGGCGGGCGCATGAGTGTCTCGCGCGACCAACTGACCGCCGACCTGCTCGCCCTCAACAGCGACGACGTCCCGTTCGCCTTCGCGGCGTTCGACGGGGGAGTCGTCGGAGTGTGGGACTACGCCGACGCCAAGTGGGCGGGCTTCCTCTCCGCGGGCAAGATCGACCGCGACTACGAGCTGACCGTGAACCTGTACGACGACGGCACCTACACGCTGATCGATCGCACCAAGGACACCGAGACCCGCATCGACCGCAAGGGCTTCCACTACGAGTCGAACTCGTTCCGCGGCAACACCCGCAAGATCAGCTTCAACAAGTCGTTCGCACCCGTCGCCTCGGACCACGGCCAGGTGGGCAACACCTACGGGTGGAAGTTCGACACCGAGGAGATGAAGCAGCCGGTGCGGGAGGTCCTTCAGCGCGACGGGTGGACCGAGCGCAAGCGCAGCTTCCTCGACAAGGTGCTCGGACGAGGCTGACGCCCGCGCGGTGACGCTCGGCGACCGCCTCCTATAGTGGAGCGGTGAGCGAGCGCGGATTCATCACCCCGCCCCCGGGGCTCCTTCCCGAACCGCCGCAGCAGCCGGCGGCGGCTCCGGCCGCGGATCCGGAGCCGCGCACCGCGCTTCCGGTGTTCTTCCCGGCGCCTCCTGGTGCCGCGCCCATCGCCTCCGAACAGACCCTGTCGGAGGAGACCGCGACGGAGCAGACTGCTGCCGACCGGACCGTGGCTGAGCCCGTACCGGCGCTCATGGCGGGCGAGCTGACCGCCGCGGTGCCCGTCGCGGCACCCGAGCAGGCATTCGCTCCCGTCGCAGCGTCGTCATCGATCGCGTCCGGTGCGGAGTCGGGCTGGAGCGTCGAGCTCGAGGGCACCTCGGTCGGGCCTCTACCCGACGTCCTCGTCCTCGGACGCGCCCCGGTCTCGACCATCCCGGGCGCCCGCGCACTCGCGGTCACGGGCGGCGGAACGGTGTCGAAGACCCACGCCGTCATCCGCCGCGACGGGGACGCCGTCACCATCGAAGACCTCGGATCGACGAACGGCACGGCGGTGGAAGTCGACGGCGCCCGCATCCTCCTCACCCCCAACCAGCCCTACCGCCTCGAACGCTCGGCCGACCTCTGGCTCTCCCAAGCACGAGTCACCCTCCGCACCCCGCCCGCCCGTTGAGCGAAGCGATACGAAGGCCCCACCTCTCACCCGGTCGCTGAGGAGGCCCGCCAGGGCCGTCGCGATGCGAAGTTCGCCTCGGCCGCCTCCGATTCGGCCTGTCACCATGAATGCATGTCCCGCCTGAGGAAGTCTTCGCTCTCCTATTGGCTCTGGGGCGTCTGTATCGTCGCGGCGGGGATTCTGCTGCTCGGACGCTCGGCGCTGGGCTGGCCCGAATGGACCGCGGTCGCCTCGCCCGCTTTGATCGTGATTGGTTCCCTCATTGGGTTCCGATACTTGTGGCTGCAGTCCAAACGATCGAGCGGCGCAGACCAGCCGCCCGCCCGTTGAGCGAAGCGATACGAAGGGCTCATTTCTCCCCTGGTCGCTGAGGAGGCCCGCCAGGGCCGTCGCGATGCGACATCGCCCCCGCCCCGCGCAGCGATACGAAGGCGCCACCCCTAACCCGGTCGCTGCCGACCCCGCAGTGCGCCCGCTACGCTTCGACGATCAGCGATTGGTGAGGACGGGCGATCGTGACACTCGGGCAGGCGATTGTCGTGGTGCTCCTGCTGGTGTTCGCAGGCGCTTTCGTCCTCGGCTTGACGATCGTGATCCGAGACGTGCGACTGGTCGTGACGGGCGCGGAGGTGATACGCCCGCGGACAGGCGTGATCTCGTTTTTCCTCGTCTTCCTGATCGTGTCCATCGTCACGGGGGTCCACACGTTGATACAGGGGGTGATCGGTCGATGATCACGTACAGCTGGTTGATCCTCGCGGGTGCCGGATCGATCGCTCTTGCGCTTTCCTATTTGCTCTATGCGCGTGCGAATCCGACGCAGAAGATTCCGTGGGCGAGTCAGCCGAGGGGTGGTGGTGCGCTTCAAGGCGGGCTCCGCTTCGCCGGTTCGTTCGTTCTTCTCTTCGGGGTGCTGATGTTCGGAACGGCGATGGCATCGCCTTGGCTTTCAGCAGGGGTCCTGCTGCTCGCCTACGTACCGGCATTCGTTGCCATCGTGGTCTGCAATCGTCTCGCTGGTGCTCGTCAAGACACGAGCGACGATGTCGACCGCGACGGGGCAGCGGGATAGAGCCCTTCGTATCGCTGTGCTCAACGGGCGGGCGGGGGCGGCAGTGGTATCGTGTGCGGATGCTTTCCGCGCAGGCGCTTCTTAGTCGCCGCGACGAGGTCTGAGTCCACAGTCCTCCCTCGTCGCGGAGTCCGCCCTGGGCTGATACATCCGACAAGGAGATCAACGAAGCAATGGACAGCACGAACGCCGGCGACGCCCTGGCACTGCGTGGACGCACGCTCGCCGAGAAGGTGTGGGACGACCACCTGGTGAAGAAGGGTGAGAACGGCGAGCCCGACCTCATCTACATCGACCTCCACCTCGTGCACGAGGTCACCAGCCCGCAGGCCTTCGACGGGCTCCGCCAGGCCGGCCGTCCCGTGCGTCGGCCCGACCTGACGATCGCGACCGAAGACCACAACACTCCGACCGTCAACATCGACAAGCCGATCGCCGACCTCACGAGCCGCACGCAGATCATGACGCTGCGCTCCAACGCCGAGGAGTTCGGTGTCCGCCTGCACTCGCTCGGCGACGTCGAGCAGGGCATCGTGCACGTCGTCGGCCCCCAGCTCGGACTCACCATGCCGGGCATCACCGTCGTCTGCGGCGACTCGCACACCTCGACCCACGGCGCGTTCGGCGCGATGGCGTTCGGAATCGGCACCAGCGAGGTCGAGCACGTGCTCGCCACCCAGACGCTGCCGCTGAAGCCGTTCAAGACCATGGCGATCACCGTCGAAGGCGAGCTGCGCCCCGGCGTGACAGCGAAGGACATCATCCTCGCCGTCATCGCGAAGATCGGCACCGGCGGCGGCCAGGGCTATGTGCTCGAGTACCGCGGCAGCGCCATCCGCAGCCTGTCGATGGACGGCCGCATGACGATCTGCAACATGTCGATCGAGGCGGGTGCCCGCGCCGGCATGGTCGCCCCCGACCAGACGACGTTCGACTACCTGAAGGGCCGCCCGCACGCGCCGGAAGGCGCCGACTGGGACGCCGCCGTCGAGTACTGGCAGACCCTCGCCACCGACGACGACGCGGTGTTCGACGCCGAAGTATTCCTCGACGCGAATGAGCTCGAACCGTTCGTCACCTGGGGCACCAACCCCGGCCAGGGCGTCTCGCTCTCCGACGCCGTGCCCGACCCGGCTGCGATGACCGATCCGCACGAGCGCGCCGCCGCCGAGCGCGCCCTCACCTACATGGACCTCGAGGCCGGCACCCCGCTCAAGCAGATCGCCGTCGACGCGGTCTTCATGGGCTCCTGCACCAACAGTCGCATCGAGGACCTCCGCGCCTTCGCATCCATCGTCAAGGGGCAGAAGAAGGCCGACGGCGTGCGCGTCATGGTCGTCCCGGGCTCGGCCCGGGTGCGGCTCGAAGCCGAGGCCGAGGGCCTCGACAAGGTGTTCGAGGAGTTCGGCGCCGAGTGGCGCTTCGCCGGCTGCTCCATGTGCCTCGGCATGAACCCCGACCAGCTCGCCCCGGGCGAGCGCTGCGCCTCGACCAGCAACCGCAACTTCGAGGGCCGACAGGGCAAGGGCGGACGCACCCACCTGGTCTCGCCGCTCGTCGCCGCGGCGACCGCCATCCGCGGCACCCTGTCGAGCCCGTGGGACCTCGAGAACGGATCCGCCGTCCGCGACACCGCCTCGGAGGTGTCCGCGTAATGGAGAAGTTCACCCGTCACACCGGCATCGCGGCCCCGCTGCGCCGCTCCAACGTCGACACCGACCAGATCATCCCCGCCGTCTTCCTGAAGCGGGTCACGAAGACCGGCTTCGAGGACGCGCTCTTCCACGGCTGGCGCCAGGATCCCGACTTCGTGCTCAACCAGCCGCAGTACCAGGGCGCCTCGATCCTCGTCACCGGACCCGACTTCGGCACCGGCTCGTCGCGCGAACACGCCGTGTGGGCTCTCAGGGACTTCGGATTTCAGGTCGTCCTCAGCCCCCGCTTCGGCGACATCTTCCGCGGCAACTCAGGCAAGCAGGGCCTCGTCACCGGCGTCGTCGACGAAGCCGACATCGAACGCCTCTGGGCGCTCATGGAGCAGAACCCGGGAATAGCGGTTACCGTCGATCTCGTTGACAAGAGCGTCACCGCCGGTGACCTCACGGTTTCGTTCGACATCGACGACTACACGAGGTGGAGGTTGCTCGAAGGGCTCGACGACATCGCGTTGACAATGCGCGACGAGGAGAGCATCTCTGAGTACGAGAGCCGCCGGGAGAGCTGGCGGCCGAAGACGCTTCCGGCTCGACGCTGACAAGCACCTCTCCTCTACAAGAGACACCTAACGCAAGGAATGCCAGTGCCAGACACCGCATCGATCCGACTCGTCACCGATGCCCGCAAAGCAGGAGAGCGTGTGGGCATGAACATCGACTCGTTGACCATCGACGGCGGTATCCCGTTGACCGGACGCATCCAGGTCCGCGGTGCGAAGAACCTCGTCACCAAGGCGATGGTCGCGTCGCTGCTCGGTGAGAGCGAGAGCCTGCTGCGCGGTGTGCCCGACATCTCCGACGTCCGCGTCGTGCGCGGACTCCTCGAGGTGCACGGCGTCTCCGTCAGCCACGGTGTCGAGTCGGGCGACCTGATCCTCGACCCGACCAACGTGCGTTCGGCGCACATGGCCGACATCGACGCGCACGCCGGATCGAGCCGCATCCCGATCCTGTTCTGCGGCCCGCTGCTGCACCAGCTCGGCGAGGCGTTCATCCCCGACCTCGGCGGATGCCGCATCGGCGACCGCCCCATCGACTTCCACCTCGACGCGCTCCGCAAGTTCGGTGCCGTCGTCGACAAGCTGCCGAGCGGCATCCACATCACCGCCCCCAACGGACTGACCGGCGCGACCATCGAGCTGCCGTACCCGAGCGTCGGCGCCACCGAGCAGGTGCTGCTCACCGCGACCCGCGCGAAGGGCACCACCGAGCTGCGCAACGCGGCGATCGAGCCCGAGATCATGGACCTCATCGCCATCCTGCAGAAGATGGGCGCCATCATCTCGGTCGAGCCGAACCGCGTCATCCTCATCGAGGGGGTCGACCGTCTCGACGGGTACACGCACCGCGCGATCTTCGACCGCAACGAGGCCGCGAGCTGGGCGTCGGCCGCGCTCGCGACCAAGGGCGACATCATGGTCGAGGGTGCCAAGCAGGAGCACATGATGACGTTCCTCAACGTCTATCGGAAGGCCGGCGGCAAGTTCGACATCTACGAGGACGGCATCCGGTTCTACCACCCGGGCGGCGAGCTGAAGCCCGTCGTCATCGAGACCGACGTGCACCCCGGGTTCATGACCGACTGGCAGCAGCCGCTGATCGTCGCGCTCACCCAGGCGACCGGCGAGTCGATCGTGCACGAGACCGTCTACGAGAACCGTTTCGGCTTCACCGACGCGCTCATCGAGATGGGCGCCGACATCACGGTGCACAAGAACGGACTCGACGGCACGCCGCGCCGTGTGCCGCGTCGCGACCTCGAGCAGGCCGCCGTCATCGTCGGCCCCACCCCGTTGCACGGCGCCGACATCGAGGTCCCCGACCTCCGCGGCGGATTCTCCCACCTGATCGCCGCGGTCACCGCCGATGGCCGGTCGCGGGTCAGCAACGTCGGCATCATCAGCCGCGGGTACGAGAACCTGCTCGAGAAGCTCGAGGCGCTCGGCGCGCGGTTCACCGCCGAGGGATGACGCGCGCCGCCACCCCGGGCGGTGACGATAATGGTTCTGTGCCACGCAGCAGTCGCCCTTCACAGCGCAGCGAGCCCGCGGAGCCCGGTAAGCCCGAGAAGCGCAGCAAGCCGGAGAAATACTCGCCGTCCTGGTTCTGGCCACTCGGCGGAGTGCTCGTCCCGTTCATCCGGGCGACCACGAAGCTCCGCCTGCGAGGAGTCGAGAACGTGCCCGAAACGGGTGCGTTCGTGCTGTCGCCGAACCACTTCACGAACATCGACCCGGTGATCATCGCGGTCGCGCTGTGGCGGATCGGCCGTGCACCGCGCTTCCTGGCGAAGGCGTCGCTCTTCAAGGTCCCGGTGCTCGGGGCGGCGTTGCGCGTCACCGGACAGATCCCGGTCGAGCGCAGTGGCGTGACACGCAACGCGGTTCCGCTCGACTCCGCCGAGGCGCTCGTGCGCGAGCAGAAGGCGGTCATCATCTACCCGGAGGGCTCGCTCACCCGAGACCCCGACGTGTGGCCGATGCGCGGCAAGAGCGGAGCGGTGCGCGTCGCCCTCGAGCAGGGGATCGACCTCATCCCGGTCGCCCATTGGGGCGCGCAGGGGCTGCTTCCCCGCTACGGCAAGAAGCTGAAGCTGTTTCCGCGCACCAAGATCGACATCCTCTTCGGCGAGCCCGTCGATCTGTCGGCGTACCGCGGCAAGCCGATCGATCAGGCGTTGCTCACCGCCGCGACCGAGGTCGTGATGCAGAGCATCACCGGCCTGCTCGAGCAGTTGCGCGGCGAGAAGGCTCCCGCCGAGCGTTGGGATCCGAAATCCAAGGGACAGACCGAGACGGGGCGCTTTTGACCGACGGTGCGGTGCAGGACGGTTCGAATCCCGATGGTGCGGCTCAGGACGGCGCTGCTCAGGACGGCGGTGCGGTGACGCCCGCCGCGCGAGTGGCCGTGCTCGGTGCGGGCAGCTGGGGCACGACCTTCGCGAAGGTCCTCGCCGACGGCGGCGCCGATGTGGCGCTGTGGTCGCGACGTCCTGAACTCGCGACCGAGATCAACAGCGGCCGTCGCAACAGCCACTACCTGCCGGGCATCAACCTGCCGGCGGGTATCCGCGCCGACTCGCGCCTCGACGCGGTGCTCGACGGCGCCGAGCAGGTGTACGTGTCGGTGCCGAGCCAGGCGCTGCGCGGCAACCTCGAAGCCGTTCGAGGATCGCTCGCGAGCGGTGCGATCGTCGTCAGCCTCATGAAGGGCGTCGAACGCGAGACCGGGCTGCGGATGAGCGAGGTGCTCGCCGATGTGCTCGACCTCGACGCACGTCGCATTGCCGTCGCGTCGGGGCCGAACCTGGCGCTCGAGGTGGCGAAGGAGTGGCCGACCGCCGCGGTGGTGGCGTCGAGCGACACCGAGACCGCTCAGCTCGTCGCCCGCACCGCGACCAACGGCTACTTCCGCTCGTTCTTCAACACCGACGTGATCGGCACCGAGTTCGGCGGCGTGCTGAAGAACCTCATCGCCGTGGCGATCGGCATCGTCGACGGCGTCGGCTACGGCGAGAACACCAAGGCGTCGATCCTCACCCGCGGCCTCGCCGAGATGACCGACTTCGCCGAGGCGTTCGGCGCGCAACCCGGCACCATCGCCGGTCTCGCCGGGCTCGGGGACCTCATCGCCACCAGCGAGTCGCCCCTGTCGCGCAACAACATGGCGGGGCGGCTGCTCGGTCAGGGCTACGCGTTCGACGAGGTCGTCGCGTCGATGGAGCAGACGGCCGAGGGACTCGCATCGGTGCGTCCGGTGCTCTCGCTGGCCCGCGAGCGCGGCATCGACATGCCCATCGTCGAACAGGTGGCGCAGGTGCTCGACGGTACGCTCGACCCGAAGGACATCGCGCCTCACCTCACGACCGACCCCGATCTCCCGCTAGGAGAGTGACCGGCCATGGCTGACCGCCTTCGCCTCGTTCTGCTGTTCGGCGGACGTTCGAGCGAGCACTCCATCTCCTGCGCCACGGCCGGGGGCGTGCTCGGCGCCATCGACCGCGACCGCTACGAGGTGATCCCCGTCGGCATCACCCGCGACGGCGCTTTCGTGCTCGAAGACGACGACGCCGCCCGCTTCGCTCTCGACCCCGAGAAGCTGCCCGAGGTGCGCGACGACGGCACCCGGGTGCTGTGGCCCGAGTCCGCGAGGTCGCGCGAACTGCGGGTCATCGACGGGGGAGAGATCCGTTCGCTCGGCGACGTCGACCTGGTCTTCCCCATCCTGCACGGACCGTACGGCGAGGACGGCACGATCCAGGGTCTGCTCGAGCTCGTCGGCCTCCCGTACGTCGGAAACGGCGTGCTCGCCTCGGCGCTCGGCATGGATAAGCACTTCACCAAGACCGTCCTTCAAGGCGCCGGCATCGAGGTGGCCCCGTGGGTCACCGTGACCGCGGCCATGTGGGCTGCAGAGCCCGACCGGTGGCGTGCCTCGATCGGTGCGCTCGGCTACCCGCAGTTCGTGAAGCCCGCGCGGGCCGGATCGTCCGTCGGCGTGAGCCGGGTGACGTCGGCCGACGAGCTCGACGCGGCGCTCGCCGTCGCGTTCGCCGAGGACGACAAGGTGCTCGTCGAGCGGGGCATCGTCGGCCGCGAGGTCGAATGCGCCGTGCTCGGCGGCCTCGACGGCGGAGCCCCTCGCGTGTCGGTGCCGGGGGAGATCGTGATCAGCGGACGCGACTTCTACGACTTCGACGCCAAGTACCTGGGCGCCGACGGCATCGAGCTGGTCTGCCCGGCGGACATGCACGAGGGCGAGGTGGCTGAGATGCAGCGCATCGCGGCGCATGCGTTCGAGGCGATCGGCGGCGCCGGCCTCGCGCGGGTCGACTTCTTCCTCACCGGCGACGGCTTCGTGGTGAACGAGGTGAACACGATGCCGGGCTTCACCCCGATCTCGATGTTCCCCGCCTGCTGGATCGCGTCGGGCATGACCTACCCCGAACTCATCGACGACCTCATCGCCCAAGCCCTGTAGGGCGTTCCGGGCGAGCGCGCACGTTCCGATATTGCGGGCATAGACGCACGTTCCGGCGGGCGCACAAGCCCGGAGCGTACGTTCTCGGACCACCCGAACAGCGCCGAGCTACTCGCTCTCGGGGATCTCCACATCGGCGGCGCCCACGCACGCCCCATCGGCGGGCAGCAGGCCGACGATGCCGGACAGGTCGGTGAGCACGTCGGTGCCCGACGCTTTCTCCGAGTCGATGACGACCTCGGTGGTTGGCGTGCGGCCGTAGGTCGTGTACCGGTAGACCGGGGCGTCGGTCGAGTCCTCGACCCAGTCGACGCCGCTGATGCTGATGCACCGGTCGGTGGTGGGCCCGGGGGAGGCGACGCCGCAGCGCAGCAGAACGGATGCGGGTTCGCCCCACGCGCCCGTCGCCTGGGCGTTGGTCTCGCGCAGCGGCTGGTCGTCGAGGGTGTCCGGCAGGCGAACGCTCACCGCCGCGCAGTCCGGGTCGGCGGCGTTCTCGGCGGCCGTCATCGACACGGTGGGGGTGCACCCCGTGAGCGCGGCGACGAGGATCGTGCCGACGATCCCCGCGGAGAGAGAGATCAGCCGAAGGGGACGGGAGGGCACATCACAAGGGTAGTCGGCCCTCGCAGTCGCTAGCGTTGAGCCCGTGATCGAAGCATCGGACACCCTGGGCCGACAGGGCGAGGCGGCCGCGCTGCGGCGCATCATCCGCCGGCTTCCCGCCGCTGCCGACGCCGAGCTGGGGCCGGGCGACGACAGCGCCATCGTCGCCGCACCCGACGGCCGCTTCGTCGTCTCGACCGACCTGCTCGTGCACGGGCCCGACTTCCGACTGGCCTGGTCGATGCCGTACGACCTCGGCTGGAAGGCGGCCGCCAGCAACCTCGCGGACATCGCCGCGATGGGTGCGCGGCCGACCGCGCTGGTAGTCGCACTGGCCGCCCCGCTCGAGACGCCCGTCACCGATCTGGAGGCCATCGCCGATGGCCTCCGCGACGGCTGCGACGCTCTCGCGCCGGGCACGGGAGTGGTCGGCGGCGACCTGTCCGCGAGCGACACCCTGACCATCGCCGTGACCGTCTTCGGCGACCTGGAGGGGCGCCGTCCGGTGCTGCGCTCGGGCGCACGGCCGGGAGACGTCGTCGCCCTGCGCGGCGACCTCGGTCTCGCCGGGGCCGGGATCCGGCTGCTGTTCCGCGACGCCGTCGACGCCGAAGAGCGGCCCGACCGCGGCCGCTTCACCGACCTCGAGTCGACGCACCCCGAGCTCGTCCGCGCACAGCTGCGCCCGTCCCCGCCGATCGCCGCGGGAGTCACCGCGGGACTCGCGGGGGCGACCGCGATGCTCGATGTGTCCGACGGCCTGCTGATCGACGCGGCGCGCATCGCCGCGGCCAGCGGGGCGGGCATCGACTTCGAGTCCGCCGCGCTCGCCCCGTTCGCGAGCCGGATCGTGGCGCTCGCGCCGGACCTCGCCGACGAGGCGCCCGACCTCGTACTGTCCGGCGGAGAGGACCACCCTCTGCTCGCCGCCTTCTCTGCGGAGGACGTGCCGGAGGGGTTCGTCGTTCTCGGACGCGTGGTCGAGGGCGACACGGTGACGATCGACGGACGCGATCCGTCGCTCGCGCGCGGCGGCTGGGATCCGTTCGGCGATTGGAACGGCGCCGTCGGCTGAGCCGGCCGCTCCGACCTGAGTGCGCGAGTGTTGGGTCAGTCGGTCGTCGCGAAGTACACGGCCGTCTCGCCGTACTCGCGGGAGCGCTGCGGGTGGTAGCCGTCGGGCCAGGCCGGCGCAGGAGAGCGCGTGCTGCGCTCGAGTACGACCGTCGAGTCGGGGGCGAGGCGGGGCCCGAGGTGGGTGAGCACGGCCGCGATCTCCGCCTCGTCGACCTCGTAGGGCGGGTCGATGAAGACCAGATCCCATTCGGCGCTCGCGTGTTCGAGGAAGCCGAGCACAGGACGCGCGGCCACCTCGATGGACAGTGCGGACGGCGCGGGGGCAGCTTTCAGGACGATCTGCGCGTTGCGCCGGCACACCGTTGCCGCGTCGTGCGATCGGTCGACGAGCACGGCCGAGGTCGCCCCGCGGCTGACGGCCTCGAGACCGAGCGCCCCGGATCCGGCGTACAGGTCGAGCACCCGCGCCTCGTCGATCGCGTCCCGTGCGACGAGCGCGGAGAAGATGCCCTCGCGGGTCCGGTCGCTGGTGGGCCTCGTGCCGGAGCGGGGGACGCGCAGCGCGAGCGAGCCTGCGAAGCCGGAGATGATGCGGGTCATTGCGTCTAGAACACTACGTCCTCCCCCCATCCGCCTTCGCGAGCCAGGTCCCACGCGTGTTTCGGCGCGAGGGACGTGGTGCTGCGAGCGAAGGGGAGGAACTGGAGCGCTCGCGACAACACTCCGCGCTCGCGGGGGCAGGGGAGCTGTAGGGGATCGACAACGGAGTCGACTGCCCGTGTCGAAGACCTCCAGAATGCGGTCATGGCCACAGTCGACCGTGCGCAGAAGCCGTCATTCACCAAATCGCTCTTCCACGGGCAGGTGGCGAGTGAACTCGTCATGCCCTTCCCGCTCCAGCACGGCGAGGACAAGGCGAAGACGGAACGCCTGGCCGCCGCCGCGCGCGAGTACCTGACCACCTCGTACGACCCCGCGAGGGCCGAGGAGGAGCGCTGGGTGGGCGACGACACCATCCGCGATCTCGGGGAGCTCGGGCTGCTCGGCCTCTTCGTCGACGAGAAGTACGGCGGCCAGGGCCTCAGCCAGTCGGGATACTGCCGCGTCATGGAGGAGTTCGGTCGCGTCGACGGCACCCTCTCGGTCGTGATGGGTGTGCACCAGTCGATCGGCACGAAGCCGTTGTTCCTCTACGGCACCGACGAGCAGAAGGAGCGGTGGCTGCCCGACCTCGCCGCCGGCCGCAAGCTCGCCGCGTTCGTGCTCACCGAGCCGAACGTCGGATCCGACGCCTACAACCTCGAGACCCGCGCCGAGCGGCAGAGCGACGGCAGCTGGATCCTGAACGGCGAGAAGCGGTGGATCGGCAACGGCGACCGCGACGTGCTCACCGTCTTCGCCCGCAGCGAGCTCGGCCATGTCGCCCTCATCGTCGAAGGCGGATCGGAGGGGCTCGAGACCGGACCCCGTTTCGACACGCTCGGCCTGCGCGCCAACCGGCTGCAGCGCGTCCGATTCAACAACGTGCGGGTGCCCGCGGAGAACCTCCTCGGCGAGCCCGGCGACGGTTTCCGCATCGCGATGAACACCCTCAACAACGGGCGCATGTCGATGGGGACGTCGATCACCGGCGGCATGAAGCGCTTCCAGCAGCTCGCGATCGAGCACACCAGCACGCGTCGCCAGTTCGACCGGGAGCTGATCGACTTCGAGATGGTCGAAGACAAGATCGCGTGGATCCAGACGCAGATCTACGGCCTCGAATCGATGAGCTACCTCACCACAGGACTCGTCGATCGGGGCGACGCCGACTTCGCGCTGGAATCGGCGATGACGAAGGTGACCGCGAGCGACGTCGGATGGTACGCCCTCAACCGTGCTTTCCAGCTGCACGGCGGAACCGCGTACATGAACGACCATCCGCTCGCGAAGGCGCTGCGCGACTTCCGCATCTTTCCGATCTTCGAGGGCGCGAACGACGTGATGCGGGCGTTCACCGCGTTGAACGGCCTGAAGGCGCTGTCGGAGCGCCTGCCCGATGTGAAGAGCATCAGCGTCAGCGACCCCGCGAAGGCGATCGGCGTGCTCGCGCCGTACGTGCGCGAGCGGGTGAGCCAGCGTCTGCGACCGGAGAAGCTCGAGGGTGCGCACGAGTCGCTGAGCCGTCAGGTCGGCACCATCGGGGAGCAGGCGGCGCGTCTGCGCGGCGCCGCGGAAGGGGCGCTTCGCAAGTACGGGTCGAAGGTGCAGGAGAAGCAGCTCGTGCAGAAGCGGCTCGCCGACGCGGCGGCCGGAATCTACGCGCAGGTGGCGACGGTGTCCCGCTGCTCGGCAGTCATCGAGCGCGATGGGCAACTCGCCAGCGAGGCGGAGCGCACGGTCGCGATCAACTTCTGCAAGAGCCAGGCCCGCGCCGTGAACCGGTCGTTCCGGGCACTGGAGGTCAACGACGACAAGTACACCCACCAGATCGGCCGCGCGGCCCGCTCCGGCTACCCCTTCGCCCTCTAGATCCGATTGGGCCCCACGCGGCACGCTTGCCGCGAGGGGTGCGGGCACGAACGCACGTTCCGGACCGCACGTGTGCCCGGAACGTGCGTTCTCGTGCAGAGCGAGAAGAAGCCTGCGCAGGAGATGGCATGCAGTTGGGCGCAGGCCGTTGCTGAGTCGCCCGGACCGCAGCCTTCCCGAGCGCCCGACGAGAACGCACGTTCCGGGCATGTGCGCCCGCCGGAACGTGCGTTTGTGCCCGCAATATCGGATCTCGGGGGAGGGTCGGAGGGGGGCCGTATATTCGTCGGGTGGCCGTCGCACCTCTCGAGCGCAAGCTCGCCGATCTCCTCGGCGGGCGCACGGCGAGCGTCCTGGAGAAGGCGTTCGGCATGGTCACCGCCGGCGACCTGCTCACCCACTACCCGCGCCGCTACGCCAAGCGGGGCGAGCTGACCTCGCTCGCCGAGCTGCCCGAGGGTGAGAACGTCACCATCGTCGCCGAGGTGCGTCGCGCCACCGAGCGCAAGATGCAGTCGCGCCGCGGCTCGGTGCTCGAGGTCGTCATCTCCGACGGCAACGGCATGCTCACCCTCACCTTCTTCAACCAGGCGTGGCGCGAGAAGGACCTCCGACCGGGTGTGCGGGGCATCTTCGCCGGCAAGGTCGGCCGCTACCGCGGTCTCGCGCAGCTGGCGCACCCCGACTACGAGCTCTTCCCCGACGATGCGGCGCCCCTCGCGGGCGGCATCGCGAAGGAGTGGACCGACGCACCGGTGCCGATCTACCCGGCGACGAGCACGATGCCGAGCTGGAAGATCCAACAGGCGGTCGAGCTGGTGCTCGACGCCGTCGGCAGGGTCGACGATCCGGTGCCCGACGACGTGCGTCGTGAGCGCGGCCTCGTCTCTTATGCGGCAGCACTGAACGGCATCCACCATCCGGCGAAAGACGTCGACTGGAAGCGGGCGCGCGACGCGTTGCGCTTCCAGGAGGCCTTCGTGCTGCAGACGGCCCTGCTCGAACAGCGCATGGCGGCCCGCTCCGTGCCCACCACCTCGCGCCGCGCGATCGGGGGCGCCGACCGGGAGCGCTTCGACGACGCACTGCCGTTCGACCTGACGCTTGACCAGCAGCGTGTCGGCGAGGAGATCGCCCGCGACCTCGAAGCCGAGTTCCCGATGAATCGCCTGGTGCAGGGCGAGGTCGGATCGGGCAAGACCCTGGTGGCGCTTCGGGCGATGCTGCAGGTCTCCGACGCGGGCGGGCAGGCCGCGCTGCTCGCCCCCACCGAGGTGCTCGCCGCGCAGCACCTGCGTTCGATCGTCCGCTCCCTCGGGCCCGACCTCGCCGCAAAACTCATGCCGACCCTCATCACCGGGCAGATGTCGACCGCCGAGCGCAAGAAGGCGCTGCTGCGGGTCGTGACCGGGCAGGCGCGCATCGTCGTCGGCACCCACGCGCTGATGGGCGACAAGGTCACCTTCTTCGACCTCGGCCTCGTCGTCGTCGATGAGCAGCACCGCTTCGGCGTCGAGCAGCGCGAGGCGCTGCGGGCGAAGGGCAGCACCCCGCCGCACGTGCTGGTGCTCACGGCGACGCCCATCCCGCGGACCGTCGCGATGACGGTGTTCGGCGACCTCGACGTGTCGGTCATCCGCGAGTTGCCGGTCGGCCGCGCGGGTATCGAGAGCTTCGTCGTCGCGCTCGCCGATCATCCCGGCTGGATCAACCGGGCGTGGCAGCGCGCCGCGGAGGAGATCGAGAAGGGGCGTCAGGTGTTCGTCGTCTGCCCCGCCATCGACGACGTCTCGGTCGAGGCCGACACCGACCTCGTCGACGACGAGCCCGCCGACGGCGACGCGAGACCCGCTCCGCGCGCGTCGGTCGAGGCGACCATGAAGCTGCTCCCGCAGGTCGAGGCCCTGAAGGGGCGACGGATCGCCGCACTGCACGGGCGCATGTCGGCGGACGAGAAGGACGACATCATGCGCGCCTTCGCCGCCGGTTCGATCGACATGCTCGTCTCGACGACCGTCATCGAGGTGGGGGTCGACGTGCCCAACGCGTCGATGATGATCGTGCTCGACGCCGACCGCTTCGGCGTCTCGCAGCTGCATCAGTTGCGAGGCCGCGTCGGCCGCGGCGGGCTGCCGGGGCTCTGTCTGCTGGTGACCACCTCGCCTGCCGAGAGCGTCGCGCGCGAGCGGGTCGACGTGGTGGCCTCGACCACCGACGGTTTCGACCTCGCGCAGGCCGACCTCGAGCTGCGCCGCGAGGGGGACGTGCTGGGCACCTCGCAGTCGGGCGGTCGGTCGTCTCTGCGTCTGCTGCGGGTCGTCGCCGACGCGGAACTGATCGGCGAGGCGAGGGAGGCCGCGTCGTCGCTGCTCGACTCCGATCCGATCCTCGCGAGCCATCCGGCGCTGCGCGGCGCCATCGAACGACGTCTCGACGATCAGTCGCGCGAGTTCCTCGCGAAGAACTAGACCGGCGCACCTCGTCCGGTGCTCATCGTGTCGAATCGTGACGGGACGCCAGCCATTGCTCGACGCGCCGACGAGGCGGACGTATAGCCTGGAGGCATGACCAGGATCGCCGTCGTTCCCGGGTCGTTCGACCCGGTCACCCTCGGACACCTCGACGTGATCGAACGGGCGGCGAACCTGTTCGACGAGCTGCATGTGCTCGTCGTGCACAACCCCGACAAGTCGGCGCTGCTGCCGATCGGCCAGCGGGTCGACCTGCTCGAGACGGCCATCGCCGACGCGGGTCTTCCGCGCACGGTGCGGGTCGCGTCGTGGAGCGTCGGGCTGCTCGTCGACTACTGCACCGATGTCGGCGCGAGCGTGCTGGTGAAGGGCATCCGCTCGCAGGTCGACGTGGCCTACGAGACGCCCATGGCGATCGTCAACCGCAACCTCGCTCGCGTCGAGACCGTGTTCCTGCTTCCCGACCCCGCGCACGCGCATGTGTCCAGTTCGCTGGTGCGGCAGGTGGCGGCGCTCGGCGGCGACGTGGCGCCGTACGTCCCACGAGTCGTGGCCGAATACCTTCAGCCGAGCACGTCGGCGAGCCTGCGTCCCGGCTCCGACTGACCGACGCGATCGACGTGACTCGGTCCGCGCGCAAGCGACCCGCGCTGACCGAATCAAGGAAAAAGCAAGGCCTAGTCACATGTTCATGGGGATCGGGGCCCGTTCTCGCGGGAATCTCCTTGATTCGGTCAGTGACACCCGGGAGCAGCCGTGATGGCTGACCACGTGCAGGACATTCTGCGCGGCCGGGCCCAAAACGGGCCCGAATCGGACCTCCGGCGTCTGTTTCTCCTGCATTTGGTCAGTGGGCACCTGGGTCAGTCGGTAGTGGCTGACCGAATGCAGGAGATTCTGCGCGATCAGGCCCCAAACGTGCCCGAAGCGGACCTCCGGCGTCGATTTCTCCTGCATTTGGTCTGCGGTGGGTGGGGGAGGAGTTCCTGCGGGCCGGCCGTGCAGATGCTGTACGTCGGGTTCTCGGCCGGGTGGCAGGATTGAGGGGTGACGAAGCTGAGCATCGGGTACGCCGCGATGCTCGAGCGGTTCGCGCCGCGGGAGGCGGTCGAGCTCGCCGAGCATGCCGAGCGGTCGGGCTTCGTCGGCGCGATGGCCTCCGATCACTTCCAGCCCTGGACCCCCACCCAAGGGCAGAGCTCGTTCGTCTGGAACGTGCTCACCGCGATCGCCGAGCGCACCACCGGCGACGTCGGCACCGGTGCGACCGCGCCCACGTTCCGCATGCACCCGGCGGTGGTCGCGCAGGCGTCCGCCACGCTCGCCGCCATGTACCCGGGGCGCCACTGGCTGGGGCTCGCCGCCGGGGATGCGCTCAACGAGCACGTCGTCGGCCAGTACTGGCCCGAAGCGCCCGAGCGCATCAACCGGCTCTTCGAGGCGATCGAGATCATCCAGAAGCTGTTCACCGGATCGCGGGCCGGACGCGACGTGAAGTACTCGGGGCAGTTCTTCAAGCTCGAATCGTCGCGGCTCTGGACGATGCCCGACGAGGCGCCACCGATCATCGTCGCCACCGCGGGACCCGTCACGGCGAAGCGGGCCGGCAAGCATGTCGACGGCATCATGACCGTCGGAGCCCCGATCGACCGGGTCGCAGCCCTGTTCGCCCGCTTCGACGAGGGGTTGCGCGAAAGCGGACGGCAGAGCTCCGCCACGTCCAAGGTGCTGCAACTGCACCTGTCATGGGCTCCGACCGACGAAGAGGCGCTCGCGAACGCCATGCGCGAGTGGCCGGTCGGCGCGATGCGATTCGGTCGCAGCGACATCCGATCGCCGTTCGAGTTCGAGCAGCTGGCACGCCTGGTGCGCCCCGAGGACTTCGAGGGACGCGTGATCGTCTCGAGCGACCCCGATGTGCACCGGGCCGCCATCCAGCGCTACGCCGACCTCGGTGCCGACCGCATCTACCTGCACAACGCCGGACGCGATCAACGCGCCTTCCTCGACGTGTTCGCCCGGGACGTCCTGCCGAAGGTGAGGAGGTAGACGATGGCCGAACGATTCAGCGTGTGGTCGGTCGCCGGCATCCCCGAGGTCGCGCCTGGCGACGACCTCGTCGCGCTCCTCGGCGACGCCGTCGCCGACGACATCGCGGACGGCGACATCCTCGTGATCAGCAGCAAGATCGTCTCCAAGGCGGAAGGGCGCCTCGTGCCCGCGGCCGACCGGGAGCAGGCCATCACCGATGAGACGGTGCGCGTCGTCGCCACCCGCGCCTACCCGGGTGGGGTCACGCGGATCGTCGAGAACCATCTCGGCATCGTCCAGGCCGCCGCGGGCGTCGACGCCAGCAACGTGCCGGACGGCCAGGTGCTGCTGCTTCCGCTCGACCCCGACGCGTCGGCGCGGGCGATCGCCGAGGGGATCGGCGCCCGGCTCGGCGTCTCGGTCGGCGTCATCGTCTCCGACACCCTCGGTCGCGCGTGGCGGGTCGGCCAGACGGATGCGGCCATCGGCGCCGCCCGAGTGCGCGTGCTCGACGACCTCCGCGGACGCACCGACGCCGACGGACGCGAGCTGAGCGTCACGATGCCCGCCGTCGCCGATGAGATCGCCGCCGCGGCCGACCTCGTCAAGGAGAAGGCCGCAGGCAGGCCCGTCGCCGTCGTCCGCGGACTCGGCCACCTCGTCTCCGCCCCCGACGCCGACGACGAACCCGGAGCGCGCAGCCTCGTGCGCGTCGGCGAGCAGGACATGTTCCGCCTCGGCAGCGACGAGGCGTACGACGAGGGGTACCGCGACGGCTACGACGCCGGCACCGCGGAGGCGAGCGCCGATGACGACGACCGCGACTAGTCACCCTGACACGACCCGATGATCACGAGGAGAGAGACACCATGACGCTTCCGCTGAAGCTCGGTTACAAGGCATCCGCCGAGCAGTTCGCGCCCCGCGAGCTGGTCGAACTCGCCGTCGAGGCCGAGGCCCACGGCTTCGAGAGCGCGACGGTGAGCGACCACTTCCAGCCGTGGCGGCACGAGGGCGGGCATGCGCCGTTCTCGCTCGCGTGGCTCGCCGCGGTGGGGGAGCGCACGAGCACCATTCAGCTCGGCACCTCGGTGCTCACCCCCACCTTCCGCTACAACCCGGCCGTCATCGCCCACGCGTTCGCGACGCTCGGGTCGCTATACCCGGGTCGCATCATGCTCGGCGTCGGCACCGGTGAGGCTCTCAACGAGATCGCGACCGGCTTCCGCGGCGCGGGAGAGCAGGACTGGCCCGAGTTCAAGGAGCGCTTCGCGCGCCTGCGTGAGAGCGTCAAGCTCATGCGCGAACTCTGGACGGGTGAGCGCGTCAACTTCGAGGGTGACTACTACAGCACGCACGACGCGAGCATCTACGACCGCCCCGAGGGCGGTATCCCGATCTACATCGCGGCGGGTGGACCGGTCGTCGCGAAGTACGCGGGTCGCGCGGGTGACGGCTTCATCTGCACCTCGGGCAAGGGCGCCGAACTCTATGTGGACAAGCTGCTGCCCGCCGTCGAGGAGGGCGCCGAGGCCGCCGGGCGCGACCCCGGCACGATCGACCGCATGATCGAGATCAAGCTGTCGTACGACACCGACTACGACCAGGCGCTCGAGAACACCCGCTTCTGGTCGCCGTTGTCGCTCTCGCCCGAGCAGAAGCACTCGATCAAGGACCCGATCGAGATGGAGAAGGCGGCCGATGCGCTGCCGATCGAGCAGATCGCCTCTCGCTGGATCGTCGGCAACGACCCGGACGAGGTCGCCGCCCGCATCGGCGAGTACATCGACTGGGGCTTCACCCATCTCGTCTTCCACGCACCCGGGCACGACCAGCGTCGATTCATGGAACTGTTCGAGCGGGACCTCGCGCCGCGACTGCGTCAGCGGGGCTGATCGCCGTGATCACCGCTCTCAGAGCGCCCGACAGCACGCTCCAGTTCCTCGGGGACGGGTATCGCTTCGTGTCGAAGAACGCCGACCGGTTGGGCGTCGACGCGTTCCGCACCCGCATCGCCCTCCGCCCCGTCCTCTGCCTCCGTGGCGGGGAGGCCGCCCGGTTCTTCTACGAGGGCGGGCGGTTCGACCGGGCGCATGCGATGCCGCCGACGGTCGTGCATCTGCTTCAGGACCGCGGCAGCGTGCAGACCCTCGAAGACGGCGCCCACGCGAAGCGCAAGACGGGGTTCGTCGAACTGCTCGAAGGCTCCGCCGAGGCGCGGCTGTCCGGCATCGCGCAGAGCGCCTTCAGCGAGGCGCTGCTCGAGTGGCGCGGGGCGGGACTGATCCGGCTCCGGGACGTGCTGCCCGACCTGTTCGCGGGGATCGCGATGCGCTTCGCCGGCATCCCCAAGCATCGGATGCAGCGCGAGGAGCGCGGCCCCGAGCTCTGGGCGATGGTCGAGAACGCCGGATCCTTCGGGGTCGGGACCGTGTCGGCGCTGGCGCGCCGGCGGCGCACGGAGAAGTGGGCTCGGGAGCTCATCGACGACGTGCGTGCCGGACGCGAGGCCGCCGTCGAGGGCACGCCCCTCGCTGCGGTGTCGGAGTGGCGGGAAGCCGACGGCGAACTACTCGACTCGAGAACCGCGGCCGTCGAGCTGCTGAACCTGCTGCGCCCCACCGTGGCCGTCGCGCTCTTCGCGGAGTTCGCGGCGCTCGCGCTGATCCGCACACCGCACCTGCTCGACGCCTTCCGGTCGGGAAACCTCGCGCTGCTCGACGGTTTCGTGCACGAGGTGCGCCGCCGCACCCCGTTCTTCCCGGTGATCGCCGGCCGCGCGCGCACCGACCTCGACTGGCGGGGCGACACCGTGCCGCAGGGCACCTGGACGATGCTCGACCTCTACGGCACGAACCACGACGCGAGGCTGTGGCCGTCGCCGATGTCGTTCGATCCGACCCGCTACTCGCGCGGCGCGGGGGATGCCCGACACATCGTCGCGCAGGGGGCAGGCGATTACACGGCCGACCACCGCTGCCCCGGCGAGCCCGCGACCGAGGCGCTGCTGCAGGTGTTCGTGACGCTGCTGTCGCGGGTGCCCTGGTCGGCGGCGCTCGACCAGGATCTTGCCGTGCGGTTCGACCGGATGCCCGCCGAGATCAGGAGCGGAGTGGTGCTGCGCTTCCGGTGAGCACCGCGCGCGTGTGCGCGCCGAGCCGAGACGGATCGATCCCCTCGAGGTGCGACAGGGCATCCACGTCGCGGCGCAGCCCCGATTCGGCGGGGACGAAGATCTCCCGGTAGCCGACCGCCTCGTGCAGCACGCGCGAGTCGCTGCCGAACCGCGGAACGTGGCGGGTGCCTTCCCGCGCGGTCGTCAGCACCGTGCCCGAGCCGTCCGCGTCGGGAACCAGCGCCCGCTCGAATCCTCGGGCGGCGAGCAGGGCGGCAGCCAGTTCCCCGGAGGTGAGCGCGGGCACGTCGCCGAGGAGCACCGCGGTGTCCGCCCGAGCGTCGGGGACCGTTTCGAGACCCGCCCGGATGGCGGCGTTCAGTCCGCGGCCCGGGTCGGCGACGATGCGCGCGGCGGGGAACATCCGGCGTGCGTCCTCGACGTCGGCGCAGACGACGATCACCTCGCCGACGTCGGCGGTGGCGACGACCGCAGCGACGGCGTCCTGAGCGAATGCCCAGGCGAACCGGGCGCGGCGAGGGTCGTCTCCGAGACGCGACTTGCCGGCGGCGCCCTTGACGGGCACGACGACCGACCAGCGTCCCGCGGTCATCGGTGCACGCCGGCGAGGTCGAGGGCCGCGGCCGCGATGGCCGCCGACGTGTCGGCGTCGCGCATCAACAGGGGCAGCGACGACACCGCGATTTCGGACGCCGCGACCGCTGCCATGGACTCCGCGTCGCGGTCGTCGACGAGCCAGCCGTCGAGCAGCCCGCCGCGCCCGCGTCGGCCGTAATGCTCCGCGACCGCGGCGGCCGAGGTCTCCACGCCGATGGCGGCGAGACACGCGTCCGCCATGCCGCGCACGACGGCGCCGCCGATGATCGGGGAGACGCCCACGATCGGGGCGGACGCGCCGGTGACGGCCTGGCGGAGGCCCGGAATCCCCAGCACGGTGCCGATCGACACGACCGGGTTCGACGGGGCGAGCAGGATGGCGTCGGCCGACGCGATCGCGTCGAGCACTCCGGGAGCCGGCTGCGCGGCCTCGACGCCGCGCTGGACGAAGGCCCGCGCGGGCAGGGCGGCCCGGTACCGCGTCCACCACTCCTGGAAGTGCAGCTCGCGATCGACGTCTCCGTCGCGGACCCGCACGTGCGTTTCGACCTCGTCATCGGTCGCCGGCAGCAGTCGGACCCCGCCGAGATCCCATCGGCGGGTGAGGCGTTCGACCGCCGCGCTCAGCCGAAGACCGTCGCGCAGCCACGAGGTGCGGGCGATATGGGTGCCGAGATCGAGGTCGCCGAGAGTGAACCACGGCCAGCCGACCCCGTACTCGCGCAGCTCGGCGCTGACCCGCTCGCTCTCGCCCAGTCGCCCCCACCCGCGCTGCTCGTCGTTCACGCCCGCGAGGGTGTACATGATCGAGTCGAGGTCGGGGGTGATGCGCAGCCCCGCGAGCCAGGCGTCGTCACCGGTATTCACGATGGCGGCGATGGCCGCCGTCGTACCGCCGGAGCCGTCGGGGAAGCGACGCCTCGCCTCTTCGCGCACCCCGCGCAGGAAGCGGGCGCCGCCGACGCCGCCGGCAAGCACCACGATGCGGGTCATCGCGTCCCTCTCATCGGATTCCCCTTCATCGGATCTCGGAGAACGCGAGCACGGGAGCGCCCGTCGTCGGATGGGTGAGCACGGTCGTCTCGACGCCGTACAGCGCCGACACGAGCTCCGCCGTGAGGACCTCGGTGGTCGGCCCGGCCGCGACGACGCGCCCCTCCGAGAGCATGACGACACGGTCGGCCCAGGCGGCGGTGAGGCCGAGGTCGTGGAGGGCGGCGAGCACGGCGCGGCCGCTTCTCGCCAGGTCGCGGAGGACGCGCAGGGTGGCGAGCTGGGCGGCGATGTCGAGGTGGTTGGTTGGTTCGTCGAGCACCAGGAGGGGCGTCTGCTGGGCGAGCGCCTTCGCGAGCATGACCCGTTGACGTTCGCCGCCCGAGAGGGTCGGCACGAGACGTGACGCGAACCGGGTCGTATCCGTGATCGCCATGGCGTCCGCGATCGCGTCGGCCGAACCGGCGTCGTCGCCGCCGAACAGGCCCTCGTGCGGGAGACGTCCGAGCCCGATGACATCGGCGACGGTGAGGTCGAGCTCGGTCGTGGCGTCCTGCTCGACGAGCGCGGCGAGTCGTGCCCTGCGACGACGGGGCGCGGCGAGCAGGTCGTGCTCGCCGACCCGCACGGACCCCGATGAGGGCACGTCGACGGCGGAGAGCGCGCGCAGCAGCGTGGACTTGCCCGCCCCGTTCGGCCCGACGACGGCGGTCAGCGATCCGGCGGGTGCGACGATGTCGACGCCGTCGATGAGGAGCCGGCCTCCGCCGCGGACGACGACCCGGCGGCCGTCGAGGCCGGTCACGATCGCCGCCGACGGATCAGCAGGGCTGCGAAGACCGGGGCGCCGACAATCGCGGTGACGATGCCGACGGGCAGCTCCCGCGGGTCGAACAGCGAACGGGCGATCGTGTCGGCCCAGATGAGGAACACGGCGCCGACCAGGGCCGACAGCGGTAGCAGGGCGCGGTGGCGGGGCCCAGTGAGCAGACGTACCGCGTGCGGCACGACGAGGCCGACGAAGCCGATCGAGCCGCTCACCGACACCATCGCGCCGGTCAGCAGGGCCGTCGCGACGAGCAGGACCCACCTCGTCCGAGACGGGTCGACACCGACGCCCGCGGCGGCGGTGTCGCCGAACGCGAAGGCGTCGAGCACACGCGAGCGGGCGAGGATCGGGACCCCGACGATGACGAGGGCCGCGACCGAGATGGCGACGGCCTCCCACCGCGCCCCCGCGACCGAGCCGAGGAGCCAGCTGAGGATCTCGCGGTAGCTGTCGCCGGTCGCCGTCCAGAAGATGGCGAGGCTGGTGACGGCGCTCGCGAGGGCCGACACCGCGATGCCGGCGAGCACCATGCTCGTCGGCGTGATCCGCCCCGCGGCGCGCGCGATCGTGATCGTGGCGACGAGTGCCACGAGGGCACCGCCGAACGCGGCGACCGGCAGCAGTACCCCGAGCCCGAGCAGCAGCACCGCGACCGCGCCGAGGGACGCTCCCGACGACAGGCCGAGCAGGTACGGATCGGCCAGGGAGTTGCGGGTGAGCGCCTGCATCACGGTGCCGCTGAGCGCGAGCCCGGCGCCGACCGCCGCGGCGGTGAGGATGCGGGGGAGGCGCAGCTCCCACACGATGCCATCGCGCAGCGGGGACAGCGGCGTGCTGCCGACACCGAGATGGGAGGCGATCGACGCCCAGACATCGCCGAACCGGATCTCGGCCGGCCCGACGGTCGCCGCGAGGCCGACCGAGACGATCAGCAGCACCGAGGCGATGAGACCGAGTCCGATCCGCACGCCTCGGCCCCGGCCGAGCGCGACGGCGCGGACCGTCGGCAGGGTGCGGTCGGAGGTCGTCATGGTCTCAACCGAGGTCCAGAGCAGCGAGCTGGGCGGCGAGGTCGACCGCGGCCGGGGCGCTGCGGACGCCCGCCTCGCCGGCGGCGAAGGGGACGACGAGATAGCGCCCGTTCTTCACCGCGTCGAGTCCGGCGGTCGCAGGACTCGATTCGAGGCGCTCGATCTTGGAGGCCGCGGTGTTCCAGGTGGCGTCCACGAGCACGATGACGTCGGGATCGGCGTCGACGACGGCCTCCCAGCTGTACGAGGTCCACGTGTCGCGCACGTCGCCTGCGATGTTGCGCAGGCCGACGGCGTCGAGCAGCAGCTGCGGATTGCCGATCCCGGCGCCGACGTACGGGGTGTCGGTGCCCGAGGAGTACCAGAGTGCGCTGAGCCCGCTCTCGTCGGGCACGATCGCGTCGAGCTGGGCGCGCTGGTCGGCGATGAGCGCGTCGGCGGCGTCCTCCGCCTCGAAGATGGAGCCCACCTCGGCGATCTCGTCGAAGAGCCCGTCCCAGGTCAGCGGGTCGGGCTGGTATCCCGACTCCTTGCACGCCGACGGCGACACGTACGTGGCGATGCCGAGCGAGGCGAGCTCGTCGCGCTCACCGGCGCCATCAGCCGAGAAGTTCGATTCCCAGCCGCCGTAGACGAGGTCGGGTTCGAGGTCGAGCACCGCCTCCTCGGAGGGGACCTGGTCCGAGATCGAGAGAAGATCGGCCCCGTCCTCCGCCAGGTCGTAGGGAAGCGGGCCGTCCTGGAAGGCGGTGCCGATGATCCGGTCGCCGAGCCCCAGAGCGAGCAGCATCTCGGTGGAGGTCGACTTGATCGTCACCACCCGTTCGGGCGCCCCGTCGAAGGAGACGTCGGTTCCGCAGTTGTCGACGGTGATGCTCGCGGCGGCGGAGGCGTCGTCGGTCGCGGAGGCGTCGGCCGCGGAGCCGGCGGAACTGCACGAGGCGAGGAGGGCGACGGCGGCGGCCGAGGCGACGAGGGGAAGGGCGAGGCGCGAACGCATGGAGCTCCAGGGCAGGAAGGAAGGGGCGGGTGCGGCGAACGATGCCGCGGTACGCAACCTGTCGACTCACAGCCCGAGCCGACGCACCGAGCCAGATCCTGCACGGGGGTCGCTTCCCAGCCTACCGGCTCCGACCGGCCGCGCTCGCCCGGAAGCGGTTTAGGTTAGGGGCATGCCAGCCGTCGCTCTCGGGATGCCGCTCTCGGCGCAGCGGCGTCTCGCGCCGTCCGTCGAGGGACGCCCCGACACCGACGGGTTGATCGACCGGTTCGGTCGGGTCGCACGCGATCTGCGGGTGTCGATCACCGAGAAGTGCTCGCTGCGCTGCACCTACTGCATGCCGGCCGAGGGCCTGCCGCTGATCGCGCGGGAGGATCAGCTGACCGCGGCAGAGATCGGCCGGCTCGTGGGTCTCGCCTGGACGCGGCTCGGCGTCACCGAGGTGCGGTTCACCGGAGGCGAGCCGCTGCTGCGCAACGATCTCGCCGACATCATCCGTCTCTCGAAGGCCGCGGCGCCCGGCATCGGCATCGCGATGACGACCAACGGCATCGGCCTCGACAAGCGTCTGCCGGCTCTGCTCGACGCGGGTCTCGAGCGGGTCAACGTGAGTCTCGACACGATCGACCGGGACCATTTCGCCCGGCTCACCCGTCGCGACCGCCTCGACGCCGTGTTCGCCGGCATCCGCGCCGCCCACGACGCCGGCATCGCACCGCTCAAGCTCAACGCGGTGCTGTTGCGCGAGACCCTCGCCGGAGCGACCGACCTGCTCGCTTGGGCGATCGCGAACGACTGCCGGTTGCGGTTCATCGAGCAGATGCCGCTCGACGCCGATGCGACCTGGCGCCGCGAGAACCTGGTCGACGCCGCCGAACTGCTCGACGTGCTCCGCACCCGCTTCGCGCTCGAACCCCTTCCGCGCGACGACCCCTCGTCGCCCGCCGAGGAGTGGCTCGTCGACGGCGGCCCCGACACGGTCGGCATCATCGCGTCGGTCACCCGATCGTTCTGCGAGGCGTGCGATCGCACCCGCCTCACCTCCGAGGGAACCGTGCGCTCGTGCCTCTTCGGAGACGACGAGACCGACCTGCGCGCCCTGCTGCGCGGCGGGGCCGACGACGAGCAGATCGCGACGCTCTGGCGGGCGGCGATGTGGAACAAGCAGGCGGGTCACGGTATGGACAGGGCCGACTTCTCGCGCCCGCTGCGGAGCATGGGAGCGATCGGTGGCTGAACTCCGTATCCGGTACTTCGCGGCCGCCGCGGAGATCGCCGGGGTCGAAGAGGAGACGGTGACGACGTCGGCGTCGACGGCGGGCGAGCTCAAGCGCGAACTGCGCGAACGGTTCGGCGGCGGGATGGACCGGGTGCTCCGCGGCGGTTCCCTGTTGGTCGACGGAGTGGTGCGCCGCGACGACGCCGTCGCACTCGGTGCGACCGTCGACGTGCTCCCCGCCTTCTCCGGCGGCTGAGCCGCGTTCACCCACTTGGCACCGCACTCCCAGGTTCCCTGCATGCGATGAGCCGGTGCCACCCACCGGCGCGGGGCAGGGTGAGGCCATGACAACTGGAAGCACCCTCTCCCGAAGCATGCACGACCTCGGACTCGCCGCCTGGTTCGGTGGGTCACTGATGGGCGCGGTCGGCCTGAACGGCGGCGCCGCGACCGCGAACGACCCGAAGGAACGTCTCAGCATCTCGTCGGCCGGCTGGACGAAATGGGCTCCTGCGCAATTCGCCGCGATCGGCGCGCACATCGTCGGCAGCGCCGGGATGCTCGTCGGCGACGCCGGGCGCGTCACGATCCAGAAGGAGACCCGAGGCATCGTCGTGCTGAAGACCGTGCTCACCCTCGCCGCAGGAGGCGCGTCGCTGTACTCGGCGGTCGTGGGCCGGAAGCAGTCCGAGCACTCCGACGAGGGGGCCAAGGGCGCGACCGAAGCGGCCGGATGGGAGTCGTCCGGTCTCGCCGCGGCCCAGAAGCAGCAGAAGATCCTGCAGTGGGTGGTCCCCGCCATCACCGGCGTGCTCATCGTGCTCGCGGCGCAGCAGGGCGAGGCGCAGCGACCCAAGAAGGGACTCTCCGCGCTGCTCGCGAAGAAGGGGCTGCTTCAGGGGAACTGACGCTCCAATCCGACGGCGCCTGCGACGGCGCCTCCGGCTAGAGTCCGAGCCAGTCGCTGGCGCCGTCGGGATAGTGCTGCTTCTTCCAGATCGGCGTCTCGGCCTTGATCCGGTCGACGAGCAGTGCACACGCGGCGAACGCTTCGGCACGGTGGGGAGAGGCGACGACCGCGACGAGCGCGACGTCGCCGATCGCGAGCGCTCCGATCCGGTGCGCTGCCGCGAGGGTGAGGCCCGTCTCGGCGGCGACCGCGGCGCAGCACTCGGCGAGGATGCGCTCCGCGTCGGGGTGGGCGCTGTAGTCGAGCGCGGTGACCTCGCGTCCGCCGTCGGCGTCGCGAACCACGCCGCGGAACGTGACGACGGCGCCGTCGGCCCGCGAGGTCACCGCCGACTCGAGTTCATCGGCGTCGAGCACGTCCGACGTGACCCGAGCGAGGACGACGCTCACGCCGTCGGCCCGTCGTGGATAGGGGCGCCCGCCGAGTGGTCGCCGCCGCCGTCGACCTGCGCGAGCAGGTGCTCGAGCACGCGCTCGAGCACGCCGAGTCCGTCGCGCACACCGCCCGTCGACCCGGGGAGGTTGACGATGACGGTTCCGTTCGCGACGCCGGCGACCCCGCGGCTGAGCGAGGACGTCGGCACGATGGCGGCCCCGGCGGCGCGGATGGCGTCGGCGAGTCCAGGGAGTTCGCGGTCGAGCAGCGGGATGGTCGCCTCGGGGGTGGCGTCGGTCGGGCTCGCTCCGGTGCCTCCCGTGGTGAGCACGAGGGCGGGGCGGGTGGCGACCACCGAGCGCAACGCCGTCGCGATGTCGGCGTCGGCCACGACGACCACCTCGTCGACAGTCAGTCCCCGCGCCTGCAGCCACTCGGCGATCAGCGGGCCGGTGGTGTCGTCGCGGGTACCGGTCGCGGCGCGGGTCGAGGCGACCACGACCACGGCCCGGTCGCGGCGCAGCTCCGGAACCGCCGATCGAATGCGGCCGTCGAGCCACGCGTCGCGTCGCCACTCGCCGCGGGCACCGCCCGACTTCGACACGAGCCGGACATCGGTGAGGGTGGCTGCGGGATCGACCGCCTTGACCATGTCGTGCAGCGTCAGCCCCGCCACCGTCACCGCCGTCAGCGCCTCCATCTCGACGCCCGTGCGGCCCGTCGTCGTCGCGGTGGCGGTGATCGTGACGGTCGTGCCGGCGGGGTGGAGGTCGACGGTGACCCGGTCGAGTGCCAGCGGGTGGCAGAGAGGGATGAGGTCGCTGGTGCGCTTCGCGCCCATGATCCCGGAGATGCGCGCGGTCGCCAGCGCATCGGCCTTCTTCAGGCCGTCGGTGCGGAGCAGACCGATCACCTCGTCGGTGGTGACGAAGGTTCCGCTCGCCACCGCCACCCGGTGGGTGACCTCCTTGCCGCCGACGTCGACCATGCGGGCGCGCCCGTCGGAGTCGAGGTGGGTCAGCCCGCTCGCACCAGTCGGTTCACTCAGAGTCGGTTCACTCACAGTCGGTTCACTCATAGGGGGAGCACCTCCACGGCGTCGCCGTCATGCAGTCGGGTGAGGGTTTCGGGGATGTCGAGGAGGCAGTCGGCCGCCGCCATCGTGGCGACCAAGTGGGAGCTCGGGCCGGAGACCGCCCGCACCCGTCCTCCGGGGGTGCGGGTGCCGCGCAGCCACTGCCGCTTGCCGGGAACCGAGACGACGTCGCCGTCGAAGACCCGCTGCTCGGCGAGGATCGGGGGAAGCCCCGAGGCGCGGCGGAGCACCGGCCGCAGGAACACGGCGAACGAGACCTGCGCGCTGACCGGGTTGCCGGGGAACGACACGACGGGGACGCCCTCGACGACGGCCGTCGACTGCGGTCCGCCCGGCTGCATCGCGACCTCGGTCACGTCGGCGCCGAGCGGCTCGAGCACGTCGCGGACGACCTCGAACTCGCCCTTCGACACCCCACCCGAGGTGATCACGAGGTCCGCACGACGTACGGCCTCGTCGAGAGCGGCGCGGAAGACGTGCGCGTCGTCGCTCGTGCGGGCGGTGAAGACGATCTCCGCACCGGACTCGCGGGCCGCGCTCGCGAGGGCGACGGTGTTCGCATCGAACACCTGACCCGGGGCCGGGGTGGCGCCGGGGGGAACGATCTCGGCCCCCGAGCTGATCACCGCGACGCGGATCCGTTTCAGCACCGCGACCTCGGTGAGGCCGGCCGCCGCGAGGGCGGCGAGATGGCGCGGCGCCAGTACGACACCTTCTGTGAGCAGTCGGGCTCCGGCGCGCACGTCGGTGCCGGGCTCTCGCACGTAGTCGCCGGCGCTGCGGGCGACGAGCACGGTCACCTGCCCGTCGTCGACGTGGGTGTGCTCGACGGGGACGACGCAATCGGCGCCCTCGGGCACGACGGCGCCCGTCATGATCCGTGCCGCCGTTCCCTGTTCGACGCGCACGGGGGAGGACGGGGCCGCGGCGATCGTCTCGCCGATCCGTAGCGTCGCCGGAACGTGGGCGAGGTCGGCGCTCGCGACGGCGAAGCCGTCCATCTGCGAGTTGCGGAACAGCGGCAGATCGACCGGTGCCAGCACCGGCACCGCGCTGACCCGTCCGCGTGCGCGCTCGAGCGGAACCCGTTCGCTCGCGACGGGAAGGTCGGCGAGCAGGGCCTCGATGCGTCGGGCGTGCTCGTCGACGCTCCGTCGCGATTCGACCGCCTGTTCGGCGGACGGCGTCGCGGGAGGCGACGCGGCTTCGGGAGCGGTCATGGTCAGTAGCGGGCGACGCTCGGGTCGATGTCGCGGCTCCACGCGTCGATGCCGCCCGCGAGGTGGGTGCCCTCGAATCCGGCGGCGCGCAGCGCGGCGAGCATCCGCTCCGACCGCATCCCGTGGTGGCAGTAGGCGACGATCGGCACATCGCGGTCGAGATCGTCGAGCGCGTCGGCGGTCGCCGACGACATCGGCAGCGGATGCGCGTCCGGCAGGGCGGCGATCTCGACCTCCCACGGCTCGCGCACGTCGATCAACTGCACCGGTGCGCCGGAGGCGAGCAGGTCGCGCAGCGCCGCCGCGTCGATCTCGTCGGCGTGCTGCCAGTCGTCGGGAAGGGTCACGGCGGGGTCCTCTCGGTGGGGTTCAGGGGTCTCGTCGGTGGGCGCGGCGGTGCGCCACGGGGCGTCGGGATCGATTCCGAACGTGAGCTCGCGGGTGCGGGCGGTCTTCGCGTCGTAGCTCGTCACGCGCCCGAGGAGCTGATCGGCGGTTCCGGTGAGCACGGCGAGGACCTGCGCCGCCATCAGCCCGCCGATGACGGTGCAGACGCTCGGGAGGATGCCGCCCTCGGCGCACGAGAGCACCGTGCCGGGTGCGGGCGGCTCGGGGAAGAGATCGCGGTAGATGGGGCCGCGCCCCTCCCAGCTGAGGCCGACCTGGCCGCCGTACTGGGAGACGGCCCCCCAGACCACGGGCACTCCGCGTTCGCGGGCGGCGTCGTCGACGAGGTACCGGGTGTCGAAGTTGTCGCTGCCGTCCACGATCAGGTCGATGCCGTCGAGGAGTGCGGGCGCCGTCTCGGCGGTGACGCGGACCCGGTGCCCCGTCACGGTGCCGGAGCTGAGCGTCACGAGTCGGTCGAGGGCCGACTCGACCTTCGGGCGGCCGACGTCGGCCGAGGAATGCAGCGACTGCCGCGGGAGATTCGACTCCTCGACCACGTCGTCGTCGACGACGACCACGGCCCCGACACCGGCCGCGACGATCGCGGGCAGCACGGTGCTGCCGAGCCCGCCGGCCCCCACGACGAGGACACGGGCGTCGCGGAGCCCGCGCAGGGCGCCGGAGCCGAAGCCCGGCAGGGCGCTGAATCGCGCCCAGCGCGAGTCGCCCGAGCCTGCGCCGACCGTATCGGCGTCGGGGGCGGCTGCGATCCTCATGGCACCATCCTCACCCACCGAGCCGACATCCGCGTCGTTCCGGCCAGCTGATGGGCCCACCCGCCCACGGCGGCCGGCGCAGTAGCCTGACCGCATGACCGCCGGACGCATCAGGATCAGCGAGGCCGCCGCGCTCCTCGGGGTGAGCGACGACACCATCAGGCGCTGGGGCGACGGTGGACGGCTCGAGATCGAACGGGGCGCGGGGCCCGCGACCGTCGACGCCGCGGCGCTCGCCGCTCTCGCGAGTGAGTCGGCCGCCGCATCGCCGGTGGCCTCGCTGACCCGCGGCGGACACTCGTCCGCACGCAACCGGGTGACCGGCATCGTCACCCGCGTCGTCAAGGACACGGTCATGGCGCAGGTCGAGCTGCAGGCGGGGCCGTTCCGCTTCGTGTCGCTCATGAGCAGGGAGGCGGCCGACGAGCTCGGTCTCGAGCCGGGGTCGATCGCCGTCGCGTCGGTGAAGGCCACCAACGTCGTGATCGAGCTGACGGACTGACCCGCTCTCGTACGAACGTCGACACAGCTGAGCTCACCCCTCGATCCGAAGCAGAGTTCCGCGTGTGCGGATCTATGCTTCTCGACATGACGCAGATTCGGAGCATCCGACGTGCCTTCGTCGCCACCGGCGCGCTCGTCGGAGCGCTCGCCGTCGCCCTGACCGGGTGCGCGGGAGCATCGCCCGCACCCGCCGACACGGCGTCGCCCGAGACGAGTGCGTCGATGCTCGAGGGGGCCATCACGGTCTTCGCCGCGGCGTCGCTGAAAGCGACCTTCACCGAACTGGCCGAGGAGTTCGAGGCGGCGAACCCCGACACGTCGATCGAGCTCACGTTCGCCGGTTCCTCGGATCTCGTCACCCAGATCACGGAGGGAGCGCCGGCCGACGTCTTCGCCTCCGCGGATGAGAAGAACATGGCGAAGCTCACCGACGCGGGCCTCATCGACGACGGCGTCCCTGTCGTCTTCGCGACGAACGTCCTCGCCATCGCCGTCCCGCCCGGCAACCCCGCCGGCGTGCACGGGTTCGCCGACCTCGCCCGCCCCGAGGTGAAGACTGTCGTCTGCGCAGCCCAGGTGCCCTGCGGTGCGGCGACCGTGACCGTCGAGGAGGCGACCGGGGTCACGATCGCGCCGGTGAGCGAGGAATCGTCGGTCACCGACGTGCTCGGCAAGGTGACCTCGGGCGAAGCCGACGCCGGGCTCGTCTACGTCACCGACGTGATCGCCGCCGGCGACGCGGTCGAGGGCATCGACTTCCCCGAATCGAGTGAGGCCGTCAACACCTACCCGATCGCCGTGGTCGCCGACTCGCCGGCGGCGGAGGTCGCGCAGGCCTTCGTCGACTTCGTCACCGGCTCCGTCGGGAAGGATGTCCTCGAGGCCGCCGGGTTCGGCCGGCCGTAGCCTGACCTCGATGACCTCTTCGCGCCGCGATTCAGCCGCCGGGGTACCGGCCCCCGTGATCGTCGTCGCGATCGTCGGCGCGGCGTTCGTGCTGCTGCCGCTCGTCGGCATGGCGGGCCGGATCGACTGGAGCCGGTTCGGCGCGCTGATCACCTCCGAGTCGTCGCTCGCCGCACTCGGCCTGAGCCTTCGCACCTCGCTCGCCGCCACGGCGCTCTGCATCCTCCTCGGCGTGCCCATGGCGGTGGTGCTCGCCCGCACGACCTTCTGGGGGCAGAAGGTGCTGCGCTCCCTCGTCCTGCTCCCGCTCGTGCTGCCGCCCGTGGTCGGCGGCATCGCGCTGCTCTACACCTTCGGGCGGCGCGGACTGCTCGGGCAGAGCTTCGAGGCGCTGGGGGTGAGCATCGCGTTCTCGACGACCGCGGTCGTGCTGGCTCAGACCTTCGTCGCGCTGCCCTTCCTCGTGCTCAGCCTCGAAGGGGCGCTGCGAACGCTCGGCACCCGGTACGAGGCCGTCGGCGCGACGCTCGGTGCGCGTCCCGGCACGGTGCTCCGGCGGATCACCCTGCCGCTCGTGCTCCCCGCCCTCGTCGCGGGCGCCGTGCTCTCGTTCGCGCGGGCCCTCGGCGAGTTCGGTGCGACGCTCACCTTCGCGGGCAGCCTGCAGGGCGTCACCCGCACACTGCCGCTCGAGATCTACCTGCAGCGCGAGACCGACCCCGACGCCGCCGTGGCGCTGTCGCTGGTGCTCGTCGTCGTCGCCGTCATCGTCGTCGCCGTCGCCCATCAGGCGGGCGAGACGAGCGTCCTCCGAGGTCGCCGATGAGCGGCCTCGACTTCGCCGCCGCGGTCGCCGACCGGGGCTTCGACGTATCGCTCACCGTCCGGCAGGGAGAGACGGTCGCCGTGCTCGGACCCAACGGCGCGGGCAAGTCGACGCTCCTCGGACTCGTCGCCGGGCTCGTGCGCCCCGACTCCGGTCGCGCGACGCTCGACGGCGACGTGCTGTTCGACACCCCGGCGGTCGGTCGCGGCCGGTTCGCGCCACCTCACGACCGCGGGGTCTCGCTGCTCGCGCAGGACGCGCTGCTCTTCCCCCACCTCTCGGTGCTCGACAACGTCGCGTTCGGACCGAGGAGCGCAGGGCTGCCGCGCGCCGACGCCCTCCGCCGGGCGCGCGCGTGGCTCGAGCGGGTGGACGCGGAGGAGCTCGCCTCTCGGCGACCGGCGTCGCTGTCGGGAGGTCAGGCCCAGCGCATCGCCGTCGCGCGGGCGCTGGCCGCGGAGCCGGCGCTGCTGCTGCTCGACGAGCCGATGGCGGCACTCGACGTGTCGGTGGCGCCCGCGCTGCGTCGGATGCTGCGCGAGGTGCTCGCCGACCAGACCACGATCATCGTCACCCACGATGTCCTCGACGCCTTCACGCTCGCCGATCGCGTCGTCGTGATGTCCGACGGCCGGGTCGTCGACAGTGGTCCCGTGCGAGAGGTGCTCGACCGACCGAGGACGACCTTCGCCGCGAACCTGTCCGGGGTGCTCCTGCTGACGGGCCTTCGGGCGGCCGACGGCGTCGCACTCGACGGCGGGGGAGAGCTCCGAGTTCCGGGGGCCGCGTCGGTCGCGATCGGCGGGCGGGTGGGAATCGCCGTTCGTCCTCCGCACGTGCGCGTCGAGACGCAGCAGTTCGGCACGCGTGGCGCCGGCGTCCGCGAGAGGATCGTCGACTTCGAGCCTCGGGGGGACCTCGTACGAGTCCATTCCGCTCGGATGGCCGCCGACCTCCCTCCGAGCGTCGTGGCCGGTCTCGCTCTGGCCGAGGGCGACGAGGTGTCCTTCGTCGTCGATCCCGCGCTCGTGAGCGTCTACCCGCTGTGAAACCGACACTTCTCTGACATCGTTCCCAGAAAGGGCTGGACCTTCTCGGGGAGCAGAAGATACGGTTTCTGCGCACTGAAACCGCCGGGCAGGCGTCGCGCATCGCCGATCGAGGGCTTCCCTCGTCGCGCTCGTCAGCGTGCCCGGAATCGGACACCACGTGGGAACGTTCCCGCAGAAAGCTCGGTATGTACAGCGACGCAAGTCTCCGCAGGATCCGTCTCGACCGATTCGTCCGCGAACGGGTGATGCCCGCCATCTATCCCGACGCGCGCGCGGTCGAGATCGAGGCGTGGACGGTGAACGGCGAGCCGGTGCCGTTCGAGGAGGCGATCGCCCAGCGCTTCGAGCCGTTCGCGGTGGGATCGCGTTGGGGCAAGGCGTGGGACACGACCTGGTTCCACGTGCGGGGCACGGTTCCGCCCGAGTGGCGGGGCCGCGACGTCGAGCTGGTCATGGATCTCGGCTACGACGGCAAGTACATCGGCTTCCAGTCCGAGGGCATCGCCTACCGACCCGACGGCACCATCGTGAAGGCGATCGAGCCGATCAACTCGTGGGTGCCCGTCGACTCGTCGGCCGACGAGTTCGAGTTCTACATCGAGGCCGCCGCCAACCCGAACATCGGGCACCTCTACCGTGGCGGCGTCTCGCACCTCGGAGACCCGGCGACCATTCCCGACGAGCCGATCTACTCGCTGAAGGCCATGACGGTGTGCCTCAAGGCCGCGGAGGTCTGGGAGCTCGCGCAGGACATCTGGACCTTGAACGGACTCGCCGCCGAGCTGCCCGACGAGCTGCCGCGCACCGTTCAGATCCTCACCGCGCTCGACTCCATGATCGACGCGATGGATCCCGACGACATCGTCGGCAGCGCCTCGCGCGGCCGGAAGGCGCTGGAGCCGGTACTCGCCTCGCCCGCCTACGCGAGCGCCCACCGGTCGGGCGCCGTGGGTCACGCGCACATCGACTCCGCCTGGCTGTGGCCGGTGCGCGAAACGGTGCGCAAGGTGGCGCGCACCTTCTCGAACGTCGTCGACCTGATGGAGCGCGACTCCGACTTCGTCTTCGCGGCCTCCTCCGCCCAGCAGTACGCCTGGCTGAAGCAGAGCTACCCGGCCGTGTACGAGAAGGTGAAGGCCATGGTCGCGGCGGGCCGGTTCATTCCCGTCGGCGGCACCTGGGTCGAGAACGACACGAACATGCCGAGCGGCGAGGCGCTCGCCCGCCAGTTCGTGGCCGGCAAGAAGTTCTTCCTCGACGAGTTCAGCATCGAACCGCTCGAGGTGTGGTTTCCCGACTCGTTCGGCTACTCCGGCGCCCTGCCGCAGATCGCGAAGGCGGCCGGGTCGAAGTGGATGCTGAGCCAGAAGATGTCCTGGAACGAGTACAACGCGTTCCCGCACCACACCTTCCACTGGGAGGGCATCGACGGCACCCGCATCTTCACTCACTTCCCACCTTCCGACACCTACAGCAGCGAGCTCTCCGGTCGTGAGCTCGCCCGGGGGCAGCGCCAGTTCGCCGACAAGGCGGGCGCGAACAGTTCGCTCCTGCTGTTCGGCTGGGGCGACGGCGGCGGCGGACCCACCCGCGAGATCCTCGCGGCCGCCGCACGGACGAAGAACCTCGAAGGCTCGCCGACCGTGCACATGACGACGCCGCAGGCCTTCTTCGAGGAGGCGGAGGCCGAGTACGCGGAGCCGCCGGTGTGGATGGGGGAGATGTACCTCGAGTTCCACCGCGGGACCTACACCTCGCAGTCGAAGACCAAGCGCGGCAACCGGGTGAGCGAGGCGCTGCTGCGCCAGGCCGAGCTGTGGGCGGCGACCGCGGCCGTGCGGACCGGCGCCGACTACCCCTACGACGTGCTCGAGGAGCAGTGGCACACGGTGCTGCTGCAGCAGTTCCACGACATCCTGCCCGGGTCGTCGATCGCCTGGGTGCATCAGGAGGCCGAACGCAACTACGCGCGGGTCGCCGAGGTGCTGGGCGGCGAGATCCGATCGGCGCTGCAGGCGCTGGTCGGCGACGGCGATGCGGCGATCGCCGTGAACGCCGGACCGTTCGCGCGGGCCGGCGTGCCCGCGGCCGGGGCCGCAGTGCTCGACGCGGCGCAGATCGCGGGCACCGGCGCGGACGCGACCGGCCGCGTCGCGGAAGCCGTTGCGCCGGTCCGCCGTGAGGGCGACGCGTTCGTGCTCGAGAACTCCCGCACCCGCGCGGTCGTCGACGCCGGTGGCCGGCTGGTCTCCCTGGTCGACCTGGCCACGGGCCGCGACGCGATCCCCGCAGGGGAGGCGGGCAACGTGCTGCAGCTGTTCCGCGACACTCCCCGCCAGTTCGACGCCTGGGACATCGACGACGAGGACAAGCGCACCCTCACGGTGCTCGAGGCCGAGACCGTCGAGGTCGCCGACGACGGACGGGCGCTGCGGGTCGTGTACGCGACGGCCGATTCGCGCATCGAGCAGACGCTCCGCCTGCACGACGAGACCGGTGCGCTCGACACTCATTTCGAGATCGACTGGCACGAACGGCAGAAGCTGTTGAAGCTCGCGTTCCCGCTCGCGGTGCGCACCGACCGTGCGACTTCGGAGATCCAGTTCGGCCACCTGCACCGGCCGACGCACGCGAACACGTCGTGGGACGTGGCCCGCTTCGAGACCGTCGCGCACCGGTGGATCCACGTGGGCGAGCCTCGCTTCGGCGTCGCGATCTCGAATCACGTCGTCTACGGGCACGACATCCGCAACACCCGGTCGGCGGCGGGCGAGGCGATCACGACGGCGCGGCTGTCGCTGCTGCGCGCCCCGCTCTACCCCGACCCGGAGACGGATCAGGGGCGGCACGAGTTCGACGTGTCGATCCTCGCCGGCGCCGACATCCCGACGGCGATCACCGAGGGGTACCGCCGTCAGCTGCCGCTGCAGGTGGTACAGGGCGGCGCCGCGTTCGCCCCGCTGTTCGCCGCGGAGGGCGACGGGGTCGTGCTCGAGACGGTGAAGCTGACCGAGGACCGCTCAGGGGATGTCGTCCTGCGCCTGTACGAGGCGCACGGCGACCACAGCGCGGCGACGATCACTGCCGACTTCGACTGGGCAGAGGCGCGCGAGGTCGACCTGCTGGAGCGCCCGCTCGAGGGCGCCGCTCCGGTGCAGGTGGAGGACGGCAGGTTGCGGGTCTCCCTCCGCCCGTTCGAGCTCCGCACCTACCGCTTCACCCAGTAGATCCGATATTGCGGGCAGGAACGTACGTTCCGGCGGGCGCATTCGCCCGGAACGTACGTTCTCGCCCCGATTCCGACGCCGGCGAAGCGGGTGGGCGTAGCGGGCCGGCTAGCCGGGGGAGCGGTCCCCGAGGAGAATCACCGGATGAGCATCGACGACGAGGTAGGCGCCGACACCCGCGCAGGCGAGCGCGCCCGACAGCTGGACCGGGCGCACGTGTTCCACTCGTGGTCGGCTCAGGGGGCGTTGAACCCGATGGTCATCGCCGGCGCCTCGGGCAGCGAGGTGTGGGACTCCGACGGCAACCGGTACCTCGACTTCTCCAGCCAGCTCGTGAACACCAACATCGGCCACCAGCATCCGAGAGTCGTCGACGCGATCAAGGCGCAGGCCGACCTGCTGACGACCGTCGCCCCCGCCCACGCGAATCTCACCCGCGGCGAGGCGGCGTCGCGCATCCTTGCCCGTGCTGGCGACGAGTTCAGCAAGGTGTTCTTCACCAACGGCGGCGCGGACGCCAACGAGAACGCCATCCGCCTGGCCCGCCTCGTCACCGGACGCGACAAGGTGCTCTCCACCTACCGCTCGTACCACGGCAACACCGGGGCGGCCGTCGTCGCGACCGGCGACTGGCGCCGGGTACCGAACGAGTACGCGCGCGGCCATGTGCACTTCTTCGGGCCTTTCCTCTACCGCTCCGAGTTCTGGGCGACGACGCCCGAGCAGGAGAGCGAGCGGGCGCTGCATCATCTGCAGCGGGTCATCCAGGCGGAGGGGCCCGCGTCGATCGCCGCGATCCTGGTCGAAACCATCCCCGGCACGGCGGGAGTGCTGCTGCCGCCTCCCGGATACCTCGCCGGTGTCCGCGCGCTCGCCGACAAGTACGGCATCGTGCTGATCTTCGATGAGGTGATGGCGGGCTTCGGTCGCACGGGCGACTGGTTCGCGTTCCAGAACGAGCGTGTCAATCCCGACGGCATCGTGCCCGACCTCATCACCTTCGCGAAGGGCGTGAACTCGGGATACGTGCCCGCGGGCGGCGTCATCATCCCCGCGTGGATCGCCGACACCTTCGACGACCAGGTCTTCCCGGGCGGTCTCACCTACTCCGGTCACCCGCTCGCGATGAGCGCGATCGTCGCAACCATCGACGCGATGGCCGACGAGGGGATCGTCGACAACGCCGCCCGCGTCGGCCGTGACCTCCTCGGCCCGGGCCTGCTCGCCCTCGCCGAGAAGCACCCGGTCATCGGCGAGGTGCGCGGCGTCGGCGTGTTCTGGGCACTCGACCTGGTCGCCGACCCCGACACCCGCGAGCCGCTCGGCGCGGCGGGCGTCGCCGCAGTGAAGGGCGAACTCCTGAAGCGCGGCCTGCTCCCGTTTACGGCGGACAACCGCATCCACGTCGTCCCGCCGTGCATCGTGACGGACGCGGAAGTCGACCGCGCGCTCGCCATCTACGACGAGGCCTTCTCCGCCACCGCCTGAACCCCACCCCACCCCTGCGAGCGCGGTGTGTTGCTCCGAGCGCACCTGTTTGAACACCCGCGCTGGATGCAACACACCTCCCTCGCGCTGAAACGCGCGATGGGCCCAGCTCGCCGGGGGTAACGGGTCGTAGGATTTACGACCGTGAGTGACAAGAACCCGTACCTCGTCAACGTGCGGGACCTCCTGAACCGTCCCGGAGAGATGCGCGAGCGCGAACTCGACTTCGCCAACCCCGAGAAGCTGGGGGAAGGCCTTGCCTGGGTGCCGGAGGGCCGCGCCATCGAGATCGACTTCCGGCTCGAGTCGGTGCACGAGGGCATCCTCGTCTCCGGGGAGGCTCGGACCACGGCGGATGCGCAGAGCGCCCGCACCCTGCGCGACTTCGACCTGCCCATCGAAGTCGATTTCCAGGAGCTTTTCGCGTATCCTTCTGAGGTTCCTTCCGACTACGAGGTTCAAGGCGACCACGTGGATCTTGAACCGGTCGTGAGGGATGCGGTGGTGCTGGCACTGCCGTTCCAGCCGGAGTTCCCCGGTGAGTCCGACGAGGTCGAGCTCCCCGAAGGCATCACTCTGGTGGTCGCGGACGACGAGGCGGAAGCCCCCCTCGATCAGCGATGGGCTGCCCTCGCCCAGCTCCGCGAAGACACAGACGTATCGAAAGAAGAGAGATAGATCATGGCTGTCCCCAAGCGGAAGAAGTCGCGCGCCAACACCCACGCCCGCCGTTCGCAGTGGAAGGCCGAAGTGCCGAACCTGGTGAAGACCGTCGAGAACGGCAAGGTCACCTACAGTCTTCCCCACCGCGCGAAGGTCGTCGAGGACTCCGCGGGCACCCCGCTCTTCCTCGAGTACAAGGGCCGCAAGGTCGCCGACGTCTGATCGGCACCTCGCATCCCGCGTGGCCGAACAAGTGACCGCGGTCACGACTGATGGCCTGATCGAAGCACTCGGAGTCGACATCGACTCCGAGTTGCTCGTTCTGGCCCTGACGCATCGCTCGTACGCGTACGAGCACGGCGGCATCCCCAACAACGAGCGCCTCGAGTTCCTCGGCGACTCGGTGTTGGGGCGTGCCGTCACGGCGATGCTCTACCGCGAACACCCCGACCTCGACGAAGGCGAGCTCGCCAAGCGCCGCGCCGGCCTCGTGTCGACGGTCGCGCTCGCCGAGATCGCCCGCACCATCGGTCTGGGGCGCTACCTCCTGCTCGGCAAGGGCGAGGAGCTGACCGGCGGACGCGACAAGTCGTCGATCCTCGCCGACGCGACCGAGGCCCTCATCGGCGCCGCGTACCTCAGCGCCGGAAGCGAGCCGGCCGAAGCCCTCGTGCTGCGGCTCGTCGAACCGCTCCTCGATTCACCCGAGCGCCTCGGTGCCGCGCTCGACCCGAAGACCACGCTGCAGGAGATCGCGTCGCGCCGCGGCGTCGGCCTCCCCGTCTACGCCATCGAGGCGTCGGGCCCCGACCACGCGCGCCGCTTCACGGCCACGGTCACGGTGGGCACGCTCGTCACCGCGACGGGCAGCGGCACCAGCAAGAAGCAGGCCGAGATGGTCGCGGCGCTCGAGGCGTGCACGGCGCTCACCCGCCCCGCCAAGGGCTGAGCCCGCCCACTCGCGAATCGTTTGCGAGGTCTCCGCGGCGTCGCCGCTTGCAAACGTACGGTCGGCGACCGGCTCTTCCGTCTTGTCACACGCTTGTAACACCAATATGCACAACGTTTGACATCTCGTCGCTAGTCTGAGGATTCCCTCCGAAAGGCGCCTCGATGTCGATTCCCTCCGCTTACACGGGCGACCCCACCGATGACGACGGTGCGCTGATCCTGCGTCACATCGTCGGGCTCTACGACGCCTACCTCGCGAAGGACCGCGCCACCGCCGACTCGTTCATCGCCGCCGAGGCGACGATGTGGGACAGCGAATACGTCCCCCTCCTGCGCGGACACGACGCCCTCAACGCCCTCCGCGACGCGCGCCCGCCCGCCGAAGACGCCTCCCTCGTCGTCGGAATCGACGTCACCGAACCGGTGATCGACGTCTGGGGCGACGTCGCGGTCGCGAAACACGTCTTCACCGTCCGCTTCTCCGATGGGCGCCCCGACGAGGTCGTCCGCAACACGGGCGTCTGGCGTCGGACCGACGACGGCTGGAAGATCTTCCACAATCACGAGGACGTCGTCCACACCGCCTAGCGCCCGACCTGGGCTTCCCGCACCACCTCCACCACCCCGCACCAGTCACATCCCGCACCACCACATCTCCTGCATCCACGAAAGGAACACCGGTAGTGAACAAGATCACGAGAGGCGGCGCGGTCGTCGCCTCGATCGCCGGCATCGCGCTCCTCGTCAGCGCCTGCGGCGCGTCCGACTCGGGCGGCGACAGCGGCGGCGACAGCAGCCAGATCGTCATCGACAAGTCCTTCGACCTCGTCACGGCCGACCCCGGCCGCATGTTCGAGACCACGGGCGGCATCGTGCTGCACGCCGTCTACGACAGCCTGCTCACCTTCGCGGACGGTGACTCGACGACGCCGCTGCCGAGCGTCGCCTCCGAATGGAGCGCGAACGACGACGCGACCGAGTACACCTTCACCCTCCGCGACGACATCACCTTCTCGGACGGCACCGCGCTGACCTCGGCCGACGTCGTCTACTCGCTCGACCGGGTGAAGAACCTGCAAGGCAACGGCTCGTTCCTGATGTCCGGCCTCTCGGTCGCGGCACCGGACGACACGACCGTCGTCATCACCTCCGAGGCGCCCAACACGGCCATCCCGGCGATCGTGACGAGCCCCACGCTCGGCATCGTCAACAGCGCCGTCGTCACCGAGAACGGTGGAGCCTCCGACGAGGGGGCCGCCGAGAGCGACACCGCCGAGGAGTTCCTCAACTCCGAGTCCGCCGGCAGCGGCCCCTACGTCCTCGAGAGCTTCGACACCACGACCGAGGTCGTGCTGACGCGCAACGAGGAGTACTGGGGCGAGGCGCCCGAGTACGACCGGGTCATCCTGCGCAACGCCACCGCCGAGACGCAGCTCCAGGACCTGCAGAGCGGCACCGCGCAGGTCGCACTCGACCTCGGCTCCGACCAGACCGCGTCGCTGCAGGGCAACGGCGATCTGATCGTCTCGACCGACGTGTCGGCGACGATGTTCTTCCTCTTCGCGAACGCGAACCCCGAGATCTCGGACGTGACCTCGAGCGCCGACTTCCGCGAAGCGGTCCTCTACGGTCTCGACTACGACGGACTGGTCGAGCTCGCCGGTGAGGGTGCCGAGCGACCGGGCGGCATCGTGCCGACCACGTTCCTCGGTGCGCTCGACAGCGGCGACGCCCCGCAGCGCGACATCGAGCGGGCGACCGCCGCGGCGGAGCGCCTCGGTGACATCGGCACGATCTCGCTCGAGTACGCGAGCGATATCTCGGCCGCCGGTCTCAACTTCGGTCCGTTCGCCGAGCGTGTGCAGGCGAACCTCGCCGAGGTCGGCATCGACATCGAGCTGACCCCCGGTCCCGTGGCCTCGACGCTCGAGAACTACCGCAACGGCGCCGAGCAGATGGGCTTCTGGCTGTGGAACCCGGACTACCCGGACCCCGCCGACTACCTCGCCTTCGGACCCGGCGGCATCGTCGGTCTCCGCGCCGGTTGGGCCGCGGGCGCGTCGCCCGAGATCGAGTCCGTCATGGCCGAGGTCAGCACGACGACCGACGACGCCGCCCGTGCGCCGCTGTTCGAGGAGTTCCAGACCCTCATGAACGAGGCCGGCGTCATCTTCCCGATCGTGCAGCCCGCCGCCACCGTGGTGTCGAGCTCGTCGGTCGGCGAGGTCAAGTACGACGCGGTGTTCTCGCTCGACATCGCCGCGATCGGCAAGTAGCAGCCTGAGACGGCGGGTGGGGCTCTCACGCCCCGCCCGCCGTCCTCCCCCTCCTCGAAAGGCACTCCCTGACATGCTCTGGCGGTTCGTCGCAGGACGCGTCGGCGCGGCCGTGATCCTCGCGGTCGGCATCGTCATCGTCGCGTTCTCGCTGACCTCGCTGCTGCCCGGTGACGCGGTGACCTCGCAGCTCGGCGAGCAGGCGGCCGCGAACCCCGAGATCGTGGCGCGATTCCGAGCCCAGTACGGTCTCGACCAGCCGCTCTACGTGCAGTTCTTCGCCTACCTCGGCAACCTCTTCCAGGGCAATCTCGGCACCTCGCTCGAGAGCCGGCGTCCGGTGCTCACCGACCTCGCTCAGTTCGGACCCGCCTCGGCGGAACTGGCCCTCACCGCGACGATCATCGCGATCGTCCTCGGCGTGGGCGGGGGAGTGCTCGCCGCGCTCCGCGCCGACAAGATCAGCGACCAGGTGCTGCGCGTCGTCAGCCTCGGCGGCGTCTCGGTGCCGCTGTTCTGGCTGAGCCTCATCGCCACCGCGGTGCTCTCGACGAGCCTTCGTCTCTTCCCCTCGTCGGGGCGGCTCAACCCGGGCGTGCAGCCGCCGCCGCAGGTGACCGGCCTCTACACGATCGACTCGCTCATCGCCGGGAACCTCCCGCTGTTCGGCCAGGCGGTCTGGCATCTCGTGCTGCCGGCGCTCGTGCTCTCGATGCCGATGATCGGTCTGCTGCTGCGCTTCACCCGCTCGTCGACGCTCGAAGTGCTGAACAACGAGTACGTGCGCGCGGCTGAGGCGAAGGGGCTGCCGCGCTTCACCATCGTCCGTCGTCACGTGCTCCGCGGGGCACTCGTCCCCGTCATCACGGTGCTCGGCACGGCGTTCGCGTCGCTGCTCGCTGGCACCGTGCTCGTCGAGCAGATCTTCGCGTGGCCGGGGATCGGCTCCTACGCGTACCGCAGCGCCACCAACCTCGACCTCCCCGCCATCGTCGGGGTCACCCTCTTCGTCGCCATGGTCTACGTCGTCATCAACCTGCTGGTCGACGTGCTCTACGGCTTCATCGACCCGAGGATCCGCGCCGCATGAGCACCCCGACCGCCACTCCCACCCTCGACCTCGACGAGGCCCGCAAGGGACGCTGGGCGCTGCGCCGCCGCCGACTGCCTCGCGCCTGGCGCCGACCGCTCGCCGTCATCGGCATGGTCGTCATCGCCTTCTGGGTGCTGGTCGCCCTCTTCGCACCGCTGCTCGCCCCGAGCGATCCGCTCGCGCAGAGCTTCCCGCGTTTCCTGCCGCCGAGCCCCGAGCACCTGTTCGGCACCGACGGCGTCGGCCGCGACGTGCTGTCGCGAGTGATCTACGGTGCGCAGATCAGCCTGCCCGTCGCCGTGCTGCTCGTCATCCTCTCGGTGATCATCGGCGGCACGATCGGTGCCCTCGCCGGCTTCTTCGGCGGCATCGTCGACACCGTGCTGATGCGCATCGTCGACCTGTTCTTCGCCTTCCCCGCGATCATCCTGGCCATGGCGGTCTCGGCGGCGCTCGGCCCCTCGCTCACGAATGCGGTGCTCGCCATCGTCGTCGTGTCGTGGCCCGCCTACGCCCGTGTCACCCGTTCTCTCGTGCTGACGCTGCGCGACAGCAACTACATCGCCGCCAGCCGTCTGCTCGGTGTCTCCTCGACCAGGGCGCTGCTGCGCGAGGTGCTGCCCAACGTCGGAGGCCCGATCCTCGTCCTCGCGACCCTCGAACTCGGCAACGCCGTGCTCCTGCTCTCCGGGCTCTCGTTCCTGGGGCTCGGCGCCGTGCCGCCGACGCCCGAGTGGGGTGCCATGGTCTCGGAAGGCGCCCGCGTGTTCTACAACTACTGGGTGGCGCTGTTCCCCGGCATCGCGATCTTCTCGATCGTGATCGCGTTCAACTTCCTCGGCGACGCGCTCCGAGACGCGCTCGATCCGCGCGTCTCGCGCGCCGTCGCCGCGAGCGAACTGTGAGGATGAGCCGCTCATGAGTCTTCTCGAGATCGACGACCTCCGCATCACCGTCGGAAACCGCGTCCTCGTCGACGGCGTCTCGCTGCGCGTCGAGGCGGGCGAGGCGGTCGGCGTCGCCGGCGAGAGCGGCAGTGGCAAGACGCTCACCGTGCAGACCGCGCTCGGATTCCTGCCCGGCGGGGCGAAGGCCACCGGGGAGGTGCGGCTCGACGGGGTCGACGTGCTCACCATGAAGGGCGAGTCGCTCCGCGCCATCCGCGGCGGTACCGTCGCGATGGTCTTCCAGGACCCGATGACCTCGCTGCACCCCATGCTGACGATCGGCACCCAGCTGACCGAGCACATGCGCACCCATCTGAAGCTCAGCCGCAAGGCCGCCGAATCGCGTGCGGTCGAGATGCTCGAACTCGTCCGCATCCCCGACGCGCGCGGCGCGCTGTCGGCCTACCCGCACCGGTTCTCGGGTGGCATGCGTCAGCGCATCGCCATCGCGAGCGCCCTCGCCTGCGAACCGCGCCTGCTGATCGCCGATGAGATCACCACCGCCCTCGACGTCACCGTGCAGGCCGGGATCCTCGAGCTGCTCGAGCGCCTCCGCGTCGAGAACGACATGGCGATCGTCGCGATCACCCACGACCTCGGCGTCATGAACGTCGTCTCCGAGCGGCTCTACGTCATGTACGCCGGGCGCGTCGCCGAACACGGCACCACCCGCGACGTGCTCGACCGCACCCGCCACCCGTACTCGAAGGCGCTGCTCGACGCCCTGCCCGAGGCGGGGCGCACGGGGCAGCCGCTCATCCCCATCCCCGGCGAGCCGGCGACGCCCGACAAGCGACCGGCCGGCTGCGCGTTCCACACGCGCTGCGCCTTCGCTCAGGAGAGCTGCCGCACCGTCGTGCCCCCGCGCATCGTGATCGAGCCGGGCCACGACATCGCCTGCCCGCCCGATCCGTTCGCACCCGACCGGGTGCTGCTCGAGGAGCGAGTCTGATGCCGGTTCTGGAAGCGGACGACGTCGTCGTCCAGTACTCGCGCGGCCGCCACCACGTGCGCGCCGTCGCGGGCGTCACCCTCACGGTCGACGCCGGCGAGATCGTCGGCCTCGTGGGGGAGTCCGGCTGCGGCAAGTCGTCGCTCGGCCGGGCCATCGTCGGGCTCGAGCAGCTCGCGGAGGGCACCGTCACCCTGAACGGCCACCCGGTGACCCGCATCGGCAGACGGGCTCGCGCGGCCCGCGACCGCTCGCTGCAGATGGTCTTCCAAGACCCCTACACCTCGCTGAACCCGCGCCGGCGCATTTGGAAGCAGATCGCGGACGGGTTCCGGGAGCGTCGCCGACCCGCCGAGGCCCGCGCGGCGGTGCTCGAGCTCCTCGACGCGGTCGGCCTGCCGGCCTCGAGCGCCGACCGATTCCCCCACGAGTTCTCGGGCGGCCAGCGTCAGCGCATCGCGATCGCCCGCGCCCTCGCCGCCGACCCCGAGGTCATCGTCGCCGACGAGGCGATCAGCGCGCTCGACGCGTCGACCCGCGCGCAGGTCACCAACCTGCTCGTGAGGCTCGCCCGCGAGCGCCGCCTGGGGCTGCTGTTCATCTCGCACGACCTGTCCGTCGTCCGGCACATCGCCGACCGGGTGTGCGTGATGTATCTCGGCCGCATCGTCGAAGAGGGGCCTACGGAGCTCGTCTGGGAGCGACGCCTCCACCCGTACACCGACGCCCTCGTGCGCGCCATCCCCACGGTCGGCGCCGACGCGCCCCGCCCGGAGGCGCCGCGCGGCGAGGTCCCCGATCCCGCAGCACCGCCCGCCGGATGCCGGTTCCACCCGCGCTGCCCCTTCGCCCGGGAGATCTGCACCGTCGAAGACCAGGCGTTGCGGCCCATCGACTCGGGGCAGAGCGCCGCGTGCGTGCTGCAGCCGACCGGCGGCCCCGCCGTCGCGCTCCCCGACCCGGTACTTCGGGCCGGCTGAGGTCCCCGCCCCACCCGCCGACAGGAAGCGAACCCATGGCACCGATCACGATCGATCATCCCGCCCGAGTCGAGCGCCTGTGGGCGAAGCTCGACGAGCACCGCCTCGACCTCGTCTTCCTGCCGGCCTCGCAGTCGGACTTCGAATACTTCACGGGCGTCGCCCGCCGCGCCCCCTCGTTCGGTGGCATCGGCTACGCGAACCACTGGATCTCCGGCGCCTTCATCGCTCCCGGCACACCGCCGCTCTACGTGCTGACCAAGCACTACCAGGACTTCGACATGCCCGCCGGGATGACGGGCGACGTGATCACCGCCCGTGACGGCGACGACGGCGGTGCCCTCTTCGCGCAGGCGCTCGATCGCTTCGGCGGCGGGCAGCGGCGCATCGGCGTCGCCTCGCGCTCCTGGGCCGAGACGAGCATCGCATTGGCCGCGCTGCGACCCGCTGCCGAGATCGTCGTTGCCGACCGGGCGACGAACGAGCTGCGCCGCATCAAAGACGCGGACGAGATCGAGCTGATGCGGCAGGCGGCGGGCATCGTCGACCTCGTCTACTCCGAGATCGAGCCGACCGTCGTCGTCGGGGTCACCGAGCTGGAGCTCGCCTCACGCATCGATCTGCGGATGCGGCAGCTGGGCTCACCGGGGCCATCGTTCGACACGGGCGTCTTCGCGCTCGGGCCCGGGCTGGTGCGCGACGCCGACGTGCGCGTCTCGACCGAAGCGCCGCCGCGGGGTTCCGCGGTCAGCTTCGACTTCGGCGCGATCGCGCAGGGCTACTGCAACGACTTCGGACGCACCGTGCACCTGGGCGACCCGAGCGAGGAGTACGAGCGCGTGTACGACCTCGTCATCGCGGCGCAGGAGGCCGGCCGGGCTGCCGCGGTGCCGGGCGCGACAGGGTCCGACGTGCACGCGGCGACCCGCGCGGTCATCGTCGATGGCGGGTACGGCGAGTGGTTCCGTCACCGCACCGGGCACTGCATCGGCCTCGACGTGCACGAACTGCCCTACATCTCGGAAGAGGATCACACGCCACTCGAGCCGGGCATGCTGTTCACCATCGAACCGTCGGTGTTCTGGCCGGGACGCGTCGGAGTCCGCGTCGAAGACGTCTTCCTGCTCACCGAGAACGGCGCCGAGGCGATCAACCGTCATCCGCACGCGATGGTGGCGAACCGATGACGATCGATTCCCGCGTCGCCGGGCTGATCCGCGACGGCGCATTCGCCGCGTTCACGACGTTGGCGGCCGGCGGAGCCCCAACGACGCAGATGATGTGGGTCGATCACGACGACGAGCACATCCTCATCAACACCGAGATCGGCCGCGCGAAGTACCGACACGTGCAGGACGACCCCCGGGTGGTCGTCCTCATCCCGGATCCCGCCGACCCGTACCGGTACGCCGAGATCCGCGGACGGGTCGTCGACGAGGTCGCCGGGCGCACGGCGCGCGACCACATCGACGTGCTGTCCGAGCGCTACTTCGGGCGTCCCTACGACCCTGACGCGATCGGCACCGAGCGGGTGCAGCTGAAGATCGCGCCCGACCGGGTGCACCTGCACGGATTCGAGCGGTGAGATGACCGGGATCGGATCCGCTTCCTCCGTCGCCGGGTGGGAGACGCGCGCATGACGAACAGGGAGCCGTCCGCGTCGCGGGGCCGCGGCGACCGGTCCTCGGAGGCGGCGCGGTCGCCGATGTCGGGCATGGCGCGCGAACTCGAGAAGCAGCGCACGAGCGTCGAAGTCGACGACGTCGACCTCGAACTGCTCCGTCTGCTGAGCCGCGACTCGCGTGTCTCGCAGCGCCAGCTCGCCCGCGACGTCGGGATGTCACCGCCCGCCGTCGGAGAGCGCATCGCGCGGTTGGAACGGCAAGGACTCATCCGCGGCTACACGACCGTTGTCGATTGGGCGGCGCTCGGCTTCCCGATCCTCGTCTACATCCCGATGACGCTCACCGCCGACGCCGACCTCGACGCGATCCTCGAGGAGCTGCGCGGCATGCCCGAACTGGTGGAGCTGACCGTCGTCACCGGCAGCTTCGACATGATCGCGCGCTTCCGGTTGCGCGACCACTCTCACCTTCAGGCTCTGCTGCTCGACCGGATCTGGCCCATCCGCGGGCTTCAGCGCATCGAGACCTTCCTGAGCCTCGGCGAGGTGATCGCGGAACGCCGGCTCTCGGAGATCCTCGAGATGACGGCGGACCGCTCCGACACCGACTGAACCGTCGCCGATGAGCGGGGAAGGCCGGATCAGAGGTTTCTGGCGCGCTCCACGGAGTCGGCGCCGGCGGCGGTGAGCACCGCCGTGTCGACGACAACGGCGACGTCGTCGAAGCCGTGGCCGTAGAGCGCCGCGGCGGCCTCGAGGGTGCCGCCGTACGCCCCGGAGCGGATGCCGGCCGCGCGCGCCGCCGCTACGATGCGGCGCAGCGGTGACTCCGGGGACGTGTCCGCCAAGAGCTCGGCGTGCGTCGTGCCGAGCGCGATGGAGAGGTCGAAGGGGCCGACGAACAGCATGTCGACGCCGGGGGTCGCCGCGATCGACTCGACCTCGGCGAGGGCGCCGGGAGTCTCGATCATCACGTTGCAGGTGACCCGGCCGTTGGCGGTCGCGGCGTCTTCGCCCGCGCCGCCCCAGTACGCCGACATCGGCCCCCAGCTGCGCGTGCCGTCGGGGGCGTACCGCACCGCTGCGGCGGCCTTCGCCGCATCGGCGGCGTCGCGAATCATGGGCACGACCACGCCGTCCGCCCCCGCGTCGAGCGCCCTGCCGATCCAGGCCGCGTCGTTCGCCGGCACGCGCACGAGCGTCGGGTGGCCTGTGCGCATCGCCGCCAACCGGGCGACCGTGTCGAGGATCGAGCGGTCGTCGTACAGGCCGTGCTGGGCATCGAGGAGCACCCAGTCCGCGCCGATACCGGCGAGGGCGGCCGCGGCCGCCGGGGCGCCGAGCATGGACCAGGCGCCGACCGTGCGGCGGGAGGAATCGGAGGAAGTCACCGGGCCATCTTCGTCGGTCGAGTGTTCGGGGAACAACCCTTTCGACCTTGCACCCGCAAGGACGTAACAGGACGGAAACTTACGTCGAGACCCTCCGGCGCTATGTTCGGAGAACAACCGCTCCGCTCGTGAAGGACCCCATGTTGAAGCCCGCACCGCACGCCGCGACCGTCCCCGCGTCCGGGATCCGCGAGATCGTCGATCTGGCGATGCAGGCCGCGACGCCGGTGCGGCGGCTCGAGATCGGCGAACCCGACTTCCCGACGCCCGCGCACATCGTTGAAGCCGCGTTCGACGCGGCCCGGGTGAGCACCTCGTACGTCCAATCCGCGGGGATGCCGGTGCTGCGGAACGCGATCATCGAGCGGCTCGGCGAACGGTACGGCCTCGATCTCGCGCTTCCGGAAGTGGTCGTCTCCCAGGGCGCCGTCGGGGCGGTGTCGGCCCTCATCTCGATCGTCGCCGGCCCGGGCGACGAGGTCCTCATCCCCGACCCGGCCTGGCCGAACTACGAGATGCAGGCCCTCCTCGCCGGGGCGACGCCGACCTTCTACCCCCTGCGACCCGAGGCGGGGTTCCTCCCGGACGTCGCCGAGATCGAAGCGCTGCTCACGCCCCGCACCCGAGCCATCGTGATCAACTCGCCCGGCAACCCGACCGGCGCCGTCATGCCGCGCAGCGACGTCGAACGGGTCGTCGCGCTCGCCGCCGCACGCGACATCCTCGTCATCAGCGACGAGGTGTACGACGAGATCCTCTTCGACGGCGAACCGGCGAACGCGGCGGGCTTCGACCGCGACCACGTCGCGTCGGTGTTCAGCTTCTCGAAAACCTACGCGATGACCGGGTGGCGGGTCGGCTACTCGGTGATCCCGCGCTCCCTGTCGGCACCGTTCGCGAGCGTGCTCGAGACCACCCTGTCGTGCGTGTCGAGCGTGACGCAGGCGGCGGCGCTCGCCGCGATCACCGGCCCCCAGGATCAGGTCGCCGCCATGCGCACCGCCTACCGACGAAGGCGGGATCTCGCGGTCGGTCTGCTCCGCGAGGCGGGCCTCGACATCGGAACCCCGGCGGGAGCCTTCTATCTGATGATCCCGCTCGCGGACGGCGCCGACTCCCGCGCCGCCGCCCTCGATCTCGTCCGGCAGGGGGTGGCACTGGCGCCCGGATCCGCGTTCGGTGCGAACGCCCCTCACCACCTCCGGATGTCGCTCGCCGCGCACGACGACGACATCGCCGCCGGGGTGCGCACCTTCCTCGACTGGCGCGCCGCGACCGACGGCGGGCTCCGGGTCGCTCGCGCCGGATCGGCCGGGTGACGGCGATGGCGGTCGAAGTGGGGCTCGGGGTCTTCTCGGGCGAATGGCACGAGGGCACCGGCCTCGACCAGGGTGCGACGCTGCGCGAATCCATCACCCAGGTGCAGCACGCCGAGACGGTCGGCCTCGACAGCGTCTGGGTCAGCGAGCACCACTTCCATCCCGCGCGGTTCGTGGGCTCGCTCGCCGCCTACTGCGGCGCGATGGTGCAGGCCACCTCGCGCATCAGCGTCGGCTACGGACTCGCGCTCGCCCCTCTGCACGACCCCGTGCGTCTCGCCGAGGACGCCGCCTTCCTCGACGCGCTGTCGGACGGCCGCTTCACGCTCGGTCTCGGGCTCGGCTACCGGGACGTCGAGTACGAGGGCTTCGGGGTGCGGCGCTCAGAACGCGTCGGCCGCACGGTGGAGGCGATCGAGATCTGCCGTCAGGCGTGGACGGGCGAGCCGCTCCAGCACGCCGGCCGGTTCTACGACCGACGTGGCATGGTCGTGAGCCCGATGCCTGCGACGCCCGCGGGTCCGCCGATCATGCTCGGCGGCCACCATCCGAACGCCATCGATCGCGCCGCGCGCATCGCCGACCGGTTCTGCATGGACGCCGGCACAGACTCCGAGGCGTACGAGGACGGCGACGGCCGCAACCGCGCGCTCGTCGGCCGGGTCGCCTCAATGCTGGAGCAGTACCGGGCCGCCCTCACCCGGCACGGCAAGGACGCGAGCGAACCGGCCTTCTCGCTCAACATCGGCGGCTTTCTGCACCCCGACGGCCCCGACGCGGCGTGGGACACCCTCGCCGAGGCGTACCTGCTCACCCGCCGCGTCTACGGCGACTGGTACGGCCTCGATCCCGCCGATTACGCCGACTGGTACCCCGACCGGCTCTCCGAAGCGGAACGCGAGCAGCGCAAGTCCGAGCTGCTGCTCGGCACCCCCGACGACATCGCGCCCGTGCTCGAGGAGATCCGCGACATGGTCGGCCCGAACCTGCACATCATGTTCCGCTCGAAGTACCCGCTCGTCGACGACGCCGCCATGCGGCAGTCGGTGTCGCTGCTCGGCGAACTGCGCGGAAGACTGGTGCGATGATCGGCCTGCGCTTCAGCCTGCGCCTCAACAACGACCTCCCCGCCGACGAGCTCGTCGCGCTCGCGAAGGCCGCCGAGGAGGCGGGCATCGACCAGCTGTGGGTGTCGAACGACCTCATGCTGCGCTCGGCGCCGGTGCTGCTCGGAGTGCTCGCGGCGAACACCACCACGTTGCGGCTCGGGATCGGCATCATGAACCCGTTCTCGGTGCATCCCGCGGAGCTCGCCATGACCGCCGCGACGCTGCAGGAGGTGACCGGCGGGCGATTCCTGCTCGGTCTCGGCGCGGGCGCGGGGGAATTCCTGTCGTGGATCGGCGTCGATCAGCAGAAGCCGCTCACCCGGACACGCGAAGCGCTGCGGGCGATCCGTGCGCTGCTCACCGGCGGCCGTCCGGCCGAGGTCGACGGAGCCGGCGAGGCGTGGACCGACGACGCCTACCTGCGATTCGACGCGAATCCGGTCCCCATCTACATCGGGGCCATGAGCCCCAAGATGCTCGAGTTCGCGGGAGCCGAGGCCGACGGCGTCATCGCGCTCGCCCTGCCGCCCGAGCACTACTCGACCGCGCGGGAGCGCATCGAAGCGGGCGCCGCCGCGGTCGGTCGGGCGGTCGACGAGCTCGACGTGCCCGCGTGCGTGTGGCTGTCGCTCGACACCGACAAGGCCGCCGCCGAGCGGGCCCTGGCCCTGAAGCTCGCGTACTACGGAACGGCCTTCTCGCCATACCTGCTCGCGCAGGGCGGGCTGCAGCAGTCCGACTTCGCCGCGAGCGAGGCAGCGCTGCGGGCGGGCGACGTCGACGGCGCCGTCGCGGCCATCACGCCCGCGATGCTCCGCCTCGGCATCGCCGGCCACCCGGCTGCGGTGCGGGAGCGCTGCGACGAGCTCATCGCCCGCGGCGCCACCCACCTGTCGTTCGGGCCGCCGCTCGGACCCGATCCCGTCGCCGCCGTGCGACTCCTCGGCCGTGAGGTGCTCGCCCCCTTGCGCGCCGCGTCCGACGCGTAACTTCAGCAGAGAGGCTCGATGATGACCGTTCCCGACGAGGTCGCCCGCCTGGGCGACGACTTCTGGACCTGGCGTGCCGCCACCTCGTTCGCGAGCGGCGACGACATCCCGCGCCTCCCGCGACCCCGCGGCTACGTGCCCGAGGTGACGCCCGAATCGATCGACGCCCGCCGCGAGGCTCTCGCCGGGTTCGCCGACCGGTGGAGCGCACTCGACGTGTCGGCCGAGCCGGTGAGCGTGCAGGTCGATCACCGCCTCCTCGGCTCGGCGCTCGCCCGGGTGCACTGGGAGCTCGATGTCACCCGCAACTGGGAGAAGGACGCGGTCTTCCTCATCAGCCAGATCGTGGGGCCCTTCTTCGACCTCCTCCTTCCCCCGCCGCCGTTCGACGCCGACCGTTCCGCCGACCTCGTCACCGCGCTGCACGCCATGCCGGGGCAGGTCGACGCGGCGATCGCGAACCTCGATCGGGCGGGAGTCGCGACGCTCGCGCGCGTCGCCGCCCTGATGCTCGAGGGCATCGGCGACCGCCTCGCCGCCTCGATCACCGCGCTCGCACCCCACCTCGACGGCACGACCGCCGCGGCGCTCGCCGACGACCAGGCAGCGGCCAGTGCCGCGCTCGAGCGGTACCGATCGTGGCTCGTCGCAAGTGCCGACCGCCTCGGAGACGACGAGGTCGTCGGCCGCGACCGCTTCATCTGGTACCTGCGCCACGTGGCGCTGCTGCCCGACGAGCCCGAGGACCTCGTCCGCGCCGCCTTGCAGGACTACCGCCGCGCCTACGTCGCCGAGCTGCTCACCCGGAATAAGAACCGCGATGTCGCCGACGCGCCGCTCGCCGCGAGCATCGCCGCTCAGGTGACGGATCAGGCGGAGCTCGAGCAGCAGATCCGCGACTTCTACGAGCGCGAGGGCATCCTCACCCAGCCCGACAGCCTCCGGCACTATCTGATCGGCGCTGTGCCGGAGTACGTCGAGCCCCTGAAGTTCCTCGGGGTGAACGACGACCTCACCGACGAGAACCGGCTGGCCCGAAACGGAATCTCTTACGCGCCCGATCCCGCGCCGTCGCTGCCGTACTTCTACGCCGCGAACGCGCGCGACCCGCGTCTCGGAATCATCCACGAGGGCACCCACTACCAGCAGCTCGCGCTGGCGTCGGCGGGGGAGAACCGCATCCGGCGCCGGTACTACGACTCCGTCGCGAACGAGGGCATCGCCTTCTACAACGAGGAGATGATGCTCATCGCGGGACTGTTCGACGACGCCCCGCACTCGCAGGAGATCGTGCACAACTTCAACCGGCTGCGCAGCCTCCGGGTCGTCGTCGACGTGAACCTCGCCACGGGGGTGTTCACCCTGCACGACGGGGTGGAGTTCTTCGTCGAGAAGGTGCCGATGGATCACGAGACCGCGCTCGACGAGACCGCCATGTACGTCGCGACGCCGGGACTTGCGATGTCGTACCACGTGGGCAAGCAGCAGGTGCTGCGGCTGCTGACCGACGCGGCCATCGCGGGCGGTGCGGACTTCTCGCTGCGCGGCTTCCACGATTACGTGTGGCGCAACGGCAACGTGCCGTTCGCGCTGCAGCGGTGGGAGCTGCTCGGCGACCGCTCCGATGTCGACGCGCTCGATGCGGCGGGGACGTGGCGGGACTGAGCCTGCCGCTCGCGGGTTCGGTGGCCATCGTCACCGGGGCGGGCGGAGGCATCGGGTCGGCATGCGTCGCCGAGCTCGCCGAGCGCGGTGCGGCGGTGGTGGCCGCCGACCTCGACCTCGCCGCCGCCGAGCGGGTGGTCGGGGCGCTGGCCGAGGGCTCACGGGCTCTGCCGGTGGCGGTCGACATGACCAGCGTGCCGTCGATCCGATCGATGATCGAGGAGGCGGCGGCGTGGGCGGGCGACGCGTCGGTTCTGGTGAACAACGCCGGCATCGGCGCGGTCGCCGCGATCGAGGACGTCACGCCCGAGCAGTGGGACCGGGAGCTGGGCGTCAATGTGCGAGGCGCCTTCTTCGCCGTCCAGGCCGTCCTGCCCGGGATGCGGCGGCTCGGACGGGGGAAGATCGTGAACATCGCGTCGACGTCGGCGTTCGTCGCGTCGACGCAGTCCGTCGTGCCCTACGACGTGTCGAAGGCGGGAGTGCGTCAGCTCACCGTGTCACTCGCCGCTCAGCTCGCGGCCGAGGGCATCAGCGTGAACGCCGTCGCTCCGGGGACGGTCGCGACACCGCTGACCACCGCGATGCTCGACACCCCCGACAAGCTCGCCGCCGCCGCGGCGAAAATCCCGGCAGGACGCCTCGCCGAACCGAGCGACATCGCGCGAGCCGTCGCCTTCCTCTGCGGCCCCGACTCCGACTACGTCCACGGCCACACGCTCGTCGTCGACGGAGGATGGCTGCTGCGCTGAGGGGCAGGCGGCTCCGGTGACGTAGGGTGTGGCCTCGTGCCAGAACTGCCCGAGGTCGAGACCGTCCGCGCCGGGCTCGCGCCCGTCGTCTCCGGTGCGTCGGTCACCGGGGTACGGGTGCTCGACGGCCGCTCCCTGCGCCGCCACCTGGGTCCGGTCGAGTCGTTCGCCGATGAGCTCGTCGGGGCGACGTTCGCGGGAGCGGTGCGTCGCGGCAAGTTCCTGTGGCTGCCCATCGAGGGAGTCGACCGTGCTCTCGTCGCACACCTGGGGATGAGCGGCCAAGTGCTGCTGCGCACGTCCGACGCCGAGGACGATCGACTGCTGCGCATCCGGATCGAGATCGACTCGCCCGAGCACGGGCCGCTCAGCCTCGCCTTCGTCGACCAGCGGATCTTCGGGTCGATGGCGATCGACGATCTGCTACCGGGCGACGGGAGGGCGGCGGGCTTCGGATCCGACGATCCGCGCGTGCCAGGGCAGGTCGCGCACATCGCGCGGGATCCGCTCGATCCCGCCTTCGACGAGCGCGCGTTCTTCGCCGCACTGCGACGCAGGAACACCGGCATCAAGCGGGCGCTCCTCGACCAGACCCTGGTGAGCGGCGTCGGCAACATCTACGCCGACGAAGCCCTGTGGGCGGCGAAGCTGCACTTCGAGACGCCGACCTCGACGCTCAGCCGCCCGAAGGCGACGACGCTGCTCGCCGAGCTGCGTTCGGTGCTCGCCCGAGCGCTCGAGGACGGCGGCACGAGCTTCGACGCCCAGTACGTGAACGTGAACGGCGCCTCCGGCTACTTCTCGCAGCGCCTGAACGCCTACGGCCAGCAGGGGAAGCCGTGCGCGCGATGCGGGCGACCGATCGCCCGCACGGCCTTCATGAACCGCTCGAGCCACTACTGCCCCCACTGCCAACGCCTCCCGCGCCTGAAGACCCCCTAACCAGTACCCCTAACCCCTGCGAGCGCGGTGTGTTGCTGCGAGCGCGGGTGTTCATACAGGCGCGCTCGCAGCAACACACCGCGCTCGCGGGGGTGACGTGGGGGTGTGGCGGGGGAGCATGGCCTCCGTGATGGGGTTCACGCACGCGATCAGCGGCACCGCGGCCTGGCTGGCGGTGACCTCGGCGCTGCCCGCGCTCGGCGTCGACGAGCTCGCCCTCACTCCCGCGGCCGTGCTCGCCGGCGCGCTCGTGGCGGGAGGAGCGGCTTTGCTGCCCGACGCCGACCACAAGAGCGCGACCATCGCGAACACGATCCCCGTCGTCGGCAAGCTGGTCACCGACGCCATCGGCGACCTCGGCGGCGGTCACCGCAACGGGGCCCACAGTCTTCTCGCCGCCGCCCTCGTCACCGCGGGAGCCGTCGGCATCGACCTCTGGCGCGTCGACCTGCCCATGCTCGGCGAGACGCCCATCGGACCGGCGATCGCCACGGCGGCGCTCATCGCGTTCGCCGCGCGGGCCCGCGAGCTCGTCGCGCACTGGAGCACGGCGTGGCTGCTCGGTCTCGCATCGGCGGCGATCGTCTTCTTCTTCGCCGCCGACTCGACGGTGTGGTTCCCTCTCGCGGTCGGACTCGGCTTCGTCGCGCACCTCGTCGGCGATGCGCTCACCGACGGCGGCATCCCCGGCGCCCTCTGGCCGATCCGCATCCGCCCCCCGGCGAGCTGGAGTCGGACGCCCGTGCTTCGCCGCCTGTGGAAGCGCAACGGCCACATCGCCTTCCCGATCCTCGGCAACGCCGGGTCTTTCCGCGAGAAGCTCGTGGCCATCGCCCTCGGCATCTACTGCGTCTACGCGGCCGCGACGCCGCTCTTCGAGTGGGCGGACCTGCCGATGCTGACCGCGCTGCCGTTCTGAGTCGTGAGTCGGGGTTCTACTCCCCGCCGAGCCGCCCGGCGAGGCGTTCGCGAATGTCGGCACTCGACGCGTTGAGGCCGACGATCTCGACGGCCGTCCCGTGCCGTGCGTACTTGGTCTCGATCGCGTCGAGCGCGGCGACGGTGGACGCGTCCCAGATGTGCGACCGAGCGAGGTCGATGCGCACCCGATGCGGGTCGCCCGCATAGTCGAATTGGGTGGTGAGGTCGTTGCTCGAGGCGAAGAACAGTTCGCCTTCGACCGTGTAGACGGCGACCGGGCCGTCCGAGTCGTCCGCGAGCGCGCGGGAGACGGTCGCGAAGTGCGCGACCCGACGAGCGAAGATCGTCATCGCCACCACGACGCCGACACCGACGCCGATAGCGAGATTCGAGGTGGCGACGACGACCACCACGGTCGCGAGCATCACGATCGTCTCGCCGAGCGGCATCCGCCGCAGCGTCGACGGGCGGATGCTGTGCCAGTCGAACGTCGCGACCGACACCATGATCATGACGGCGACGAGCGCCGCCATCGGGATGAGTGCGACGAGATCGCCGAGCACGACGACGAGGACGAGCAGGAAGCTGCCGGCGAGGAACGTGGAGATGCGGGTGCGGGCGCCCGAGACCTTCACGTTGATCATCGTCTGGCCGATCATCGCGCACCCGCCCATCCCGCCGAAGAGGCCCGACAGCAGGTTCGCGACGCCTTGCGCCCACGACTCGCGGGTCTTGTTCGACGGGGTGTCGGTGATGTCGTCGACGAGTTTCGCGGTGAGCAGCGACTCGAGCAGGCCGACGAGGGCCATCGCGAGCGCGTAGGGCGCGATGATCGCGAACGTCTCGCCGGTGAACGGCACGTCCGGCAGCAGGAACGTGGGCAAGGCGTCGGGGAGTGCCCCCTCGTCTCCGACCGTCGGAACCGACAGCCCCCACGCGACGGCCGCTGCGGTGATGAGCACGATCGCGACCAGCGGTGCGGGTACGGCCCTGGTCAGCCGGGGAAGCACGACGATGATCGCGATCCCGACGGCGACGAGCGGGTAGACGAGCCACGGCACCCCGAGCAGGTGCGGCAGCTGCGCGAGGAAGATGAGGATCGCGAGCGAGTTGACGAAACCCACCATCACGCTGCGGGGGATGAAACGCATGACCTTCGCGACGCCGAGCACGCCGAGGACGACCTGGAAGATGCCGCCGAGGATGACGGTGGCGAGGAAGTACTCGACTCCGTACTCGCGGGCGACGGGCGCGATGACGAGGGCGACGGCGCCGGTCGCGGCGGTGATCATGGCGGGGCGGCCGCCGAGGAAGGCGATCGAGACGGCCATGATGAACGACGCGAACAATCCGTACCGCGGATCGACGCCGGCGATGATCGAGAACGAGATCGCCTCGGGGATCAGCGCGAGTGCGACGACGAGCCCCGCGAGCACCTCGCGGGTGAGGATGCGCGGTGAGCGCAGCGCCCCGAGCACGGAGTCGGTGCGGGCGGGCGCGGCTGTCGAGGGCGCGGACATGGTGTGCTCCTGGCGCGAGTGCGATCGAGTGGATGGCGCGCCTCATCGCGCGGGGAAGTGACGGCCAGACGCTCTGGCGTCCGCGATCGACGGCAACTCTACCCTGACGTGAGGGTAGAGTTGCGGCATGGCGGAGGGCACGATGCACATCGGCGAGCTCGCGGAACGCTCCGAGCTGTCGCTGCGGACCATCCGCCACTACGACGAGGTGGGGCTGCTCAAGCCGACCGGACGCTCCGACGGCGGGTTCCGTCTGTACACCGACGGCGACCTCGAGCGGCTGCTTCTGATCCGGCGGATGAAGCCGCTCGGCTTCTCGCTGGAGCAGATGGCGGAGCTGCTGCAGATCATCGCGGCGCTCGAGGGCGGGGCGACGATGGCAGGGGACGAACGCAAGGCGCTCGACGGCTTCATCGCCGACGCGGAGGAGCGTCGCGCGAAGCTCGCCGAGCAGCTGTCGGCCGCCGACGAGTTCCTGGACCTCCTCCGCCGCCGCTGACTCGCCCACTTCGCCCCGTCGCGGCGGCCTGAGACGGGGTGAAGCGGGCGAGTCAGCCGACGGAACAGGTGAGGCTGCGTTCCGTGATCGCCGCTACGACCTCGTGGGCGGCCGGGTAGAAGCGTTCGTAGTGGCGCTCGTCGGCGTTGATCTGCACCCGATGCGCGGCGACCGTCGGCTCGAGACTCTGCCAGTCGGGAAGCGCGAGCAGCGCACGGTAGAAGTTGGCGGCGCTGACCGTGGGATTCATCCGATCCTCGTACGAGCCCCACCCGCCGTTGTCCCGCTGCTGGAACAGACCGCGGCTGTCGGGGCCGACGGCGTCGCCGTGATCGAGGACGCGGAGCCCCGACTCGCCCATCGCGGTCATCACGGCGATGCGCTGCGCCTCGATCGGAGCGCCCACGGCAACGCCCGCATCGACGATCGCCGTCGCGTTCGCGAGCTGCTCGGCGCCGTATCCCGCGATCGTCGTCCCCTCCTCGAGCGGCCGCCCTGTCTCGTCGAGGCACGCGAGAGCAGCGTTTCCGGCGGAGTTCATCGACGCGACGCCGATGAGGAGCGCGATCGCGGCGACGACGCCCGCGATCACGAGCGCGAAACGCGTCTCGCGCCGGCGGGTGATGGTCGACGATCGCCGCCGCTTCGTCGTCGGACGCCGCCGCTTCGAGCTCGGCCGCCGCCGCCTGGAGGCGGGACGCGTCGGAGTTCGGGTGGGCACGGCGGCTTCCGTTCGGGCGGCGGGTAGGAGGAACGGAGTCTATGTCAGGGCGGGGACGCCCGATGATCCTCCGCCGCAATCGCTGGACCGACCGGTACCTTCGTGAGGAGACAAGTCCGCGCGGAGGCCTCATGTACCTGAAGACCTTGACCCTGAAGGGGTTCAAGTCCTTCGCGCAGCCGACCACCTTCGCGTTTGAGCAGGGGGTCACCTGCGTCGTCGGCCCCAACGGCTCGGGCAAGAGCAACGTCGTCGACGCCCTCGCCTGGGTGATGGGCGAGCAGGGCGCGAAGACCCTCCGCGGCGGCAAGATGGAGGACGTCATCTTCGCCGGCACCGCCACCAAGGGGCCGCTCGGCCGGGCGGAGGTTACCCTCACCATCGACAACAGCGACGGTGCGCTGCCGATCGAGTACACCGAGGTCACGATCAGGCGGACCCTGTTCCGCAACGGGGGCAGCGAGTACGCGATCAACGGCGAGAACTGCCGCCTCCTCGACGTGCAGGAGCTCCTCTCGGACTCCGGCCTCGGCCGCGAGATGCACGTGATCGTCGGCCAGGGGCAGCTCGACACCGTGCTGCACGCGAGTCCCATCGACCGCCGCGGCTTCATCGAAGAGGCCGCCGGAATCCTGAAGCACCGCAGGCGCAAGGAGAAGACCCAGCGAAAGCTCGAGTCGATGCAGGCGAACCTCACCCGGTTGTCCGACCTCGCGGGCGAGATCCGGCGCCAGCTGAAGCCGCTCGGCGCCCAGGCCGAGGTGGCGCGGGAGGCCGCGACGATCCAGGCCGTCGTCCGCGATGCGCGGGCCCGGCTGCTCGCCGACGAAATCGCCGGACTGCGATCGGCGCTCGCCGCCTTCACCCGCTCGGAGCAGGAGCGCGGCGAGGAGCGGGCGGTGCTCTCGCAGCAGCTCGAAGAGCGCACCCACCGGGCCGCCGCCATCGAGGCGGAGCAGAGCTCCGACGAGGTCGATGCGGCACGCGAGGTCGCCTTCGACCTCGAGTCGGTGCAGGAGCGGCTGCGCAGTCTGTACACCCTCGCGGGCCAGCGGCTCGCCCTGCTCGGCAGCGTCGACGACGCGCCCTCATCCGCTCCGGGGGTCACGCCTCAGCAGGTCGAGGACGCGAGGCAGGAACTCGACCGGCTGCGCGCCGCGATCGGCTCGGCGGAGTCGGCGCTGACCGATGCGCAGGAGCGGATGCGGCAGGCCCGGTCCGAGCTCGACCGCGTCGACGAGACCATCGCGCAGCAGAGCGCCGAGGTCTCGCGCTACGACCTGACGCTCTCCCAGCTGACGGGCCGCTCCGACGCGGCCGCATCCCGTCTCGCCGCGGTCCGCGGCGACATCCTTCGTCAGCAGAACGCCCTCGACTCGGCACGCGACCGGCGGGAGAGCGCTCGCGCCCGGTTCGCTGAGGTCGAGACCGAGACCGCCGTCGAGGCCGGCGGGGGAGCAGACCTCGACCGCCTCTACGAGGAGGCGCAGGCCGCCGTGACGGCCACCGAGCGCGACCTCGAAGGGCTCCGCGACTCGCTGCACGCCGCGGAGCGCGAACGCGACGCCCTCACGGCACGCGTGGGGGCGCTCGCCCTGTCGCTCGACGTGAAGGACGGCTCCGGGGCGCTCGCCGCCGCTCGGCTCGCCGGTGTCCGCGGCCTCGTCGCCGACGCGATCACGGTGCGACCCGGATGGGAGGCCGCGGTCGCCGCGGCGCTCGGGTCGCTCGCCGACGCCGTGCTCGCCGACGACGTCGACGCCGCGCTCGCCGCCCTCGCCCACGCCGTCGAACGGGACCTCGGACGCGTCGAGGTCGTCGTCGCCGACGTGCCGCCGCCGTCCACCCCCGCGTTCGGCAACGGTGCAGTCGCCGCCGTCGACGTCGCGTCCGGTCCGCCAGGAGTGCAGGGCCTGCTCACCTCGGTCGTGTTCGTCGACGACCTCGCCGCGGGTCGTGCCGTGTGGGAGCGGGCGCGCAGCGCGCAGCCGCCGGTCACGGTGATCACGCGCGACGGCGAGGTCCTCACGCCCTTCGTTCTCCGCGGCGGCACCGGGGGAGAGCGCAGCCGCATCGAGCTCGGTGCCGAACGGGACGCGGCCGCGGCGCGCCTCGACGAGGTCCTCACGATCATCGACACCGCCCGTGCTGCCCTCGACGCAAAGCGGTCGGAGCATGCCGTCGCCCGGCAGCAGTCGTCGTCGGCGCTCGCAGCGCTTCGCGAGGTCGACGCCCAGGTCGCCGCCCGCGCGGAGACGACCTCACGACTGCGCGCTCAGGTCGACGCCGCCGAGGCCGAGTACGACCGGCTCGCGAAGGCGCTCGAGAACCAGGCCGCCCAGGTCGCGGAGGTCGAGGCGGCCGCCGTCGCAGCTCGCGAGGAGCTCGATTCGGCCAGAGAGCACCCGCGTCCGGCCTTCGATCCGAGCGCGCGCGAACCGCTCTCCGCCGCGGTGGACGCCGCACGCGAGCGCGAGGTCGAGGCCCGACTCGGTCTCGAGACGGCCCGCGAGCGGGTACGCGCCGAGACGTCGCGCATCGCGAATCTCGAACGTCAGCTCGAGGCCGAGCGTGCGGCGGCGGAGGAGGCCGCGCGTCGTGCGGTCATCCGGCGCCGTCAGATCGCGTCGGCCACCGCGGTCGCCGAGGCGCTGCCCGCGCTGCTCGACTCGGTCGCGACGTCAGTCGCCGCGGCGCGCGTCGAGCTGCAGCACGCCGAAGCGCAACGCTCCGAGCGCAATGCCGAGCTCGTCGAGATCCGTAAGGGCGAGGCCGAGCTGCGCGCGCGACTGCACTCGATCACCGAGAGCGTCCACGGCCTCGAACTGCAGATCTACGAGAAGAAGCTGCACCTCGCCGCCCTGCTCGAGCGGGTCGGTGCGCTCGGACTCGATGAGGCGACCCTCCTGCAGGAATACGGCCCCGACATCCTCGTCCCCGATCTCACCACCGCCGAGCCTGGCGAGCAGAGTGAGGACGATGAGCCGCGCGGGCGCCCGTTCGACCGCGCCGAACAGCAGAAGCGACTCGACAAAGCCGAACGCTCGCTCGCCCAGCTCGGCCGGGTCAACCCGCTCGCGCTCGAGGAATTCGCGGCGCTGGAACAGCGGCACAAGTTCCTCACCGACCAACTGACCGACCTCACCAACACCCGCAAAGACCTCATCACGATCATCGACGAGCTCGACGGCACGATGCAGCGCATCTTCGCGGAGGCGTTCGAGGACACCAAGGCCGCGTTCGCGCAGGTGTTCCCCGTGCTCTTCCCGGGCGGCACCGGCAGCATCGAGCTGACCGAGCCCGACGACCTGCTCAACACCGGCATCGAGGTGTCGGTGCGGCCCGTCGGCAAGAAGATCGAACGCCTGTCGCTGCTCTCGGGCGGTGAGCGGTCGCTCGCCGCGGTGGCGCTGCTGATCGCGATCTTCAAGGCCCGCCCGAGCCCGTTCTACATCATGGACGAAGTCGAGGCGGCCCTCGACGACGCGAACCTCGGCCGTCTGCTCGCCGTGTTCGAGGACCTGCGCGAGTCGTCGCAGCTGATCGTCATCACCCACCAGAAGCGAACGATGGAGCTCGCCGACGCGCTCTACGGCGTCTCGATGCGCCAGGACGGCATCTCGGCCGTCGTCGGTCAGCGCGTCGAGCGCACCGAGGCGGCCGCAAGCTGATTTCGGGCCGCGAGCGCCTCAGCGACGCCGCACCGCGACGATGCCGATGGCGATCGCAGCGGCCCCCTCGAGGACGAACTTCGCGATGGTCGCCCACATCGGCAGCATCGGCAGGAGCGACGACAGGACCAGTACCGTCTAGGCGACGAGCAGCCAGAGCGGCAGGGCCCGCGACCACCAGAGGGCGACGAGCTGCACCAGGCCGCCGACCGCCGCGACGGCGACCCCGGTGAAGATAGGGATCTCGCTCAGGGCTGCGTCGGCGGCGAACGCATCCACGGCGGACGCTGCGGCCGTCGGCGCCAGGACATCGGGATCGACGAGGGCCGCGTAGAGGACCCCTTCGCCGGCGATCCCCACGGCGAAGAGGGTCGCGCCGAGAATCGAGACCGCGCCGCCGATCGCGGCGAGCCAGGCGCCCCGGGTCGCGCACAACCGGGAGACGAGGACGGCGAGGGCGGTGGCGGCCGCGACCGTTCCGAGTGCGCCGACGAAGACGTGCATGGTCCACCACTGCTCGCCGATCGCCGCCAGCCGTTCGTAGTTGCCGAGCGGGAACCAGTCGGGATGCCAGATCCCGAAGAAGACGAGCCGGGCGGCGACTCCGAGGACGAGCGCCGCGAGGGCGACGACGGGCCCTGCCGGTGTCGTGTCGGATCGCTGTGCGGAGGTCGCGGTGGTGGGTGAGGTGACGGACATGTGCTGCTCCTTCGAGGTCGATGTCCGACAACGCTGGCGTCGGCAGGGGCTCGTCGGCATCGGTGCTGACACCGAAACCCGCTGACGAAGGCGCGTATCCGGCGGCGCGAGAGGCGCGATCCGAACGCCGAGCGGTCAGCGGCGGGCGGCGCGCTCGGCGTCGAAGAAGACCCGCGCGGCGCGGACCCGCCGGTTGGCGATCTTGTCGTCGTCGAGCCCGAGCTTCGCGAAGATCGAGCGCACGTGGGAGTCGACGGTGCGCTCGGACACGACGAGACGGCTCGCGATGCCCGCGTTGCTCGCGCCGTCGGCCAGCGCCTCGAGCACGTCGCGCTCGCGCGGGATGAGGCGGTCGACGAGGATCGTGGGCGTCGGGGGAGGAGGAAGCGGCGCCGACCGACCCGTCTCGTAGAGGCGGCGCCCCGCGAGCGCCGCGCCGGCGATGACGAGCACCGTGCATCCGGCGACGGTCAGCACGACCGCGACGGGTCCCGCATCCGACATCGGCCCGACCAGGACGATGCCCACCACGATCAGCACGAGGGCCGCGTACCCGATGACCACGACCGAGATCAGGGTGCTGAGCCGGCGGTCCCACCGCTCGCGGTCGGCGCCGCGAGCGGTGCGCTCAGCACGACTCCGGCGCTCGTGGCGCCGAGGAGCACGAGGAACGCGACGCTGCCGACGGAGGGATCGACGCGTCCGGGATCGCGCGCGATCGCGAGGGCGAGGCACCCGGCGATGCCGAGAAGGGGCAGCACGCTCACCAGTGCGACGGCGAGCAGTGGTCGGCGAGCATCGTCGTCCGCGCGCAGGATCCGCGCGACGGTCACGGCGGGGAGTACGAGGAGCGACAGCATCCAGACATCGACGGACACCTCGAGGGCGAGGCTGGCGGAGCCGTCTCCGGTCGTCGTCGCCACCCGATCGAAGGAGCCAGCCGGGGCGGATGAGGCGCTGACGGCGAAGGCGGCCGCCGCGACGACGATCAGCGTCGCGCCCAGCCATCGAGGCGGGCGGAGGAGGGCGATGACCGCGGCCAGCTGACCGAGGGAGAAGATCGGCAGCCACAGAGCCGACCACCAGGTCTCGAGCGCCGACGCGCGCACACCGGATGCGGCGAGGACGACGGCGAGCGGTCCGGCGACGGCGTGCACGCCGAGGAGCACCGCCAGCGCGATGGTGACCGGGACGGCGCGGGAGGGCATCCGGGGCACCGCGAGGATCACGAGCGCCGCCGCCCCCGCCGCGGCGAGCACACCGATCGGGTCCGTCGAGTAGTGCTCGGCGCCGAGCGAACGCGCTCCGACGGCGAGGATCGCCGCAGCCGACACGACGAGCAGCGCGGCGGAGGGCCACACCGCCGACGCGACGCGGGTGCCGAGGGCGGTCGCCGTCATGCCGACAGTGTGGCACCGCGTTCACCGTCGCGGTAGGTCGATGGCGCGGCTAGCCTGTGCTCGTGACCCGGTGGATCGCGCTGCTGCGCGGAGTCAACGTGAACGGCATCACGGTGAAGAGCGCCGAGCTGGGCGCGCTCTTCCGTGAGCTCGGCTTCGACGAGGTGAAGACCGTGCTCGCGACCGGCAATGTGCTGTTCCGATCCGACGACGACGCGGTCGAGCTGAAGCCCCGCATCGAGAGGGCGCTCGGCGACCGCTTCGGCTACGACGCGTGGATCGTGCTGCTGCCGCACGACCGGCTCGCCGGCATCGTCGACGCTTACCCCTTCCCCGAGGACGCCGAGACGCACGCGTACGTCGTCTTCGGGTCCGGCCCGGAAGCGTTCAGCGACTTCAGCCCCGACCTCGTTCCGGACGGCCCCGACCGGGTCGCCGAGGGCGACGGGGTCGTCTACTGGGCGTGCCCGAAGGGCTCGAGCACCGACACCCCGTTCGCGAAGCTCGCCGCGAAGGCGCGCAACCGGACCACGACCACCACTCGAAACCTCAATACCGTCCGCAAGCTGCTGGTCTGATCCGCTGGCCTGACCCAAGCGTTCAGGCGTCCGCCGGGGCCGCGAACTGCGCCTGGTACAGCCGCGCGTACGCGCCGTCGCGGGCGAGCAGCGTCTCGTGATCGCCCTGCTCGACGATCGCGCCGTCCTCCATCACGAGGATGAGTTCGGCGTCGCGGATGGTCGAGAGGCGGTGCGCGATCACGAAACTCGTCCGATCCTCGCGCAGCGCCGCCATCGCACGCTGCACCAGCACCTCGGTGCGGGTATCCACGGAGCTCGTCGCCTCGTCGAGGATCAGTACGTCGGGACGGGCGAGGAACGCGCGCGCGATCGTGATGAGCTGCTTCTCACCGGCGCTCACATTGCTCGCTTCGTCGTCGAGCACCGTGTCGTACCCGTCGGGCAGCGAGTGCACGAACCGGTCGACGTACGCCGCCCGCGCCGCGTCGAGGATCTCCTGCTCGGTCGCGTCGGGTCGGCCGTAGGCGATGTTCGCCCGGATCGTGCCCGCGAACAGCCACGTGTCCTGCAGCACCATGCCGGTGCGGGAGCGCAGCGCCGCCCGCGTCATCTCGGTGGTGTCGACCCCGTCGAGGGTGATGCGCCCGCCGTCGAGGTCGTAGAAGCGCATCACGAGATTGACGAGGGTCGTCTTGCCGGCGCCCGTCGGGCCGACGATCGCGACCGTCGTGCCCGGCTCGGCGACCAGCGAGAGGTCGTCGATGAGCGGCGTCTCGGGGTCGTACCGGAACGACACGTGCTCGAACTCGAGACGACCGGACTTCTGCGTCGGTGTCCGCCCCGGAACCGGGTCGGGGCTCTGCTCGTCGGCGTCGAGCAGCTCGAACACCCGCTCGGCGCTCGCCACCCCCGACTGCAGCAGGTTGGCCATCGACCCGAGCTGGCTGAGCGGCTGGGTGAACTGGCGGGAGTACTGGATGAACGCCTGCACGTCGCCCAACTGCATCGTGCCGCCCGCGACCATCAGTCCGCCGGCGACGGCGATGGCGACGTAGACGAGGTTCCCGATGAACATCGTCGCGGGCATGATGATCCCGCTGACGAACTGCGCGCCGAAGCTCGCCCGGAACAGCTCCTCGTTCTTCGCCGCGAAGCTCTTCGACACCTCGCGCTGACGTCCGAACACCTTGACGAGCGCGTGGCCTGTGAAGCCCTCCTCCACCTGGGCGTTGAGTTCGCCGGTGTGCTTCCACTGGTCGACGAACATCGTCTGCGACCGCTTCGCGATGAGCGCGACGACGACGAGGGTCAGCGGGATCGTCACGAGGGCGATCAGCGCCAGGAGCGGCGAGATGGTGAACATCATCCCGAGCACGCCGATGACGGTGAGCACCGAGGTGAGCGCCTGCGAGAGCGTCTGCTGGAGGCTCTGCGAGATGTTGTCGATGTCGTTCGTCACCCGGCTGAGCAGCTCGCCGCGAGGGGTGCGGTCGAAGTAGGTGAGCGGCAGTCGGTGCAGCTTCGTCTCGACCTCTTCGCGCAGCCGGTAGACGGTGCGCTGGGTGATGCCGTTGAGGATGTAGCCCTGCAGCCAGGCGAACACCGACGAGAACACGTAGAGCAGCAGCACGATGCCGAGGATCATCTGCAGGGCGTCGAAGTCGATGCCGGCACCCGGGTCGAGGGTCATGCCTCGCAGCAGATCGGCGCGCTGGGTGTCGCCGCTCGCCTCGAGCTGCTCGATGACCTGCGCCTTCGTCGCCCCTGCGGGCAGCGTCGATGAGATGACGCCCTCGAAGATGACGTTCGTCGCCTGTCCGAGCATCCAGGGTCCGATGACGGCGAGCACGACGCTGACGACGCCGAGCGCGATGACGCCGACGATGCCGCCGCGTTCGGGGCGGAGCCGGCCGAGCAGACGTTTGGCGGAGGGGAGGAAGTTCAGCGACTTCTCGGCCGGCAGGCCGGGGCCGCCGAAGGGGCCGCCGCCACGGGCGGGTCCGCGGACGGGGGTTCTCGTCGGAGTGCTCATGCGATCTCCTCGGCGGGGAGCTGACTGGTGACGATCTCGGCGTATTCGGGGGAGGATGCGAGGAGTTCCTCGTGGGTGCCCGCTCCGACGACGACGCCGTCGTCGAGCACGATGATGAGATCGGCGAGGGCGATGGTCGAGACCCGTTGGGCGACGACGATCTTCGTCGCCCCGCCGACATCGCGGGAGAGCGCCGCCCGCAGTCGCGCGTCGGTCGTCGTGTCGAGGGCCGAGAACGAGTCGTCGAAGACGTAGATCTCGGGCCGTTTGACGAGGGCGCGGGCGATCGCGAGTCGCTGGCGTTGCCCGCCCGACACATTGGTGCCGCCCTGCGCGATCGGCGATTCGAGCCCCTCGGGCATCTCCTCGACGAAGTCGCGGGCCTGAGCGATCTCGAGCGCGCGCCACAGCTCCGCGTCGGTCGCGTCGGGGTTGCCGTAGCGGAGGTTGCTCGCCACGGTGCCCGAGAAGAGGTACGCCCGCTGCGGCACTATGGCGATGCGGTCCCACAGCACCGACGGGTCGAGTTCGCGCACGTCGACGCCGTCGACCCGCACCGCTCCTGAGGTGACGTCGAACAGTCGGGGGATGAGGTTCACGAGGGTCGTCTTGCCGGACCCGGTGCTGCCGATGATCGCCGTCGTGGTTCCCGGTTCGGCCCGGAAGCTCACCTCGTGCAGGACGGGCTGGTCGGCACCCGGGTAGGCGAACGAGACGGCGTCGAACTCGACGTCGCCCGTGGTCCGCGTCGCGGCCGTCGGCGAGTGCGGCGGCACGACCGACGACGACGTCTCGAGCACCTCGCCGATGCGGTCGGCCGAGACGACCGCGCGGGGCAGCAGCACCGCGATGAACGTCGCCATCATGACCGCCATCAGGATCTGGATCAGATAGCTGAGGAAGGCGGTCAGCGAGCCGACCTGCATGCTGCCGTCCTCGATCCGGTACGCCCCGAACCAGAGCACCGCGATGCTCGAGACGTTGAGCACCAGCATGACGATCGGGAACATCAGGGCGAACAGGCGACCGGCGCGCAACGCGGTGTCGGTGAGCTCGCGGTTGGCCTCGGCGAACCGTTCGGTCTCGACCGGTTCGCGGACGAACGCCCGCACGACCCGGATACCGGTCAGCTGCTCGCGGAGCACCCGGTTGACGCGGTCGATGCGCTCCTGCATCTTCTGGAACTGCGGCACCATCCGCACGATGATCGCGCCCACCGCGAGCAGCAGCACCGGCACGGCGACGACGAGGATCCAGCTCAGCTGAAGGTCCTCCTGCAGGGCCATGAAGACGCCGCCGATGCTGAGGATCGGGGCGCTGATCAGCATCGTGCTGGTCATGAGGACGAGCATCTGCACCTGCTGCACGTCGTTGGTGCTGCGGGTGATCAGCGACGGGGCGCCGAATCGGGTGACCTCGCGTTCGGAGAAGGTCGCGACCCGGTCGAACACGGCGAGGCGCAGGTCCCGTCCGAGCGACATCGCCGTCTTCGCGCCGAAGTAGACGGCGGCGATGGCGGCGCCGATCTGCAGCAGGGTGACGCCGAGCATCACCGCGCCCGTGGAGAGGATGAAGCCGGTGTCGCCGAGTGCGACGCCGTCGTCGATGATGTCGGCGTTGAGGCTCGGCAGGTAGAGCGAGGCGATCGACTGGGCGAGCTGGAAGACGATGACGCCGACGATGAGCGGCCAGTACGGGCGCAGGTAGCGCATGAGGATCGTGCCGAGCATGTCAGGCCTCCGAGCGGGCGTGAGGGTGCGATGGGCGGGCGAGCAGCCCGTCGAGCATGAGGCGGGCGAGGTCGCGCTCCGTGAAGCCGTCGGGCGCCGTGAACGCGGGCAGCGTCGAGGAGAACGCGAGAAGACGGAGGTAGTGCGCGACGTGCTCGGGCGGGCCCGCCAGTTCGTGGGCGTCGATGCCGAGCACCTCGGTGAAGACGCCGACCCAGCGCGCCGCGCCCGCCTGGATCCGCGGACGTTCCCGCAGATGGAGGGTGGCCATCAGTCGGAAGATGCCGTCGAACCGCTCGCGCAGCAGGTGCAGCACCTGCACGAGCTTCTCTTCGACGGGGAGCGATCCGTCGATCGCCCGCACCGCATCCTCGAGCGGTGTCGGGTCGAAGAGACGCTCGATCGCGGCGTCGATGAGGGACTCCTTGTCAGGGAACGCTCGGAAGACGGTTCCCTCGGCGATGCCGGCGGCATCGGCGATCTGGCGGGTGGTGATGTCCCGTCCGTGTTCGCGGATGAGGGGTGCGACGGCGGCGATGATCGCCTCGCGCCGGTCGTCGGGGGCGAGTGGGCGGGCGCGTTCCCGAGCGGTCTCGACGGGCGGCTCGGGGGTCAGCGTTTCCGACACCGCGCCAGCGTAAGTGAGTGAGCGCTCACTCGCAACGATCGATGCGAGCGGATCAGGTCAGAAAGCGCTCGACCGCGAGCGCCGCGACGAACATCAGCGCGACGATCACCGAGATGGCGCGGAAATGCGCCTCCCAGCGTTCGAGCGCCCACGGATGCTTCTTCCCGAGGGTCTCCAGTGCGGTGCGTTCCGAAAGGCTCTCGACGGCGACACCGTGCTCGCGTAGATCGTCGCCGAGCAGCGCGAGGTCGGATCCGCGCCACAGGGCGCCGGACATCCGGAACAGGCGCGTGCCGTCGTCGCGCGAGCGGAGGTACAGCCGCGAGATGGGTGCCTCGCCGCCCCGGCGTCCCGACGCGCGCACCACGATCGCTTCGCCGATCTGCGACGCGGCGAACGACTTCCAACGGCCGTCGCTCTCGCGCACCCGGTAGGTCCCGCCGCCGAACTCGATGCGCTCGCGGCGCAGCCCGTACGCGACCCGCACCACCTCGGAGGTGAGCCCCACCGCCGCGCCCGTCCAGAACACGACGCTGCCGAGCAGCCCGCTCACCACGACGCCGACGATCAGGGCGCCGAGCACGAGGTAGGCGTTGACCGGTGCCGTCAGCGCGCGGCCGAGATACGCGGCGAGCGAAGGACGGAGGGTGACGGGTTCGCTCTGCACCACCCCATCCTGCCGCGAACGGTAGCCTCTACTTCCGTGGCACGCACTCCCTGGTCCCTGTCGGGCGCTCTCCGCGGCATGTTCGCCAAGCGCACCATCGACGAGACCACCTGGGATGACCTCGAGGTCGCCCTGATCGGCGCCGACTTCGGTCCGTCCGTGACCGAGGAGATCATCGACGACCTGCGGGCCAAGGTCGACCGCTACCGCACGACCGACCCGAAGGACCTGCAGCGGATGCTCCAGGAGAGCATCGAGGAGCGGCTGTCGAAGTTCGACCCCACGCTGAAGCTCACCGAGCGGCCCGCCGTGGTGCTCGTCGTCGGCGTCAACGGCGTCGGCAAGACGACGACGATCGGCAAGTTCGCGAAGTTCGTGCGCAATTACGGGCGCACGGTCGTCGTCGGTGCGGCGGACACCTTCCGTGCGGCGGCGGTCGAGCAGCTCGCGACCTGGGCCGAGCGCGCCGGAGCCGACCTGGTGCGTCCGCAGCAGCAGGGTCAGGACCCGGCGTCGGTCGCCTTCCAGACGGTCGAGAAGGCCAAGCGCGACGGCACCGAGATCGTCATCATCGACACCGCCGGCCGTCTGCAGACCAAGACGGGGCTCATGGACGAGCTCGGCAAGATCCGCCGCGTGATCGAGAAGCAGGCGCCGATCGCCGAGGTGCTGCTCGTGCTCGATGCGACGACGGGTCAGAACGGGCTGTCGCAGGCGCAGGCCTTCCTCGAGGTGGCGGGCATCACCGGACTCGTGATCACGAAGCTCGACGGCTCCGCGAAGGGCGGCTTCGTTCTCGCCGTGCAGGAGAAGACGGGCCTGCCGATCAAGCTCATCGGTCAGGGCGAGGGCATCGGCGACCTGACCGGTTTCACCCCTCACGTCTTCGCCCAGAACCTCGTCGGCTGACGCCGGCTGCCCCCTGCCTAGTGGTCTGGGGCGTTCTCTGCTCAGTTCAGCGTCCGCCTGTGCCGCCTGCGGTGAGTCCTCCCCAGCCGGTCTCTGACCAAATGCAGGAGATTTTCGCGCTGAAGCTCCGATTCGGGTCGAAAACGGCCCCCGCGCCCCAATTTTTCCTGCATTCGGTCAGCCACCCGGGGGCGACGGACCGAATCAAGGAGTTGTCGCCCCCGACGGGCTGGGATCGGCTTGAATGTGTGACTGGGGGCCGCTTTTTCCTTGATTCGGTCAGCAGCGGTACGCGGTCAGGCCGGGTTGTGTGGGAAGCGCGAGGCGACCTCGAGCAGGACCTCTTCTCGGCCGGCGTAGATGCCGTCGACCCGGGGCCAGTGGGTGATGACCTCGTCGAAGCCGAGCTCCTCGGCGCGTCCCGCCGCGTCCTCGAACGCGTCGACGCTGTCGAGCGCGAAACGGCTCTCGGAGTCGAGGTTGAGATACCGCTCGATGGTGCGTCCGGCAGCGTCGGCGGCGTCGCGCGATCGGTCCGCCAACTCGGCGACCGACTTCCACCAGCCGTCGAGCCCGGCGCCGTCCGCGTCGAAGCGACCGCCGAGCGTGATCCAGCCGTCGCCCCGCTCGGCCGCGAAGGCGATGCCTTTGGGGCCGTCGGCCGCGAGAAGGAGGGGCACCCGCGGAGACTGCGCCGGCACTCCGACCATTCGGGCATCGACCGCGGTGTAGTACTCGCCGTCGAAGGAGATGCCGCCGTCGCCCGTCTCGTGCCGCAGCAGAACATCGAGGTCGTCCACGAACTCCACGAATCGGCGGTGCCGCTCGCGAGGGCTCAGCGCGCTCTGACCGAGGACGAACGCGTCGAAGCCGGTGCCGCCCGACCCGAGGCCGAGCTGCAGGCGTCCGCCCGAGATGTCGTCGATCGTCGCGACGTCCTTCGCGAAGGTCACCGGGTGTCGGAAGTTCGGCGAGGCGACGAAGGTGCCGAGTCGGATGGTCGAGGTGACGGTCGCAGCCGCCGTGAGCGTCGGTACGGTGGCGTGCCACGGCTGGTCGGCGAGGCTCCGCCACGAAAGGTGGTCGTAGGTCCAGGCCGAGTCGAAGCCCAGCTCCTCGGCCTGCCGCCACTGACGCTGCGCGTCGGCCCACGGCAGCTGCGGAAGGATGATGATCCCGTGTCGCATGCTCAGTCCTCCCGGTAGCGCGTCGACAGCATGACGTAGGTGTCTGCGTTGCGGTGCAGCTTCGCGACCTCGTCGTCGGTGAGCTCGCGTCGCACCTTGCCGGGCACGCCGGCCACCAGCGAGCGGGGCGGGATGATCGAGCCCTCGAGGACGACCGTCCCCGCCGCGACGAGGGACTCGCGTCCGACGACGGCGCCGTTCAGCACGGTGGCGTGCATCCCGATCAGGCAGTCGTCTTCGATGGTGCAGCCGTGCACGACCGCACCGTGCCCGATGCTGACGCCGCGGCCGACGACGGCGGGCTTGCCGGGATCGCCGTGGATGACGACGTTGTCCTGCACGTTGCTGCGTTCCCCGATGCTGATCTCATCGCGGTCGGCGCGCAGCACCGCGCCGAAGAACACACTCGACTCGGCGGCGAGTCGGACCCGACCGACGAGGGTGGCGGTCGACGCCACGAACGCCGACGGGTCGACTTCGGGAGAGGTGCCGTCGAACGGCAGGATCACGGACATGGCTCAACGCTAGCGGCGCCGATGTCAGGAGCCTGGGCGGCTCGGTCACCCGAGAGCGGTCAGAGGAAGAGCCCGCCTATCCGTTCGACGTCGTCCTCGCCGAGTTCGAGCTCGGTCGCCTCGTCGACGGCGATCCATTGTGCGCTCGTGCGCGGCGACACGATCGGCGCGGTCACATCGGGGTGGTGCCGCAGCCACGCCAGGGCGAGACCCGAGGTGCTCACGTCGTAGTCGCGGGCCATGTCGGAGAGTCTCTGCACGCGGTGGGAACACATTCAGAGTCTGGCGCTGGCTGGCTGGCTGGCTTTTACTTTACAAACTTTTTTTTTTTTTTTTTTTTTGACAACAGACTCCATTTTTTTTTTTTGGCACGTGGTGCCTGCCTCTTAATTTTTTTTTTTTTTTTTTTTTTTTTTTTTTTTTTTTTTTTTTTTTTTTTTTTTTTTTTTGGGGGGGCCCTGTAGGCAATCTGGCAAAACAAGAGAATCTGCTTTTTTTTTTTTTAATTTTTAAGAGGAGTGCCTGCCATTCAGCTGTTGGCTGGTGCCACCACCAGGGAACAACACAATCTCAGCCAGCTAAACGGCTGTCAGTGCAGCTGCAGCTATTAACACCTGGTTTCTTAAACCCCCCGGTGTTTTTTTTTTTTAAAAAAAAAAAAAAAAAAAAAAAAATTTTTAATAAAAAATTTTTTTTTTTTTTTTTTTTTTTTTTTTTTTTTTTTTTTTTTTTTCCCTCGGGTTTTTTTTTTTTTTCAAAAAAAAAAATTTTTTTGAGATTTTTTTTTTTTTTTTTGGTGCAGGCACTGCACCCGTGACTTTTTTTTTTTTTTTTTTTTTTTTTTTTAGAGACCACAGGCCAGCAGCCCAGGCGCAACTGCACCAGCCTCCTGGGATGTTTAGAATGGTCTTGGCTGGTGGCTCAACTGCCAGGCGACTATTTTTCCATTTTTTTTGTTTAACACAGGCCACACAACACTTCTGCCCAGGCTGGGGCTGGTGGTGTGACCTCAAGCACTGCATTTTAAAACTGGCTACTGAACTTTTTTTTTTTTTTTTTTTTTTTTTTTTTCTGGGAGGCCTCACGTGAGAACGCTGGCATTCAACAAGTCCCGTGCCACCCGACGTCAACCTCGACGTCGTCAAGGACTTCACGGGCAAGGTGCGCGAGCGCGCCCTGGAAGCGAGCACCAGTCAGGCGCTGAACCCCGCCCAGCAGGTGGTGCAGATCGTCAACGAGGAGCTCGTCGGCATCCTCGGTGGCAAGCAGCGTCGACTCGAGTTCGCGAAGCAGCCGCCGACCGTGATCATGCTCGCCGGTCTGCAGGGCGCCGGTAAGACGACCCTCGCGGGCAAGCTCGCGAAGTGGCTGACGAAGGAGGGGCACACCCCTCTGCTCGTCGCCGCCGACCTCCAGCGCCCCAACGCCGTCACCCAGCTCCAGGTGGTCGGCGAGCAGGCGGGCGCCAACGTCTACGCGCCCGAGCCGGGCAACGGCGTCGGCAACCCGGTGAAGGTCGCCAAGGAGTCGATCAAGTTCGCGCGCGACAAGCAGTACGACGTCGTCATCGTCGACACCGCGGGCCGCCTCGGTGTCGACGCCGAGCTGATGAAGCAGGCCGCCGACATCCGCAAGGCGGTCGACCCCGACGAGGTGCTCTTCGTCATCGACGCGATGATCGGTCAGGATGCGGTCAACACCGCGAAGGCGTTCCAGGACGGTGTCGACTTCACCGGTGTGGTGCTCAGCAAGCTGGACGGCGACGCCCGCGGCGGGGCCGCGCTCTCGGTCGCCCAGGTCACCGAGCGCCCCATCATCTTCGCCTCGACCGGCGAGTCGCTCGACGACTTCGAGCCCTTCCACCCCGACCGCATGGCGAGTCGCATCCTCGACCTCGGCGACATCCTCACCCTCATCGAGCAGGCCCAGCAGGCCTTCGACGAGGAGGAGGCGCGCAAGGTCGCCGAGAAGTTCGCGACCGACAGTTTCACCCTCGACGACTTCCTGAGGCAGATGCAGCAGCTGCGCAATATGGGCTCGATCAAGAAGATGATCGGCATGCTGCCCGGCGCGAAGGGCATGCGCGAGCAGCTCGACAACTTCGACGAGAAGGAGATCGTGCGCACCGAGGCGATCATCCAGTCGATGACGAAGGCCGAGCGGGTGAATCCGAAGATCCTCAACGGGTCGCGCCGCCTTCGCATCGCCCGCGGATCGGGCATGACCGTCACCGACGTCAATCAGCTCGTGCAGCGCTTCGAGCAGGCCGCCAAGATGATGAAGACCGTCGCCAAGGGCGGCGTTCCTCAGATGCCCGGGATGGGGCCCGTGGGTGCCGGAGGTTACGGCGGCGGCCGCAAGAAGCAGCAGCAGAAGAAGGCCGGATCCCGTTCCGGCAACCCGGCCAAGCGGGCGGCCGAGAACGCGGCGCGCGCTTCCGGCAGCGCCGCGCCGACCTCGTCGGGCGGATCCGGTTTCGGGCTCGGCAACAAGGGCGCTGCCGCGCCGAGCGAGGAAGAGCTCGCCGCGCTGCAGAAGATGCTCGGCCGCTGACGCGCTGACGCGCTGACGCGGATGACTGCGGCGAGGACGTACGTTCCGGGCTTATGCGCCCGCCGGAACGTGCGTTCATGCCCGCATCCCTCGCGGCAAGCGTGCCGCGTGGGGCCCCCTCGGATCTCAGGGCTGGGGTCTCGGGCTGGGTAGGGGGCCAGGAGTGGTGGCTAGGGTGATGGCATGACTGGACACGACCCCTACGAAGGTCTCACCGCGCTGCCCTCGTTCACCCTGACGAGCGACGACATCACCGACGGGGCGCCGCTCAAGTCCGCCCAGTATTCGGCGGATTCCGGCGGCGCCGACGTGTCGCCACAGCTGTCCTGGTCGGGGTTCCCCGAGGAGACCAAGACCTTCGCCGTCACCGTCTACGACCCCGACGCGCCGACCGCCTCCGGGTTCTGGCACTGGGCGGTGTTCAACATCCCCGCCGACATCACCGAACTGGCATCCGGCGCGGGAGCGGCGGGCGGGATCCTGCCCGTCGGCGCCGTCACGCTGCCGAACGAGGCCCGCCTCAAGCAGTTCATCGGCGCCGCACCGCCCGAGGGAACCGGCGTGCACCGCTACTTCGTCGCCGTCCACGCGCTTCCCGAGGAGCTCGAGATCGACGCCGAGTCGACCCCGGCCATCCTCGGCTTCAACCTCAACTTCCGCGCCATCGCCCGCGCGGTCATCGTCGGCACAGGAGAGGCCGGCGGCGCCTCCGCATGATCTTCAGCACCCCGTTCACCACGAGGCCGCCGCAACGTTTCGACTGGGCGGGCGGTGTCCGAGGCTTCGTGGCCGTGATGCTCGCGATCGCGACCGTCGCAGTCGAGATCGTCGCGCTGCTGCTGGTTCCCGGTGGCTCGTGGTTCGCCGGCTTCCTGGTGTTCCTCAGCGTCTTCCTGCTCGTACCGGGCACCGCGTTCGCGGCGTCGTTCGGCGGTGCCTGGCGCGGACCGGCGCGCACGTGGGGGATCTTCGCGGGCGTCGCGATCATCCTCCCGCCGTTCGCCGTGCTGGTGTCTCTGATTCCGTTCTCGATCTTCTACGTCGGCTTCGTGCTGATCGTCGCGTTCGCCGGCCGCGTCATCGGCAAACGGCGTCCGCCCGCCCGGCGCTTCGACTGATCGCCGGCGCCGGCGTCGTCGTCCTCGGGATGCGCCCTCTGCTCGCCCAGCGGACTCGCGGAAAGCGCCTCCTAGGGTGAAGCGGTGACCTCTTCGAACTTCGCCGTCGACCGTCCCGTCCGCATCGGCGTGCAGATCGCGCCCCAGCACGCCCAGTACGCGCTCATCCGCGAGACCCTTCAGCGGGTCGAAGACATGGGCGCCGACATCGCGTTCAACTGGGACCACTTCTACCCCCTGTCGGGCGAGCCCGACGGCCTTCACTTCGAGGCGTGGACCGAGCTGGCCGCGTGGGCCGAGCAGACTGAGCGGATCGAGCTCGGGCCGCTGGTCAACTGCAACTCGTACCGCAACCCGAACCTGCAGGCCGACATGGCCCGCACCATCGACCACATCTCGGGCGGCCGGTTCATCTTCGGCACCGGGGCCGGCTGGTTCGAGCGCGACTATCAGGAGTACGGCTACGAGTTCGGCACCGCCGGCACCCGCCTCGACGCGCTCGCCCGCGACCTGCCGATCATCCGCGACCGGTGGACGAAGCTGAACCCGGCGCCGACGCGGCGCATCCCGATCCTCATCGGCGGAGGCGGCGAGAAGAAGACCCTCCGCATCGTCGCCGAGCACGCCGACATCTGGCACAGCTTCTCGGATGAGGCCACCCTGCGCCGCAAGCTCGACATCCTCCGCGCCCACGCCGACGACGTCGGCCGCGACATCAGCGGGATCGAGCTGTCGACCGAGGTGAAGAACCGCAGCGTCGACGAAGCCGACGCGCAATACGACCTCGGGGTCCGCCTCTTCACCGTCGGCATCACCGGTCCCGACTACGACCTCGCTCCGGTGCAGCGCTGGATCGACTGGCGCGACGCGAAGAACTCCTGACGCCGCATAGCGACGCCGCTTCCCTGACGCCGCCGAGCTCGGCGGGCTCTTGTGTGCGCCGGGCGGGGCCGCCATCCTGCTGAGGTGAGTGGATCCCGTCGAATCGTCGCCGGCGCGGCCGTGCTGCTGCTGCCGGTGCTCGCCGGCTGCGCGGGCGGGCCGACCGCCGACCCGATCGAGGCGCCCGCGGTCGCCACCTTCCTCGTCGCGGGCGAAGAGGAATACCGCATCGAGCTCGTCACCGACGAACTCGTCGAGCACGTCGTCGGACTGCAGAACGGCGGCGAGGACGGCCGCATCCCCGTCGGCCGGATCGTGAGGGACGGCGACGGGGGAGTGAACTCGCCCTGGTCGTGGCACATCGATCCCGACAGTCTCGAGTTCGCCGACTTCACGACCGAGGTCTGCGACGGGCTGCCCTCGTTCGTCGAAGACGAGACGCTGACCTCCGACACCTACTGCCCGTGGCTCACCGAGGTCGTCGGCATCGAGCCGCTCGACTGACCAGGACGGCGCACACACACATCGTGCGGGCGCGACGGCTCGGAGGAGATCCTCACAGGGGCGGGTCGATGCCGTCCCGCAGCTCCGCGACGAGGTGCGCGACGACCGACTTGAGGCTGCCGCCGTTGCGGGCGGCGGTGCGCAGCTGGCGCTCGTAGCTCGCCCCGCGGTCGAGGATGACGTCGAGCTCGTGCAGTTCCTCGAGGCAGCCGAGTCGTTCGGCGACGGGCTCGAGCCGCGTGATCAACTCGGCCGTGTCCTCCCGGACGAGGCGCTCGTCGCCCGCCGCGTTCTGGATGAGGATCGTCTCCATGCCGTATCGGGCGGCGCGCCACTTGTTCTCGCGCACGAACCACGGCTGCATCGTCGGGATGTCCTCGCCGCGGTCGAGCATCGTCGAGAACTCCTCCACGAGGCACTGCACGAGCGCCGCGAGTGCCCGCACCTCCTGCAGGGTCGACAGCCCGTCGCACGCGCGGATCTCGATCGTTCCCCACTTCGGCGACGGCCGGATGTCCCATCGGATCTCGTCGTAGTGGTCGATCACGCCGACGTGCAGGAGGTCGTCGACGAGGCCCTCGTAGTTCGCCCATGCCCCGAACTGCGGCGGCAGTCCCGCGGTCGGAAGCTGCTGGAAAAGCATCGCGCGGCTCGACGCGTACCCGGTCGGCTCTCCCGACCAGTACGGGCTCGACGCCGACAGCGCCTGGAAATGCGGGTAGTAGGTGAGCAGGCCGTTGAGGATCGGCAGCACCTTGTCGCGGTCCTCGATGCCGACGTGCATGTGCACGCCCCAGATGAGCATCTGCCGACCCCACCACTGCGTCCGGTCGATGAGCGTCGCGTAGCGCTCCTTGTCGGTGACCCGCTGCTGGGTCCACTGCGCGAACGGGTGGGTGCCCGCGCACATGAGGTCGGCGCCGAGCGGCTCCGCGAGGTCGCGGATCCGCTCGATCGTCGCCGCGAGCTCCTCGGAGGCGCCGCGCACGGTGCGGTGCACGCCGGTCACCACCTCGACCGTGTTCGTGAGCAGCTCGCCCGTCACTTGGGCGATGCCGTCCTCCTCCGCGTGCTCGAAGTGCTCGAGGATCTCGGGGGCCGTGGGGGAGAGGTCGCCGCTCGCACGATCGACGAGGGCCAGCTCCCACTCGAGTCCGAGTGTCGAGCGCTGAGAGGTGCCGAATTCGATGGCCACGCGCCCATCCTGACACTCTTGCTTGGCGTCGGCTGGGAGATTTCGGGACGTTGCGCGCCGGTGAGTCGACCGGGGCGTCGCCCTGTGCGCGCGAGTCGCCGGAAAATCTGTCAGAATGGCTGGTCGAGTCCGCACGTGTCCGACCCTCTAATCAGACCCGCGGATTCCCCTCGAGCTTCCGCCTGTGTGTGCCCCACGCGCACGGCATGCGGTTCACCAACTTTCGCAAGCAATCAGGAGAAAAGTGTCTGTCAAGATCCGCCTCAAGCGTTTCGGCAAGATCCGCGCCCCGTTCTACCGCATCGTCGTCGCCGACTCGCGCACCAAGCGCGACGGCCGCGTGATCGAGGAGATCGGCAAGTACCACCCCACCGAGAACCCCTCGTTCATCGAGGTCGACTCCGACCGCGCGCAGTACTGGCTGAGCGTCGGCGCCCAGCCCACTGAGCAGGTCGCCGCCATCCTCAAGCTCACGGGTGACTGGGGCAAGTTCAAGGGCGACAAGGACGCGGTCAGCACCGTGCAGACCCGCGAGCCCAAGGCCGCGTTCGAGGCCGACTCGAAGAAGAAGCCCGTCCTGCGCCCGAAGTCCGAGCCCAAGGCCGCTCCCGCCGAGGAGGCGCCCGACGCCGACGCCGACGCCGCCGACGAGACCACCGAGGCCTGAGCACGTGCTCGCAGCCGCCCTCGAGCACCTCGTCAAGGGAATCGTCGACAACCCTGACCAGGTGCAGGTGACCGAGAAGTCGACGAACCGTGGCGATCTGCTCGAGGTGCGGGTGCACCCCGACGACCTCGGCCGAGTGATCGGCCGGTCGGGACGCACGGCCAAGGCGCTGCGCACCCTCGTCGGTGCGCTCGCCGACGGACGACGCGTGCGTGTCGACGTCGTCGACACCGACGAGTAGACGAGTGCCACGCAAACAAGCCTCCGGACGATCGGCGCAGACTCAGCTCCGAGTCGGTCGCCTCACCAAGGCGCACGGACTCAAGGGTGCGCTGAAGCTCGAGCTCTTCACCGACGACCCCGAGCGCCGGTTCGTTCCCGGCGCCGAGTTCGCCCTGCAGGTGCCCGACGATTCGCCGTGGCACGGCAAGCGGCTGACCCTCTCCGAACTGCGCTGGTACAACGGGCATCCCGTCGGATTCTTCGAGGGCATCTCCGACCGCTCAGCGGCCGAGTCGCTCGTGAAGGCGATCCTCTGGGTCGACCAGAGCGCCGATGAACCGGCCGAGGACGACGCCTGGTACGACCACCAGCTGGTCGGACTCGACGTCGTCCGCGACGGCGAGAAGATCGGTGTCATCACCCGTCTCGAACACCTCCCCGCGCAGGACCTCCTCGTGGTGAAGACCGACGAGCGCGAGGTGATGGTGCCGTTCGTGCGCGCCATCGTCCCCACCGTGGACCTCGCGACGCGGCAGGTCACCGTCACTCCGCCGACGGGACTCTTCGAAGAGCTCCCCGACGACCCCGATGATGCCGCCCCTGCCGAGAATGCGGGCGGCGAGGCTGTTTCGTCGGAGGCCGGTGAGGGCGAGAGCGCCGGGCAGACCGACGGGGCGGAGTCCTCGGCGGACGAGTCGAGCGCCGACCAGCGCCCCGACGCCGACTGATCGAGGCACGTCCGTGCGCATCGACATCGTCAGCATCTTCCCCGAGTACTTCGACGTGCTCGGGGTATCGCTGATCGGCAAGGCGCGTCAGCAGGGCATCCTCGATGTCCGCACGCATGATCTGCGCGACTGGACCCACGATCGTCACCGCACCGTCGACGACACCCCGTACGGCGGTGGCGCCGGCATGGTCATGCGGGCCGAGCCGTGGGGTGAGGCGTTCGACGCGGTGCTCGAGGATGCGCCCGATCCGGTCGTCATCGTGCCATCACCGGCGGGGGAGCGATTCACGCAGGCGACCGCCCGTGAGCTCGCGTCCGAGCAGAATCTCGTCTTCGCGTGCGGCCGCTACGAGGGCATCGACCAGCGAGTCGTCGAGCACGTGTCGAGCCGCGTCCGTCTGCGCGAGATGAGCCTCGGCGACTACGTGCTGAACGGCGGCGAGGTGGCCACGCTGGCGATGATCGAGGCGATCGGCCGCCTACTGCCGGGTGTCGTCGGCAATCCCGAGAGCCTCACCGAGGAGAGCCACGAGGACGGCCTACTCGAGTATCCGAGCTACACCAAGCCGGCGAGCTGGCGGGGCCTCGACGTGCCCCCGGTGCTGCTCTCGGGCAACCACGCCGCGATCGCCGCCTGGCGCCGCGAGCAGCAGATCGAGCGCACGAGACGCGTCCGCCCCGACCTCCTCCCCGACTGACCCTCCTCGCCCCCGCGAGCGCGGTGTGTTGCTGCGAGGGCAGGTGTTTATACAGGCGCGCTCGTACCAACACACCGCGCTCGCAGGGGTGAGAGCGGGCGGGCACGAGTCAGCGGGTGCGCTGAGTGAGGATGAGCGGGCCGTCGGCCGTGATGGCGACCGTGTGCTCGCTGTGCGCGCCGCGTGAGCCGTCGGCGCTGCGCAGCGTCCAGCCGTCGGGGTCGGTGAACAGCTCGTCGGTGGTCTCGAGCAGCCACGGCTCGATCGCGATCACGAGGCCGGGCTTCAGCTTCAGACCGCGCCCCGCGCGTCCGTCGTTCGGGACGTGCGGCTCGCCGTGCATGGTGTGGCCGACGCCGTGCCCGCCGAAGTCGAGGTTGACGGAGTAGCCGGCGGCGGCGCAGACGTCGCCGATCGCCGCCGAGATGTCGCCCAACTTGCCGCCCGGGCGGGCCGCGGCGATGCCCGCGGCGAGAGCCTGCTCGGTCGTCGCGATGAGGCGCTCGTCCTCGGGGCGCGGGGTGCCGGCGATCACCGTGAGCGCCGAATCGGAGACCCAGCCGTCGACGGACGCGGCGAAGTCCACCGTCACGACATCGCCGTCCTCGATGCGGTAGTCGAACGGGAGACCGTGCAGCACGGCGTCGTTGACCGAGGTGCAGAGCACCTTGCCGAACGGCATCGCGCCGAACGACGGGTGGTAGTCGATGTAGCAGCTCTCGGCCCCGCGGGCGCGGATCATGTCGTGCGCGATCCGGTCGAGCTCGAGGAGGTTCACGCCGACGGCGATCTCGTCGCGGAGTCGTTCGAGGACGCTCGCCACGAAGGCGCCGGCGGGGCGCATCGCCTCGATCTCGCCCGGGGTCCTCAGCTCGATCATGTCTCTCCTCCTCGGGCCGGCGCCGATCGCCGCCGGTTCCCACCGGCCGGCCGGAACGGCCGACTCCACTTTCCGCGGGTCGTACCGCTCGACCCTAACGCGCGCGCGGCATCCGCCCCGTCCTCGACCATCCCGCTGTCAGCGAAATCGCTTCATCGCGAGGGGCTCTCGAGCCTAGGCTCATGCCATGGTTCTGCGCCGGGCTTTCTTCTACTGGCAGACCGCTGCCGCGCTCGTGCTGCCCGTCTGGCTGCTCATCGGGTGGGGCATCTGGGGCACCTCCGCCGGCGAACTGCTCGGCGTCGCGATCACCGCGCCGATCCTCGTCGTCGCCCTCCTCATCGTCGTCGGCCTCACCATCGCGCGGCGATCGGTGCGCGAGAAGCGCGCGGTGTCCTGGCTCGACGTCGGTGTGCTGACCTTCTGGCACGCGATGCTCATCGGACTCGGCTTCTTCGGGCCCGCCGCGAACTGGTTCGCCGTGTTCGCGGTGATCGGCGCGATCGTCGCGTTCTGGTCGGCCGTCTGGCAGCTGATCCGAGAGACGAGGCGTCGGGTGCAGGCCGTGTTCGACGAGTTCCAGCGCGTCGCCGCACCCCAGGGCACGAGGAAGCCGCCCGTCGACGCCGGCGAGTACATCGTCCTGCCCCCGAGCGACGACCCGCGCTGAGTCCGGCTCCACCGCGGATTCGCAGGGTTCGACGCCGAGCCCGTTTGCGGGCTCCGATCCGGCTGTGACAGAATGGTCGATCGTGCCGCGGCGGGCTCTGCCGCAGGGGAGCCATCCATTTCGCGGCCGATCAATCGACTCTCTCAGCCGAGACGAACGGTGAACAGCCGCGTCTGGCCATAATGCGCATTCGACCAGCGGCGGGTGCAGGAAGCGAAGAACCGCCATGAGCAATCTCATCGACCAGCTCGACGCCGCGTCGCTGAAGAGCGACATCCCGGACTTCCGTCCCGGCGACACCGTCAAGGTGCACGTCAACATCGTCGAAGGCAACCGCAGCCGTATCCAGGTGTTCCAGGGCGTCGTCATCGGCCGCCAGGGCGCCGGTGTGCGCGAGACCTTCACGGTCCGCAAGATCAGCTTCCAGGTCGGCGTCGAGCGCACCTTCCCGGTGCACTCGCCGATCATCGACCACATCGAGCTCGTCACCCGCGGTGACGTGCGTCGCGCGAAGCTCTACTACCTCCGCGGTCTGCGCGGCAAGAAGGCGAAGATCAAGGAGAAGCGCGAGAGCTGAGCCGCGCCAAGCGCTGCCAGCACGGCTTCTCCGACCCCCGCGACGGTTACACTGTCGCGGGGGTCGTTCGTTCTTCCCGCGGCACGCTTTCCCCTGTGCCTCGGGTGGACGACTTTCGTCCCCGCACGGCATGCAAGAGATGGGCGGATCAGTCGTGAGTCACAGCGCGTCCGCGCCCGTTCCCGCGAACGACCCGGCACAGGACGACTCCGAGAGCTCCGGTCCGTCGGGCAGACGCAACAAGAGCGCGCTGCTGTTCGCCCGCGATGTGCTGATCATCCTGATCGTCGCGATCCTCGTCTCGTTCCTGATCAAGACGTTCCTGATCCGGTCGTTCTACATCCCGTCGGCGTCGATGGAGCACACGCTCGAGATCGACGACCGCATCATCGTGAATCAGCTGACGCCCGACCTGATGCCGCTGAGCCACGGCGACGTCGTCGTGTTCCGCGACCCGGGCGGCTGGCTTCCGCCGCAGGCGCCGATCGACCAGCCGCCGCTGGTGGCCGCGGTCGACTGGTTCCTCTCGATCGTCGGTTTGTCGGCCCCCGACAGCAACGACCACCTCATCAAGCGCGTCATCGGGCTCCCCGGCGATCACGTGGTCTGCTGCAATCCGCTCGGCCAGATGACGATCAACGACGTGCCGATCGAGGAGCCGTACATCACGCTGCCCCAGGGGGCGACGCGGGCGAGCGAGGTCGACTTCGATGTCACGGTGCCCGAGGGGTACCTGTGGGTGATGGGCGACAACCGCAACAACTCCCGCGACTCCCGGTACAACACTCAGAATCCCGGCAAGGGGTTCGTGCCCGTCGACAATGTGGTGGGTCGCGCGCTCGTGATCTCGTGGCCGCTCGACCGGTGGGCGTGGCTCGACGACTACCCCGACGTGTTCCGCGAGGTCGACCAGGAGACTCCGTCCGCGCTGCCGGTGCGGCCCTACGAGGTCGGCGATGGCGGCTGAGTCGCGGGATCCGTCCACCGGCGCCGTCAGCGGCGCCGCACTACGCGATGCCGCACTACGCGATGCCGCGCGGCCCCGCCCGGCGGTGAAGCGCAAGCCCTCGCCGGCACCGACCCTGCGTCACGAGCGCGCGCTCTCCGCCGAGGGCGCACGCTTCGTGATCGGCTGCGACGAAGTGGGCCGCGGCGCGATCGCGGGCCCCGTCGCGGTCGGCCTCTGCGTCGTCGACATCAGCAAGCGGGTGCCGAAGGGGTTGCGCGACTCGAAGCTGCTCAGCGAACCGAAGCGCGTCGAGCTGCAGCCAGTGGTCGAGCGATGGGCGCTGTGGTCGTCGGTGGGGATGGCGAGCAACCAGGAGATCGACGCGATCGGTCTCACCGCCGCTCTCGGGCTCGCCGCGGTCCGGGCGCTCGACGCCCTGTGCGAGTCCGGTTTCGACTGCACCGAGTCGGTGCTGCTCCTCGACGGCAAGTTCGACTACTTCACGCCCAGCGCCCGCGTCGCCGGGGTCGAGACCGTGCCTCGGGTCGCGACGAAGATCAAGGCCGACATGACGTGCGCTTCCGTGTCCGGCGCCTCGGTCCTCGCGAAAGTCGCCCGCGACTCGCTGATGATCGATCTCCACGAACGGCACCCCGACTACGGCTGGGTCAGCAACAAGGGCTACGGATCCTCCGCGCACTGGGCGGCCATCGACTCCCGCGGGGCGTCCCCGCTGCACCGCCACACGTGGCTGCGCACGCCGTCGCTGTTCGACGACATCCTCGACGTCGAGATCGATGACGAGGCGAGCGGAGCCGGCGAGATAACAGACGAGACGCCCTCCGATTCCGTAGCGCTGCGCGGCACGCCCGCGGACGTAGGATTGCAGCGATGAACGAGGACGAGTTCGACGACTACGACCGCGAGGTCGAGCTGGCGCTGTACCGCGAATACCGCGACATCGTCGGCCAGTTCAAGTACGTCGTCGAGACCGAGCGCCGTTTCTACCTCGCCAACGAGGTCGAACTGGTGCGGCGCGACACCGAGCACGACTTCTACTTCGAGCTCACCATGAACGATGTGTGGGTTTGGGACGTCTACCGTTCCGACCGTTTCGTGAAGAGCGTCCGCGTGCTCACGTTCAAGGACGTCAACGTCGAGGAGCTCTCCTCCAAGGAGCTCGAATTACCCACCGAGCTCGCGCTCGACGAGTAGGCGCTACTCCTCCGCCAGCTTCTCCCCAGGCGCAGTGGCCGACGGGCTCCGCACATCCGGCGCCCCGCGCGCCCTGACGCCGCCCCGCTCCGACGATGCTCTGTCGCGGAGGTACGGGAATGGCGAAGAAGGACGACGTCGGCCGGTGGGGCGAGCAGCTCGCGGTCGAGCACCTGCAGAGGCGCGGCTACGAGGTGGTCGACCGCAACTGGCGGTGCCCGCAGGGCGAGATCGACATCGTCGCCAAGCGGGCGGACGCCCTCGTGGTCGTCGAGGTCAAGACGCGTTCCACGTCGGCGTTCGGGCATCCGTTCGAGGCGGTGACCCCCGCGAAGCTCGCGCGCCTCAACCGTCTCGGCTTCGCCTGGTGCGCCGCCCACCCCGGGTGGCACGGCCGACTCCGCGTCGACGTCGTCGCGATCGTCGGGTCGGAGACCAGCGCGGTCGCGCCGTCCGTCACCGTGTTCGAGGGCGTGCGGGCATGACGATCGGCCGCACCACCGCAGTCGCCCTCCTCGGCCTCGACGGCTCGATCGTGCAGATCGAGGCGGCGCTCGGCACCCAGACGCCGGGCGTGAAGCTGATCGGCCTGCCCGACTCCGCTCTGCGCGAGGCCGAGCATCGGGTGCGAGCCGGAATCACCCACTCGGGGCTCGAGTTCCCCGCGCGGCACGTCACCGTGAACCTCTCCCCGGCCGAACTGCCGAAGCAGGGCGCCGGATTCGATCTCGCCATTGCGATGGTCACGCTCGTCGCCGAAGGCACGGTGCCGGCGGAGTCGGTCGCGGCCACCGCGCACCTCGGCGAGCTCGCCCTCGACGGGCGCCTTCGACCGATGCGCGGGGTGCTGCCCGCGGTGCTCGCCGCCGCGCGCGCCGGAGTGGCGACGGTGATCGTTCCGCACGCCAACGCCGATGAAGCGTCGCTCGTGCCGGACATCCGGGTCGTCGGCATGGCGAGCCTTCGCGACGCCGCGATCTGGCACGGCGCCCCGCTCGACGAGCTGCCGGTCGAACCCATCCCCGCGGTGTCGGCCCCGGGCAGACGCGAGGAGCACGGCGATCTCGCCGACGTCATCGGCAACGAGGAGGCCATCGAGGCCCTCATCGCCGCGGCGGCGGGCGGACACCACCTCTACATGGTGGGGCCGCCCGGAGCGGGCAAGACGATGCTCGCGTCGCGATTGCCGAGCATCCTGCCCCCTCTCGACGAGCATGCCGCGCTCGAAGTCGCGTCGATGCGTTCGCTGTCGGGCATCGAGGTGGGCGCCGAGCTCAGCCCGGTTCCGCCGTTCGAGAGCCCGCACCATCAGGCGTCGGCCGTCGCGATGATCGGCGGAGGCAGCTCCGTCATCCGCCCGGGCGCAGCTGCTCGGGCCGCGCACGGAGTGCTCTTCCTCGACGAGGCGCCCGAGTTCTCCGCTCGCGCTCTCGACACCCTGCGGCAGCCGCTCGAGTCCGGGCGCATCAGCGTCGAACGGGTCGCGGCCGTCGCCCACTTCCCCGGCCGGTTCCAGCTCGTCCTCGCCGCGAACCCGTGCCCGTGCGGCAAGTACGGCACCAAGGACGCCCTGTGCACCTGCGCTCCGATCGCGCGGGACCGCTACCTGCGGCGGATCTCGGGCCCCCTTCTCGATCGGGTCGACATCCAGCTGATGGTTCCGCCCGTCACCGCCGCTCAGCTGCGGATGCAGAAGAAGCGTCCGCACACCACCTCCGCCGCCGCTCGCGATCGCGTGCTCGCCGCGAGGGACCGCGCCGCCCGCCGTCTCGCGGGCACCGGTTGGCGCACGAACAGCGAGGTGCCGGGGAGTGCGCTGCGGGGATCGGCCATGCAACTCGATCCGTCCGCCGCCGAGCCGCTCGATCGCGCCATCGGGCGGGGCACCCTCACCATGCGCGGGTACGACCGCACCCTCCGTCTCGCCTGGACGCTCGCCGACTTGGACGGCGTCGACAGGCCTGGTCTCGCCCAGGTGGGAAGGGCGCTCTCGCTCCGGCGGGGTGCGGCATGATCCTCGGGCTCGACGACCGTGAGGTGTCCGTAGCGGTGAGCCGGGTGCGCCCGGATGCCGACGCGGCAGGGCAGGCCGCCGTCGCCGAACTGTTCGCTCGCGCGGCGTGGTCGGGCATCGCGGAGCCGGGTGACGGCGTAGCCGGTGCCCTCATCGGTGCGCTCGGCAGCGTCGGCGCACTGCAGCTCGTCGTCGATCATGTCGACGCCGACCGGGTGAAGGCGGAGGTCGCGGGCGCGGGAGGGTCGACGATGGCGAAGAGCGCGGTGCTACAGGGGCTCGCGCGCTGGCGACCCCGACTCGTCGCGGGCGACGCCCTCGCTCATCTCGATCGTGCCGCGAGGGTCGGCGCCCGCTTGCTGACGCGCACCGATCCCACCTGGCCGCGCGGACTCGACGACCTCGGCGAGCACGCCCCGGTCGCCCTGTGGCTTCGCGGCGACCCGGCGACCCTCTCCGCATCGCGGTCGGTCGCATTGGTCGGCGCGCGGGCGGCGACGACCTACGGCGAGAGCGTCGCCTCGGAGCTCGCAGACGGGCTGGCAGCGCGCGGGGTCGCGGTGGTCTCCGGAGGGGCGTACGGCATCGACGGCATCGCGCACCGGGCGACGCTCGCCTGCGGAGGCCGCACGATCGCGTTCCTCGCCGGCGGGGTCGACCGCTTCTACCCGCCACGCAACTCGGAACTCCTCGCCGAGATCGTCCGACGCGGAGCCGTCGTGTCCGAGATGCCGGTCGGTGCGACCCCGACGAGATGGCGGTTCCTGCAGCGGAACCGGCTGATCGCCGCCATGAGCGACGCGACGGTCGTCGTCGAGGCGGGGATCCGGTCGGGGTCGATCAACACCGCCGGGCACGCGTCGAGCCTCGGGCGGCCGCTCGGCACGGTGCCGGGACCGATCACCTCGCCCGCCTCGGCGGGATGTCACCGCCTGCTCCGCGATTACGCGGCGGTGTGCGTCACCGACGTCGCCGACGTCGTGGCGCTCCTCCCCGGGGCGGACGCCCCGCCGACGTTGATCGGTGCGACGCCCGACCCGGCGTTCACTCGCGTCCTCGACGCGATGAGCGGGCGGCTGCAGGGTGTCGAGTCGATCGCGAAGGCGAGCGGCCTCGCCGCAGTCGACGTCCGGGCGGTGCTCGGCCTCCTCGAACTCGAGGCGGTCGTCGTCGAGAGCGGTGGGCGCTGGCGCAGGACGTGAGCCCGCCGCGACGAGCGCGAGGGAGCGTCGGCGGCGCGGATTAGAGTGCGTTCCATGCCGCTCGAGCCCGCACCGACCCACGTTCTCGCCCATCTCAGCGACACCCACCTGCTCGCGGGCGGGGCGGCTCTGCACGGCGTCGACACGGTCGAGAACCTGCGGCGCGCGCTCGAACGGCTCGAGAGCAGCGGCGTCGAGATCGACGCGATCGTGCACACCGGCGACATCACCGACCTCGGCGAACTCGACGCCTACCACCGTGTCCGCGAGCTCGTCGAACCGGTCGCCGAGCGGCTCGGAGCTGCCGTCGTGTGGGTCGCCGGCAACCACGACATCCGCGGGCCGCTGCGCGAGGGGCTTCTCGGACAGCCGCCGAGCGACGCACCGTTCGACACGGTCACCGAGGTCGGGGGCCTGCGCATCATCGGGCTCGACAGCTCCGTTCCGTTGCACGGTCACGGGGACCTCGACGGAGGGCAGCTCGATTGGCTGCGGGACGTCCTCGCCGATCCCGCCCCGCACGGCACCGTGCTCGCGGTGCACCACCCGCCGATCCCCACCGTCGTGCGCGAGCTCCAGACGCTGCAACTGCGCGCCGTTCCCCAGCTCGCCGAGGTGATCGCCGGCACCGACGTGCGCGCCATCCTGTCCGGACACTTCCACTACACGACGACCGGCGCACTCGCCGCGATCCCGGTCTCGGTGGTGACGGCATCGAGCTACACGATCAGGGTCGACGGCCCCGACCGCGGCCTCACCGGCGTCGACGGCGGCCAGGGGCTCGGGCTCTTGCACCTCTACGCCGACGGAGCGGTGCATTCCGAGCTGAGCCTCGCCGAGTACGACGAGGTCGTGCATCTGCCGTTCGGCTTCTTCGACCAGGCGCCCTGACGACGCGTGCACGCGGTGCCACCCGCGCGCCCCGCTCCGTTCCGAACAACGCTGAGGCACTCTGATGGCATGGATCTCGAGCAGGCGGTCGGACGGTTCGCGCACGCGCTCGACACCGAGCGCGGCTTCTCGGCCAATACGATCCGCGGCTACCGCACCGACCTGACCGACCTCGCGCGCTTCGCGGTGCGTGCCGATGTGCGCAGCGTCGACGCCGTGGGCCTCGAACTTCTGCGCGACTGGCTGTTCGACGCCACCGAGCGCGGCCTCGCGCGCGCGTCGCTCGCCAGGCGTACCGCAGCCGCCCGCACCTTCTTCGGCTGGGCGCTCCGCGAAGGTCTCACCCCGGTCGACCCGTCACTGCGCTTGCGTGCGCCGAAGAGCCGCGGCGCCCTTCCCCGCGTCCTGGCGGCCCCACAGACCGAGAGCCTTCTGGGGTCGTTGGAGGTCGCTGCGGCGGACGGCGACCCGGTCGCAGTCCGCGACCTCGCCATCGCCGAACTGCTCTACGCCTCCGCGATCCGGGTCTCCGAACTGTGCGGCCTCGACATCGACGACATCGACCTCGAGCGACTCGTCGTCCGGGTCACGGGCAAGGGGTCGAAGCAGCGGGTGGTTCCGTTCGGGGTGCCCGCCGCCAAAGCTGTGACCCGCTACCTGCACGCCGCCAGGCCCGCGCTCTCGACCGGCGCAACTCCGGCACTGTTCCTCGGGGCGCGTGGAGGGCGCCTCGGTGAGCGCAGCGTCTACCGGATGATCGCCCACCTCCTCGACGAGGTCCCCGGGTCCGGCCCCTCCGGGCCGCACACCCTCCGGCATACGGCCGCGACGCATCTGCTGGACGGGGGAGCGGACCTCCGCGCGGTGCAGGAGATGCTCGGTCACTCGAGCCTCGGCACCACCCAGATCTACACGCACGTCTCCGCCGAGCGCCTCCGCGCCGTCTACGAACAGGCTCATCCCCGCGCCTGACTGACCGGGAGGGCCGGGCATCCGCGGGGTCAGTCGACGAGCGGCAGCAGCACGGCCCGAGGGATGCCTCCCAAGAGGGCGAGCGGTGAGAGGTACTCGCCGTCCTGGCGCGCGCCGAGGTGCAGGCAGCCCGCGCAATGCGCCATCGACTCCGCGACCACCCCGATGACGTCGCCTCGGCGCACCGTGTCGCCCGCGGCCACCGCCGGGTCGACCGCCTCGACGCTCGAGACGAGCCCGTCCGAGTGCCGGACGGAGACGACCGGCCGGTCGACGACCCACCCGGCGAAGCTCACGACGCCGTCGTCGACTGCGGTGACGGTCGTGCCGACGCCCACGTCGAGGTCGATGCCGCGATGGCCGGCGGAGTACCGGGTCGCCGGAGCGTCGTAGCCGCGCACCACGATCCGCGGTGCGGGGACGGGCCACTGCCACACCATGGCCTGCTCGACGGCGTGCGCCGCGCCGTTCGACGTCGGAGTGAGAGGGGCAAGCATCCCCAGCAGCAGGCCGAGGACAGCGGCCATCGCCCGGCGATTCGGGCCCCGTGGCTCGGACAGGGAGGGGAGCCAGGTCGTGCGTCTGCGCATCCTCCGCATCCTGCACCCGCGCGGCACCCGCGAGGCTCCAGTGAGCCCGATGGTGGGTAGACGCACCAATGTGCGGCCTGTGGAGGACGTGGATGTTCCCCGAATATTCAGGGTGAAGGTGCAAGACTCTCGGTCGAGCGGCACCCACTGTCGTCTGTGCCCGCTCGAGAGAGAGGGGCACGTCATGTCAGCGACCGGTTCCACGCAATCGAAGACGCGCGACGGCGCGCAGTTCAAGCGCAGGGTCTATGGTCTCGCCGTCGCCGCAGCGGTCGGCGGTTTCCTCTTCGGTTTCGACTCCTCGGTCATCAACGGCGCCGTCGAAGCGATCGAGAAGCAGTTCGAGATCGAGGGCCTCGTCCAAGGCTTCGCGGTCGCGATCGCCCTCATCGGCTGCGCCGTGGGAGCGTTCGTCGCCGGCCGACTCGCCGACCGGTTCGGTCGCAAGGCGGTCATGCTGATCGGCGCGATCCTGTTCCTCGTCAGCTCGATCGGCGCCGGCTTCGCGTTCGGTGTGATCGACTTCATGATCTGGCGCTTCATCGGCGGCCTCGGCATCGGCGTCGCCTCCGTCATCGCCCCCACCTACATCGCCGAGGTCGTGCCCGCCGCGGTCCGTGGTCGCCTCGCCTCGCTGCAGCAGCTCGCGATCACCATCGGTATCTTCGCGGCGCTGCTCTCCGACGCCCTCTTCGCGGGGATCCAGGACGCCGACGCCACCCGCATCGTCGCCGGCATCGAGGCCTGGCGATGGATGTTCCTCGTCGGCATCGTGCCGTCGGTCGTCTACGGCTTCCTCGCACTGCGCGTGCCCGAGTCGCCTCGCTACTTGCTCGCCCAGGGCCGTGAGGACGAGGCGCGTCAGGTGCTCGCCACCATCCAGCCGCAGAACGAGATCGACGACGAGGTCGACGCGATCCGCGGCAACATCAAGGAGGACGAGGAGAACAAGCAGAAGGGGTCGTTGAAGGGCTCCGCGCTCGGATTGGCGCCGGTGCTCTGGATCGGTCTCGCCCTGTCGGTGTTCCAGCAGTTCGTCGGCATCAACGTGATCTTCTACTACTCGACCACGCTGTGGAGCGCGGTCGGTTTCCAGGACGCGTTCCTCATCTCGGTGTTCTCGGCTGTCGTCAACGTGGCGGTCACCTTCGTCGCCATCGCGATCGTCGACAAGGTCGGTCGCCGACCGATGCTGCTCGCCGGCTCGGCGGGCATGGCGGTGTCGCTCGCGGCCATGGCGATCTCGTTCAGTCAGGCGCAGACCGTCGACGGCGCCGTCACCCTGCCGGGCGCCTTCGGGGTGATCGCCCTGATCGGCGCGAACCTCTTCGTCGTCTCCTTCGGAGCGACGTGGGGTCCGCTCGTCTGGGTGCTGCTCGGTGAGATCTTCCCGAACCGGATGCGAGCGAAGGCCCTCGGTGTGGCGGCGGCCGCGCAGTGGATCGCGAACTTCCTCGTGACCCTGACCTTCCCGTACCTGTCCGACTTCTCGCTCGCCTTCACCTACGGCATGTACGCGACGTTCTCGGTGCTGTCCTTCCTCTTCGTGTTCCTCTTCGTGCCCGAGACGAAGGGCGTGCGCCTCGAAGACGTCGGCGGCCTGGTCTTCGGCAGAGCTAAGAAAGCCGCCCAGTAGATCCGATCGCCCAGTAGATCCGATACTGCGGGCTAGAACGCACGTTCCGGCGGGGAATCTCGCCCGGAACGTGCGTTTTCGCTGTCCCACCCCCCCGCCGGCGCCACTCGCCTCCGGCGGATCGTGTCTTCTATCGGATGGGCGCGCCGACTCTGCGGTGAATCCGCACGTTCCGGGCTTGTGCGCCCGCCGAAACGTGCGTTCATGCCCGCAATATCGGATCGGGCGGGGTGGGGTAGGATGTTTCCCGCATCTCGATTCGTCGGGGTGACTTCGCGTGCCCATCAGCGAGTCCCTACTCGCCGGCGTCGCGTCCAACGGTCCTCGCACATGTCGAGGCGGATGCGTGTCGGGCACCAGGATCCGTGCGCCGACCGGCGACACGGGAGACAACCGCAACAGTTCGGCGTCCGCGCGTCTCGCGCGCCGCCGACAGAGAAGGAGAGATGGCCATGGCCGTCGTCACCATCCGCCAGCTGCTCGACAGCGGCGTCCACTTCGGGCACCAGACCCGCCGTTGGAACCCGAAAGTCAAGCGCTTCATCCTGACCGAGCGCAGCGGCATCCACATCATCGACCTGCAGCAGTCGCTCGCCTACATCGACAAGGCGTACGACTTCGTCAAGGAGACCGTCGCCCACGGCGGCACCATCCTCTTCGTTGGAACGAAGAAGCAGGCTCAGGAGACCGTCGCCGAGCAGGCGACCCGCGTCGGCCAGCCCTACGTGAACCAGCGTTGGCTCGGTGGCCTCCTCACCAACTTCCAGACCGTGCACAAGCGCCTCAACCGTCTCAAGGAGCTCGACCTCGTCGACTTCGACGACACGACCAAGGGCTACACGAAGAAGGAACTGCTGATCCAGCGTCGCGAGCGCGACAAGCTCGAGAAGACCCTCGGCGGTATCCGCAACCTCTCGAAGACGCCGTCGGCGATCTGGGTCATCGACAGCAAGCGCGAGCACCTCGCGGTCGACGAGGCCAAGAAGCTCGGCATCCCGGTGATCGGCATCCTCGACACCAACGCCGACCCCGACGAGCTCGCCTACCCGATCCCGGGCAACGACGACGCCATCCGTTCGGTGGCGCTGCTCACCCGCATCATCGCGGACGCGGCGGCCGAGGGTCTGATCCAGCGCCACCAGAAGCCCGCCGACGGTGAAGAGGCCGAGCCGCTCGCCGAGTGGGAGCAGGAGCTGCTGCAGTCGTCCGAGACCCCGTCGAGCGAGGCCGAGAAGGTCGAGTCCGTCGACCAGGCCGGCGACGCCGCCGAGACCGAGGCCGCCGCCGCCGAGGCGCCGGTCGAGGAGAACGACGCCGACGCGCAGGCCGACGCCGACCTCGCCGCCCAGGTCGACGAGTCCCTCGTCGTCGAGCACCGCCCCGAGACCGACGCCGAGATCGAGGCGAAGGAAGAGGCCGCCGCAACCCCGGCCGAGAAGAAGCCCGCCACCAAGCGCAAGCCGTCGGCGAAGCAGGCCGAAGCCGAGAAGGCCGAGACCGCTTCCGCCGAGTAAGGCGCCCAAGCAAGATCGAGCGTGGAGGCGGTGAGAACGGTTCGTGTTCTCGCCGCCTTCGCGTGATAAGTACTGACACACAGTCAACACGAGAAGGAGTTCAGGCATGGCTAACGTGAGCCTGCAAGACGTCAAGGCGCTCCGCGAGCGTCTCGGCACCGGAATGGTCGACACCAAGAACGCGCTCGTCGAAGCCGATGGCGACATCGAGAAGGCCGTCGAGATCCTGCGCCTCAAGGGTGCCAAGGGCAATGCGAAGCGCGCCGACCGCTCCACCAGCGAGGGCCTCGTCGCCGCCGTCGAGAGCGCGACCGCGGTCACCCTCATCGAGCTCGCCTGCGAGACCGACTTCGTCGCGAAGAACGAGCGTTTCGTCGAGCTCGGCAACAAGGTCCTCCAGGCCGTCGCCGACGCCGGTGCCGAGAACGTCGACGCCGCCCTCGCGGTGTCCTTCGACGGCAAGACCGTCGCCGACCTCATCAACGACGAGGCCGCGATCATCGGCGAGAAGGTCGAACTGCGCCAGGTCGCCCGCATCCCGGGTGAGAAGTTCGCCGTCTACCTGCACAAGACCAACCAGGACCTGCCGCCGCAGATCGGTGTCGTCGTCTCCTACACCGGTGACGACGCCGAGACCGCGCGCAGCATCGCGCAGCACATCTCCTTCGCCGCGCCGATCTACCTCTCGAAGGACGACGTCCCCGAGGCCGAGGTCGAGAACGAGCGTCGCATCGTCGAGGAGATCAGCCGCAACGAGGGCAAGCCCGAGGCCGCTCTGCCGAAGATCGTCGAGGGTCGTCTCGGTGCGTTCTTCAAGCAGGTCGCCCTGCTCGAGCAGGACTACGCGCGCGACAACAAGCTGTCGATCAGCAAGGTGCTCGCCGACGCCGGCCTGACCGTGACCGGTTTCGCCCGGTTCAAGGTCGGCGCCTGACGCGTCCCGCTCATCGATCGAAGGCCCCCACCGTCCGCGGTGGGGGCCTTCGTCGTTCCGATGCGGATAGGGACGCCCGGTCAGGTTGCGTCCCAGAGCCGCCGGTAGAAGTCGGTGCGCACCGGGTCGGGGTCGATGCCGTACGCATCGAGGAGCGGCTCCTCCCACCCCGGGCCGTAGTTCCACTGGGTGCTGAGGGTCGCGATCGCGATGTCGGCCCATCGGTCGGCGACCCCGAGCCTGCCGAGGTCGACGTGGGCGAGGAAGCGGCCGTCGTCGGCGATGAGCGTGTTCGGGGCGCACGCGTCGCCGTGGCAGACCACAAGACGGTCGATCGGGGGAGCGGTGCGGAACTCGGCTCCGGCGGAATGTTCGGCGATGCCGCCGTGCCGCAGTCGTTCGTCGACGGACCAGTCGAAGGGGCAGTCCTCGACGGGGAGCGCATCGTGCAGGCGTCGCAGTCCGGCGCCGATCGCGCGCACCGCGGTCAGCGGATCCGCCCGCCAGCGCAGCGACGACGCGTCCTCGCCGTCGAGGCCCGCGGTGGCGAGCCACCATCCGCTGCCGTCGTTGCCGTAGGCGAGCACCTCGGGCACGGGCGTGTAGGCGCGCGCCCACTCGAGGCGGGTCGCCTCGGCGGCGAGGTCGAGCCCGCTGTCGTGCTCGGCCCACTTCACGAAGACGACATCGCCGTCGCCGGCTCTGCCCACTCTGAATGCGAGGCCGCCGAGCTCGTTGCGCCACACCGGCTCGATGTCGCGTCCCTCGGCCACCCTGCGCACCGCCTCGGGGATGCGGACCACGCCGAGCGGTGGTCCTGACGGCCTCATGGGATCCATCTTGGGGCACGCCCCTGCCCATGGGGCCGTGCGGGGCCATGATGGAGGAGTCGCGCGTCCGGTCGGCGGATCGGCTTCGTCGCGCGGACGGCTAAGGTTGTCTGGGCCGAATCGGCGAGGCCGAACTCTTTGAGCCGAATCCACGAGGAGGAACCGGGCGGATGACGGATACAGGCAAGCGACGGGTGCTCCTCAAACTGTCGGGCGAGGCGTTCGGCAACGGCTCCCTCGGGGTCGACCCCGAAGTGATCATGGGACTCGCGCGGCAGATCGCCGAGGCAGCGAAGACCGTCGAGATCGCGATCGTCGTCGGCGGCGGCAACTTCTTCCGGGGAGCCCAGCTGCAGCAGGAGGGCATGGAGCGCGCTCGGGCCGACTACATGGGCATGCTCGGCACCGTCATGAACGCGCTCGCGCTGCAGGACTTCCTCGAGCAGGCGGGCGCCGAGACCCGCGTCCAGTCGGCCATCGCGATGACCCAGGTCGCCGAGCCGTACATCCCGCGCCGCGCGATCCGTCACCTCGAGAAGGGCCGAGTCGTCATCTTCGGTGCCGGCGCCGGTCTGCCGTACTTCTCCACCGACACCGTGTCGGCGCAGCGTGCACTCGAGATCCGCGCCGACGTCGTGCTCGTCGCCAAGAACGGAGTCGACGGTGTCTACTCCGCCGATCCGCGCATCGACCCCGACGCGGTGAAGCTCGACCGGGTCACCTACATCGACGCGCTGCAGAAGGGGCTCAAGGTCGTCGACTCGACCGCGTTCAGCCTCTGCATGGACAACGGCATGGACATGGTCGTGTTCGGCATCGACGGACCCGACAACGTCACGAAGGCGATCCTCGGCGAGCAGCTCGGGACCCTCGTCACCGCGTGATGCGCGACGCCGGAGACGGCGTGCACGGGGCGCCGAGGAGCGTCCGCCTAGAATGGTGTGGTTCTGCACCGAAGCGAAGGGGCCCGAAGTGATCGCTGATGTCCTGTCAGACACGACCGACCGCATGAAGAAGGCCGTCGAGGCGGCGAAGAACGACTTCTCGACCGTTCGCACCGGTCGCGCGAACCCCGTGCTGTTCCAGCGCATCATGGTCGACTACTACGGGTCGCCCACTCCGCTCGCGCAGCTCGCCTCGCTGAACAATCCCGAGGCGCGCACGATCATCATCACGCCGTACGACAAGACGGCGCTGAAGGAGATCGAGAAGGCCATCGCGACCACCCCGAACCTCGGCGCGAGCCCGCAGAACGACGGCACGATCATCCGCGTCACGATCCCGGAGCTCACCGAGGACCGCCGCCGCGAATTCGTCAAGATCGTCCGCGGCAAGGGCGAGGACGCCAAGGTGTCGATCCGCAACATCCGGCGCCGGGCGAAGGACGAGCTCGAAGCCCTGAAGGGCGAGGTCAGCGACGACGAGGTGGGACGTGGTGAGAAGGAGCTCGAATCCATCACCAAGACCCACGTCGACGCGATCGACGAGGCTCTGAAGCGCAAAGAAGCCGAACTGCTCGAGGTGTGACGAGTGAACGAGGAGGCTCGCCCTCCGCGTGAACGTCCCGCGGAGCGGTCGCGCAGGCAGCCGCCGCGCAACCGGTCGGAGTTCCAGGCCCAGCTCGACTCGGGCCTGTCCGAGTTCGAGGCGCAACTGCGTGACGCCCGCAAGCATTTCGATGACGCCCAAGAGCGCATCAACGCCCGCACGGGCCGCAACCTGCTCTTCGCGATCCTCTTCGGGCTGATCCTCGGGCTCTCGATGCTCGCGAGCCTGATCTTCGTCAAGCAGCTCTTCCTGCTCGTCGCCCTGGTGCTGATGGGGTTCGTCGCCGTCGAGCTCGCGGGCGCCCTGCGCTACGCGGGACGCGACGTGCCGCGGGTCGCCTCGGTGCTCGGCGTCCTCGTCGTCCTGCCGCTGTCGTACTTCTTCCCGCCGGTCGGCCAATGGTGGGGGATCACCGCGGCGATCGCGTTCGTGACGCTCTGGCGACTGGTCGAGGGGCTCTCCGCCTCGCACCGGGTGCCTCGCCGTGACCTGTTGAAGGATCTGGGCGCCGGAGCGCTGATCCAGTTGTACGTGTCGATGCTCGGCAGCTTCGCGGTCGTGCTGCTCTCCCATGAGGGCGGCGAATGGTGGGTTCTCACCTTCCTCGTCATCGTGGTCTCGACGGACGTGGGGGCGTACGCGACCGGTCTCACGTTCGGGCGGCACCCGATGGCGCCGCGGATCTCGCCGAAGAAGACGTGGGAGGGCTTCGCCGGTGCCGCGGCGGCCGCGGTTATCGCCGGGGTGCTGCTCGCCGTCCTCCTCCTCGGACAACCGTGGTGGGTCGGTGTGCTCCTGGGGCTCGCGCTCGTCATCACCGCGACCGTCGGCGATCTCACCGAATCCCTGATCAAGCGCGACCTGGGCATCAAGGACATCAGTTCGTGGCTCCCCGGCCACGGCGGCTTCCTCGACCGGCTCGACTCGATCCTGCCGTCGGCGGTCGTCGCCTACGTGCTCTATCTGATCTTCGCCTGACCGCGACAGCGGGTATCGCGTTTTCCGCGACGGCCCGTTTCCGCGCCGGGTCTCCAGAGTGGGGATGGTCCACAATGGGACCCATGGGGACGACCTTTCCGCGTGTGCGCCGAACCCGCTCGGGTTACCGTGTCGATGAGGTCGAAGCATTCCTCGACGAGGCGCGGCGCGCCTACGAGCGCTCGCCCGACGAGTCCGGCGGTCTCGACGCCGATTCGATCCGGAGGACCGCCTTCTCCATGGAGCGCGGCGGCTACTCCACGGTGCACGTGGATGCGGCCCTCGAGCGCCTCGAGGACGCGTTCGCTCTGCGCGAACGCGAGATGGCCTACCGCACCGTCGGCGACAAGGCGTGGTTCGGTCAGGCCCGCGCGAGCGCGCAGGAGATCCTCGACCGGCTCGGACGCCCCGACAACCACCGCTTCGCCCGCACGGGCGGTCTAAGCGAGGGCTACCGTCGCAAGGACGTCGACCGCTTCTGCGCGAAGCTCCGCCGCTACTTCCGCGAGGGGGAGAAGGTCGGCATCGACGAGGTGCGCACCGTCGCGTTCCGATCGCAGCGCGGGGGGTACCGCGAGCAGCAGGTGGACCTGCTCCTCGACAGCGTCATCGACGTCATGCTCGCCGTACGCTGACCCATCCCGATCACGGGCGACTCGCCGTGGATCCCCATGACCGTGCCCTTCCGGCCCCGCTTCTGCGGCGTTTGCTACCCTGGTCTGATCGTGGGTAAGCACACAGGACGCGAAGTCGCCCTTTCCGGGACGCGCAGAGCAGGAGTCGCAGCGGTCGCTGCCCGCTCGGCGACCCCCCGCTACCGCAGCAGAATGCATGGCAATCTCGCCCTCTCGCTGTTCGGTTTCCTCGCCGCGTTCGCCTTCATCCTCGTGAACGTCACCGACCCGTACGCGGGAGCCACGGCCTCTCCCTACTACCATGTCGCGGTCGAGGTCGACCCGCAGGTGCTCGACGCGAGCGGCAGCTACGAGCAGGCCGCGATCGTCCGCGACAACTTCAGCGTCACCGAGAAGCCCAAGGTCGTCGAGACGCCCGCCGCATCGTCGTCGGGCGGCGAGGGGTGGGCTCCGCCCGCCGCCGCGGTGCCCGACCCGGGTTCGGCGCAGGCCATCGCCGCCGAGAAGGTCGCCGCCCGCGGATGGGCGAGCACCGAGTTCGACTGCCTCGTCGCGTTGTGGAAGAAGGAATCGGGCTGGCGCGTCAACGCCTTCAACGCCTCGAGCGGCGCTTACGGCATCCCGCAGGCACTGCCCGGCAACAAGATGGCTTCGGCAGGAGCCGACTGGGAGACCAGCGCCGCGACCCAGATCGAATGGGGCCTCGGCTACATCACCGGCCGCTACGGCAGCCCCTGCGGTGCGTGGCAGTCGTCGGTCGACCGCGGCTGGTACTGAACCCTCGCACCCGAGTCGCCCGCGCCGGCGCGCCGGTACGATTGAGGCATGCCGCGCAGCAACCGTCCCCGAGGGAAGGGTGCTCGGCAGGACCCCGATGAGGTCGATCTCTCGCGGCTGACGTCGGGGTGGCGCAGGACCGAGGTCCGGCGGGGCGCGGCGTGGAACATCCAGCCCGTCGGAGCCGCGTCGGCTCAGAAGATCTACCGCTGCCCGGGCTGCGGCAACGAAATCGACGAAGGCGTCGCGCACCTCGTCGTCTGGCGGGCCGACGGCGTCCTCGGCGACGCGCGCGACCTCTCCGACCGTCGGCACTGGCACGAGCAGTGCTGGAAGGTGGCCGGCCCGTGACCACGAAGGACGACGTGATGCCCGGTGACCCGATGACGACCGAGATCAAGGGCGGCGTGCAGCTGCCCGCCCACCGCGAAGACATCGAGCTGGTCACCGCCGACGGGTTGACCCTCGTCGGGGAGCTCGCCGCACCGGAGAACAGGCAGCCGGTCGCGACCCTCGTGACGTTGCACCCGCTGCCCACCGCCGGCGGGTTCATGGACTCGCACCTGCTGCGCAAGGCCGCCGGCCGGCTCCCCGCTCTCGCGGATATCGCAGTGCTGCGCTTCAACACCCGTGGCACCCGCTCCGACCGCGGCACGAGCGAGGGGGAGTTCGACGGGGGAGTGGCCGAGCGCGCCGACGTCGCCGCTGCACTCGCATTCGTCGCCGAGCGCGGGCTGCCGCACCCGTGGCTGCTCGGCTGGTCGTTCGGCACCGAGCTCGCGCTGAAGTACGGCAGGGAGCACGACGTCGACGGATTCCTCCTGCTCTCGCCGCCGCTGCATCGCACCAGCGAGGCGGAAGTGGCGGCGTGGGCCGACGAGACGCGCCCCGTGATGGCGCTCATCCCCGAACACGACGACTTCTTGAAGCCGGACGAGGCGCGCCAGCGATTCGCCGCAGCCCCGAACATCGAACTGGTCTCCGTCGACGGCGCCAAGCACCTCTGGGTGGGCGAGAACTACACCCGCATCGTGCTCGACGCGATCGTCACCCGCATGAACCCCGCCGCGGCGCCGCTGTCGACGACGTGGGAGGGCTGAGCGTCCGCTCGAGTCAGAGCTCGTTCTGCCGGGGGATCACGACCTGCTTGATGATGAGCTGGATCGCCGCGGCGACCGGGATCGCGATGAGCGCGCCGAGGATGCCGAGCAGCGTGCCGCCGACCAGCGCCGCGATCACCACGACGACGCCCGGCACCTTCACCGCGCGGTTCATGATGTTGGGGCTCAGCAGGTACGCCTCGACCTGCATGTAGATCAGGTAGTACACGGCGGCGGTGATCCAGGTCGCCGGCGAGTCGGGCAGCAGCAGGATCTGGCCGAGCACGATGAGCACCGAGCCGCTGATCGTTCCGACGAGCGGGATCAGCGACGCGAGGAAGGCGATGAACGCGAACACGACGGGCAGCTGGGCGCCGATGATGCTGAGGAAGATGAAGCTCAGCACGCCGTTGCAGAGGGCGAGGGCCGCCTGCCCGATGACGTAGCGGCCGACCGACTGGGTGATCTGCTCGGTGATGTCGGCGAACTTCTCGCGCTTGGTCGCCGGGATGAGCTGGTAGAGGCCCCGCTTGAAGCTGTCGAGGGACGCGGTGAAGTACAGGGTGAGGATCAGCACGATGATCGCGCCGAAGACACCGCCGATGACGCCGGTCGCGACCGAAATGACGCCGCCGGTGATGGTGTCGAAGTTGCTCTGCAGGTACTGCACGACCTGGTCGGCCACGTCGCTGATGTCCACGCCGATCGTGTCGCCGACGAGCGACTGGATGTTGGCGAGGAAGTCGCTCCAGGTGATGCTCTGCGTGTAGTCGACGATCTCCTGGACGAGTTTGCCGGCCTGGGCGACGATGGCCGGCACGACCGCGAAGAGGATGCCGACGAAGGCGCCGATCACCACCACGAGGGTGATGAGCAGCGCCGCCCACCGGGGGAGCCCCCGGCGCTCGAGGAACGACACCAGAGGGTCGAGTCCGAGGGAGAGGAAGAGGGCGGCGCCCACGTAGGTGAGGATCGTGGCCAGTTGCCCGATCATCGAGCCGATCAGGATCGCGACGAGGACGCCGAGACCCGCCAGGAGGCCGACTCGGAACGGGTTCAGGATCTTCACTTATGGGTCTCCGGCAGGTCGATCGTCGCGCTCAGTCTTCGGCGGCGACGGTGTCGGCCTGCTTCAGCACGCTCTTCAGGTTCTCGAAGTATGCCGCAACTGCATCGCGTTCGATCTTGATCTGCGCGAGACGCTCCTCCGCGTCGGTGATGAGGGCGCGGGAGCGGTCCTCGGCCTCCGTCACGATGTCGCGGGCACGGTCCTCGGCGTCGCGGACGATGAGCGCCGCGTTCTCCTCCGACTCCTCGCGCTTGATGCGCGCGTCGCGCTCGGACGCGATCTCAAGGGTGTCGGCTTCGAGGCGCTTGTCGGCGGCGCGACGAACGGCGTCGGCGAGTTGGAGGTTCGCCTCGTCGAGGTACTTCTGGGTCTGGGCGACCGCCTCCTGGTGGCGGCTGAGGTACTCGCGCTCGGCCTCGTCGCGGCGGGCCCGCATCTCGACCTCGAGGTCGAGGCGTGACTGCTCGATCTCGCGGGCGATCACGGCGCGGGCCTCGTCGAGCTCCTCGCCGACCGCCGAGCGGGCGGCCTCGGCCTCGCGCTCGAAATCGGTGCGGGTCTTCTCGAGCTCGGCGGCGAGGGCCGCGTGCGCTTCCGCCGCTTCGGCGGCGAGCTGGGCGTGGGTCTGCTCGGTCTCGCGTAGCAGGGCGGCGCGCGTGGTCTCGACCTCGTTGGCCAGCTCGATGCGGGCGGTCTCGACTTCGGCGAGCACATTCGCGCGCTCGTCCTCGACCTCGCGACGGAGGGCGGCGCGGGTGTTCTCGATCTCGCGGTCGAGGTCGTTGCGCGTCGTGGCCCGGTCGCGGGCGATCTCGGCGGCGGTGGTCTCGAGGTCGCGGGTGATGGCGGCGCGCGTCGTCTCGACCTCGCGCGCCAGGGTCGCACGGGTCTCGGTCAGGTCGCGGTCGATGTTGGTCCGCGCCTCCTCGAGCTCCCTCGCCAGGGCGGCGCGCCCCGCCTCGGTCTCGCGGACGAGGCGAGCGGCGTCGTCACGGGCGGTCGCCGTCTCGCGATCGGCGACGGCACGCAGCTCCGTCGCCTCGCGCTCGGCGGTGGCGCGGATCGCGGCGGCCTCGCGCTTCGCGGTGCCGCGCACCTCGGCGGCCTCGGTGGCGACGGCGCCCCGGATGGCGGCGGCTTCGCGGGTGGCGTCCTGCACCATCTGCTCCGACTGCTCGGAGGCGCGGAGCGTCATGTCGTCGGCCTCGCCGCGCGCGCTCTCGAGGATCGACGTCGCGCGGGCACGGGCCTCATTCACGGTGCGCTCGGCGAGGTCGGCGGTGTCTGACTTCAGCCGGTCGATGTCGGCCTGCACCGACGAGCGCAGGCGTTCGGCGTCGATGTCGGCCTGAGCGATGAGTCTCGTCGACTGCTCCTCGGCCACGCGGAGGGTGTTCTCGAGCTTGTGGCCCAGCCCGGAATAGGTCGGGCTGCCGACCTCGTCGAGCTCGGCGTCGAGCTCCTCGACGCGGGCGCCCAGGCGCTTGATCTCCTTCTGCGCCTCGGCCCGCTCGGTGTTCGCCTTGATGAGGTCACGGCGCAGATCCACCAGCGCCTTGTCGACTTCTTCGCGGTTGTATCCGCGCATCACGGTGCTGAAGTTCGCTTCGTCGGTGGCCACGTTCACTCCTGCTGTAGATCGCGCACGGTCGAAAGGCGCAGGGCTCCGAAAGAGCCGGTTTCAGCATAGACCGACGACTGCGAGCGCCCTGGGAGGGCGCGGCCGGGGGTTTCACTGAGAGTGAACGCGGGGTACGTCCTCAGACAGCGTCCCGTATTCTTGAGTGATTTTCTCGACAGGTCCGCCCATCAACGAACTTCGCCGGAACCCGATTCACCGTGCGCCTTCCGAACCCCCGTTCGGTGCCGCCCTACGATGAACCGTGGGTTCGCACGCCGCGTGTCGGCAGCGCGGAAGGAGTAGCCCCACTTGCGATTCGTATTCGCCATCGTCGCCTTCGTGGTCGCTGCAGGCATGATCGCATTCGGCATCGCGCAGCGCACCATCCTGGCCCCTGAAGACCGGGTCGCGTCCACGGTCGAGATCGACTCCGACGCGGCGTACACCGTCATCGACGGTTCGGTCATGAACAGCAACACCGGTCAGCAGCGTCTGCTCGCCTCCGGATCCGACACGGTCTTCGCCGCGTACGGCCGCACCGGCGACATGCTCGCCTGGCTCGGCGACGAGCCGTACAACAGCATCGGCTACGACGCCGAGACGAGCAGCCTCACCTCCGAGGTCGTGAGCGACCCGGTTCCCCCGACCGACGCCGCCGCGGCGGAAGAGGACGCGGCGCCGCCCGCTCCCGCAGGGTCGGACCTCTGGCTCGAGGAGACCAGCGCTGAAGGATCGCTCGGATGGACGGTCAACGTCCCCGACGACATCTCGATCCTGCTCGCGAGCGACGGCACCGCCCCGGCCCCGTCGGAGATCTCCGTCAGCTGGCCCGTCGTGCACCTCACGCCATGGGCCGGCCCCCTGATCATCGGCGGCGGGATCCTGCTGCTCGTCGGTCTCGGCCTCTACATCTGGGGGCTCGTGCACATGCGCCGCACTCGTGGACCGCGCCGCAAGGCGCCGCCGAAGATGCCCGCCCCTCCGCGCATCAAGGCGCCGAAGCAGCGGGCCCTCGAGCCGACGGTCACCGCGAAGGGCCGCCGCTCCGCGAAGCGCGTCGTCGCGGGGCTCGCCATCGGCGGTGCCGGCGTGCTCGTCCTGAGCGGCTGCACGTCGGCCGACTTCGACGACTACTTCGGCGGCGCACCGGCCCCGACCCCGAGCGCCTCCGCGTCGGCCCAGGCCGACGAGGAGATCACGCCCGTCGCGGTCACCCAGCCCCAGGTCGAGCGCATCGTCGAGACGGTGTCCGCCGTCGCGACCGAGGCCGACGCGGCCCGCAACCTCGACCTGCTGAAGACCCGGTTCACCGGCCCCGCCTTGCAGCAGCGCGAGGCGAACTACGCGATGCGCGGCGCCGATGGCAACATCCCGGCGCCCGACGCCATCCCGGCGACCCCGCTGCGGCTCGATCTGCCCGAAGCGACCGACACGTGGCCCCGTCGCGTGCTCGCAGTCGTCGGCGAGGGCGCCGACACGACCCCGCCGACCGTGCTCGTGATGATCCAGGCCACGCCGCGCGAGAACTACCTCGTGACCTACGCCATGCGCCTGCAGGCGGACATCGACTTCCCGGCCGTCGCGCCGCCGACGGTCGGCGCTCCGGTCGTCGCGCCCGACAGCCGCCTGCTGTCGGTGCGGCCCGACCAGCTGGGCGTCCAGTTCGCCGACCTTCTCGCCAAGGGTCCGGAGAGCGAGTTCTATTCGATCTTCGCCGAGAAGCCCGACGGACTCCGCACCCAGGTCGGCCTCGACTACAAGAACGCGAAGCGGGCGGCCCTGCCGAGCACCGCGACCCTCGAGTTCGGCAATGGCGCAGGCACCGGACCGGTCATCGCCTTCGCGAGCAACGAATCTGGCGCCATCGTCGCGACCGACATCGTCGAACGCGAGACCGCCCGAGTGGCCGAAGAGGGGGCGACCGTCAACCTCGAAGGCCAGGTGAAGGCGCTGTCCGGCCTCACCTCGACGAAGACCGCGGTCGAGTCGACCTACGGCTATCAGCTGCTGTTCTACGTGCCGCCGAGCACCGACGACACGAGCCAGGTGGTGCTGCTCGGGTACAGTCAGGGCTTGATCGCTGTGAAGGAGTTGTAGTTTCCGTGAGCACGCCCGTTCCACCGCTCGGCAATCTGCGCGGAGGCGTCGACCTCTCGCCGCTGCTGAACCGAGCACAACAGCCGGCGAACGCACCGCAGGGCGGCGCGCCTGCCGGCGATGCCATGCCCGTCCCGAGCCTCGTCCTCGAGGGCACCGACGCGAACTTCGGCCAGGTGCTCGAACTCTCGCGCACCGTCCCCATCGTCGTCGACCTGTGGGCAGAGTGGTGCGAGCCGTGCAAGACGCTCTCGCCGGCGCTCGAGCGCATCGTGAAGGAGTACGCGGGACGCCTGCTGCTCGTCACCATCGACGTCGACGCCAACCCCCAGCTCGGACAGGCGTTCCATGCCGAATCGCTGCCGACCGTCGCCGCGGTCCTCGCGGGCCGGCCGGTCTCGCTATTCGTGGGCGCCCTGCCCGAGGAGCAGGTCCGTGAGGTCTTCGACCAGCTGCTCGGGCTCGCCGCCCAGAACGGCGTGACCGGCACGGTCGCGGCACAGGACCAGGGCGCCGCCCCGAGCGCGGCCGACGAGACTCCCGTCGAGGAGCCGCTGCCGCCGCATCACGCCGAGGCGTACGAGGCGATCGAGCGCGGCGATTACGACGCCGCCATCGCCGAGTACAAGACGGCGATCGCGCAGAACCCGAACGACTCGCTCGCGGTGGCGGGGCTCGCTCAGGTGAGTCTCATCGCACGGCTCCGCGGCAAGACCCTCGACGGAGTGCGCTCCGCCGCGGCCGCCGCACCGGCTGATCTCGAGGCCCAGCTCGACGTCGCCGACGTCGACCTGTCCGGCGGCCACGTCGAGGATTCCTTCGACCGCCTTCTCACCCTGTTCCCCTCGCTCGACCAGCAGGGCAAGGACAGGGTCCGCGCGCGTCTGCTCGAGTACTTCGAGATCGTCGGGGCCGACGAGCCTCGCGTGGCGGACGCCCGCCGACGGCTCGCGAACCTCCTGTACTGACCCGCCCCTCGCAACGGCCACAGATCAGCGTCACTTAACAGATCAGCGCCGGTGAGACCTTCGGGTCGCTCACCGGCGCTGATCCTTTTCTTGGGTGCGGCTTCTCCGATGGGGGAGGTGGAGAAGGATGTCCGCCGATCGAGACTCACGGGCCTGGGCGCCGAGCTGGGGAACTCGTGGGGGGGCGCGCCCTGTTCGCCTCTCGTTGGGGGTGGGAGAGAAGTCCCGACCGGCGGAGGTCTACAGCGTCAATGGGTCAATAGGCTCCGTCGGGGAAGAGGACGGTCTTCGCCGTGCGCCACAGGATGATGAGGTCCCCGGTCATCGACCAGTTCTCGACGTAGTAGAGGTCGAGGCGGATGCCGTCCTCCCACTCGAGGTTCGAGCGGCCGCTGACCTGCCAGAGTCCGCTGAGGCCGGGCGTGACGACCAGGCGGCGGCGCGCCTTGTCGTCGTATTCGGCGACCTCCTCCGCGAGCGCGGGACGGGGGCCGACGAGGCTCATCTCGCCGCGGAACACGTTGATCAGCTGGGGCAGTTCGTCGAGCGAGTACTTGCGCAGCACCTTGCCGACGGGGGTGACCCGCGGATCGTCCTTCATCTTGAACAGGCCCTTGCCGCCCTGCGCCGCGACGAGGGCGGCGCGGCGGGCGTCGGCGTCGGTGTACATCGAACGGAACTTGAAGATCCGGAATCGTTCGCCGTCGCGTCCGATGCGCTCCTGCGTGTAGAACACGGGACCGCCGTCGGCGCGGCGCACCAGCAGGCCGATCACCGCGAACAGGGGGAGGAGGGCGGCGAGCATCAGCCCCGACAGCGTGACGTCGAACGCGCGCTTCGCGACGAGGTGCGGACCCTCGACGTTCGGCGTCTCGACCTGCACCAGGGGGAGCCCTGCGACGGGGCGCAGGTGCACGCGGGAGCCGGCCACGTCGGTGATCGACGGCGCGAGCAGCAGCTGGTGGCGGAGGGGGTCGAGGCCCCAGCTCATCTCCCGCACCCGGTCGGCCGAGAGGTGCTCGGATCCGGTCACGAGGACGGTGTCGGCTCCGTACTGCGCGAGCAGACCGGGAACCTGCTCGATGCTGCCGACGACGGGGATGTCGGTGCCCGACAGGACGGTGTCGCTGTTCGCGCCCGTGAGGCTGACCCCGACGACGCGGTAGCCGTGCTGGGTCTGCTTCATCAGGTCGCGGGCGGTGCGGCGCACTTCGGCGGGCGACCCGACGAGGATCACCTGCGACGAGTACTCGCCGCGGCGGCGCTTCGCGATCAGCCACTGACGCCACAGCCACCGGTTGGCGAGGATCGCGACGGTGACGAGCGGGAAGACGATGAGGGCGTACGACCGGGCGACGGACAGCTGCAGGAAGTACGCGGCGACGAGGTACACCACGAAGGTCAGCACCGACGCGTCGACGACGCGCTTGTACTCGGTACTGCCGGCGCCGATGATGCGGCGGCTGCGGGTGTCGAACACGCGCAGCGCCGTGAACCAGATCACGGCGAGGGCGAACGACACCTGCGTCTGCTGCACGAGGCCGTCGAGCATGCCGACGGAGTTGATGGCCTCGGAGTCGAAGCCGAACCGCAGGACGTGCGCGCCGGCGACGGCGAGCAGCACGGCGGCGGCGTCGCCGAGAGTGAGGCGCAGGGCGTACGCCCGGGTCCACGACCGACGGGCGGCCTTGCGGCGCGCGGCGGTGGTCGCGGTGAGGAGGGGGTGTGCGGTCGACGAGTCGACGGCGAGCTCTGTGAGGGTAGTCACGAGGCCTGGTCCATTCGGGTGTGAAACAGGTATCGGAGCGTGCTCCAGCCATGGGGGTGGCAGGACTCCGAGAGGGGTGGGTGGGGGAACGACGGTGGGGCCGCCGATATCGCGCGGATCGTTCCCGTGGGTCGGGAACGGCCGCGCCCTGTGGGTCAGGACGCGGTGCGCGAACGCTCTCGGAGAGCGGAGAGTGGGGTGCGGGGGATGATGCGGAGCATGGGGGAGCTCTTTCGGGTGGGTAGTCCGAAAACGGCAGGCGTGAACCGACCGAGAAGGGGTGGGTGAAGAGGGCTGGGTGGGCTCTCTGCGCTGGTCGAGGAGTTGTAGGACGTGGGGTGAACGAAACCCGTTGACCGGCTAGATCAGACTAGCCAGCCGCGGGGGCGTGCTCAAGGTGTCAGGCCGCCCCGATGGGGGGTGCGCGGTCCCCAAAACGGGGGCCAGAGGGGTGGTGCCGACGGGGTCGGCCGGATCAGCGGCGCGGCTTCAGGTACAGGATACCGAGCGGCGGCAGGGTCAGCTCGACGGAGGACGGCTGCCCGTGCTGCGGCACGTTCTCGGCCGTCACCTCGCCGAAGTTGCCGACACCGGATCCGCCGAACTCGAGGGCGTCCGAGTTCAACAGCTCCTGCCAGGCGCCGGAGGTCGGAAGGCCGACCCGGTAGGGCCCGACCGTCTGTCCGCTGAAGTTGGCGATCACGGCGATCGGGTTGCCGTCGGCGTCCTTCCGTAGGAAGGAGACGACGTTGTTGGCGGAGTCGCTGCCGTCGATCCACTCGAAGCCGTCGGCGTCGCTGTCGCGCTCCCACAGTGACGGGTTGTCGCGGTACACCGAGTTGAGCTGCGCGACGAAGTCGAACAGGCCGCGGTGGGCGGGCTGGTCGAGGATCCACCAGTCGAGTCCGCGCTCCTCGCTCCACTCGGAGGGCTGACCGAACTCCTGTCCCATGAACAGCAGCTGCTTGCCGGGGTGGGCCCACTGGTAGCCGAGGAATGCCCGCACGTTCGCGAGCTGCTGCCAGTGGTCGCCCGGCATCTTGCCGAGCAGCGACCCCTTGCCGTGCACGACCTCGTCGTGGCTGATGGGGAGGAGGAAGTTCTCGGAGAAGGCGTACACGAACGAGAACGTGATCTCGTTCTGGTGGTACGAGCGGTGCATCGGGTCTTCGTGCATGTAGCGCAGACCGTCGTTCATCCAGCCCATGTTCCACTTGAGGCCGAAGCCGAGGCCGCCCTCGCTCGTCGGGGCGGTGACGCCGGGGAAGCTGGTCGACTCCTCGGCGATCATCATGATGCCGGGGTGCAGGCGGTACGCGGTCGCGTTCGCCTCCTGCAGGAAGCTGATCGCCTCGAGGTTCTCGCGGCCGCCGTGGATGTTCGGCAGCCACTCGCCCTCCTTGCGGGAGTAGTCGAGGTAGAGCATCGACGCGACCGCGTCGACGCGGAGTCCGTCGATGTGGAACTCCTCGAGCCAGTACAGGGCGTTCGCGACGAGGAAGTTGCGCACATGCGACTCGCCGAAGTCGAAGATCAGGGTGCCCCAGTCCTGCTGCTCGCCGCGGCGGGGGTCGGTGTGCTCGTAGAGCGGCTGGCCGTCGAAGCGTGCGAGCGCGAACTCGTCCTTCGGGAAGTGGGCCGGAACCCAGTCCATGATGACGCCGATCCGAGCCTGGTGCAGCCGGTCGATGAGGTAGCGAAGGTCGTCGGGGCTGCCGAAGCGCGACGTGGGCGCGTAGTAGCCCGACACCTGGTAGCCCCATGAACCGCCGAACGGGTGCTCCGCCAGCGGGAGGAACTCGACGTGGGTGTAGCCGAGCTCGTGGATGTAGTCGATCAGCTGGTCGGCGAGGTCGCGGTAGGAGAGCCCCGGCCGCCACGAGCCGAGGTGCATCTCGTAGACGCTGACCGGCTGGCGGTGCGGGTCGTGCGCGGCGCGGGAGGTCATCCACGCCTCGTCGCTCCACACGTAGGAGCTCTCGTCGATGATCGAGGCGGTGGCCGGCGGCTTCTCGGTGTGCCGCGCCATCGGGTCGGCCTTCTCGATCCAGCGGCCGTCGGCGGTGAGGATCTCGAACTTGTACGCGTTGCCCGCCTCGAGACCCGGGACGAAGAGTTCCCACACCCCGGTGACGTCGAGGCGGCGCATGCTGTGCAGCACGCCGTCCCAGCCGTTGAAGTCGCCGATCACGCGAACAGCCTGGGCGTGCGGCGCCCACACGGCGAAGGCGGTGCCGCGGGCCTTCGCGCTCACGCCCTCGTGATCGATCACTCGAGCGCCGAGCATGTCCCAGAGGCGCTCATGGCGTCCCTCGCCGAAGAGGAACAGGTCGAGTTCGCCGACCGTCGGCAGATAGCGGTAGGGGTCGTCGACGGTCCACTCGGTGCCGTCCGGGTAGCTCGCCTCGATCTCGTAGTCCTGGAACCCGATAAGACTCGTGCCCTGCCAGATCCCCCAACCGAGGTGGCTGAGCTCGATGCGAGCGCCCGAGGCGAGCACCGCGGTGACCTTGTCGGCGAGCGGTCGCAGCGCGCGGATCACGACGACGGGGTCGGTCACCTGCTCGAGCGCGACCGGATGCTGGCCGAGCACGGAGTGCGGACCCGAGTGCGTGCCTGCGGCGACCCGGCGCAGCGTGTCGTCGTCGATCGTCGGCAGGGTGAGGGGGGTCTTCCCGCTCGTCGCTCGTGCCATGGGGCCTTCCTCGTTCTCGTTCGGAACCGCGTTCCGCGGCGGGGCGGTCATGCCCTAGGACAGTGTTGAGACCTAGGACGGTTCGGAGCCGACCTGCCGGGTGACGTGGAGGATGTGCACCGGCTCCGCGAAGGAGTCGAGTCGCACGTAGTTGTCGGTGGACCAGGTCCAGACGGCGTCGGTGACGAGGTCGCGTACCTGGAAGCTCGCGCCCGGGTCGAGCCCCAGCTGCGCGAGGTCGAGGTGAACCGTCGTCTCCCGCACCGAGTGCGGGTCGAGGTTCGCGACGACGATGATCGTGTCCGACGCGCCCGTCGGGGTGAATCGGCCCGCGAGGTGCTTGCTGAAGACGAGGATCTCCGGGTCGTCGGACCAGTGGATGCGCGTGTTGCGCAGCTGGCCGAGTGCCGGGTGCTCGCGGCGGATCTCGTTGAGCTTCGTGAGGTAGGGCGCGAGGGAGAGGCCGAGCTGCTGCGCCTTCGCCCAGTCGCGAGGCTTGAACTCGTACTTCTCGTTGTCGATGTTCTCCTCGGAGCCCGGTCGGGCGACGTCCTCGAAGAGCTCGTACCCCGAGTACACGCCCCAGGTGGGCACCGCGGTCGCGGCGATCGCGGCGCGGATCTTGTATCCGGCACGACCGCCGAACTGCAGGTACGGGGTGAGGATGTCGTGGGTGTTGACGAAGAAGTTCGGACGCAGGTAGTCGGCGGTCTCGGTGGCGAGCTCGGTGAGGTACTCCTCGAGCTCCTCCTTCGTGTTGCGCCAGGTGAAGTAGGTGTAGCTCTGCTGGAAGCCCACCTTCGCGAGCGCACGCATCATCGCCGGCTTGGTGAAGGCCTCCGACAGGAAGATCGCCTCGGGGTGCTCGGCGTGGATGTCGTGCAGCAGACGCTCCCAGAACGACAGCGGCTTGGTGTGCGGGTTGTCGACCCGGAAGATCTTGACGCCGAGGTCGATCCAGTGCCGGAACACCCGCAGCATCTCGCGGTAGATGCCCTCGGGGTCGTTGTCGAAGTTCAGGGGGTAGATGTCCTGGTACTTCTTCGGCGGGTTCTCGGCGTACGCGATCGAGCCGTCGGGCAGGCGGGTGAAGAACTCGGGATGCGCGGTGACCCACGGGTGGTCGGGCGAGGCTTGCAGGGCGATGTCGAGGGCGAGCTCGAGGCCGGTGCGCTTCAGCGTCTCGAGGAAGAACGCGAGGTCCTCCTCGGTGCCGAGGTCGGGATGGATGGCGTCGTGACCGCCGTCGTCGGAGCCGATGCCGTAGGGCGATCCCGGGTCGTCGGGGCCCGCGACGAGAGTGTTGTTCGGGCCCTTGCGATTCGTCGTGCCGATCGGGTGGATCGGGGGGATGTAGACGACGTCGAAGCCCATCGCGGCGATGTGCGGCAGGCGCCGGGCGGCGCTGCGGAAGGTGCCCGACTGCCAGGTGCCGTCGGGACGCTTGCGGGCGCCCTCGGACCGGGGGAAGAACTCGTACCAGGCCCCGCGGCCGGCGGTCTCGCGCTCGACCCGCAGCGTGCGGGTGGGGGAGGTGGTCACGAGGCTCGCGATCGGCGCCGTGTCGATGATGCCGCGGAGCCGGTTGTCGGCGGCGACCAGCATGCGCGCCTCACTCGACAGGCTCGTGTCGAGCAGTGCCGTGGCGCCGTCGGCGAGCACGCGCCGGTCGGCCTCGGGGCGCTTCTCGCCGGCGGCGCGCTGGAGGAGGCCGGCGCCGATCTGGAACATGAGCTCGACGTCGACACCCGCCGGCACCTTCACCTCGGCGTTGTGCAGCCAGGTGCCGAAGTCGTCGGACCACGCCTTGATGCGCCAGGTGAAGTCGCCGGTGCCGTCGATGCGGATCTCGGTGCCCCACCGGTCGGTGCCGGGCCCGAGGGAGGCCAGCCGGAACTCGCGAGTCCTCCCCGACGGATCGGTGAGCACCAGGTCCGCGCCCAGCAGGTCGTGGCCCTCGCGGAAGACGGTCGCGCTGAAGGGGACGACCTCGCCGTCGAAGGCCTTCGCCGGCCAGAGGTCGTCGGGCTGTTGGGGCGACAGGTCGAGGATCGGGATGCGGCCGATCACCGTCGTGTACGGGGCCGGGGTGTCGGGGATCGGCTTGTCGATCGCCGACCGGGAGACCGATGCGCGAGCACCGGGCATGGCGGCACGCCGCGAGGTGCCGCTCGGCTTCGCGGCGGTCGTCGGCTTAGCCGTAGCGTCTCTGCCGTTCTGTGGAGTAGCCACGGTCGACACTCTAACCCGCGGCTCTCGCCGCAACCTGGCCGTTCACCTGGGAACCGAATGGGTGCGCGCCGAGAGGGCGCTGCGGCTCGGCTCGCGCCCGGCTGAGTCGGCGGTGGTCACGAATCGACGGTGGCGGTTCGGCGGTGCGTCACCTGCACGTCATAGGGTGAGCAGCACCGAGGTCAGGAAAGGCGTTCAGCGTATGAAGGCGATCCGCAGATTCACCGTCCGAACCGTGCTGCCGGAGTCACTGGCGGCCCTCGACGAACTCGCGGGAAACCTGCGGTGGTCATGGCATGAGCCGACGCGAGAACTGTTCGACTACATCGATCCCGAGGCGTGGGAGCGCACGGGCGATCCCGTCGCACTGCTCGGTGCCGTCTCGCCCGACCGGGTCGAGGCGCTCGCGGCGGACTCCGAGTTCGTCGAGCGGGCGGACGCGCTGCGCGACGACCTGCGCCGCTACATCTCCGAACCCCGCTGGTACCAGACGGTGACGGATGCGCCGTCGGCGATCGCGTACTTCTCGCCCGAGTTCGGCATCGCCGCCGCACTGCCGCAGTACTCCGGCGGGCTCGGCATCCTGGCGGGCGATCACCTGAAAAGCGCCTCCGACCTCGGGGTGCCGCTGCTCGGCGTCGGTCTGTTCTACCGCTCCGGCTACTTCACCCAGTCGATCTCGCCGGACGGCTGGCAGCTCGAGGCGTACCCCGTCCTCGACCCCGACGGCCTCCCTCTGTCGGTGCTGCGCGGCGCCGACGGCGCCCCGGTGCAGGTCGCCCTCGCCCTGCCGAACGGCACGCTGTTCGCCCGCATCTGGCAGGCGGATGTCGGCCGGGTGAAGCTGCTCCTGCTCGACACCGACATCCCCGAGAACGACGAGTCGCTGCGCACCGTCACCGATCGGCTCTACGGCGGCGGCGGCGAGCACCGCCTGCTGCAGGAGCTGCTGCTCGGCATCGGCGGTGTCCGCGCGATCAAGGCGTACGTCGACCTCACGGGCACCCGCTTCCCGAAGGTGTTCCACACCAACGAGGGGCACGCCGGCTTCCTCGGCCTCGAACGGATCAGCGACCTCGTCGCGGCGGGAGGCCTGTCGTTCGACGAGGCGCTGCAGGTCGTGCGCGCTGGCACCGTGTTCACCACGCACACGCCCGTGCCCGCCGGGATCGACCGCTTCGAGCGTTCGCTGATCGAGACGTACTTCTCCACGGACCTGCTTCCGGGGGTCGACGCGCCCGACGTGGTTCGCCTCGGCGCCGAGGACTACGCGGGCGGCAATCCCGACGTGTTCAACATGGCCGTCATGGGCCTGCGACTCGCCCAGCACGCGAACGGGGTGTCGCTGCTGCACGGGGCCGTCAGCCGCGGCATGTTCGCCGGGCTCTGGCCGGGATTCGACCCGGACGACGTGCCGATCACCTCGGTCACGAACGGCGTGCACGCGCCGACGTGGACCGACCCGATGCTGCTGCGTCTCGCCGCCGACAAGCTGGGCACCTACGACACGACGCGCGCCGACTGGACCTCGTCCGCCCTCGCCGACACCGACCTCTGGGATGTGAAGCGCGACATGCGCCAGCAGCTCATCGAGGACGCACGCCGCCGTCTGCGGGAGTCGTGGCTCGCGCAGAGCCCCGGCACCGTCGTGCCCTCGTGGATCGACGACGTGCTCGACCCCGATGTGCTCACGATCGGCTTCGCGCGGCGCGTGCCGACGTACAAGCGCCTCACCCTGATGCTGCACGACCCCAAGCGTCTGAAGGCGATCCTCACCAACCGCAAGCGGCCGGTGCAGCTGATCATCGCGGGCAAGTCGCACCCCGCCGACGACGAGGGCAAGCGCCTCATCCAGGAACTGGTGCAGTTCAGCCAGGACCCCGACGTGCGCCGACGGCTGGTCTTCCTGCCGAACTACGACATCGCGATGGCGCAGCTGCTCTACCCGGGCACCGACGTGTGGCTCAACAACCCGCTGCGCCCGCTCGAGGCGTGCGGGACCTCCGGCATGAAGGCCGCGCTGAACGGCGCCCTCAACCTGTCGATCCTCGACGGCTGGTGGGACGAGTACTACGACGGCGAGAACGGCTGGGCGATCCCGTCCTCCGACGCCGCGGGCGACGGCGCCGAGCGCGACGCGCTCGAGGCGACCGCCCTGTACGACCTGATCGAACATCAGGTCGCGCCCCGGTTCTACGACCGCGACAAGGAGGGCGTGCCCAAGCGGTGGCTCGCGTCGATGCGGCACACCCTCGCCACCCTGTCGCCGACGCTCTCCGCCGACCGCATGGTGAAGCAGTACGTCGAGACGCTCTACACCCCGGCCGGACGGGCGGCGGCGCTGATCGCCGAAGACGACTACGCCGGGGGCCGCGAGCTCGCCGCCTGGAAGCAGCGCGTCGACGAGGCGTGGAGCGGGGTGCACGTGCTGCACGTCGAGTCTGGGGGCCTCGCCGCCATCCCGCGCATCGGCGATGAACTGCACGTGCGTGCACAGGTGCAGCTCGGCACTCTCACCGCCGACGACGTCAGCGTCGAGGTCGTGTACGGCCGCAGTCTCGAGGGCGACACCCTCGAGAACACCACCCTCGTGGAACTCGTGCCGCTCGCCGAGGACGGCGATGGCGGCTCGAGCGAGGGCGCGACCACGTTCGCCGGTGCCGTCACGCTGACGAGCCCCGGCTCATTCGGCTACAACGTGCGCATCGTGCCGAAGAACGCCTCGCTCGCGAGCCCCGCCGAACTCGGCCTGGTGGCGGTCGCGAAGTAGCCCGACTCGCCCACTTCACCCCGTGTCGGAGCTTCCCGACGGGGTGAAGTGGGCGAGTGAGCGTCGTCAGTCGACGGGGGCAGGGATCGGGACTCGGGCCGGGAGGCGGTCGAAGAGGCGGTCGAACACCCGGCGGCGGTCGAACCGCAACGCGTACTCGCGCGCGGCGATCGCCGAGAGCTCGCGCTCCTCGCGCGACGTGTGCAGGATCGCGCGGTCGAGCGCCGCGGCGATCGCGTCGGGATCCTCCGCCGGCACCAGGATCGCGTGGTCGCCGACGGCCTCGCCGATGCCGCCGGTCGGAACCGTGATGACGGGGCCGCCCCCGGCGAGCATCTTCTCGGCGAGCGCGATGCCGAACGTCTCGACGAACTCGGGACGCGGCTTCGACGGCAGCGCGAACGCGGCGCAACCCGCCATCAGGTACGGCTTCTCGCCGTCGCCGACGTCGGTGAGGAAGACGATGCGGTCGGCGAGCGGCGACTCGGCGGCGCGATCCCGGAACGCCTGCTCCTGCGGACCACGGCCCGCGATGACGAGTGCGACGTCGTCGGCGAGGTGGCTGCGCTCGAATCCGGCGATGAGGTCGTCGACCCCCTTCGCCGCGGCGAGCCGCGACAGGAACAGCACGTAGCCGTCGCGGCGCAGACCCCGCGCGGCGAGTGCCGCCTCGATGGCGGTGTCGTCGAGGTCGAGGTACGGGTCGGAGTCGATCGCCGGGTACGAGATCGCGATGCGTTCGCGGCATTGGTCGGCGAACCGGGTGCCGTGGCGCAGGTCGATCTGCTCGGCCTCGGCGACGATCAGATCGCGGGTGTACTCCGAGACCGCCACGCAGAGGTCCTGCGACAGGTAGCTCGAGAGGATGTGCGCCGCAGCGCCGAGGCGCCCCTCTTCGACCGCGGTGCGGACCACATTGGTGACATCCGATCCGACGGCCTCGGCGACGGTCGTCACGTCGACCGGCAGTCCGGTTCCCCACGCGGCACGGAGCGCGTCGGAGACGGCGAGGGTGTGCGGGCTGAGATAGAGCGAGAGCGCGACGGTCGGCACGCCGTCAGTGAAGAGCTCGACGAGGCGTCCGGTGATGCCGGCGACGTAGCGGCCGTCGGGCACCTTGTAGTCGCCGACCGGCTCGGGTCGCTCGACCGTGATGCCGGGGCTGTAGGGGAGAACAGCGTCGAGCGGCTTCAGCGGCAGCCCCGCCTCCTTGAGGCGCTCGATCGGCCAGGTGACGATGCGCACCTCGGAGAAGCCGCGCTCGAGGGCCGTCTCGGCGAGGTTGCGTGCTTCGACGGAGTGGCCGCAGATCACCGGATCGGCGCGGACGACGATCACGAGGCGTCGTTCGGTCTTGGTCATGGGAGTCACCCTTCTACTGCGGCGGGAGGAACGGAGGTGGAAGTCGTGGGCAGCGCGGTGCTGCGACGCGAGCTGGAGGGCGGGCGGACCGCGGTACCCCAGTCGCTCGGCTCGGCGCCGAGGCGGAAGAGGAGATCGCCGCCGCGGCGGAATTCGCCGCCGTGCAGGTAGGTGCGCTCGAGCGGCTCGCCGTTCCAGAGCACGGACTGCACGTACTGCGGCGGGCCGCCGGCGGTCGGCTCGGTGAAGCCGTCGGTCGCGATGCGGAGAGTGCCGTCGCCCACCGCGATGGACGCCTCCGGATACGACGGCGGACCGAGGAGCACGAGATTCTGACCGGCCACGGGGAACAGGCCGAGCGACGCCCACACGTACCAGGAGCTGATGCCGCCGGAATCGTCGTTGCCGGGCAGTCCGCCGCGGCCGGGACCGAACTGCTGGTGCACGATGTCGTGCACGATCTCGGCGGTGCGGTCGGGGCGTCCGGCCCAGTGGTAGGCCCAGGGCACCTCCATGTCGGGCTCGTTGTTGAGTCCTTCGAACCTGCCGAGGCGGTATCCCGCGAGCAGTTCGTCGGGGCCCGGAGCGAGCCCCGGCTGGGTCACGGGGGCGGCTCCGTAGCCGAAGAAGGCGTCGAGCTGCTCGATGAAGGCGTCGTCGCCGCCGCTCAACGCGATGCGGCCGGCCATGTCGTGCAGGATGCGGAACGAGTAGTTGTGCCGGCTGCCCTCGTAGAAGGTGGAGTCCTTCAGCAGCCCGGTCGCGGGGTCGAAGGCGTTCACCCAGCGCTCCGACAGCGTGTAGAACTGCTCGGCGAGCGCCTTGTCGCCGACCTTCTCGGCCACCTGCGCGGTGCACCAGTAGCCGAACGCGATGTCGAGCGTGTGCGTGATGGGATGCGCCTCGCCGCGCTGCAGGTACTCCTCGCCGTAGGTCCGGCGCAGGTCGTTGGCCATGTGGACGAGCGCCCAGTCCCACTCGATGCCGGGTAAATCGAGCGCGCAGAGGTCGGCGAGGAAGGTGTGGGCGAGGGCGCTGCCCTGCCGCGAGAACCGGTCGCTGCCGCGGGCCATCCGGTAACCGATCGGGAAGTTGCCCTCCTCCTCGCAGATGTTGAGCATCGCGTTCGCCAGTTCGACGGCCTTCTCGGGAACGAGGGTGGTGAGCAGGGGCAGCTGCGTACGATAGATGTCCCACATCGTGCTGATGTCGAACGCGAACGCGCCGTCGGTCGGCCAGTACGGGCTCTCGTCCGGGGCCAGGCACGGCTTGATCAGCGAGTGGTACAGGGCTGTGCCGAAGACGGTCTCGCGCTCCTGGGTCGGGGCCACCACGTCCACCTTCTCGAGGGCGTCGTTCCAGCTCGCGCGGGTCAGCTCGCGCCGTCGATCGAACGCGTCGGCCCCGTCGCCGCAGTCGTCGCGGAGGTTCTGCCGCGCCTGCTCGACGCCGCGCAGCGAGAAGCCGAAGCGGAGCTCGACCTGCTCGCCGGGCGCGGAGGGACCCGCCCACATGACGCCGAACGGTCGGAGGGTGGTGGGCCTGATGCGGTCGAAGTCGAGGCGCGTGCCGCCGTGCATCAGCCGACGGTCGTACCAGAGCATCCGCCGCCAGGTGGGGGCGTCGCACTCGATGTAGACCGAGAGGGGCGTTCCCTCGACGACGATCTCACCGGCGGCGACGCCCGGCTCGAGCGACTCGAGGTGGGCCCGGAGTGGCACCGTTGCGCCGTAGGGGATGGAGAGGCCGCCGAGCGAGAAGTCGATGACGACGCGCGCGTTATTGTGTCGCGGGAAGGTGTAGCGGTGCACCGCGCTCTTCGGGCCGACGGTGATCTCGGCCGAGATGCCGGAGTCGAGCTCGGCGCGGTACCAGCCCGGTTCGGCCTGCTCGTCGGTGATCTCGTAGCTGCGGCCCAGCTCGTCGAGCGGCTCGACCGTCGGCGTCACCCGGAAGTAGTTGTAGTACTTGCGGATCGCGCCCGTGCCCGACTGCTGGAAATGCGTGAAACCCGACGCGAGCTGCCGGTCGTGGATCACAGGAGGGATCCCGTCGAGGGAGAGGTCGTAGCGTCCGTAGCCGGTCGGGTAGGCGCCCGAGTAGGCGCAGGCGGACACCATCCCGAGTGGCGACGTCGCCCCCGGATGCGTGTTGCCGATCTGCGGCTTCGGCCACCACCACGTGGCCGCAAGCCCTGTCTGCGGGGGGAGTTCGGTGACCTCGGTGCCGATGAACGGATCGACCCGTCGCGTCACTTACGTCACGTCCCTGGAACTCATGCGGAGACGGTACGGGCTGCCGGGTCTTGGGAGGTTGCGGACAGATTAAGCGTGGCTGAACGCGAGCCGTCCGGCAGGGGAGCGGAACCGCCTCGCGAGGTACCGGGTCAGGAGGCGCGGAAGACGGCGAGGGCGGGGCCGTCGAGGCTGTAGCGCTCGCCGACCTCCAGCCGGGTCCCCGAGGCTGCGTCGTCGGCGCTCGTCCACAGCAGCTCGTAGCCGCTGATGCCCTCGTGCCCCGGCAGCACGACCGAGTGCTCGTGCTCCGCGCCGTGCACCACGACGAGCACCGTGTTCGCGGGTTCGTCGTCAGGCGTCGACGAGGCGACGAACTGCACGGTCCGGTTCGACGGCGAATGCCAGTCGTGGTCGGCCATCGGGTGCCCCTCGGCCGAGAACCAGCTGCGCTCGGTCGCGTGCGGGATCGACTGGTCGAGCACCGCGTACCGCTTGGGTCGCAGCGCCGGGTTCTCGCGCCGGATGCGCAGGAGCGTGCGGGTGACCTCGCGCAGCTCCTCCTGCCAGTCGCTGCGCAGCCACGACACCCAGGTGAGGTCGCTGTCGTGGCAGTAGGCGTTGTTGTTGCCGCGCTGGGTGCGCCCGTACTCGTCGCCCGCGGTGATCATCGGGATACCGGCGGAGAGCAGGAGGGTGCCCGTCATGTTGCGCATCGCGCGGCGCCGGTCGGCGAGCACGCGGGGGTCGCGGGTGTCGCCCTCGACGCCGAAGTTGAACGACCGGTTGTCGCTCGTGCCGTCGCGGTTCTGCTCGCCGTTGCCGAGGTTGTGCTTGGTGTTGTAGGCGGTGAGGTCGGCGAGGGTGAAGCCGTCGTGCGCGGTGACGAAGTTGACGGAGGCGAGGGGGCCGCGATCGGTGTGGAAGACGTCCGCCGATCCGGAGATCGCCCCCGAGAGGCGCCCTATGCCGGCCGGCGGGTGCTGCCAGTGCCGCATCGCGGCGATGTCGCTCAACCAGAAGTCACGCACGGTGCCCCGGTAGCCGTCGTTCCACTCGCTCCAGCCGTCCGGGAAGTTGCCGGTCTGCCAGCCGCCCATGCCGACGTCCCACGGTTCGGCGATGAGCTTGACGCCCTGCAGCGCGGGGTCGTCGCGCAGTGCGGTGAGCAGCGGATGCTGCGGGTCGAAGTGCACACGCTCGTCGCGTCCGAGGGCGGCGGCGAGGTCGAAGCGGAACCCGTCGACCTGCAGCTCGTTCGCCCAGTACCGGATCGAGTCGATCACGAGCCGCTGCGGGACCGCGTGCCCGAAGTCGAGGGAGTTGCCGCAGCCGGTGGTGTCGATGTACTGGCCCGAGTCGGTCTGCCGGTAGTAGGAGGCGTTGTCGATGCCGCGGAAGCTGTAGCGCGGGCCGCCGATGCCCTCCTCCGCGGTGTGGTTGTAGACCACATCGAGGATCACCTCGATGCCCGCCTCGTGCAGCGACTTGACCATCTGCTTGAACTCGCGGAGCACACCGGAGGGGCCCGCCTGCTGGGCTGCTCGCGACGCGTAGCCGGGGTGAGGGGCGAAGAAGGCGAAGCTGTTGTAGCCCCAGTAGTTGCTGAGCCCCTGGCCGACGAGACGCATCTCGCTGCCGAAGGCGTGCACGGGCAGCAGCTCGACCGCGGTGACGCCGAGATCCTTCAGGTAGTCGATGCTGCCCTCGTGACCGAGCCCGGCGTAGCTGCCGCGCAGCGCGGCGGGGACCCGCTTGTTGGTCTTGCTGAACCCGCGGACGTGGGCCTCGTAGATCACGGAGCGGTCGAGCGGGACGGCCGGCTTGTCCACGCCGCCCCAGTCGAAGGAGTCGTCGACGACCGCGCTCCGCCAGTTGCCCGGGCCGAGGCGCACCACGCCGCGCGCGTACGGGTCGAGCAGCAGCGACGCGGAGTTGAAGGTGTCCTTGGCCTCGGACGGGCCGGACGCGCGCACCGTGTAGCGGCGGCCGGGGGTCAGGGCGGGGGAGCGGACCGACCAGACGTCGCCCTCGCCGCGCGTCAGCGGCGACACGGACGTCATCCAGTGCGGGTCGGCGTCGTCGAACAGCACGAGCTCGAGGGTCTTCGCGTTCGCGCTCCACACGCGCAGCTCGGGAACCTCGCCGGGAACGGCGCTGACACCGAGGCGTTCGAGTACATCGCCCCCAGCCATGCTTTCTAGAGTATTCGTCGATGTCCGTATATCTGGATCACGCCGCGACGACACCTCTGATCCCGGAGGTGCTCGAGGCGTACACGCGCGCGCTCGCCGTGGTCGGCAACCCCGCGTCGATCCACGGCGACGGGCAGCGCGCCAAGCAGATGCTCGAGGAGGCTCGCGAAGAACTCGCCGCCTCGCTGAACTGCGACCCGGTCGAGGTCGTGTTCACCTCGGGCGGCACCGAGGCCATCAACGCGGCGCTCAAGGGCCTGTATTGGGCACGGGTCGCAGGCGGGACGAGACCCGTCGTGCTCTTCCCCGCCGGCGAGCATCACGCGACGACCGACACGGTCGAGTGGCTCGAAAGCGCAGAGGGGGCAGAACTCGTCGAGTTGCCCGTCGACTCCGACGGCACGCTGCGGCCGGACGTGTTCGCCGAGGCGCTCGCCGCGGACGGTCCGCGGACCGCGCTGGCGTCCGTCATCTGGGCCAACAACGAGGTGGGCACCGTTCAGCCCGTCGCGGAGCTCGCCCTGCTGAGCACAGACGCGGGAGTGCCGGTGCACTCCGACGCGGTCGGGGCGTTCGGGTCGGTGCCGATCGACTTCCGTGCGAGCGGGCTCTCCGCGCTCAGCGTGTCGGCGCACAAGATCGGCGGCCCCGTCGGCGTCGGCGCGCTCGTCCTCGCCCGCGGTGCGACCCTCGTGCCGCTGCTGCACGGCGGCGGGCAGCAGCGCAAGGTGCGCTCCGGCACTCAGGACGTCGCCGGCGCCGTCGCATTCGCGACCGCCGCGCGGATCGCGACCGACCGGTTGGCGGAGCACGCCGCCGCGATGAGCGTGCTGCGCGACCGCCTCATCGCGGGGGTGCGGTCGGTCGCCCCCGACGCGGTGCTGCGCGGCGCGACCGGGACCCGGCGGCTGCCCGGCAACGTGCACTTCACCTTCCCCGGCCTCGACGGCGACTCGCTGCTGTTCCTGCTCGACATGGCGGGCGTCTCGGTCAGCACCGGATCCGCCTGCACGGCCGGGGTCTCGGAGCTCTCGCACGTGCTGCTCGGCATGGGGCTCCCCGAGTCGGAGGCCCGTGGCGCGCTGCGCATCACCCTGGGCCCCTCGAGCACCGACGCCGACGTCGACGCCCTCCTGGCCGCTTTGCCTGCCGCCCTGGACCAAGCCCGTCGGGCCGGCCATTCCTCCCGCACCCCGCACCTCGGCCGCTGACCGCCCGACCCGCTAGGCCGAACTGACCGAATCAGGGAGTTCTCGCCGCTCGCGGGCCCGGATCGGCATGAACGTGTGAATGGAGCCTGCTTTTCCCTAATTCGGTCAGTACTGGGGGCGTGCCGAATCAAGTGCAGGAGTTTTTCGCGTCGTGGGCCGGTTCTGGACCCGAAACTGCCCCTCGGCGTGAAGATCTCCTGCATTCGGTCAGAGAGCGGGGGCAGGACTGACCAAATCACGGAGTTCTCGCCGCTCGCGGCCTCGGATCGGCATGAGCGTGTGACTCGACGCCCATTTCTCCTTGATTCGGTCAGGGGCGGGTGACGGGGCGGGCACGAGAGACGGCGCCGGCCGAAGGGGCGAGGGGCGGGCGTAGACTTCTCGGATGCGTGTTCTGGCGGCCATGAGCGGGGGAGTGGACTCCGCGGTCGCCGCCGCGCGCGCGGTCGATGCCGGTCACGATGTCGTCGGGGTGCACCTCGCGCTCAGCCGGATGCCGGGCACGCTGCGCACCGGCAGCCGCGGCTGCTGCACCATCGAGGACTCGATGGACGCCCAGCGCGCTGCCAACGTCCTCGGCATCCCCTATTACGTGTGGGACTTCTCGGAGCGGTTCAAGGCCGACGTCGTCGACGACTTCGTCGCCGAGTACGCCGCCGGCCGCACCCCCAATCCCTGCATGCGCTGCAACGAGCGCATCAAGTTCGCGGCGCTGCTCGAGAAGGCGCTCGACCTCGGCTTCGACGCGGTCGCGACCGGCCATTACGCGAGCATCGTCACCGACGAGCACGGCAACCGCGAACTGCACCGGGCGTCGGCCTGGGCGAAGGATCAGTCCTATGTGCTCGGGGTGCTCACCGCCGAGCAGCTCGCGCACTCGATGTTCCCGCTCGGCGCCACCCCGTCGAAAGCCGAGGTGCGCGCCGAAGCCGCCGCGCGCGGGCTCGCGGTCGCCCAGAAGCCCGACAGTCACGACATCTGCTTCATCTCCGACGGGGACACTCGCGGCTGGCTCTCGGAGCGCGTCGACCTCGAACCCGGTTCGATCGTCGACCGGTCGGGCGCCGAGGTCGGCCGCCACGACGGCGCGCAGGCCTACACCGTCGGTCAGCGTCGCGGGCTCGGCCTCAGCGTCCCTGCCCCCGACGGCCGTCCGCGCTTCGTCCTCGAGGTCAAGCCGCGCACCAACCAGGTCGTCGTCGGCCCGAAGGAGGCGCTCGCGACCGCCGAGATCGCGGGATCCCGGTACACCTGGGCGGGCCTCGCACCCGCCGACCCCGCCACGCCGTTCGCCTGCGACGTGCAGATCCGCGCCCACGCCGACCCGGTGCCCGCCGTCGCCGTCGTTCGAGACGGCGAACTCGTCGTCACCCCCGAGGTCCCGCTCGACGGCGTCGCGCCCGGCCAGACCGCCGTCGTCTACGTCGGGACCCGGGTACTCGGCCAGTGCACCATCGACCGCACCGTCTCCGCGGTCCCCGCCGAGGTCTGAACGACCCGCGTCGGCGCGTCCGGCGGATCTTCCCTGCGGCGCCCGGCGCTCAGCTCCGGGCCAGCCGCGCCGCGGCGCTCACCCACGAGCTCGCGCCGGGCAGCGTGTAGGTGACTTCGTAGAAGTAGCTGCGGCCGGGGACGAGCGAGCAGGTCGTGCCGTTCAGGGTCGCGCCGTCGAGGCAGGTGAGCGTGCGATTGGCGGCGGGGCGCAACGCCGTGCCGTCGAACAGGATCGTCACCGGCTTCGCGGTGCTGGTGTTCGAGTTGCCGTCCGTGGCGGAGTTCCCCTGCCCGAGCTGATAGAGCGCACCGTAGCCCCAGCAGGCCACGCTGCCGCCCTGGGTGGATGCGCAGGAGTGGCTCCAGCCCGCCGCGACGCTGGTGATCCGCTCGCCGAGGAAGGCGTTGTCGGTGTCGACGACGGCGCGGGGCAGGAAGATGTTCTCGGAGGCGCCCGTGACGCCGAGCTTGGTGAAGGAGTTCTTGCCCCAGCACAGCACCTGGGTGCCGGATCCGGCGCAGGCGTGGGCGTTGCTCAGATCGATGGACGAGAATCCGCCGACCGAGGTCGTGATCGCGGTGGGGACACCGCTGTTGGCGGGCGGGCTCGCCTCGGTTCCCGCGGCTCGACCGAGCAGGATGCCGAGACCCCAGCAGGCCACGTTCGCGGTCGCCGCCGTGTTCAGCACGCAGGTCGCCTGAGTGCCTGCCGTGATCGCCGTGGCACCGGCGAGGACGCCGTTCGGGTCGGCGACGTCCTGCGGGGTGGCGGTGTTGGCGCCGGAGTACGTTCCGAGGGCGTTGCTCGTCGACTGTCCCCAACAGGCGACGGGCGCCGTCGGCGGGACCGGGCGCCCGTCCGAGCCGAGCGTCGGACCCTTGAGGGCGCAGACGTGGGATGCGCCCGCGGCGATCATCGTCGGCTTGTTCGTCGCGAACGCGGGCCAGTCCGTCCCGTTCGCTTGAGCGACCTTGACCGGGGCGCCGTAGTTGCCTCCCGTCGCACCGGAATTGCCGAGTTGCCAGACGCTGTTGTAGCCCCAGCAGCCGATGGTGCCGTCGGTGGCGAGGGCGCAGCTGAAGTACTCGCCTGAAACGAGCTGTGCGATGGACTTGCCGGTGAAGACGCCTCGCGGATCCTGGATCTGACGCCAACGCACGATGGAGGTCGAGCCGCCTGCGGCCGTCGATGTGGCGTCTCCGGTCTGTCCCCACTGACCGAAGCCGATGCAGTAGATCTTGCGGGTGATGGAGAGAGCGCACGCGTGGTCGCGTCCGGGAGCGACGGAGATGAGCTCCTCGGCACCGGATTCGAAGAGCATCTCGGTGAGCGTCCCCGTGTTGAAGGCGGGCTGGGTGCCGTAGCCCTGCCAGATCGCGGTGCGATCGTCGGCCATGAAGGCGAAGCCCCACCGGTACGGCTTGCCGTTGATGAGCGCGATGCTCGCGTCCATGCGCTGGAATCCCCAGACGCCGCTTGCGGCCACCGAGACGGGGGCGGAGCCGACCGTGTCGCTCGCGAGGAGCTGCGTGCCGCTCTGCACGGTGACGGCACCCGAGTTGGCGCTGAAGTCGTTGACCGTGTTCCGCTTCACCGTGTAAGTCGGCGTGACGCCGGTGTTGTTCGACTCCCAGGGGCGCGTGGTGGGCGCCGACCACGTGACGTTCGTCGACTTGCCGCCGTTGGTGGCGCTCGCGACGAGGCCGGCCGGGGCTGCGAAGGCGGCGACGCTCCCGGTCTGCGTCGCCGTGATGGAGGCACTCGTGAAGTACGCGCCCGTCGATCCGACGGTGACGACGGCCACCGCGGCGACCGAAGCCAGGACGGTGGCGACCAGCTGACGACGGCGCTTGCGCGTGCCGACCCGCCCACGGGTCGGCCGGTCGCGTCGTTCCGCCAGCGCGTGCAGAAGCCTCATGAGTCGGTGTCCCCCAGAAGACCGCGCCGTTCGGGTGGCTCGGTCTATTGCAACGTATCGGTCGGGCACGGGGCTACGGTCGAACGACACACGTCCGGCGAGCCCAGTGCCGACATCGTGTGCGCGGAATCCTCAGCGACATGTCGGTGGTCTGCGGTTTGATGTCGGGATGACCGACGTGCAGGACCCGGTGCCGGACTCCATCCCCGACGCCATCGAAGCCGCAGCGTCAGAGGTGCGCGAACTCACCCGGCGCATCCTCGAACTGCGCGACGCCTACTACGAGCACGACTCTTCGCCGGTGACCGACGCCGAGTACGACGCGATGGTGCGACGACTCGACGAGCTCGAGACCCTGCATCCCGAGCTGCGCAGTCAGGACAGCCCGACGCAGACCGTCGGCGGTCGCGCCGAGACGACGCTCTTCGCGCCGGTCGAGCACGCCGAGCGCATGCTGAGCCTCGACAACGTCTTCAGCGAAGAGGAGCTGCGGGCGTGGGCGGCGAAGGTCGAGCGGGACTCCGGCGACACGCGCGTCGCGTACCTGACCGAGCTCAAGATCGACGGGCTCGCCATCAACCTGCGCTACGAGCGCGGCGTCCTCGTCTCCGCCGCCACCCGCGGCGACGGCGTCGTCGGCGAGGACGTCACCCAGAACGTGCTCACGATGGGGTCCATCCCCGAACGGCTCCGCGGAGAAGACCATCCCGATCTCGTCGAGATCCGCGGCGAGATCTTCTTCCCCGTCGAGCTCTTCGACGAGCTGAATGCACGGCAGGCCGAGGCGGGCGAGCGAGTGTTCGCCAACCCGCGCAACGCTGCGAGCGGGTCGCTCCGCCAGAAGGAGGAGGGCAAGTCGCCCGCGAAGCTCGAGCTGATGCGCGACCGGCTGCAACGCCTTCGGATGCTCGTGCACGGCATCGGAGCCTGGCCGGTCCGCGAGATCGAGGACGAGACCCCCATCAGCTCGCAATCGGGCGTGTACTCGCTGCTCGCCGAGTGGGGGCTGCCCATCTCGACCCATTTCCGGGTCTTCGAGGACATCGACGGGGTCATCGGCTACATCGAGCGCTACGGCAAGGCCCGCGCGGGCGTCGAACACCAGATCGACGGCGTCGTCGTCAAGGTCGACGACCTGCAGCTGCACGTCGAACTCGGCGCCACCTCCCGCGCGCCGCGCTGGGCGATCGCGTTCAAGTACCCGCCCGAAGAGGTGCACACGAAGCTCGAAGACATCGTCGTCTCGGTCGGGCGCACCGGCCGCGCCACCCCGTTCGCCGTCATGACGCCGGCCCTCGTCGCCGGCTCGACCGTGCGCCAGGCCACCCTGCACAACCAGCAGGTCGTCAAGCAGAAGGGCGTGCTGATCGGCGACACCGTCGTGCTCCGCAAAGCCGGCGACGTGATCCCCGAAGTCCTCGGACCCGTCGTCGAGCTGCGCGACGGCAGCGAGCGCGAGTTCGTGATGCCCGAGCGCTGCCCCGAATGCGGCACCCCGCTGCGTCCGGCGAAAGAGGGCGACGTCGACCTGCGCTGCCCCAACGCGCGGTCGTGCCCCGCGCAGGTGCGGGGACGCGTCGAGCACGTCGGCTCTCGCGGCGCACTCGACATCGAGGCGCTCGGCGAGGTCGGTGCGGCCGCGCTCACGCAGCCGGTCGTGCCGGCCGAGCCGCCGCTCGTCACCGAGGCGGGCCTGTTCGAACTCACCCTCGCCGACCTCTTCCCCATCGAGGTGCTCGTCCGCGACGCCGAGACCGGCATGCTCATCGAGGAGAACGGCGAGCCCAAGCGCTTGGCGCCCTACCGTCGTCGACGCGCGAAGAAGGACGGAGAGTTCGACGCCGACGCCGAGCAGTTCGCGGGCGACGCCGCGTCCGTGCCGTCGAAGCGTGCGATCGATCTGGTCGCGAACCTCGAGAAGGCCAAGACCCAGCAGCTCTGGCGCATGCTCGTCGCCCTGTCGATCCGGCACGTCGGCCCGGTGGCGGCGCGGGCGCTTGCCGACTACTTCGGCTCCATCAACGCGATGCGTGCCGCAAGCCGCGACGAGCTCGCCGCCGTCGAGGGCGTCGGCCCGATCATCGCCGACGCGCTGCTCGACTGGTTCGAGGTCGACTGGCACCGGGAGATCCTCGACCGGTGGGCCGCCGCCGGAGTGCAGCTCGGCACCCCGGGCCATCCCGGACCCGGCGCCGCTGCGGTGGAAGGCGGCGTGCTCTCCGGGCTCACCGTCGTCCCCACCGGTAGCCTCGACGGATTCAGCCGCGAGGGCGCCGTCGAGGCGATCATCGCGGCGGGCGGCAAGGCGGGGGGAAGCGTGAGCAAGAAGACCGACTTCGTCGCCGCCGGGCCCGGAGCCGGCTCGAAGCTGGCGAAGGCCGAGCAGCTCGGAGTCCGAGTGATCGACGCCGCCCAATTCGCCGTACTTCTGCAGGAGGGCCCCGATGGACTCGAACCGACCGACTGACGGCGCCGACGCGGCTGCCGACGCGGCTGCCGACGCGGGCAGTGGTGCGGGTGCCGGAGCGAACTCGGGGGAGCAGCACGGCCAGCGGTCGTCGAGCAGGCGCAACTTCCTGAAGTTCGCCGGGTTCGGCGCCGCGGGCGTCGCCGCCAGCGCGGCGGCCGCCTTCGGAATCTCGGCGCTCGGCCGACCCGCCGGCGAGGCGCCCGCCCCGGTCCCGACGCCGACGGGAAGTCTCCCTCCGCGCGCCGACGGCCCCGGCTTCGATCACCTCGTCGTCGTCATGTACGAGAACCGGTCGTTCGACAACATCCTCGGCTACCTGTACGCCGACGGCGGCCTGCCCGCCGGGCAGAGCTTCGACGGGCTCACCAGCGAGCACTCCAACACCACGGCCAAAGGGCACACCGTCGCCGTGCACCGCTACACCGGCAACACCGACGTCATCATGTCGAGTCCCCGCCCCGACCCGGGCGAAGAGTTCCCGCATGTCAACACGCAGCTGTTCGGCACCGTGTCGCCGGAAGACAACCGGCACAAGAAGGTGCTGCACATGACGGCGCCGTTCAACGCGCCGAGCGACGCATCGTCGCCCTCCATGACGGGCTTCCTGCAGGACTACATCAACAACTACGTCGCCGACCACCAGGGCGAAGAGCCGACCGAAGACGAGTACTCGGTCGTCATGGGCGCGTTCGACCCGCAGATGCTGCCCGTGTTCTCCACCCTCGCGAAGAACTTCGCGGTCTACGACAGCTGGCATTGCGCGGTCCCGTCGCAGACGTTCGGCAACCGCTCGTTCTTCCACGCCTCCACCTCGCACGGCTACGTCACCAACAGCGGCGACGGCGGCTACAAGAAGTGGTTCGACGAGAAGAACGCGGCCGCGACCGTGTTCAACCGGCTCTCCGACGCCGGCATCGATTGGGCCGTCTACTACGACGAGAAGCAGATCGTCTCGATGACGGGATTCATCCACGCTCCCGCCATCGAGCAGTACTTCACCACCAACTTCCGCACCATGTCGCAGTTCTACGATGACGTCGCGAAGGGCGCCCTGCCGGCCTACTCCTTCGTCGAGCCGCGCATGGTCTACGACCACAACGACATGCACCCGCCGGTGGGTCCGCTGACCGAGACCGATGTCGACGGCACGATCGTCTCGGGCGGCGCGGTCTCCGACGTGCGCGCCGGCGAGGCGCTGCTGCACCAGATCTACTCGGCGGTCCGCGCGAGCGGCAGCACCTCGGGCTCCAACGCCATGAACACCATGCTGCTCGTGACCTTCGATGAGCACGGCGGCATCTACGACCACGTTCCGCCGCCCGCCGCGACGCCCCCTGGCGACGGCGCACCCGGCGAGATGGGCTTCACCTTCGATCGGCTCGGAGTCCGGGTTCCGGCGATCGCCATCTCGGCGTACACGGCGAAGAACAGCGTGATCCACGACCCGATGCACCACGGCTCGGTCATCAGCACCCTGACGACGAAGTACGGTCTTCCGCCGCTGACGGCTCGCGATAGCGGCGCCCCCACCATCGACAACGCTACGAACCTCACGACGCCACGCGATCCGAGCAGCTGGCCGCAGACCAGTCCCCAGTACGTGCCGGCGAATCCCGAGAGCGGGCTGCCCTTCGATGCCGCGAGCGAAGAACGACCGCTCAGCCCTCCCGGAGTCGGTCTGGTCGGCATGCTGATCGCGAAGTACGGCAAGCCGGGCGACGTGGTTCCGACCACCTATCAGCAGGCGTACGAGCTGCTCACCAAGCGTGGACAGGACATCTTCGGCTCGTCCTGAGCGTCGCCTCGAAGGCTCGGCACTTCCTCAGAATTCGGGGGACTATTCGCGGGGGTCGAGCTGTCCCTACTATGGGGGACAAGCCCGCACTCCGAGGACGGCCACCGGTCGCCCTTCTTCGGGCTGCCCCGTCGGAACCGTGGGGCGGAACCGGATGAAGAGGAGGCGCCTGTGGCATCGGCCATCGCAGCCCTCCTCCTCGCCCTCGCTCTGCCGCTCGGCGCGGCGACGACCGCGCCGCACCCGCCGCTCATCGCCGCGGCCGCCGACGCCACCGCTGACGCGGACGGACTCGGCGATCTGGTGACCCCGCCGCCCGCCGCCCCCGAGACCGAGACGTGGTGGAACAGCCTGAGCTCCGCGAGGCAGGCCGAGCTCATCGAGGACGACCCGGTGCTCGTCGGCAACCTCGACGGCGTGCCGTTCGACGTCCGCGACGAGGTCAACCGGGCGGTGCTCGCCGAGCGGATCAGCGACATCGGCTCCGCGCTCACGAACGGGATGGGCAAGGCGGCGGCCGTGCAGTCGGCGCAGACCCTTCGGATGCTCAACGAGATCGACGAGTCGCTCGACCGCGAGGACGGCACCCCGAAACGGCGTCTGATCGTGCTCGATACCGAGTTCCCGGGTAAGGCCGCCGTCGCGCTCGGAGATCTCGAGCAGGCCGACTTCATCAGCGTGCTCGTTCCCGGGGCGCTGCTGTCCGTGCGCGAACACATGTCCGAGTGGACGAAGGTCACCGCCGACCTCTACGCCGAGCAGGAGGCGTGGCAGAGCACGTTCGACGACGAGCGCACCGTCGCCACCGTCTCGTGGATCGGCTACCAGACCCCCGATGTGACGAACGCCATCGGCCTCGACCTCGCCGAGGCGGGCGCCACCGCTCTGTCGTCGTTCGTGAACGGCATCAAGTCGCTGCGTCCGGGAGCGGAGCCGTACATCTCGGTCTTCGCCCACTCCTATGGAGCGACCGCCACCACCTACGCGCTCAGCCGTGGATGGATGTCGATCGACGCGCTCGCGATGATGGGATCCCCGGGCGGCGACGTGAGCGACGTGTCGGGGCTCGCGGTGCCGGACGACCGGGTGTGGGTGGGCGAGGCGCCGTGGGACCCCTTCGTCAACTCCGCTTTCTTCGGCATCGACCCGAGTGCTCCGTCGTTCGGTGCGAAGCGGATGAGCGTCTCGGGCGCCGCCGACCCGGTCACCGGGGCGGCACTGTCGGCGTCCGTCGGTCACGACTGGTACCTCGAGCCCGGAACCGAGTCGTTGCGCAACCTCTCGCTGATCGGCATCGACCGCGGCGACTTCGTCACCGAGGGCACCTCCGACGACCAGCTGAAGACCCTCGCCCTGCTCGCGGAGTGAGCAGGGCGCCCTCCGATCGCGCATCGAAAGCGGCCGTCGCCGCGCGCCTAGACTTGAGCGGTGTCTGAATTCTCTCGTGAGCAGGTCGAACACCTCGCGGGTCTCGCGCGCATCGCGCTGACGCCCGACGAGATCGCCCATCTCTCCACCGAGCTCGCCTCGATCGTCGACAACGTCCGCAAGGTGAGCGAGGTCGCGACGGCCGACGTCCCCGCGACAAGTCACCCGATCCCGTTGCAGAACGTGCTGCGACCCGACGTGGTCGGCGAGATCCTCACCAATGAGCAGGCGCTCTCGGGCGCACCCGACGCCGCCGACGGGCGTTTCCGCGTCTCGGCGATCCTGGGGGAGGAGCAGTAGATGACGAACGACATCACGTCCCTCACCGCGGCGCAGCTCGCCGCGAAGCTCACCGCCGGCGAACTGTCGTCGGTCGAGGCCACGAAGGCGCATCTCGACCGTATCGACGCCGTCGACGGCGAACTGCACGCCTACCTCCACGTCGCCGGCGAGGCCGCGCTGAAGCGCGCCAGCGAGGTCGACCAGCTGCGCGCCGACGGCCACGACGTCGGCCCCCTCGGCGGTGTGCCGGTCGCGATCAAGGACGTGCTCTGCACCCTCGACATGCCGTCGACCGCCGCGTCGAAGATCCTCGAAGGCTGGATCCCGCCGTACGACGCCACCGTCGTCGCGCGGCTGCGCTCGGCGAACCTCATCCCACTCGGCAAGACCAACATGGACGAGTTCGCCATGGGGTCCTCGACCGAGTACTCGGCATACGGTCCGACCCGCAACCCGTGGGACCACTCCCGCATCCCCGGCGGTTCGGGCGGCGGCTCCGCCGCGGCCGTCGCCGCGTTCGAGGCGCCGTTCGCGCTCGGCAGCGACACCGGCGGATCGATCCGTCAGCCCGCCGCCGTCACCGGCACGGTCGGCGTCAAGCCGACCTACGGCGGCGTCTCGCGCTACGGCGCGATCGCGCTCGCCTCGTCGCTCGACCAGGTCGGCCCCGTCAGCCGCACCGTGCTCGACGCGGCGCTGCTGCACGACATCATAGGCGGCCACGACCCGCACGACTCCACCTCGCTCGACCAGCTCTGGCCCTCGTTCGCCGACGCGGCCCGCGCCGGCGCCGAGAACCTGGCGCTGTCGGGCCTGCGCATCGGCGTCGTCAAGGAGCTCGGCGGCGACGGCTTCCAGGCGGGCGTCACCCAGCGCTTCACCGAGGCGCTCACCCTGCTGGAGCAGGCGGGCGCCGAGATCGTCGAGGTCAGCGCCCCCAACTTCGAGTACGCGATCGCCGCGTACTACCTGATCCTCCCCGCCGAGGCCTCCAGCAACCTCGCCAAGTTCGACTCGGTGCGCTTCGGCCTGCGGGTGAACCCCGAGGGCGGCGGCACCGTCGAGCAGGTCATGGCGGCCAGCCGAGAAGCGGGCTTCGGTCCCGAGGTGAAGCGCCGCATCATCCTCGGCACCTACGCGCTGTCGGCCGGCTACTACGACGCCTACTACGGCAGCGCCCAGAAGGTGCGCACCCTCATCCAGCGCGACTTCGACGCCGCGTTCGAGAAGGTCGACCTGCTGGTCTCACCGTCGGCCCCGACGACCGCGTTCCGGTTCGGGGAGAAGATCGACGATCCGCTCGCGATGTACCTCAACGACATCACGACGATCCCCGCCAATCTCGCGGGCATCCCGGGCATGGGCCTGCCGATCGGGCTCGCCCCCGAGGACGGCCTGCCCGTCGGGCTGCAGGTGATGGCTCCTGCCCGTGAGGACGCGCGCCTCTACCGGTTCGGCGCGACCCTCGAAGCGATCCTGAACGACACCTGGACGCGACCGCTCCTCGACCTGCTGCCCGCGCAGGGCGCGGCGCACGCCCCGCTCGGGCGCATCCCCGACCACGCTTCGCCGGCTCCCGGTTTCGGGACCGAGCCCGAGGGAGGAACTCTCTGATGGCCACCGACGAGTTGCTCGACTTCGACCTCGCCCTCGAGAAGTACGAGCCGGTGCTCGGCTTCGAGGTGCACGTCGAGCTCGGAACCGCGACGAAGATGTTCTCCCCGGCGCCGAACCCCGCTGCGGCGGGGTCGTCGGGAGCGTCCGCGGCACCCAACACCATGGTCGCCACCGTCGACCTCGGCCTCCCCGGATCGCTTCCGGTCGTGAATGAGCAGGCGGTCCGCTACTCCATCTCGCTGGGCCTCGCGCTCGGCTGCACCATCGCGCCGTCGAGCCGGTTCGCCCGCAAGAACTACTTCTACCCCGACCTCGCGAAGAACTACCAGATCTCGCAGTACGACGAGCCCATCGCCTTCGAGGGGCAGGTCGAGGTCGAGCTCGACGACGGCACCGTGGTGACCGTGCCGATCGAGCGCGCGCACATGGAGGAGGACGCCGGCAAGCTCACCCACATGGGCGGCTCGACCGGACGCATCCAGGGCGCCGAGTACTCGCTCGTCGACTACAACCGTGCCGGAGTGCCGCTCGTCGAGATCGTGACGAAGCCGATCTTCGGAGCGGAGAAGCGCGCGCCCGAGCTCGCGCGGGCCTACGTCGCGACGATCCGCGACATCGTCCGCTCGCTCGGCGTCTCGGAGGCGCGCATGGAGCGCGGCAACCTGCGCTGCGACGCGAACGTCTCGCTGCGCCCCCGCGGACAGGAGAAGCTCGGCACCCGCACCGAGACCAAGAACGTCAACTCGATGCGCAGCGTCGAACGCGCGGTCCGGTACGAGATCCAGCGCCAGGCGGCCATCCTCGAGAAGGGCGGCTCGATCCTGCAGGAGACCCGCCACTGGCACGAGGACACCGGCACGACGAGTCCCGGGCGCCCGAAGTCGGACGCCGACGACTACCGGTACTTCCCCGAGCCCGACCTGCTGCCGGTCGTGCCGTCGAAGGAGCTGATCGCCGAGCTGCGCGCCGCGCTGCCCGAGTCGCCCGCGGTCTTCCGTCGCCGCTTGAAGAGCGAGTACGGCTTCACCGATTCAGAATTCCAGGACATCATCAACGCGAACGTCCTGGTCGAGCTCGAGCAGACGGTCGCCGCCGGGGCCGCGCCCGCGCAGGCCCGCAAGTGGTGGCTCGGCGAGATCCTCCGCGTCGCGAACGCGCGCGGCGTCGAGGCGGGCACCCTGGTGACCCCGCTGCACGTCAGCGAACTCATCGCGCTAGTCGAGACCGGAGAACTGACCGACCGGCTGGCTCGTCAGGTGCTCGAAGGCGTCATCGCCGGCGAGGGCTCACCCGACGAGGTGGTGAAGGCTCGCGGCCTCGCCGTCGTGTCCGACGACACCGCGCTGATCGCCGCGATCGACGAGGCCCTCGCCGCCCAGCCCGACGTGCTCGGCAAGATCCGCGACGGTAAGGTCCAGGCCGCCGGCGCTGTGATCGGCGCCGTCATGAAGGCGATGAAGGGTCAGGCCGACGCGGCGCGCGTGCGCGAGCTCGTCATCGAGCGGGCGGCGGCTCAGCCGGAGGCCTGAGGCCGGTTGTCGATGAGCTCCTTCTGCGCCTCCTGCCACTCGGCGGAGGCGTAGTCGGGCAGCTGCTGCAACGCCCACGTGTTGCCGTCGGGGTCGGCGAAGTAGAGGAAGCGTCCCCACTGCTGCTCGTCGATGTCGCCGATGTCGAGGCCGCGCCCGCGCAGCTCGCGCTGCGCCTCTTCGATGTCGGCGACGACCATCTGCACTCCGAGCTGGGTGCCGGGCGCCATCTCCGAGACACCCCGGCCGAGGACGATCGAGCAGGCGGAACCCGGCGGGGTGAGCTGCACGAAACGCAGATCGTCGTTCACGGTGCTGTCGTGGTCGAGCACGAAGCCCGCCTTGTTGACGTAGAAGTCCCGAGCGCGGTCGACATCGGTGACCGGGATGGAGACGAGTTCGATCTTGTAATCCATGATGGTGTCCCTTCGTTGAGCGGACGGTATCCACTGAAGAGGACGGATCCTGTCCGCTTCGACATCCCCTCCGTTGTCGGAGGTTGCCGGGCACAATGGACTGACGTCGCACGGGTCGCGCGATGCGAGGGAAGGGGCGCCGGTGCTCGAATCGAGACTTCCCAGCGCCCTGCAGCCCTTCACGATCGCTCAGTATCGGCGCCTGGTGCTCGGGCTGACCCTGTCGCTCCTCGGTGCCGGCGTGTGGGTCGTCGCGCTCGTGTGGCAGGTCATCGCGCTCGGCGGCGGCCCGGTCGACCTGTCGATCGTCGCGACCGCGAGCGCGGTCGGCATGGTCGTCACGGTGCTCTTCGGTGGCGCCCTCGCCGACCGGATCCCGCAGAAGTACATCCTCGTCGCCGTCGAAGCCGTCAAGGCGACAGCGATCGGCACCGCGGCGGGGCTCTCGCTCTCGGGCACTCTCGAGGTGTGGCACCTCGCCGTGGTCGCGTTCGTGTACGGCGTCACCGAAGGGTTCTTCTACCCGGCCTACTCGGCGTGGCTCCCGAGCCTGCTCCCCGCCGAGCAGCTGCTCGCCGCGAACGGCGTCGAGGGCGTGCTGCGGCCGACGATCATGCAGGCGGGCGGGCCGGCTCTCGCCGGTGCCCTGCTCGCCTTCGCCCCGCCGGGCGTCGCCCTCTGCGTGATCGCGGGCTCGCAGGTGCTCGCCGCCGTGGTGCTCGCGTCGATGGCGACGACGCCGGTGCGGCGGGAGAAGTCCGAGACCGCGATGCATCCGTTGCGGGCGACCTTCCTCGACATCGGCGAGGGCTTCCGTTACATGGTGAAGACGTCCTGGCTGTTCGCCACCTTGATCTTCGCCTGTCTCATGATCCTCGTCGTGATGGGGCCGATCGAGGTGCTGCTGCCCTTCGCCGTCCGCGACCAGACCGGCGGCGGGGCCGGCGCCTTCGCGCTGGTGCTCGCCTGCTTCGGCATCGGTGGTGCGATCGGCTCCATCGTGGTGGCGTCTCTTCCGCTGCCGCGGCGCTACCTCACCCTGATGAACCTGCTGTGGGGAGCGGGCTGCATCCCTCTCGTCGTGATCGGCTACACCGATCAGCTCTGGCTGATGGCCGTCGCCGTATTCATCACCGGATTCACCTTCCAGGCCGCGTCGGTGATCTGGGGCACGCTGCTGCAGCGTCGGGTGCCGGCCGCGATGCTCGGCCGCGTGTCGAGCCTCGACTTCTTCGTCTCCATCGCCTTGATGCCGGTGTCGATGGCGCTCGCCGGGCCCGTCGGCGAGGCGATCGGGGTGCCCGTCACCTTCGTCGTCGCCGCGCTGGTGCCGACCGTGCTGGCCGTCGCGACCATTCTCATCGCACGGCTGCCGCAGGACGAGATCCGCAACCCGCTCGATCGGGCGCCATCGAAGGCGACATCCATGACAGACACGGGGACGGACGCAGGGGAGCCGCCGCCACCCGGAGGTGCGCAGTCCTGACGCGTCAGAGGCCCCGGTCGACCATGTCGAGCAGGCGGCGCTCCGCGTCGTCGATCATCTCGGCGGTGAGTCCGCGCAACGGGCCGTCAATGACGAGCATCGCGAGGCCGTGCACGGCCGACCAGGCGAGGAACTCGCCGTTGCGGCGCCGCTCGGGGGAGACGACACCGGCCTCCTCCAATTCGTCGAGTGCGCGGGCCACGAGCTGGAACGGGGTGCGCCCCGCCGCGCCGGCCTTGTCGGGCGAGAAGGCCTCGCGCAGGTCGTGCGGCACCGAGAACGCGGCGCGGAAGAGCCCGGGTTCCTCACGGGCGAAGCCGATGTATCCGGTGCCGACGGCCCGGAGGTGCGCTCGCGCGGCGAGCGCCGGGTCGGCGTCGTCGACGAGGGCCCAGTCGGCCTCGATGCGATCGGCGGCGAGCCCCTGCGCCGAGGCGGAGACGGCGTCGAGCAGGGCGGCGCGGTCCGCGAAGTGACGGTAGGCGGCGTTCGGCGACACTCCTACCCGACGGGTCGCCTCGCGGAGGACCACGGCATCGGGGCCGCCTTCCCGAGCGAGCGCGATCCCTTCGGTGAGCAGGGCCTGCCGGAGATCGCCGTGGCGATAGGTGCTTCGTGGAGCTGCTTCACTCACGAGACGAGACCCCTTCGGCGCGTGCGCGAGGTGCGCAGAGCGCGTAGCCTGCTGTTGACAGTGTAAACATCATGCGATCGGTGACTGATCACAGACGGGAGATCTTTTCATGCTTTCCGCAGCTTCCACGTTCAGCAGCTTCTCTTCCAACAAGATCGACGAGTCGATGGCCTTCTACCGCGACGTGCTGGGGCTCGAGGTCGAGCCGCAGATGGGCGGCTTCGGGCTCCGACTCCCCGGCGGCGGAGCAGCCTTCGTCTACCCGAAGGACGACCACCAGGCGGCCACCTTCACCGTGCTCAACTTCGAGGTCGACGACATCGACGAAGCGGTCGACTCGCTCAATGCGCAGGGAGTGAAGACGAAGATCTACGACGGCGGCGACGGTGCGCCGCCGACCGACGAGAAGGGGATCGTCCGCGGCGGTCCCGACACCGGCCCCGACATCGCCTGGTTCCTGGACCCGGCGGGCAACGTGCTCTCGGTCGTCGACACCGGAGCGCGGCGACCGGACGCCGGCTGAGCGGATCCTGACCGTTCGGAGAACGTCCGGGTGGGGAATGCCAGACTCGGAGGCGTGAGCGGAACGGACGCGGTCATCGTCGGGGCCGGGCCCAACGGCTTGGCCGCCGCGGTGACCCTCGCTCGCGCCGGGCTCGGTGTGACGGTCTTCGAGCGCGGTCCCGTCATCGGCGGCGGGGCGCGCACCGCCGAGACGACGCTGCCGGGCTTCCTGCACGACGTCTGTTCCGCCGTGCATCCGATGGCGTTCGCGTCGCCGTTCTTCCAGCAGTTCGGCCTGAGCGAGCGAATCCCGTTCGTCGTGCCCGAGCTCTCCTACGCTCAGCCGCTCGACGGGGGCAGGGCCGGTCTCGCCTATCGCGACATCGATGCGACGGCCGAGGCGCTCGGACGCGACGGGGCAGCGTGGCGGAGCATCTTCGCCCCGCTCGTCGCGCGTCAGCAGGCGCTCGCCGAGGTGACCGGCAGCGCGCTGGTGCGCGCGGTCGAGCATCCGATCGTCACCGCGCTGTTCGGACTGCGCGCCCTCGAGCAGGGCAGCCCCGCCTGGAACCTCCGGTGGCGGGAGGACATCGCTCCGGCCCTGCTGTCGGGCGTCATGACCCACGCGGTGCAACCGATGCCGACTCTCGGCTCGGCGGCCACCGGGCTCGCGCTCGCGACCTACGCGCACGGCGAGGGATGGCCGATCCCGATCGGCGGCAGCCGCAGCATCGTCGACGCGCTCGCCGCCGACCTCCTCGCCCACGGCGGCCGCATCGAGACGAGCACCGAGGTGACGGCCATCGACGAACTGCCGCGGCACCGGGTGGCCCTCTTCGACACCAGCGCCCGCGGCATGGTCCGCATCGCGCGACGCCGGTTCCCGACGCGGTACGCCGACCGCATCCGTCGTGTCCGCTTCGGCAACGCGGCCGCCAAGGTCGACTTCGCCCTATCCGATCCGGTGCCGTGGCGTCGGCCCGAGCTCGCCGGGGCCGGCACCTTCCACATCGGCGGCACCCGTGCCGAACTCGCACGTAGCGAGCGCGACGTCGCGAGGGGACGCCACCCCGTCGACCCCTACGTGCTCGCCTCGCAACCGACCGCCTTCGATCCGACGCGTGCTCCCGAGGGCCGGCACGTGCTCTGGGCCTACACCCACGTGCCCGCCGGATCGACCGCAGACCCCACCGAGGCGATCATCCGCCAGGTCGAACGTTTCGCGCCCGGGTTCCGCGACACGATCCTCGCCTCGACGAGCAGTAGCGCGGCGGACATCGAGGTGTACAACCCCAACTACGTCGACGGCGACATCGCCTCGGGGGCGGGTGACTTCGGTCAGTTGCTCGCGCGTCCCGTGGTGTCGTGGACGCCGTGGAGGACGCCGGCGAAAGGCGTGTACCTCGCATCGGCCTCGGCCTCACCCGGGCCGGGCGTGCACGGGATGGCCGGCTGGCACGCGGCCCTGACCGCACTGCGGGACGAGTTCGGGATGACCACAGCGCCGTCGCTGGCGCCGGAGAGGAGCTGATCCGTGGCGACCAACACCGCATACATCGACGCCGCACCGGAAGCGGTGTTCGTCGTGCTCGGCGACGGCTGGCTCTACCCGAACTGGGTGGTCGGGGCCTCGCGGATGCGCGACGTCGACGAGTCGTGGCCGTCCGAGGGTGCGAAGCTGCACCACTCGTTCGGGACCTGGCCGGTCCTGCTCGACGACAACACCGAGATGCTCGAGTGGGATCCGCCGCGCCGAGCGGTGCTGCAGGCGAGGGGGTGGCCGATCGGCGAGGCACGGGTCGTGATCCGCGTCCAGGCGAGGGGCGCCGGTTGCGTCGTCCGCATCGACGAGGACGCCGCGGAGGGGCCCGGACGTCTGGTGCCGAAGGTGATCCGCGACCTCGGCCTGCGTCTGCGCAACCGCGAGACGCTGCATCGCCTCGCCTACCTCGTCGAGGGCGGCGCCGCGAAGCGCTGAGCGCGAGGCCGGCCGCGCTCAGACCGCGAGCACGGAGGAGGTGAACGCGGCGAGGCGAGTGCGCAGGGTGCTGATGCGGCGCTCCACGATCTCGGCCGGATCGGGCTGCATGTCCTGCTTCGGCGGTACCCGTCTGATCGTCAACGAGCAGGCGAGGTCGGCGCAGATGTAGGTGCCGACGGTGTTGCCCTCGCGTCCGGCGTCGCCCGCGCGCGGCGCCGAGAACAGCGACACCTGGTTGGCGGGCTGCGGGGTGTGGCAGAGCGAGCACATGGCGGCGAACCCGCCCCGCATCGGCGATTCGGCGGCACGCAGCACCATGCCGACCGCTCGCTCGTCGCGCCACTGCACGATGTAGCCGCGCTGCAGTGCTCGCGGGTCGCGCCAGCCGAGGTATTCGCGCTCGTCCCAGAGCACCTCGTGCAGGCCGGGGAGCGTGGCCCTGTTCGCTTCGCCCTGCGTCGCGTTCACGAAGGAGCTTCGGATCTCGGATTCGGTGAGGGGTCGCATCGTCGCCGCTCAGCCTACGTCGCGCTGCCCGGGAAGAAGCCGTTCGAGGAGCGAGCCGACGGGCCCGGCGAGCAGCAGCACGAAGAGCGACCAGTAGTTGACGTCGGTCGCGAGCACGCCGATCAGCAGGGCGAGCGCGAACAGGGACGTGATCGTGACGCTGCCGATGAGCACCCGCCTCGTCACGGGGTTCTCGGGCGCCTCGATGTCGCTGTTGCGGTGGATCAGGAAAGTCATGATCGTGAGCAGCGCACTGCTCAGCAGCATCGTGCCGATGTAGAACCCCACCGTGAAGTGCGACGGCTCGAATTCGGCCGTCATCGCCGTCGGCAGGGGCAGGACCACGATGGTGAACGCCCACGCGACACTCAGCAGGGCGAGCCGGCCGGTGTACGCCCGGACGTGTTCGAAGAGCTGGTGGTGGGCGTACCAGAGCCGCGAGATCACGAGGAAGCTGATCCCGAACCCGAACACCTCGGGCCAGTTGTCGGCGAAGAACTCGGCGGGGGATCGTCCGTCGCTCGCCGACTCGGGGACGAGGTCGACGAGCGGCAGGATCAGCAGCGTGATCGCGATCGCGGCGATGGCGTCGGTGAAGAACACGACACGGTCGAGCCCACGGGAGGAGGCGTACGCCTCGCGGTGCGACCTGGTGCGGGGCTCGCTCGGCATCCCACAAGCAAACCATGAGCGGCTCGCCGCGCACATCCCGCCCCGCTCACCCGTCATCAGCGGACACCGGGATCGTGACATCGGACATCGGGAAGAATCGACGGGTGGGTACGAGCGTCGCCCACCGAGAGGACACCCCGATGAGTCATTCCGTCGATGCGCTGCGCGCGGATCTCGAGAGCGCGGGCTTCGACGTCGACGCCATCCGCGCACTGTGGGGGGACGATGCCGATGCGGCACTCGCCCGGGGCAACCGCATTCCCGCCCGCCGCGTGCTCGACCGCAGCGAACCGACACCGCTCGCGACTCTCGCCCGGCTCTTCGTGCTCGGGCTGCCGGTGGGCGAGCAGGCCGCGCGTGCGGCGCTGCCGTCTCTCGGGCTGGACGGTGCGGTCGCCCTCGGCCTCGTCGCGGTCGACCATGCCGTGGCTCACCCGCGGCTCGACCTGCGCCCGTATGCGTTCATCGACGGCGAGGGCGCCGGCACATGGTGGATCGCCTCCGACCTCGGCGAGATCGCCCTCGGTCGCGAACTGCCCGAGGCGCACGTGCTCGGCGTGGGCGGTGCATCGTTGACGCTCGCCGGGCTCCAGCTTCCGCGTCCGGCGAGACGGGTGCTCGATCTCGGGACCGGCTCCGGGATCCAGGCCCTGCACGCCTCCCGTTACGCGGACGACGTGGTCGCGACCGACATCTCCGAACGTGCGGCGGGGCTCGCCCGGCTCACGGGCGGACTGAACAAGGTCGCGCTCGACGTCCGGGTCGGCGATCTGTTCGCGCCGGTCGCGGGGGAGCGCTTCGACCGGGTGATCTCGAACCCGCCGTTCGTTATCACCCCGCGGGTCGGCGGCATCCCCGCCTACGAGTACCGCGACGGCGGCATGGTCGGCGACGGCATCGTCGAAGCCGTGATCCGCGGATTGCCCGACGTGCTCGAGCCGGGCGGAATCGCCCAGCTGCTCGGCAACTGGGAGTACCGCGGTCGCGAGCAGGGCCTCGACCGCGTGCGTCGCTTCGTCGACGAGGCAGGGCTCGACGCCTGGGTGATCGAGCGCGAGCGGCAGGACCCGGCGCAGTACGCCGAGACCTGGATCCGCGACGGGGGCACGAGGCCCGGTGATCCCCGCTACGACGGCCTGCTCGAGGCGTGGCTCGACGACTTCGAGGAGCGGGGCGTGACCGCGGTCGGGTTCGGCTACCTGCTGCTGCGCCGCCCATCCGACGGTCACGGGGTCACGCTGCGTCGATACGAGGTGCTTCCCGACGCGCTCGGAGCCAATCCCACAGGTCTCGGCGCTCACCTCGGCGCGAGCCTCGACGGGCACGACTGGCAGGCGGCTCGCGATGACGGCGAGTTGCGGCACGCGCGCCTGCAGGTCGCGCCCGACGTCACCGAGCAGCGGCACCTGTGGCCGGGCGACGAGCATCCCGCCGCGATGGATCTGCGCCAGGGCGGCGGATTCGGGCGGACGATGCCGCTCGACACCGCCCTCGCCGGCTTCGTCGGCGCCTGCGACGGCGAGCTCAGCGTCGGCCAGATCGTCGCGGCGCTCGCCGACCTGCTCGAGGTCGACGAGGCCGAGCTCGCCGCCGAGCTGCTGCCGAAGGTCCGCCGACTGCTCGGCGACGCGATGCTGCTGCCCGCCTGAGCGCTCGCCCTTGCGATGAACGGCGGTCGCGGGTCAGTTCGAGCGCGCGTGCCCCGGGAACTCGGATCCGCCGAGGTCGAGGTCGTCAGGGTCGACCTCGATCTCGCCGACATCGTCGGGTCCGCCGGTGCCGGGCAGGGTCTTCACCCTCTCGTCGTCGACGTCGCTGTGGGTCGCGGGAGCGTCGGCCCCGGCGCCGGACGACGCCTGCTTGGCGGCCGTCTCGGTCTCGCTGGCGGGGGAGTAGGCGACGTCCTTCTCGTCGAGGTCCTTCTCGGCGTGCTGTTCGACGCCCTCCTCGTTCGAATGGTCTGCCTGGAGATCCTCTGCGTTCCCGTGAGTCATGCCCGCCACGCTAAGCGCGCGGGATGTGCGTCCGCTCCGCTCGACCCGTGGGTTCCCCGGGCGCACCGAGCCCCCGTTCGTAGCAGACCGAGATCGGTGAGCCGATGTAGGAGCCGAACGGATCGATCGACCTGTACCCCTCGCGCTCGTAGAACCGGATCGCGTCGGGCTGTTCCGTGCCGGTCTCGAGTCGCAGGGTGCTCCAGCCGCGGCGCAGCGCCTCGGCTTCGAGCTCGCGGAGGATCGCCGTCGAGACCCCGGAGCCGCGGTTCTCGGGGCGCACGTACATGCGTTTGATCTCCGCGCTCGTCTCGTCGAGCCGACGGAGCCCGCCGCAGCCGGCGGCCGCTCCGTCGTCCACGCGGGCGACGAGGAAGAAGTCGATGTCGGCCGCCGACGGCGCAGTGCCGGGCTCGTGGTCGGAGCGGCCGTAGCGGGAGTCGAGCTCGGCGCGCTGCGCGGCGCGCAGCGCAGCGGCATCGACGTCGTCCCACGGGGCGGGGTGCAGCGAGATCGGCATGCCGCCATTCTGTCCGAGTCTGCGACACTGCTGTTCGTGACTTCGATCCCCGCCCTCCTGCGTCTCGCGGAGGAACTCGCCGCGCACGGCGGTGCGGGGCTCGCGCTGATCGTCGTCGGCGCTGCGCTCGCGGGCCTCGGGATCGCGACGGTCGCCGTTCTGCGCGCCGCCGCCCGCGCTGCGCAGCGCGCGCTGCCGCCGGTGGTCGTCCGCGCCGGGCGGCCCGGGCGCGGCGACAGCGAGGAACCCGCGGTGCAGCATCGGCCGGATGCGCCGGGCAGACGTCTGCCCCGAGCGCCGGGGAGCATGCCCGCGACCGTGTGAGGCCCTGTCCGAAGTGACGTCAGGAGAGCTGCGCGGTCGCCGCGACGACCCTTCCCTCTCTCCGACTTCCAAGGACTTCTCTCATGGACCCGTTCACCTTCCCGCCCATCGCTGCGGTGCTCGACGTCGCCTACTCGGCGGTCGCGGCGCTCGCCGATCTGCTCGCTCCCTTCGCCGGGACGTCATCGGCAGCCGCGGCGATCGCCGTCACCACCATGCTGGTGCGGCTCGCGCTGCTGCCCGCGGGCATCGCCTCCGCCCGCTCCGCGGCGGCAGCACGCCGCATCGGTCCCCAGATCGCCGACCTCCGCGCCCGCTTCGCGAAGAAGCCCGAGAAGCTCCAGCAGGAGCTCGCGGACCTCTACCGGCGCGAGGGGGCATCGCCGTTGTCCGGCTGCCTCCCGCTCGTCGCGCAGATCCCGGTCGTCGCCGTCGTCTACGCGTTGTTCACCCGGACGGACATCGGCGCGCACGCGAACGACCTGCTCGCCCATTCCGTCGCCGGCGTGCCGCTCGGGATGTCCCTCCCGCACTCGCTCCTCGTGGCGGCCGATCCGTGATCGGCGGTCGTGGCGGGGCTCGTGATCCTCGCGCTGCTCGTTCTCTCCGCCGAACTCAGTCGGGCGCTGATGCGGCGACAGGCGGCGCTCGCCCCCGCGGCGGTCGCGGTGCCCGGGGTGCCGGAGTGCCGGCGGGGCTGATGACGGCTCTGCGCTTCACGCCGTACCTGTCGATCGTCGCCGCCGCGTTCGTCCCCTTCGCCGCGGCGATCTACATCGCGGTGTCGGCGGTGTGGGGAGCACTCGAACGGACGGTTCTCGCGCGACGGTTCGCGTGATCCGAGGCGGCAACACACCGCCGGGGCGGTGCCACGTGCGAGCACGGCGAAGTTAGCCTCGATCGGTGGAATTCGACCGATACGGCAATGACGTCCTCGCCACCGACTGGCGTAAGCCGAAGGCGGCACCGCCCGCGATCGTCGAGGCCGCGAACGACCTCGTCGTCGAGCTGGCGGGCGACGGGTTCTGCGGCGCCGTGGTCGGGATCGAGGGACGCATGGTGCGTCTCGAGGACCGCCGCGGCAAGGTGCGCCTCTTCCCCCTCGGCCCGGGCTTCCTGCTCGAGGGGAAGCCGGTGGTGCTCAAGGCTCCTGCCGCGCTGAAGCCGAAGGGCGGGCGGATGGTGAGCGCCTCCGGGTCGATCGCGGTGACCGATGCGAAGGCCCGGGTCGCCCGCGCGAGCCGCATCTTCGTCGAGGGGCGGCACGACGCCGAGCTCGTCGAGAAGGTGTGGGGACACGACCTGCGCGTCGACGGCGTCGTCGTCGAATACCTCGAAGGGGTCGACCACCTGGAGGAGCTGCTCGCGCAGTTCAAGCCGCGTGCGGGCCGCCGGGTGGGTGTGCTCGTCGATCACCTGGTGCCGGGGTCGAAGGAGAGCCGGATCGCCGAGAAGGTCGCGAAGGGCCCGTGGGGGGCGGATGTGCTCGTCGTCGGGCATCCGTACATCGACATCTGGCAGTCCGTGAAGCCGGCCCGGCTGGGGCTGAAGGCGTGGCCGGTGATCCCGAAGGGGACCGAGTGGAAGCACGGCATCTGCGAGGCGTTCCGTTGGCCGCACGCCGAGCAGGCCGACATCGCCCGTGCCTGGCAGCGCATCCTCTCCCGAGTCGACACCTACGCCGACCTCGAACCGGCCCTCCTCGGCCGGGTGGAACAACTCATCGACTTCGTCACCGCGGAGTAACGCCGAGGGCGTTCGCGTCCACTCGCCAAGCGCTTAGGCCTCACCCGGTCGTCGAGTAGGCGCGCCAGCGCCGTATCGAGACGGCTCGAGTAGCGAGGAACGTGCGTATCGAGAGCACTGCGCTGTGGTCTCGATGCGCTGCGCTTACTCGACGACCGGGTCAAAGCCCGCCCGTTGAGCGAAGCGATACGAAGGGGCCAGGCGCATCCCGGTCGTCGAGTAGGCGCGCCAGCGCCCTATCGAGAGCGCAGTTCCGGACGTTGACGCCACGGTCTCGATGCGCTTCGCTTACTCGACCCGTCTCGATACGCTCCTTCGTCGCTACTCGACGACCGAGGTGAAGCCCGCCTGTTGGGCGAAGCGATACGAAGGCCGGTACCGACATCCCGGTCGTCGAGTAGGGCCGCCAGGCCCGTATCGAGGCGGCTCGAGTAAGCGAGGAACGAGCGCATCGAGAGCACGGCGCCCATGGTCTCGATGCGCTGCGCTTACTCGACCCGTCTCGATACGCTCCTTCGTCGCTACTCGACGACCGGGTTGGGGCCCGCCCGTTGAGCGCAGCGATACGGAGGGCACGAGTACCATCCGGTCGTCGAGTAGGGCCGCCAGGCCCGGATCGAGTCCCCCGCGCAAGCGTGCGCGGTGGGCCCAGGCTCGAGTAGCGAGGAACGAGCGTATCGAGAGCACCAGCGCCATGGTCTCGGTGCGCTTCGCTTACTCGACCCGTCTCGATACGCTCCTTCGTCGCTACTCGACGACCGGGGTTCAGAACGGGGCGTCGTCGGGGAGCCAGGCTTTCATCACCAGTGGTGGTGCGCCCGGGATAGTGCGGCCGGGTGGGGCGAAGGTGCGGGCCGGTTTCGTCGTGTACATGCGCCCCGTCGGCGAGGTCCAGGTCAGGGTGCCGCCCGGTGAGGCGCTCACCCGCCACCGTTTGCGGCCTTTCACCATGTGGTGGCCCTTGCACAGATGCGCGAGGTTCGCGGCGACCGTCTCGCCGTCCTCCGCCCACGGCTTCGTGTGATCGACATCGCAATGCTCGACCGGCCGGGTGCAGCCCACGAACCGGCACACCTCATCCCGCGCCTGCAGGTACCGCCGCAACTGCTTCGGGACCTTATAGGTGGTCCGCCCGAACGAAGTGATCGCCCCATCCTCCGGATCGGTGAGGATCCGAATCCACCCGGACGCTTCCCCGGCGACGCGGCGGGCGGTCTCGGCGTCGATCGGCCCGTAGCCCTCAAGCTGGCCCGGCTCGTCCGACCGGCCCATCGCCGTCAGTACCGGCACGGTGGTCGACACCTGCGGGTTGATGCCTCGCCGCGCCGCCGGGGTGGACTGCACCGGCTCCCCCTCGACCGCCGGTGCGGTGACACCGCCGGCGTCGATGAGCAAGTCACGGAACACATCCGCTTCGATCTGCTGCAGGGTGCGGGTCTCCCCTTCGACCATCAAGCCCTTCGCGAGCCCGGTCACCGACGCGGCGGCACCGATGACGTATTCGGCGGACATGTACGCGCCGTACCAGGCCATCCCGGCCCCGGCCGGTTCGACCGCGGTCCGCCGCTCCATGAGTGCCTCGCGGTGCTCCTCGATCAGCTCCTCGGGCTGCAAGTCGGCGCGGATCTTCCGCGCCATCCGATCGAACCGCGACACCGGCAGATCGACAGACTCGAGCAGACGCGCCTCATACTCGCCGACCAGCTCAGCGGCGAGGCCGTGAGAGTGTTCGACGAGAACCCGGGCGTGCCGGTCGGAGAACTCCGCCTGCCGCATCCGACTCAGCGTGGTCGGGAAGACCTGCACAAGGGAGCGGGCGAGATCGAGCATCGACTGCGCGGTGCGCTCGTGCACCTGCAGCACCGCGGCGACTTCCGCCCGGAGCTCACGCCACTCGAGCGAGTCAGGGTCGTACCAGTCGGCGCCGAAGTCCCGGCCGAACTGGAGGCGTAGCGCGTCGATGTATTCCAGCTGCTCCGCCTGATAGACGCGGGCGATGGCCTGCCGTTCGGCGATGCGCTCGACCAGCAGCCGCGCAGCCGACATCGGCGCTTCGGCCGGCGACTGCTCTTCGTCCATACACCGACTCAACCAGCAACCACCGACACTGGAGGGACCTGAACATGAGCGCATCCCGAGGGTCCCGCGCTTCGCGACGGCCCTGGCGGGCCTCCTCAGCGAGCAGGGGAAAAGCATCGCCATGGTCGGCCTTCGTATCGCTTCGCTCAACGGGCGGGCGGTTGTCGTCGAAGCGAAGTTCCGCGCTTAGGGACGGCCCTGGCGGGCCTCCTCAGCGAGCGGACGGCGTCAGCGGGTGTGGTCTGTGTCGGCGACGCGGATGCGGATGCGGCCCTCGAAGATGCCCCTGTCGCCGTCGCCGGGGGCCGGGGCGGGAGCGGGCATGGAGGTCTGCCGGTCGTTCTCGAGACGCGCCTCGTGCTTCGTGGGGGCGAACACCTCGTCGACGCCGCCGAGGACACCGCTGCCGATGGATCCTGAGCCGCGAGTGGGACGCCCGCTGTTGCGGGTGGCGATCGTCATGGCGACGACGGCTGCGATGGCGGCGGCGCCGAAGATCATCCATTCCACGCCGTCGATACTACGTGCTGACCTCCGACACCGGGCCGGAGCGGACGATCCGATGCAGTTCCACTTCGCCGACGCGACCGTCGTCGAGTACGACCGACATGTAGGTGCAGAACGGCTGTCGGCGACGGTCGGTGGGGGAGCCCGGATTGAGGAGGCGGACACCGCGCGGAGTGGTCGAATCCCACGGGATGTGGCTGTGTCCGAAGACCACGAGGTCGGTGTCGGGGAAGCCCTCGTCGATGCGCTTCTCCCGACCCTGCGCCGAGCCGGTCTCGTGCACGACCGCCAGTCGGACCCCGTCGATTTTCGCGCGCGCCACCTCGGGCAGCCGCGCGCGCAGGTCGTCGCCGTCGTTGTTGCCGTAGCACGCCAGCAGCTGCGTCGAGCGGGCGTGCAGGTGGTCGAGGGTCGCCTCGTCGACCCAGTCGCCCGCATGCACGACGACGTCCGCGCGGTCGACGGCGTCCCACACCTCGGCGGGCAGGTCCTTCGCTCGCTTCGGCAGGTGGGTGTCCGAGAGGAGCAGCAGGCGCGTCGTCACCCCACCATCCTGCGGTGCCCGGGCTCCTGCAGCCTTGGAGGATGCTGTCGGACGGTGGGCGTACCGTCAGCGCCATGACGACCAGCAGCGAATCACACGACGAACCCGAGATGCTCGGAGCCCGCGGCGACGACTCCTCGACCGCCTCGAAGGACCCGTCCGACTGGGTGACCGGCGACGAACCCATCACGGGCGCGCAGAAGAGCTACCTCGACACCCTCGCGCGTGAAGCGGGCGAAGAGATCCCCGCCGACATCACCAAGGCCGAGGCCTCCGAGCACATCGAGCGCCTCCAGGAGAAGACCGGGCGCACCGAGTCGGCCTGAGGCCCGCTCGACGGCGCGATGCCCGCGGCGTGAGCCGCGGGCATCGTCTGTCTGCGTCGCGACGGATGCGTTACTTCGCCGCGTCGCGGAGCAGGTCGAGCAGCGGCGCGGCGGCCTCATCGAGGAACTGCTGCTGCAGCGCGTCGCCGACCTGCACGAGTGCGATGTCGGTGAAGCCCGCCTCCCAGAAGCTCTTCACCGACTCGACGATCGCGTCGAGGTCGGGGCCGCACGGGATGCTCTCCGCCACATCCTCCTTGCGCACGAACTGGCTGGCGCCGGCGAAACCGGCGGGCGTCGGCAGGTCGGAGTTGACCGCCCAGCCGCCGCCGAACCAGCGGAACTGGTCGTGGGCGCGCTCGATGGCCTCGTCGCGGTCGGGTCCCCAGCTGATCGGGATCTGTCCGATCTTCCGTGACGATGTCGACCCCTTCAGGTCGTCCCACTTCGAGATGATCTCGGCGTCGGGTTCGGTGGTGATCAGGTGGTCGGCGAGCGGCGCGAACCGTTCGAGCGACTTGTCGCCCGACACCGCGATGCCGATCGGCAGCGGCTCGGTCGGGGTGTCCCAGATGCGCGCCGAGTCGACGCGGAAGTACGAGCCCTCCCAGGTCACCAGCTCGCCGGTGAGCAGCTCGCGGATGATCGTCGCCGCCTCCTCGAGCATGTCCTGGCGCTGATCGATCGGCGGCCAGCCCTCGCCGGTGACGTGCTCGTTGAGGTTCTCGCCGGAGCCGAGCCCGAGCAGGAACCGTCCGTCCGAGAGCAGCGACAGCGTCGCCGCCTTCTGCGCGACGACGGCGGGGTGGTAGCGCTGGATCGGCGAGGTCACATAGGTCGCGAGGTCCATCGTGGTCGTCGCCTGCGCGACCGCGCCAAGGAGCGTCCACGCGTACGGTGCGTGCCCCTGCGAGACGAGCCAGGGGGAGTAGTGGTCGCTCGAGACCGCGAAGTCGAAGCCGATCCGCTCGGCGTCGACGGCGTACGAGACGAGCTCCTTCGGTCCGCTCTGCTCGGTCATCAACGTGTAGCCGAAACGCGTCATGCTCTTCTTCGTCCCTTTCATCCGCGGCGCAGACCGTGCTGTCGGCGCTCGCCTCGACGCTACGGTCGCCAGACTTGGAGTTCGGCAAGAGACGAGGGGACTCTCAGACACCTCTCCGTAATCTGGGCGGGTGACCTGGACCTCCACCGCCACACTCGTCCGCGCCGGATCCGACTCGGCCACCGAGCTCGGAGGCCTCGTCGGGGTCGCCGCCAACGTGATCGCCGCTCTCGGCGAAGTCGGGGTCGGCATCCTGACCCTGGTCGAGACGATCTTCCCGCCGATCCCGAGCGAGGTCGTCCTGCCGCTCGCGGGGTTCCTCTCGCAGCGCGGCGACATGAACATCGTCTTCGTCATGATCAGCGCGACGCTGGGCGCCTACCTCGGCGCGGTGATCCTCTACTGGCTCGGCTACAAGGTCGGCGAGGAGCGGAGCATCCGGTGGCTCGCGAAGCTGCCCCTCGTCGATCGCGAGGACTTCGAGAAGGCGTCGGGCTGGTTCCACCGTCACGGCAAGTCGGCGGTCTTCTTCGGCCGGCTCCTGCCAGGGGTCCGGAGCCTCATCTCGCTCCCGGCGGGCGCGGCGAAGATGAGCTTCCTCGTCTTCAGCGCCTTCACCATCGCGGGAAGCGCCCTCTGGAACGGTCTGCTCGTCGGCCTCGGCGCAGCGCTCGGCACCCAGTACGAGCTCATCGACCAGTACTCGTGGGTGCTGGATGTGCTCGTCTACGCCGCCATCGCGGGCGTCCTCGTCTGGCTCGTGGTGCGACGCATCCGCCGCGGCCGTCAGGCCTCTAGCGCGAGCTGACGGCGTTGACCGGAGGCTCGGGTGACGAGCGGCGTTCGCGCACGGCGCCGCCGACGAGCCGGCCGAGCCGCCGCGCCAACGAGTGGCTCGGGCGCTCGACGAAGCGCCAGAAGAGGTAGCCGGCACCGATCCCCGCCGGCGGTGCGAGCAGCACCGCGATCCACCAGTCCTCGTCGCCGAGGAGGTAGGCGATCGCGACGAGCACGGGCACGTGCACGAGGTAGAGGCTGAACGAGATCTTGCCGAGCCAGGCGCACAGGCGGCCCGAGAGTACGCGGACGACAGGCGCGGCGACGATGGCGAGCACGATGAGGACCGCCGATGAGATGACCGACGCGGCGCGAAGGGTCTCGGCGATGCCGCCCGCGCCGAGCATCGGCCGGACGAGCCAGGTGGCGATGAAACCGAGGAGCGACGCGGCGAGGGCGATCGGCCAGCCGATGCGGAAAGCGCGGGTTCCCGACACCCGGCGCCCCCAGTCCTGCAGGTCGTCGAGACGGACGGCGATCAGCGTGCCGATGAAGAACGCGGGCAGGTAGGACAGCGTCCCGTCGCCGACCGTGAAACCCACGACGCTCGCCGCCAGCGCGAGAAGTCCGGCCGGCAGCCATCCCCGTCGCGTTGCGCGAGCGCCGAGCACGAAGAGGGGGAGCAGCAGGGCGAACAGCATCTCCCAGCGCAGCGACCACAGCACGTTGTTGATCTCGTAGCTGTACTTGCCGAGGGTCGCTTCGGCCACGAGCTCCGACCCGACGAGGGTCGCCGCGTTGTTGTCGACCAGCCACCCTCCGGGGAACGCGCCGGGATCGCGCGGGATCGCGACGACCAGTGCGCAGGCGACGACGAGGGAGCCCCAGACCGGAACCATGATCCGCACGAACCGCGAGGCGAGGAAGCCCGCCCAGCTGAACCCGCCGCGCAGCGCGGGCAGGGCGACGACGAGGCCGCTCAGCACGAAGAACAGCACGACGGCTTCGCCGCCCGCGGTGAAGAGCTTGAGCGGCGACGCGCTCAGCCATCCCCAGAGCGCCGCGCGGGTACCTTCGTCGGATGCGCGCAGGTGCGGTTCCGCGACGGCGAGGGTGTGGTGGAGCAGCACGACCAGGGCGGCCACCCCGCGGAGGCCGTCGAGCGCCGAGAGGCGTCGCCCGGTGCGCTCCGCGCCCCGGGTGGGGGCCTCGGCGGCGGGCGTTCCGAGTCGAAGGGGTTGCGCACTCACTCGCTCCACGGTACGAAACGGTCCTGTGCGTGCACTGGCATCACAGTGAGGCCTTACCGAGCGCTCAGTGCCGCCCCAGCACGCATCGCTACGGTGAGCTCCTGTTCGTCTACGACAAAGGGTGAAGTGACCATGGGTTTCCTCGACCGACTGCTCGGCCGTGAGGATTCGTCCTCGAACGACCGGAACTACGACAACCGATACGACCCGCAGCCCGCTCCAGCGCGTCGCGATGAGCGCAGCGAGGACGAGATCGCCATCGAGCGGTACCGCTACCTGCTGCGCACGGCTCCGCCCGAGACCATAGAGCAGGTGCATGCCGAGGCGTTCGCCAAGCTCTCGCCCGAGCAGCGCCGCCAGGTGTACGAGGAGCTGAAGCAGGGATCCGAGCAGCCCGCCGGTGACGATGCGAACTCCCTGGCTCGTGCGGCGACCCGCGCCGAGATGCGCCAGCCGGGCACCATGGAGCGTGCGTTCGGCGGCAACGCCGGCGGCGCGGCGCGCGGCGGGCCGAGCTTCGGATCGATGCTCGGCAGCAGCCTCCTCGGAACGGTGGCCGGCTACGTCATCGGATCGGCCCTCGTCAGCGCGTTCCTGCCCGACCCGGGCTACGCGGATGCCGGTGCCGAGGGCGACGCGGGAGCGGACGGCGGAGACGCCGGCGCCGAGGGTGACGCGGGCGCCGACGCGGGCGGCGCGGACGCCGGCGGCGGCGACGGTGGCTGGGGCGGCGACGGCGGCTGGGGCGGCGGCGACTTCGGTGGCGGTGATTTCGGAGGCGGCGACTTCGGTGGCGGCTTCGACGTCTGATCGATGACGGCCGAGACGGACGAAGACCGACCGGGCTCCGCGTTCGGGCGTCTCGTCGAGCCCGTGCGCATGAGCCTGGTGCGCACCCTCACGGGGCAGCCCGACGGGGTGCCCGCGTGGGTCGAGACCCTCGCCGACGGCGACGACCCGGGCTTCTTCGGACCCGACTCCGCGGCATGGGCCGTGCACGGCGACCTGCCGACCCTGGTCGCCGGAGTCAGGGCCCTCTTGACGCAGGCGCTGCATCCCGGGGCGCTCGCCGGAGTCCACGACCATTCGCGGTACCGGGAGGACCCGTTCGGTCGCCTCGCGGGCACCATCCGCTGGATCTTCACCGTCACCTACGGCTCCGAGGCCGACGCGCGCGGCGCCACCCGCTGGGTGCAGCACATCCACGAGCGGGTGCGCGGCACCTACCTCTCCTCCGACGGAACACCGGTTCCGTATTCGGCGGCCGACCCCGACCTGCTGCGCTTCGTGCACCTCGCCTTCACGGACGCCTTCCTCGGCGCGCACCTCGCCTGGGGTCGGCGCGAGATCCCGGGCGGCCCCGACGCGTACGTGCGCGAATGGGCGCTCGCCGGTGAGCTGATGGGCGTCGAAGACCCGCCGCGCAGCCACCAGGAGCTGCGCGCCGCGCTCCGCGAATACCTCGACGCCGGCGTCCTCCGGCACGATGAACGCGTCGACGACGTGGTCCGGTTCCTGCGCCATCCTCCGTTGCCGCGGTCGCTGCGTGCCAGCTACCCGGCGCTCTTCCGCGGAGCCGTCGCCTCACTGGAGCCCGAGTACCGGCAGCTCCTCGGGCTGCGGAGGCCGCGAGGTCCCGTGCATGCTCCGACCGCGCTCGTGCTGCACGCGAGCGGCGAACTCCTCGGTCGCACGACGGGGGCGGAGAAGGCGGCGAGGCGGCGGCTCGAGCGTCTCGGCGCCTCTTGACTGCTCGCGGCCGCTGAGAACGCGGACGGGCCCGCCGACCAGGAAGGTCGACGGGCCCGCGCAGGTGGCTCATGCCGCGCGGCTACGCGGAGCGGCGACGCCCGAACGCGGCGTAGGCGCCGAGCACGGCGCCGATCGCGCCGAGCACGAGGCCGGTGATCGCGAGGCCGCGAGCCAGGCCGTCATCGCTCGACGCGGCGGCGTCGTCGGCGGAGGCGGACTCCGCCTCGTCGTGCCCGCCGTGGCTGTGCGAGTCGTCCGCCGACGCCGCGGTCACCGCGATCACCGGGGCCGGGTAGTCGGCGCCCTCATCGGTGGCGTTCCACTCGACGACCTCGCCGTCGGAGTAGGTCTGGGTCGCGGGCAGCACGATCGTCTCGGCCTCGGGGACGGGGCCGACGCTCAGCGCGAAGCGCTGGAACTGGCCGGGAGCGACCTGCACACCGGCGTCCGCCGTCCAGACCACCCGGGTCGCGGCCTCGGTGACCTCGGTCCCGTTCTGGTCGACCGGCTCGTCGAGCGTCGACCGCTCGACGACGGCGCTCCAGCCGGGGACGGGCTCGACCGAGACGCTCGCGAAGGGCGTGTCCGTCGGCAGGTCGACGGCCACCGACACCGTGCCGGCGGTGTCGCTCTCGTTCGGGACACGGAAGGTGAGCAGGGCGTAGGAGCCGGCAGCCGCCTCGCTCGGCGACACGGTGACGTGGGCGTTCGCGGCGAGCGGGGCGGCGATCGCCAGCGCGAGAGCCGCGAGGACGCCGATGGCGGCGGTCCGAACCGACGTGCGGGAGGTGGTGCGGGAAGCGGTGCGGTGAGTCATGGGTGTTGTTCGTCTTCCTCTGATGGCCGGATTGCGCGGCCTGAGATCGGGAGTGTGCTCCGCGCAGGCGCGGAGCCGACGCATCCGGACGGTCCGGGGCGTCGAATGCGGGATCAGAGGGGGAGCGGGGGACCGCGGTGGCGCAGCACGCTGATGCGGTCGGGGAGCACCGGGCTCCCGATTCGCCGGTGCGCGGGCGGGGGACGACGGGCGTCGACGTCGATCGCGGCGACGTCGGTGACGAGCCGGCGTGCCACCAACCGGGCGAGGGCGACCAGTCCTGCGAGGATCCGTTCGCCCGCGACGAGCGCCACGAGCGTGATGAGGGCCGCGGCCGCGTGCGCCCACCACATCGCCGCGACGGGGTGCGCCATCGCAGCGGGCGAGGCGAAGGCGGTGGCGACGGCGGCGTCGTGCGTGTGGCCGAGCTGCGGCGTGCGAGAGCCGAGCAGTTGGAAGACCGAGTGGAATCCGGCCTGGCTGAGCGCCACGGTGAGCGTCAGACGCCAGAGCGAGAGGCGCCGCGACGACAGTGCGACGGACACCAGCATGGCGAAGGCGAGAGCGACCCCGAGAGTGACGGGGCTCGGCGCCGAACCGCCGCCTGCCGTGTGGGAGAAGGCGGCGACGAGCGTCGACACCGACGCGGCGGTCAGCGCGCGACCCGAGCGGGCGGTGCGAGCTGACATGGGCCGGTGACCTCGACTCGGATCGGTCAGTCCTTCGAGCGCGAGGCGGGTGACGCCGACCCGGGCGGACTGTGGTGCCCCCAGTAGGATTCGAACCTACGCCCCTGCCTCCGGAGGGCAGTGCTCTATCCCCTGAGCTATGGGGGCCAGGGACCGCACCAGATTAGCAGGGCGGACGTGCCGATTCCGCCGCGCACCCGTTCGGGCGGTGTGCAGATTCGGTTCCGTACCCTCGACGGATGCCCGCATCATCCGGCCCGTCGTCCGAACCGACCCTGCGCGACCGCATCGCGGCGTTGCGGATGCCCGACTCCGCGGCTCCGGCGTTCGACCCCGACGACGCACCGGCGGAGCCGTTCGAGTTGCTGGAGCAGTGGCTCGTCGCCGCGATCGACGGCGGCGTGGCCGCCCCGCACGCCATGACGCTCGCGACGACCTCGACCACGGGTGCCCCCGCGGCGCGGACCGTGCTGCTGCAGGACGTCGCCGACGGAGCGCTGCGTTTCGCGAGCTCCGCCGACAGCCCGAAGGGCGAGGACATCGCGGCCGATCCGCGCGCCGCCGTGGTGCTGCACTGGCGGGAGCAGCATCGGCAGGTGCGGGTCATCGGGCGTGTCGACGCAGCGCCGCGGGAGGTCAGCGACGCCGACTTCCTCGCGCGACCCGCCACCGCGCGGGCCGGGATCATCGCGGGACGGCAGAGCGCGCCGCTGCCCGCCCGCGCCGAGGTCGACGGATCGATCGCCGGCGCCCGCGAGCTCATCGCGGTCAACCCGCTGTTCGTCCCGCCGAGCTGGACCGTCTACCTGCTCGTCGCGCGCTCGATCGAGTTCTGGCAGGGCCCTCCCGGCAAGGGCCAGCAGCGGCTGCGCTACACCGGGGACGACGGCTCGTGGTCGAGGCAGCGCCTCTGGCCGTGAGCCGTCGTGCCGCCGATCACATGTCGCGGTAGCGGCGCGCCTCGGCCAGGTGGGTGCGGAGCGTCTCGGCGTCGTCGCGGCGCCCGTATCCTGGCGTGTCGCGCTGGATGCGCCATCCCTCGGCGAGCGGTCCGGCGTCGACGACGTCGAAGCCGAACCCGTCGATGAGCGCGGTCACCGTCGCCTTCGCGTCGGCATCGTCACCAGCGATGACGAGCGCCCGGCGTCCCGGCGTGCCGGCGGGCGAACCGTCGGTCGTCAGGTCGCCGAAGCCGATGTGGTTGAACGCCTTCACCACCTTCGACTCGGGAAGGTGGGCCTGCAGCAGCTCCGCGGTGGTGGTCGACTCGTCGTCGAGCTCGGCGATGCTGCCGTCCCGCTGCGGGTAGTAGTTGTTCGTGTCGATCACGATCTTGCCGGCGAGCGGCTCGACGGGGACGTCCCGGTAGGCGCGGAGCGGGATCGTGACGATGACGAGATCGCCGGCGGCTGCCGCCTCCTCCGCGGTGGCCGCGCGGGCTCGGCCGCCGAGTTCGGCGACGAGGTCGTCCAGCGTCTCGGGGCCGCGCGAGTTGCTCACCACCACGTCGTAGCCGGAGGCGACCGCAAGCCGTGCGAGCTGGGAGCCGATGAGGCCGGAACCGATGGTGGCGATGGTCTTCACGTTCTCGAGTGTCATACTGCCGCGAACTCGCCGTCCCGTCGGCATATTCCCGTGCGATCATGGGCCGATGAAGCGCACGGTGTCCGCCCACCTGACGTTCAGTGTCGATTCCCGTGCCGACATGGTGTTCGCCATCGCCGCCGCGCTGCCGGGGGAGGGGGCGACCCTCGAGGAGTCGCTCGCCTTCGTGAAGGACGGCGTCGCCATCGACCCGATCGAGCTCGGCGACCTGCACGGCGGACGCCTGCACCGGTTCGTCTCCGAGCCGGGTGAGCTGGTCGTCGACTACCGAGCCGAGATCACCGGGCGGTCGGCGCCGGTCGCCGTCGACCCGCTCGATCTGATCACCTACCTGCGCCCCAGCCGCTACGCCGAGTCCGACCTGCTCCTCCCGACCGCGCAGGCCGAGTTCGCCGGACTCTCCGGCCGCGACCTGCTCGCCGGCGTGAGCTCGTGGGTCGGATCGCAGCTGCGCTACGTGCCGGGATCGAGCGAGCCGACCGACGGCGCGCGGGACACCCTGCTCGACCGTCGCGGGGTCTGCCGCGACTACGCGCACCTCTGCATCGCGCTGCTCCGCGCGCTCGACGTTCCCGCCCGGCTCGTGTCGGCCTACGCGCCGGGACTCGACCCGATGGACTTCCACGCGGTCGCCGAGGCGTACGTCGACGACCAGTGGCACGTCGTCGACGCGACGACTCTGGCCCCGCGGCAATCGCTCGTGCGCATCGCGACCGGCCGCGACGCCGCCGACACGGCGTTCCTCAGCAACCACTGGGGTCTCGTCAGCGTCACGCGCATGGAGGTGACGGCGACGGTCGACGAGCTGCCGACCGACGACGTCCGCGACCTCGTGACGCTCGGCTGAGCGGACCTCAGGCGGGGATGTTCGAGGCGACGGAGGAGAGGAACTGCTCGGCGTCGCCCGGCTCGAAGAACAGCACCGACGCGGCGTCCGCATGGATCCAGTACTCGCCGACGAAGACGTCGGCCATCCCGCTGCCGTCCTTCTGGATGAAGTAGCCCTCGTCGGAGAACGACGAGTAGGTCGGCACCATGTTGCTGCTCGAGACCAGCTCGTTCTTGCGCGCCTCGATCGCCGCCGCGTCGAGGTGGGCGACGGCGACCTCGATGGTGTCGTTGCTCGTCTGGTTGAGGAAGCCGCAGCTGACGCCCTGGGCGTCGACGATCTCGGCCGCCACGGAGCCGGATGCCACCGCGTACCCGGGGTCGGCACCGAAGTTCGGGTTGAACGCGTAGATCTGCTCGGGCGTCATGAGCTCGTCGCAGGTGAGACCGACGGGGATGCCGGTCGGCTCCGGCGCGGTGGTCTCGGTCGTCTCGGGAGTGGGTTCGACATCGGTTCCGGGCGCCGTCGACTCGACCGGTGGGGCGGCGACGGGGTTCGAGGTACATCCGGCAAGGGCGACACCGAGGGCGGTCAGCGCGATCACTGCGGCCGTGCGTCCGATCCCCGACAGCGACCTCGACGGCGACTTTCCCGACAGCGACATGTTGAACCCCTCCACCCGAAGCGGGTCGTCCCCGCGTCCACCCCGCGGCGATCGGATACGACCACCTCGGAAGGGTAGCAATCGCGGGAGCCCGCGCGGGCCTACCACGCTCCGAGGCCGTCAACGCGACGGAGGCCCGGCGAAGGTAGGCTGGTCAGCCGTGACTCCCGCCGACCTCGCCGACATCCTCGCCCGCCTCGTGACCGCGGCGGCGCAGCGACGAGGGATCGACGACGTCACCCCCTCGGCCGCCGACGTGCCGCTCGAGCGCCCGCGCAACCGCGAGCACGGCGACTGGGCGAGCAACGTCGCCATGCGCTTCGGCAAGCGCCTCGGAACGAGCCCGCGTGAGCTCGCCGGTGAACTCGCCGAGGGCATCGCCGCCGTCGACGGCGTCAAGTCGGTCGATATCGCCGGGCCCGGCTTCATCAACGTCACCCTCGACGCCGCCGCGGCCGGCGCGCTCGCGAGGGAGATCGTCGACGCGGGTGGACGTTATGGCACCGGTGCCGCGCTCTCCGGCGTCACCATGAACCTCGAGTTCGTCTCGGCGAACCCGACAGGACCCATCCATCTCGGCGGAACGCGCTGGGCGGCGGTCGGCGACTCGCTCGCCCGCATCCTCGCCGCGCAGGGCGCGCTCGTCACCCGCGAGTACTACTTCAACGACCACGGCGCGCAGATCGACCGCTTCAGCCGCAGCCTGCTCGCGAGCTTCCTCGGCGAGGACACCCCGGAGGACGGCTACGCGGGCGGGTACATCGCCGACATCACCGCGCGCGTCGTCGCCGACTACCCGGGCGACCTCGCGTCGCTCCCGCGGGCCGAGGCGCAGGAGGTGTTCCGCGCGGTCGGCGTCGAGCTGATGTTCGGCGACATCAAGGCCCAGCTGCACGAGTTCGGCGTCGACTTCGACGTTTACTTCCACGAGAACGACCTGCACGACACCGGAGCCGTCGAGAAGGCGGTGACGCGGCTGCGCGAACTCGGCCACATCTTCGACGCCGACGGCGCGGTGTGGCTGCGCACCACCGAGTTCGGCGACGACCGCGACCGCGTCGTCATCAAGAGCGACGGCGAGCCCGCCTACATCGCGGGCGACCTCGCTTACTACTTGAACAAGCGCGAGCGCGGCTTCGAACGCAACCTGATCATGCTGGGCGCCGACCACCACGGCTACATCGGCCGTCTGATGGCCGCGGTCGCCGCATTCGGCGACACTCCGTGGGTGAACCTCGAGATCCTCATCGGCCAGCTCGTCAACCTGGTGAAGGACGGCGTCCCCGTCCGGATGAGCAAGCGCGCCGGCACCGTGGTCACCATGGAGGACCTCGTCGACGCCGTCGGCGTCGACGCCGCGCGCTACTCGCTGGTGCGCTCGTCGACCGACTCCGCGCTCGACATCGACCTCGACCTGCTGACCAAGCGCAGCAACGACAACCCCGTCTACTACGTGCAGTACGCCCACGCGCGCACCCGCGCGGTCGCCCGCAACGCCGAGGCGTCGGGTGTGCGTCGCGAGATCGACGGCGAGCCGGCCTTCTCGCCCGAACTGCTCGAGCACGAGACCGAGTCGATCCTCCTCGGTGTGCTCCAGGAGTTCCCGCGCATCCTCGCCCAGGCGGCGGAACTGCGCGAGCCGCACCGCGTCGCCCGCTATCTCGAAGAGCTCGCCGGGTCGTACCACCGCTGGTACGACAACTGCCGGGTCATCCCGCAGGGCGACGCCCCCATCGAGCCGGTGCACACCACTCGGCTGTGGCTGAACGACGCCGTCGCGCAGGTTCTGCGATCGGGTCTCGGGCTACTCGGCGTCGCGGCGCCGGAACGGATGTGAGATGAGCGACGACCGCGCCGACCGCCCGAGAGCGGTCCGTTACCGGGACGCCCACCCGACGAGCAGGCGGCGCTTCCGCGTGATCGTGCTCGTCATGAGCATCATCGTCGTCGCGGGACTCCTCGTCGTCGGCGACCTCGCGATCCGCGCCTACGCGGAAGACCGGGTGGCATCCGAGATCGAATCCCGGCTGCCCGACCAGGTCGAGGGCGATGTCGACGTCTCGATCGGCGGCTTCTCGGTCGTGGCGCAGTACCTCACCGGCCGCTTCGACGACGTCCGACTCGTCTCCGAGGGCGTCACCGTCGCCGGCGTGCCGGTCGAGGCGGACATCACCCTCAACGGCGTGCCCGTCGATACCTCGCAGCCGGTGGAGCACGCGGAGGGGGCGTTCTCGCTCGACCAGGACGCTGTGGCCTCGCTGCTCGCAAGCCAGGGCATCGACGGCGCGGTGACCTTCGACGGAGGTCGCCTGAGTTACGCGGCCGACACGCTCGTGTTCGGTCAGACCCTCACCGTCGGCTTCACGGCGACGCCGTCGATCGACGGCGGCCGGATCGTCTTCACCCCCGACGACGCCTCGGTGTCCGCCGGAGGCGTCGACCTCGACCTCGACGCGCTCTTCCCCGTCCTCGCCCCCGAAGGACTCGCCATCTGCGTCGCCCAGTACCTGCCGTCGGCGATCGCACTCGGCGACGTGGCCATCGCGGATGGTCGCGCGACCGTCTCCCTGACCGCCGAGAACCTGCCGCTCACCGAGTCGGCCCTGCGCGAGACCGGCACCTGCTGACCCCTCACCCCTCACCCCTGCGAGCGCGGTGTGTTGTCGCGAGCGCGGTTGTTTATACATGCGCGCTCGCAGCAACACACCGCGCTCGCAGGGGGTCAGGGGGTTGTGAAGGCCGAGTCGATCGAGTCGCGGTCCGTGACGCCCGTGGCCAGGACGGTCATCAGGAGCAGGCGGGCCTTCAGGCCGTCCAGGGCGCCCGCCGGGATGAGGCCGCGACGCAGGAGGTCGGTCTCGGATCCCGGATAGCCGCCGGTGGCGCGGTACAGGTCGCCGGCTCCGGTGCGCGACGCGAAGACGACCGGCATGGTTTCCGATGCGCGGCTGAGCGCGTCGAGCGCGCGGGTGCCGACGTGGCCGGCGCCGAACACTTCGACGACGAGCCCGTCGTAGCCGAGCCCCGGGATGGCGTCGAGCACCGCGGTGTCGTCGCCGAGCGCGAGGCGGTGCAGGGCGACTCTCGGTGCATCGGAGACGGCTGGCACCAGGGGAGCCCGTCGTGCTGCGGGGCCGACGGAGAACCGCACGCGGTCCTCGACGATCCACCCGATCGGTCCGGCGTCCGGCGAACCGAACGCGCTCGGCCCGGAGGTGCGGGTCTTCCGCACGGCGGGCGCGCGGTGGATCTCGCAGGCGAGCACCACGAGCACCCCGTGCGCGGCGCTCTCGGGTCGGGCGGCGACCCGCACCGCGTCGACCAGGTTCGCGGGCCCGTCCGCTCCCGGCTTGCCGGGGTTGCGCATCGCGCCCGTCACCACCACGGGAATGGTCGCCGGCAGCAGCAGGTCGAGCAGGTACGCCGACTCCTCGAGGGTGTCGGTGCCCTGCGTCACGACGACACCGTCCACCCCGTCGTCGGCGAGCGCGGCGATGTGCTCAGCGAGTTGCACGATGTCCCGCCACGAGATGTCGGCCGACATCAGCGTGCGGAAGGTCGACGGCTCGACCCGGGCGATGCTCCCGAGGAGCGGGATCGACGCGACGAGGCCCGCCGCATCGATCGCGAGCGCCGAGTTCGACCCCGTCGCGTCCACCGGCGCGCCGATGGTGCCCCCGAGCGCGAGGATCGCGACGCGGGGGAGCGAGCCGCTCACGAACCCTCTGCTCATCAACGACTGCCGCTCAGGAGCGGAACTCGCGGTCGAACGGGTACTTCGGGGCCTCCTCGAAGGGGTAACGGCGCTTGAAGTCCTGCACGATCGCATCGCATGTCTCGATGGTGACACCCTCGTGGCCGAGCATGTACTCGGTGAGCCGCTCGAGCATCAGCAGCACCTGCGGCCGACCCGACACGTCGGGGTGGATGCAGATCGGGAACGACGCGTAGTCGTACTCGCGGTAGACCCAGTCGAACTGGTCGCGCCACAGCTGCTCGATGTCGCGCGGGTTGGCGAAGCCGTAGCTGTTCGGCGAGCTCTTCACGAACATCATCGGGGGCAGGTCGTCGAGGTACCAGTTGAAAGCGAGGCTGACGAGCGGGATCTCGGTACCGCGGACGACGGGCTTCATCCACTCGTCGGCGCTCTTGCTGTAGTCGATCTTCGTCCAGCTGTCGCCCGTGCGCGCGTAGAACGGCTGGAAGTCGTGCAGCACCTGGGTGCGGTCGTACTGGAAGCCGTTCTCGAGGAGCAGGTCGGCGGTGATGGTGGTCATCTCGCCCCACGGCGCGATGTAGCCGGTGGGCTTCTGGCCGGACAGCTGCTCGATGAGCTCGAGCGAGCGGCCGAGCACGTCGCGTTCCTGCTGCGGCGACATGTCGCGCGGGTTCTCGTGCGAGTATCCGTGCGCGCCGATCTCGTGGCCGCCCTCGACGACGAGCTGCATCGCCTCGGGGAAGGTCTCGATCGAGTGGCCGGGAGTGAAGAAGGTGGCCTTCGCGTCGTACTTGGCGAACATCTTCACCAGGCGCGGGATGCCCACCTCGCCGGCCCAGAGGCCGCGCTGGATGTCCTGCAGGCTGTCCTCGCCGCCGTACGAGCCGAGCCATCCGGCGACCGCATCGACGTCGACGCCGAAACTGACCTTGATTTCCTTTGCCATGAGCGGTTCCTTCCGGAGTGGTTTTCAGGATGCGGGGGAGAAGGGGGCGAGCCGCGCCTGGGGGCGTCCCGACGAGGCGACGGCGAAGGCGACGAGGATCTCGTCCTCGGCGGGCGCATCGGCGAGGCGCACCTCGACGCTCTGGTGGTGCGAGCGGGTGGTGGCGTCGGTGATGTGCTTCATCGGGATGTCGAACGTGGCCGCGGCGGGCGCCCGCTTCTCGACCGCCGGCAGCAGAGTGGTCGCGCCGATGCGGCCGCGCAGGTGGTCGCCGAAGGTGAGGGTGTGGATGAGCGCCGAGCCGTGCTCGACCTCCCCGCCGAGACCGACGATGGCGGCCTTGCCGTAGGCCTCGACCGGGGCGCCGAGCGCGTCGACTACACGGGGGGCGAGCAGGGCGCCGAGGTCGGAAGCGTTCTCGGCGATGCCGGGCGCGAGGTCGTCGACGAAGCCGGCGCCGAACCACGGGTTGCGGATGACGGCGACGACGATCGCGACCCGCGTGACGGGGTCGACCGGCCGGCCGCCGTCGAGCAGGGTCTCCTCGAGGATCGTGGTGATCGATCGGACTTCCATGCTCACGGCCTCCAGGGCGTCGGGTCGAAGGGCGGGTCGGTGCGTCGGTCGCCGATGCGGGCGCCGATGCGGCCGCCCGCGGAGAGTGCGACGACGACGAGCACCTCGTCGGGGGCGGGAGCATCGGCGACCCGCGTGGTCATGGCCTGATAGTGCGACCGCGTGCCCGCCGCGGTGATGTGGCAGAGCGGCACCGCGACGGAGGTCCCGGCGGGCCCGCGTGCCTCGGTCGACGCGATGACCGCGGTGCCTCCGGCGCCGAGCCGCACGACGTCGGAGAAGAACGGGTTGTGCACGAGGGCGTCGCCGTGCTCGGCCTCGCCGTCGAGCCCGACGACCACGGCCTTGCCGAACGCCTCCACCGGGGCGCCGAGTGCGTCGAGTCCGCGACGCATGATCGCCTGGGCCAGCGGCGGGCAGAGGCGGCGCACCTCGGGGGAGAGGTCGTCGACGCGGCGTCCGACCCACGGGTTCGCGACGACCGCGGCGACCGCGACGCGCACCAGGGGAGCACCGTCGCGTGATCCGTGGTCGTCGAAGACCTCGTCGCGCTGCACGCTGAAGCGGCGGACCGGGCTCACTGCTTCGTCTCGCCGGGGAAGACCATCGCGCCGAGGAGCGCGTCCTGACTCGCCCGCACGTGCTCGCGCATGAGCCGCTCGGCGGTGGATTCGTCTTTCGCGGTGATGATCGCGAGGACGCGGCCGTGCTCGGCGTCGCTCTCGACCAGGCGACCGGGGCGGGAGAGCGAGGTGGCCACCAGCCGCGGGTAGGCGAGCTGGTTCATCAGCATCGTGTAGTGGGTGCGCAGCTTGCGGTTGCCCGACCCCCGCACGATGAGGTCGTGGAACTCGCCGACGAGCTCGGTGTAGCCGTCGACGTCGTCGCGGGCGACGGCCTCGTCGGAACGGGCGACGTTCGCGCGCAGCGCGACGAGCTCGGGGATCTCTCCACGGGCAGCGAAGAGGCGGGCCGCTGCCCCCTCGAGGATCTCCTTCATCTGGAACAGCTCGACCATGTCCGACCGGGTCGGGGTGGAGACGAACGTTCCGACCCGCGGACGGATCTCGACGAGTCCCTCCGTCTGCAGCTGCTTGAGCGCTTCGCGCACCGGAGTGCGGCTGACCCCGTACTCCGCGGCCAGGGCGATCTCGGAGAGCCCGACTCCGGTCTCGAGGTCGCCGGCGATGATCTTGGCGCGCAGACGGTCGGCGACCATGAGCTGCATGCTCTGCGTCTCGGACGCCGTCTCGTCTTGCATGCCAGTGACGATAGAGCGGTGCGCGCAATGGTGTCAACGTGCGGCGCTGCCATGCAAGTAACGATCTGTGGTGCTGAATATTTCGCGTTTGTTTCAGTCTTTGTCGGCGGTGGCGCGGCGGTTGACATGCCGGTGGCGAGGTGTGAATACTCGTCGCTACCATGCAACAGGCCCCCCGGTTCGTCGCAGAACGAACGCTCACCGATTCCGCCCCTCGGATCGCCTTCTTCGAGTTCGGCGACCCCGCCGGGCCTTCCGTCGTGCTGCTGCACGGCGTCGGCAGCTCGGCGTCGACCTGGGCCGAACTCGCGCCGCTGCTCGACCCGGCGCGTCACTACCTGCTGCCCGACTATCGCGGCCACGGAGCGTCCGACGCGCCCGACGGCCCCTACGTCGTCGACGATTTCGTCGCCGACCTCGACCGCCTGCTCGATGAACGGGGCATCGCCGACGCCGACCTCGTCGGCTTCTCGATCGGCGCGGTCATCGCCCTCGCCTTCGCTCTCGCTGAACCAGAGCGGGTGCGGAGCCTCGTGCTGCTCAGCTCGATCGCCGGTCGCACCGACGCCGAACGCGAACGGGCACTGTCACGACTCGACCTGATCCGCAGCACCCCGCCGGCGGAGCTGGCGCCTTCGAGCGGCGAACGCTGGTTCAGCGAGGAGTTCCGGGCCGCCCGCCCCGACCTCGTCGAGGCCGAACTCGCGATCGTCGGCTCCGTCCGACACGCCCCCTACGCCGCCGCGTACGAGGTGCTCGTCGAAACCGATCAGCTCGACCGGGCTCCCGAGGTCGCCGTCCCTGCGCTCATCGTCACCGGCGAGAACGACGCGGGATCGACGCCCGCGATGTCCGAGAAGCTCGCCGCGCGCATCGCCGACTCCCGGCTGCACATCCTTCCCCGACTCAAGCACTACATGCACATCGAAGACGCCCCCGCCGTCGCCGCCCTGGTGAACGGCTTCCTCGACGAGATCGCAGCGCCGCCTCGTCCGTGACCTCCTGATCTATTTCCGATCAGGACAGCTCCACCCGCACCATCACCCTCCACAGCACCACCTTCTAGAGAAGAGACGCACAATGAGAAAGTCCTCCTGGTTCGGCGGCACCGCCCTCGTGGTGACCGCATCGCTTCTGCTCGCCGGCTGCGCCGGGGGGAGCGACGACCCCGGCGCCGACGGCGGTTCCGGAGGCGACGAGGTCACCATCTCGGCGCCCCTCAGCGGTCAGCTCGGCGACCAGAGCTTCATGGACTCCGCCAACGAAGGCCTCGAGCGTGCCGCCGCCGACCTCGGCGTCACCGTCAGCGTCATCGAGGCGGGCGCCGACGACGCTCCGGCCTGGGAGCGCAACCTCACCGAGGCCTCGGCTTCGGGCGAGAACGACCTCATCGTCACCGGCGGAACGGTGATGGCCTCGACGCTCGAGCGCGTCGCAGCCCAGTTCCCCGACCAGCAGTACCTGATCTTCGACTCCGAGTCGGTCGGCGACAACGTCACCGGCATCTCGTACGCGCAGAACGAGGGCGCCTTCCTCGTCGGCGCGCTCGCGGCGATCATCAGCACCAACCCGGACTCGTTCCCCCGCTCCACGGGTGCGAACAAGATCGGCCTGGTCGGCGGCATGGACATCCCCGTCATCCGCGACTTCGCGGTCGGGTACGAGCAGGGCGCGAAGGCGATCTCGCCCGACATCACCGTCGACCTGCGCTTCGTCGGCGACTTCGAGAGCGCGCAGGGCGCCTACGACATCACGACCGCCATCTTCAACGACGGTGCCGACGTGGTCTACCAGGTCGCGGGCGCCGCGGGCCTCGGTGTGCTGCAGGCCGGTGAGGACAGCGGCCGCTACGCGATCGGCACCGACTCCGACCAGAACGGCATCCACCCCGACTCGACCCCGGCGAGCGCCATCAAGTCGGTCGGCAACACCGTATACACGGGCATCCAGCAGTTCCTCGACGGCGAGCTCGAGCTCGGCACCACGACGGTCGGCAACATCAGCAACGACGGTGTCGGCATCGCCTTCAACGACGACCTCGTCCCGGCCGAGTTCCAGGACCAGATCGACGCGCTCCGCCAGCAGGTCATCGACGGCGACATCACCGTCGACTCGGCTCTGTGATCGGATAGCACCCGCGTGACCCCCGCCTCGTTCGATCCGCCAGGAGGACCCGTGCAACCGCTGCTCAGGATGCGCGACATCGTGAAGCGCTTCGGTGCGATGACCGCGGTCGACCATGTCGACCTCGAGATCCGCGCCGGAGAGGTTCACGCCCTCCTCGGAGAGAACGGGGCGGGCAAGTCCACCCTCATGAACTGTCTGTTCGGGCTCGTCCGGCCCGATGAGGGCAGCATCGAGATCGACGGCGAGGCCGTCGAGATCACCAATCCGCGGCGCGCTCTCGCGCTCGGGGTGGGAATGGTGCACCAGCACTTCAAGCTGGTGCCGTCGCTGACCGTCGCCGAGAACGTGTTCCTCGGCACCGAGGCGCACGCCGGGCCGTTCGTGCTCGAGAAGGAGCAGATCCGCACCGTCGAGCGGCTGAGCGCGGAATACGGCCTCGAGGTCAAGCCCCGCGACAAGGTCCGCTCCCTGTCGGTCGGGGCGCAGCAGCGCGTCGAGATCCTGCGGGCCCTTGCGAAGGATGTGCGCATCCTCGTGCTCGACGAGCCGACCGCCGTGCTCACCCCGGCCGAGACCGAGCGCTTCTTCGAAGTGGTCCGCGGCTTCGCGAAGAGCGGCCTCGCGGTCGTGCTGATCAGCCACCACCTCAGCGAGGTGCGCCGCATCGCCGACCGCGTCACCGTGCTGCGCCGCGGCGTGCGCGTGGCCACCGAGGAGATCGGCGCCGTCACCAACGCCGACCTCGCGGCACTCATCACCGGCGACGCGGGCTTCGCTCCGAGCGACGTCGAGATGGGCACCCCCGGCGAGGTGCGTCTCGAAGTCGAGGAGCTACGGCTGAAGAGCGCGCGAGGCCTCGACGTCGTCGACGGCGTCAGCCTCACGGTGCGCGCGGGCGAGATCGTCGGCGTGCTCGGCATCGCCGGCAACGGTCAGACCGAACTCGTCGAAGGCATCACGGGGCTCCGAGCACTCGTGAGCGGCCGCGTCGTCGTCGGCGGGACCGACGTCTCGGGCCGGACCCCCGGTGCGGTCCGCAGCGCCGGACTCGTGCACATCCCCGAAGACCGCATCGGCCGCGGCATGGCCGGCTACTGGTCGGTCGGCGACAACATCGCCGTCGGCCGCCTCGACGGCAGCACGCTCGGCGGCCCGTTCCTCTCCCGCAAGCGCATCGGCGCGTTCGCCTCCGACCTCATGGCCCGTTTCGACGTGCGCGCCTCGTCCTCCCGTCAGCTCGCGAAGCGACTTTCGGGCGGCAACGCCCAGAAGATGGTGCTCGCCCGCGAGCTGTCGAAGGACGCGGACGTCGTCGTCTGCGCCGAACCGACCCGCGGACTCGACATCGCCGCCACCGCCTTCGTGCGCGCCGAACTCGTCAAACGCCGCGACGCGGGCGGCGCCATCCTGCTCGTCTCGAGCGAGATCGAGGAAGTCACCCAGATCGCCGACCGCGTGCTCGTGATGTCGGCGGGACGCATCGTCGCCGAGTACTCGGGACGACGCCCGACCGAGGCCGAAGTCGGCCGCGCCATGTTGGAAGGCAAATCGTGACAACGCCCCCACCTCCCACCGAGACCCACGACGACGCCCCGGTCACCGCCGAAGGCGTCGCTCCCCGGACCAACTGGTTCACCGCCGCCCGCAGGGTCGTTCCGCTCGGCCTCAGCCAGTCGGTCATCGCCGTCGTCCTCGGCATCGCCGTCTGCTTCGTGATCATGCTCGCGGTCGCCTCGAACCCGATCGAGGCCTTCGGCTCGTTCGTCTTCGGCACCTTCCGCAACCCGTACTCGATCGGCAGCATGATCGCGATCGCCACGGTGCTGGTGCTCACCGCGCTCGCCGCCGCGGTCGGTTTCCGGGCCGGCGCATTCAACATCGGCGCGGAAGGCCAGCTGGTCCTCGGCGGGCTCGCGGCCGCGGTCGTCGCGGGCAACGCGGGGGTCGACGGTTTCGCAGGGCAGGCCCTCGCCCTGATCGCCGCGACGGTGACCGGGGCCTTGTGGATCGCGGTGCCGGCCGTGCTGCGGGTGAAGTTCCGCACCAACGAGATCCTGACGACCCTGATGTTCAACTACATCGCCGCCGACCTGGCGCTCTTCCTCGTCAACAGCTACTTCCGCGACCCCGACTCGGGCGCGGTCGAGACTCCGCCGCTCGACGACGGTCTCTGGCTCGCGCGCATCCTGCCGCCGCCGTCGCCCGCGAACGTCGGCGTCATCCTCGTCGTCGTCATCGCGGTGGCGATGTGGATCTACTTCGATCGCACCCGATCGGGCATGCGCATGGAGGCAGCCGGGCTGCAGCCGGCATTCGCCGAGTACCTCGGCGTGCGGTCGGGGCGCTACCTCTTCCTCTCGCTCGCCGTCAGCGGAGGACTCGCCGGCCTCGCCGGCGGTGTCGCCGTGCTCGGCATCACGCACGCCTACATCTCGGGCTTCTCTCCGCAGTATGGCTTCCTCGGCATCACCGTCGCCCTGATCGGACGACTCCGGCCGCTGGGCATCCTCATCGCCGCCGTGCTCTACGCCTCGCTGATGACCGGGGCGACCGCCATGCAGGCCACTTCGAACGTGCCCTTCTCGCTCGTCTTCGTACTCCAAGGAGTGCTCATCCTGCTCATCACCTCTCAGCGACTCGGACGGAGCAGCTCATGACCGTCTTCGGCGACTTCCTCGCCTTGACCCTGACGAGCCTCATCCCGATCCTCGCCCCCGCGATCGGCGGCATGTTCGCCGAGCGGGCACGCGCGTCGAACATCGCCCTCGACGGATGCATGCTCGTCGCCGCACTCGCCGCCATCGCGATCGGGGCCGCGACGGGCAGCCCGTGGCTCGGCCTCCTCGCGGGCGTCGTCGCGGGCGCGGTCTACTCGTCGATCCTCGCCTTCGCCGCGTTCGTCCTCCGCAGCGACCTGCTGATCGCCGGCATCGCCGCCAACCTGCTCGCCACCGGCGTCACCCTGCTCGTCGTGCAGAACGTGCTCGGCTCCACCGGCACCTATGCGCCGACCGGAGTGCAGCTCATCCCGCGCATCCCGCTCGGGCCGCTCGCCGAGATCCCCATCCTCGGCGACATGCTCGACCGGCAGAGCGCGCTGCTGTACATCACCGTCCTGCTCTTCGCCGTCGGGGCCGTCGTCATGAACCGCACCCGCTTCGGCGTGCACGTCAAGGCCGTCGGCGAGTCCGACGAGGCGGCGCTCGCCGTGGGCATCAAGCCCGTCGCGATCCGCACGGCGACCCTGCTGATCAGCGGTGCGCTCGCCGGAGTCGGCGGCGCATACCTGTCGATCAGCTCGGTCGCGTCGTTCAACTCGAACCTCACCGGCGGGCTCGGCTTCATCGCCTTCGCCGCGGTCATCTTCGGACGTGCGACGCCGCTCGGCACCGTGCTCGCCTCGCTGCTCTTCGCCGCCGCCACCGCGCTCGGCATCCAGATCCAGGGCACAGGCGCCGTGTCACCGCAGCTGCTACACATGCTTCCCTACGTCGCGACCGTCGTCGCGCTCGCGGTGCAGGCCATCGGGCGGCGCCGTCGGGAGCGGTTCGACGTGTCCGAGACCAACTACGTGCCCGCGATCATCCCGCGCGGCTGACCCCTTTACAAAAGCGAGAAGAAGTGACGAACGAGCCCACCCCCGTCCTGGTCGACTGCGACACCGGAATCGACGACGCGATGGCGCTGCTCTACCTGCTGCGCCACGAGGGCGTCGAGGTGGTCGGCATCACGAGCGTGTTCGGCAACAACACCGCCGCCCAGTGCGCGACCAACACCCTGCGCGTGCTGGAGCTGGTCGGACGCGCCGACATCCCCGTCGCCGTCGGCGCCGAGGACCCGATCGCGAGCGAACTCACCTATCTCGCGACCCACGTGCACGGCACCGACGGGCTCGGCGACGCCGGTCTCCCGGTCGATGTCGCCACCGCGCCCGACCCGCGCTCCGCGGTCGAGCTCATCGACGAGCTCGCGACCCGGTACGCCGGACGTCTGCGCATCCTCGCCGTCGGGCCGCTCACCAACCTCGCCGCCGCCCTGCGCGCCCACCCCGACCTGACCGAGCGGGTCGCCGACGTCGTCATCATGGGGGGCGCCGCGGATGCCCCGGGCAACCAGTCGCCCGCCGCGGAGGCGAACATCATCCACGACCCCGAGGCGGCGCAGGAGGTCATCTCCGCGTCGTGGCCGACGACGCTCGTGCCCCTCGACGTGACCATGCGCGAGATCCTCACCGAGGCGCACCGCGAGGCGCTGCTCGCCTCGTCCGAGCCCGCCGCGAACTTCGTCGGCGCCGCGACCGGCTTCTACTTCGAGCACTTCGGCATGGAGTCGTACGGGCGTCTCAGCTCGCCCTGCCACGACGCGCTCGCCGCGGGCGTGCTCACCGGCGACGTGGTTCCGCTCGTCGCCCCCCTCATCGACGTCGTCGTGGACTGCACCGACGGCCCCGGCCGCGGCGCGACCATCTGCGACACCCGGGCCAAGTGGCGCGGCTTCACCGGCATCACCGGTGGCAACTGCACGGTCGTGCTCGAGACCGACGGAACCTTCCCCGAAACGCTCGTCGCCTCGCTCACCGCGAGTCGGGCGTGACGGGCGGGCTCACCGGGCGCACCATCGTCGTCACGGGGGCGGCGGCGGGGCTCGGGCGCGCGATCGCGCTGCGGCTCGCCGCCGACGGAGCGACCGTCGTCGCCGCCGACCTGCGCAGCAGCGACAGCACTGTCGAGGCGATCGTCGCCGCCGGCGGCGTGGCCCGCGCCGTGACCGTCGACGTCACCTCCGCCTCCGCCATCGAGTCGCTGATCGAGGAGGCCGCGGGTGTCACCGGGCGCCTCGACGCCGTCGTGAACAACGCGGGCCGCTTCGGGGGCTCGCGCATCCTCGACACCACGGACGAGGAGTGGGATCACTACCTCGACGTCAATCTGCGTTCCACCTTCCTGATGACGCGCGCCGCGATCCGGCGCATGGTCGATCAGGAACAGCGCGACGGCGTCCGCGGTCGCATCGTCAACATGGCGTCGCAGCTCGGCATCACCGGTCCGCCGGCGGCGCTCGGCTACGCGGTCGCCAAAGCGGGCGTCATCCAGCTGACCCGGCAGGTGGCCGTCGACTACGGGCGCGAGGGCATCGTCGTCAACGCGATCGCGCCCGGACGCATCATCACGGGCGATCACCCCGGTGAGCGCGAGTACCTCGACGAGGGCACGATCGATGCGGCCACCGAGTTCTCGCTGTCGCGCACCCCGTTCTCGCGCCTCGGCGTGCCCGAAGACATCGCCGGCGCGGCGGCGTTCCTCGTCTCCGACGACTGCCGGTTCGTCTCCGGCGCGGTGCTCGCCGTCGACGGCGGCTGGACCGCGTACTGACCGCCGCTCGCGGCGCCCGCACTGAAGGAAGAGGAAGCATGTTCACTCTCGACGGAACCGTCACGGTCATCACGGGAGCCGCCTCCGGCATCGGCGCCGCCGCCGCCCGCCGGTTCGCCGCGGCGGGCAGCGATCTCGTGCTCGCCGACCACGCCGCCGACGGCCATGACATGGACGCGGTGGTCGCCGATGTCCGCGCCGCAGGGCGCACCGTCGACGTGCTCGAGGTCGATGTCCGCGATGCCGCGTCGGTCGACGCGCTGATCGCCACCGCCCTCGAACGGCACGGCCGGCTCGACGCGGTCATCGCGAACGCGGCCATCGCCCGTGTGCACCCGCTGTCCGAGATGTCCGAGGCCGACTGGTCCGAGACCATCGACGTCGACCTCACCGGGGTGTGGCGCACGTTCCGCGCCGCGGTCGGCCCGATGCGCCTGGCAGGTCACGGGCGACTGCTCGCCACCACCTCGACCGTCGGGGTGCTCGAGTCGTGGGTGAACCACGCGCACTACTCGGCGGCGAAGGCCGGCATCGCGGGCATGGTGCGCACCCTCGCAACGGAGCTGGGGCCCGACGGCATCACCGTCAACGCCATCGCGCCAGGCATCATCGAGACCCCGCAGACCCTCGACCCGGTCAACTCGCTCGGTGCCACCGGCATCGTCGAGGTCTCGGCCCGTCAGGCGGTGCGCCGCATCGGTCGCCCCGAGGACATCGCCGCGGGCTACCACTTCCTCGCGAGCGCCGACGCCTCCTTCGTCACGGGCCAGGTCCTGGTCATCGACGGCGGCCGCACCCAGCAGCACGGCTGAATGCCCTCCAATACCCCCGCGAGCGCGGTGTGTTGCTCCGAGCGCGCCTGTATAAACACCCGCATTGGGAGCAACACACCGCGCTCGCGGGGGTCCGGTAGAGTTTCGGGACTTCGTCCAGGCTTCAGGGGCCAATCCGGGTCCGCTCGCCACGCTCTTCCTCACTCGTAGGTTCTCGTGCCCGTGTCGCCCTCAGCCAGTCCGCTCGCGCCTACCTGGCTCCGTCTTCCCGACGACCCCAACCTCCTCGCGCCCTCGGTGTGGCCGTCCAGCGCCGCGCGAGACGCCGACGGCGGCCTCGTCGTCGGCGAGGTCAGCGCGCGCACGCTCGCCGACGAATACGGCACGCCGCTGTACGTGATCGACGAGGCGGACGTCCGCGAACGGGCGACGGCGACCCGCGAGGCGTTCGAGAGCGCCTTCGCCGCGGTCGGGACGAGCGCGAAGGTCTACTACGCCGGCAAGGCGTTCCTCTCGGTCGGTGTCGCCCGGTGGATGGCGGAGCTCGGCCTCGGCATCGACGTCGCCAGCCTCGGCGAGTTCATGGTCGCCCTCGCCGCCGACGTCGACCCCGCCCGCATCGGCTTCCACGGCAACAACAAGTCGCTCGGCGAGATCGCGAGCGGCGTCCGCATGGGGGTCGGGTCGATCGTCCTCGACTCCCGGCTCGAGATCGACCGGGTCGCCGATGAGGCGGCTCGGGCGGGTGTCCGGCAGAAGGTGCGTCTCCGCGTCAACAGCGGCGTCCACGCCTCCACCCACGAGTTCCTCGCCACCTCGCACGAGGACCAGAAGTTCGGCGTGCCGCTCGGCGAGGTCGAGGAGCTCGTCGCCCTGATCCGCGGGCGCGACTCGCTCGACTTCCTCGGCCTGCACTGCCACATCGGCTCGCAGATCTTCGACACCGGCGGCTTCTCCGAGTCGGCCCGCCGCCTGCTCGCGGTGCACAAGCGGCTCCTCGATGGCGGCCCGGTGCCCGAGCTCAACCTCGGCGGCGGCTTCGGCATCGCCTACACCGAGAACGACGACCCCACCCCGATCGGCGCGATCGCCCGCCAGATGGCCGCCGCGATCGCCGAGACCTGCGCCGAGCTCGGTATCGGCATCCCCGCCATCGCCGTCGAACCGGGCCGCTCGATCGTCGGGCCCGGCGGCATCACCGTCTACGAGGTCGGCATGGTGAAGGACGTGACCGTCGATGTCGACGGCCTCGACGCGACGAGGCGCTACGTCAGCGTCGACGGCGGGATGAGCGACAACCTCCGCACCGCCCTCTACGGCGCCGACTACACGGCGCGCATCGCGTCCCGCGTCTCGACCGCCGCCCCGCAGCTCGTCCGCGTCGTCGGCAAGCACTGCGAGAGCGGCGACATCGTCGTCGGCGCCGAGTACCTGCCCGCCGACATCGCCCCCGGCGACCTGCTCGCGGTCGCCGCGACCGGCGCGTACTGCTGGTCGCTGTCGAACAACTACAACTACCTCGGCCGACCCGCGGTCGTCGCCGTGCGCGACGGCGAGACGCACCTGCTGATCCGTCGCGAGACCGAGGCCGACCTGCTGCGCCGCGACGCCGACTTCGACCCCACCGCCGACGGGAGCGCCCGATGATCGAGTACCGCACACTGCGAGTCGCCCTGCTCGGCGCCGGCTCGGTCGGCAGCCGCGTCGCGTCGCTGCTGCTCGAGCACGGCGACGAGCTGGCGGCGCGCGTCGGCGCCCGATTGCACCTGTCGGGCATCGCCGTGCGCGACACCGCCGCGGTGCGCGACGTCGCGCTGCCCCAGGAGCTGTTCACCACCGACGCGCGCGAGCTCATCGTCGGCGCCGACATCGTCGTCGAGCTGATCGGCGGCATCGAACCGGCCCGCGAGTACATCGCGCTCGCGCTCGCCTCCGGCGCCGACGTGATCACCGGCAACAAGGCGCTGCTCGCCACCCACGGCCCCGAACTCTTCGACCTCGCCGAGCAGGTCGGCGCGCAGCTCTACTACGAGGCCGCCGTCGGGGGAGCGATCCCGATCATCCGCCCCCTGCGCGACAGCCTCGCGGGGGACCGGGTCGACCGCATCCTCGGCATCGTCAACGGCACGACGAACTTCATCCTCGACCGGATGGACGTCGCCGGCGAGGACTTCGACGACGCCCTCGCCACCGCGACGGCGCTCGGCTACGCCGAGGCCGACCCGACCGGTGACATCGAAGGCTTCGACGCGGCGCAGAAGGCCGGCATCCTCGCGAGCCTCGCCTTCCACACCACCGTGCCCGTCACGGCCGTGCACCGCGAGGGCATCACCGGGATCACCGCCGCCGACGTCGAGTCGGCTCGGAAAGCGGGATACGTCGTCAAACTGCTCGCCATCTGCGAGCGCATCGTCGACGCCGACACCGGCGTCGAGGGCGTCAGCGCGCGAGTGCACCCCGCCCTCGTCTCGCGTCAGCATCCGCTCGCCGCGGTGCACGGAGCCAACAACGCGGTCTTCATCGAAGCGCAGGCGGCGGGCAGTCTCATGTTCTACGGCGCCGGCGCCGGGGGAGTCGAGACCGCATCCGCCGTGCTCGGCGACGTCGTCTCCGCGGCCCGCCGTCACGTCGTCGGCGGCCCGGGCGTCGCCGAGTCGACCTCCGCGAATCTGCCGGTGCTCGGCATGGACCGCATCACGACGCGATACCGCGTGACCCTCCAGGTGCTCGACCGGCCGGGTGTGCTCGCCCAGATCGCCGGGGTGTTCAGCGGCCACGGGGTCAGCGTCGAGCAGGTCGAGCAGTCGGTTCCGGAAGACGGGTCCGACGGCACCGCTACCCTGGTCATCGGCACGCACCGGGCCAGTGAGGCCGACCTCTCGGCGACCGTCGCGACCCTGGCGGCGAGCGAACCCGTCCAATCCGTGCAATCCGTGCTCCGAATCGAAGGGGAGTAAGTGGCTCATCAGTGGCAGGGGGTCCTCCGCGAGTACGCGGACCGGCTCGACGTGACCGAGGCGACGCCCGTCGTCACCCTCGGCGAAGGCGGGACCCCGCTCATCCCGGCACGCGCGCTCTCCGAGCGCACCGGGGCCCAGGTGTACGTGAAGTACGAGGGCATGAACCCGACGGGCTCCTTCAAGGACCGCGGCATGACGATGGCCATCTCGAAGGCGGTCGAGCACGGTGCGAAGGCCGTCATCTGCGCCTCGACCGGCAACACGTCGGCCTCCGCCGCCGCCTACGCCACCCACGCGGGCATCACCGCCGCCGTGCTCGTGCCCGAGGGCAAGATCGCGATGGGCAAGCTCAGCCAGGCCATCGCCCACAACGCCCAGCTCCTGCAGGTGCAGGGCAACTTCGACGACTGCCTCGACATCGCCCGCGACCTCGCGGCCAACTACCCGGTGCACCTCGTCAACTCGGTCAATCCCGACCGCATCGAGGGGCAGAAGACCGCCGCCTTCGAGGTCGTCGAGGTTCTGGGCGACGCCCCCGACTTCCACTTCATCCCCGTCGGCAACGCCGGCAACTACACGGCCTACCACCGCGGCTACCGCGAGGAGCTCGCGCGCGGCGCATCGCAGACCCTGCCGCGCATGTTCGGCTTCCAGGCCGCCGGCAGCGCGCCGATCGTCGTCGGCGAGCCGGTGCGCAACCCCGAGACCATCGCGAGCGCGATCCGCATCGGCAACCCCGCCTCGTGGGAGCTCGCGCTCACCGCGCGCGACGACAGCGACGGCTACTTCGGGGCGATCGATGACGCGAAGATCCTCGAGGCGCACCGCATCCTCTCGGCAGAGGTCGGCATCTTCGTCGAGCCGGCGTCGGCCATCTCCGTCGCCGGACTGCTCGAGCGCGCCGAGGCGGGCGTCATCCCCAAGGGTGCACGGGTGGTCCTGACCGTCACCGGCCACGGCCTGAAGGACCCGCAGTGGGCTTTGCGAGCCGCCGACGGATCCGACGTCACGCCGACGAGCGTGCCCGTCGACACCGCAGAGATCGCCGGCGTGCTCGGCCTCTCGGGCGCGGCATGAGCACCGACCTCGCGGGCCGCAGCGTCACGGTGCGGGTTCCTGCGACCAGCGCCAACCTCGGTCCCGGATTCGACACTCTCGGCCTCGCGCTCTCGCTGTACGACGAGCTCACCGTCACGGCTCTCGCGGGATCCGGTGTCCGCGTCGAGGTCACCGGTGTCGGCGAGGGGGAGGTGCCGACCGACGAGAGCAACCTCGTCGCACGATCCATCGCGCACGTATTCGCCCACTACGGCGTCGAGCTGCCGCGACTCGAGCTCACCGCACGCAACTCCATCCCGCACGGTCGCGGGCTCGGATCCTCCGGTGCGGCGATCGTCTCCGGCGTGATGGCGGCCAAGGGCCTGCTCGACGGCGTCGTCGAGATGGACTCGTCCGCTCTCCTCGCCCGCGCCACCGAACTCGAGGGCCACCCCGACAACGTCGCCCCCGCCCTGTTCGGCGGACTCACGATCGCATGGGTCACCCCGACGGGGCCGCAGCACAAGAAGCTCATCGTGCACCGCGGCGTCTCGCCGCTCATGCTGGTGCCCGAGCACACGATGTCGACGGCGCTCGCCCGAAGCCTCCAGCCGGCCTCGGTCCCGCACGAGGACGCCACCTTCAACGTCTCCCGCTCGGCGCTGCTCGTCGCGGCGCTCATCCAGAGCCCCGAGCTGCTGCTCGCCGCCACCGAGGACCGCCTGCACCAGAACTACCGTGCGGCGGCGATGCCCGAGACGCATCGCCTCGTGACCTTGCTGCGCGAGGAGGGCTACGCCGCCGTCGTCTCCGGCGCGGGGCCGTCGATCCTCGTGCTCGGCAGCGATCCCAGCCAGCGCATCCCCGCAGCGGGCCTCGTCGAGAGCCATTCGGACACGGCGTGGCAAGCCCTCATGCTGGCCGTGGACTTCAAAGGTGCTACAGTGGTGCCGCATCCGGTGCAGTCGCCGCTCTCTTCGTAGCGGCACCGAACACGCGAGATCCCGTCCCGGCGAACCGGGTCGGAACGCGTAGACGTCTGAGCATCCGGACTCACCTTCCAGATAAATCACCCCTGTTCTTGGGGGACAAGGAACCTTCTTCGTGACTGATGTCGACATCAGCGCCGCTCGCGCGGACCCGAGCTTCGATCTGAACTCGCTGCGCGTTCCGGAGCTCCAAGCCCTTGCGGCGTCGCTCGGCATCACGAACGTGGCCAGACTCCGAAAGGCAGAACTCGTGGCAGCTATTTCCGACAACGACCGCACCACCGACGACACCACCGCAGACCGCGTGACCGCCGAGACCGCGGCGGACCAGGTCGTCGCCGACGACGCGAAGGACGAGGCAGTCCCGTCCGTCGACGGCGACGCCGAGGTGACCGCCGAAGCCGAGACCATCGCCGAGGCGACTCCCGACGCCGCGCCCGCCGACGACGCGCCCGCCGCTGCGGAGGAGCCCGCCGCCGTGGAGGCCCCCGAGGCTCCGGCCGCGGATGAGGCGCCCGTCGAGGTTCCCGCCGCCGAGGGGGCGCCCGTCGAGGTTCCCGCCGACGCGGCTGCGCCCGTCGCGGAGGAGTCCGCCGACGCTCCGGCCGCAGCGGCCGCTGCCGCCGCTGAGGCTCCTGCCGCTGAGGCACCCGCCGAGCAGAAGCCCACCCGCGCCCGCCGTTCGCGTCGCGCGACCAGTGCGTCGGTCGAGGCGACCGAAGAGACCCCCGCGCCGAAGAGCGCCGCCGATCACGCCAACAATGGCCAGACCGGCATCACCGAGGACATCGAGCAGACCGCCGCCGAGGTCCCGCCCGTCGAGGCCCCCGAGGCCGGACAGCACGACGGGTCGCACCCCGAGGCCGCCGCCGAGGGCGAGCAGACCGAGGCGCCCGCCGAGGGCGAGCGTCAGGGTCGTCGCGGCCGTGGTCGTGGACGCGGCGGTCAGAACGCCCAGAACCAGCAGGGCGAGCAGAACCGCGGCCAGAACCAGCAGAACGACCAGGGCCGCCAGAACGAGCAGGGCCGTCAGAACGAGCAGGGCCGTCAGAACGAGCAGGGCCGTCAGAACGACCAGAACCGTCAGAACCGGCAGGACCGCCAGGACGACGCCGCGAAGAACGAGGGCGGCAAGGGCGAGCAGGGCGGTCAGCAGGAGGGCCAGGGGCAGGAGCGCAGCAGCCGCAGCCGCTACCGCGACCGCAAGCGCGGCCGCGGCGCCCAGAACGACGAGTTCGAGCCCGAGATCAGCGACGACGACGTGCTCATCCCCGTCGCGGGCATCCTCGACGTCCTCGACAACTACGCCTTCGTCCGCACCAGCGGCTACCTGCCCGGCGCCAGCGACGTCTACGTCTCGCTCGGCCAGGTCAAGAAGTACAACCTCCGCAAGGGTGACGCGGTCGTCGGCGCGATCCGCCAGCCCCGCGAGGGCGAGGGCGGGCGCCAGAAGTACAACGCCATCGTCAAGATCGACAGCGTCAACGGCCAGACCGTCGACGAGGCCGCGAACCGCGTCGAGTTCGGCAAGCTGACCCCGCTCTACCCGCAGGAGCGTCTGCGCCTCGAGACCGAGCCCGGCATGCTGTCGACGCGCATCATCGACCTCGTCGCGCCGATCGGCAAGGGCCAGCGCGGCCTGATCGTCTCGCCCCCGAAGGCCGGCAAGACCCTCATCCTGCAGGCCATCGCCGGTGCGATCGCGAAGAACAACCCTGAGGTCCACCTCATGGTCGTGCTCGTCGACGAGCGCCCCGAAGAGGTCACCGACATGCAGCGCACCGTGAAGGGCGAGGTCATCGCCTCGACCTTCGACCGTCCCGCGGAAGACCACACTACGGTCGCCGAGCTCGCCATCGAGCGCGCCAAGCGTCTCGTGGAGCTCGGCCACGACGTCGTCGTGCTGCTCGACTCGATTACCCGTCTCGGACGCGCCTACAACCTGGCCGCTCCGGCATCGGGTCGCATCCTCTCGGGCGGCGTCGACGCGTCGGCGCTCTACCCGCCGAAGCGCTTCTTCGGCGCGGCCCGCAACGTCGAGAACGGCGGCTCGCTCACCATCCTCGCCACCGCTCTCGTCGAGACCGGGTCGAAGATGGACGAGGTGATCTTCGAGGAGTTCAAGGGCACCGGCAACATGGAGCTGCGCCTCTCGCGCGGCCTCGCCGACAAGCGGATCTTCCCCGCCGTCGACGTCAGCGCCTCCGGCACCCGCCGCGAGGAGATGCTGCTCGGCGCCGACGAGGTCAAGGTCACCTGGAAGCTGCGCCGCGCCCTCGCGGGTGTCGACCAGCAGCAGGCGCTCGAGATCGTTCTCGGCAAGCTGAAGGACACCTCCTCGAACGTCGAGTTCCTGATGCAGGTGCAGAAGTCGATGCCCGCGGTGTCGACCAGCGCCCAGTCCTGAGCCCGTGTTCGACTCGGTCGCCGGCCTCCTGGCCGAGCACGAGGATCTGCAGCAGCAGCTCGCCGACCCGGCGTTGCACGCCGACGCCGCGCGGGCGAAGCGCGTCAACCGGCGGTACGCCGAGCTGAGTCAGATCGTCGCCGCGCACGCCGCGTGGACGCAGCTCGGCGACGACCTCGCCGCCGCGCGGGAGCTGGCGGCCGAGGACTCGGCGTTCGCCGAAGAGATCCCCGGGCTCGAAGAGCAGCTCGCGGCAGCGGAGGAGAAGCTCCGTCGCCTGCTGATCCCGCGCGACCCCGACGACGGTCGCGACGTGATCATGGAGATCAAAGCCGGCGAGGGCGGCGAGGAATCGGCGCTGTTCGCTGCCGACCTCCTGCGCATGTACCTGCACTACGCCGAGAGCAAAGGCTGGAAGACCGAGCTGCTCGAACGCACCGAGAGCGATCTCGGCGGCTACAAGGACGTGCAGGTCGCCATCAAGAGCAACTCCTCCGACCCCGCGCAGGGCGTGTGGGCGAACCTCAAGTACGAGGGCGGCGTGCACCGTGTCCAGCGGGTCCCCGCGACCGAGTCGCAGGGCCGCATCCACACCTCGGCGGCCGGTGTCCTCGTCTTCCCCGAGGTCGACGCGCCCGAAGAGCTCGAGATCAACCAGAACGACCTGAAGATCGACGTGTTCCGCTCGTCGGGCCCCGGCGGCCAGTCGGTCAACACGACCGACTCGGCGGTGCGCATCACGCACGTGCCCACCGGCATCGTCGTGTCGATGCAGAACGAGAAGAGCCAGCTGCAGAACCGTGAGGCCGCCATGCGCGTGCTCCGGGCACGGCTGCTCGCCGCCCAGCAGGAGGCGCTCGACGCCGAGGCGTCCGCGGCGCGCAAGAGCCAGATCCGCACGGTCGACCGCTCCGAGCGCATCCGCACCTACAACTTCCCCGAGAACCGCATCGCCGACCACCGCACCGGGTACAAGGCGTACAACCTCGACCAGGTGATGGACGGGGCGCTCGAGCCGATCGTGCAGTCCGCGATCCAGGCCGACGAAGAGGCGCGGCTCGCGGCGGTGGGCTCCGGTTCGTGACCGGGGAGACCCTCCCGCCCTCCGACGACCCCGGCGCCGCCGGTTCGGTCGACCGGGTGCTCGCCCGATCGGCGGACATCCTGGCACGTGCGGGGGTTCCGACCCCTCAGGTCGACGCCGAACTGCTCGTCGCGCACGTGCTCGGTGTGGGACGCGGACGCGTGCAGGCCCTCGCGATGACCGGTGCGGTGCTCGCCGCGTCCGATGCGGTCGAGGTCGCCGAGCTGATCGAGCGGCGGGCCGCCCGCGTGCCGTTGCAGCACATCACGGGGCGCGCAGCGTTCCGTCGATTGGAGCTCGCAGTCGGACCCGGTGTCTTCGTTCCTCGACCCGAAACGGAAGGGGTGGCGGGGCTCGCCATCGAGGCGCTGGCCGCCGACCCGTCGCCCGAACCGATCGGCGTCGACCTCGGTACGGGGAGCGGCGCCATCGCGCTGTCGCTCGCCGTCGAGGTGCCGCATTCCCGCGTCTTCGCCGTCGAGAACTCGCCCGAGGCCTACATCTGGGCGCGGCAGAACCAGCGCGAGACCGGGGCCGAGAACGCCCGCATCGTCTTCGTCGACCTCGCCGACGCGCTGCCCGAGCTCGACGGCACCGTCTCGGTCGTCGTCTCGAATCCGCCGTACATTCCGCTCGACGCGGTGCCCCGCGATCCAGAGGTGCGGCTGCACGATCCGGAGGCGGCGCTGTACGGGGGAGAGGACGGTCTCGACGTCATCCGGTCGGTGTCCACCACGGCGCTGCGGCTGCTGCGCCCGGGCGGCGCACTGTTCATCGAACACGGCGAACTGCAGGGCGAGGAGATCCGCGCGCTGCTCACCGCGGACGGCTGGCGGGCGGCGGCGACCCATCCCGATCTGACGGGCCGCCCCCGCGCCACCTCAGCTCTGCGCTGATCCGTCGGCGGCGGTGCCTTCGCTCGTCGTCTCGTCAGCGGTCGGCGGCGTGAACAGGATCCGGTCGACGCGGTAGCCGTCCATCCGGATCACCGCGAGGGTCCCCGATTCCGATTCGACGGCGTCGCCCTCGGCGGGGATGCGTCCGAGCTTCGCCTGCACGAAGCCGGCGACCGTCTCGTAGTCCCCGTCGGGCAGTTCGACGCCCGAGAGCGCCGCGAAGTCTTCGAGAACGAGTCCTCCGTCGATCTCGGCGGGCCCCTCGAGACGTTCGTGGACCGGGGACTCGTCGTCGTCGTACTCGTCGCGGATCTGACCGATGACGTCCTCGACGAGGTCCTCGAGGGTGACGATGCCGGCGGTGCCGCCGTACTCGTCGATGACGACCGCGAGCTGGGCGCCGTCGCGACGCATCTCGGTCATCGTGCGAAGCAGCGGCTTGGTGTCGGGCAGCACGAGGACCTCGCGCATCACCGCGGTGACGGGGGACTGGCGGTCGATCGTCGCCGCGGGGCGGAGCAGGTCCCGCAGGTGGACGAAGCCGATGACGTCGTCCGAGGACGCCCCGATGACCGGGTAGCGGGTGTGGCCTTCGTCGAGGGCGTACCGTGCGGCGGCCTCGATGGTGAGGTCGCCGGACAGGAACGACACCTCGTGGCGCGGTCGCATCGATTCGCGCAGCGTGCGGGTCTCGGCGTTGAAGACGTCGGCGACGATGCGTCGCGCTTCGTCGTCGAGGGTCTCGTGCTCGCTGACGAGATCGCGCAGCTCCTCCTCGCTCATCGCGTCGCTGCGGGCGTGCGGGTCGCCGCCCAGCAGCCGGACGAGCGCGTTGGTGCTGATCGAGAGGAACCAGATGACCGGGCGCATGATCTTCGCGAACCCGTCGAGGATGGGCGCCGCGATCATCGACAGCCCCTCGGCGCGCTGCAGAGCCAGACGCTTGGGGACCAGCTCGCCGAGCACCAGGGACAGGTACGCGATGAGCAGGGTCATCGCGATCAGCGCGACCGTCGATGCCACGCCCTCCGACAGGCCGAGGCCTTCGAACAGCGGGGCGATGTCGGGCGCGATCGTCGAGGCGCCGTATGCGGCGGAGAAAAATCCGGCGACGGTGACGCCGATCTGCACGGCGGCGAGGAACCGGTTGGGGTCACGGGCGAGCGAGGCGACCTTCGCGCCGCGGGATCCGCGGCGCTCGAGCTGCCGGAGCTGGGACTCGCGCAGCGAGACGAGCGCGATCTCGGTGGCGGCGAAGACGCCGCCCACGAGCACGAACACGATGACGAGGGCAATGTTGAGCCAGGTGTCTTGATCGATCACCGCGCCCTCCATTCGAATCCGGTGAGGGGGCGCGGCGAGGGTCTATGACAGTCGTCCATGTCCCAATGGTGCCAGAGCATCGCTGAGCAAACCCTCGCCCGACCTTGGACCTGCCTATGAACCGCCGAGCCCTCTCACCACCGGAACTGACCAAATCAAGGGAAGATCAAGCCCGAGTCACACGTTCATGCCGATCCGAGCCCGTTGGAGCCGAGAACTCCTTGACTTGGTCAGCGCGCACTCGGGGTGACTGACCAAATGCAGGAAAAACTGACCGATCAGAGCCGTCTTGGGGCCGATTCCGCCGGATCAGCGCAATTTCTCCTGCATTTGGTCAGACGTCGTCCGAACTGACCGAATCAAGGAAAGATCAGGCCCGAGTCACACGTTCATGCCGATCCGAGCCCGTTGGAGCCGAGAACTCCTTGATTTGGTCAGCGCGCACTCGGGGTAACTGACCAAATGCAGGAGAAACTGACCGAGCAGCCGTCGAAGGGCCCCGAATCGGGCCGTTCAGCGCAATATCTCCTGCATTTGGTCAGAGAGCGGGCAGGTGGGGTGATCTCTGTGCCGCTCAAGCGGCGGAGGCGCGGGTGGCGGCGAACGACTCGATGTCGGCGAGGAGCGCGGCCGTGTCGCCGGTGAAGTGGTGCGTGGTGATGCCGACCGAGGCGGCGGCCGCCACATTCTCGGGCAGGTCGTCGGCGAAGAAGGTGTCGGCGGCGTCGGCGCCGTACGACTCGAGCATCCGCTCGAAGACAATCGGGTCCGGCTTGCGGGCGCCGTAGAAGCTGGAGGCGCGCAGATGCTCGCCGAACACCGGCACCAGCTCGGGAGCCAGCGATCGCAGGTTCTCGTGCACCAGCGGGCCGTTGTTGGTGAGCAGGCTCACCCGACCGAGTTCCGCCGCGCGCGCCGCCGCCGCGATCGAACCGGGGAGGGGAGTCATCGCCCCGCCACGCGCGGCGAGCCAGTCCTCCCGCGACACGTCGGCGCCGACCGCCGCGCGGAACGCGGCGAGATAGCGCTCGCCGTCCTCGAAGCCGCCCGCCTCGGCGTGCATCTCACCTGCCGGGTCGAGCCACCACCGCGATCGGAGGTCGTCGAACGCCACGCCCGAGATCGCCGACAGGGCGCGCATCCTGGCGTGCCAGTCGTAGTCGTACAGGACGTTGTCCATGTCGAAGACGAACAGCGCACTCATCGGAAGCCAGTCTGTCAGCGCTCCCCGGGTCGGCACGAATCGGCCCGTCCCGACGGGAGCGGGGTGCGGAACGGCTCTACACTGGGCACGACATGGCGCGCATCTTCGACTGCTCTGCCGAGTCCGATCTGCTGAGCGGAATGCGGTTCGCCCGCGCCGCGATCGGGCGCGGCGACCTCGTCGTCATGCCCACCGACACCGTCTACGGCATCGCCGCGGATGCGTTCTCGCCCGCCGCCGTGCAGCGTCTGCTCGACGCCAAGGGTCGTGGCCGTCAATCGCCGCCGCCGGTCCTCGTCCCCGGCATCCCCACGCTCGATGCGCTCGCCGAGCAGGTGCCGGACGAGGTCCGCGCACTCGTCGCCCGCTTCTGGCCGGGCCCGCTCACGATCATCCTCCCGGCGCGCCCGTCGCTCGCGTGGGATCTCGGAGAGACCGGCGGCACCGTCGCCCTGCGGATGCCCGATCAGCGCATCGCGCTCGAACTGCTGAGCGAGACCGGGCCTCTCGCCGTCTCGTCGGCCAACAAGACCGGCGTCGCCGCGGCGACCACAGCGCAGAACGCGCACGAGCAGCTGGGTGACGCGGTCGAGGTCTACCTCGATGCCGGGTCAACGCCCGGAAACGTGCCCTCGACGATCATCGACGCGACGGCTCTCGCCGCAGGCGACGGGCCGCTCACCATCGTGCGGCACGGCGTACTCAGCGCCGCCGACTTGCGCGAGATCGTCGGCGACGCGCTCGAGGCCGAGCGGTGAGCGTTCCCGGCGGCGTGATCGTCGGCCCGGCGCGCAGCAGCGAGGCCGACCGGTGACTCTCTACGCCCTCGTCGCGCTGATCGCGGCCGCCGTCACCTTCGGGCTGTCGCTCATCGTCTACCGGCTCGGCCGGCGCTACAACCTGCACCCCGAGATCCGCGCCCGCGACGTGCACACGCGACCCACCCCGCGGCTCGGCGGCGTCGCCATGTTCGGGGGAGTACTCGTCGCTTTCGCGATCGCCTCGCAGATCCCGTTCTTCGACATCGTGTTCGCCCAGCCCGCGAAGATCTGGGCCATCGTCGGGGCCGCCGCCATCATCGTGGTCATCGGTGTCGCCGACGACCTGCTCGACCTCGACTGGATGATCAAGCTCGCCGGTCAGATCCTCACCGCCGGCCTGCTCGCCTGGCAGGGCGTCGCGATCGTATCGCTGCCGATCGGCGGTCTGACGGTCGGATCCGCGTGGATGTCGCTCGTCCTCACCGTCTTCGCCGTCGTCTTCGTGATGAACGCCGTGAACTTCATCGACGGCCTCGACGGCCTGGTCGCCGGGGTCGCGATCATCGGCAACGGCGTGTTCTTCCTCTACAGCTACCTGATCGTCCAGCAGACGAGCCCCAACAACTACTTCAACCTCGCCTCGCTCATCTCCGCGATCACCATCGGCGCATGCCTCGGCCTGTTGCCCCTCAATGCGCGCTTCGGTGAGAAGCGGCCGGCGAAGCTCTTCATGGGCGACGGCGGGGCGTACCTCGTCGGCCTGCTGATGGCGACGAGCGGCATCGCCGTCACCGGGCAGGTCGACCCCGTGCAGTTCGGCGCGACTTTCGGCCGCTCGTCGCTGATCCCCGCGTTCCTGCCGATCCTGCTGCCGCTCGCGATCCTCATCGTGCCGTTCCTCGACTTCGCCCTCGCGGTGACGCGGCGCCTGCTCGCCGGCAAGTCGCCGTTCAGCGCCGACCGCAAGCACCTGCACCACCGGCTGCTCGACATGGGGCACTCGCACATGCACGCGGTGCTCATCTTCTACGCATGGACCGCGGTCGTGTCGGTCGGCGCGCTGCTGATCTTCGTGCTGCGTCCGTGGACACTCGCGCTCGCCTTCATCGCCGTCGGTCTCGTCGTCTGCGCCGTGCTGACGCTCGCCCCACTGTCACGACGCAAGGCCACGGAGGCGGCGGCCCAGTCGGCGCCCGCCGATGACGAGCACCGCTCGCAAGCCGCCCTCGATCCGCTCGACGCCGCGTCCGAGAGCGCCGTCGCCGCCGCCCACCCCGAACCCGTAGAGAGAGAACCCAGATGACCGACACCAGTCCGAACGCCGCGGGCGCAGCCCGGACGCCGAGCTCGACGCCGGTCCTTCGCAGGGTGCTCCTCTTCGGCGCTGCCCTCACCGTCGTCGTCGCCGTCGTCGGGGCGATCCTCGGCGGAATCCTCGCCGGGGGAGAGGGCATCGTGAGCGCCCTCGTCGGCGCCATCCTGGTGCTGCTGCTCGTCAGCGTCACCTCGGGAAGCATCCTGATCGCCAACCGCTTCTTCGGGTCGCCGTCATTCGCGATGATCTTCTTCGGCATCGTGCTCGGCGCATGGCTGCTGAAGTTCGTGCTGTTCCTCGCCGCGGTCCTCCTGCTGCGCGACCAGCCCTGGCTCGATCCGATGACCCTGTTCCTCACCATCGTCGGCGGGCTCCTCGGATCCCTCGTCGTCGACGTCGTCGTCGTACTCCGCGCGCGCCTGCCCTACGTGTCCGACGCTGCCGAGCACTGACGCCTCACCCGATTTCTACAAAGGTTAGAATTCGGTTAGTCCCCCGTGCGGATCCTTGCTAGAGTCATGGGGATCCCACGCAAGTCGCCGCACGCCCGCGTGCCCTTACGCAGGAGAACGAGCTGCTGAACGCCGTCCTTCCTTTCCTCCCTCGTGCCGATGAAGGCGAGGGGTTCCACGCTCCTACCCTCGGCGAATTCTTCCCCGAAGTCTTCCTCTTCGAAGGCACCCCGTTCGAGATCAACCGGATCATCATGGTCCGGCTCATCGCCGCGGCGGCGCTGATCCTGCTGTTCTGGATCGGTACCAGCCGGATGAAGATCGTCCCCGGCCGCTTCCAGAGCGTCATCGAACTCGGCATCGGGTTCGTCCGCAAGAACATCGGCGAGGACCTCCTCGGCCGACGTGACGGCGAGCGCTTCCTGCCGGTCCTCACCACGATCTTCTTCATGGTCTTCGCGCTGAACGTGACGGGTGTCATCCCGTTCCTCAACATCGCGGGAAGCTCCCTGATCGGCGTTCCGCTCGTGCTCGCCGCGGTCGCGTACATCACCTTCATCTACGCCGGCATCAAGGCGCGAGGGGGCAAGTTCTTCAAGGACGCGCTCTTCCCGCCCGGTGTGCCGAAGCCGCTCTACATCCTGCTGACGCCGATCGAGTTCCTCTCGACCTTCGTGCTGCGTCCGGTGTCGCTCACTCTGCGACTGCTGATGAACATGGTCGTCGGCCACCTGCTGCTCGTACTCTGCTTCGCGGCGACGAACTTCTTCTTCACGAGCGGCGCGATCGACGGCGTCGCCCGGTTGATCGGTGGCGGAACCCTCGCGTTCGGCTTCTTCTTCACTCTCTTCGAACTGCTCGTCGCGGTTCTGCAGGCGTACATCTTCACTCTTCTCACGGCGGTCTACATCCAGCTCGCCGTGTCCGAAGAGCACTAAACGATTCCGTCAGCCATCTAGGCCCGGAACAACCGAAAGGAAAACCACAGTGGATCCCGTCAACGTGCTCGCCGAGATCAACGGCAACATCGCGACCGTCGGTTACGGCCTCGCCGCGATCGGCCCCGGCATCGGCATCGGCATCGTCGCAGGCAAGACCGTCGAGGCCATCGCCCGCCAGCCCGAGATCGCCGGCCGCCTCCAGGTGACCATGTTCCTCGGTATCGCCTTCACCGAGGTCCTCGCGCTCATCGGCCTCGCGGCCGGCTTCATCTTCGCTTGATCGAGGTTTCCGTGCAGACACTCATCAGCCCCATGGCCGCGGCGGAGGGGGAGCAGAGCATCCTCCTGCCCGCGCCCTACGACATCGTCTGGTCGGCGGTCGTCTTCGTGGTGCTGCTCGCGTTCTTTTTCTGGAAGGTTCTGCCCTCCATCAAGAAGACGCTCGACGCCCGCGCGGAGCTCATCGAAGGCGGCATCGAGAAGGCCGAGCGCGCCCAGCAGGAAGCGGCAGCCGCTCTCGAGAAGTACAACCAGCAGCTCGCCGAGGGGCGCGCCGAAGCGGCGCGCATCCGCGAGCAGGCCCGCGAGGACGGCAAGAAGATCATCGCCGAAGTCCGCGAGCAGGCTCAGGCCGAGGCCGCACGCATCGCCGCGACCGCTCAGGCGCAGATCGAGGCGGAGCGTCAGGCCGCGATCACCAGCCTGCGCGCCGAGGTCGGGTCGCTCGCGATCGACCTCGCGTCCGGCGTCGTTGGCGAGAGCCTCGCCGACGACACGCGTTCGTCTGCACTGGTCGACCGCTTCCTTGCCGACCTCGAAGCCTCCGAGAAGGCAGGCAAGTAGTGGGATCCGCGAGCAGGCAGGCCCTCGCCTCGTCGGTGTCCGCTCTCGCGGACGCCCGTCTCGACCTGACCGGCGGCGTGCAGCTCCTCGCTGCCGCCCGCACGGTCGGCGGCTCCGCGCAGCTGCGCGGCCTGCTCGCCGACCCGGGTATCGAGGCGGCGGCGAAGCGAGGCCTCGTCTCGAAGCTGTTCGTCGGTTTCGGCGCTCCGGTGCAAGGAGTCGTCGCGTCGGCATCGGCCGAGAGATGGTCGAGCGGTGACGAGTTCGCCGACGGTCTCGAGGAGCTCGGCTTCCGCGCCATCGCGGCCGGCGGGCCTTCCGGCTCGGCGCTCGGGCACGAGCTGTTCACCTTCGAGCAGGCCGTGCGCTCCAACGCCGAACTCGAGCTGGCGCTCAGCAGCAAGCTGGGCGGCGGCGAGGCGAAGGTCGCCCTCGTCGACCGCATCCTCGCCGGAGCGGGGGAGGCGACGCGCGCGATCGTGCGTCATCTCGTCCAGTTCCCGCGCGAGCTGCGCTTCGTCGAGGCCCTGCGCCGTGCCGCGCGGATCGTCGCCGACGCCTCCGGCCTCGGCATTGCGACCGTCGCGACGGCGTCGCCCCTGTCGGACGCTCAGCTGGCCCGGCTCGAGAAGGCGCTCGGCGACCGTTACGGTCGCGCGCTGAGCCTCAACCAGGTCATCGACCCCTCCCTCATCGGGGGAGTTCGCATCTCCGTCGGCGACGATGTCATCGACGGCAGTGTCGCGGCGCGGCTCAACGACCTCCGACTTCAACTCGCCGGCTGACCCGGCGCAACCCACCAAGGAACGAAGCATCCCATGGCAGATCTGACCATCAGTCCTGACGAGATCCGCGACGCGCTCAAGGACTTCGTCGGCTCCTACGAACCGACCGGGGCCAAGGCCACCGAGGTCGGCCACGTCATCGACGCCGCCGACGGCATCGCCCACGTCGAGGGCCTGCCGAGCGTCATGGCCAACGAGCTCGTGCGTTTCGAAGACGGCACCCTGGGCCTCGCCCAGAACCTCGACGAGAACGAGATCGGTGTCATCGTCCTCGGTGAGTTCGCCGGCATCGAAGAAGGCCAGGAAGTCCACCGCACCGGCGAGGTCCTCTCCGTCGCCGTGGGCGACGGCTACCTCGGCCGCGTCGTCGACCCGCTCGGCAACCCGATCGACGGACTCGGCGACATCGCCACCGTCGGACGCCGCGCCCTCGAACTGCAGGCGCCCGGCGTCATGCAGCGCAAGAGCGTGCACGAGCCCATGCAGACCGGCATCAAGGCGATCGACGCCATGATCCCGATCGGCCGCGGCCAGCGTCAGCTGATCATCGGCGACCGCCAGACCGGCAAGACCGCGATCGCGATCGACACGATCATCAACCAGAAGGCCAACTGGGAGTCCGGCGACGTCAGCAAGCAGGTCCGCTGCATCTACGTCGCCATCGGCCAGAAGGGCTCGACCATCGCCTCGGTGAAGGGCGCGCTCGAGGACGCCGGAGCCATGGAGTACACGACGATCGTCGCCGCTCCGGCCTCCGACCCCGCCGGCTTCAAGTACCTCGCCCCCTACACCGGCTCGGCCATCGGCCAGCACTGGATGTACGAGGGCAAGCACGTCCTGATCATCTTCGACGACCTGTCGAAGCAGGCCGAGGCCTACCGTGCCGTGTCGCTGCTGCTGCGCCGCCCGCCGGGACGCGAGGCGTACCCCGGTGACGTGTTCTACCTGCACTCCCGCCTGCTCGAGCGTTGCGCCAAGCTCTCCGACGAGCTCGGCGCCGGTTCGATGACCGGTCTGCCGATCATCGAGACCAAGGCGAACGACGTGTCGGCGTACATCCCGACCAACGTGATCTCGATCACCGACGGCCAGATCTTCCTGCAGTCCGACCTGTTCAACGCGAACCAGCGTCCCGCGGTCGATGTCGGTATCTCGGTCTCGCGAGTCGGCGGTGACGCGCAGGTGAAGAGCATCAAGAAGGTCTCCGGAACCTTGAAGCTCGAGCTCGCCCAGTACCGCTCGCTCGAGGCGTTCGCCATGTTCGCCTCCGACCTCGACGCGGCCAGCCGTCGTCAGCTCGCCCGAGGCGCGCGCCTCACCGAGCTGCTCAAGCAGCCGCAGTACTCGCCGTACCCCGTCGAGGAGCAGGTCGTGTCGATCTGGGCCGGTACCAACGGCAAGCTCGACGAGGTCCCGGTCGAGGACATCCTGCGCTTCGAGCGCGAGCTGCTCGATTACCTCGGTCGCAACACCGAGGTCCTGTCGATGCTGCGTGAGACCAACGTCCTCTCCGACGACACGGTGGCCGCCCTCGACAAGGGCGTCGACCAGTTCAAGCTCGAGTTCCAGACCGGTGAGGGCAAGCCGCTCGCCTCGGTCGGACGCGAAGAGTTCGAAGAGCTGGCCGAAGCCGACGTCAACCAGGAGAAGATCGTCAAGGGTCGGCGATAACTAGATGGGCGCACAGCTTCGCGTCTACCGGGGTCGAATCCGGTCGGCGCAGACGACGAAGAAGATCACTCGCGCAATGGAGTTGATCTCGGCGTCGCGCATCCAGAAGGCGCAGCAGCGGGTCGCCGCGTCGACGCCGTACGCGCGCGCGGTCACCCGCGCCGTGTCGGCCGTCGCGACGTACTCGAACGTCTCGCACCTCCTCACCACCGAAGTCGAGAACCCGCGACGCGCCGCCGTCGTGATCTTCTCCTCCGACCGTGGTCTCGCCGGCGCGTTCAGCGCCAGCGTGCTGAAGGAGGCCGAGCAGCTCGCCGCCCTGCTGCGCAGCCAGGGCAAAGAGGTCGTGTTCTACCTCGTGGGGCGCAAGGCGGTCGGCTACTTCGCCTTCCGCAAGCGCGACTCGGAGCGCAGCTGGACGGGTGGAACCGATCAGCCGCAGTTCGAGACCGCGAAGGAGATCGGCGACGAGCTGGTCGAAGCCTTCGTCCGAGAGACCGACGAGGGCGGCGTCGACGAGATCCACATCGTCTACAACCGCTTCGTCAGCATGGTGACCCAGACCCCCGAGGTCGTCCGCCTGCTGCCCCTCGAGGTCGTCGAAGGCGTCGAAGAGCCGAATACCGAAGTGCTCCCGCTCTACGAGTTCGAACCCGACGCCGACGCCGTGCTCGACGCGCTCCTGCCCGTCTACATCGAGAGCCGCATCTTCAACGCCATGCTGCAGTCCGCGGCCTCCGAGCATGCGGCGCGTCAGCGGGCTATGAAGTCGGCGAGCGACAACGCAGACAAGCTCATCCGCGACTACACGCGACTCGCGAACAACGCGCGTCAGTCCGAGATCACCCAGCAGATCGCCGAGATCGTCGGCGGCGCCGACGCACTGTCGTCGGCCAAGTAACACCTACGAAAGAAGAGGCACACGCCATGAGCATCACGGCCCCTGACCGCCCTGCCACGCAGAGCGCGCCCGGCGTCGGACGCATCGCCCGCGTCACCGGCCCCGTCGTCGACATCGAGTTCCCGCACGACTCGCTCCCCGACATCTACAACGCCCTGAAGACCGACGTCACCGTCGGCGACCTGGCGCAGGAGATCACCCTTGAGGTCGCCCAGCACCTCGGTGACGACCTGGTGCGCGCCATCGCCCTCAAGCCGACCGACGGACTCGTCCGCGGTCAGGAGGTCCGCGACACCGGCGCCCCCATCTCGGTGCCCGTCGGCGACGTCACCAAGGGCAAGGTCTTCAACGTCACCGGTGAGATCCTCAACCTCGAAGGCAACGAGGATGTCGTCATCACCGAGCGTTGGCCCATTCACCGCAAGCCCCCGGCGTTCGACCAGCTCGAGAGCAAGACTCAGCTGTTCGAGACCGGCATCAAGGTCATCGACCTCCTCACCCCGTACGTGCAGGGTGGCAAGATCGGCCTCTTCGGTGGTGCGGGCGTCGGTAAGACCGTCCTCATCCAGGAGATGATCCAGCGCGTCGCGCAGGACCACGGTGGTGTGTCGGTGTTCGCCGGTGTCGGCGAGCGCACCCGTGAGGGCAACGACCTCATCCACGAGATGGAGGACGCTGGCGTCTTCGACAAGACCGCCCTCGTGTTCGGTCAGATGGACGAGCCCCCGGGAACGCGTCTTCGCGTCGCGCTGTCGGCCCTCACCATGGCCGAGTACTTCCGCGACGTGCAGAAGCAGGACGTGCTGCTGTTCATCGACAACATCTTCCGCTTCACGCAGGCGGGCTCCGAGGTGTCGACGCTGCTCGGCCGCATGCCCTCCGCGGTGGGCTACCAGCCGAACCTCGCCGACGAGATGGGCGTGCTCCAGGAGCGCATCACCTCGACGCGCGGTCACTCGATCACCTCGCTGCAGGCGATCTACGTGCCGGCCGACGACTACACCGACCCGGCACCGGCGACCACGTTCGCGCACCTCGACGCCACGACCGAGCTCAGCCGTGAAATCGCATCGCGCGGCCTCTACCCGGCCGTCGACCCGCTGACCTCGACGAGCCGCATCCTCGACCCCCGCTACCTGGGTGAGGACCACTACCGCGTCGCCACCACGGTGAAGGCGATCCTGCAGAAGAACAAGGAACTGCAGGAGATCATCGCCATCCTCGGTGTCGACGAGCTCTCCGAAGAGGACAAGGTCACGGTGTCGCGTGCGCGCCGCATCCAGCAGTTCCTCTCGCAGAACACCTACATGGCGAAGAAGTTCACCGGTGTCGAAGGCTCGACCGTGCCCCTGAAGGACACCATCGAGAGCTTCGACGCGATCGCGCGCGGCGACTTCGACCACGTGGCCGAGCAGGCGTTCTTCAACGTCGGCCCGATCACCGACGTCGAGGAGAAGTGGGCGCAGATCCAGAAGGAGAACGGCTGATCATGCCGCTTCAGGTCAACGTCGTCTCCGCCGACCAGCAGGTCTGGTCGGGCGAGGCCGACATGGTCGTCGCCCGCACCACCGAGGGTGAGATCGGTATCCTCACCGGCCACGAGCCGATGCTCGCCATCCTCGGCGGCGGTGAGGTGCGCGTGACCCAGCCCGGCGGTCGCAAGATCGTCGCGAACGCGGAGGACGGCTTCCTGTCCGTCGAGAACGACGTCGTCACCGTCGTGGCGCGCAACGCGGAGCTCACCAGCTGACGATCTGAGAGAACGAACGAAGGGCCCGATCCGTTCGGATCGGGCCCTTCGTCGTCCTGCAGTGGCTGCGAGATCTCGATATCGCGCTGAAGGCGCGCTCCTCGATCTTCAGCCTCCGATCGAACCTTTCGGCGGTCCACCGGACCGCCGAAAGCTTCGACCTACGGCTGAAGGGTGAACTGGAGCTCCATGTTGATGGTGACGTCCTCACCGAGGGTGAAGCCGCCGGCCTCGAGGGCTGCGTTCCAGTTGACGCCGAAGTCGTGGCGGTTGATCTTCACCTTGGCGCTCGCGCCGGCCTTGGTCTGACCGTAGGCGTCGGTCACGACGCCGCCGAACTCGCCCTTCAAGACGATGCTCTTGGTCACGCCGCGGAGGGTGAAGTCGCCGGTCACCTCGAAGTCGTCGCCGTCGACCTCGAAGTCGGTCGAGACGAAGGTCGCGGTGGGGTGCTCGTCGACGAGGAAGAAGTCGCTGGTGCGCAGGTGCGCGTCGCGGTCCTTCTGGTTGGTGTTCACCGACGCGATGTCGATGGTCGCCTCGAGGGTCGTCTCGTTCGGGTCCTCGGCGGTGACGAGGGTGGCATCGAAGGTCTCGAACACGCCACGCACCTTGCTGATCGCCAGGTGACGCACCGTGAACGACAGCTCCGAGTGCGTGGGGTCGAGGCGCCAGGTGCCGACGACGTAGGCGGGATGGATCGGTGTCGAGATAGTCATAGTTCAATGCAAGCACATGCACCGCCCTAATATTCCCGATTTGGTGGACGTGTCACCAAATCTTTTTCAGGCGCCGATCGCGAGCTTCACTCCGAGCGCGAGCAGGATCACCGCGACGATCGCGTCGAGGATGCGCCAGGTGCCGGGGCGGCGGAACAGTGGCCGGAGAAGTCGTGCGCCGAAGCCGAGCGAGGAGAACCAGACGAAGCTGGCGGCGACGGCTCCCACCGCGAACCACCATCGCCCGTCGCCGGGCTGTTGATTCGCGACCCCGCCGACCAGCACCACGGTGTCGAGGTAGACGTGCGGGTTGAGCCAGGTGAACGCGAGCAGGGTGAGCAGCGGACGGCGGAGGGACCGGCCGTCGGCGTCGCCCATCGCCTCAGTGCGCACGAGCGCCCGCCGGGCTGCGAGCAGGCCGTAGACGATGAGGAACGCGGCTCCAGCGAACCGGATCACGACGAGAAGGACGGGGGCGCTTTGCACCAGCGCGCCCATACCGGCGACGCCCGCGACGATGAGAACCGCATCCGAGACGGCGCAGAGGAGCACGCCGAGCGCGACAGTGGGGAGTCGCCCCGAGACGCCCATTCGCAGCAGGTAGGCGTTCTGAGCGCCGATCGCGACGATGAGGCCGAGGCCTGTTCCGAATCCGGCGAGGGCGGCGAGCGCGGGAGATGACATCGGGTCGACGGTAGCCGGGCGGCGCGCTGCAGGGAAACGACGATTTTCGAAGACGCGTAAGATTTGCTAATGATCCGTCTGCAGCTCGATCAACTCGCGACGCTCGTCGCGCTCGTCGATGAGGGCACCTTCGACAAGGCTGCCCGGCGGCTGGGTGTGACGCCCTCGGCCGTGTCGCAGCGGGTGAAGGCGATGGAGTCGCAGCTCGGCCAGATCGTGCTCGACCGCACCACCCCGGTGTCGACCACTCCTGCCGGCGCGACTCTGCTCACCTACGCGCGCCGATTCGCGCTGCTCGCCGCGGACGCCGAGCGGGCCATCGGCGAGATCGGAGCGTCGCCGACGCTGGCGGTCGCCGTGAACGCCGACTCCCTCGCCACCTGGTTCGTCGACGCCCTGGCCGAGGCGGAGCGCCGAGTGCCCGTCGCATTCGAGATCCATCGCGACGACCAGGACCACACGGCGGAGATGCTCCGCAGCGGTATCGTCGCCGCCGCCGTCACGTCGTCGAAGGCGGCCGTGCAGGGGTGCACCTCCACGAGGTTGGGTGTCGTCCGGTATCTCGCGGTGTGCTCGCCGCGGTTCGCCGAGCGCCACTTCACGGGCGCCCCGACCAGGTCATCGCTCGCGGGCGCACCCGTCGTGCTGTTCGACCGGAAGGACGAGCTGCAGGACCGGTTCCACGCCGAGACGCAGGGCGCCGGCCGTCGTCATTACATCCCCAGTTCCGTCGAGTTCGCGACCGCGATCCGGCTCGGGCTCGGGTGGGGCGTCCTGCCCGAGCAGCAGTGCTCCGAGCTTCTGAAGTCGGGAGAACTCGTCTCGGTGGCCGGGGGAGACCCCGTCGATGTCGAGCTGTACTGGCAGGCGTGGAACCTGAAATCGGCGACGCTCGACGCGGTCACGGAGGCGGTCGTGCGCACGGCTCGCGGGGCGCTGCGCCGGTAGCGGCGGACCCGACTCCGCCGGTCCGTCTACGCTTGTCCGGTGCTGCTGCTCCTCCCGCCGTCCGAGACCAAACGCGACGGCGGAGACGGCGCCCCGCTCGACGTCGCGGGTCTCGCGCATCCCCGGCTCGCGAGCCGTCGCCGTGCGGTGGTGAGCGCGGTGAAGAAGCTCGCCCGCACACCCGATGAGATGGCCGCCGCGCTGAAGCTCGGCCCCACGCAGCGCGCGGAGATCGCGCGGAACGCGGCTGTCGCGTCGTCGCCGACCATGCCCGCCATCGACCGGTACACGGGGGTGCTCTACGACGGGCTCGACTCCTTGACCCTGTCCCATGCGGCGAGGATGCGCGCGGCCGACGTGGTGCGCATCCAGTCGGCTTTGCTCGGCCCGGTCGGCGGGCTCGACCCGATCCCGGCCTACCGTCTCTCGCACGACTCCCGGTTGCCGGGCCTGCCGCTCAAGGCGCACTGGGCGACGGCGGTCGGCGCCGAGCTTGCGAAGCAGCCTGGGCTGATCCTCGATCTGCGATCGGAAGGGTATGCGGTGCTCGGACCCGCACCGCGCCGCGAGGGCTCGTACTACCTCAGGGTGCTCACCCGCGGCGATGACGGCGAGACTCGTGCGCTGAATCATTTCAACAAGAAGGCGAAGGGGCAGTTCACGCGAGCGCTGCTCACCGCGCCGGAGGTGCCGGTCGACGCGGAGTCCCTCATCGAGATCGCCCGCGCCGCCGGCTTCGAGCTCCGCCACGGCGCCCCGGGCGAACTCGCCCTGATCGTCTGAGGCGTGAGGCGAGCGCCTTGGTCGCTGAGCAGGCCCGCCAGGGCCGTCGCGATGCGAGGGTCGCTCGTTGAGCCCAGCGATACGGAGGCGCGGGTGCCGACGAGTGCCCTTCGTATCGCTTCGCTCAACGAGCGGGGCATTCCTGGTCGCTGAGGAGGCCCGCCAGGGCCGTCGCGATGCGACGGAAGTTGCACTGGGGTCCAGGGCATCGGCCGATTGCCGAGTCGTGTCATTTCGCGACGGCCGCGGGCGGCCTCCTCAATGACCAGAGGGGGTTCCTGGTCGCCAGGGCCGTCGCGATGCGACGGGAGTTGCGCCTGGGTCGGGGCTTCGGCGGACTGCCGAGTCGTGTCATTTCGCGACGGCCGCGGGCGGCCTCCTCAATGAGCAGATCAAGGCGAGGTGATCCTGGTCGCTGGGGAGGCCCGCCAGGGCCGTCGCGAAGCGAGGAGAGTTGCACTGGCTCGGGGCTTCGGCCGCTTGCTGAGTCGTGTCATTTCGCGACGGCCGTGGACGGCCTCCTCAATGACCAGAGGGAGCCGATCGTTGAGTCAAGCGATACGAAGGCTCGGGTGGTGAGGTTCGCCCCTCGTATCGCTGCGCGGGGCGGGCGGGCCGGTTGATCTGGTCGCTGAGGAGGCCCGCCAGGGCCGTCGCGATGCGACAGGAGTTGCATTGCGGCCGGAGCGTCGGCGCAGTGCCGAGTCGTGTCATTTCGCGACGGCCGTGAACGGCCTCCTCAATGACCAGGGCTGGTGGCGCGCCAGCAGCCTGCGAGGTGGTCGTCGACGAGGCCGCCCGACTGCATCATCGCGTACACCGTCGTCGGGCCGACGAAGCGGAACCCCTGCTTCTTCAGCGCCTTGCTCAACGCTGTCGACTCGGCCGTCACCGCGGGGAGGTCGCCGAGCTCGCGCGGGCGCTCCGACTTCGGACGCGGAGGAGGAGCGAAGCCCCACACGAGGTCGTCGAGTGCACCCTCGCCCCGCTCCTCCTGAAGGGCGAGCAGGGCGGCGGCGTTCGAGATGGTCGCCTCGATCTTGGCGCGGTTGCGGATGATGCCGGTGTCGCCCATCAGCCGCTCGATGTCATCGGGACCGAAACGGGCGACGACGGCCGGATCGAAGTCGGCGAACGCCGCGCGGAACCCCGGTCGGCGGCGGAGGATGGTGATCCACGACAGCCCGGCCTGGAAGCCTTCGAGGGCGAGCTTCTCGAACAGGGCGCGGTCGCCATGCAACGGCACACCCCACTCCTCGTCGTGGTAGCGGAGGTATTCGGGGTCGCGGCCGACCCATCCGCAGCGGGCGCGGCCGTCGGGGCCGTCGATGGTGGTCACATGGGGCAGGGTACGCGAGGCGAGAGCGATCATGCGCCGAACCGTAACGACGCTCCCGCGGCCGCCGAGCCGACGCCGGCCGGGATGTGAGCCCGCCCCGCGGTGACGGCGCGGGGGAGGAACTGACGGAGTCCGTGGGGGACGCTACGTGTTGAGGATGGCGAGACCGAGGTTCAGAGTGCTGGCGAAGAGGATCCACGCCAGATAGGGCATGAGCAGAACGGCGGCGGGCCGGCTGACGTACCAGAACGCGACGATCGTCGCGGTGACGCAGATGTCGAGGAGCACGATGACCGCGAGGCCGATCCACAGGGCCGCGGAGCCGATGATCTCGTATCCGCCGAAGAAGACGGGCGTCCAGACCGAGTTGAGGAACAGTTGCCCGATGTAGAGCGCGAGGGCAGGGCCGACGTAGAAGAAGTGGCGGCGGCGCCACACCAACCATGCCGAGACCGCCATGGCGGCGTAGAGCAGAGTCCAGACCGGGCCGAACAGCCAGTTCGGCGGCGACCACGGCACCTTGACGGCGTCGGCGTACCAGCCGTCGATCGTCGAGATCGTCGTCACGGTACCGAAGAAGGCCACGGCGGCGGAGATGAGCAGGAACAGCGCGAGCACCAGGATCGAGCCGAGATCGAGCCTGCGGGGCGGGGGCGAGAACAGTGTCGCCCCGGGGGCGGTGGTGCTGTAGCTCATCGCTGACTCCCTCACGGGAGTATGAGTCCCGCTCATGAGCCTACGCCCATCGGCGCCCCCGTGGGGGGACGTCTCAGTGTCCGGTGAGTGGCCGGACGGCGGCGGCGGCGAGCGAGGGACGGCCGGTGACCCGCTCCTCCGCGTCGGCCAACGCCATCGCGCTGACCCCGAGATTCGCCCCGAGGAACCGCAGCGGTTCCGGCTCCCAGCGGCCGGAGTCGTGGCCGACCCACGGCAGCCGGGTGAGTTCGCTGCGGCGGCCTGTGACGAGATCGGCCATGGTGCGCCCGGCGAGGTTGGTGGTGGAGAGTCCGTCGCCCACGTAGCCGCCCGCGAAGCCGACGCCGGTCGAGCGGTTGAAGGAGACGGTGGCGTGCCAGTCGCGGGGGACGCCGATCGGTCCACCCCAGGTATGCGTCACCCGGGCGTCGCGCGTGGCGGGGAGGAGTTCGCGCAGTGCCTGCCGGAGATGCTCGAACACGCGGGGCACCCGGTCGTAGTCGTCGCGGACGGCGCTCGCGTAGTGGTAGCGGGCGCCGCGGCCGCCGAACGCGATCCGGTCGTCCGCGGTGCGCTGCCCGTAGATGAGGAGATGCCGGTAATCGCCGAAGGTCTGCCCGTGCTCGATGCCGATCTCATCCCACACCGCCGCGGGCAGCGGCTCCGTCGCGATCATCAGCGAGTACAGGGGGAGCAGGCGCCGGTGGGTCTTCGGCAGCGTCGCGCTGTACGCCTCGAGGGCGAGGACGACCGCGTCGGCGTGCACGGTGCCGTGCGCCGTGGTCACCCGGTTCGCGGCGAAGTCGATCGCCGCGGTGCCCTCGTAGATCGTGGCCCCTCGCGCCTCGACCGAGCGGGCGAGCCCGCGCACGAGCTTCGCCGGCTGCAGGCGCGCGCACGACGGATCGAACACCGCCGATCGCGCGCCGTCGGCACCGAACCGTGCCGGGTCGATCGTTACGAGCGGATCGGTGCCGAAGCGCTGCGCCTCGTCGAGCTCCGCGCGGGCGAGCCGCTCCTGCGCCGCCGACCGGGCGAAGGCGACGGTGCCGCCCTTCACGAAGTCGCAGTCGATGCCGAGCTGTTCGGCCGCCCGGCCCACCTCGTCGACCGTGTCGATCATGGCGCGCCGCATCGCCACCGCGGCGTCGACGCCGTGTCGACGCTCGAGCGCCGCGGCGCTCGCCGGGAAGAGCGCGGAGCACCACCCGCCGTTGCGGCCCGACGCGCCGAACCCTGCGATCTCCTTCTCGAGGATCGCGATCCGGATGTCGGGGTGCGCCTCGAGCAGGTAGTGCGCGGTCCACAGCCCGGTGAGGCCGCCGCCGACGATGCACACGTCGACGACGAGATCGCCGGCGAGCGGCGGACGGGGCGCGAGGTCGTCGCCCTGCTCCGCCACCTGATCGAGCCAGAGGCTCACGTCGCGGTACGGGCGGCGCGGGGCCTGCGCCCCCGTCGCGGTCAGAGCTTCGTCCACGCTTCCGAGAGCACCCCGCGCAGGATCTGCTCGATCTCGTCGAATTCGGGTTCGCCGATCGTCAGCGGCGGCGCGAGCTGGACGACGGGGTCGCCGCGGTCGTCCGCGCGGCAGTAGAGCCCCGCCTCGAACAGCGCCTTCGAGAGGAATCCGCGCAGCAGCCGCTCGGACTCGGCCTCGTCGAAAGTCTCCTTCGTCGCCTTGTCCTTCACGAGCTCGATGCCGTAGAAGTAACCGTCGCCGCGCACATCGCCGACGATCGGCAGGTCGCGCAGCTTCTCGAGCGTCTTCTTGAAGATCGGACCCTTCTCGCGCACCCGCTCGTTGAGCCCCTCCTCCTCGAAGATGGTGAGGTTCTCGAGCGCGACGGCCGCCGAGACGGGGTGACCGCCGAACGTGTAGCCGTGATAGAACGCGATGTCGCCGTGCCGGAAGGGCTCGTAGATACGGTCGCTCACGATGGTCGCGCCGATGGGGGAGTAGCCACTCGTCATCGCCTTCGCGCAGGTGATCATGTCGGGCTCGTAGCCGTAGGTGTCGCAGGCGAACCAGTTGCCGATGCGACCGAACGCGCAGATCACCTCGTCGGAGACGAGGAGCACGTCGTACTGGTCGCAGATCTCGCGGACCCGCTGGAAGTAGCCCTTCGGCGGCGGGAAGCAGCCGCCCGAGTTCTGCACCGGCTCGAGGAAGACCGCGGCGACCGTCTCGGGGCCCTCCATCAGGATCATCTCCTCGATGCGGTTCGCCGCCCAGAGCCCGAACTCCTCCTCGGTCTGCCCTGCCGGTGCGCCCATCTCCTCGGCGCGGTAGAAGTTCGTGTTCGGCACGCGGAAGCCGCCCGGGGTGACGGGCTCGAACATCTGCTTCATCGCCGGGATACCCGTGATCGCGAGCGCACCCTGCGGGGTGCCGTGGTAGGCGATGTAGCGGGAGATCACCTTGTGCTTGGTGGGCCGACCCTGCAGCTTCCAGTAGTACTTGGCGAGCTTGAACGCCGTCTCGACCGCTTCGCCGCCGCCGGTGGAGAAGAACACGCGGTTGAGGTCGCCGGGCGCCATGTCGGCGAGGCGGTCGGCCAGCTCGATGGCCGCCGGGTGCGCGTACGACCAGATGGGGAAGAACGCGAGCTGCTCGGCCTGCTTCGCGGCGACCTCGGCGAGGCGGCGACGGCCGTGCCCTGCATTGACCACGAAGAGCCCGGAGAGGCCGTCGAAGTAGCTCTTGCCCTTCGAGTCCCAGATGGTGTGGCCTTCGCCCTTGACGATGACGGGAACGCCGGATTCCTCGAGCGTCGACTGGCGCGAGAAGTGCATCCAGAGGTGATCCTTGGCCTTCTGCTGCAGGTCGGTCTCGGACCCGGTCGTGACGTTCTGTTCTGTCGTGGTCATCGTGTTCCCCAGTTGTAGAGCTGCTTGTGCAGCTTGAGATAGACGAAGGTCTCGGTCGAGGTGACGCCCTCGAGCGTGCGGATGCGGGAGTTCAGCAGGGTGATGAGGTCGTCGTCGTTCTCGCACACGACCTCGGCGAGGATGTCGAAGTTGCCCGCGGTGAGGACGACGTAGTCGACCTCGGACAGGGCGGCGATCTGGTCGGCGATCACCCGGGTGTCTCCGCTGACCCTGATGCCGACCATCGCCTGCCGGTAGAAGCCCAGCTGCATGGGGTCGGTGACGGCGACGATCTGCATGACGCCGGACTCGGTGAGCTTCTGCACCCGCTGGCGCACGGCGGCCTCGGAGAGCCCGACGGCCTTGCCGATCTCGGCGTACGAGCGGCGCCCGTCGCTCTGCAGCTGCTCGATGATGCTCTTCGAGACGGCGTCGAGGGTCACCTGCCGCGGCGCCGCGCCGTTCCGTCCCTCTGCCATTCCCCGATTCTGGCAGTCGCCGTCGCGCCCGGCAAGCGGATCCGCAGTTCCGACCCTCGATTGACACGGAATCCGAAGCGGATGCCCTCTTGTCCGTCGATCGCGGATGGGTAGGGTGGTGCCCATGAGCGGAACCGAACTGCGCAACTTCATCGGCGGCGACTACGTCGACGCGACCAGCGATGAGCGACTCGATCTCATCGATCCCGCCACCGAGCAGGTGTACGCCACGAGCCCGATCTCGAACCGGCAGGACGTCCACGCCGCGTACGAAGCCGCGGCCGCCGCGTTCGAGCAGTGGGGCGAGACGACCCCCGCCGAGCGGCAGCTCGCGCTCTTCCGCATCGCCGACGCGATCGAGAAGCGGGCCGACGAGTTCGCCGAGGTCGAGTCGCAGGACACCGGCAAGCCGCTGGCGTCGCTCGTCGACGACGAGATCCTCGTCTCGGTCGACCAGATCCGCTTCTTCGCCGGCGCCGCCCGCGTGCTCGAAGGGCGCGCCGCGGGCGAGTACATGGCCGACCACACCTCCTTCGTCCGCCGCGAGCCGATCGGCGTCATCGGCCAGGTCACGCCGTGGAACTATCCGCTCAACATGGCGACGTGGAAGTTCGCCCCGGCGCTCGCCGCCGGCAACGCGATCGTGCTGAAGCCGTCCGACACGACCCCGTCGTCGACGCTGCTGCTCGCCGAGGTCGCCGCCGAGTTCCTGCCCCCGGGCGTGCTCAACGTGATCGCGGGCAACCGCGACACCGGCGCGGCGATGATCGACGACACGATCCCGCAGATGGTCGCCATCACCGGGTCGGTGCGCGCCGGCATGGAGGTCGCGAAGGCGGCCGCGAACGACCTGAAGCGCGTGCACCTCGAGCTCGGAGGCAAGGCGCCCGTGATCGTCTACGACGACGCCGACATCGAGCTCGCGGTCGCCGGCATCGCCGGTGCCGGCTACTTCAACGCCGGTCAGGACTGCACCGCCGCCACTCGGGTGCTGGTGCAGGCGGGCATCCACGACGAGTTCGTCGCGGCGCTCGCCGCGTACGCGAAGGACAACGCGAAGACCGGCGCCCCGCGCGACGAGGACGTGTACTTCGGCCCGGTCAACAACGCCGACCAGCTGCAGCGGGTCACCGGGTTCATCGACCGTCTCCCCGACCACGCCGACATCGCGCTCGGCGGATCGCGCCAGGGTGACACCGGCTACTTCTACGAGGCCACCGTGGTCAGCGGACTGCGCCAGGACGACGAGGCGATCCAGCAGGAGATCTTCGGCCCCGTCATCACCGTGCAGAAGTTCACCGACGAGGCCGAGGCGCTGCGGTGGGCGAACGGCGTGCAGTACGGTCTCTCCTCATCGGTGTGGACCCGCGATCACGGCAAGGCGATGCGGGCGGCGAAGAAACTCGACTTCGGCTGCGTGTGGATCAACACCCACATCCCCCTCGTCGCCGAGATGCCGCACGGCGGTTTCAAGCACTCCGGCTACGGCAAGGACCTCTCGATGTACGGCTTCGAGGATTACACTCGCATCAAGCATGTGATGAGCTACATCGGCGGCTGATCGGCCGGTGGGGTTCACGCACACGAGAGACGGCGACCCCGTCCGACGCGCGCGGCCGCGACCGGGGCGCGGGATCGGGACGGGGCACCCGGGGGGAGACGAGCCGACGTGACCCCTGGGCACGCCTTCTATTCGCCCCTCGCCGCTGAGGTCGGCGGCGCGCTCAACTGGACCTTCTTCGCCGCGGGAACGGTGTTCGCCGGCTTCGAGTCGGCCGTTCCCGTCGACCTGATCGCCGGGCTCTGGCGCCTCGCCTCCGATCCGGATGCGACCCTCGAGTCGGTCGTCGCCTCCATTCCGCTCCGGGGCCCCGACGCCGTCGAGTCCTTCGCCGTCGTGGTGCTCGGCGAGCGCCTCTCGGTGGTGCTGCGCGGCTCCGGGAGCGTCGACATCCTGACCGCAGCGGGGCAGCGGCGCATCGATTCGCGAGCCATGCAGCCCTGGTACCTGGCCGAGTTCGACGGGGTGAGCGCCCTCGCGCTCGGGTCGTCGGAGCGTCCGATGGGGGTCGACAGCGCCCCCGCCTCACGCGACCTGCCGGTGATGAGCGGACTGGTGCGGGCTCCGTGGCTCGCCTGGACCGTCGCCGCGGGGGAGCGGGCCGTCGACCCGTCGGCCGCGATCCGCGCCCCGTCGACCGGGCCGACCCCGATGAGCTCGCGGATCCCGCAGCATCAGCCCTCCGCCCCGATCACCGGTTCGATCCCCGTGCAGAAGATGGCCGCCGCGCCGGGGCCGTACCGTGCACCGATCACGACGCCGATCCCGGTGATCCCCGCCGCGCTCGCGACCGCCGACCTCCCCCCGCTGCCCGGTGCCCCCGAGGTGCCGCGCAAGCAGGATCCGCTGATCGGACGCGGGGGCGGCGACATCGGAGCCGGGGACATCGAGGACACCGTCACCGGTCTCGGGACAGGGCAGTGGTCGCTGCTGCAAGAGGAGGAGCGCGCCGCGCAGCTCGCCGCCGCGGCCGAGCAGGGCGATATCGGCGACACGCTCGTCACCGAGCGTTCCCGGCACCGCGCCGACGTGCCGACCCTGACGGCGTGGTCGCCCGCGCGACTCGAGCACGACCTGCGGTTCTCGTCCGCCGGACGAGGCGGCGCGGTCGGCCACTACAGCTTCCGGATCGGAACCGGCCAGATCTACCGGCTCGACACGCCCGTGTACATCGGACGCAAGCCGAGCAGTCCCCGCATCGTCACCGGCACCATTCCCCGCCTGCTGAAGGTCTCCTCCCCGTCGATGGAGGTGAGCGGCACGCACGTCGAACTGCGTCAGGAGGGCGGCAACGTCGTCGTCACCGACATGCGCTCGACGAACGGCACCTTCGTCTCGCAGCCGGGCGCCGCGCACGTAAAATTGCGGCAGGGGGAGTCGTTGGTGGTGACGCCGGGAACGCTGGTGGACATCGGCGACGGCAACGTGATAGAGATACTTCCCATCCGCTGACCGCCCCGCCTTCCGTCGTTTCCGGCCCGCGGGCCACGCAGTAGTCAGGATGGTCAGTGACACAGATCGGTCGTAGCAATCCGGGCTACACCGTCTCGGTTCCGCGTCGGCCCGACATCGAGATCACGCTGTCGTGGTCGGCGGTCACCGATGTCGGACGCAAGCGAGCGGTGAACGAGGACAGCTTCGTGGCGCAGAGCCCGCTGTTCGCCGTCGCCGACGGCATGGGCGGACACTCGGCGGGCGATCTCGCGAGCACCGCCGTCGTCACCCGCCTCGCCGAGGTCATCGAGGCCGACTTCATCGACCCCGACGTGGTCGAGCACGCGCTCAACACGGCCGCCCTCGACATCGAACGCGTGTCGGGCCGATCGGCTCTCGGCACCGGGACCACCGTGACGGGCGCGGCGCTCACCCTCGTCGGCAGCGACCCGTACTGGGCGGTGTTCAACATCGGCGACTCGCGCGTGTACCAGCTGCGCGGCCGGCTCTTCGAGCAGGTCACGGTCGATCATTCCGTGGTGCAGGAGCTCGTCGACTCCGGTGCGATCACCAAGGAGCAGGCCGAGCACCATCCCGACAGCAACGTCATCACGCGCGCGATCGGCTTCAACGAGCTGCCGGCGCCCGATCTGTGGATGATCCCGGTCACCGAGGGGCTGCGCCTCATGATCTGCTCCGACGGGCTCACCAAGGAGTTGAGCGACGAGGACATCCGTCAGCAGCTCGTCGCGGGCGCGCCGTCGCGCGAGACCGCGACGGCGCTCGTCGACGCGGCGCTCGGCCGCGGCGGCCGCGACAACGTCACCGTGCTCGTCGTCGACGTCGTCGCGACCACCGGCGACTTCGACCTCGACCAGACGGTCCCGCGCAGGGGGACGGGGCGCCACTCCTGATCAGCGGCCTCATCCGTACCGTGCCGTCTGCCCCTCATTTGGGGGCAGACCAATAGTCCACAAGGTCCGCTCAATCGGCGGGACCGGTGTACCCCTCGCCTACAATCAGTAGACACTGCGCGTGGACCGCGTCCGCGGCGCGCGAAAAACGAAGTCCGCGGCATCGAGGGGAAGACATGGCGCGACGCCTTCCTTCGACCCCGCCCACGCTCCCGGGCTTCAGCTACGTGCGCGCGCTCGGCTCCGGCGGCTTCGCCGACGTGTTCCTTTACGAGCAGAACATGCCGCGGCGCCAGGTTGCCGTGAAGGTCATGCTCTCCGAGGTCGTCAACGAGCAGGTCCGGCAGATGTTCCAGGCCGAGGCCAACCTGATGGCGCAGCTCTCGACGCACCCGTCGATCCTCACCGTCTATCAGGCGAGCGTGTCCTCCGACGGCCGGCCGTACCTCGTGATGGAACTGTGCTCCGCCGCGCTCAGCGAGCGGTACCGGCGCGAACCCATCCCCGTGCCGGAGGTCCTGCGGGTCGCGATCAAGATCGCGAGTGCCGTCGAGACCGCGCACCGCGCCGGGGTGCTGCACCGCGACATCAAGCCCTCGAACATCCTCACCACCGCGTACGGGCACCCTGTGCTCTCGGACTTCGGCATCGCCGCGACGCTCTCCGAGTCGGAGCGCACCGAGTCGATCGGGCTGTCGATCCCGTGGTCGGCGCCCGAGGTCCTGATGGACGAGACGGCGGGTACGGTCGCGAGCGAGGTCTGGTCGATGGCGGCCACCGTCTACAGCCTTCTCGCGGGGCGCTCGCCGTTCGAGATCCCGGGCGGCGAGAACAAGTCCGCCGACCTCATCTCGCGCATCAACCGGGCGAAGATGCAGCCGATCGGCCGGAACGACGTTCCCGCCCGTCTCGAGTCGATCCTGCAGCGCGCGATGTCGAAGAAGCCCGAGCACCGACCGGCGAGCGTGCTCGAGCTCATCCGCGAACTCCAGTCGGTCGAAACCGAACTGGGTGTGCCGCAGACGCCGCTCGAGGTCGCGATGGACGATTGGGCGCTCGCGACGGTCGCCGACCTCGAAGACCGAACGCGCCTTCGCGGCATCCCCGCACCGGGGCAGCAGGAGCGCCGCCGCCGGCGGTCAAGGGCGTACGAGGGGACGGGCGACTCCCGCCCGGTCGGCACCATGCTGCGACCGCAGAGCGGGTCGCCGCAGACCGGTGCCGTCGCGGCACCCGCCGCGCGCATGACCTGGCTCGCCTGGGTGCTCGTCGCCGCATCCGTGCTCGTCATCGCGCTCGGTGCGACCGCCGCGATGGTGCTCTTCCGCGCCGCGTCGTCCGAGATCCCGACCGTCGGCGCGGTCCAGGCGAGCACCGACGACGGACGGGTCGTCTTCAGCTGGGACGACGCCGGGCAGGGCGACGACGCCTACCGCATCACGACAAGCGACGGCGCGACGAGTGTGCAGAAGGGCACCCGCTTCGCCGTCGATGCCGGCGACGGCGGCCAGGTCTGCATCACCGTCACCGTCGTGCGCGACGGCAGGCCGGGCGCCGCGAGCGCCGAGAAGTGCGCGGGAACGTAGTCGTGCAGGCTGCACCGTCCCCCCTCCGCAGGATCCTCGCCGCGATCTCGCGGCGGAAGTCGATGCTCATCGCCCTCGTCGGCGGCATCGCGATCGCGTCGGTCCTGATCGGCGTCGCCGTCGTCTCCGACGGCTACAAGGCGCAACGGCTCGACCTCGACGACGGGTCGGTGTGGGTCGTCAACGGGTCGAAGCAGGTCGTCGGCCGCGCGAACACGCAGATCCGGGCCCTCGACACCGTCGTGGCGAGCACCAGCGGCACCCTCGACGTCCTGCAGCAGGGCACCGAGGTCGTCGTCCACGACCGCGGCAACAGCACCATCGAGTTGCTCGACCCGGCGACCTCGACCATCGAGGACACCATCCCGGTGCCGCCCGACGACACCCGGATCTTCACCACCGGACCGCGGGTCGCCGACGGGGTCGCGGTCGTGCTCTCGCAGGGCACCGGCGAGGCGTGGGTCGTGCCGCTCGCGCAGCTCGACGCCTTCGACGCGCAGTCCGAGGCCGACCTCGTCTTCGGGGCCGGCGCGGTGGGCGCGATGGATTCGGACGGCACCTTCTACGTCTACTCGCCCGAAGCCTCGCAGGTGTCGCGGGTCGAGGCGGCCGATGGGGCGGTGGTCAACCAGACCTACCCGGTCGACGGCCCCACCGCGGACGACGACACCGCCCTCACCGTGGTCGGCGGACGTTTCGCGCTGCTCGACCTCACCACCCGCCTCCTCTACACGGCCGACGGCACCGCGGACCTCGAGAGGCTGATCGCCGGGTCCGACGACATCCGTCTGCAGACCCCGGTCACCGCCGACGAGGGCGGGCGCGGCGGAACCGACCAGGTCTACGTCGCGAGCACCAGCGGCCTCGTGTCGGTGCCGTTCGGCGGGCAGCCCGAGATCGTCGCCGACGCGAGCGCGGCCGGGGCGGGCAGCCTCGCCGCCCCGCTGGTCAGAGCCGGTTGCGCCTACGCAGCCTGGCCGGGCGGCGCGTTCTGGAGCCGATGCCTCGACACCGTCGACGCCGACCCCCGAGGCGACACTGCGGTGCTGCCGGGCGTCTCCTCCGCGGCGCAGCTCGGCTTCGCGGTGAACGGCCGCAACGTCCTGCTGAACGACACCCGATCCGGAGCGAGCTGGGCGGTGCAGGACGGCAACGTCTTGATCGACAACTGGGCGGACCTGCTCGACCAGGAGGAGGACACCCAGGTCGTCGAGGAGAACGACGAGGACACCCCGCCCGAGTTCGACAAGCTGCAGCAGCCGCCGGTCGCCGTCGACGACGAATTCGGCGCACGACCGGGGCGCACCAGCGTGCTCCCCATCCTGCTGAACGACTACGACGCGAACGGCGACGTGCTCGTCGTCACCGAGCTGAGCGGCTTCCCGCAGGACGCGGGCCGCCTCACCCTGACCGGCGACCGCCAGCAGATCCTCGTCGATCTCGACCCTGCGGCGTCGGGCACGCTGTCGTTCCGCTACACGATCACCGACGGACGCGGCGGCAGCGCCTCGGCGGCCGTGAGCCTCACCGTCCGCGGCGACGACGAGAACGCAGCGCCCGTCCAGGTGCGCACCACGAAGGCCACCGTCGCCGCGTCGTCGCGCGCCACGACGCAGGTGCTCGGCGACTGGTACGACCCCGACGGCGACGCGTTCTTCCTCTCCACCGCGTCGGTCGGCTCGCCCGACAGCGTCACCTACAAGCCCGCCGGCGACGTCGTCTTCATCGACGGCGGCGCCGGGCAGGGGGTCAAGGACGTCGCGCTCGCCGTCTCCGACGGACGCGCGGACGGTGCGGGCACCCTCGCGGTCACCGTCCGGCCCTTCGGCGAGGTGCCGATCATCGCTGAGCCCTTCGTGGTGCTCGCCTACGCCGACCAAGAGGTCGAAGTCGATCCGCTCGCGCACGTGCGCGGCGGCAACGGCGCCATCCGCCTCACCAACGTGCCCGACAAGGCCGACGTCCGCCTCATCCCCGACTACGAGGGCGGCACCTTCCGGCTCGTCAGCTCGAAGGCGGGCACCCACTACCTCGACTACACGGTGAGCGACGGCGTCGTCACCACCACCGGAACGCTGCGCGTCGACGTGGAGGCGCAGCCCGACCCGGGCAGCGCCCCGATCCCGGTCCCGCACACGGCGTTCATCCGGCAGGGCGGCACCCAGAACGTCGACGTGCTCGCCACCGACATCGACCCCGCGGGCGGCGTGCTGCTCGTCACCGGCGTCGAGAGCGTGCCCGCGACCTCCGGTGTGCGCGTCGAACTGCTCGAGCAGCGCCTGCTGCGCGTCACCCTCGTCGGACCGATCGAGGGCGGCAGCCTCTCCTTCCGGTACACCTTGAGCAACGGCCTCGCCGAAGCCGACGGCGCGGTCTCCGTGATCGAGATCCCGGAACCCGCCCGCCTGCAGCCGCCCATCGCGTCCCCGGACCGCGTGTCCGTGCGCGTCGGCGACGCCATCGACATCCCGGTGCTCGCGAACGACGAGCAGCCCGACGGGGAGGCGCTCACCCTCGACCCCGCCCTCGTCGAGAACCTGCCGAGCGGGGCGGGCCTGCTGTTCACCGCCCAGAACCGGCTGCGCTACCTGGCCCCGCAGGAGACCGGCAACTACTCCGCCGTCTACCGCGTGAACGGCCCCGACGGGCAGTGGGCGACGGCCGAAGTGACCATCGCCGTGCGCGAAGCCGACCCGGCCTCCAACAACCCGCCGGTGCCGAAGACGACGACAGCGCGCGTGCTCGCCGGCGAGAGCGTCCGCATCCCCATCCCGCTCACCGGGATCGATCCCGACGGCGACTCGGTGCAGCTGCTCGGCCAGGAGTCGAACCCCGAGAAGGGCGCCGTCGTCGAGGTCGGCAGCGACTGGATCGAGTTCGAGGCGGGCCAGTACTCGGCCGGCACCGACACCTTCACGTACCGTGTGGTCGACAGTCTCGGCGCCTCCGCGGTCGGCACCGTGCGCGTCGGCATCAGCCCGCGTCTCGACGGCGCGAGGAACCCGGTCGCCATCCCCGACGAGGTGACGGTGCGGCCGGGCACGACCATCGCCGTGCAGGTGCTCTCCAACGACTCCGACCCCGACGGCGGGGAGTTGTCGATCGTCTCCGTCGAACCGACGAGCGAAGGGGCGACCGCCGAGATCGACGGCACCGTCGTGCGCGTCGCGGCCCCCGACGAGCGCGGGCGCTACGGCTTCGTGTACACGATCGAGAACGAGCGGGGCGGCACCAGCTCGAACTTCCTCACCGTCGTCGTCGACCCCGACGCACCGCTCGCCCGGCCCATCGCCGAGGACACCGTGCTCGGCCTGAGCGACATCCTCCGCCGCGACAGCATCGACGTGAACGTGCTGGCGGGCGTGTTCTTCGCCGAGGGATCGGCGCGCGACCTCGACCTCGCGGTGCTCGCCGACTACAGCGGCAGCGCGAGCGTCACCGCGAACAAGCGGATCCGGGTCGAGCTCGGCGACCGCAGCCAGATCATCCCGTTCTCCGTGGCGCACCCCGACGACCCGACGGTCATCTCGTACGCGTTCATCCGCGTCCCCGGCTTCGACGACGCGCTGCCGCAGCTGCGCAAGGGAGTGCCCCGGCTCACCGTGGTGAGCGGGGAGACGCTCACGATCGACCTCGACGACTACGTCGTCGCCGTCGGCGACCGCGGAGTGCGCCTCACCGACAGCGGGTCCGTCCGCGCGACCCACGGCGACGGGTCGCCGCTCGTCGCCGATTCGAACACCCTCGAGTACACGAGCGCCGAACGCTACTTCGGCCCCGCGTCGATCGCGTTCGAGGTCACCGACGGGTCGTCGGCGAACGACCCCAACGGCCGCAGGGCGACGCTCGTGCTGCCCATCACGGTGACGCCGCGCGACAACCAGCCGCCCGTCTTCCAGGGCGCGGCGCTCGAACTCGAACCGGGCACCGAGCGCACCGTCGACCTGCGGCGCCTGACGACCTACCCGTATCCGGACGACATCGACGAGCTCACCTACTCGCTGCCCGGGTCGCAGCCGCCCGGCTTCTCGCTGTCGATCAACGGCACCGACCTCGTCGTGCGCGCCGACGAGGGCACCCCGAAGGGCACGACGACCTCGACGGTCATCGGCGTCCGCGATTCGGTGAACGACGGCGGGGCGGGGCGCCTCCAGCTGAGCGTCGTCGCCTCCACGAGACCGCTCGCCGCGCCCGCCACCGACGCGTCGGTCGTGCCCCGCGGCACCACCACCGTCGTCGACGTGCTGGCGAACGACCAGGCGACGAACCCGTTCCCGGGCCGGCCGCTCACGGTGACAGCGGTGCGGGGCATCGACGCCGCCGCGCTCCCCGCAGGGGTGAGCATCGTGCCGAGCTCCGACCGGTCGCGCCTGTCGGTGACGGTCGCCGCCGGTGCGGAGCCGCGCGACGTCACCGTGCAGTACCAGGTGCTCGACGCGACCGGCGACCCCGACCGAGCCGTCTGGGGCACCGTCACCCTCTCGGTGCAGGACCGGCCCGACGTGGTCACCGGACTCCGGGCCACGGGCTTCGCCGATCGTCGGATCACCGTCGCATTCGACCCCGGGGCATTCAACAACTCGCCGATCACGGGGTACCGGGTGACCACCTACACCCGCGACGGAGCGAGCATCGCGACGACGCAGTGCGCCTCGACCACCTGCTCGGTCGGCACTCCGGGCAACGGCCCCGCGAACGCCATCCGGATCGGCGTCGTCGCCGTCAACGCGCTCGGCAACTCCGACGAGGTGGTGAGCCCCGAGCCGATCTGGTCCGATATCGTCCCCGCCGCGCCGACGGGGCTGCGTGCCCGACCGCTCGACCACGGCCTCCGGGTGTTCTGGACCAAGCCGGCCGAGACCGGCGGCAGTGCGATCAGCTACTACACCGTCTCCGTCGCCGGGTACACCGCCACGAGGAACGTGAGCCGCTCCGACCCGGTGGGCACCCAGTACTCGATCGACGTCACCAACTCGTCCATCGGCAACGGCGGCGCGGTCGAGTTCACCGTCAGCGCCCGCAACGACGCTTACGCCGGGCTCACCGTCTGGAACAGCGCCAGCGGCTCCGGCACCCCCGCCGGCCCGCCGACGGTGGTCGGCAGTCCCGGCGCGAACATCGTCGCCGAGGGCGGTTCGACCGGCACCGTGTCGGTCAGCTGGGGCGGCGTGTTCGACGGCAACGGCGCCGGCATCAGCCAGTACTACGTCGCGCGCTACCAGGGCACCCCGCCGTCGTGCTCCGCGACAGGGGTCGGCTCCGACGATCCGCAGCCCCAGGTGCCCGCCGCGAGCGACGCGTTCCGACACGTCGGCACCGCGACGAGCTCCGACTTCCAGGTGAACGCGAACGAGCAGAACTCGTTCGTCGTCTTCGCCTACAACGGTCAGGGCTGCAGCTCGAGCGGGCAGATCGCGGTGACCACGAGGCAGACCCCCGGCACCCCGACGGCCGTCGGCGTCTCGGGACCCCGCGAGGGTGCGACCGGACGCTTCGACTTCCGACTCGACTCCGTCGACTACGTCTCCGGTGGCGGCAATCCGGGCGTGCGGTACGAGTACCTGCTCGACGGCGTCGGCGCGGGGTCGATCGGCCTCGGATCGACGATCGCCGCCGGATACGGCGCAGAGCACACCGTGCAGGTGCGCGTGTGCGAGTCCTGGCCCGGCAAGGAGCTCTGCTCCGGCTGGTCGCCGAACTCGCCGGTGTTCACCCCGGTCGACACGCTGCCGCAGCAGCTCGCCTCCCGCGTCGAGGGCATCGAGCAGGTCTGGACCTGGACCGCGCTGCCCACGGGCTCCTACGACGCCGTCGAGTACAGCTGCGACGGAGCCACCTGGATCGCGAGTGCCGGCGCCGTTCCGGGAGAATGCCGAGGTCCGCTGCCCACGCCGTTCCGGGTGGCGGTCACCGAGAACGGGCAACGATACGAGTACCGATCATGACCGACACGACGCCGTCGGCGGTGCCCGTCCCACAGCCGTCGACCCCACAGCCGCCGACCCCCAACTCGAACCGAGGAGCAGGAACCCACATGACGATGACCCCCGAGCAGGCCGCGTGGTTCACCGACATCTTCGGACGGGTCGCCGCGAACATCGAGCAGGTCCTCCTCGGCAAGAGCCACGTCATCCGTCTCGCCCTCACCGCGATGCTGAGCGAAGGCCACCTGCTGCTCGAGGACAACCCGGGCACCGGCAAGACCTCGCTCGCCCGCGCGATGGCGCAGAGCGTGCAGGGCAGCTCCAACCGAGTGCAGTTCACGCCCGACCTGCTGCCCGGCGATATCACCGGGGTGAGCATCTACGACCAGCGCAGCGGCGAGTTCACCTTCCACGCCGGCCCCATCTTCGCGAACATCGTGCTCGCCGATGAGATCAACCGGGCGAGCCCCAAGACCCAGAGCGCACTGCTCGAGGTGATGGAGGAGGGCTCCGTCACGGTCGACGGCGTCCGGCACGCCGTCGGCGCGCCGTTCATGGTGATCGCGACCCAGAACCCCGTCGAGCAGGCGGGCACCTACCGTCTTCCCGAGGCGCAGCTCGACCGCTTCCTCATGAAGACCTCGATCGGCTACCCCGACCACGCGGCGACGGTCCGCATCCTCGAGGCGTCCACCGTGCGCTCGCACGAGACGACGGTGCCCGCGATCGTGCCCGCCGAGATCGTCGTCGACATGGCGCACCTGTCGAGGACCGTGCACGTCGACCCGTCGATCACCGACTACGTCTCCCGACTCGTCGAGGCCTCGCGCTCGGCCGTCGAGGTGCGCCTCGGGGCGAGCGTCCGCGCCGCCATCTCGCTGCTGCGCACCGCGAAGACCCTCGCCGCCTCCAACGGGCGGCACTACGTCATCCCCGACGACGTCAAGGCTCTCGCCGAGCCCGTGCTCGCCCACCGACTGCTGCTCGACCCCGAGGCGGAGTTCGACGGCGTCACCCCGTCGAACGTCGTCGCCCAGCTGCTCATCGAGGTGCCGCCGCCCTCCGAACGGCAGGCCGTGTGAGCACCACGTCCCGTCACCGCAGCGGCAGGCCGGGCGCCGACCCGCAGCGCAGCCGCGGTGCCACGGCGACCGGCACCGGCACGCGGACGGGCACCCGCACGCGCGTCAGGACGCAGAGCGGGGGGGCTCTCGCCGGCTTGCGCAACGAGCGCACCAAGATCGTCGGCGACCGCACCGGAATGCTCGCCGACCTCCAGGTGGTGCTCGTGCGCGCAGGCCGGTCGGCGGGCAACGCGATCGGAATCGCCACGAGGCACGTCACCGCGGTCGTCACGCCGCTCGGCTGGAGCATGCTCGCCGTCGTCGCCGTGTCGTTCATCGTCGGCTACGCGGCGTCGTGGATGGAGCTCGTCGCCGTCGCATGGGCGGGCACCGTCATCATCGCCGTCGCGTCGCTGTTCCTCATCGGCGCCGGGGGTCACGACATCGGCCTGCGCATGCCGCACGACCGCGTCGTCGTGGGCGACCGCGCCGTCGGGGCGCTCACCGTGACGAACCCGAAACGGCGACGACTGCTGGGCGCGACCATCGAGATCCCCGTCGGCGACGGCCTGCTCGAGCTGCCGCTGCCGTCGATCGGCGCGGGTGGGAGCCACGACGACGTCTTCACCGTGCCGACCACGAAGCGCGGCATCATCGAGATCGGGCCGGTGCGCACCGTGCGCGCCGACCCCATCGGCCTCGTCCGCCGCGAGCAGGTGTGGGCCGCGCGCGTCGAGCTGTACGTGCACCCGAAGACGGTGTCGATCCCGTCCGCGAGCACCGGGTTCGTGCGCGACCTCGAAGGTCACCAGACCCGCGACCTGACCTCGAGCGATGTCGCCTTCCACGCCCTCCGCGACTATCAGCCGGGCGATGACCGGCGCTACATCCACTGGAAGTCGACGGCGCGGCAGGGCGAGCTCATGGTGCGCCAGTTCGAGGAGACCCGGCGAAGCCATCTGATGGTGGCTCTGAGCCTCGCCGAGGCCGACTACGAGGACGACGAGCAGTTCGAGCTCGCCGTGAGCGTCGCCGGATCGCTCGGGGTCAGGGCCATCCGCGACGCGCGCACCGTCTCGGTCGTCGCGAGCGAACGCACCCCGGAGTTCGCCAAGCGCAAGGTCTTCGCCACCCGCAACCTCCGGACCGTGACACCGGTGCGTCTGCTCGACGACCTCGCCGGCGTCACCAAGGTGTCGTCGGCGCTCGGCATCACCGACCTCGCCCGGGTGGCGGCCGAGCAGGTGTCGGGCATCTCCGTCGCCTTCCTCGTGCTCGGCTCCACGCCGACCGTCGCCGCGCTGCGCACGGCCGCCGCGTCGTTCCCGGCCGGCGTCGAAGTCGTCGCCGTCGTCTGCGACGCGGGCTTCGCCCCGGGACTCACCCGCGTCGGGGAACTGACGGTGCTCACCGTCGGCTTCCTCGACGACCTGCAGAAATCACTCGCCCGGTCGGGGGCGCTGTGATGGCCCGCCGCCCGCCCCTTCGACCGACGTCCGTCGCGATCGCCGTGATCCTGATCGACCTCGCGCTGCTCCTCGGCGCGTGGACGTTCTGGCCCATCCACCAGAGCGCCGCCCTCGCCGTCGCGGTCGGCGTGGCCTGCGCCGCGGCGACCCTGATCGCCGTGCTCGGCGCGGTGCTGCGCTGGGGCGCCGCCGTGGTCGGCGCCGTCACGATCGGCGCCTACCTGGTGCTCGGCGTCGGCGCGGCGGTGCCAGACGAAGCGCTCCTCAGGTTCATCCCGACGGTCCCCGGCCTCGCGCGGCTCATCTCGGGATCCGCCCTGTCGTGGAAGGAGCTCCTCACCATCTCGCTGCCCGTCGGCGACTACGAGGCGCTGCTCATCCCCGTCTTCCTCCTCACCCTGCTCCTCGGCGTCGTATCGCTGACCATCGCCCTGCGCGCTCGCCTGCCGGAACTCGCGATCCTCGGCCCGATCGGGCTGTTCCTCGCCGGCATCCTGTTCGGACCGACCACGGTCGAGGGCGTCGTCCTGCCGACACTCGCGCTGCTCGTCGCCTGCCTCGCGTACCTGGTGTGGTGCCGCACGCGTCGGCGCTCCGAGGCCATCCGCCTGTTGAACGAGCAGTCCGGCACGGCGGTCGAGGCCCGCGTCGATCGGCGGCGCGCGGGCCTCCGGACCGCCGTCGGGGCCGGGGTGATCCTGCTGCTCTCGGTCGGGGGAGCGGTCGCGGCGACCGCCGTCGCGCCGCCGTCGCCGACACGGAGCGTGCTGCGCTCGGCGATCGAGAAGCCCTTCGACCCCCGCGACTATCCGAGCCCACTCTCGTCGTACCGCCGGTACTTCCAGCCCGACCGCGCCGACGAGGCGATGCTCACCGTCGAAGGGCTGAGGACCGGCGAGCTGGTGCGGCTCGCGACCCTCGACAGCTACGACGGCGTCGTCTACAGCGTGGGCAGCTCGGAGGTGACGAGCGCGTCGGGGACCTTCACGCGGGTTCCCTTCGCCCTCGACACCGAGGGGATCACCGGCCGGACGGCGAGCGTCGGGATCACCGTCGGCGAATACTCGGGGCTCTGGGTTCCCGACGCCGGGGCGCTCGTCCGCATGGACTTCACGGGGCAGCGCTCGAGCGAGCTGACCGGCGGCTTCTACTACAACGCGGTCAGCGGAACGGGAGCGGTGCTCGCCGGGCTCCAGCCCGGGGACTCCTATCGGTTCGACGCCGTCGTGCCCGAGCGCGCATCCGACGACGAGATCGCCGCCCTCAGCCCGGGCACGGCACCCGTGCCGGCTCCCGCGGTGGTGCCCGACGAGCTCGACACGGCGGTGCAGACCGCCACCGCCGACGCGACGAGCAGTGGCGACAAGCTGCTCGCCGCGGTGCAGGCGATCCGCGAGCGGGGCTACATCAGCCACGGGACGGGCGAGGACGAGCCGTTCAGCAGATCGGGGCACTCCGCCGACCGCATCACCGAGCTGCTCACCGACGATCCGATGCTGGGCGACGCCGAACAGTACGCGGTGACCGCCGCCCTCATGGCGCACCAGCTCGGCTTCCCCTCGCGCGTGGTGCTCGGCTTCGCACTGCCGGAGGACGCCGGGGATGCCCCCGTCGATCTGGTCGGCGCCGACCTGACCGCCTGGATCGAGGTCGCCTCCGCCGACGGCCAGTGGGTGCAGATCGACCCCAATCCGCCGGTGCGGGACATCCCGGAGCAGCAGCCGGAGGACTCGACGAAGGTGGCGCGGCCGCAGTCGGTCGTGCAGCCGCCGCCGGACGAGCGAATCGATCAGGACGAGGTCATCCCGCCGGACGTCGCCGAAGACGACCAGCCCGAACCGCTTCCGGTGTGGCTCGGCGTCCTGCTCGTCGTCCTCAGTGTGCTCGGCTGGATCCTCCTCGCGATGGCGATCCTGCTCGCGCCGTTCGCCGCCGTCGTCGCGGCGAAATGGCAGCGGCGCCGTCGCCGACGGAACACGGGCACCGCGCTCGAGCGGATCGGCGGCGGATGGTCCGAGTTCGCCGACACGGCGGCCGACCTCGGCTACGAGGCGACGCCCCACGCCACCCGGTACGAGGTCGCGATGGCCGTCGGCGGACGCGAACCACTGGTCCTCGCGGCTGCGGTCGACCGCGCCACCTTCGCGCCGGGGACCCCCGACGACCCCGAAGTGGACCGCGTCTGGGACTCGGTGTCCGTGTTGCGCGAGTCGATGCAGGCGGGGCGCACGAGATGGGAGAGGATCAAGGCGCTCGTCTCGGTCAAGTCATTCGCTCGCAACCGGGAGATCCGGCGGCGAAACGAAGGGCTGAAGCGATGACCTGTGCACGGTGCGGCGCCGACCTGCCCGAACGCGCCCTGTTCTGCGGCGAATGCGGCAGCGCCGTCTACGCGGCGACTCCCGCGGCCGGCCCGGCGGACGTCGCCGCGACGCCCGCCACCACCGACTCCGTCGTGGCCCCCCCTGCGAGCGCTCCCGCTGCGGGGGCGGCGCCCGGCGCTGCGCCTGCGGGCGAGGGCGACGAGAACGCGACCCGCATCGTCGACCTGCTCGAACAGCAGGGCGCGTGGCGGCCGCCCACCGGCGACTCCGCACCGCCGGTCGTCGTCGAATCCGCATCGCCCGCGCTCGCAGAGCCGTCGGGGCCCCCGATCGACGAGGCGACGCGGATGCCCGAACGGGCGAAGCCCGAGCCGGTCGCCTTCACACTGCATTTCAGCACGGGCGAATCGGTCACCGTCGAGGGCACCGGCCTCGTCGGGCGGCGTCCCGCACCGCAACCGGGTGAGTTCTTCGACGGCTACGTGACGATCGACGATCCTGGCCGTTCGGTGTCGAAGACGCATCTCGAGTTCGGTCAGGAGGGCGGCGTGTTCTGGATCAGCGACCGCTTCTCGGCGAACGGCACCGTCGTCCGCGAACCGGGCCGCGCACCGCGACTGTGCCCCGCCGGCATGCGCTCGCGTGTTCCCCGCGGTTCCCGCGTCGACATCGGCGAGCAGTTCTTCGTCGTCACCTGACGCACGGGGCGCACATCCTCCACAGCGGAGAGTCGCCGCGTGTTCCCCACCGGCGGCACGATGGGACGCGGATCCGGATCGCGGTCGTGATCGAGTGGTGTCATGCGTCTGCAGCTGCCGCCCCCGCCCGCCGAGGCGCGACCGATGCCGTTCCCGTGGATTGGGGCTCTCGCCCCGGTCCTCGCGGCCGCGCTGCTCTTCGCGCTGACCCGCTCTCCGCTGTCCCTCGCTTTCGCCGCGCTGGGGCCGCTCATGGCGGTGGCCGCGCTCGTCGACGGACGGCGGGGCTCTCGTCGAACGCGTCGTGTCGAGACGCTGCGGCGCGCCGATGAGCTGTCCCGCCTGAGCGTCGACATCGCGGAGCGGCACGACGCGGTGCGTCGGCGCCTCGCCACCACCGCCCCGTCCGCGCGGGAGCTGATCGCCGCCGACGCCCCGAGCACCGCGGCGACACCCGGCGGGCCGCTCCTCGTGCGGCTCGGCCTCGGCACGGTGCCGTCGGGGCTCGACCTCGAGCCGCAGACGCTCTCCGACCGTCCGATCGCCGAAAGCGCAGCGCGTGTGACGCACGCCCCCGTGATCGTCGATGCGCGCGGAGGCATCGGTGTGGTGGGCGAGAGGTTCCTCGCGAGCGTGTTCGCCCGTACCGTCGAGGTCCAGCTGGCCGCGCAGGGGCAGGCGATCGACGAGGCGTCGGTGAGCATCGCCTCCTCGCTCGCCGCGCTCCCCGCCCGGTGCGGCGTGGTCGTCGAGGTGTGCGGACCGCGCGAGGCCCGCATCATCCGAGGCCCGGGGCACGAGATCGGCGACTCGTTCGAACCCGAGATGCTCGGCGCGCCCGAGGCGGCTTCGCGGAGGCGGACGCTGCAGGGCACGGTACCGGCGCATGCCGAACTCCGCGGGCTCCTCGACGCCCGCGCCGCGGGAGTCGGTGATCTGAGCGTCGCGTTCGCGGTCGCGGCGGACGGGCCGCTCACCATCGACCTCCTCGCGGACGGACCTCACGCGCTCGTCGGAGGAACGACGGGCAGCGGCAAGAGCGAGCTCCTGATCGCCTGGATGCTCGCGCTCGCCAGCGCCGCCCCGCCCGAACGGCTCGAACTGCTGCTGTTCGACTTCAAGGGCGGCGCGAGCTTCGACCGGGTCACCCGCCTGCCCCACGTGCGCGGACTCGTCACCGACCTTGACGGTCACGGCGTCGATCGAGCCGCCGCCTCACTCGGTGCCGAGATGCGGCGACGCGAGGACACCCTCCGCGCCCGTCGGGCCCGATCGATCGACGAGTGCGACGACCTCTCCCGGCTCGTGATCGTGGTCGACGAGTTCGCGGCGCTGCTCGGCGGGCGGAGCGACCTCCACGACGTGTTCGCCGACGTGGCCGCGAGGGGACGCTCCCTCGGTATGCATCTCATCCTCTGCACGCAGCGGCCGACCGGGGTGATGCGCGACTCGCTGCTCGCCAACTGCGGCTTGCGCATCTCGCTGCGCGTCGTCTCCGCCGCCGACAGCTCGGCGGTCATCGGCATCGACGCCGCCGCCCGGATCCCGCGATCGGCACCCGGCCGCTGCTTCGTCACCCTGCACGGCGACCCGCCGGTCGAGGCCCAGGTCGCCTCGGGCGACGAGCTCATCCTCGCCACGATCGTCGACGACCTGGTCGCCTCGGGACGGCGCGGGTCGGCGCGCACGCCGGGCTTCCTCCCGCCCCTGCCCGCTCGTATTCCTCTGAGGGACGCCGTGCGCGCCGCCGGCGATGGCGCCACGGGCGTCGTGCTCGGTCGGCTCGATCTGCCGGCGGAAGGTCGCCAGCCCGTCGCCCTGTGGGATCCCGCCCGCGACGGAGCCCTCGTCATCGCCGGGGCGCCCGGGTCCGGGCGCAGCGAGGCGGCGCGGACCATCGCGCGGGGTCTCGGCGCCGCCGTCCTGCGAGGCGGCGACGCCACCGCGGTCGAACGGTTCTGGGACGGCCTCCACGACGGCGAGCAGCCCCTCGTCGTCGACGACCTCGAGGCGATCCTCGACGCCCTCTCGGACGATCACATGGCCGCGCTCGCGGACATGATCCCCTCCGCCCTGCGGGCCCGAGGCCGACGGGTCGCCGTGACCGTGGCGTCGCCCGTGGCGGGCGCGGTGCGCCCGATGCTCGCCGCGTTCGGATCCCGGCTCGAACTCCGGGCGGCGAGCCGGGACGACCACGTGCTCGCCGGTGGGGGAGCACGCGACTTCGACCCCGACGCCCCCGCGGGATCCGGGCGTTGGCACGGTGCGAGCATCCAGGTCGCGATCGACGACACGCACGACCTCCGCGTCGACGGGAGAGGAGGACCCGGCGACGAAGGAGAACCCGACGAGGTCGGATTCCGCGCAGGCACACTCACCTGCGTGGTGAGCGTGCTGCCGGGCCGCCGCGTCGCCCAGCTCGCGACCCGCCAGAACCTGCGCGTCTTCGACGTGCGCGGGGCCGGCGCTCAGAGCCTCGCAGACCTCGACGCCGACACCGCCCACGTCGTCGTCGGCGACCCCGATGGATGGCAGAACGCGGTGCACCTCTGGACGGCGCTCGCCGACGCCGACGTCGTCTACGACGGCTGCACCGTCTCCCAGTACCGGCTCGTCTCCCGTCGCAGGACCGTGCCGCCTCCGCTCGCCGACCTCGAGGGCCGGGTCTGGCTCAGCCGTCCCGAGCAGCCCGCCCGCCGTGCGATGGTCGACTGGACGCAGGACACGATCGCCGGGGTGACGACCTGAGCGTGCGAGAAGGACGAGATCCTCCGCTCCGGCCGCCCGAGGGAACGGATTTCGTGACGATCATGTTTCGTGATGGCCGATCTGCGCGGTCGGCTCTACGGATCGGGCGAGCGCTGTGCCAGGATCGACACACTTTCCGAACTGCCCCTCAGGAGGTCCGATGAGTCCCCGCCGCGAATTGCCCGCCGATCCCGTCGTGCGTCAACTGATCCAGCAGGCGCGATCGTGGCAGCTCGGACGTCGCGGGTTCCTCACCGGGGCGGGCGCATCCGCCGCAGCGCTGGCGCTCGCCGCCTGCGCCCCGACGAGCACCGAACCGCCGGCTGCGGCCGAGGACGAATCGGCCACGGACAAGACCCTGAACTGGGCGAACTGGCCCGCCTACATCGACGAGGACGACGCGGGCGACTATCCGACCCTCGTCGCGTTCGAGGAGCAGACCGGCATCAAGGTCAACTACCTCGTCGACGTCGACGACAACAACACCTACTACGCGAAGGTCCGCGATCAGCTCGCGCTCGGTCAGGACATCGGCGCCGACACCGTCTGCCTCACCGAGTGGATGGTGGCCCGTCTCGTCCGCTTCGGCTACGTGCAGGACCTCGACGAGTCGAAGATCCCCAACAAGAAGAACCTCACCCCGTCGCTCGCCGACCCCGACTTCGACCCGGGGCGCGCGAAGAGCCTGCCCTGGCAGGGCGGCTTCGGCGGCATCTGCTGGAACAAGGAGGTTTTCCCCGACGGGCTCCGCAGCGTCAGCGACCTGTGGCAGCCCGAGCTCAAGGGCCGCGTCGGCGTGCTGAGCGAGATGCGCGACACCCTCGGTCTGATCATGCTCGAGAACGGGGTCGATATCACCGGCGATTGGGGCTCACCCGAGTTCCAGGAGGCGATGGACCTCTTCAGCGAGAAGGTCGACAGCGGCCAGATCGCCGCGGTGAAGGGCAATTCCTACCTCGAGGACCTCGCCTCCGGCAACACCCTCGCCGCGATCTGCTGGTCGGGCGACATCACGGTGCTGAACGCCGAGTCGGGCGACAAGTGGGAGTTCGCGATCCCCGAGGCCGGGGGCACCTTCTGGAACGACACGTTCGTCGTGCCGATCGGCTCGCCCCGCAAGGCGAACGCCGAGGAGCTCATCAACTACTACTACGAGCCCGAGGTCGCGGCGCAGGTCGCCGCATGGGTCAACTACGTCACCCCGGTCGTCGGCGCGAAGGAGGCCATGGAGGTCATCGATCCGGAGCTCGCCGAGAACCAGCTGATCTTCCCCGACGACGACACCCTCGCGACGGTGCACCCGTTCCGCACGCTCACCGCTCAGGAGGAGACGGAATTCCAGGCGGAGTTCCAGAAGGTCCTGCTCGGCTGACGATGGCGAAGACAGCGTTCGCCGATTCCGGCGCCGACCTGCAGCTCGTCGGGGTCCGCAAGGAGTTCCCGGGTTTCACCGCGATCGACGACCTCGATCTCACCATTCCCGCCGGCTCGTTCTTCGCCCTCCTCGGTCCGTCGGGATGCGGCAAGACGACGACGTTGCGCCTCGTCGCCGGGCTCGAGACCGCGACCCGCGGTCAGATCCTCATCGGCGGCAAGGACGTCACCAAGGCGAAGGCGCATCAGCGCCCCGTCAACACGGTCTTCCAGAGCTACGCCCTGTTCCCGCACATGAGCGTGCTCGACAACGTGGCCTTCGGCCTGCGCCGCCGCGGCATCGGCGACCCCGTCGGCAAAGCGCATGAGGCGCTGCGCCTCGTCGAGCTCGACCATGTGGCTTCCCGGCGGCCGTCGCAGCTGTCAGGCGGTCAGCAGCAGCGCGTCGCCCTCGCCCGCGCAGTGGTCAACCGCCCGGCACTGCTCCTGCTCGACGAGCCGCTCGGCGCGCTCGACCTCAAGCTGCGCCGGCAGATGCAGCTCGAGCTGAAGACGATCCAGGGCGAGGTCGGGCTCACCTTCCTGCACGTCACCCACGACCAGGAGGAGGCCATGACCATGGCCGACACGGTCGCGGTCATGAACAAGGGCCGCATCGAACAGCTCGGGGCGCCCGAAGAGCTCTACGAACTGCCGCGCACCGCGTTCGTCGCCACGTTCCTCGGGCAGTCGAACCTGTTCACCGGCGACGTCGTGAGCGCCGACGACGACGTGGTCGTGGTCGTAGCCGGGAGCCGCCGCATCGGCATCCCCCGTTCCCGCGCACAGCACTCGAGCGGCACGGTCGTCGCCGGCGTCCGGCCCGAGAAGCTGCTGCTGCACACGAGCGCCCCGGCCGACGAGGCGGGCGTGAATCTGATCGGTCCCGGCCGGGTGCTCGACGTCTCGTTCAGTGGGGTCAGCACCTCGTACCTCGTCGCCGTGCCGGGATTCGGCACGGTGACCGTGTTCGCCCAGAACATGGTGTTCGGGCCGGTCGTCTCCCCGGGAGCCGAGGTCTGGCTCACCTGGCGCGTCGAGCACGGCTTCGTGCTCGAGGACGACCCGTCCGACGTGCCGGCTCTCGCCGCCGCGGCGGAGCCGGCCGGAAGCCTCGACGAGCAGCGCCACCGCGCCGTGCTCGCCGCAGCGGACGCCGAGGGCTGAGCGTGGCGATCACCGCGTTCGCCCCCACGATCGGCGCCGGCGCGCCGAGCGGCGACACCCGGCGCGGCGGTCGGACAGCGTTGCTGCTGCTGCTCCCCGGCATCGCCTACCTGGCCCTGTTCTTCCTCGCCCCGCTGGTCTCGCTGATCCTCACCTCGCTGCAGACCCCACGGCTCTACGGCGACATCGGGCAGTACGACTACGCCTTCCGGATCGAGAACTACGCCGACGTGGTGGGCGAGTACCTGCCGCAGATCCTGCGCTCGTTCGGCTACGCCCTCGTGGCCACCGCGATCGCGCTCGTCATCAGCTACCCGCTCGCCTACTTCATCGGGGTGGCGCTCCGCCGATACCCGCTCGCGCAGAGCCTGCTGCTCGTGCTCGTCATCGCGCCCTTCTTCATCAGCTTCCTGCTGCGCACCCTCGCCTGGAAGCAGCTGCTCTCCAACGATTCGCTGGTGGTCCAGGGGTTGCAGGCGCTGTCGTTGCTCGGGCCGGGGGAGTACTTCATCGGCTCTCCGGCCGCGGTGATCTTCGGCCTCGTCTACAACTTCGTGCCCTTCATGGTGCTGCCCCTCTACGCGTCGCTCGAGCGGCTCGACATCCGCTACCTCGAAGCCGGCAGCGACCTCTATGCGGGAGCGTTCACGACCTTCCGCACGGTGACGCTGCCGCTGTCGATGCCGGGCATCGTCTCGGGCACGCTGCTCACCTTCATCCCCGCGGCGGGCGACTACGTGAACGCGAGCCGCGACTTCCTCGGCTCGCCCGACACCTCGATGCTCGGCAACGCGGTCGAGGCGAACTTCCTGGTGCTGCAGAACTTCCCCGCCGCGGCGGCGCTGTCGATCATCCTGATGGCCGCGATCCTCGTCCTCGTCGCCGTGTACGTGCGCCGCAGCGGAACGGATGAGCTGCTGTGAGCGGCGTGCTGCAGGAGGGCGCTGCGGTCGTCGAAGCGGTCAGCGCTCCCGTGTCGAGCCCGCGACGCCGGGCTGTTCCGCCCCTCGGATCGTGGCTGCTCGGCATTTTCAGCGCCATCGTGCTGGTGTACCTGCTGATCCCGATCGTCTACACGATCGTGTTCTCGTTCAACGACTACCGGCGAACGAACATCGTCTGGCGCGGCTTCACATTCGACAACTGGCTGGGCGTCTGCAACGCGCAGGGCGTCTGCCAGGCGTTCGGCAACAGCATCCTCATCGCCGTCGTCTCGACGGTCGTCGCGACCGCCATCGGCACCGCCGCGGCCATCGCGCTCGCTCGCTACCGGTTCAGGTTCAAGTCGGCGACGACCCTGCTGATCTTCCTGCCGATGGCCACCCCCGAGGTGGTGCTCGGTGCGGGCCTCGCCGCCCAGTTCCTGACCGCCGGGATCCAGAAGGGCATCCTGACGGTGATCCTCGCGCACGTGATGTTCTGCGTGAGCTTCGTGATCGTGACGGTGCGGGCGCGGGTGGCGAGTGTCGACCCCTCGATCGAGGAGGCGGGCCGCGACCTCTACGGCTCACCCGCGCAGGTGTTCTTCCGCATCACGCTGCCGCTGCTCGCGCCGGGAATCGCAGGCGGGGCGCTGCTGTCGTTCGCGTTGAGCTTCGACGACTTCATCATCACGAACTTCAATTCGGGTCCTGCCACCACGTTCCCGAAGTTCATCTATACGGCGGCCGCGCGCGGCATCCCGGCGGAGGCGAACGTGATCGCGTCGGCGATCTTCATCCTCGCCATCGCGGCGGTGCTCATCTCCCAGATCGCCGCCGCGGCCCGCCGCAAGCGCCTCGCCTCCCGCTGAGATCCGGTATTGCGGGCACAGACGCACTGGGCCCACCGGACACGCTTGTTCGGGGGAGCCGGCGGGCGCGCGTGCCCGGAACGTGCGGTCTCGCGTAGGCGGAGACGAGCGGGTGGCCCCCGATCGACGCTTAGACGGCGGTGACCCGGATCTCGCCGACGGGCTGGCCGCCGCCAAGCACGGCGAGGTCGAGCCGCGCGCGCACCCGGGCGAGCGCCGGACCGTCGATCGCCCCGACCGAGGCGAGCAGCTCGACCACCACGGCCGCTGCCGGGCGAAGGCTGCCGTCGAGCACCTTCACCGCCGCGGTCGTGCCGTCGGGTAGAGCCGCGACGAGGAGCCCTTCGGCTCCCACCTTGGCGAGCGCGCCGAGCTCCTCGATCAGCACCGCGTCGGGCTGGCCGACGCCGGAGATGAGGTGAGGGTGCGCGAGCACAGCGTCGGTCAGCGTCGCGGCGTCACGGTAGAGCGGCCACGGCGAATCATGCGTCGTGGTGCGGATGCGCGCATAGCCGGCGGCGAGGCCCTGCAGCGACACGGCGTAGACGGGCAGACCGCAACCGTCGACCGAGGCGGCGCTGATGTGTTCGCCGGTCATCCGCTGGATCACCTCGCGCACACGCTCCTGCAGCGGATGCTCGGCGTCGAGGTAGGTCGCGCGATCCCAGCCGCTCACCGCGGTGGCGAGCAGCATCGCCGCGTGCTTGCCGGAGCACTCCATGAAGATCGGCAGGGGACCGTGGCCCCCGAGCACCAGCTCGTCGCGCGCCTCGCGGTCGTCGGGCCATGCGGGCGGACACTTCAGAGCCGAGATGCGCAGTCTGCCCTTGGCGAGGATGCCGCGGACGATGCGCGCCTGCTCGACAGTGCCCTGATGGCTGGCCGTGGCGAGCACGGTCTCCTCCGGCGTCAGTTGCGCACCGCTCGCGATCGCGGCGAGCGCCTGGAACGGCTTCAGCGTCGACCTGGGGAAGACCGGCGATCGTGGATCGCCGAGCTCGCGGATGACGTCGCCGTCAGCGGAGATGACCACCGCCGAACCGATGTGGCGCGATTCGACGAATCCGCCCCGCTCGACGACGGCGAGCTCGACGGCGTCCGCCGCCGCGAAGGTTCCACGCTGAGGGGTCGCGGCACTCATCGGGGCCACGTATCCACGGTGACGCGGACGTCGCGCAGCGGTCGCACCCGCGTTCAGAGCGCCGCGAAGCCGTCGGCGAGCACGCCGAGGGCATCGTCGATCTGCTCGTCCGTGATGGCGAGGCTGGGCAGGAAGCGGAGCACGTTGCCGTAGGTGCCGGCGGTGAGGATGAGCACCCCGTTCTCGGCGGCATAGGCGGCGAGGGCGCCGACCGCGGCGGCATTGGGTGCCTTCGTCGTCGATGCGGTGCCGGGCTGGACGAGCTCGATCGCGACCATCGCTCCGATGCCGCGGATGTCGCCGATGATGTCGAAGCGCTCGGCGATCGCCGAGAGACCCGCTTTGAGGCGCTTCTCGATGCGAGCGGCGTTCGCGAGCAGGCCGTCGCGCTCGATCAGGTCGAAGACCGCCACCGATGCGGCCGCGGCGACGGGGTTGCCGCCGAAGGTGCCGCCGAGCCCTCCCGGCTGCGCGGCATCCATGATCTCGGCACGGCCGGTGACCGCCGCGAGCGGCAGACCGCCCGCGATGCCCTTCGCCGACAGCAGCAGGTCGGGGACGAGCCCGAAGTGCTCGCTCGCGAAGTACGCGCCGGTACGGCCCATGCCGCTCTGGATCTCGTCGGCGATGAAGACGACGCCGTTCGCGCTCGCCCACTCCTGCAGGGCGGGCAGGTAGCCCTCGGCGGGCACCATGAAGCCGCCCTCGCCCTGAATGGGCTCGACGACGAGGGCCGCGAGGTCGCTCGCCCCGACGTGCTTCTCGAGGTAGGAGATGGTGCGCGCGGCCGCCTCGGCACCACTCAGCCCGTCGTGGAACGGGTAGGAGCTCGGCGCGTGGAAGACGTCGCCCGCGAGCGGTCCGAAGCCGGTGGCGTACGGTGCCGCCTTGAAGTTCATCGCCATCGTGAGGTTGGTGCGGCCGTGGTAGGCGTGCTCGAGCACGGCCACGGCGCGGCGACCGGTGTACTTGCGGGCGATCTTGACGCCGTTCTCGACGGCCTCGGCGCCCGAGTTGACGAGCACGGAGCGCTTCTCGAAGTCGCCGGGCGTGTGCTCGGCGAGCAGCTCGGCGACCCGCACGTACGACTCGTAGGGCGTGATGGTGAACAGCGTGTGCAGGAACTTGTCGAGCTGATCCTTCGCCGCCTCGACGACCGGGCCCTGAGTGTGCCCGACCGTGGTCACGCCGATGCCGGCCCCCAGGTCGATGAACTGGTTGCCGTCGACGTCGCGCAGGATGGCGTCGTGCGCGCTCTCGATGTAGACCGGCAGCACGGAGTGCACTCCGGGCGGCACGACCTTCAGGCGTCGCGCGTGCAGCTCCTGCGATTTCGGCCCCGGGATCGCGGTGACGATGCGGCGTTCGCGGGGCGGCTCGGAGGGGGCGGTCGACGTGTCGGCGAGCACTGTGTCAGTCATTGTGAGCAGGAGTCTACGCCGGGCCCCGGACGCTTTTCCGGAGGCCGCCGATAGCATCTGAACATGCCTTCGGAGCACTCCTTCGCCCTGTCCGTCGAGTGGGTCGGCAACCGCGGATCGGGTACCAGCGGATACCGCGAGTACGGCCGCCAAGGCATCGTTTCCGCACCATCGAAGCAGCCCATCGAGGCGTCGGCGGCGCGCGTGTTCCACGGCGACGCCGACCGGTGGAATCCCGAGGAGCTGTTGATCGCGGCGCTCGCCGAGTGCCACATGCTCTCGTACCTGCACACTGCGGTGCGCGCGGGAGTCACGGTCGTCGCCTACCGTGACGACGCCACCGGCACGATGGCGCAGCAGGGCAACGGCGGCCGCTTCACCGAGGTGACGCTGCGCCCGCAGGTCGTCGTCGCCGACGAGGCGCAGATCGAGCTCGCGCAGGCGCTGCACGCGGAGGCGAGCGCCGACTGCTTCATCGCCGCGTCGGTGAACTTCCCGGTGCACCACGAACCGGTGACGTCGGCCTGACGAGCCACCGCGCCCTGGGCAGGCGGAGCGCCGCGCGGCACACTGGAAGCATGGAAATCGCGGAGATCCTCGACACCGTCCGATCCTGCGACGGAGCCCTGGTGCTCGCCCCCACCGAAGGGGATGACGCGCCGGAGATCGCGTGGGGCGACTACTTCTTCTACTTCGCGCCCGACGGCGTCGTTCCGACCGCCACTCAGCCGTACGCGACGATCGTCACCAAGGACTACCCCGACGACACCGCGTCGCGGCTCGGCGAAGGACGGTGGCGGGTCAACATCCACGTCGGCCAGCGCGCGCTCGGCGAACTCGTCGACGTCGATCCCGCGGACGAGGCGCCGCGGAACTTCGCCGCGACCGACGAGTTCCTACCGCACCCGGTCTACGGCGCGTTGGGCTGGGTGTCGGTGGTCGCCCCCGGACCGGTGACGGGAAGGACGGTGCTCGCTCTGCTGAAGAGCGCGCATGCCGATGAGCGGGCCCGCGTCGAGCGGCGCTCGCAGACCTCGAGTCCGTCCGGTGGACGACCCCAGGCGTGACCACCGCCCTCGTCAGCGTTCGGGGCCGGCGACCCAGAACGAGTCGAGGCACGGGCGGCCGGCGTCGAGCGTGACGCACTGCCCGAGCCACTCGGGGAAGCGTTCGGCGGTCGGGTCGCCGAACCAGTCGGTGAAGATGCGCCAGAAGTTGCGGTTGCCGTACGAGGAGCAGTCGTCGCCCTCGCCGTACAGCTCGGCGACGGCGGCCTCGTTCGGCTGGTAGGGCGTGTAGAGGTACAGGTTGGCGGTGGCCTGGTTCTCGATCTCGACGGGTGCCGCGCCGCACTCGCCGCGCGGGTTGAAGCCGACGTCGACGGTGCCGACCGTGTAGGCGCGGTCGGTCGGGAAGAGGGTGTACTGCCGGAACTGCCAGGCGGCGTTGTACACCTGGTTGAAGAAGCCGAAGTACTCCGTGTCGCAGTCGGCGGTGTCGGGGCAGGCGTATCCCATCGCGCGCTCGTAGCCGGAGGGGCTCGGGCGGCTCACGAGCGACTGCTCCTTCTGCATGAGCACGAGCAGCACCTGCGGGTTGATGCCGCAGGCACGAGCGACGCCGACGATGATCACGGCCGCCGACTCCCACTCGTCTCCCGTGTAGGCGTCGCAGTGCCCGGATCCCACTGCGGGCACGTCGGGGGTGCTCTCGCGGTAGTCGGCGAGGCAGTCGACGCCCTCTTCGGGCCGGCAGGTCTCCTGTTCGAGGAAGGACTGGACGCCCGCGACGTCCATCGCGAGGTCGTCGTAGAACCGCTGGTCGCTGATCAGCAGACCGGGGGAGAAGTCGTCGGGGTCGGCGAGGCGCAGCGCGACGGCGGAGGGACGCGAGTACAGCGACTCGGACGCGGATGCAGACGCGGACGTGGTAGACGGCGGGACGTCTCCGACCATCCCGTTCCCGGTTCCGGTTCCGGCGGAGAGGGTGGCTCCGATGGCGAGCACGACCGCCACGATGGTCGCTCCGATTCCCGCCATCCCGACAGACTATGTTCCCCGAGCCGGCCGTGGTCGGAGGCGGCCGGGTCGGGCGAAGGTCCTAGTGACAGGATGAGGGCATGCGACGCGTCCTCATCCTCGGTTCGACCGGCTCGATCGGCACGCAGGCGCTCGACGTCATCGCCGCGAACCGCGACCGCTTCGACGTCGTCGGGCTCGCCGCCGGCAGCAACGCCGACGCGTTGGCCGCTCAGGCCGAGGCCTTCGGGGTTCGCGCCACCGCGCTCGGCGCCGACGACGCGGTGCGGCTCGTGCACGACGTCGACGCGGACGTCGTGCTCAACGGCATCACCGGGTCCGTCGGCTTGGGGCCGACCCTCGCCGCACTCGAGGCGGGTCGGACGCTCGCCCTCGCCAATAAGGAATCGCTGATCGTCGGCGGGTCCCTCGTCACCGATGCGGCAGCGCCGGGACAGATCGTGCCCGTCGACTCCGAGCACTCGGCGATCGCCCAGTCCCTGCGATCCGGCACCGACGCCGAGGTGCGCCGACTGGTGCTCACCGCCTCGGGCGGCCCGTTCCGCGGGCGCACCCGCGACTCGCTCGAGGGCGTCACGCCCGCCGATGCGCTCGCCCACCCGACCTGGGACATGGGCCTCGTGGTCACCACCAACTCGGCGACGCTCGTGAACAAGGGGCTCGAAGTCATCGAGGCGCACCTGCTCTTCGACATCGACTACGACCGCATCGATGTCGTCGTGCATCCGCAGTCGATCGTGCACTCGATGGTCGAGTTCGTCGACGGCTCCACCATCGCCCAGGCCTCGCCGCCCGACATGCGCCTGCCCATCTCGCTTGGCCTCGACTGGCCGCATCGGGTGAGCGGAGTCGGCGCGCCCCTCGACTGGACCCGCGCCTCGTCCTGGACCTTCGAGCCGCTCGACGAGGCCGCGTTCCCGGCTGTGGCGCTGGCGAAGCGCGTCGGGCGTGCGGGCGGCACGTTCCCCGCCGTCTACAACGCGGCGAACGAGCAGGCGGTCGCGGCCTTCCACGCGGGGCGCATCGGATTCCTCAGCATCGTCGAGATCGTCGAAGCGGTCGTCGACGCGCACTCGGAGCCCGACGGCGCCCTGTCGCTCGAGCTGCTGCTGCAGACCGAAGCCGAGGCCCGCGCGGCCGCCGACGCCTTCATCGCGGCCGCCACCCGCTGACCCCGACGCCCTGCGCCCGGAGCCGAGCACTGAGGTGCTCAGTTCTGCGGGTGTCGGCGCTCCCCAACCCGCAGATCTCGGCACCTCGATGTCGCTCAGGTGGTGAGATGCCCAGTTCTGCGGGTGTTTTCGCCTGAGCACCGGCAGAACTGGGCACCTCGGCGTGACGCGCGCGCGTCAGTTGTCGTCGCTGTTGCCCGAGCCGCTGTTGTCGGATCCGCCGTTGCCGTTGCCGCTGTTGCCATTGCCGCTGTTGCTGCCGCCGAACCAGTCCTCGAACTGGTCGCGGAGGCCCTGGCCGATCTCGTCGAGGCGGTCCTGCAGGCCCGACTGCTGCTGCTCCTGCTCCTCCTCGAGGCGCTGCTGCTCCTCCTCCAGCTGACGCTGGCGCTCCGCCTCCTCCTCGAGGCGGCGCTGCTCCTCCTCGGCGGCGATCGCGGCGTCGACGTCGGTGCGGACCAGCGCGATCGCGTCGAGCATGTTCCGGTAGCGGGCCGAACTGACCTGGTCGGCGGTGGCCGCCAGGTCGAGGTGCGTGGACAGCGTGGTCAGAGCGTCGGAGGCCGCCGCGTAATCGGGCGTGCTCGCCGCGGTGGATACCGCGAGCACGTCGTTCTGCAGGGTCTCCTGGGCGTCGTACGCGAACCCGTCGCCCCCGACGCTCTCCTGCAGTGCGGCGAGGTGCCCGCCGATCGAACCGTCGACGACCGGGTAGGCCGGCACGGGCGGGCGCGCCGGCGCGACCGCCTGCTGGATGACCGGCCACAGCGCGACGCCGGCGCCGGCGAGGAGGGCGAGCACGACGACGACGATCGCGAAGACCTTGCGCTTGCGGCGGCGCGGCACCGCGGGCGGGGGCTCGGGAGTCCATTCGCGCGGACGGAAGCCCTCGTCGTCGGCGGGCAGCACCTGCGTCCGATCGCCCAACGCGTCCGGCAGCACCGACGCGTCCGGCAGCACCGACGCGACCGGGAAGACCTCGGTCGGATCGACCGCCCCGATGGGGAACACGTCGGTGACGGGCGACTGGGCAGGGAGGACGCGCGTGCGTTCGGGCGCTCCCGCTCCCAGGACCTCGGTCGGGTCGGTGAGCGGCGGTGGGGCGACCGGAAGCACCGATGTCGCCGCGTCGGAGGCGTAGGGAGCGGGCGAGTTCCAGCGACGCAACGCCCGCTCGACCCCTGCGGCGCTCGGCCGCTCGGAGGGATCGAGCGCCGTCATCGCCTCGATCAGAGCGCTGTCCGCGTCAGTCAGCCCGTCGGGGATCGGCGGCCCGGACATCGTGCGCGCCACCGCCGATTCGGCCCGCGCCCCACCGAACGGGCGGACGCCGGTCAACGCCTCGATCAGCACCAGCCCCAGCGAGTAGATATCGCTCGCGGTGCCGACGTGGGCGCCCGTCACCTGCTCCGGGCTGAGGTACGCGGCGGTTCCGATCACGGCGCCGGCCGAGGTGAGGTGCGACTCGTCGACGATGCGGGCGATGCCGAGGTCGGCGAGCTTCGCGTGGAGGAGGCCGTCGTCGCCGCGGAAGACGAGGATGTTCTCGGGCTTCAGATCGCGGTGCACGATCCCGCGGGCGTGGATGTACGAGAGTGCACCCGCCACCTCGGCGACGAGGTCGGCGATCTGCTCGGCCTCGAGCGTGTCCGAGCGCAGCAGGGTGCCGAGGTCGCTGCCGTCGACGAGTTCGAGGACGAGGTAGGCGGGGCTGCCGTCGTCGCCGTCCGCCGCGTCGTGCAGCGTCACGAGGGCGGGATGGTTGAGGCTCGCCAGGGTGCGGATCTCGGAGCGCACCCGGCGCAGATCGCGGGCCTCGGCGACATCGGGCCGGAACAGTTTCACCGCGACCTCGCGCCCGAGGCGCGCGTCGTAGGCGCGATGCACCTCGGCCATCCCGCCGCGGCCGACTACCGGGCCGAGCGTGTAACGCCCGCCCAGGGTCCGCGCCGGGAGCGATCTCGTGTCTGCCATCTGGGTCGGAACTTTACGCGCTCGCGGGTGTCGCCGTCGGCTTCGGCGTCGTCCCGCCGCCCGGTGCGGGGGTCTTGGTGGGAGCGGGCGTCGCCGGGGCGGTCGGTGCCGGGGTCGGTGTCGTCTCCGGCTCCTCCGGTTCCTCCTCGGGATCATCGGAGGGCTCCTCGGTGGGCGGTGCCTCCTCGGCGGGCGGCTCGACGGGATCGGCGGGAGCCTCGTCCTCGTCGTCGCTCGGGGCGGGAGGCGGCGTCAACTGCGCCGCGAGGAAGGCGCGGACCGACTCGACCGCCGCGGCGATGCGCGCGTACCGGTCCTCGTGGACCTCGCCGCGCACCTTCGCGGCTTCGAGCTCCGCCGACACCTGGTCGAGCGACGCGAGCGCTGCCGCGAGGTCTCCGCCTGCGGCCTCGTCGGACACTGCGAGCACCGCCTGCTGCAGCCGTTCGGCTGTGCGGGTTTCGATCGCCGGCGCGGCGGCGCACCCGCTCAACGCGACGGAAGCGGCGAGCACGGCCGCCACGGCGACCCGCCTCGCGGCGGCCCTCGTGAATGCGGCCTTGCGCATGACGGCCCGGTTCACGGCTGCACACTCCGCTGCAACTCGTCGAGCAGGTCTCCGAGCTCGCCGTCAACGGCCGGATACTGCGGGGGAGTGAGCGTCTCGGGTGCCATCAGGTTCGCGATGACGAGTGCCGCGATCGCCGCGGCGAGCAGCACCGCGACGATGATGAGGACCACGTGCAGCGCCCGCCGCGATCTCGGGGCGGCCGCGGTGGTGGTCGGGCCGGTGGGGGAGCCCGGCGCGGCCGGCGTCGTCGCCGTGCCATCGGGGGCGACGGCGACCTGGTCGGTGGGTGCCGGCACCGGCGCGCCGTGCATCACCGCGGTGGAATCGGTGGTCGCGACGACCTCCGCGAAGGCGGCGTCGAGGCGCGCGGTGTCATCGGCGATCTCGTGCACGTCGCCCGCACTCGGAGCGTCCGCGATGCCGACGTCGACAGCGGTGTCGTCGTCCTCGGAATCGCGGTCGGTCGAGCCCGGCAACGGCGTGGCCGCCGTCGCCTGCAGGTCGGACATCGCGGGCATCGCCCGCGTGTGCACGACGGGGGGACCGCCCGCGATGAGGGTCGTCTCGACCTCGGCGGCGCTGATCCTCGACGTGGGGTCGAGACGCGTCATGGCCTGCAGCAGCACCTCATAGTCGGGATCGACGTCCGCGGGGACGAGCGGCTGCGCGACGGTCCGTGCGGCGGCCTGCTCCGCGGGTGTCCCCGCGAACGGCCGCTCCCCGGTGAGGCACTCGAAGAGCACCAGTCCGAGCGCGTACACGTCCGCCGCCGTTCCGACGGTGCCGCCGCCGACCTGCTCGGGGCTGAGGTAGGCCACGGTGCCGAGGATGCTGCCCGCGGTCGTCAGATGCGTCGCGTCGGCCATCCGCGCGATACCGAGATCCGCCAGCTTGGCGTGCAGCACCCCGTCGTCGTCGCGTCGGATGAGGATGTTCGCGGGTTTGACGTCGCGGTGGACGATGCCCTTCGCATGGATGTGGGCGAGGGCGCCGGCGATCTGGGCGATCACCGCGGCGGCGTCATCGGTGCTCAGCGGGCCTGCGCGCAGCAGGGACGCGAGGTGCTCGCCGTCGACGAGTTCCATGACGAGGAACGGCGTCGATCCGTCGTCGCTCAACGCCGCGTCGTGGAGGGTGACGAGACTCGGGTGATTGATGCTGCCGAGCATCTTCATCTCGGCTTCGACACGGCGCGAGTCGCTCGCCTCGGCGACGTCGCTGCGGAAGATCTTGATCGCGACATCGCGGTCGAGGAGCAGGTCGTGCGCCTGATAGACGGTCGCCATGCCGCCCGTGCCGATCGCCGGGCCGAGCCGGTAGCGCCCACCGCCGATGATCTCACCGCTCTCGCTGTCGGTGTCGGGCCGGGTGCTGGTCACGGTCGGGGTCGCTTTCGCTTTCGGCGCTGAGCATCGCCGTTTTTCAGGTGGAGATCAATCGTACGGAAGGGAGCCGGGAAGTTGTCGGGAGTGCCGATGACGCGCGCCGTGTCACCCCTTCTTTCCGTGCCCCTTGCCGTTGCCCTTGTCGTTCCCTTTCCCCGGTTCGGGCGCGGGCTCGGGGGCGGGAGGCGCGGGATCCTCGGCCGCCGCGCGATCGAGTTCGGCCTGCATCTGCTCGAGCCGAGCGGCGAGCTCGGCCGCCTCGCGCTCCTGCGCCGCCGCGGCGTCCGCTTCGGCGGCGACTCGCGCCGCTTCCGCCTCGGCGGCCGCCCGGGCATCGAGCTGAGCGCGGACGTCGGCGATCGCGTTCCGGATCTGGCGGTACCGCGACGGAGTGACTCCGTCGTCGTCGGCGGCGCGTTCGAGGGCGGCCAGTGCCTCGTCGAGGGCGGCGCGGGCGGCCGTCTCGTCGCCGGCGCTCGCGGCCGTCGCGGCCTCGAGGACCTCGGCGCGCAAGCCCTGGGTCACCTCGGAGCGGAGGTCGGGCGCGGGGGCGCAGCCGGCGAGGAGACCGATCGCCGCGACGACGACGGCGGCGGGCATCCATCGGCGCATCGATGCGCTCACGGCTCGATCACCGACTCGAGTCGTTCGAAGGACTCGCCGAGCTCACCGTCGATCGCGGGATAGGAGATCGCGGGTGTCGTCGGTGCAGCGGGCGCCGGCGTCGACAGAGCGGGAATCACGAGTCCGGCCGCGACGAGCAGCACGGCGACGGCGCCGCCGAGCAGAAGCGTCCGTCTCGATGGCCGGCGAGATCGGCCTGTCCGCGACTCGGGCTGCCCGATCTCGGTGTCGTCAGCCGCGTCGGTGTCGACGGTCGACGGGGGAGCGAGGCCAACACCGGCCAGGCGACGCGTGGGCGCTTCGGCGGCGGCCGTCGCGACCGGATCGTCCGCCGTCGTGTCGGCTGCCGCCGTGGTGCGGGCGCCGACGACCGCTGCCGTGGGGCGCGGCGACGTCCAGGATCGGAGTGCGGTGCGGACGGTGGCGGCATCGGGACGGTCGGCCGGATCCGTCGCGGTCATCGCGCGCAGTAGCGCCTCGTCGGCGGCGGACAGCCCGGCGGGGAGAGCGGGGCCGCGCACCAGGCGCGCCGCCATGCTCTCGGCTTCGGTGCCGGGGAAGGCGCGGGCGCCGGTGAGCGCCTCGATCAGCAGCAGGCCGAGCGAGTAGACGTCGCTCGCCGTCGTGACGCGGTCGCCGCGCGCCTGCTCGGGGCTGAGGTAGGCGACCGTGCCGACGATGCTGCCGCCCGCGGTGGCCCGAGTGGCGTCCATGAGGTAGGCGATGCCGAGATCGGCGAGCGTTCCGCGGGGAGTCCCGTCGACGTGCCGCACGAGCACGTTGCCGGGTTTCACATCGCGGTGCACGACGCCGCGGAAGTGCGCGTGCGCCAGCGCAGCCGCGACGTCGGCGACCACGGACACGAGCTCCTCGATGGGAAGCGACCCGGCGGTGCGCGCGAGGTCCGCCCCGTCGACGAGCTCCATCACGATGTACGGGTCGTCGCCGTCGTCGCCGAACCCCGCGTCGTGCAGTGTGACCAGCGATGGGTGCGTCAGGGCGGCGAGGAGGGTGACCTCAGATCGCAGCCGGCGTAGCGTCTCGCCGTCGGACCGCCGATCGCGCAGCACCTTGACCGCCACCTCGCGGGGGATGCGCGTGTCCTGCGCGCGGAAGACGTCCGCGGATCCGCCGCGGCCGATCCGTTCGACCAACCGGTAGCGACCGGCGATGAGGGTTCCGCCGCGCGGCTCGATCTCGATGTCGGTCACCGTTCCCCCTCACGCCGGTCGCCCCCGACCGCTTTTCGCGCTCCGCTTCGAGCCTAAGTCGGCGCTCCTGAAGCGACGCAGGGAAAGCTGCGGGCGCCCTTCGGCGCGTTCATAGACTCGCGCCACTACCCTCAGCACGTGGATTTCCAAGCCGTGCTGCTCTATGTACTCGGCGTGCTCGTCATCGTCATCGGGCTCGCCGTGTCGATCGCGCTGCACGAGATCGGCCACCTGATCCCCGCGAAGCTGTTCGGCGTCAAGGTGACGCAGTACATGATCGGCTTCGGCAAGACCCTCTTCTCCTTCCGCCGGGGCGAGACCGAGTACGGCCTGAAGGCCATCCCGCTCGGCGGCTACGTCGCGATGATCGGCATGTATCCGCCCACGGCTCCCGGCGGCACCGCCCGCAACGCGACGACGGGTGTGTTCAACCAGCTCGTACAGGACGCCCGCGACACCAGCGCCGCCACCATCGGCGAGGAGGAGGACGGTCGCACCTTCTACCGGCTCTCCGTCTGGAAGCGCGTCGTCATCATGCTCGGCGGCCCGTTCATGAACCTTGTGCTCGGCATCCTCTTCTACGCCGTCGTGATCATGGGCTTCGGCCTGCCGATGGCGTCGACGACCATCGGCACCGTCAGCGAATGCGTCCTCCCCTCGACGAGTGATCGCCAGACCTGCGAATCGGCCGACCCCGAGGCGCCGGGGCTCGCCGCCGGCATCCTGCCGGGCGACCGCATCGTCAGCATCGACGGCGAGCAGATCGACAGCTGGACGCAGGCCACCGCACTGATCCGCGAGTCGCCGGGCGACCCGCTCACCGTCGTCGTCGAGCGCGGCGGAAGCGAGGTAACCCTCGAGGCGACGCCGCTGCTCACCGAGCGCTACAGCACCGACGCCGACGGCAACGTGATCACCGATGCCGACGGCGAACCGGTCACCACCGAGGTCGGAGTGCTCGGGATCGGCAGCCAGGAGCAGCTCGTGCCGCAGCCGGCGACCGAAGTGCTGCCCGCCGTCGGGAACAACATCACCGCCGTCGCCGGCATCATCCTGAACCTGCCGCAGCGGCTCATCGATGTCGCGAACGCGGCGTTCGGACCCGGCGACCGCGATCCCGACGGGCCCGTGAGCGTCGTCGGCGTGGGACGTCTGGCGGGTGAGATCGCGAGCCTCGACACCATCCCCGTCGCCTCGCGGATCTCGAGCATGCTGGGCATCCTCGCCTCGCTGAACATCGCGCTCCTCGTGTTCAACCTGGTGCCCCTCGTCCCCCTCGACGGCGGCCACGTCGTCATCGCGCTGTGGGAGGGAGTGAAGCGCGGGTTCGCGAAGCTCTTCCGGCGGAAGGACCCGGGCCCCGTCGACGCGGCGAAGCTGATGCCCGTCACCTTCGCGGTCGTCCTCATCCTCGGCGCGATGAGCGCCCTGCTCATCTACGCCGACATCGTCAAACCCATCAGTGTTCTCTAGCTGCAGTGTTCTTTAGCTGCAGTGTTCTTTAGCTGCGGTGTCCACTAGCTGCGGCGTCCTCTCGCTGCGGGTAGGGCGTTCCGGGCGAACGCGCACATTTCGGCCGGCCACGCGCGCCGGAACGTGCGCGCGGCCGGTTCCACCCATCGCCAACAGGTACTCCTGGCGGAGTACGCGGTCCTCGGTCCGCAGCACGACGCGCCCGCCGCGCGCCGCGGTCTAGCATCGGCGCATGCCCGCGTCCTCGTTCCCGCGCGAGGTCGCCTGGATGCACGACCCCGAGTCGCTCCCGCGTCGAGGGTCGGCGACCGCGCGGCTCGTGCTGCCCGCGGTGCTCGCGTTCCTCATCCAGACCCCGTTCGCGGTGTTCCTCGCCGCGAGGGCGGGATGGTCGTTGGACGGCGCGCTGGCCGTGCTCGCCGCGATCGCAGGGCCGGTCGCCCTGCTCGGCTCACGGCGGTGGCCGGGCCCCGTCGTGGTCGTGTGCGCCGCCGCGGCGACCCTTGGACTGGTCGTCGGAGCGGGCGCCGGTTTCGGGCCGCCTCCCGTCGCGTTGCTCTTGGCGATCGTGCTCGCCATCGTGCGCGGAGCGCGGGTCTGGGCGCTCGCGGCGCTCGCCGCGACGTGGACGGCGATCCTCGTGCTGCTCGCGGTGGGCGGAACCGCCGTGCATCCGCCCCGCATCGTCGCCTTCGGGGTCGGTCTGCTCATCGCGGTCGGCGCGGGGGAGTTCGCTCGCGGGCGACGCGAACGCTACGAACGGTTCCGCAGCGGGCTGCGCGAGCAGCGGCAGAGCGCCGAGCAGGCCGAACGCGTGCGGATCGCCCGCGAACTGCACGACGTGCTCGCCCACTCGCTGTCGTCGATCAACGTGCAGGCCGGCATGGGTCTGCACCTCATCGAGACCCGGCCCGAGAAGGCCGCCGAGGCGCTCGCCGCGATCAAGGCGGCCAGCAAGGACGCCCTTGACGAGGTGCGCGGAGTCATCGGCGTGCTGCGCGCCGACGACGACGCCCCGCGACGTCCGGAGCCCGGGCTCGACGGGCTCGACGCCCTCGCCGAGCCGCTCCGCGCGAGCGGCATCACCGTCGAGGTGCGCGACGACCTCGCGGACCAGCCGTCCGCCGCCGTGCAGCTGGCGCTCTACCGGATCGCGCAGGAGAGCCTGACGAACGTGCTGCGTCATGCGGAGGCCCGCCGCGTCGAGGTGTCGGTCGCTCCGCACGAGGACGGCGTCGAACTCGTCATCATCGACGACGGTCATGGCGGGCACCCATCCCCGGGCGGACGCGGACTGCTCGGCATGGCGGAGCGCGCCACCCTGCTCGGCGGCACCTTCGAGGCGGGGCCTGCCGGCTCCGGCGGGTTCCGCGTCCGCGCCATCCTGCCGAAGGGGAACCGATGACGATCACCATCGCGATCGCCGACGACCAGCAGCTCGTGCGCGGTGGTTTCCGCGCGCTCCTCGACGCGGAGGCGGACATGCGGGTCGTCGGAGAGGCGGGCACGGGCGAGGGGATCGTCGCCCTCGTCGAACGCGAGCGCCCCGATGTCGTGCTCATGGACATCCGCATGCCCGGTCTGGACGGCATCGAGGCCACGACCCGGATCGTGTCCGACCCCACCCTCTCCGCCACCCGTATCGTCGTCGTGACGACGTTCGAACTCGACGATTACGTGGTCGCCGCGATCCGCGCCGGTGCCAGCGGCTTCCTCGTGAAGGACACCGAGCCGGTCGAGCTGATCCGCGCCGTGCGGGTCGTCGCCGGCGGTGACGCGCTTCTTTCGCCTGGAGTGACGCGGCGTCTGCTCGCCCGAGTCGCCGAGGGGGCCCGCGCCCCTCACGACCAGGGTCTGCTCGACTCGCTGACGGATCGGGAGCGCGAGGTGCTGGTGCAGGTGGCCGCGGGGCGCAGTAACGAGGAGATCGCGGCGGAACTGTTCCTGTCGCCGCTCACGGCGAAGACCCACGTGTCGCGCATCCTGACCAAGCTCGGCGTCCGCGACCGAGTGCAGCTCGTCGTGCTCGCCTACGAGTCGGGGCTCGTGAAGCCCGGCTGGCACTGACCCACCCCACCCTCCACTCGGCGCTGCTGACCAAATCAAGGAAAAAGCGGTGTCGAGTCACACGTTCATGCCGATCCGGGGCCGTCAGAGGTGAAATCTCCTTGATTTGGTCAGTCGCCCAGCGCGGACAGGTTGAGTGGCTGACCGAATGCAGGAGAAATTGGTCGGGTAGGCCCCGAATCGGGCAGTTTTCCGGGTTTCGGGCGAAGAACTCCTGCATTTGGTCAGCCGCCCGCCATGCCTCTGACCAAATCAAGGAGAAAGCAGGTTCGAGTCACACGTTCATGCGGATCCGGGGCCATCGGCGCCGTGATCTCCTTGATTTGGTCAGTCACCCCGTCCGCACGCGGCGGGTGGCTGCCCGAATGCAGGAGAAATTGCTCGGGCAAGCCCCGAATCAGGCAGTTTTCCGGGTTTCGGACGAAAAACTCCTGCATTCGGTCAGCCACTCGGGGGAGTGAGGGTGGCGGAGCTACTCCCGGGTGAGTAGCGGGGATTCGTCGTTGCGGCGGATTCGGGCGACACGTCCGCTGGCGAGGCTGGAAGCACGGTCCGACCGGACCCGTTTCCTCATCGACAGAGATGGTCGTCATGTTCACCACCGCCCTCACCACCGTCGCCATGCACGGCGGTCCCTTCGCCGCCGGCTTCGGCTGGATCCCCCTCCTCGTGATCCCGCTGTTCTGGATCGCGTTCTTCACCCTCCTCTTCGTCCTGCTCCGTCGCCGGGGTCGCGGGCCGTGGGGCCCCGGTCCGTGGGCGCAGGGCGGCCCCGGTAACCCGTGGGCTCAGCGCAGCGCCGAGCAGGTCCTGGCCGAGCGCTTCGCCCGCGGCGACATCGACGAGACCGAATACCGCGCGCGCCTCGAGGTCCTCCGCTCCTGAACCACCTACCGCGAGATCCGATATTGCGGGCACAGACGCACTGGGCCCACCCGCGCCCGTTCGCGCGGGGGGATTCGGCGGGCACGCAAGCCCGGAACGTGCGTTCTCGCGGCTCCCAGGAGCACGTCGCCGCCCCTGCCTAAGGTGGATCGCATGCTCGCCACCGTCATCCACGCCGCCCGGGACATCCGCATCGAGGAGGTCCCCGACCCGGTCGTCTCGACCGGACGCGACGCGATTGTCAGGGTGGTGGCGAGCTGCGTCTGCGGCTCCGACCTGTGGCCCTACCGCGGCGTGACCCCCACGAAGCACGCCCACCGCATCGGCCACGAATTCGTCGGCGTCGTCGAACAGATCGGCGACGGCGTCGAGAACGTGAGAATCGGCGATTTCGTGATCGCCCCCTTCTACCTCTGCGACATGACCTGCGAGAACTGCCGCAACGGGTTCAGCACCTCGTGCCTGAACGGCGGTTGGTGGGGTTCGAAGGACCGCACAGGCGGGTTCGCCGACGGCGGCCAGGGCGAGTTCGTGCGGGTGCCGGATGCGGACGGCACCCTCGCGGTGGTGCCCGGCGGTATGCCGGCGCCAGAGTTGATCCCGCACCTGCTCACCCTGTCGGACGTCATGGGCACCGGTCACCACGCCGCGGTCAGCGCCGGCGTGACGAAGGGCTCGACGGTCGTCGTCGTCGGCGACGGCGCGGTCGGGCTCTGCGCGGTGCTCGCGGCGAAGCGCCTCGGGGCGTCGCGGATCGTCGCGATGTCCCGGCACGAGAGCCGCCAGGCGGTCGCCCGCGAGTTCGGCGCGACCGACATCGTCGAGGAGCGCGCCGACGAGGGCGTCGCCCGCATCAAGGAGCCGTTCGACGGCATCGGGCCCGACTGCGTGCTCGAGTGCGTCGGCACCGAGGAGTCGATGGATCAGGCCCTTCGGTCCGCCCGGCCCGGAGGCCAGGTGGGCTTCGTCGGGGTGCCGAACGGCGGTCCCGAGCTGCCGATGCAGACCATGTTCAGCACGAACGTCGGGGTGCGCGGGGGAGTGGCGCCGGTCCGCAATTACGTCGACGAGCTGCTGCCCGAGGTGCTCGACGGACGTCTTCGACCCGGCCTCGTCTTCGACCTCGAGCTGCCGCTCACCGAGGTCGCCGAGGGGTATGCCGCGATGGATGAGCGCCGCGCCATCAAGGTGCTGCTGCGTCCCTAGCGCCTCGCGGCCGACGTTCACCCGGGAGGTTTACGCTTCATAGCGTGCCTGCAGTGAATATCGGTATGCCGAAGCCCGCCCCCGAGACCCTGGCCCCGCGCCGCAAGTCGCGCCAGATCAAGGTCGGCAAGGTCCTCGTCGGCGGCGACGCGCCCGTCTCGGTGCAGTCGATGACCACCACGGCGACGACGAACATCAACGCGACGCTGCAGCAGATCGCCGAGCTCACCGCCTCGGGCTGCGACATCGTCCGCGTGGCGGTGCCCAGCCAGGACGACGCGGATGTGCTGCACATCATCGCGAAGAAGAGCCAGATTCCTGTCATCGCCGACATCCACTTCCAGCCGAAGTACGTCTTCCAGGCGATCGACGCCGGCTGCGCCGCGGTGCGCGTCAATCCCGGCAACATCCGCAAGTTCGACGACCAGGTCGGCGCGATCGCGAAGGCCGCGAAGGACGCCGGCGTGAGCCTGCGCATCGGCGTTAACGCAGGATCCCTCGATCGTCGCCTGCTCGAGAAGTACGGCAAGGCCACCCCCGAGGCGCTCGTCGAGAGCGCCGTCTGGGAGGCAAGCCTGTTCGAGGAGCACGACTTCCACGACTTCAAGATCTCGGTCAAGCACAACGACCCGATCGTCATGGTGAAGGCGTACCGTCAGCTCGCCGAACGCGGCGATTGGCCGCTGCACCTCGGCGTCACCGAGGCGGGCCCCGAGTTCCAGGGCACGATCAAGAGCGCGACGGCGTTCGGAATCCTGCTCTCCGAGGGCATCGGCGACACGATCCGCGTCTCGCTGTCGGCTCCTCCCGCGCAGGAGGTGAAGGTCGGGCTGCAGATCCTGCAGTCCCTGAACCTCCGCGAGCGCAAGCTCGAGATCGTCTCGTGCCCGTCGTGCGGACGCGCGCAGGTCGACGTGTACACGCTCGCCAACGACGTCACCGAGGGTCTCCAGGGCATGACCGTGCCGCTGCGCGTGGCCGTGATGGGCTGCGTCGTGAACGGCCCCGGCGAGGCTCGCGAGGCCGACCTCGGTGTCGCCTCCGGCAACGGCAAGGGTCAGATCTTCGTCAAGGGCGAGGTCATCAAGACCGTTCCCGAGGCGGACATCGTGCGCACCCTCATCGAGGAGGCGAACCGCATCGCCGACGAGATGGGCCCCGGCGCCGAGACGGGCACCCCCGAGGTCGTCACCGTCTGACCTCGGCGGCGCCTGCACGGCGCGACCCGCGCCGCAACTCCGGCCCGCAACGCCCACGGGTGCACGGATCAGAACGATGTACACCGATCAGGAGATCCGCCGCGGATCAGGACGATGACGGGCGTCGCGCTCGGCGGGTCGCCTCCTCGATCCTGATCCATGCACCCCGCCGCCGACGGAAGGGCGCCCCCGCGGGACGCCGACGCGATCAGGGCGCGGCGATCCGCTCGAGCAGCACTTCGGCGGCCGCCTGGATGCGCGCCTTGTCGAGCGGCACCCCGGATTCGATGCCGCCGACGCGCAGCCACCCGCCGTCGGTGAAGACGTCGAGGGTCGCGGTCGGACCGCCCTCGGGCAGCTCGTCGCCGACATTCATGATGGTCACCCAGCGTGCAGCGAGCGCTCCCTCGACTTCAGCGTCCTCGACGCCCTGGCCGGTCGGCGTCACCGTGTCGACCCACGACCCTCCGGGAACGAGCTCGAACCAGACGAAGGTGGCCTCGTCGGCGAGCGTGTCGCCCTCGGCGCAGAAGAGCGCACCCTGCGTGGCGTAGGCCACCTGCTGCTCGGGCTCCATGCCTCGAGGTGCGGTGGACGACGGCGCCCCCGGCAGAGCCGCCGCGGTCGCGGCCGCTCCCTCGGGATCGACGGCATCGCAGGATGAGATGTCCGCCCACGCCGAAGAGGGACGCTGCCAGGTCTGCTCCGGCAGCGAACGCAACCGGTCGAGGGCCGCGCTCACCAGTTCGTCGCCGGCGGAGTAGGGGTCCTCGGCTCCGCCGCGGTAGCTGATCCTGATCCAGTCGCCGCCGTCGATGTAGCTGCCTGAGCAGGCGTAGCTGTCGGGGGTGAAGCGTGTGCACCCGAGAGTCGACTGGTCGGTGGTGCGGATGTCGCCGCTGACCCTTTCGCCGAGCAACGGGCGTCCGGCTTCGCCGGCTCCAGGCACGACGCTGAAGCGCACCTCACGGCCGGCGCCGCCGACCAGCATGCAGGTGAGGAGCCCGGCTTGAGCTTCGGCGGCGACCGAGACGTCGTAGTGATCGGCCAGGGTGACGGAGCTGGCGGCGGGGTCGTCGCCGCTCCAGGTCATCGGGCCGAACACGTCGAGCGCGGATCCGAAGAGGCTCCCGCAGTCCACGCCCGCCCAGTGCGGTTGCGGCGCCGCGACGGGCGCGAGAGTCGCCGGAGCGGCGGAGGGAGTCGGGCTCGGTGTCGAGGCCGACGGCGCCGGGGCGGGATCAGCCTGGGCAGGCGCGCATCCCGCGAGTAATAGCGGAGCGATGACCCCGAGTACGACCAGTGCGCGCCGCGTTCCGGCGCGAGAAAGACGGTGTTCCCCCATGGCTGCACAGTACGACGGGGCCGCCTGGGCTCGGAAGGCGCGGTGTCGAATCGTTATCCCGATCTTGAGGCGGCGGTGCAAGACCTTCGGCGGCCAGCGAAGCGTCACTAGATTGACGGCATGAGCGCCGAGGAGCCGATTGTCGATCGGGCCGTTCAGCGCAGGACACTGGTCGTGCTGTCGGTGGGGCAGATCCTGTCCGGGGTCGGCCTCGGCGCCGGGGTCTCACTCGGCGCCCTGCTGCTTGCCGATCTCGCGCGCGACGAATCCGTGTCCGGACTCGCGGCGACCGCCGGCACGCTCGGAGCCGCGGTGTTCGCGATCCCGCTCGCCCGCCTCGCGCGGCGATTGGGCCGGCGACCCGCCCTCGGCACGGGCGCGGCGATCGCGGCGGTCGGCGCGCTCGCCGTGATCGGAAGCGGACTGCTTGGGTCGCCGGTACTCCTCGTCGCGGCCCTCCTGGTGCTTGGCGCCGGCAACGCGGTGAACCTGCAGGCGCGCTTCGCCGCGGTCGACCTCGCGTCCCCGAGTCACCGGGGCCGGGACCTTTCGGTCGTGGTGTGGATGACGACCGTCGGCATCGTGGTCGGCCCCAATCTGGTCACGCCCGGGCAGGCGCTTGGCGACGCTCTCGGGCTGCCGGACATGACCGGTCCGTTCGTCATCACCGTGGCGTGCCAGCTGCTCGCCGCCCTGCTCTACCTCGTCACCCTGCGCCCGGACCCGCTGCAGGCGGCCCTGCGCGAGGCGCGACTCGGCGCCGTGGCCACCCGCCACCGCGGCGTCCTGGCCACCCTGCGCACGGTTCCCTCTCGAACCAGGGGTGCCATCGCGATCGTCGCCTTCGCCCACGCGACGATGGTGGCGGTGATGGCGATGACCCCGGTGCACCTCGTCCACCAGGGTGCGACGCTGACCATCGTCGGGCTCACGATCAGCCTGCACACCCTCGGCATGTTCGGGCTCTCGCCGGTGTTCGGCTGGCTCAGCGACAGGATCGGTCGCGAGAGCGTCGTGCTCGGCGGACAGGCGATCACCGGCGTTTCGCTGATCATCGGCTGGGTCGCCTCGGCATCGCAGGTCGCCGTCACGATCGCTCTGATCCTGCTCGGCCTCGGCTGGTCGGCGACCACGATCGCCGGATCCGCGCTCGTCGCCGGGGGAGCGGCGATCGAGGACCGGGCGTCGGTGCAGGGCGTCTCCGACACCGCGATGAACCTGGCCGGGGCGCTCGGCGGGGGGCTTGCCGGCATCGTGCTCGCTCTTCTCGGCTATGCGGGACTGAACGCCGCAGTGCTCGTCCTCGTCGCCGCAGGCGCGGTGCTCGCCCTGCGGCAACGCCCCGTGCGCGCAGTGCCGGTCGGCTGACCCCGTCTCGAATCCCGGCGCCGTCGCGCGCCCTCGGGCAGGCGCGAGCAGCGCTCGTCAGCTCCGCTCGCTACGGAGTCCTTCTCACGTTCGCGACACCCTGAGAATCGACGGCGAACCGCGCGTCGCTGTCCATAGCGTGATCCGGCACCATTCGCACCACATTCGAAACGGATCCTCATGGCGACTCGTCGCATCCCTGTCCTGCCCGCCCTCGGCGCAGCCATCGCGCTCATCGCGGCACCCTTCGTCGGCGCTTCGGCGGCCTCCGCCCTCCCGGCGCCCGACCCCGATCTCGGCATCCTCGTCTTCTCGAAGGAGGGGTTCACCGACCCCGACGAGGAGGATGCCGACATCAGCGCCGAGCTCGCCCTGATCGGCTCGGTCACGACCTTCGACGGTGGCGACGGCTCAGCAGCGGCCTGGACCGCCGCGCTCGCTGACCAGGACGTCGTCGTCTTCCCGGAGGGTCTGGTCTATGCCGATGGCGGGACGGACGTGATGTCCGAGGAGGCCGTCGTCGTGGTCAAGGACTGGGTGAGCGCGGGGCGCACCGCCCTCGGCACGGGGTCCTACACTCACGGCGATCTGGTGGATGTGCTCACCGGAGTCGATTACACCGACGTCTGGTCGAACGGAAGAACAGGCGGCGAGTGGTCGCTGCAGCTCGACGACGCAACCCTGCCGACAACCCTCCCGAACGCGAACTACGCGGGCGGACTCCTCGCCTACAGCACCTGGAGCGACGCGCAAAAGGCGTCCGTGACTCCCGTGTACCTCTCCGATGACGACAACCTCGGCGTCGCGTCCTTCTCGGTCGGCGGAGGACAGTTCCTCTACTACGCCTACGACTGGTTCCCCGCCGCGAACGAGGCGACCAACGGCGTCCGCGCCGCCTGGAACGAGGCGCTGCGCCTCGGAGCCGGTGGGCGTCTGACCCCGGCCCCGACGGCGCCGGCACCCACCTCGCCGGTGCCCGCACCGAGCGCCGCCGCCCTGTCGCTCGAGCTGAAGATCGCGGCCGGCCAGCCGGTCGCGGGCGGCAAGGCGAACTTCACGGCCGAGGGACTGAAGCCCGGCGCCGACTTCTCGCTGGTGCTCCGCTCCACGCCGATCACCCTCGCCGCGGGAGCCGTGCCCGTCGACGGCGCCGTCTCGCAGGAGATCACCATCCCGGCCGGTCTCGAAGCGGGCTGGCACAGCCTCACCTTCGCCAGCACCTTCGCCGACGGCTCGGTCGCGAACTCGGTGCTCTGGTTCGAGATCGACGCATCGGGCGCGCTCCTGCAGACCAGCACCACCGCCCCGGCGCTCGCCGCGACCGGAGCCGCCGCCCTGCCGCTCGGTGCCCTCGCGCTCGGACTGCTCGTCGCCGGCGGTGTGGTCGTCCTGCTCCGTCGCCGCGCGACCGCGGGTAGCTGATGCGCTGAATCAGTGAGTCGCTGACGCTCTGACGCGCTGAGGAGGGGCGGTCGATCTTCGGATCGGCCGCCCCTTCGTCGTCCCCGCGCAAAGGCCGTGCGCGCCGTCGGTGCACGGATCAGGAGTTCCGACTCGAAAGAGGGCACCTCGCACACGGATCAGGAGAGTTGGGACGACTTCTCCTGATCCGCGCACGAACTCCTGATCCGTGCACACGGGATCGGGGCCCTCGGGTTGGGGGAGGCTCTGCGACGGATGGGGCGCGGGCAGGTCGGTAGGCTTGGCGGGTGCTAGCCCGCATGTCAACGCTCTTCGTCCGCACCCTCCGTGAGGACCCCTCCGACGCCGAGGTCGCGAGCCACCGACTCCTCGTCCGCGCCGGATACATCCGCCGCGAGGCCCCCGGCATCTTCGCCTGGCTGCCGCTCGGTCTGCGGGTGCGCGCCAAGGTCGAGGAGATCATCCGCGAAGAGATGACCGCGGCCGGCGCCCAAGAGGTCCTCTTCCCGGCGCTGCTCCCGCGCGAGCCCTACGAGGTGACCGGGCGGTGGGAGGAGTACGGCGACGGCATCTTCCGTCTGAAGGATCGCAAGGACGCCGACTACCTGCTCGCCCCCACCCACGAAGAGGTTTTCACCCTCCTGGTGAAGGACCTCTACTCCTCCTACAAGGACCTGCCGCTCACGATCTACCAGATCCAGGACAAGTACCGCGACGAGGCCCGCCCCCGCGCCGGTCTGCTGCGTGGCCGCGAGTTCTCGATGAAGGACGCCTACTCGTTCGACTGGACCGACCACGGCCTCGACATCAGCTACCAGGCGCAGCGCGACGCCTACGAGCGCATCTTCCAGCGCCTCGGCCTCGAATACGTCATCGTCGCCGCCGACGCGGGCGCGATGGGCGGATCGAAGAGCGAGGAATTCCTGCACCCGACCGAGATCGGCGAGGACACCTTCGTCCGCTCCGCCGGCGGCTACACCGCCAACGTCGAGGCGTACACGACGCCCGTCCCCGAGTCGATCCCGTTCGACGACGCCCCGGCCGCCGAGATCCTCGATTCGCCCGCCACCTCGACCATCCAGACCCTCGTGGACTTCGCGAACGCGGAGCACCCTCGCGAGGACCGGGAGTGGACCGCCGCCGACACCCTGAAGAACGTCGTGCTCGCGCTCACCCATCTCGACGGCACCCGCGAGGTCGTCGTCGTCGGGCTCCCCGGCGACCGCGAGGTCGACATGAAGCGCGCCGAGGTCGCCTTCCAGCCCGCCGAGGTCGAAGCCGCCACCGAGGCCGACTTCGACAAGACGCCGGGCCTGGTCAAGGGGTACATCGGCCCCTGGTCGCCCGAAGGCCCCGTGCTCGGGCTCGAGTCGGCCACCGACATGCGCTACCTCCTCGACCCCCGCGTCGTCGACGGCACCGCATGGATCACCGGCGCCAACGAGTACGAGAAGCACGTGTTCGGCCTCGTCGCCGGTCGCGACTTCACCAGCGACGGCACCGTCGAGATCGCCGACGTCCGTGAAGGCGACGCGGCACCCGACGGATCCGGGCCCGTCACGCTGGCCCGCGGCACCGAGATCGGTCACGTCTTCCAGCTCGGCCGCAAGTACGCCGAAGCGCTCGGGCTGCAGGTGCTCGATCCCAACGGCAAGCTCGTCACCGTGACGATGGGATCGTACGGGATCGGCGTCACCCGCAACCTCGCGCTGATCGCCGAGGCGAACAACGACGGACGCGGGCTCGTCTGGCCCCGCGCCGTCGCGCCCTACGACGTGCACATCATCGCCACCGGCAGGGACGAGGCGGTCTTCGAGTTCGCGGCCACCCTGTCCGCCGAGCTCGAGAAGACCGGACTCGACGTGCTCTACGACGACCGCCCCAAGGTCTCGCCGGGCGTCAAGTTCGGCGATGCCGAACTGCTCGGAATGCCCACGATCGTGATCGTCGGCAAGGGCTACGCCGCCGGCGAGGTCGAGCTGTGGGACCGCCGCACCGGCGAACGCCGTGCGGTGCCCCTCGACGGCGCGGCCAACGAGGTCATCGCCGAGGTGCGCGGCTTCTAGCGATGCCGTCGGGGAGCGAGAAGTACATCCGGCCGGGACGACCGACCAGGATCGCCAACGCGCTCCTCACCGCGCTCGGACGCCGCGGGGTCAGCCTCGCCGGATCCCGCACGCTCACCATCGTGGGCCGGGTGAGCGGCGAGCCGCGCTCGACGCCGGTCAACCCGCTCACCCTGGGAACCGAGACGTACCTCGTCGCGGCGCGCGGCACCACCGAGTGGGTCCGCAACCTCCGCGTCGCGGGCGAGGGAACGCTGACCCTCGGCCGCGAGGTCACCCTGTTCACGGCCGTCGAAGTCGTCGGCGAGGAGCGGGTGCCCATCCTCCGGGTCTACCTCGCCAAGTGGGCGTGGGAGGTCGGCACGTTCTTCGAACTGCCGAAGAACCCCAGCACGGCGGCGATCCGGGCGGTCGCACCGCTGCATCCGGTGTTCCGGCTGCGCCTCGGCGAGCCGACTCGGAAGTGACCGAGGTCCGCGAGTCGACGCCTGCTCAGGCGACCGGGTCGACGAAGGTGATCCACTTCTCGGCGATGCGCTGAGGCTGCCCCTCGAACACCGCCGAACGCTCGGGTGAGGCGTTGTAGTGCTCCTCGAACTGCAGGAAGCCCGCCCGGTCGCCGGGCACGCTGACCGCCCACGTGAACAGCGAGTGCTCCGGATCGGCGTAGGCGAACTCGATGTGGAAGCCGAACTCGGCGCGCATCGGCAGCAGATCGTCGCGCATCCACTCCACGAAATCGTCGAACATCTCGGGGTGGATGCGGTAGCGGCGCAGTTGGACGGTTCGGATCCTCACAGGGGCATTCTCTCGCAGTCCGCATGAGCGTCTCGCAGGTAGCGCAGGCCGCCGATCGGGTACCGTAGATGCGGCCCGTTTCACCATGCGGGTGTCATAGAGCGAATAGTGGAGTGCGGCCGTGGAAATCGACCTGAGCGTCTTGCGTCTGATGGAGCGAGAGCGCGAGATCCCGTTCGAGGAGCTCGTCCAGATCATCGAGCAGGCGATCCTCACCGCCTACCTGAAGCACACCGACAAGGTCGAGCCGAAGCACGGCTCCGACGAGCCGGCACCCGCCCGCGTCGACATCGACCGCAAGACCGGTCACGTCGCCGTCTACGTTCCCGAGATCGATGACGACGGCGCCGTGGTCGGCGAGGCCGAGGACAGCCCCAGTGACTTCGGCCGCATCGCCGCGTTCGCCGCGAAGCAGGTCATCAACCAGCGTCTGCGCGACATCGGCGACGACAAGGTGCTCGGCGAGTTCAAGGGCCGCGAGGGCGACATCATCGCCGGCGTCATCCAGCAGGGCCCGAACCCGCGGATGATCCACATCGACCTCGGTGCCATCGAGGCGATCCTGCCTCCCGAGGAGCAGGTCCCCGGCGAGAGCTACGGGCACGGCGAGCGGATCCGCGTCTACGTGACCAGCGTCGCGAAGGGCGCCAAGGGCCCCTCGATCACCGTGTCGCGCACCCACCCGTCGTTGGTGCGCAAGCTGTTCGCGCTGGAGGTGCCCGAGATCGCGTCGGGACTCGTCGAGATCGTGTCGCTCGCCCGTGAAGCCGGGCACCGCACCAAGATCGCGGTCCGCGCGACCGAACCGGGCATCAACGCCAAGGGCGCCTGCATCGGCGAGCTCGGGCAGCGTGTCCGTGCGGTGTCGGCGGAGCTCGGCGGCGAGAAGATCGACATCGTCGACTACTCCGAGGACCTGCCCCAGTTCGTCGCGAACGCCCTGTCGCCTGCGAAGGTGACCAGCTCGTACGTGATCGACGCGTCGCTGAAGGCCGTCCGCGCGCTGGTGCCCGACTATCAGCTGTCCCTCGCGATCGGCAAGGAGGGCCAGAACGCCCGCCTCGCCGCGAAGCTCACGGGCGCGAAGATCGACATCCAGCCGGACTCCATCCTCGACGAAGACTGACCTCCCCGCGGGGCGGCGGCGGGCGCCCGCCCGCCCGCCCCGCGAAGCGATACGAAGGGCGACTTCCACCCCGGTCGTCGAGTAGGCGCGCCAGCGCCGTACCGAGACGGCTCGAGTAAGCGAGGAACGAGCGCACCGAGAGCTCAGTTTCAACCTCGGCGCCATGGTCTCGGTGCGCTTCGCTTACTCGACCCTGGGCCCACCGCGCATGCTTGCGCGGGGGACTCGATACGCTCCTTCGTCGCTACTCAACGACCGGGGCTCGAGCGAAGCGATGCGTACGGCACGAGTTCCCACCCCGGTCGTTGAGTAGGCGCGCCAGCGCCGTATCGAAACGGCTCGAGTAGCGAGGAACGAGCGCATCGAGAGCGCGCACGCTGTGGTCTCGGTGCGCTTCGCTCACTCGACCCGTCTCGGTACGCTCCTTCGTCGCTACTCGACGACCGGGTCAGATCCGGTCGTTGAGTAGGCGCGCCAGCGCCGTATCGAAACGGCTCGAGTAGCGACGAAGGAGCGTATCGAGAGCGCATCGCTACTTGACGACCGGTGGAGCAGGCTCTCGGCCTGTCGCGGGCGGCGGGGGAGTACAATGGTCGAGTTCCCCCTCTTCTGGCGAGGGCACAGCTGTGCCCGGAACGCTGGAATGCAGGGTCTACCGAAAAGAACAGGCTGAACGGCTTATGGACAACTAATGAGCTACTCGAAATGAGTTCCTCACACCGCTAATCGGCTTGCCCTGTCTGGGTGAGCCTCAGACAGGAGAAAAGTGGCTGCAAAACCACGCGTACACGAGGTCGCAACCGACCTCGGAATCGACACCAAGGTCGCGCTCGCGAAGCTCAAGGAGATGGGCGAGTTCGTCAAGGGACCGTCGTCGAGCATCGAGCCCCCGGTCGTCCGGAAGCTGAAGGCGAAGCTCGAAGCCGACGGCATCACCCGCAAGCCCGCCGACGGTGCGGCTCCCGCCGCGCCCGCGAAGGCGACGCCTTCCCGCGCGACCCCGTCGCGCCCCGGCCCGGCCCCCTCGGCTCCGGCCGCGCCCGCTGCCGCGGCTCCCGCCGCGCCCAGCTCGCCCGCCTCGCCGGCGGCACCGCGCGCGCCGCGTTCGGAGGAGCGCCCCGCGGCGACCGAGCGTCCCGCGGCATCCGCCCGTCCCTCCGCCGCTCCGGGAGCTCCCGCTCCGCGTGACGGCGAGCGTCCCGCCGCCCCCGGCGGCTCGGCCGGCATCCCGCGTCCCGGCGCCCCGCGCCCGGCCGGCATCCCGCGTCCCGGCAACAACCCGTACTCGAGCAGCCAGGGCATGCAGCGCCCCGGTGCTCCGCGCCCCGGCAATAACCCGTTCGCGGCCAACCAGGGCATGCGTCCCGGCGGCATCCCGCGTCCGGCCGCTCCCCGTCCCGGCTCGCCGCGTCCCGGCGCTCCCGGTGCCGGTGCTCCCGGTCGTCCCGGCGGCCCCGGTCGCCCCAACGGCGGCTTCCAGCGTCCCGGTGGCGGCGGCGGACGTCCGGGCGGTGCGCCCGGCGGCTTCCAGCGTCCCGGTGGTGCGCCCGGCGGCTTCGGCGGCCCGCGCCCCGCAGGCGGCGGCGGTCGTGGCCGTGGCCCCGGTGGTGGTACCGCCGGTGCGTTCGGTCGCGGTGGCGGCAAGAGCAAGGCCCGCAAGTCGAAGCGGACGAAGCGTCAAGAGTTCGAGATGCGGGAGGCCCCGTCGCTCGGCGGCGTGAGCGTCCCCCGCGGTGATGGCAGCACGGTCATCCGTCTGCGCCGTGGTGCGTCCATCACGGACTTCGCGGACAAGATCGACGCGAGCCCCGGCAACATCGTCACCGTCCTCTTCCACCTCGGTGAGATGGCGACGGCGACCGAGTCGCTCGACGAGGCCACCTTCCAGGTGCTCGGCGAGGAGCTGGGCTACAAGATCCAGATGGTCTCGCCCGAGGACGAGGACAAGGAGCTCCTCGAGGGCTTCGACATCGACCTCGACCAGGAGCTCGAGGACGAGAGCGACGAAGACCTCGAGATCCGTCCGCCGGTCGTGACCGTCATGGGTCACGTCGACCACGGTAAGACCAGGCTTCTCGACGCGATCCGCAAGACCAACGTGATCGCCGGTGAGGCGGGTGGCATCACCCAGCACATCGGTGCCTACCAGGTCTGGACCGAGCACGAGGGCTACGACCGCGCCATCACCTTCATCGACACCCCCGGTCACGAGGCGTTCACCGCCATGCGTGCCCGTGGTGCGCAGGTCACCGACCTCGCGATCCTCGTGGTCGCGGCGGACGACGGCATCATGCCGCAGACGGTCGAGGCGTTGAACCACGCCCAAGCCGCCGGTGTGCCGATCGTCGTCGCGGTGAACAAGGTCGACAAGGAGGGCGCGAACCCGGCGAAGGTGCGTCAGCAGCTCACCGAGTTCGGTCTCGTAGCCGAGGAGTACGGCGGCGACACCATGTTCGTCGACGTGTCCGCGCTCGCGGGCACCGGTATCGACAACCTGCTCGACGCCGTCCTGCTCACCGCCGATGCCGGTCTCGACCTGCGCGCGAACCCGAACAAGGACGCGCGCGGTGTCGCCATCGAAGCCCGTCTCGACAAGGGACGCGGTGCGGTCGCGACCGTGCTCATCCAGTCCGGCACCCTGCGCGTCGGCGACGCGATCGTCGCCGGCACCGCGTACGGACGTGTCCGCGCGATGATGGACGAGAACGGCGACCCGGTGGCCGAGGCCTACCCGTCGCGTCCCGTGCAGGTGCAGGGTCTGTCGACCGTGCCCCGCGCCGGTGACACCTTCCTCGTCACCGAGGAGGACCGCACCGCCCGTCAGATCGCCGAGAAGCGCGAAGCCGTGGAGCGCAACGCGAGCCTCGCGAAGGCCCGCAAGCGCATCTCGCTCGAGGACTTCACCCGTGCTCTCGAAGAGGGCAAGGTCGACTCGCTCAACCTCATCATCAAGGGTGACGTCTCCGGTGCCGTCGAGGCGCTCGAAGAGGCGCTGCTCAAGATCGAGGTCGACGAGAGCGTCCAGCTGCGGATCATCCACCGCGGTGTCGGTGCCGTCACCGAGAGCGACGTCAACCTCGCAACGGTCGACAACGCGATCATCATGGGATTCAACGTCCGTCCGGACAGCAAGGCCCGCGAGCGCGCCGCCCGCGAGGGTGTCGACATCCGCTTCTACTCGGTCATCTACACGGCTCTCGACGACATCGAGAACTCGCTCAAGGGCATGCTCAAGCCCGAGTACGAGGAAGTCCAGTCGGGTGTGGCCGAGATCCGCGAGATCTTCCGCTCCAGCAAGGTCGGGAACATCGCGGGTGTCATCGTCCGCAGCGGCACGATCACGCGCAACGCCAAGGCGCGCGTCATCCGCAACGGCGTCGTGGTCGGGGACAACCTCGCGATCGACTCGCTGCGCCGCTTCAAGGACGACGTCACCGAGGTCCGTGAGGGCTACGAGTGCGGTATCGGACTCGGGAAGTACAACGACATCCAGATCGGCGACGAGATCGAGACGATCGAGATGCAGGAGAAGAAGCGGGCCTAGTCCGCACCATTCCTTACCGAGCGCGGTGTGTTGCTGCGAGCGCGGGTGTTCAAACACCCGCGCTCGTGACAACACACCGCGCTCGCGGGGGTGAGAAGTGCTTCATGAAGGAGGAGTGTCATGGCTGATCCGGCACGCGCGGCCAAGATGGCCGATCGCATCAAGGAGATCGTCGCCCGCAGGCTCGAGAAGGGCATCCGCGACCCGCGTCTCGGATTCGTGACCATCACGGACGTCCGGATGACCGGCGACCTGCAGCACGCGAGCATCTTCTTCACCGTGTACGGCACCGAGGAGGAGCGCGCCGACAGCGCCGCCGCCCTCAAGGCCGCGACGGGGATGCTGCGCAGCGAGGTGGGGAAGAACCTCACCACGCGGCTGACGCCGAGCATCGAGTTCATCCTCGACGCCGTCCCCGAGACCGCGGCGAGCATCGAGAAGCTGCTCGTCGAGGCGCGCGAGCGTGACAGCGAGTCGCGTGCTCTCGCGGCGAACTCGCAGTACGCCGGCGACGAGGACCCCTACGTCAAGCCCCGCGAGACCGACGAAGAAGACTGATTCAGCGACTCGCCCGTCAGGCGTGAGACGCATTCAGGCAAGGAAGAAGGCCTGCGACCGGGTGGCGCGTCGCAGGCCTTCTTTCTTCATATAAGCGGACTTCCGCGGCGCGCGGCATGCCCAGTCCGGGGGGTGCGGCTCAGCCCACCGGCGTGCTCGTGCCGTGGTGTCGGACCGCGGAAGGGCGCGTCAGCCGACCGTGTTCAGCTGGATGGCGCTGAGGTTCGACTTCGACAGGCCCCATGAGATCACGGCACCGAAGGGGGACTGGCGTTCGCATGCCAGCCCGAGTTGCTGCCCGGCTGCGATGGTGACGAAGTTGCCGACCGATACCTGCGGACGCTCGAGGTCCCAGAAGTTCTGGCCGCCGAAGTAGCTCGGCTGAGTGAGAGAGGGCGAGACGAGCTGAGACGCGTCGCTGCCCTGACCGCTCGTGCCGTCGTCCCCCGTCACCGCCACGAACTGGCAGGCGAAGTCGGCGGTGGGAATGGCGACGGCGACCTTGGGGTTCAGCGTGCCGTCGACGTACCAGGTGCCGGCGGGGATCGACCAGACGCCCTGCAGGTGGATGGCTCCGTCGGCGCTGCCGGAATACTCCTCGTCGCCGATCGACCCGGAGACGAGCGTCGGGACGTAGCCGCGGGATACGCCCGGTACGCCCTGAGGTCCCGGTTGCCCCTGCGCGCCCGCGGCGCCGCTCTGGCCCGCTGCCCCCGCCGCGCCATTCGCGCCCGCGGCGCCGGTCGCGCCCGTGGCTCCCGTGCGACCCGTCGCGCCGGCCGTGCCGGTCGCGCCCGCCGTGCCGGGAGCGCCAGTGGCTCCGGGAGCGCCGTTCGCCCCCGCCGCCCCGGTCGCGCCCGTCGCCCCTTCGGGACCCGCGGGGCCGGAGGTGTCGGAGGCGAGCGCGATGTTCGGCCCGAACCACATGGCGACGAACGCCGCGGTGCCGCCCGACAGCAGGAGGCAGATGATGACCGTGATCGCGCAGATGACGAGCGTGCGCCTCGTCGGGTGCGGCTGCTGCTGTGCGTCACTCACGGGTCTACTCCTCGGTGCCGGGATTGCAAGGGCATCGAGAAGCTATCGGCGGCCCGCCGTCACGGCGGCGCGCCGCGCCGTAAGGGAGTTCACGGGAGACGGAATCCTGCGGGGTCGCGCACGACGAGTCCGTCCGCGATGAGGCCGGTGAGGATGCGCTCGCGGCGTTCCCCGTCCGTCACCGCAGCGGCGAAAGCGTCGGCCGCGAGCGGAGATGCGCTTTCGCGTAACAGCGCGAGCACGGCGCCGCGGGCCTGACGGTCGGAGCCCTCGTACTGCTTCTGCGGTGCGCGCCGGACCCCCGTGTAGTCGGGATAGCCGGCGAGGCGCCACACGCAGACCTCCTTCAGCGGGCACTCGCCGCAGCGGGGCGACCGTGCCGTGCAGACGATGGCGCCGAGCTCCATCGTGCCCGCGTTGAAGGAGCGGGCGTCGTCGAGTTCGTCCGGGAGGTGGATCGCCATGGCTTCGAGGTCGCGTCGCGTCGACGGCGGGCCCGGCTCCGCCTGACCCGCGACCGCGCGGGCGAGCACTCGGCGCACATTGGTGTCGACGACGGGATGCCGGCGTCCGTACGCGAACGAGGCCACCGCGCGGGCCGTGTACGCGCCCACCCCCGGCAACGCGAGGAGTTGATCGACGTCATCCGGCACCCGGTTGCCGTGCTGGTGAGCGATCGCGACGGCACAGGCATGCAGGGCGAGAGCTCGGCGCGGGTAGCCGAGCCGCCCCCAGGCCCTCACGGCCTCGCCCGGCGCTTCCGCGGCGAGATCGGCCGGGGTGGGCCACCGCTCGAGCCACTCGAGCAACCGCGGAACCACACGCGCCACCGGGGTCTGCTGCAGCATGAACTCGCTGACGAGCGTGCCCCAGGCGCTGAATCCCGGCCGCCGCCACGGCAGGTCGCGACTGTTGCGAGCGAACCACGGCACGACGAGGTCAGCCAGCTCGCCCGCGTCCGTCACCAGCCCACTGTAGGTCGGACGCCCGACAGCGCAGCACCACCGACCGCCCTGTGCGCGGATCAGGACGAGGTCCCCGGACACGCCGCCGGAAGCGCCGGTTCGGCCCTGATCCGCGCACCATCTCCTGGTCCGTGCACTCGGTCCTGATCCGTGTACCCGGCAATGGGGAAGTGCAGGTTCCGTGCTCAGCGGGGAGGTGCATAGTTGAGGCATGACGAGGTGGGCGCCCGCTCGGGCCGACATCATCGGCGAGTTCGCCGACGAGATCCTGCACAACTACCGTTCGGCGCGCGCGATCGTCGGTGTCGACGGAGTCCCCGGCGCCGATCAGGCCGCCTTCGCCGACGACCTGGCTGAGGCGTTCCGCGAGCGCGGCAGCTCCGCCGTCCGTGCGAGTGCCGAGCTCTCGCACGCGGAGGAGTTCGTCGACGAGGTCGCGAAGCCCTTCCGCGCCGAGCCGGGCGCCGGAGTGCTCGTGGTCGACGGCACCCGGCTGCACGACCCGACCTTCCTGCCGGTATTCGCCTACACGATCTGGTTGACAGTGCCGCACCGGGATCCGCTGCCGGCCTCCGACGAGCAGTCCGCCTACGAACGGCGCACCTCGCCGCGTGCGCGGGCCACCGCGAACGTCGACAACTCCGATCCGGAGCATCCTCGCCGTACCTTCGCCGACAGCTGCTGATCACAGCCCGACGACCGGCCGGCTGACCGTCCGGTCGCGCAGCCGGTCGAGTCTCAGCGGGGGAGCGCGGCGACGACCTCGTCGACGGAGAAGAACCGTCCCGTGCGCTCGACCTCGTGCACCATGTCGACGAGCGCGGCGTTGACGGGGGCGGCGCCGCTGAAGGCCTCGGCGGCGCGCACCACGGCGCCGTTCAGCCAGTCGACCTCGGTCGGCCGCCCTCGGCGGATGCTCTGCAGCGTCGAGCCCGGATTCGGCGTCGCGCCCATCCGACGCGCCATCGCGCGGGGCAGGAACTCGGCCAGGGCGATAGGCAGTGCGCCGACGAGGCGCAGCAGCGGGTCGCTCAGCCCCTGGAGCCTCGCGAAGCAGACGCCCGAGCGGCGTGCGATCGCGACCGTCTCCCTGATGCCGCGAGTGAGAGCGCGGCGCAGGCGGCGGTCGGCGATCGTCGCCTGCACGCTGAGTCCGGTGATGGCGGGGAGCGCGTTCACCTGGTTCACGACGAGCTTGGTCCACTCCGCGCCGATGGGGTCGTCGCTGACCACCACAGGAAGGGCGCCGCGGAGGATGGCGGTGACCGCCTGAGCGTCTCCGCCGCCGATGTAGAGCGGGGCGGGGGCGGTGATGGTGACGTGACCGGGATCGACGAGCGACGCCGCGAAGACCGCCAGCCCGCCGGACACGCGGGTCGGATGCGAGTCGCCGAGCGCACGCTCGACCTCGTCGCGAGCACCCAGGCCGTTGCGCACCACGAGAGCCAGCGGGAACCGCGCGCCGGCGTTGGCCTCGACCGCGGCGGCGAGGTCGGGGGCTTTCGTCGCGAAGACGACGAGCTCGAAGTCGCCCGACAGGCTCGTCGCCGCCTCGATCTGCGCGGAATGCGCGCCGAACGCGCCGTCGAGCAGAATCCCGCCGTCCTGGAGCCTCTGCAGCGCGTCCGGTCGGGCGGCGACGACGACGTCGTGCCCTGCCCGGTCGAGCACCGCAGCGATCGCTCCGCCCACCGCGCCGGCGCCCACGATCCCGATCCGCACCCGCCCAACAGTAGGCTGTTCGGCATGCCCGCGCCGGAACATGCTTCGCAGGGCGTTACCGGAATCCTGCTCGTCGACAAGCCGGAAGAGATCACGAGCCACGGCGTGGTCGCCCGCATCCGCCGCATCGCGAACACGCGCAAGGTCGGTCACGCCGGAACCCTCGACCCGATGGCGACCGGGCTGCTCGTCGTCGGCATCGGCACGGCCACCCGCCTGCTCACCTACTTCGTCGGGCTCGACAAGCAGTACCTTGCGACCATCCGGCTGGGGCGGGCGACGACCACCGACGACCGGGAGGGCGAGCCGCTCGGCGACGAGGTCGACGCGACGAGCCTCGACTCGGCGCGCATCGACGCGGCCGTCGCCGATCTCACCGGCCCGATCATGCAGGCGCCGAGCTCGGTGAGCGCCATCAAGGTCGACGGCGTCCGCAGCTACACCCGGGTCCGCTCCGGCGAAGAGGTCGACCTGCCGCCGCGCCCCGTCACTGTCAGCGAGTTCACGGTGCTCGGCGCATCGCGCCCCTCGGGCGGGCCGGCCGGTGCGCTCGACCTCGACGTTCGGGTCACCTGCTCGTCGGGGACGTACATCCGCGCCCTCGCCCGCGACCTCGGCCGCGCGCTCGGCACCGGCGGCCACCTCACCGCGCTGCGCCGCACCCGCGTCGGACCCTTCGCCGTCGACGAGGCCGCGCCGCTCACCGAACTCATGGACGGACGGCCCGCCGAGCCGCTTCCCGCGGCCGACGCCGCCGGGCGGTTGCTACCCGTCGTGCACCTCGACGACGACGCGCGGACCGCGGACATCCGCAACGGAAAGCGAGTGCCGCTTCCGGGCGTCGACGACGGTTCGCCGGTCGCCGCGCTCGGCCCCGACGGAGTTCTGCTCGCCCTCGTCGAGGTGAAGCGCGGCGTCGCACGGGTGCTCACCGGATTCCCGCAGGAGGCCCGCCCGTGATCCTCGGCTTCACCATCGTCCAGGTCGTCATCGCCGTCGCCGCCGGACTCCTCGCCGTCGTTCTGGGACTCGCCGGCCGCAAGCCCTCCGACCTGACCCTGGCGGGCGCGGCGATCGTCGAACTGCTGCTCGTCGCCCAGGTCGTCGTGGCGATCGTCGCGCCGTTCGCGGGCAACGAGCCGAGCGGCAACCCGTACGAGTTCTGGGCCTACCTCATCAGCGCCCTCTTCATCCCGCTCGGAGCCGTGATCTGGTCGTTCGTCGACCGCGGCCGGTGGAGCACGGTCGTCGTCGGCGTCGGCAACCTCGCCATCGCGGTCATGCTGTACCGGATGGAGATCATCTGGAGCGTCCAAGGGATGTGACCCCGCCGCTCGTGATCGCGGCCGCCGCCGGTGGCGGCGCGAGAGCACGCCGACCTGGAACAATGGGCGGCATGGCATCGCACGACACCGCCCCCTCGCGTCCTCGCACCAGGGTCAGCGGCATCGGCGTCGTGCTGGTCTTCGTCTACGTCATCCTCGCGCTCGCCGCCACCGGCAGGTCGACCGTGCAGATCCTGCGCGACTTCGACGAGGCGCCGTTCGCCTACAGCCTGTCGGCGCTCGCCGCCGTCGTGTACATCCTCGCCACGGTGTCGCTCATCGTGCCCGGCCGCGTCTGGAACCGCATCGCGTGGATCACCATCGGCTTCGAGCTCGTCTTCGTGCTCGTCGTCGGCACCCTGAGCCTCGTCGACGCCGAACTGTTCCCGCGCGACACCGTCTGGTCGTACTACGGCATGGGCTACCTGTTCTTCCCGCTGATCACGCCGATCCTCGGGCTCGTCTGGCTGTCGAAGAGCCGCGGAGTGATCCGCACCGACCACGCGGGAGACCGCCCGTGACGGTGTACCGCAGCGTCGCTGCGATCCCTGCCGACTTCGCGCCGTCCGCCGTCGCGATCGGCAAGTTCGACGGGGTGCACGCCGGTCACCGGGCCGTGCTCGGCTCGCTCGTCGAGGAGGCCCGCGCCAAGGGTCTGCGTTCCGTCGTCGTCACCTTCGACCGCAACCCGCTCGCCCTGCTGCGCCCCGAGCGGTGCCCCGAGAACGTCGTCGGCCTCGGCCAGAAGGTCGAGCTGCTCGAGGACTCCGGCGTCGACGACGTCGTCGTCCTGCCCTTCGACCACGCGCTCGCCGACCTCTCGGCCCGCGACTTCGTCGCCTCCATCCTCGTCGGAGCGCTGCGGATGCGGGCCGTGCTCGTCGGCGCCGACTTCCGCTTCGGCGCGGGCGGCGCCGGCACCGTCGACACCCTGCGCGAGCTGTCGGGCGAGTTCGGCTTCGAGGTCGTCATCGAGCCCGAGGTGCAGGGACGAGACGGCGGCCGGGCCTCGTCGACGGCGATCCGTACGCTGCTCGCCGACGGCGACGTCGAGGGCGCCGCTGAGATGCTCGGACGCCCGCCGCGCGTACGAGCCCGCGTCGTGCACGGGCTGAAGCGCGGACGCGAACTCGGCTACCCGACCGCCAACCTCGCCGCCGCACCCGACGGCTTCGTCCCCGCCGAGGGCGTCTACGCCGGCAGACTCGTCGACCACGACGCCCCCGGCGAGCCCTCGTATCCGGCGGCGATCTCGATCGGGGTGAACCCCACCTTCGACGACGTGACCGAGCGGCAGGTCGAGGCGTACGTCCTCGACGCGGACCTCGACCTCTACGGACATCTGGTCGACATCGAGTTCGTGCACCGCATCCGCGGCATGGTCGCCTTCGACGGCATCGAGCCACTCATCGCCCAGATGGCGAAGGACGTCGACGAGACCCGCGACGCTCTCGCCCGCGCCGACGCCGCACGCTGACGAGGCGAGGGCGCCCCGCCCTGCACCCGACTCGCCGGACCGGGGCGGGTAAACTCGGCTGGTGACATCGGCCCCCCAGTTCTCGGACAGGGCGGGCCGGATTCTCGCTCTCGCCGGCATCGTCCTCGCCGCTCTCGGCATGCGCACCGCGGTCGCCGTCATCTCGCCCATCGCCGACTACATCGCCGCCGACATCCCGCTCGGCAGCGTCGGGCTGGGCGTGCTCGGCATGGTGCCGCCGGTCGCGTTCGCGGCGTTCGCGCTGCTCACCCCGGCCATCGTCGCCCGACTGGGGCTCGAGCGCTCGATGGTCGTCGCGCTCGCCCTCATGGTCGTCGGGCATCTGCTGCGCGGCTACGCCCCCGGCTACGCGGTGCTGCTGATCGGCACCGTCGTCACCCTCGTCGGAATCGGCATCGGCAACGTCCTCCTGCCCCCGCTCGTCCGCCGCTACTTCCCGACCCGCATCGGGGTCTTCACCTCGATCACGGCGACCCTGATGGCGATCGGCACCGCGGTGCCGTCGGTGCTCGCCGTGCCGATCGCGACGAGCGCCGGGTGGCGGCTCGCCCTCGGAGTGTGGGCGGCGCTCGCGATCGCCTCGCTGGTGCCGTGGATCGCGCTGCTCGCCGGGCTCCGCTGGCAACCGAGCGCGGCGCTCGAGGAACCGTCGCCGACGCTCATCACGGCGCTCTGGCGGTCGAAGACCGCGGTAGCCGTCGCGGTCGTCTTCGCCACCTCGGCGCTCGCGGTCTACTCGATGTTCGCGTGGCTGCCGCAGATCCTCGCCGAACGCACCGACCTCGACGCCGCCGCAGCCGGCGCCCTGCTGTCGCTGTTCAGCCTCGCTGGTTTCCCCGTCGGCATCGTCATGCCGATCCTCGCCGCGCGGATGCGGAACGTCGCGCCCCTCATCTATCTCGCGTTCGTGCTCTTCGCCCTCGGCTACGGCGGCCTGCTGTTCGTACCCGGCATCGCGACCTGGCTCTGGGTGCTCTTCGCGGGGCTCGGTCCGCTGCTGTTCCCCGTCGCGCTGGCGCTCATCGCCCTGCGGTCGCGGACCCACGCGGGCACGGTCGCGCTGAGCGGGTTCGCGCAGGGCATCGGCTACACCGCCGCCGCGGTCGGCCCGCTGCTCGTCGGAGTCCTCCACGACGTCACCGGCAGCTACGACGCGTCGCTCGTGCTGCTCTTCCTGCTGACCGTTCCGTCGCTCGCCGCGGCGTACGTACTGCGCCGACCCCGCTTCGTCGAGGACGAGATCGAGGCGCGCGGGGCGCGCTAGGCGCGACCGAAGACGAGAGCGGCGGCACCCACGAGGGGGCTTTCGCCGCCGAGCGCTGCGGGCGCGATCTCGGCTCGCGCCATGAACGGGAACGCCGCGTACCGGTCACGGCCCTCGCGCACCTGGTCGAGGTAGTCGGGGGTCACGTGCGAGAACCCGCCGCCGATGACGACCATGTCGAGGTCGACGAGTGCCGTCGCCGACGCGATCGCCGCCCCGACGGCATGAGCGCTGCGGGTCACGGCGGCCAGCGCGAGGCTGTCGCCGTTCGCCGCGGAGGCGGCGAGGTCCTCGCCGGTCTCGCCCGTCCATCCCTGCGACTGCGCCCAGCGCACGATGTTCGGGCCCGACGCGATCCGCTCGACGTGCGCACGGAGACCGTGCACGTCTTCGCCGGCGAACCCTGCGACCTCGAGCTGGCCGATGTGTCCCGCGTTGCCGGAGCTGCCGCGAAGGGGCTTGCCGCCCGAGATGATGCCACCGCCGATCCCGGTCGACACGATCATGCCCATCATCGATTGCACGCCGCGGCCCGCGCCGCACCAGTGCTCGGCGAGGGTGATGCAGAGCCCGTCGAGAGCGAACTCGGTGGCGATCTCGGTACCCGTCGCCGCGGTCGCCGCGTCACGCACGATGCGGCGGATCGGGAAGTCCTGGGCGTCGGAGAGGTTGAGCGGCGCGACGCTGCCGCGCCCGATGTCGATCGGTCCCGCACTGCCGACTCCCGCCCCGACCGGGATCGCGCCGTCGGGCGACGCCGCGAGCGCGGCGGTCACGACGTCTTCGACGGCGGCGGTGAGCGATTCGGTGGTCGCGTCGGCGCCGGTCGGACGCCGGTGGCGGGTGTCGGACAGGAGCGAGCCGTTCTCGTCGACGAGGGCGGCTTCGACCTTGGTTCCGCCGAGATCGACGGCGAGAGCGAGGGGCATCCCTCAAGCCTATTGGGATGCCCCCGCTCTCGTTTCAGCTGCGGCGCATGGCCCTCAAACCGACGGTGAGCCCCACCGCCGCGGTCAGTGCAGCGGCCAGCGCGCCCTGCCAGATGGCGGGGGAGAGCAGGTCGCCCGCGAACGCGGCGCGCTCGGCCGCGACTAGATAGGTGAGCGGATTGAAGGCCGCCGCCGTCTGCAGCCAGGCTGGTCCCGCGTCGAGGGGGAGCAGCACTCCCGACAGGATCATGAGCGGGAAGAGCAGGGTCTGCTGCACTCCCCAGAACAGCCACTCGCGATCGCGGGAGGCGAGGCCCAAGGTGAAGCTCAGTGCACCGAGACCCACCCCGAACACCGCGAGCAGCAGCAGGCCGACGAGTGCCCCGACTGGGTACAGGCGGAAGCCGAACGGGATGGTCGCGATGACGATCACCGCGGCCTGGATGGTGAGCGGCACCATCTCCTTGAGTGCCCGGCCGATCAGCAGCGCCGCCCTCGACACCGGCGCGACGAGGGTGCGCTCATGCGACCCGGTCATGATCTCGAACAGCAGGTTCGAGCCGGTGACCCCGGTGCCGAACAGGGCGATCATCACGAGCACGCCGGGCAGGAACCACTGCAGGCCCAGTTCGGCCTGTGCGCCGCCGGTGCCGGTCAGGCCGCCGAGCAGCGGGCCGAACAGGGCGAGGAAGACCAGCGGCTGCAGCAGGCTGAAGATCAACGTGAACGGGTCGCGAAGGGTGGGCCAGAGCTCCCGGAGGAACACGGTCCAGACGTCGCGCACGAATTTCGCGGGCCCGCTCGGCGGGTCGCCCACCTCTCGGATCGCGGCGGCGGGAGCTGTCGTCGTGGTCATGCCATCACCTCGTCGGTCTTGTCTGTGTTGCCGTTGGGGTCGCCCTTCGCTGCGCCCTTCTGGTCGGCGGAGTCGTTCTCGGGTTGCGCCGGTCCGGTGTTGTTCTCTTCGCGGAGGCTGCGGCCGGTGAGGGCGAGGAAGACGTCGTCGAGCGTGGGGCTCGTCGAGGATGCGGTGAGCGGCGGAACCTCCTCGGAGTCGAGCTCGCGGACCAGCCGGGGCAGCAGCGCGTCACCCGCCCGGGCCCGGAGCTCGAGCACCGCGCCATCCGGAGTCGCCGACGCGTCGGCCACCCGGCCCGCGACCGCGGCGGCGCGGGCGGCCTGTCCCGCGTCGGCGAAGCCGAGCAGCACACGGTCGCCGGCGAGGTCGGCCTTCAACTGGTCGGCCGTGTCGTCGGCGATGATCCGGCCGCCATCCATCACGAGCACCCGTTCGGCGTACTGGTCGGCCTCTTCGAGGTAGTGGGTGGTGACGAAGATCGTGGTGTCGTGCTCTTCACGGAGCCGCCGGATGTGCTCCCACAGGTTCGCCCGACTCTGCGGGTCGAGCCCCGTCGACGGCTCGTCGAGGAACAGCAGGCGCGGTGCGTGCAGCAGGCCGAGCGCGATGTCGAGCCGCCGCTTCTGCCCTCCGCTCAACTTGCTCACCGTCTTGTCGGCGTGCGCGGCGATGTCGAGGGAGTCGAGCAGCATGGTCGTGCGCTTCTTCGTGTCGGCTTTCGAGAGCCCGTAGAACGCGCCCTGGCTCATCATCTCGTCGCGCGCCCGGTGGCTGTGGCCGCCGCTGGTGCCCTGACCGACGTACCCGATGCGGGCGCGGACGGCGCCGGGGTGCCGCACGGTGTCGAATCCGCACACCGACGCGCTGCCCGCCGTCGGTCGGAGGAGGGTCGCGAGCATTCGGAACGTGGTCGACTTGCCCGCGCCGTTCGGTCCGAGGAGTGCCACCATCTCTCCGGTCGCGACGGTGAGGTCGGTGGGGTGCACGGCGGTCGTCGTCGACTTGCCGCGGGAGAACGTCTTGCTGAGACCTGAGGTCTCGATCATCGTTTCTGCCATGCGACGACGGTAGAACCGATTGCGGACACATTCCGTCCGCATGGGTGTCAGACTTCGAGCATGGACACCTCGCCGTCGAGTCGCATGCTCACGCTGCTCTCCCTGCTCCAGGCGCGCTCGTTCTGGCCAGGAGGCGACCTCGCCGAGCGCCTCGGCGTCACCTCACGCACCCTGCGCCGCGACATCGATCGCCTGCGTGAACTGGGGTACCGGGTCGAGAGCAGCAGGGGGCCGGCGGGCGGCTACGGGCTCGAGGCGGGCTCGGGCCTGCCACCGCTCGTCCTCACCGAGGACGAGGCGGTCGCCGTGGCCATCGGGCTCCACACCGCGGGATCGTCGGGTCTGCTCGGCGGCGAGGACCTCGGCGTCGGGGCGCTCGCGAAGCTCGAGCAGGTGCTGCCGTCGCACCTGCGGCGCCGGGTCGCCGCGCTGCACACGCACATGAAGTCCTCCGGGTGGGTGCCGCTCGATCAGGTCGACGGCGTCGAACCCGAGATGCTCGGCCGACTCGCACTCGTCTGCCGTGACGGCGAACGGCTGCGCTTCCGCTACCGCTCGAAGGGCGACGACGCGACCGACCGGCACGTCGACCCGCACTCGCTCGTGAACCTCGACCGCCGCTGGTATCTCGTGGCATGGGATCTGCAGCGGGTCGACTGGCGCACCTTCCGCGTCGACCGCATCTCCGACCTGCGCACCACCGCGGTGCGCATCCCGCCCCGCGAGCTGCCCGCCGAGGACGCCGCCGCGTTCGTGCGGGTGTCGATCAGTTCTGTGCCGACCAAGTACGCAGCCGATGTGGTGCTGGCGATGCCCATCGCCGAGATGCAGGCCGCCTTCGGCCCGTGGGCGCGGGGTGCGACCGCCGAGGGAGCCCACGAGACCCGCTGGCCGATCGGCGGGGATTCGCTGCAGGACCTCGTCTACTCGCTGTTCTACCTGCCCGCCGGGGTCGCCTACCGCATCGAGGCCGACCCGGAGGTGCTCGACTTCCTCGCCGCGGCGGCTCGCGGATTCACCGCTGCCGTGTCTGCATCGTCCAGCGCGGACTCGGGATCACCGACCTAGGCTTGCCTCCATGTCGGGCGGTGTTGCCACGCGCCGGACGGTGCTGGCTTCCCCGATCCTGGTGCTGCTCGGCCTCGTGGCCGTGATGGTGGGCGTCCTCGTGCCCGCGCGCCCCGCCGTCGCCTACGACGAGGGGACCATCTCGCAGCTGGTGAATGAGGCGCGGTGGGCGAACGGCCAGGCCGGCCTCCTGCGCAACGGCGACCTCGACGCCGTCGCCGCGGCGTGGGCGCAGCACATGGCGCAGACCGGTGTCATGGAGCACAACCCCGATGTCGCCTCCCAGGTTCCATCGGGATGGCGTGCCGTCGGCGAGAACGTGGCGATGGGGTATTCGAGCGGCGCCTCGGTGCACCAGGCCTGGATGAACTCTCCCGGGCACCGCGCCAACATCCTCGGCGACTACACCGACATCGGCATCGCCCTGGTCGACGGCGGCGGCTCCACCTGGGGAGTGCAGGTCTTCGCCCGCTATCCAGGGCATGCCGGGCCCGGAGCGCCGGCGCCAGCACCGCCGCCCGCACCGGAGCCGGCGCCCGCACCGGTCGTGCCGCCGCCTCCGCCGACGCCGACCCCCACACCGACCGTCACTCCGACCCCGTCACCCACCCCGACGGTGACGCCGACTCCCGCGCCCACGCCGAGTCGCAGCGCCGTCATCACTCCTACACCGTCGCCGAGCGCCGATTCCGCGTCGCTCTTCCTGCCCCTCGTCATCGCGGGCGCGGTCCTGCTCGTCGCGGGGGCCGCGGTGCTCGTCTGGTGGCTGCTCCGGCGGCGCCGACGGAGCGCAGCCGGGTGGAAACCTCGGGGGAGGCGACGTAGCCTCGACGGGTGAGCGATCATGAGGACTCCGCCATGACCACGAATGCCATGACCACGAACGACACGACTTCGACCGGCGCGACCTCGAGCACCAAGACGGTGTTCGTGGGCGACAGCCTGACCGCCGAGGGCGATTGGGCGGCCTGGTTCCCGGACGCCGAAGTGGTGAACCTCGGCGTCAGCGGTGACACGACCGAGGAACTGCTCGAGCGGTTGCAGGGCGTCATCGACGAGCGACCCGACGTCGTGGTGCTGATGATCGGCACCAACGACCTCGCGTGGCGCCGCACGGTCGAGCAGATCGTGCGCAACGTCGAATCGGTGCTCTGGCGTCTGCACAGCGAGCTCCCCGACGCGCGGATCGTCGTGCAGTCGGTGCTGCCGCGCGCCGAGGAGTACGCCGACCGGGTCAAGGAGATCAACATCCACCTGCGTCAGTTCGCGCCGACCGTCAAGGCCGAATGGGTCGACCTCGGGCCGGTCTTCGCAGACGACGACGGCGTTCTCCGCGACGACTTCAGCGCCGACCGCCTGCACCTGAACCCGCACGGCTACCAGGTGTGGGTCGACGCGTTGAAGCCGGTCCTCGGCGGCTGACGACGGATCAGTCGGCGAGCGCTCGCTCGAAGCGCGCGAGCATGTCGGCGCTGAACAGCACGAAGCGCACGATCTCGATGCCGGACCCGCGGCCGACGCTCGAGCGCACCGTGTCGACGGCGACGCGCGCCGCATCGTCGGCCGGCCAGCCGTAGACGCCGGCCGACACCGCCGGGAAGGCGATCGAGCGCGCCTGCACCTCCTCGGCGACCTCCAGGCTGCGTCGGTAGGCGCTCGCGAGCAGGCCCGACCGGTCCTCGCTCCGCGAATAGACGGGTCCGACGGTGTGGATGACGTGCCGCGCGTCGAGGCGACCCGCCGTCGTGGCGACCGCGTCGCCGGTCGGCAGACCATCGCGCAGGGTCGTCTCGCGCAGCCGTCGGCACTCGGCGAGGATCTCGGGTCCACCGGCTCGATGGATCGCGCCGTCGACCCCGCCGCCGCCCAGCAGCGAGCTGTTCGCGGCGTTCACGATAGCGTCGACGCGTTGACGGGTGATGTCGCCCTGCACCGCCTCGATCAGAGTCATGGCCGCCTCCTCAGCTCGCCCGCAGTCAACTCGCCCGCAGTCAGCTCGCCCGCAGAACGTGCTCGTACACGTCGATGCCGCGCAGCCAGGTCGCGACGTCGATGTGCTCGTCGCGTGCGTGCAATGTGGCACGGTGCTCCGCGTGCAGTTCGAACGGGGTGAGGCGGTAGACGAAGTCGCTGATGCGGGTGAAGTGCCGCGCGTCGCTCGCGCCGAGCATCGTGTACGGCGTGGGGGAGACGTCCGGGTAGACGCTCTGCACCGCGCCGGCCAGCCGGTCCCAGACCGCGCCCGTCGAGGGCGACACCGGCGACGGCTCCGAGGCGTGCAGGACATCGACCGCGACCCGATCGTCCGCGATGCTGCGCCGGATGTGGCGGACCGCCTCGTCGACGCTCGAGCCGACGGCGACGCGCACGTTGACGACGGCGCTGGCGCGCTCGGCGAGCACGTTGGCGCCGTCGCTCCCGCGCAGCTGGGTGACGGCGGCGGTCGTGCGCACCATGGCGCGGGGCTCGTCGCCGAGCCGGCTGAACAGGCGGCCGACGATCGGCGCGAGCGGTCTCGCACGCCGGAACAGCTGCGCCCGCGCTCCCGTGCTGTGCTGGGCCAAGCTCTCGACGAACGCGATGACGGCGTCGTTCATGCGCACCGGGAACGGGGAACGGGTGAGCCGATCGATCGCGCGGGCGAGTCGGCCCGTCGCCGTCACGAGCGGCGGGGTCGACGCGTGACCGCCCTGCTGATCGACCGTCAGCGCGACGCTGGTGATGCCCTTCTCCGTCACGCCGATCACCGCGAGCGGCGCATCGACCCCGGCGATCAGGCCGGGTTCCACGATCGCCCCACCCTCGTCGAGCACCAGGGCGGGGCGCACGCCGCGTCGCCGCAGCGTCTCCACCACCTCGCCCGCCGCGACCCCCGCGACCTCCTCGTCGTGGCCGAAGCTGAAGTAGACGTCGTGAGCGGGAGTGAAGCCGTCGGCCGCGAGCCGCTCGGCGGCTTCCAGGATCGCGACGAGGGCGCCTTTGTCGTCGATCGTGCCGCGCCCGTGCAGCACGCCGCCGTCGAGTACGGCAGCGAACGGCGGATGCCGCCAGCCGTCGTCGTCCGAGGCGGCGACGACGTCGTAGTGCGCCATGAGCACGGTCGGTTCCGCGGTTTCGGCGCCGGGCCACCGGTAGAGCATGCTGTGGCCGGACACGAGCTCGCGCGTCGTCACCCGGTGCACGGCAGGGTAGAGCGCCGGCAGGGCGTCGATGAACTCCTCGAAGCGGGCCCAGTCGGTGTCGGCGTCGTCGAGGTGCGAGATGGTCGGGATGCGCAGCAGCCGTCGGAAGCGGCCGACCGGATCGATCTCACCGGAAACCATGTCGGAACACTATCGCCCGCGCTTAGGCTCGGTCCGTGACCCGGCCCGCGCTCGCAGTCCTCGTCCGACGCCTCACGATCACCGCCGCCCTCGGTGCGTTCGTCGCGGGCCTCGTCGCCGTCGCGGCGACGCCGCCCGCCGCTGCGGCGGCCCCGCGCGACGTCGACGACTTCACCTTCTCGTCCTTCGACGCGCAGTACACGCTCGGACGCGACGCCGACGGCCACTCGACCCTCCGGGCCGTCGAGACCCTGGTGGCGCAGTTCCCGGACACCGATCAGAACCGCGGCATCCGTCGAGCGGTACCGAAGGACTACGACGGGCACCCCACCGACCTGCGCATCCTGTCCGTCACCGACGGCGAGGGCGAGGCGCTCGACTACGACACCGACAGCGACGACGGCTTCGAAGTCGTCACCATCGCCGCCGACGACTTCGTGCACGGCGAACGCACCTACGTGATCACCTACGAACAGACCAACATCACCCGCGCGTTCGAAGACGAAGCCGACGAGGAGTTCTACTGGGACGTCAACGGCACCGGGTGGGCCCAGCGGTTCGACAGGGTGACCGCGACGGTTCGCATCGGGTCGGAGCTCGCTCCCGCGCTCACCGGTCGATCCGACTGCGCAGCGGGCGCATCCGGTGCGACGGGGAGCTGCCGCATCGCCTCGTCGGAAGACGCGGGCGACACCGTCGTGACCGCCGAGGCGGACGGACTCGCCGCCGGTGAGACCCTGTCCTTCGCCGTCGGATTCGAGGAGGGCACCTTCGTGCCGCGCGACTCCTCGATCTGGTCGAGTCAGTGGTCGGTGGTGCTCGTCCTCGGACTGGTGCTGCTGGTGCTCGCCGTCGGCGGCGGCATCCTCGCTCGGGTCACGGTGCTCGCCGATGCGAGGGGCCGCGCGACGGTGATCCCCGAGTACCTGCCTCCCGCCGAACCCGAGCTGCCGGTGCTCGCCATGGTGCTCCGCCGTCCGACGAAGGCGGTCGCCGCCACCCTCATCTCATTCGCCGTACGCGGGTTCGCTCGCATCGTCCAAGACGGGTCGGACTACCAGCTGGAGTATCAGGGGCCGGCCAAACCCGTCAGGTCGTCGGCACGGGCGGACCTCGGGCCGATCGAGCTGCGTATCGCGAGGGCGTTCTTCGGCTCCACCTTCACACCGGGAGAGCGCGCCGACCTCTCCGGCGGCGACGAGAAGGTCGGCCCGAAGATCCACAAGGCGGTGGCGGCCGCGCGGACCGCCGCGGTGACCGAGGGGTACATGACCTCGCCGGCGAGCGCACCCGTCGCGATCGTCTGGATCCTCGGGATCGCCGCGACCGTCTCGCTCTTCCTCGGCTCGGTCGGTCTGCTCGCCGACGCGCGAGGAGGCGCACTGCCCGTCGTGACCCTCGTCCTCGCCGCGGTCCCGATCGTGCCCGTGCTCCTCGTTTCGCGCCGGCCGCTCACCGCCCGCGGCGCGGAGGCGCGCGACCATCTCCGCGGCATGCGCGACTACCTCCAGCTCGCCGAGGAGGACCGTCTACGGGTGCTGCAGAGCGTCGAGGGAGCGGAGCGATCGATGACGGGCGACGGTGACTCCGTCATCCGCCTCTACGAACGGCTGCTGCCCTACGCGGTGCTCCTCGGCGTCGAGAAGAGCTGGGCGGGCGTGCTCGCCCGCGCCTACGAGACCGAGGAGACGGCCCCGGGCTGGTACGCCGGGCGGGATGCGTTCTCGTCCGCGACCTTCGCGGCGTCGATCGGGGCGTTCTCGTCGAGCACCGTCAGCCACTTCTCCGGCAGCGCCGCGTCGAGCTCGTCGGGCGGAACCGGCGGCGGCATCTCGGCAGGCGGGGGCGGCGGAGGAGGGGGTGGTGGGGGCGTGTGAACGCACCCATCCTCTAGGATCGGGGTACGACAGACCACTACTGACCCGGAGGTGCCCATGCCTGAGGACAAGGCCGCCTCCCGACCGCTCATCGCGGTGAAGCCGTGGAACCGGGTGCACACCCGCGCCGACGTCGCCGAGCGCGATGGATTCCTGACTCTCGTCGATCAGACCGTGACGCCCCACGAGGCCATGGTCGACGACCTGCTCTTCGTGCGCCGCGCGCTCGACGACGCCGGCATCAGCTTCCTGCTCATCCGCGGCAACGACCAGCGGCCGGTGCTCGCCGTCGACGAGACCGTCTACGCCGACGTCGAGCGCGCGCTCGTCGAGGCCGGCGCGGACGAGCCCTTCTACGCCGAGACGTTCCGACCTCGCGACCTGACTCCGAAGGGCGCGCCGGTGCTTCTCGCCGACGGTGCCCTCTCGGAGAGCCGGTCGCCGCGCATCATCCGGCTCTACCGTCCCCGGCTCGCGCAGGGCGGCTGGCTGGCCTACGGTCGCAACGCCGGAGTGCAGCTCGAGGTGTGGCGCACCCGCGGCTCCGACGTGCTCGTGCCGGTCGAGAACGCGCTGACCCGCCGCTCGCTGCCGGTCGAGGAACTCGTCGGCGCCTCCGTCGAGCGATACGGCGTCACCTGGCCGACGATCCGCCACATGTTCGACGAGCTCGCGGGCGACGTCACCTTCGACATCGACATCGTCTTCAGCTGGGTCGACGGCACCGACAAGGAGTTCCAGCGTGCGCGCGCCAAGCGGATGGCGAGCTACGTGGTGGGCGAAGGGGACGACTCCGAGGCCCGCTTCCGCCAGATCGACGAGCTGAAGTACGCGCTGCGCTCGATCTACATGTACGCGCCCTGGATCCGTAACATCTACATCGCCACCGACTCGCCGCGCCCCGTGTGGCTCGACGAGCACCCACGGGTCACCCTGATGCGCAGCGAGGACTTCTTCGAGGATCTGTCCAATCTGCCGACCCACAATTCACAGGCGGTCGAGGCGCAGATCCACCGCATCCCGGGGCTCAGCGAGTACTACCTGTACTCCAACGACGACATGTTCTTCGGCCGTCCCGTCTTCCCCGACATGTTCTTCTCCCCGGGCGGGCTCACGAAGTTCATCGAGGCGACCACCCGCATCGGGCTCGGTGAGAACAACCCGAAGCGCAGCGGCTTCGAGAACGCCGCCCGCGTCAACCGGCGGCTCCTGCACGAGCGGTTCGGACGGGTGACGACGCGTCACCTCGAGCACACGGCGGCGCCGCTGCGCAAGAGCGTCGTCGAGGACCTCGCCCGCGAGTTCCCGGACGAGTTCCGTCGCACCGCGGCGAGCCCGTTCCGTGCGGCCGACAACATCTCGGTGACCAACTCGCTGTACCACTACTACGCGCTGATGACGGGCCGCGCGGTGCAGAAGGTCGGCGCGAAGGTGCTCTACGTCGACACGACCATGAAGTCGGGTCTGCGAATGCTGAAGAAGCTGCTGAAGAAGCGCGACTACGACTTCTTCTGCCTGAACGACGGCAGCTTCCCCGAGGTCGGCCCCGAGGAGCGCGCGCGGAAGATGCGGTCGTTCCTCGAGCGCTACTTCGCGATCCCGGCCCCGTGGGAGAAGCCGGTCAGCACCCCGGTTCCGGCGGAGAAGTCGGCGTCCTAGCCTCTCGCGGCCGACCGCTCAGCGGGTGCGGCTGAGTCGGCGCACCGGGTCGGTCACCGCTCCGGCGATCGTTCCCTGCACGTGCTTGTTGCGCGCCGGAGGAACGAGGATGCCCGCCTCGGCGAGGCGGTCGGCGCTCTCCTTCGCCGACACGAACGACACCTGGTCGTAGGCGCCGATCGGCGTCACCGAGTGCACGATCGTGTCGTCGTAGACGTGCACGAGGTTGAACGATGTGGCCCCGTTCTGTGCGCGTGTGCCGCCGAACTCGACGGCGAGATCCTGCGAGTAGCAGGTCGCCGACGCGACCGAGACCGGGATGCCGGCGAAGGTCGCGGCGGTCGAGTAATGCAGGTGGCCGGCGATGATCGAGCGGACGTCACTGCCGCGCAGCACCTCGGCCAGCCGCTGCTGATCGCGCAGCTCCACGGTGACCGCGAGGTCGAGCACGGCGGGGATGGGCGGGTGGTGCATGGCGAGGATCGTGCCGTGCGGAGCCGGAGTGGCGAGCACATCGGCGAGCCAGTCGAGCTGGTCGCGGCTGACCTCGCCGTGGTGGAGTCCGGGGACGCTCGAGTCGAGCACGATGACCCTCAGGCCGTTCACGTCGTGCACCCGGTCGACAGGGGAGTATCCGCCGTCCTCGTCGAGGAGTCCGCGGCGGAACGCATCCCGATCGTCGTGGTTGCCCATGCACCAGATGATCTCGGCGCCGATCGACGCGGCGAACGGCTCGACGATGTCGCGCAGCTTCTCGTAGGCGGCGAGGTCGCCCTTGTCGGCGAGGTCGCCGGTGAAGACGATGGCCTCGGGACGCGAGCCGGACTTCTCGAAACCGGCGGCGAGCCGGCGCAGGTTCCCCTCGGCGTCGACGGAGCCGTACAGCGCGTCGGTGCCGGGGATGAGGTGGGTGTCGCTCAGATGAAGGAGGAAGTGATCGGGCTTCGTGTGCTCGGCGATCCTCAGGTCGGTGACCGTCTCGCGGTTCTGCAACTGCCTCTGCCGGGCGGTCAGAGCATCGCTCCGCGTCGCGCCGGCGTCGGTACTGTCACCCTCCGGGGTGGCTGTGCTCATCTGTCGACGCATCCTCTCTGGTCGGCGTCCAATGTTACGAGCATGTTTCGTCGAGTCAACCAAGGTTCGGTGTCGAGTCGGGGTATGAAACGCCGTCTCGATCGTTGCGAGACAGTGAACTCCTGGTGAAGGGCCGTTCTCGCGTCCCAGAACGGGTGTCAGGGTTCGTCAGCCCCGGAGCGTCACGCGGATGTCGTCGGCGACGATCTCGAGGTCGTTCCCGAACTGGTGCCCGCCGGTCGTCGTCCGCGCTCGGGCGCCGGGCAGTCTCGCCGCCCACAGGTCGCGATGGGCGAAGGGCACCGTGTCGTCGTCCTCGCTCGCGTAGAGGAACACCGGTACGCCCGCCGGAATCGCATCGTCGAGTCCGTCGGGCATCGCGAACCCGTCGAAGGTCCAGTCGGCGTCGCCGCCGGGGAACGGCGTCGCGAGCAGACAGATCGCCCTGAGGTCCCCGAGAGGGCGCCGTGCCGCCAGGTATTCGACGAGCACGAATCCGCCCACGGAGTGTCCGACGAGCACCAGAGGTCCGCTCGCTCGAGCGACCACGCGCTCGATCACCGGCGCCCAGCCCGACGGGTCTGGGGAGCCCTCGTCGGGGAACACGGGGAAGTCGACGACGATGCCTCCGGTGTGGTGGTCGAGGTGGTCGCGCAGACTCGCCGCGAGGAGCGCGTCCTCGGCGTGCGCACCCAGCCCGCCGCCCTGGACGACGATCACCGTGGCCGCGTCGTGCGCGCTCATGCCGACAGACTAGGCCGATGGGGGCCGACGCGGGCGGGCTCCGATCGAGCGGATGGCACGCGCCGCCGCCTCCATGCCCCGGGTCGCCGCACGGGGGAGCGCGGCGTCGGTACCGCGGTCCGGCAACCAGCCGGCGAGGAACCCGGCGGTGAACGCGTCCCCCGCGCCGGTGGTGTCGACGACCTCGTCCGGGCCGACGAGCGACAGCACCTCGAAGACCTCCCCGCCGCCCTGTGCGACGATCGCGCCGCCGCGACCGTGCGTCAGAGCGACCACGGGGAAGAGCCCCCTCAGGGTCTCGACGGCGGTCTGCGCGTCGTCGGTGCGGCCGAGGAGCAGGCCTTCGTCGAGGTTCGGCAGCAGCAGGTCGGCGCCCGAGACGGCGCGGATGAAGGGCAGCGCGCCGTACTTCTCCAGGTAGGAGACCGAGCCGGGGTCGACCGAGACGGTGGCGCCGGCCGCGTGGGCGCGGTCGATGACATCGTTCCAGGACGACGGATCCGCCCCGGCGAAGACGGAGTAGCCCGTGAAGTGCAGGTGCGAGGCGCCGTCGAGGAGGTCGTCCGTGACGAGGTGGGGGCCGGTGCGGAGGTTCGCGCCGCGCGAGGTGTACATGTGGCGGCTGCCGCCCTCGATCATGACGACGATGGTGCCGGTGAGGTCGTCCGAGGCGTCGAGCCGGGCGTCGACGCCCGCGTCGCGCAGCAGTGCGGTGTGGCGATCGACGTCGTCGCGATGCACGGTGCCGACGAAGCGGACCGGGAGTCCCTCGGCGGCGAGCCACGCGGCGGCGTTCGCGCCCGATCCGCCCGGACGCCGTTCGATGAGCGCGTCGGTGTCGCTGTCGGGGACGACGGGCGAGCTGGCCCTGACGAGGATGTCGTCGACGACATCGCCGAGGACGACCACGTGACCGAGTCCGCTCATGCCGGCCGTCCGGCGGCGTAGGCGGTGGCGATGCGCCCGGCGAGGCGCACGTTGTTACGGGCGAGGGCGAGGTTCACCTCGAGCGAGACGCCGCCCGACGCGTCGACGATGCGGTGCAGCAGGAACGGGGTCACCGCTTTGCCGCGCACTCCCGCCTGGTCCGCTGCGGCGAACGCCTCGGCGAGCACCCGGTCGTGCTCGGCCGGATCCCACTGCTGGTCCCGCGGGACCGGGTTGGCGACGACGAGGCCAGGACGGTCGGGGCGCCCGTCGGCCGCGTCGTCCTGCGCTCGCAGGATCGCCGCGACCTCCTCGGCGGTGTCCACCCGCCAGTCGAGGGCATAGGGGGAGTCGGCGATCCAGAACCGTGGGAAGACATCGGTGCCGAAGCCGACGACGGGAACGCTCAGCGTCTCGAGCCGTTCGAGGGTCGCCTGCACGTCGAGGACCGACTTGACGCCCGCCGAGACGACCGCGACCGGAGCTGCGGCGAGTGCCAGCAGATCGGCGGATTCGTCGAACGTCGTCTCCGCGCCGCGGTGGACGCCGCCGAGCCCGCCCGTCGCGAAGACGCGCACCCCGGCTCGGGCGGCGAGGAACGCGGTCGCGGCGACCGTCGTGGCGCCGCTGCCGCCGCGGGCGGCGAGAATCGGCAGGTCGCGGACGCTCGCCTTCGCGAGTTCCTCCGTCGCGATGCGGCGCAGTCCGTCGGCGTCGAGCCCGATGCGCGGCACTCCGTCGAGCACCGCGATGGTCGCCGGGACGACGCCATCGGCGCGCAGGATCGACTCGAACTCGGTCGCCGCCTCGAGGTTGCGCGGTCGCGGCAAGCCGTGGCTGATGATCGTGGACTCGAGCGCCACGACGGGAGTGCCCTCGGTGAGGGCTGACGCGACCTCGGGCGAGACGACGAAATTCTGGGTCACGCGGTCACCATACCGATAGGTTCGGCGCATGGAACCCGCCGCCGCCCGCCCTCGAAGGAGACTCGCGCGGGGGGTCCTCGCCCTCGGGGTCGCCGCGTCGATCGCGGCCGTGTCGAGCCTCTCGGCGTGCTCGGCGGTCGAAGCGGAGCTGCGCGACTACGAGCAGGGGCAGCTCGACGAGCCGTTCTACGCGGCCGTCGACATTCCGGACGGTGCCGCGCCCGGCGACCTGATCCGGCAGGAGCGCATCGGCGGCGCGCCGCACGGGGCGGACGCGTGGCGGGTCGTCTACCTCACCACCGACCTCGACGACCGGCTCATCGCCGCGTCCGGCATCGTGGCCGTGCCCGCCGATGACGCCCCCGAGGGCGGTCGCGTCGTACTGTCGTGGGCGCATCCCACCACCGGAGCCGCACCTCGGTGCGCGCCGTCCGTCGGCATCGATCCCTTCCTCCTCATCGAGGGAGTCGGCGATGCGCTCGGCGCCGGATACGCGGTCGTCGCGACCGACTATCCGGGACTCGGCGTGCCGGGCCCGAACTCCTATCTCGTCGGGGTCACCGAGGGGCACAGCGTGCTCGACATCGCGCGCGCGGCGAAGCAGCTCGACGACGACCTCGGCGACGGCGACCTCGGCGACCGGCTTTTGCTGTGGGGCCACTCGCAGGGCGGCCAGGCGGCGCTGTTCGCCGCCGAGCTCGCAGCGACCTACGCCCCCGAGTTCGATCTCGTCGCGACGGGGGTCGCGGCGCCCGCCGCCGACCTCGGCACCCTGCTCGAGGACGACATCGACGACGTGTCGGGAGTCACCATCGGGGCGTACGCGTTCCAGGCGTACTCCGAGGTGTACGCCGACCTGCCGGGCAGCGACCTCGACACGATCCTCACGCCCGCGGCGGTGCAGGTCGTCGGCGAGATGAGCGACCTGTGCCTGCTGGGACAGAACAGCGAGCTGCACGACATCGCGACACCACTGATCGGCGGGTTCCTGAAGGCCTCGCCGACCGAGACGGAGCCGTGGGCGCAGATGCTGTCCGCCAACTCCCCGGGCAAGAAGGCGCTGCCCGGACCGGTGTTCATCGCGCAGGGCGAGAGCGACGAGCTGGTGCGACCGTCGAGCACCGCCGACTTCGCGAAGCGCCAGTGCGAACTGGGCGCCGACGTGACCTTCCTGCCCCTGCCGGACACGAACCACGGCATGGTCGCCGACCGCGCCCTGCCGACCCTGATGCCCTGGTTCGCCGCGGCCCTCGCGGGCACCCCGAAACCCTCGACCTGCTGACCAGCCGCGGGCGCGCCCAACTTTGGCCCTCCCGAGCCGGTGGGTGCACGGATCAGGAGTTCGTGCACGGATCAGGAGAACCGGCCCGAATCCTCCTGATCCGTGCGCGAGTTGCCCGGTTTTCGGCCGGAACTCCTGATCCGTGCACACCCGGCCCGCTGAGGTGTGCATGGATCAGGAGCAGGCGCACGGATCAGGAGATCTGCCGCGGATCAGGACCGATCTGGGCGCAATCCTCGGCGTGTCGCGGGCTCGGTCCTGATCCGTGCACAGCTCGAGTCCTGATCCGCGCACAATCTCCTGATCCGTGCACCAGCCCAGCCCGAGCCAGGGCCCACTCAAGCCGCCCGAGCCCCCACCAGCCCGGGCCGACCCGAGCGCACGAGCTCGGGCCGAGGCTCAGATGTTGACGTCGCCCGCGAGGTGCACCGTGATGCCCAGGCGGTCGAACACGGCGGCCTTCGCGAGGAGCGCCTTGTCGGCGGTCTCGGCGTCGGGTGCGTAGACGACCTGCGCGTGGTTCGCCTTGTGGCGCGCCATCAGCTGATCGCGGCTCACCCCGTGCAGCACGACGTGCTGGATGGGCCACTCGGGATTCGTGGCGTCGAGCCGGCGCTGCGTCTCTTCGGCGGGCAGTTCGATGGCGGTGCCGCGCCCGATATCGGCGTGCAGCGCGCCATCCATGATGAACACGCGCGACCAGACGATCTCGCCGGGCTTCGCGACGCCCGAGATGGTGCTGCCGCCGGCGGGGAAGAACACCGGGCCCTGCCGCTTGCCGACCGCCCCCTTGTATCCGTCGGCGAAGTGCGACGGCGGGACCGATCCGGAGATCTCGAACACCCAGACGAAGTCGTCGCCATAGGTCTCGCCCCAGCGCACGTCGTGCAGGGTGTTCGCGGGGTCGAGACCCATCGCGGTCCACACCCGGTCGGTGATGAGCGCGTCGACGGCGACACCCTCGTCGACCTCGTTGAAGTGCGGGAACGCGCGGCCCTCGAAGAGCACGTGCGAGCCGTCGCGGCTCGTCACCGGCGGACGGTCGACGTTATTGAGCAGGCCTTCGACAAGGTCGCTCGCGGGAGCGAGATCCTTGAGCCCCTGCTGGTACTGGATGCCGACCGCGTCGAGCCCGAAGTCCTCGGCGATGCGCAACGCGGCGATGTACATCTTGTACTGCCAGTTCAGCTGCGCCTGGGTCAGCTCGGTGGCCTCGTCGGTGCCGAGCTCGAAGGTCATGCCCTTCTCGAGCAGCCAGTCGCCGATCGCCTTCGCCTCCTCGTCGGAGACCTTCTGCATCTCGGCCCACAGCGCGCTCTGCGACAGGCGCTCCTTGTAGATACCGGTCGGGTTCAGCAGCTCGTCGTCGAAGATCGCGTTGTACATGCCCATGCAGCCCTCGTCGAAGACGCCGATGATGGCCTTGTCGCGCAGCAGCTGCTCGGCGATCGCGTCACCGAGCTCCTTCTCCGCGGAGTCGGGAAGGGCGGGCAGGTCGCGCACGTGCGAGCTGTCGTGGCTGATCGACCCGTTCTCCACCCAGCTGGTAATGCCCGACACGAACCAGTCGTCGGTGAAGTCGACGCTCCAGATGGTCGAGTAGTCGACGCCCATCTTGGTGAGACCGGCGTTGAGGTTCAGCAGCCCGACGAGCCCCGGCCATTCGCCCGCGAAGTTCGCGACGGTGAGGATGGGGCCGCGGTGGGTGCGGAGGCCCGCGAGCACGTGGTGGCTGTACTGCCACACCGACTCGGCGACGATGAGGGGCGCGTCGTCGGGGATGTTCTTGAAGACCTCGAGCCCCATGCGCTGGCTGCTGATGAAGCCGTGCCCGGTCGACGGGTCGACCTCGTTGGCGCGGACGATGCTCCAGCCGAGGTTCGAGAAGGCCGTGCCGATGGCCTCCTCCATCGCGGCCTGCGTCGGCCACCCGGCCGTGTTGGCCGACTCGCGGAGGTCGCCGCTCGAGATCAGGTAGGCCGTCTTGGGTGCCGCGGTGGGGCGTTCTGCGGTCACGGGGAGGGCGTACGGGGACATGGATCCTTCTTCCTAGTTCGGTTCTTCGGTACGTCAGGAGTCGGCCAGGCGCTGGCGTTCGGCCAGTGCGTGGGCGATGTCGGCGGTCGAGTGGTAGAGCTGCTCGTAGAGCGAGAAGAGCTCGTCGTACGACGCCGCTGCCTCGGGGTCGGGTTCGACGGTCTCGGCGGGCGGGTTCCAGGCGTCGATGTCGACGTCGCCGCGCGCGGTGGCGGCGAGGAACGCGGCGCCGTACGAGGCTCCGATCGTCTTCTCGGGGATCACCTGCGGCAGGCCGGTCACATCGGAGACGATGCGGGTCCACAGCGAGCCCTTGGTGCCGCCGCCCACGGCGACGATCCGCTCGATGGGGGCACCCGCTGCGGTCATCGCGGCGACGTTCTGACGCACCCCGAGCGCCGTCGCTTCGAGCGCGGCGCGGTACAGGTCGCCGCGTTCGTGACTCAGCGTGAGCCCGGCGACGATGCCGCGGGCATCGGGGTCCTGGATCGGTGTGCGCTCGCCGGCGAAGTACGGCAGCATCAGCAGCCCGCGGGCGCCCGGGCCCGACTTCGCGGCCTCTTCGACGAGGTCCTCGAAGCGGGGGGAGCCGTAGAGCTCGCGGAGCCAGCCGGTGATCGCGCCGGAGGTCGCCATGCCGCCCGCGAGGTTCCTCGTGCCGGGGAAGGCGCCGACGGTGCCCCACATCGACGGCGTCGTCACCGGCTGCTCGACCGTGCAGATGAGGAACATCGTGGTGCCGTACATGAGCATCAGGTCGCCGGGGTTCTGGGCGCCGACGCTGATGGCCTCGGTCCAGGCGTCGATGGTGCCGGCGACGACCGGCGTGCCTTCGGGGATCCCCGTGAGGGTCGCGGCCTCGGCGGTGACCTCGCCGACGACGTCGGCAGGCCAGACCAGCTTCGGCAGCTCGAGCCCTGGCGCGACCTCATCGGCCCACGCCGGGTACCACTCGAGCGCGAGGGTGTCGAAGAGCGGCGTGCACTGGCTCGCCGAGTGGAAGTCGAGCACGTAGGCGCCGGTCAGACGGTTCGCGAGGAAGGAGGCGGGCATGTAGAGGCGCTTCGCCTCGGCCCACACCTCGGGCTCGTTCTCGCGGATCCAGGCGAGCTTCGGCCCCGCCGCCTGCGTGGTGAGCACCGAGCCGCAGCGCTCGAGGATCTCGTCGGCGCCGAAACGGTCGGTGAGCGCCGCGATCTGCTTCGTCGCGCGGGTGTCGACGCCGTAGAGGATCGCCGGGCGAAGTGGCTCGTCGTGCTCGTCGGTGACCAGCACGCAGGGGCCCATACCGCTCACGCCGACGGCGGTGACCTCGGCGTCGGGTGCGGCGGCGAGGAGGTCGCGCGAGATGGCGACGAACTCGTCCCACCAGATCTCGGCGGGCATCTCGACGTGGCCCGGATGCGGCCGCGAGGGGGAGTGCTCACGGGTGGCCGTTGCGAGGATCGCGCCTCGCGCGTCGACCAGGACGCCCTTGCTGCTCGACGTGCCGATGTCGACACCGAGCGTCACTGCTTCGGCCACACGTTCCTCCTCGATCCGCGATGCCGCAAGGCTGTCAGAAATCGATTTCTCGCGCAAGCGTCGAACACGGTCTGCCCCGAGGTAGGGGGCCTTCGCCGGTGGGTCAGGCGGGGAGGACGAGCGAGCGCGCCGGCTCGACGTCGCCGGAGATCCGCTCGAGCAGTCGGCGGGCGGCGCTCGCGCCGAGCTCGCGCGCCGGCAGTGGGAGGGCGATCAGGTCGTCGGGCGCGTCGAAGCCGATCGGGAGATCGCCGATGACGGCGAGCGGTAGTGAGCGACCCGCGCCGCGCAGGGCACGGGCGACGCCGACGGCCATGACGCTGTTCGCGATCACCGCCGCGTCGACGGGCGCGCCGCGCGCGAGCAAGGCCTCCATCGACTCGCGCCCGCCGCCCTGTCGGAAGTCCGAGCGCACGACGAGCGACTCGTCGGCGGGGAGACCGGCCTCGGTCAGGGCCGCACGCCACCCTTCGGCGCGTCCGTCGGCCGTGTCGACACCGGCTGGTCCGGTGATGCAGGCGATCCGCCGCGCGCCGCGGGCGATGAGCGCTTCGGTCGCGTGCCGACCGGCGGCGACGTTGTCGACGGTAACGATGTCGACGGAGTGCTCGTGCGGCGCCCGGTCGACCGCGACGATGGGGCGCCCCGCGGCGACGAGGCCGGAGAGATCGCTGCGCTCGGATGCCGGCGCGAGCACGACGCCCGCCATCCGCTCGGCGAGGGCGACGCGCAGATAGTCGCTCTCGCGGGCGAGGTCGTCGTCGGTGTTGCAGAGCACGACCGAGAATCCGGCCTCGCGCGCGACGTCTTCGACGCCGCGGGCGAGAGCGGTGAAGAACGGATTCTCGATGTCGGGGATGACGAGGGCGATGAGCTCCGAATGCGCCCGGCGCAGCGATCGCGCCGACCGGTTGGGCGTGTAGTCGAGCTCGGCGGCGGCCGATCGCACCCGCTCGGCGAGGTCGGCGGCGACGGCGGTGCCGTTGAGCACGCGCGACACGGTCGCGGGGGAGACCCCGGCGCGGGCCGCCACTTCGTAGATCGTCGCCATCGTGAGTGAACCCTAGCGCCGCATCCCGTCGCCACCGGGCCCGAACCGCGTGCGCGGATCAGGATCGGTGCGGCCGACACGCCGCATCCGACCGCGGAATGATCCTGATCCGTGACGCATCTCCCGATCCGTGCACACCGTCCTGATCCGTACACACCGGAGTCGTCCGATCACCGGGTCCGGAGTCGTCGGATCACCGGGTTCCGGTTCGTGTGCCGGGTCAGGCGGTGGTGACGCCGACGCCGGTTGCGCGGAGGCGGTCGAGTTGCCCGGCGTCGGCATCGGAGTCGGTGATGACGCGGTGCACCGCCGACAGCGGGACAACCCGGCTGAGCTGGCGGGTGCCGAGTGCCGAGCCCTCCGCGACGACGATGCGGTGCGCCGACCCCATCAGCATCCGCCGCTTCATCTCCGCGTCGGGCAGGTCGATGTTCGTCACTCCGGCCTCGGCGTCGACCCCGTCGCAGCTGATGAAGCCGACATCGACGCTCATCCGGTCGAGCACGGCATGACCCATGGGATCCGCGAGTGCGTGCTGCCCCTTGCGGAGGGTGCCGCCCGTCACGACGACCGTGAACCGGTCGGCGGCGGGCTCGAGCTCGAGCGCGGTGCTGAGCGAGTTGGTGATCACGGTGACGCCCTCGAGGTCACGACGGTCGACGAGAGCGCGAGCGATCGCCGCCGTCGTCTTGCCCGCGCTCAACAGCACCGACTCGCGATCCGACACCATCGCGGCGGAGGCGACGCCGATCCTCCTGCGGCGCTCCGCATCGGTGCGCGCGCCCCGCGGATCGGCGTGCCCCAGCAATCCGCTCGCCGATGCGGCGACGGCGCCGCCATGCACCCGCTCGATCACGTGCCGAGCGGCGAGTGCTTCGAGATCGGCGCGGATCGTGACCTCGGAGATCTTGAACAGCGCGCTAAGAGTCGAGACCTTCGCGAAGCCGTCGCGCTCGATGATGGCGCGGATCTGATTGCGGCGCGTCGCCGCGGGCGGGGTTTCTGACCACTCTGTCATGACCGTTCTTTCGTTTGCTTTCGTCTTTACAGCTTCGACGAATGCGGTGCCAGTCCCTTGACCGTCTCCAAAGGGCCGACCTAGCTTCGGTTCACGGTTAACCGTCAGCCGTCTACCGCTGACGAAGCCTACCGACGAAGACGAAGGAGTCGACGTGGACGCATGGCAGGGTCTCGCCGCCGATGTGGTCGCCCCACGAGCACAAGTGCTCGGTGATCAGGTGCTAGAGCAGTTGCGGGTGCTCATCGTGAGCGGTCGCTTGCGTCCCGGCACGCACCTCGTCGAGGCCCAGCTGTCGACCACGTTCGGCGTGAGTCGAGGCCCCATCCGCGACGCCCTCGTCTCGCTCGAGGCCGAAGGGCTGGTTGAGAGCAGGCGCCGCGGATCGTTCGTCCGTGGCCTCACGGTGAAGGACATCGACGAGCTGTATTCGATGCGGGAAGCGATCGAGGTCATGGCCCTGCGCCTCGCCTCGAACGCCGGTGCCGACGCCTGGCAGCTCGCCCTCGGACCTCTCGCCGAGATGCAGCGCGCGGCGACCGCCGGCGATCACCTCTCGTTCGCCCACGCCGACATGGCCTTCCACAGCAGCTTCTACGAGATCGCGGACCACTCGCGGCTGCGTCGCATCTGGAAGCAGTACGAGCCGACCTTCGCGGCCCTGCTCGAACTCACCACCGCCGAGGACATGGACCTCGGCCCGTCGTACCGATCGCACGTCGAGATCCACGAGCAGATGCTCGCGGGCAAGGTCTCGGAGGCGTCGGTCAGCCTGCAGGAACACCTGCTCGGTTCACGCTCACGCCTGTTGAGCGCCTACGCCCGGTCGACTCTCATCGACGGGCTCGCTGAGGTCGACGATGTCGACGACAAGGAGGACGGTCGCTGATGACCACGCCCATTCTGATCGCTGCCACCCCCACCGCGTTCGACGCGGACGGGGCCGTCGACCTCGAATCGACCCGCGCCATCTACGCCCACACCCTCGAGGGCGGCACGCACGCGATCTTCGTCAACGGCACCACCGCGGAGTTCGCGGCGCTCAGTGTCGCCGAGCGGCGCGCGAACCTCGCCGCCGCGGTCGATGTCGCCGGCGCCGACCGGGTCATCGCCCACGTCGGGGCCGCCTCACCGCACGAGACGGCGGTGCTCGCCCGCGACGCCGTCGAGCTCGGCATCACGCGGCTGTCGGTGCTCACCCCGTTCTACATGCCGGCGACGCTCGTGGGGGTTCGGCGGCAGATCGCCGCCGCGAAGACCGCGGCACCCCAGGCCGAGATCTACCTCTACCTCTTCCCCGACCGCACCGGAGTGCACGTCAGCCCCGAGCAGGCCGCCGCCCTCATCGACGAGTTCGACCTCGCCGGCGCGAAGATCTCGATCGCGGGCACCGACTATCTCGGCGCTGTCGCCGCCGCGCTCAGCACCCCCCGCACACTGCTCTCCGGGAACGACGGCCTGCTCCGCGAGATCCTCGCGGTGGGTGGTCACGGAGTCGTCTCGGGGGTCTCCTCGTCGCTGCCCGAGCCCTTCGCCCGGCTCGTCGACGCGATCGCGGACGGCTCCGACGATGTCGACTCGGCGGCCGACCGGGTGAACGAGATCGTGCCCGTGCTGGGGCCGAGCATCGCCGGCCTCAAGCTGTCGCTGCAGCTGCAGGGCGTCATCACCGACAGCCGCTGTCGCATGGCGATCGACGAACCCGCATCCGACCTGCGGGAGCGGATCGAGGCGACCATCGCCGCCGCGGCCCCCGTCGAGTCGTCCCTCCGGTGAACTCCGACATCGCCAACGCCACCAGCGCTTACTGACCCTCACCCGTAAGGAGAATCAGATGGCCACCGTCGTCCATCATCCCGCCGAGACGAAGCGTCCGCCCGTCCGGCAGACGCCCCCGCCTCCGCCCGCGCCGCCGACCCCCTCGTCCGCACGGCGCCGCAAAGCGGCGGCGAATGCGCCCGCCGGACTCGCGTGGGGCCTCATCCTGCCCTCGATCGTCGTCGTCGCGATCGTGTCGATCTTCCCGATCGCGTACGCCATCAACCTCAGCCTGCACGAGACCAGCTACATGCAGGTCGGCGAGTTCATCGGCTTCGAGAACTTCCTGCCGATCTTCACCACCGGCGAGGGCCTCGGCCAGATCGGGCTCTCGCTCGTCTATGTGATCGGGTCGCTGCTGCTCGCGGTGCCGCTCAGTCTGGGGCTCGCGAACCTGCTGAACCAACAGGTCGCGTTCCGGCGGGTGTTCCGTGTGCTCATCCTGCTGCCGTGGGTGGTGTCGCAGACCGTCGCCGCGCTGCTCTGGAAGTGGCTCGTCAACCCCGACTACGGACCCCTCGGCCTCGGCGAGCTCGGCGGCAACCGCGTCGACTTCCTCGCCGACCCGGTGCTCGCGATGGTGCTGCTCATCGTCGTCAACGTGTGGATCAGCTACCCGCTCGCCACGATCCTCTGCCTCGCGTCGCTGCAGACCATCCCCGAGGAGCTCAAGGAGGCCGCCGAGGTCGACGGCGCCGGACCGTTCCGCCGCTTCATGCAGGTGACCCTGCCGCTGATGAAGCCCACCCTGTTCGTCGTCGCGATCCAGCTGACCCTCCTCTACTTCAACATGGTCACCCTCGTCTACACGCTCACCGGCGGCGGGCCGCTCGGCGGCACGAACCTGCTCTCGCTCGGCGCGTTCAAGGAGAGCTTCGAGTTCTTCAACCTCGGCCTCGGCGCCGCCTACAGCGTGGTGCTCTTCGCCTTCAACGTGATCTTCGGCGCCGCGTACATCCGACTCCTGAGGAGCGACAAGTCATGACCGACCTCACCGCACCCGCCCACCCCATCCACGCGGGCGTCTCCGACGCAGGCGCCACCGCCCGCACAGCCGCCGCGAGGCGTCGCCGCCGCCGAGGCAAGCCGAACCCCCTCACCTACGTGGGGCTCGTCGCCGCGTCGCTGTTCGCGATCATCCCGCTTCTGTGGGGGCTGTCGACCTCGTTCAAGTCCGAGAGCGCGACCCTCAGCGACAGCGGGTGGATCCCCGCGCAGTTCACCTTCGAGAACTACCGGCTCGTGCTGTTCGAGTCGAAGATCCCGGTCTACCTCGGCAACACGCTGCTCGTCGCGGGACTCACGGTCGTCGCCACCATCATCGTCGCGATCTTCGGAGCGTACGCCGCCGCACGATTCCGGTTCCGCGGCAAGACGGCGAGCATGTTCCTGATCCTGATGACGAGCATGATCCCGGGCATCGCGATCCTCGTCCCGCTCTACTTCATCGCCGTCAACCTGGGGCTCTACGACAGCTACGCGATCATGGTGATCGTCTACACGGCGTGGCAGATCCCGACGGTGATCTGGATGCTGAAGGGCTTCTTCGAGTCGATCCCGGACTCCATCGAGGAGGCCGGCCGAGTGGACGGCGCCTCGCACTGGCGGGTCATGACGAAGCTGATCTTCCCGCTCGCCGTCCCCGGCGTCGCGGCCGCCGCGGTGATCTCGTTCATCTACGTCTGGAACGACTTCCTCATCGCCTCGACCCTCATCTCGACCGACGAACGGCGCCTCGTCGCCGTCGGTCTCTACAACTACCTCTCCCAGTACGGCGTCGTCTGGGGTCAGCTCACGGCGGCGGTCGTCGTCACGGTGATCCCGATCATCCTCGTCTTCGTGCTCATGGAGAGACGAATCGTCGCCGGCCTCTCGGCCGGTGCGACCAAGGGCTGACGCCCGCCCTCCCACCCCAACCACCAGAGAACAACGAGAGAAAGGCCCTCCCATGAGAAGAGGCATGGTCCGCAACGTCGCGGCCGCAGCACTCGCCGCAGCACTCACCGTCTCCGTCGCCGCCTGCGGCGGCGCATCGGACGGCGGTGACAGCGGCGGCACCGACGGTGCGAAGGAACTCGAGATGTGGACGTTCCTCGACCCCAACAGCCCCGACGACCCTCGCGGCGCGGCGCTGAAGGACATCGTCGAGTCCTACAACGAGCAGAGCGACGGCATCACCGTCACGGTCCGGTCGATCAACTACGCGAAGATCGACGCCGAGGTCATCAAGGCGACCGCCAGCAACAACGGCCCCGACCTCATCAACATCTACTCGAACCAGCTTCCGACGCACGTCGCGGCGAAGACGGTGCAGCCGATGACCGAGTACGCGCAGCCGCTGCTCGACGAGCTCGGCGACGACTACCTCTTCCCGGTCGACGGCGTCACCTTCGACGACGAGATCATGGCGATGCCGTGGGAGACGAGGGCCTGGCTGCTCTGGTACCGCGCCGACCTGCTCGAGCAGGCGGGCCTCGAGGTGCCGACCACGCTCGACGAGCTCGGCGACACTGCGGCGGCGCTGCAGCAGACCGGCAAGACCGGACTCGCGGTCGGCTTCAGCAACGCGGGCCTCGGCGCCGACTTCATGGAGAAGTTCATCCCCTTCACCTGGGGCAACGGCGGCGAGATCCTCGACGGCGACGAGGCGGTCTTCAACGACACCGCCGGTGTCGAAGCGATGGACTACTTCACCGAGCTGCACGACAAGGGCGCGTTCGGTGACGAGGTGCTCAGCATGGGTGCCGACGAGGTCGTGAACGGCGTGAAGGCCGGCACCATCGCGATGGCGATCGAGGGCTCCTACCGTGTGGGCGCCGCCCGCTCCGGTGAGGGGATCGGCGAGAACCTGCAGACCGTGCCCATGCCGTCCGACACGGCGGGCACGCCGCTGCAGACGCCGGTCGCCGGGCAGACCCTCGCCATCGGCGCCGGAGCATCCGACGCCGACGCCGCCTGGGACTTCATCCAGTACTACACGTCGGCCGAATCGCAGGCGAAGTTCGCTGCGGCGGGAGTGCTGCCGGTGCTGTCTTCGGTCTACGACTCGGCCGAGGTGCAGGCGCTGCCGAACGCGGCGGAGCTCGCCACCTGGCGCGACTACGTCGTCGACTTCGGCCGCCCGAACCCGGTGTCGCCGAACTTCAGCGAACTCTCCGACGCCCTCGTCACCGCGGGTCAGCGGGTCGTGTTCGAAGGAGCGGACGCCGCCGAGCAGCTCGACCAGGTCGCCGAGAACTACAACTGATCACCCTCGACGCGGGGCGCCGACAGGCGCCCCGCGTCGACAACCTCACGAAGGAAAAGACCACTCATGACACGAGCGAACACCGACTACGACGTCATCGTCTGCGGCGGCGGCCCCTCCGGCTTCATCGCTGCGATCGCCGCCGGACGCGCCGGCGCGCGGACCCTGCTCATCGAGCGCTACGGCTTCGTCGGCGGCATGGCCACCTCGGCCTGGCTCGGACCGATCTCGCCGATGCACTTCGGTGACGAGCGCGTCATCGCCGGGATCCCGGAGGAATTCGTCGAGCGGATGCGCGTCGCCGGCGGCTCGACCGGCCACCTGCGGTGCACCAACCCGCACGGCAGCGGCGCGTACCTCGGCTTCTACGACCGCGAGTACTACAAGTGGACCGCGATCCAGATGCTGCAGGAAGCGGGCGTCGACCTGCTCTTCCACTCCTTCGTCTCGGATGTGCTCGTCGAGGGCGACACCCTCACGGGCGTCGAGGTGGCCAACAAGTCGGGCAAGACCGCCTACTCGAGCAAGGTCGTCGTCGACGCCACCGGAGACGGCGACGTCGCGGCGCTCGCCGGAGCCGAGCACACCGTCGGCAACGACTTCGGCGTCTCGCAGCCGTCGACGCTCATGTTCGACATGGGCAACGTCGACACCGAGCGGCTGAAGCAGTACATGGACGACCACCTCGACGACTTCGAGTGGGCCTCCGAGATGGTCGCACTGAAGCCGTTCGCCGACGACCTGCAGCAGACGCACTTCGTGGGCCAGGGCTTCCTCGACCTCGTCGCCGAGGGGCTCGCGAGCGAGGAGCTCTACCTCGGCCGCGACTCGATCCTGTTCCTCACGACGACCCACCCGGGACTGATCCACTTCAACTCGACCCGCATCGCCGGTGTCGACGGACGGTCGGCCGAGTCGATCACGCAGGGCGAGATCGATGGGCGCCGCCAGGTGATGTCGCTGTCGCGGTTCATCATCAAGCACATCCCCGGATTCGAGAACGCCTACCTCGCGGGCACCGGCACGCAGGTCGGCATCCGCGAGTCCCGCCACATCACCGGCGAGTACGTCATCACCGGTGAGGATGTGCTCTACGGCCGCAAGCACGACGACGTGGTGGTGCGCGGCTACTTCCCGGTCGACATCCACAACCTGAAGGGCAAGGAGGGGTACCAGGGCGGCGGCGTCTGGGCCGACCCGCAGGACTCGTACGACATCCCGCTGCGCACCCTCATCCCGGTGCGACTCAACGGGCTCGTGATGGCGGGACGCGCGATCTCGGCGACGCACGAAGCTCACGGTTCGCTGCGCACCCAGGGTGGTGCGATGGGCATCGGGCACGCCGCCGGGGCGCTCGCCGCCTCGTCGGCGCTGCGCGACGAGCAGCCCCGCGAGGTGCCGTACCCCGTCGTCGCCGACCTCCTCCTCGCGCAGGGAGCGTCGCTTCACCGCGACCCCGAGAAGGTCGCCCGTGAGCAGGAGGCCGCGCGTCTCGCGAACGAGGAGGCCGTCGAGAGCGGCAAGATCACCGGCAAGTACTTCCCTGGAGTGCTGACGGGAGCCGCTCCGCGACTCTGATCGGAGTAGTCCGCACGTGCGGAGGGCGGGAGACGGTCGACGTCTCCCGCCCTTTCGTGTGCATGGATCAGGAGATCCGGCCGAAAACCGGGCAACTCGCACACGGATCAGGAGCGATCCGTCCAGAACTCCTGATCCGTGGACGAACTCCTGATCCGTGCACCCGCCGGGTCGGCTCAGCGCAAGACGAGGGTCTCCCAGTCGTCGAGGTCGGTGAGTTCCACGAGGCCCGAGTGCGGGACCATGCCGAGGTCGACCTCCCGGCCGTCGCGGATCCTCGCCGCCGTCACGATGCGCTCCGGCACCGTCAGCGTCAGGCGGGCGATCGACGCGACATCCTCGATCGCCGCCGGCTGCTGCGCCGCCGGGATGTCGAGCCGCGCCACCGGGTACCCCGTCACGAGGTGCGCGACGAGGGCGTCCCCGACCTCGCCGACGACGAGTTCGGTCGCGCGATGCGATCCGACGATCCCCACCGACGGAGCGGTGCCCGCCGCGCGACGGACGAGTGCGGCGAGCAGGTCCCCGTACGCCGCGTGCCCGAGCCTCGCGTGGTTGTTGCCGAGTCGCGCGGCGGACACGATCACCGTGCCCTGCCCGTACCGGCTCTCCACGATGACGGGCACCTCCGTGCGGAGCCCCGGCGCCGGCTGGTTGTTGTGCCAGTAGGTGGCGTCGTCCGTCTCGAGCACCGGGTCGGTGCGGTGCGCGAGCACCCGGGAGCCCTGACCGACCGGGTGCAGGGCGCGCACGCGACCGTAGTGGGGGATCGTCCGGGGAATGGTCGCGCCGCCGGCGGTGCCCGCGAGATCGTCGGCGATGCGCAGATACGGGTAGCTGAAGCCGCTTCGATCCCCGTACTCCACCCCGAGGAGCCGGGTGAGCGCGGCGGCTCCGATCGGCGAGCCGTGCTCTCGTGAGACGGCCAGCTCTCCGGTGACGACGAGACCGCCGCCGGCGCGCACGAATCTCTCGATCGCCACGAACTCGTCGTCGCCGAGCGTGAGCAGGTCCGCCAGGACCAGCACGCGATGCTCGCCCAGCGTGGCCAGGCTCTTCGCCCGCTCGTCGAGAAGCCCGACCGGAAGGTGCGCCTCGACGAGCGCGCGGTAGCTGCCCGTGACGGCCGCGACGAGGTCGCTCGGGGAGTCGCGCCGTTCGCTCGGCGGGAACTGCGCGGACTGCTCGCCGATGCTCGGCGCCTCGGCGGCGCCGGTCGCGCTCTCGACCTCGCGGGCGCGCTGCCCCACCCAGAGGGCGCTGTAGCGCTCTGGGCGGGAGTTCACCGACCACGGGGTCCGTTCCGCGATCCGGCGGAACACCGGCGCCAGCCTCCGGTAGACCTGGGGATCGATCGCTCCGGTGCCACCCGGCTGGTCGTCGACGGTCACGGTGGAGCCGCGCGCCGCGACGGTGAACGCCTCGAACCTCAGCTGCGCCTCGGAGCGCAACGTGAAGTCCCAGGTGTGCACGAAGCGACTCACCAGCACTTCGCTCGGCCGCCCCAGCATGCCCGCCTGGATGTACGAGGCCGCGAAACTCGGGAAGCCGAGTCCGTGCCAGTCGGTGTATCCCTCGCTCGAGCCGATATCGGCCAGGTCGAGGTGCCCGGTGGTGAGACCGAGCACCGCGTCGACGAAGGTCGTGGCGTAGAAGTTCGGAATGAGGGCGGCGTCCGGCCGCTCCTCGAGCAGCACCGCCCTCTGCTCGGCGAGGTAGTCGCCGATGGTGCGCTGGGAGAAGTGCACCAGGTCGACCCAGCCCTCGTCGTCCCGATCCTCGGGCATGTCCCGGCCGTACTCGAGAGCGAACGCCGCGCGGCACCGGGGGCAGGAGCACGGTCCCGCCGTGAGGATGTCGCTCCACAGCGCGTCGATCGGGTACCGGCGCGCGATCTCCCGCACCTGATCGAGGGCGCGGCGCCGGTACCCGCTCAGAAGGCACAGGGCGGGCCACCGGCCCGTGCTCCCGCGCGACGGAAGCGGTTCGAGCCGCCACTGCGGATGCTGGCCCGCCGCGGCGGTGTCCCACATGTTCGAGTAGTACGCGATGACCCGCATCCCCCGTCGCTGCGCCGCCGCGAGATGCTCGCCGAAAAGGTCGCGACCGCGCAGCGCCGCGTGCCGTCGCCCCACGTCCGTCGGATAGTAGGCGTTGCCGTACTGGCACTTGGCGAACAGCACCACCGAATCGGCGCCGGCGTCCGCGAGCACCGCCATGTCGGTCTCCGGGTCGACGTCGCGGAGCACCGGAAAGCTCGGATCGGCGACGCCGCCGCGCTGGTACGGGTCCGTCCAGTCGGGGGTGTGCGCGTCGTAGAAGACGCGGCGGCGGGACGAGGCCCACCACTCGGGCGCACCGAGCGCCGACACCGCAGGCGCGGCGAGGTTCTGAGCTGAGGTTGTCACGGGCGGGCGCCCTCCGGGTAGGGCCGCGCGGCGCACCAGGCGCACGCCGCGCGGCGGTCGAGAAGAACAGGGATGCGATGCGGACGAAGGGGCCCGGTCGTCACGGACCCGCCTGGATGCGCTCGATGGTGAGCAGAAGGCTCGACACGGCGCCGGCCACGATCACGAGGAGGAGCGTCGGCACGACGACGGCGAGCACTCCGGCGGTGGCGACCACGGCGAAGCCGCCGAGGCAGGCCATCGCGGCCAGCGTGAGCGCCCATGACGGGCGGAACGCGATGAGGATCAGGCCACCACGGACCGCCGCGAACCCGCGCCGCCCGCGAACCGCTCCGTACCCGACGGCCATCGGGGCGACGAGGACCAGGATCGCCGCCCCGATCGCCCCGGCCAGGGGAGACGCTCCCGGTGCGTCTAGGGCGCTCGCGCAGAGGACCAGCGCGGCCACGCCGACCGCCGCGAGGACGGGGTCGATGGCGAGAAGATCCCGGAGTCGGGCTCGGTCGCCCCTCGCCAGCGTCGCCGCGAAACGGGCGGCACCCGTCGCGGCGAGCGCGATCGGCAACGCGGCGAGGGCGACGAGCCAGCCGGGAGCGGCCGTGACGGCAGCGATGAGCGGCGGCGCCGCGGCGAGCAGAAGCACCGCGCCGGCGACGAGAGCGCGGGGGAGCTCTCGCCAGTAGGCCAGTGCCGCGAAGCGAAGCAGCGCGGCCAGCCCGCGCTCGCCGACGCCGGAGTCGAGCAAGGTGTCGAGACCTGTCTTCGCCGACATCAGAGCTTCAACCCGCTCGACGCGATGGACTGGACGACGTAGCGCTGCGCGGCGATGAAGACCACGAGCACCGGGATGATCGCGAGCGTGATGCCGGCGGCGATGGTGCCGAGCGATCCGGTCGAGAAGCGGCCGGCGAGCAGCACCAGACCGACCGGCAGCGTCTGCTTCTCGGTGTCGCTGATCATCACCAGCGGCAGCAGCAGGTCGTTCCACCAGTAGGTGAAGCAGAGGATGCCGAGTGTCGCGAGCGAAGGACCCGACAGAGGCAGGATCACCTGGAAGAAGGTGCGGGCGTGACCCGCCCCGTCGATCTTCGCGGCTTCCTCGAGCTCGTAGGGCAGCGACATGAAGTGCTGCCGCAGCAGGAAGACGCCGAAGGCGCTGAAGATGCCGGGCAGGATCAGCGACCACAAAGTATTGGTGAGGCCGAGCTTCGACATCACGAGGAACAGGGGCACGATGGTCACCTGGATGGGGATCATCAGCGACCCGATGACCACCGCGAACATCGCATCTTTGCCGCGGAATCGCAGCCGAGCGAACGCATAGCCCGCAGTGGAGCAGGTGATGAGCTGAGCGGCCGTCACCGTCGTCGCCACGATCAGCGAATTGGCGATGAACTGGATATAGGGAACCTGCTCGGTGACCTTGCCGAAGTTCGCGAGGGTCAGGTTCTCGATGAACAGCGTCGGGGGGAGTCGGTAGAGCTCGGCGTCGCTTCCGGACAGGGCGCCGCGGAAGATCCAGACGAACGGAGCGGCGATCGCGAGAGCGGCGACCACCAGGATGGCGAAGCTCACGATCGAGGCGAACGGCGACGCTGCACGGCGCCGGCGCCGTGAATACCGGGGGAGTGCGGTCTCGATCATCCGTAGAAGGTCCATCTGCGAGAGAGGCGGAACTGGATCGCAGTCAACGCGATCAGCACGACCATGAGCGTGATGCCGATCGCCGACGCGTAGCCGAGGTCGAAGTTGCCGAACGCCTGGTCGTAGATGTACTGCACGATCGTGCGGCTGGAGTCGCCCGGGCCGCCCTGGGTGAGCACCCGCGGCTCCGCGAAGAGCTGGAACGAGTTGATCGTGTTGATGACGATCAGGAAGAACACGGTCGGCGACAGCAGCGGCAGTGTGATGCGGAAGAACCGAGTCCACGCGTTCGCACCGTCCATGATGGCCGCCTCCTTCAACTCGTTCGGGATCGCCTGCAAGCCTGCGATGTAGATGAGGATCGAGAAGCCGATCGTCTTCCACGAGCTGACGATGATGACCGAGATCGGCGCGAATACCGACGAGCCCAGCCAGTCGATCCGATCGATACCCACGAGGCCGAGCCAGTAGTTCACGAGCCCCAGGTCCTTATTGAGCAGGAAGCGCCAAATGAGGGCCACCGCCGACGAGGAGACGACGAACGGGAAGAGGAACGACAGCCGGAATACGCCGCGCACCCATCTCGGCATCCGCACCTCGAGCAGCACCGCGAGCAGAAGGCCCACGACGACGTTGACGAGGAGGATCGCGACGGCCATGAACACGGTCGACCCGTAGACCGACCAGAGTCGCGCGTCGCCGACGAGCCGGAGGAAGTTCTCGGCACCGATGAAGGTGCCGTCGCTCAGCAGGTTCCAGTCGAAGAAGCTCAGCAGGATGACGCCGAGCGCAGGGATGAGGACGAAGAGCGAGAAGGTGATGACGGACGGCGCGAGGAACGCCGCCGCCGCCCTGCCGTCGCCACGACGTCGAGGGCGGGGCCGCGGCCCGGGGGCGACGGCGAGGTCGCCGCCGTCCCCGGTCCTGCGGAGCGTGCTGGTGGTCATCGATCTGCCTGGTCGATCGGTGCCGGGGTCAGCAGGTGACGATCGTCTCGAGCTCGGTCTGCAGGTCGGCGAGGCCGTCCGCGACCGGAGTCTCGCCGGCGAAGATCAATTGCAGGAAGCGGAGCACGGTCGACTCGAATTCGCTGTACTTCGCAGGCGCGGGATAGGGCACGAGGGTCTCGTGATCGTCGATGCTCGCGTAGTACAGGTCCGAGTTCTGCGGCGGAACTCCGACCTCGCTGATGGTCGCGGCGATCGACCGTCGGGACGGGATCGAGTCGCCGGGTGCATCCGGGGTACCGACGTACTGCTGCTCGATCTCGTCGCTGACGGTGAACTTCTGGTACTCCCACGCCAGATCCGGGTTCGCCGACGACTTGAGGATGGGGTAACCGGACCCGCCGAACACGGTCTTGTAGGTTTCGCCCGACGGATACAGCTGGACGTCGAACGCGGTGAACCCGGCTGGCACGAAGGTGCCGATCGGCCAGCGACCGGCGCCGAACATCGCGATCTGCCCGTTCTGGAAGCGGGTGAACACGTCGCTCATCGGCATGGGCGCTGGCGCCGTCCCCTCGTCGATCAGGGTCTTCAGGAACGTGACCGCCTCGGTGACCTCGGTTGTGTCGACGGTCGCCTCACAGACGTCGTCGCTCGTCAGGTTGCCGCCCGCGTTGGCGACCCAGGGCATGATGCCGGGGAAGATCTCGTTGCTCGCCCAGGTGAAGCCGTAACGGTCGGACGTGCCGTCTCCGTCGGTGTCGGCCGTCAGCTGCTCGGCAGTGGACTTGAAGTCGTCCCACGTCCAGTCGGCGCTCGGAGGTTCGACGCCGGCGGCAGCGAAGGCATCAGTGTTGTAGTACACGACCATGTCGTTCCACGCGTTGGTGAGGGTGACGATGTCGCCGTCGACGGTGAACCCGTCGACCAGTCCTGGAGCGATGTCATCGATGAGCGCCTCGGCCTCCGGGTCTTCATCGAGGTAGTCGTTGATCGGGAGCACGAGATCGTTGCTGTGTACGAACTGCGCCCCCTCACCGGAGATGAGCATGAGGTCGGGCTTCTTGCCGCCGGCGATGAGCGTTGCCACGTTCGCGTAGTAGGTGCCCCAGTTCTCACCCGCCACAGGGGTGAGGGTCACATCGACGTCGGGGTTGGCGGCGGTGAAGGCGTCGGCCGTCGCCTGGTTCCCGGCCTCGGCGGCGGGTCCATAGTTCCAGTAGACGACCTCAAGGGAGTCGCCGTCGGTCGAGGAGTCGGGACTGCTCGAGCAGCCCACCAGGGCAGCGGCGGTGAGCGCGGTAGCCGCGCCGACTGCCGCGAGCGAACGGGAGCGTCGGTACATGTCGTGGTGCGTCCTCTCTTCGTTGAGAATCGGTTGACGACAGTGAATTGCAAGAAATCGATTTCGTCAAGAGGTCGAGGAAAGATTCCTCGCGCCCCAGTGTGGGGCGTTCTGTAGCCGTGATATCGATTCCGCGGTGGGGTCGGTCAGGGCCCGGTTGCGGGCCTATCCCGCGCGGAGCTCTCCTCGCAGCACGACGGTGCGGGGAGGCTGGGAGTCGCCCCCGATACGGTCGAGAAGCATCGCCGCCGCGGTCGTTCCGAGGTGCCTCGCGGGGAGGTGCACCTGAGCGACCGCATCCGGAGTCAAAGTGGTGAAGGGCAGGTCGCCGACTACGGCGACACCGAGTTCCCGCGGCGAGATCCCCGCCTCCGCGAGGACCTGGAGTGCGCCGACGGCCATGAGGTTGTTGGTCGTGACGACGGCGTCGGGCGGCACGGGTAACTCGAGCAGCCGCTGCATCGCGCTGCGCCCACCATCGACCCGATAATTCGCATGCTGCAGGAATCCGTCCAGGTCGCCGCCGCCACGGGCGGTCGCGACCTCTCGCCAGCCGAGGTACCGCTCCTCGGTCGCCTCGATGCCGGCCGGCCCGGCGATACACGCCACTCGGCGGAATCCCGCGTCGAAGAGCGCGCCGGTCGCGGCGATACCGACCGCCCTGTTGTCGATCTTGACCGCATCCACCGGGTACGGGGTCGTGCGGTCGACCGCCACCACCGGACGCCCGAGTGCTGCGATGGCGCCGAGATCCACCTCGCCCGCGGTCGGCGTGAGGATGACGCCCGCCATCTGCTCCGACGCCGCGATGTCGAGATAGTGCTCCTCCTTGCCGGGATCGTCGTCGGTGTTGCAGAGCACCAGTGAGAAGCCGGCCTGCTGCGCCCTGTCCTCGACGCCGCGGGCCAGGGCGGTGAAGAACGGGTTCTCGACGTCGGGGATCAGCAGAGCGATGAGTTCCGACGACTGCTTGCGCAACCGTCGTGCCGTGCGATTGGGCGTGAAATTCAGCTCCGCGGCAGCCCTCCTGATCGAGTCGGCTTTGTCGGCGGAGACGAAAGAGCCGTTGAAGAGGCGGGACACGGTGGCGGGCGACACGCCTGCGCGGGCCGCCACTTCGTAGATCGTCGCCATCGACCGTCCTCTCCGTGGAACTGAAGTGGTGGCACTCTACCGGTCGTCGAATCGATTTCACCGCTGCGCAGCGAGCGAGCCCGCCGGGTCGGCTGGGGTTGCGTAATCGAAAGCCGTTCGCTGCCGGAAAGCAAGAAGGAGAAAAACTAGGGCAGAAGCAGTCCCGAAACGGTGAGGCGGGAAAGGCAAGAGTCGTAACGTTGCGGCCACGAGCCCCAAGAGGCTCGTCATACACAGTTGTAGAGAGGACACAGCAATGAAGCTGCGCAGAACGGCCGTCATCGCCGGCGCCGCGGTGGTCGGCATTTCGCTCGCCGCCTGTGCCGGCGGCGCGTCCGGCGGCACCACCGGAGGAGACGCGAACACCGTCACCTTCCGCTCGTGGAGCCCCGTCGAGCAGACCACCCAGGCCATGATCGCCGCCTTCACCGAGGCGAACCCCGACACCACCATCGACGCGACGATCTTCAACTACCCGGAGTACATCGTCGACCTGCAGACCCGCGCGAGCTCGGGCACCATGCCCGACATCGTCGGCCTGCAGCCCGGCGCCCTCACCCAGCAGTACCGCGACTACCTCATGCCGCTGCAGGACTGCGCGGTCGACACGTGGGGCGACGACTGGCAGAGCAAGTTCTACCCGATCGGCATCGACCAGGCCCGCATGGGCAACCCGGACGGCGACGAGAACTTCTACGCCCTGCCGATCCTCACCCAGACCGTCAACCTGTGGGCCAACACCGAGATCCTCGATGCCAAGGGCGTCGCCGTCCCCACCACCTGGGACGAACTCACCGCGGCGACCACCGCGCTGCAGGGCGAGAGCTACGCGCCCTTCCTGCTGCCGGCGAAGGACTCGTGGCTTCGCAACGTCGTGTTCCTGCAGATCGCGAACAACATCGCCCCCGGACTCGTCTACGAGGCCGAGGACGGCACCGGATCGTGGACCGACCCGCAGATCGTCGAAGCGTTCGACTACTGGGGCAAGCTGTTCACCGACGGCATCGCCCAAGACGGCGCCATCGGGCTCGACGCCTACCCGTCGGGCGCGAACCAGTTCGAGGCCGGCAACGCGGCGATGATCCCGCTCGGCGCCTGGTGGATCCAACAGTCCGACCCCACGAAGGACCAGTCGTCGATCCCGCCCCTGTCCGTCGGCATGGAGGGCTACGAGCCCTTCCTCTTCCCAACCATCCCGGGCGGCGCGCCGGAGTCGCAGTTCGTCGGCGGCATCGACGTCGCCCTCGGCATCTCGAAGGACTCCGCGAACCCCGACCTCGCCTGCAAGGTGCTCACCGACTTCATCGCCGGTGAGGGGGCGCAGAAGCTCGTCGACACCATGAACGACGTCCCGGCCGTCACCGGTCTCGCGCCGTCCGAGTTCACGAGCGACAAGCAGGAGGAGATCTGGAACACCTTCGTGAACGACTGGCTGCCGCAGGTGCAGTACAGCCGCTACTTCAAGGACCCGGCGCTCGACCAGGCCGTCGCCGACGCGCTCGCCGCGGTCGCCACCGGTGACCAGACTCCGGAGGAGGCGGCCGCCTCGGTGCAGGCCGTTCAGGACAGCCTCGGCTGACCCACCGCCCTCGAAGCAGGACGGGCCCGGCGCTCCTCACGAGCGGGCGCCGGGCCCGTCCCCACCTCCTCTAGAGCTCCAAGGAGAGAGATGTCCGCCACCACGACAGCTCGGCCCGCCGTTCGCCGACGGGTCTCGGCCCGCCGCAACACCGCCGCGGCGCCGAAGAAACCGCTCGGCTCACGGCTGCGGCAGAACGCGCAGGGCCTCGCCTTCCTGCTTCCCGCGATCGTGCTCTTCGCCGTGTTCGTGGTCTACCCGATCGTGTTCAACCTGCAGGCCAGCACCCTCGACTGGGACGGCGTCAACGCGGGCGTCTTCGCCGGCGTCGACAACTACATCCGGCTCTTCCAGGATCCGATCTTCCTGACGACGTTGCGCAACTCGGCGTACTGGATCCCCCTCACGATCGTGCCGCAGGCGCTCATCGGGTTCCTGCTCGCGATCGCCCTCAACCAGGGCATCTTCGCCTCCAACGTCTACCGGGCGATCTTCTTCATCCCCGCGATCCTCTCGCCCGTCGTCGTCGGCATCGTCTGGCAGCGGCTGCTCGACCCGTTCAACGGCTCGATCGCGCAGGTCGGTCGGGCGACCGGGCTCGACTTCCTCACCGCCAACTACCTGTCGAACCCCGACACGGCGATCTTCGCGATCATCGTCGTCAACATCTGGATGTGGACGGGCTTCTCGATGCTCTTCTACCTGGCGGGGTTGCAGCTGATCGACCCGTCGCTGCTCGAGGCGGCGAAGATCGACGGCGCGAACGGATTCCAGCGCACGGTGCGCATCACCTTCCCGCTGCTGAAGTCGACGACCCTCTCCCTCGTGCTGCTCGGCATCATCGGGTCGCTGAAGACCTTCGAGCTCGTCTACGTGCTCACGCAGGGAGGCCCGAACCACGCGTCCGAGATGCTGCCCACCTACGCCTTCCAGCAAGCGTTCCAGCTGCAGAGCGTCGGATACGCCTCCACCATCAGCGTCGTGCTGCTCGTCATCGCCGTCGTCAGCTCGCTGTCGATGGTGCGGGTGTTCGGCGCCGGATTCATCAGCGGAGAAGAGAAATGACCGCAACGACGGACCGTCCCCGCACGCTCGGACGCGAGCCGCACCCGGGCGGCCCCCTGCCGACATCCGAGATCCCGCGGCACCGTCGCGGCAGCCGGATCGGCCGCCCGCCGCGCTGGCTGCACTACGTGCTCGTGCCCGTCGCGGTGCTGTGGCTGATCCCGCTCGTCATGACCGTCGGCCTGTCCCTGATGCCGCCGTCGAACCCCTCGACCACCGCGTTCGGGCTGTTCCCGGCCGAGCCGTCGTTCGCGAACTACATCAACATCTGGAACCAGAACCCCATCTTCATCAACCTGCTGAACAGCATCCTGATCACGGTGCCGTCGGTCGCTCTGGTCGCGCTGTTCGGCTCGATGGCGGCGTTCGCCCTGGCCCGGCTGAAGGTGCCGCTGAAGGCGGTGATCTTCGGCGGACTGATCCTCGCCCTCGTGCTGCCGGTCTCGGCCACCGTCGTCGCCACCTTCAAGATCCTGCAGTCGATGGGTCTCTACAACTCGCTCATCGGACTCGTGCTCGTCTACACGGCGCTCGGTCTGCCGTTCGCGGTCATCACGATCCGCACCGCCTACCTCGCGATCCCGCACGAGACCTACGAGGCGGCGCTCATCGACGGCGCGAGCAAGTGGCAGATCTTCTGGCGCATCTACTGGCCGCTGGGGCGTCCGGCGCTTGCGGTGGTCATCATCTGGCAGACGATGATGTCCTGGAACGACTTCCTGCTGCCGCTCGTCACCCTGTCGGACAACTCGCTCAAGCCGCTCACGCTGATTCCGCTCGCCTATCGCGGCATCTTCCTCAGCCAGCCGGGCGCGCTGTTCGCGATCCTGGTGCTCATCTCGATCCCCGTCATCGTGGTATTCCTGCTCGTGCAGCGCTACCTCGTCAACGGGCTCGCCGGAGCGATCAAGTGAGCCTGCTCGGGGTCGACATCGGCACGAGCGGAGTGCGCGCCGCCGCTTACGACCGCGGGGGACGCGAGCTCGCCTCCCGCGCCCGCTCCTACGCCCTGCACAGGGAGGGCGCCGCCGTCGAGCTCGATGCCGCCGAGGTCGTCGCTGCCGTCGAGCAGGTCGTCGCGATCGTCGCCGGCGATACCCGTGCCGATCCGGTCGAGGCCCTGTCGTTCAGCGTTCTCGGCGAGGCGTACGTCGCCCTGAACGGGAGCTCGTCCGTCTCGCGGGCGCCGGTGAGTATGGACCCGCGCGGCGGAACCCTCGCCGACGTGGTCCGCGAGGACGTCGGCGACGAAGCCTTCACCGCGATCACGGGGCAGCCGCTGCATCCGATGTTCGCCGGCTTCAAGATGTCCGCCGGCCTTCTCGGCGAGGCGCGCGACGCCCGCTACCGCTGCTTCGGCGACCTGCTCGCCGAACGGTGGACCGGCATCGCCGCGATCGACATGAGCATGGCCGCCCGCACCGGGGTCTACGACGTCGGCGCGAGGGCGTGGTCGGAGCGCCTCCTCGACGCGCTGCACCGCGCGGGAGGACGGCGCATCGACGAAACGGCGCTGCCGCGCGTGGTCGGCTCCTTCGACCCCATCGGCCGGATGGGCGACGACGTCGCCGACCGGCTCGGGCTCCCGCACGGCGTCGTCGTCGTGGCGGGGATGCACGACCAGGCCGCGGCCTACCTCGGCGCAGGGGGACGGATCGGGCGGGCGTCCTCCTACTCCTTCGGGTCGAGCGACTGCCTCACCCTCGGCACCCGGCTGCGCCCGCAGTGGTCGCGCCCGACCGGCTTCGCCAGCTACCCGATCGCCGACGACCACTGGATCACCCTCGCCGGCACGGCCGCGGGAGGGTGGGCTCTCGTCTGGCTGGCCGAACTCATGGGAGCGAACGAGTCGGAGCTCGGTCCGCTCCTCGACGACCTCGCGGACGAGCCGCCCGCACTGCTCGTGCTGCCCTACCTGGTCGGATCCGGCACCCTCGACAACGACCCGGCCGCGCTCGGCACGGTGCACGGGCTCCGGCTCGGCACGACGAGGCCTCAGCTCGTGCGCGCCTTCCTCGAGGCGTCGGGGTTCGAGCTCGGCAAGATCGTCGACGCGCTCGACGTCGCGGGCATCGCGCCCGGCGAGATCAGGGCCGTCGGCAGCGGCGCTCACAACCCGCGCGCACTCGCCGCCCGCGCCGAAGCGGCCGGGGTCCCGCTCGTTCCGACCCCCGGTCACGCCAGCGCAAGGGGAGCGGCGCTCGCCGCGGGCATCGGCATCGGCATCTTCTCCGGACCCGACGCCCTTCCCGAACCGCAGACCCGCGCGGCGGCCACGCCGACATCCGCCCACCGCGACTGGTACGACGCGCAACGGTCCCTCTACTCCGGGCTCTACGACGCGACGCGATCACTCGATCGAGCCCTCCGAGCTGGACCGCACGCCGTGCGCGCCGCCACATCCAGATCCGAGACCTGACCGACAACCAGCGCCGACCACCACAGCCGAACACCAGCCACGCACCATCAGGAAGAGAAACAACCGACATGACCGACACCCTCGTCGAATTCGACATCGCCGCCGCCCGTCAGGAGATCCTCGACTACTGCCTCCGCTCGATGCAGTACGGGCTCAACTTCAACACGCAGGGCAACATCAGCATCCGCGTGCCGGGTCAGGACGGCCGGTTCCTGATCACTCCGACCGACCTCGAGTACGACCGGATGACCGCCGACGACATCGTGCTCGTCGACTGGGACGGCGCCGTCATCGACGGACCGCACGAGCCCTCGTCGGAGGTGACCGTGCACCTCGCCACCTACAAGCGCCGCCCCGACGTCAACGCCATCGTGCACACGGAACCGGTCTTCGCGAACGTGTGGGGAGTGGTGGGGGAGCCGATTCTCGGCACCCTCGTCAACATGGTGATCTACACGAAGGGCGACGTGCCGATCATGCCGTTCACCCTCAGCAACAACTGGGGCTTCGGCGACGCCATGTGCGACGTGATGGGTGACCTCAACGCGGTGGTGTGGGCGAACCACGGTCTGCTCACCGTCGGCGACAACCTCCGCGACGCGTTCAAGACGTCCGTCGCCGTCGAGTCGGCCGCGAAGGTGCAGGCCTACGCGCGGGCGCTCACCGACAAGCCGATCGTGCTCGACTACGCCTCGCTCGGCATCACGTCGTCGCTCTGACCGGAACGCGACAGGAAGAGGGGATCGACAGTGCTTCAGACGCTCGCGCAGTCGTTGGCAGCGGCCGAGGCCGGGGGATACGCGGTCGGGGCGTTCAACGTGTCCGACCTGAATCAGGCGTACGCCGTGCTCACCGCAGCCCGCCGCACCGGGTCGCCCGTGATCGTCCAGGCGATCGCCGGGATGGCGGCGTACGAGGACGAGGCGTGGTGGTGGGCGCGGCTGCGCGAGGTGGTCGTGTCGTTCGACGACGTGCCCGCGGTGCTGCACCTCGACCACGGCCGCAGCTACGACGACTGCGCCCGCGCCATCGACGCCGGCTTCTCGAGCGTCATGATCGACGCCAGCCGCGACGAGGTCACCGATGAGCCGTCCGACTTCGACTCCAATGTGGCGCTGTCACTTCGGGTCGTCGAGATCGCGCACCCCGCCGGCGTCAGCGTCGAAGGGGAGCTCGGCACCATCGGCGGCGCGGAGGCGGGCGTGCGCGGCGAGGTCGACGAGATCGTCTTCGCCGACCCCGAGCAGGCCGAGGAGTTCGTGCGTCGCACGGGAGTCGACGCGCTCGCCGTCGCGGTCGGCACCAGCCACGGGTCGGTGAAGCTCGGGTCGCAGCGGCTGCGCATCCCACTGATCGCCGAGATCAAGGAGCGCCTCCCGAACACGTACCTGGTGCTGCACGGCAGTTCGTCGATCCCGGGGGAGGCGGTCGCCACGATCAACGCGCACGGCGGCGAGCTGCCCGAGTCGCACGGGATTGACACCGAGCAGAAGCAGCAGGCGATCGAGTCGGGCATCCGCAAGATCAATCAGGGCACCGACTCGCACCTCGCGTGGACGGCGGCGCTCCGCGAGTTCTCCGATCGCGAGCGGTCGGTGGTCGAGCCGTCGATCGCCACCGCGGTGGCGATGGGCGCCATGGAGCGCATCGTCGAGCAGCGGATGCACGAGTTCGGCTCGGTCGGGCGCGCCGCCGCCCTCACGCCTGCAGGACGGTGACCCCGGCCTCGCGCAGCTTCTCGACCTCGGTCGCGTCGGCTTCGGTCGAGGTGACGAGCACGTCGACTGCGTTGATCGGGACGACGCGGCTGAGACGCCGCTCGCCGAGCTTGGTGTGGTCGGCGACGACGACGGCACGGGATGCGTTCAGGAGCATCCGGCGTTTGACATCGGCGTCGGGGAGCGACATGTTCGTGACCCCGTCGCCGGCGTCGATGCCGTTGCAGCTGACGAAGGCGAGGTCGGCGCGCACGCGTTCGAGCACCGCGTCGGCCATCGGGTCGACGAGCGAGTGCTGGCGGGCTCGGAGGGTGCCGCCGGTCACGACCACGGTGTAGCGGTTCGTCGCCGGCTCCAGTTCGAGCGCGATGCTCAGCGAGTTGGTGATGATGACGACGTTCTCGAGATCCTCGCGCTGCACGAGTGCGCGTGCCACCGCGGTCGTCGTGGTGCCGGCGTCGAGGATCACCGACTGGTGGCTCTCGACGAGACCCGCCGCCGCCTTGCCGATGCGCCGCTTCTCGCCCGACGAGGTGAGCAGGTTCTGCTCGTAGCTGCGCTCGAGCCCCGCGGGGCGGAGGCCCGCCACGGCGCCGCCGTGGACCCGCTGGATGGTATGCCCCGCGGCGAGCGCGTCGAGGTCGGCGCGGATGGTGACCTCGGAGGTGCCGAAGATCTGGCTGAGGGTGGTGACCTTCGCGAATCCGTCGCGTTCGATGATCGCGAGGATCTGCTCCCGACGCATCGGAGCGGGTGGCGTCTGCGACCACATCGTCATGAGGTCACCTTCGTATCCCTTCGAACGCTTGTCAATCCGAAGGAGGACTCACGGTCGTGGACGGTGCGGGCCGGCGCCTGTGCACACAGCGGACGCTCGGCTGGCGTTCGGGCGGTGTCCGTAGCGTCGCCCGCATGACTTCCCTCTGGCAGGACCGCCGCGACAGGACCGAACGTCTGCAGGGTCGCGAGCCGCTCACGCCGGAGTCGGTCGACGGCGAGCGTTTCGACGTCGTGGTCGTCGGCGCGGGGCTCACCGGGCTCATCACGGCGCTGCTGCTGGTGCGGGCCGGGAAGCGGGTCGCCCTGCTCGAAGCCGGACGGGTGGGCGCGCTCACCACCGGCGGCAGCACCGCGAAGGTGAGCCTGTTGCAGGGCACCGTGTACTCGCGGATGAGCGGCGAGACCGCGAAGAAGAACGCGGTCGCCTACGTCGAGTCGAACCGTGAGGGCTTCTGGTGGCTGCTGCGCTACCTCGACGACCACTCCGTCGACTACCAGGTGAAGGACGCGTACACCTACGCCGGCACGCCCGAGGGCGCGGCGACCGTCGACGACGAGCACCTCGCCGCCCGGCGCTTCGGTCTGCCCGTCGACAAAACCCGACTCGACCTGCCGTTCCCCACCTACGGCGCCATCCGCCTCGCCGACCAGGCGCAGATCGACCCCATCGAGGTGCTCGATGCGCTCGCCGACGACTTCCGCTCCCGCGGCGGCGTGCTCGTCGAGAACGCCCGCGTGCGTGGCGTGAGCGCCCGCGGTGGCGCCCGCCGCGGTGACGCGCGGGTCCGCTCCGACGCGGGAGAGGTCGACGCGGGCAAGGTCGTCCTCGCGACGGGGACGCCGATCCTCGACCGGGGGTTGTACTTCGCGAAGACGGAGCCGTACCGCTCGTACGCGATCAGCTACCGGATGCCCGCCGACTCCCCGGGGATCGACGGCATGTACATCTCGGGTGACTCGCCCACGCGGTCCATCCGCACCGCGCCCATCGTCGCCGCCGACGGTTTCGGCGACGCGTCGGGAGAGCTGCTGCTGATGGGCGGCAACGGGCACGTCGTCGGCCGCGAGCCGCACGCGGCGGGCCAGGTCGACGACCTCGAGGAGTGGACGACGAAGTACTTCCCGGGCGCCGTGCGCACCCACGCGTGGTCGGCCCAGGACTACGTGCCCATGAACCCCCTGCCCTTCGCCGGTTGGATGCCCCGGTCGGCGGGGCGGGTCTACTTCGCCACCGGTTACGCGAAGTGGGGCATGACGAACGCCGTCGCCTCCGGCCTGAGGATCGCCGCCGAATTGCTCGGCGAGGACCCGTGGTGGGGTCTCGTCATCGGCAGTCGCGTCACTCGCCCGCCGAGCATCCTGCGCGGGGCGAAGGCGGGCATCGAGGTCGGCAAGGAGACGCTCACCGGCTGGGTCGGCGCCGAGACGACATCCGCGCCCGAAACGCCGGCCGAGGGTCAGGGCGTCGTCGGGAACGTGGGCGGCAAGCCCGTCGGAGTGTGCACGGTCGCGGGACGCACGTCGCGCGTCAGCGCGGTATGCCCGCACCTCGGTGGGGTGCTCGGCTGGAACGACCAGGAGAAGAGTTGGGACTGTCCGCTGCACGGCTCGCGTTTCGCGGCCGACGGCACGCGGATCGAAGGGCCCGCCACTGCGGATCTGGCGCGCTGATGCGCTAGACTGGGCGACCGGAGAAGCCGTCCGTCTTCCCTATTCGACCCCGAGTTCTCACTCTGCCCGGGTTGCTCGGATCTCAGACGGCCTCTCGTTTCGAATCGTCGACCGGCACCGTCGCCCGCCTCGTGCGCGGGAACGGTCCGGAAGCGGTGCGAGGGCAGACGGCTCCCGCACCGAAGTCCCCTGAGGAGGACCATGGCTCGATCGAGCCAGGCACAGATGACCCGCAGCCGCAAGGGCTCGGGGCGTCCCGCCGACAACGAAGGACTCATCCCCGTCCTCGCCCGCGCCGTGCGCGAGGTCGAGAACGCCGCCCAGCGCGGGGCGGTGAGCCCGTCGAACCGCACCAAATTCCAGGTGATCGCCCTCCTGGTGCGCGAAGAGCGCCAGCGCGCCAAGAGCGACCCGTCGCTCTCCGACGGCGACCGCGCCGACATCCTGAAGCGCCTCGACGGCGTTGCAACGATCCTCGCGAAGACCGCCGCGCGCGACACCTCGCTCATCGCCCTGCTCGAGAGCGACAAGCCGGGCAGCGACGCCGCGCGGTCGCTGCGTCGACGCATGCTCGAGGACGCCGGATTCGAGGTCGAGGAGGAGGAGCCGGCTCCGGCCCCCGCAGCGCTCGTCACCACGTCCGAGCGTCAGGTCGTGCCCGATTCGGTGCGGTCGCGGATGCTCGCGAACCCGTTCCTCGCGCCCGACTTCGCGGCCGCCGCGTTCCAGCAGGCGGCGCCCGCTCGGCGCCTCGCGAACTGGGAGCTGCTCGGCCCGCTGTTCAAGAGCTTCGAGTACGGCTCCGGCGGTAACTCGGCGAGCATGCCGTTGCCCGACCCGATCGACCGCGACCGCGTCGCCCCGTCGGGTGCTCCGCTCATGCACCACCAGTCCCGCTTCATCGAGAGCGTCCGCCGCGGTCACCGCAGCTTCCTGCTCGCCGACGAACCGGGTCTCGGCAAGACCGCGCAGAGCGTCATCGCCGCCTCCGTGGCCGACGCCTACCCGCTGCTCGCCGTCGTGCCCAACGTCGTCAAGATGAACTGGGCGCGCGAGGTCGAGCTGTGGACCCCGGGACGCCGTGCGACCGTGATCCACGGCGACGGGGAGGATCTCGACGCCTTCGCCGATGTCGTCGTCGTCAACTACGAGGTGCTCGACCGCCACATGTCGTGGCTCAAGACCCTCGGGTTCAAGGGAATGGTCGTCGACGAGGCCCACTTCATCAAGAACCTCACCTCGCAGCGTTCGCGCAACGTGCTGTCGCTCGCGTCGAGCCTGCGGGAGCGCAACCGCGACCCGCTGATGATCGCCCTCACGGGTACGCCGCTGATCAACAGCGTCGAAGACTTCAAGGCGATCTGGCAGTTCCTCGGCTGGATCGACGACAAGGGGCCGCGCCCCATCCTGCTGAACCGCCTCGAGGAGACCGGGCTGACGCCCGCCGACTTCGGCTTCTTCCCCGAGGCCCGCCAGGCGGTCGTCGACATGGGCATGGTGCGCCGACGCAAGATCGACGTCGCCGCCGACCTGCCGGCGAAGCGGGTCGTCGACCTGCCCGTCGAGCTCGACGACGACCTCGGACGCTCCATCCGCCAGGCCGAGAAGGAGCTCGCCGCCCGTCTGTTCGCCCGCTACCGCGCGGTGCTCGAGAACCGCAAGACGACCCCGTCGAAGGTGTCCCGCGAGGAGCGCGACGAGGTCGTGCGTCTCGTCGCCCAGGCCGAGCTCGACGAGTCGAAGGCGTCGAAGACCGGCGAGAACGTGTTCACCATGGTCCGCCGCATCGGTCAGGCCAAGGCCGTGCTCGCCGCCGACTACGCCACCCAGTTGGCGCGCTCGGTCGGCAAGGTGGTGTTCTTCGCGAAGCACATCGACGTCATGGATCAGGCCGAGGCGACCTTCGCCCGCCGCGACATCAAGACGGTGTCGATCCGCGGCGACCAGACCGCGTTGCAGCGGCAGAAGCAGATCGACGCGTTCGATCAGGATCCCGAGGTCAAGGCGGCCGTGTGTTCGCTGACCGCCGCCGGTGTCGGCCTCAACCTGCAGGCGGCGTCGGATGTGGTCCTCGCCGAGTTGTCGTGGACGGCCGCCGAGCAGCAGCAGGCGATCGACCGCGTGCACCGCATCGGCCAGGAGGTCCCGGTGACGGCGTGGCGGATCATCGCGGCGCACACCATCGACGCGAAGATCGCGGAGCTCATCGACAGCAAGGCCGGCCTCGCCGCTCGCGCTCTCGACGGCGACGACACCGACCTGTCGGCCGAGTCCTCGGTCCAGCTCCTCGCCCTGATGGGCCTCCTCCAGGACGCCATCGGCCGCTGAGCCGCCCACCCTTGTTCGCTGAGGTAGCGGCGAAGGAGCGTACCGAGACCCTCGCGTGGCGCTCTCGATACGCTCGTTCCTCGCTACTCGAGCCGTCTCGATACGGCGCTGGCGCGCCTACTCGACGACCGAATGCCGGTCGTCGAGTAGCGACGAAGGAGCGTATCGAGACGGGTCGAGTAAGCGAAGCGCATCGAGACCACCGCGCCGAATTCTGACGCCCTGCTCGCTGAGGAGGCCCGCCAGGGCCGTCGCGAAGCGAGGAACATCGCACCCGTCCGAACTTCGAGCACACCGACGGACCCGTGTCGCATCGCGACGGCCGTGAACGGCCTCCTCAGCGACCAGGAGGACGCACCACCCGCCGGAAGCTTGACGACCTGCTCGCTGAGGAGGCCCGCCAGGGCCGTCGCGAAGCGAGGAACTTCGCATCTACCCGAGCGTGGAGCGCACCGACGAACCCGTGTCGCATCGCGACGGCCGTGAACGGCCTCCTCAGCGTTCAGCCGCCCTTCGTATCGCTTCGCGGGGCGGGCGGGCGACATCCCGGTCGTCGAGTAGCGACGAAGGAGCGTGCCGAGACGGGTCGAGTAAGCGAAGCGCATCGAGACCACAGCGCCGAACTTCGACCCTGCTCGCTGAGGAGGCCCGCCAGGGCCGTCGCGAAGCGAGAGACCGCACATCCGCCCGAACTTCGAGCACACCGACGGACTCGTATCGCATCGCGACGGCCGTGAACGGCCTCCTCAGCGACCAGAGGAACTGCAAGCACCTGCTCGCTGAGGAGGCCCGCCAGGGCCGTCGCGATGCGAGGAACTTCCCGTCCGTCCGAAGTGCGAGCCCACTGACGGACTCGTGTCGCATCGCGACGGCCGTGAATGGCCTCCTCAGCGACCAGCCGCCCTCCATATCGCTTTGTGAGTGAGGCGGACCCTAACCGGTCGTCGAGTAGCGACGAAGGAGCGTATCGAGACGGGTCGAGTAAGCGGAGCGCACCGAGACCACAGCGCGGAACTTCGACCCCTGCTCGCTGAGGAGGCCCGCCAGGGCCGTCGCGAAGCGAGGAACTTCGCATTTGCCCGAACGTCGGGCGCACCGACGGACTCGTGTCGCATCGCGACGGCCGTGAACGGCCTCCTCAGCGACCAGCCGCCGCCCGTATTGCTCCGCTCAGCGCCTCAGTCGGCGAGGCCCAGGACGTCGAGGGTCCAGGCGAGTTCGAACGCGCGCTCGCGCCACGCCGAGTAGCGGCCCGAGACGCCGCCGTGACCGGCGCTCATCTCCGTCTTCAGCAGCACCGGGGCGCCCACCTCGCGCAGGCGGGCCGTCCACTTCGCCGGCTCCACGTAGAGAACGCGGGTGTCGTTGAGGCTCGTGACCGCGAGGATCCGCGGATACTGCTGCTCGGTGACGTTCTCGTACGGAGAGTACGACTTCATGTACTCGTACACCGACGCGTCGTGCAGCGGGTCGCCCCACTCGTCCCACTCGATCACCGTCAGCGGAAGCGACGGGTCGAGGATCGAGGTCAGCGGATCCACGAACGGAACGCCCGCCAGGATGCCGGCGAACCGGTCGGCGCCCATGTTCGCGATCGCGCCCATCAGCAGCCCACCGGCGCTGCGGCCCTCGGCGACCAGCCGGTCGGGTGAGGCGTAGCCTTCGGCGATCAGGTCGTCGGCGGCGGCGATGAAGTCGGTGAACGTGTTCTTCTTCGACAGCAGCTTGCCCTCGTCGTACCAGGCGCGGCCGAGCTCGCCGCCGCCGCGCACGTGGGCGATGCCGAACATGACGCCCCGGTCGAGCAGCGACAGCCGCGCCGCCGAGAACGAGGGGTCGATGCTCGCCTCGTACGACCCGTATCCGTACAGCAGGAACGGGGGCGGCGGAGCGGTCGACGGGCGGTCGAACTGCTCGGAGCGGGCGACCAGCGAGATGGGGATGCGGGCGCCGTCGGGTGCAGTCGCCCACACGCGGCGTTCCTCGTAATCGGTCGGGTTGTACCCGCCGAGCACCGGCTGCCGCTTGAGCAGCCGCAGTCGGTCGTCGGCGACGACGTAATCGAACACGGTCGCCGGGGTGACGAACGAGCCGTAGCTCAGCCGCAGCGTCGGCTGCGACCACTCCGGGTTCGACGAGACGCCGACGGTGAAGAGCGGCTCGTCGAACTGGATCTCGCGCAGACCCTCCGGGGTCAGCAGCCCGAGGCGGGTGAGGCCGTCGCGACGGAACGACACGGCGGTGAACGACTCGAATGTGTCGACGTCCTCGAGGCGGACCTGCTCGGAGTGCGGCAGCACGACGGTGCGCTCACCGAGCGGAGAGTCGACCCCGACCTCGACGAGTTCGAAGTTGCGGGCGCCGTCGTTGTGCAGGATCAGCAGGCGGTCGGCGCCGTCCACCACGCGGTGCGCGATCTCGTACTCGACGCCCTCGCGTCGCGGCCACACGACCATGAACTCGCCGGTCGGATCGGACGCGTCGAGAATGTGCCACTCGCTGGTCACCTTCGAACCGACCTCGAGCACGATGTAGCGGCGCGACCGGGTGAGACCCGCGCCGACCCAGAAGCGCTCATCGGGTTCGGTGAAGACGACCACGTCGTCGGCGGGGTCCGTGCCGATCTCGTGTCGCAGCACGGTGTCGGGGCGCCACGCCTCGTCAGGCGTCGAGTAGAACGCGAAACGGCCGTCGGGGGAGAGCATCGCCCCCGGCAGCGTGCCTTCGATGACGTCGGGGCGGTCCTCGCCTGTCAGCAGGTCGCGGAAGCGCAGTTCGTACCGTTCGTCGCCGACCGTGTCGATCGCGTAGGCGAGCAGGGTGCCGTCGGTCGACACGTCGAAGCTGCCGAGCGAGAAGAACTCGTAGCCCTCGGCCGCCTCGTTGGCGTCGAGCAGGATTTGCTCGCCCTCGATCGGGGTGCCCGGTTCGACGACGGGCGGGGTCCAGTCGTTCGCGTCGGCGACGGGGCAGCGGCACGAGACCCCGTACTGCTTGCCCTCTTCGCTGCGGGAGTAGTACCACCACGAGCCCTCGCGCGTCGGAACTGAGAGGTCCGTCTCCTGGATGCGGGAGCGGATCTCCTCGAAGATCGTCTCGCGGAGCCCCTCGAGGTGCGACAGCGACTCGTTCGTCCAGGCGTTCTCGGCGTCGAGATGCGCGATCACCTCGGGATCGTCCTTCGCGCGAAGCCACTCGTAGGGATCGACGACGACGTCGCCGTGCTGAACGCGTTCGAACGGTACCTGCTTCGCGACGGGCGGCGCCTCGGGAGTGGTGGTCACCGACCAAGGCTATTGCGTGCGAGGGCGCCGAACCTGAGGCGGCATCCCGCCCGGCTCGCGGACGAGGTGCCCAGATCTGCGGGTGTTTCGAGCCCGGAACCCGCAGAACTGGGCACCTCAGCCCCGCGTGGACGAGGTGCCCAGATCTGTGGGTGTTCCGTGCCCGGGACCCGCAGAACTGGGCACCTCAGCCCGAGGGATCGAGGTGCCCAGATCTGTGGGTGTTCCGTGCTCACGACCCGCAGAAGTGGGCACCTCGGCGTCGTCAGGAGGCGTTCGCGACCAGGCGTTCGACCGCGGCTCTCGGGATGGGGAGCCAGGTCGGGCGGTTGCGGGCCTCGTAGAGCACCTCGTACAGCGCCTTGTCGAGTTCGAGGGCCGTCAGCAGAGTGGGGTGCAGTCCCACCGGGTCGGCGCCGCCGCCGGCGTAGCCCTCGAGGAACGCGACGCAGGCGCGGGCCGCCCACTGCGCCGCCGGTTCGGCAGACGACGGGTCGGCGAGCGCGCGCGAGCCGGCTGCGTAATCGAAGGAGCGGAGCATCCCCGCCACATCGCGCAACGCCAGGTCGGGTTCGCTGCGCTCCGCCATGGGGCGCAGCGGTTCGCCCTCGAAGTCGAGCAGCACCCAGCCGCGGTCGGGCACATCGAGCACCTGGCCGAGATGGAAGTCGCCGTGGATGCGTTGCAGCGCCGGCCACGCCTCGTGCGCCGCGCGGGCGTAGATCTCCTCGACCGCGGGAGCGAGGCGCTCGAGTTCGGGGACGGCGACGAACGCCGCCCAGGCGCGCGCCCGGAAGCCCTCGCGCAGAGCATCGATGCGCTCTTCCGACGGAGGCTCGGTCGGAAGAGTCCGCGCGAGGATGGCGTGCACCTCGGCCGTCGCCGCACCGAGCGCGGCCGCGCGTTCGCTGAAGTCGGTGTCCGATTCGACGGCGTCGAGCGCGACCCGCCACGCGTCCTGGGTTCCCGGCAGGAACTCCTGCGCGAACGCGAGGTGACCGCGCGCCCCGGACCATTCGCCGACGATCGCGCCGAACGAGCGCGGCACCCTGTCCGATCCTGCCGCCGCGATCGCGCTCTGCAGCACCACGTCGGGGTTGTCGCCCGGGTGCAGGATGCGGAAGACCTTGACGATGACCGGCGTGGACGCCAGGCCGCCGGCGTCGAGGGTCTCGAAGATGATCGAGGTGTTCGACTGCTCGCCGGACAGTACCCTCGACGACGCCACCCGGTCGGACGCGCTCGCGAAGGGCGACCCGGACACGAGGATCCCGTCGCCGCTCACCGACCCGCCGGTCACCGCGAGGGAGTGGATGGCCGCAGCGGTCGCCTGATCCCGCGTGCCGTCGTAGCTGAACCGGCCGTTCTCGAACGCGATCGGCGTCTTGCCGGACACCGGCTCGGAGCGGTGCGCCAACGGGACCTGGTATTCGGCGCCGTCGCGCTCGTCGAGCACGAGGAGCACCTCGCCTGAGACGGCAGGGTCGGAGACGGGCAGCTCGTAGCTCGCGACGAGGCGCAGCGGGGGAGCGGTGGCACCGGGGAACCAGCGCTGGGCCGACATCCACTCGGCGAGGGTCTCGAGTGAGAGGGGCACGGTCGCGGCCGTCAGGGAGCGGGGGCCGGGTCGTCGGTGAAACCGCCGTCGGGCAGAGGCAGGAGCCCCTCTCCCGTCAGCTCCTCGTCGACCAGAGCCTCATCGGCGTCGTCCAGTCGCTCCCGCTCGGCGGCGAGATCGTCGCCCTTCTGATCCGCATCGCCCGGCGAACGGGCGTCGTCGCTGCTAACCATGGTCGGAGCCTACGCGCGGGGCTTGCGGAGAGCCGGAATGTTCCGGGGAGTCGGCTGAAGGTCAGCCGACCACCGCATCGGTCACCGCCGACGGCGGCCCGTACAGGTAGTAGAGGCATCCGGCGACCGCGATGGCGTCGAGCACGAGAGCGACGCCGGTGAGGCCTCGGCGGGGATGCGGGTCGGCGGGGCGAGCGAGACCGACGAGCAGGGTGACGACGCTGATGATGCCGGCGACGAGGTAGACCCACACCGTCGCCCTCGTCGAGACGAGGTCGATTCCCGGAAAGAGCCCGACCTGCGGCGAGACGACGATGCCGCCGACCGCGGCGAGAGCCATGACGAGACCGGCGGCGATCTGGATGCCGCCGACGATGCGGGTGCCGCGGGGCCGGCTGACACGCGTGCGACCGTCGAAAGCGACGGCGATGCCGATCAACATGAAGGCGAGGAAGGGCACGTAAAGCAGTCCGAGCGTCCCCAGTTCCACGGCCGCGCCTTCCTTCCCCCGCCAGAGGCAGGCTAGGCGGCGGAGCAGCGGCGTGGCTGGCAGAACCCTGGGGGTGCGGACCCAGAGTGTTCGGCGGGAGCCGCTCGCTCGGCTGGGTAGAGTTTCAGTCGTGTCAACCCCGAGCGACGGTCGAGCAGGTTAACTCCTGATGGACATCTCCCTCATCATCCTTCTCGTCATCGCCCTGGCGTTGTTCTTCGACTTCACCAACGGCTTCCACGACACCGCGAATGCGATGGCGACGCCCATCGCGACCGGCGCGCTGAAACCGAAGGTCGCCGTCGCGCTCGCCGCCGTGCTGAACCTCGTGGGCGCGTTTCTGTCCACCGAGGTCGCGAAGACCATCTCGGGCGGCATCATCCGCGAGGGCGACGGCGGTGTGCAGATCACACCGGAGCTGATCTTCGCGGGCCTGATCGGCGCGATCGTCTGGAATCTGCTGACCTGGTTCTTCGGGCTGCCGTCGTCGTCGAGTCACGCCCTCTTCGGCGGGCTCATCGGCGCCGCGCTCGTGGGAGCCGGCATCGGCGCCGTCGACTTCGGTGTCGTCGTCTCCAAGGTGCTGCTCCCGGCGCTGTTCGCCCCCGTGATCGCGGGCGGCACCGCCTACGTCGCGACGAAGATCGCCTACAGCATCACCCGGCGCCACGACGGCCGCCCCGACGGTCGCGGCGTCTTCCGATACGGGCAGATCTTCTCGTCGTCGCTCGTCGCGCTCGCCCATGGAACGAACGACGCGCAGAAGACGATGGGCGTCATCACGCTGACTCTGATCGCGGGCGGCTTGCAGGACGCCGGCTCGGGACCGCAGTTCTGGGTCGTCGCCGCCTGCGCCTTCGCGATCGCGATCGGCACCTACTCGGGCGGCTGGCGGATCATCAAGACGCTCGGCACTGGCCTCACCGCGGTGAAGCCCGCGCAGGGCTTCGCCGCCGAGACCAGCACGGCGGCCACCATCCTCGCCTCCAGCCACCTCGGCTTCGCCCTCTCGACGACGCAGGTCGCGAGCGGTTCCGTCATCGGTTCGGGGCTCGGGCGACGCGGGTCGTCGGTGCGGTGGTCGACGGCGGGCCGCATCGCGATCGGATGGGTGCTCACCCTCCCGTCCGCGGCCGTGATTGGAGCCATCGCGGCGCTGATCGCCTCGATCGGCACCGTCGGCATCGTCATCGACGCGGTACTCGGAGTCGCGTTCATCGTCGGAATCTTCGTGCGCTCCCGCGCCGACCGCGTCGACAGTGCGAGCCTCGAGAACGAGGTCAACGGCGCCGGCCAGGTCGTCAAGATCAAGAAGGTCAAGCCGAAGCGGGGTGCGAAATGATCGACTGGCTGAACCTCGTCATCGTCGCATTCGCGGCTCTCCTCGCCGCGTCGGTGATCGTCACCCTGTTCGCGACCGGCATCAAGCTGTTCTCCGTGCCTCCTCCCGGCGTCGAGCTGTCCGGCTCTGCCCGCGACGATGAGACCGACGATGTCGCCTCCTCATCGAGACCGCTCGCCGCCACCATCGGCGGGATCGCCTGCTTCGTGCTCACGGGCATCGGCGTCCTGTTCGGCATCTACCTGATCGTGCCCGCACTGCACGGCTGATCGAGGCGTCGTGTGAGATTCCGGAGCCTGCTGAACCGGCGGATCGACCGCCGATCGGATGAGCTGGACGAGCTGGGCGAGGACGGTGGCCGCGGGGACGCGGACGCGATCCACGACCTCCGCGTCGGGGTCCGCAAGCTGAGAGGGCTGCTGCGCGCCGGCCGGCGCGAGTACGGCCGCGACGAGGTGGACGCGCTCCGGGATCGCCTCCGACATGCCGGGTCGGTGCTCGGCGCGGCCCGCGACGCCGAAGTGCTGCGCGAACGGATCGAGCGGGAGCTCGCGGATGCCGGTATCGCGGCCGACCTCGCTGCCTTCGCTCTGGCACCGGTCGTCGCAGATCTGGCGGTCGGCCAGGCGGCGGCGGCCGAGTTCCTGGCCGGGGACGAGTGGGCGGCGCTGCGCGGCGATCTCCGCTCCCTGACGGCGACCTCGGCATCGGGCGCGAGCGCCGCGAAGGGCGCCGCACGGACGTTCCGCACTGACCTCGCCCGGGTGCGGAAGCGGCTCGCCGCAGCCCGGGCGGACGGTATCGACGAACTCGAGCGCGAGGAGCTGCTGCACGAGTTGCGCAAGGCGGCGAAACGGCTCCGATACGACACGAAGGCGGTGGGGCGCGCGCTTCCCGACCGTGCCGCGGCCGAATCGATCACCCGACGGGCGGAGACGGTGCAGGACCTCCTCGGCGAGCGGCGGGATGCGCTGGCGGCGGCCGCGCACCTGACCGCCGCGGCGGCGGAGGCGGCGCGAAGCGGCGTCGCCGCGTCGCCGCTCGGGGTGCTCGCCGATCGGCTGCGCCGCGAGGCGGACGACGCGCTGACAGCGGCGCAGGACGAGGCTGACCGACTCGACCGCGAAGCGTAGGCTCGCGAGCGTGGCGGACGCGATGATGCAGGCAACCCGGACCGAGACCGATTCCCTGGGGAGCATGACCATCCCCGCCGACGCCTACTGGGGCATCCACACGGCGCGAGCGCTTGAGAACTTCCCCGTCTCGCGCAGACCGATCTCCGTGTATCCCGACTTCGTGCGGGCGTTCGGCGCCGTGAAACTCGCGGCGGTCCGCGCCAACATCGAGCTCGGTGTCATCGACGCCGAGCGAGGCGCGCTCATCGGGGCCGCGTGCGAGGACGTGCGGTCGGGGCTCCTCGATGACGAGTTCGTCGTCGGCATCATCCAGGGCGGCGCCGGCACGAGCACCAACATGAACGCCAACGAGGTGATCGCGAATCGTGCGCTCGAACTCGCGGGATTCGCGAAGGGCGACTACCAGCACATCCACCCGATCGACGACGTCAACCGCAGCCAGTCGACGAACGACGTGTATCCGACTGCTCTCAAGATCGCGCTCTGCCAGGGCATCATCGGCCTCGTCGACGAACTCGACCGGTTGCGGATCGCGTTCGCCCAGAAGGGCGTCGAGTTCGCCCATCAGCTGAAGGTGGGCCGCACGCAGCTGCAGGATGCCGTGCCGATGACCCTCGGTCAGGAGTTCCGGGGATTCTCGGTGACGCTCGGCGAGGACCACGCCCGCCTGCGTGAGACGCTTCCGCTGCTGTTCGAGCACAACCTGGGCGCCACTGCGATCGGCACCGGCATCACCGCCGACCCGCGTTACGCCGAGGCGGTAAACAGGCATCTGCGCGATGTCACCGGGTTCGCGCACGAGACGGCCGGCGACCTGGTCGAGGCCACCTCCGACGCGGGTGTCTTCATGAGCGTGTCCGGCGCGCTGAAGCGCTCCGCGATCAAGCTGTCGAAGATCTGCAACGACCTCCGACTGCTGGCGTCGGGCCCGCAGGCCGGCTTCGGTGAGATCAACCTGCCACCGCGGCAGGCCGGGTCCTCGATCATGCCCGGCAAGGTGAATCCGGTCATCCCCGAGGTGGTCAACCAGATCGCGTTCTCGATCGCCGGCGCCGAAGTGACGGTGACGATGGCGGCCGAAGCGGGCCAGCTGCAGCTCAACGCGTTCGAGCCCGTCATCGCGCACAGCCTGCTCCAGTCGCTCAGCTGGCTGCGTCGCGGCTGCCGCACCCTGCGGGTGAACTGCGTCGACGGCATCACCGCGAATGGGCCGCGCCTCGATCAGATGGTCGCCTCGTCGGTCGGCGTGATCACCGCCCTGACCCCGTACATCGGCTATGCGGCGGCCGCGGCTCTCGCGAAGCAGGCGCTCTCGGGCGACCGAGATGTGGCGGACCTCGTCGTCGAGCAGGGGCTGTTGACTCGTCAGGAGGTGACGCGGCTGCTCGCGCCCGAGGCGCTGTCGGGTGCGCCGCTGCACACCGCGCCGATTCCCGTTCTGCCGCCCTCGCATCCGCAAGCGCCGCCGCCCGCCGATCGGTGATCGGACGAGACGACGGCGCGAGCGTCGTGCGGCAATCCGTTACGGCTTGAGGACCACCTTGATGCAGCCGTCCTCTTTGTGCTTGAACGTCTCGTACATCTCCGGAGCCTGCTCCAGCGGGCGCGAGTGGGTCACGAGGTCCATCACGCCGAGCGGATCGGACGGGTCTTCGACGAGCGGCAGTAGGTCGTCGATCCAGTTCTTGACGTTGCACTGACCCATGCGCAGCGCCACCTGCTTGTCGAACATGTAGAGCAGCGGCAGCGGGTCGGCGCTTCCGCCGTACACGCCCGACAGCGAGACCGTTCCGCCGCGGCGGACGAGGTCGAGCGAGGCGTGCAAGGCCGCGAGCCGGTCGATGCCCGCCGTCTCCATCATCTTCTTCGCGATGCGTTCGGGCAGCAGAGGAACCAGCTTGTGCGTGAAGGAGGCGACCGGGTTTCCGTGCGCCTCCATGCCGACCGCGTCGATGACCGAGTCGGGTCCGCGGCCGTCGGTGAGGTCGCGCAGCTCGTCCCACACGGTGTCGGTCAGGTCGAACGTCTCGATGCCGTGACGTTCGGCCATGGCGCGGCGTTCGGCCTCGGGTTCCACCGCGAGCACCCGGTAGCCGAGGTGCTTGCCGATGCGGGTCGCGAACTGGCCGACCGGGCCGAGCCCGAGCACCGCGAGGGTCCCGCCGGCGGGCACGTTCGCGTACTGCACGCCCTGCCAGGCCGTCGGCAGGATGTCGCTGAGGAAGAGGTAGCGCTCGTCCGGGAGATCGGCGCCGACCTTGATCGGGTTGTAGTCCGCTCGCCGCACGCGCAGGTATTCGGCCTGGCCGCCCGGCACCGAACCGTAGAGCTCGGTGTAGCCGTAGAGGTCGGTCCCGGTGCCGTGGTCGACGTTCTGGTAGGTCTCGCACTGGCTCTGCAGCCCCTGGGCGCAGAAGAAGCAGGTGCCGCACGAGATGGTGAACGGCACGACGACCCGGTCGCCGGGCGCGAGGTTCGTCACCCCGAGCCCGACCTCCTCGACGACGCCCATCGACTCGTGGCCGAGGATGTCGCCCTTCGCGAGGTACGGCGCCATGACGTCGTAGAGGTGCAGGTCGCTGCCGCAGATCGCCGTCGAGGTTACCCGGATGACGGCGTCGGTGGGCTCGATGATCGTGGGATCGGGAACGGTCTCGACCGAGACCTTCGTCGACCCCTGCCAGGTGAGCGCCCTCATCGGGTGGTGCTCGAGTCCGACAGCGGGTTGTCCGTGTCGGTGGACGCGTCCGAGCTTCGGGTGTCGGTGTCGGTGTCGGCGTCGGCGGGGGCGTCGACCGGCCCGATCGACGGGTCGTCCTCATCGTCCTCGTCGAGCGCGGCGAGGGCGTCGTCGCGTCGCGCGGCCGCGTTGCGGAGCGCCTTGTCGCTGCGTTCCTCGACGCCGTCGCGGAGGTCGTCCGCGGCGTCGGACACCCGCTTCTGCACGTCCTCGATGCGTTCGGTCACTCGATGGCTCGCGTCGTTCGCCGCGCCCGTCACCTTGTCGGCGAGATCCTTCGTCGCCTCCGCGGTCTTGGTCGCGGCGTCCTTCGTGGCGCCGGCGGCCTTCGCGGCCACGTCCTTCGTCACTTCGGCGGTCTTCGCCGCGGCATCCTTCGCCGCATCCGCCACGACCGGGGCCTTCTCGCGGACGAACCGGGCGGCGTCGTCGCGCGCCTTCGTCACGCGCGGATCGTGCCAGGCCTCGTCCGCTCGCTCCTTGATCTGCTCGTAGCGCTCACGCCCCGCACGGGACCCGAGGACGAAGCCGACCGCGGCGCCGACGACGAACAGCAGTCGCAGGCGCACCTCAGCGCTCCAGCGGGTTGCCGGGGGTGGCGTCGTCGTTCGAGACCTCGTCGTCGACCTCTTCGGCGACGTGCTCGTCGTTCTCGATCGGGTTGCCCGGCGTCGTGAAATCGGCGTCTTCGGGGATGGAGAAGTCGTGCTCGACGTCCTTCTCGGCGGGGTTCGGCTGGCTTTCAGTGCTCATGCAGGGAGCCTAGAACCGGCTGCCGGAGAACCGGGTGGGAGTTGCCTCAGAGATGCTTCGCCGACGAGCGCCGTGCCGCGTCGGCGCGCTCGCGGATCTCCGCGCCCTCGGCCTCGTCCGCGGCGAGCGAGCGGGCGATGGCGAGGTTGCGGCTGGTGTCGCGCATCGGCACTTTGATGACCGATTCCGACGGGACGCCGTCGAGCAGCTGCCGCATGCGCACCGTCTCGGCGTCGAGCGCCGCTCCGGCGAGGAGCACGAAGTTGGTGAGGTAGAGCCAGAGCAGGAGTACGAGCGCACCGCCGAGCCAGCCGTACACCTCGCCGTAGTGGGCGAAGCCGGTCACGTAGACGAGGAACCCGAGGGTGGCGAGCGCCCATCCGGCGAGCGCGAGCACCGAACCCCACGAGAACAGCGGAACGCTCTGCCGTTCGATCGCGGGGGTCCAGAAGAAGAGCAGGGCGATCAGCGCGCAGACGAGGGCGACGAGCACGGGCCACCGTCCCCACAGCCAGACCGACACCCACGGCTCGCCGACTCCGAGCACCTCGGCCGCCGCCTCGGCGACCCGGGGCGTGCCGGCGACCAGCACCACGACGACCGCGGCGCCCACGACGAGGATCGCGGCCACCACGAGCATGAGCGCCCGGAACTTCCAGATGCGGCGACCCTCTTGAACGCCGTAGAAGGTGTTGGTCGCGCGCCCGAACGCCGTCGCGTAGGCGGAGCTGGTCCAGAGCGTCAGCGCGAGACCGAAGGCGAGGCCGATCCCGGGATTGCTGAGCGAGGTCAGCTGTTCGAGCGGACCCCGCAACGAATCGACGGCGTCGCCGTTGGCCACCTCGCTCACGAGATCCTCGATGAAGCCGACCGCGCGACTGTCGCCCCCCGCCAACGAGAACGCGGAGATCACCGACAGCGACGACGGGAAGAGGGTGAGCGCCGCGAAGAAGGTCAGCGCGGCGGCGGAGTCGATCACCCGATGCCGGACGAGGCTGTGCCCCGTCCGCTTCGCCACGTACCACCACTCGCGTCGCCCGGGACGGACGCGAACGGTCACAGGGTCTCCCTCACGACGTCGTCGGCGCTCTTGTCGGTGCGCCACCCTCGCCACGACGGCTGTCGCAGCCGACCGGTCGCGGTCCACTCGGCGTATTCGACCTCGCCGACGAGGCTCGGGGTCACCCAGTGCGCGTCTCGGGCGTCCAGACGCGGCACGTCGACGAACGGCGAGGTCTTCCGCGCGAGCGGTCGGAGGCGCGCCGCGATCTCGTCGAGGTCGCGGTCGGCGAACCCGGTACCGACTTTGCCCACGTACTCGAGCCCGTTCTCGCCGGGGATGCCGAGCAGCAGCGAGCCGAGCCCGCCCTCGCGCCGCCCCTGCCCGGGTCGCCAACCGCCGACGACGACCTCCTGCGTGCCGTGATGCTTGAGCTTGATCCATGCGCCCGACCGTCTGCCGGGGGAGTAGGTCGACGACCGCTTCTTCGCGACGACCCCTTCGAGCCGTAGCGATCTGCTCGCCGCCATGGCTTCGTCGACGCTCGTGTCCTCGCCGTCGAACACCGCCGGCACCTGGACCACCGACGTGCCCTCGACGATCTCCTCGAGCCGGGCGCGACGCTCGTCGTAGGGGGCGCCGAGCAGTGAACGGTCGCCCGCGGCGAGGAGGTCGAAGACCACGAAGCGCACCGGGACGTCACGCCGCGCCCGACCGATGTCCGCGGCACCCTGCAGGTTCATCCGCTTCTGCAACAGCCCGAAATCGGGGCGTCCCGCCGCGTCGAGCGCCACGATCTCGCCGTCGAGGATCGCCTCGTCGCCGTCGACCGCGTCCACGATGGCCGCAAGCTCCGGGTAGGCCGCGGTGAGGTCGTTGCCGTTGCGGCTGGTCAGGATCACGTTCCGGTCGGTGCGTCCCCGGTCGACGTCGACCAGCGCGCGGATGCCGTCCCATTTCATCTCGAAGACCCAGCTCTCACCGGTCGACACGGTCGACTCGGTGCCGAGGGTCGCGAGCATCGGACCGGCCTCCAGCGCCGTCGCGGCGCTCGCCGCCGTTCCTTTCGCGCCGCCCTTCGACGACGCTGTGCTCTTCGACGACGCCGCGCTCTTCGACGACGCTGTGCTCTTCGACGACGCTGTGCTCTTCGACGCCGCGGTCTTGGACGACGACCCAGCCTCCGTCTTGTGGGCGTGGGGATGCGGTTCCATCCGATGCGCGAGCCAGTTCTTCTCGTCACCGCCGCGCGCCGTTCGGATCAGCGCGACCTTCACCGGTTCGCCGCCGAGTCCGCCGTCGGGCCTGCCGTGGAGGATCGCGATCACCTCGTCGTCGCGCCACTTCTCGAGCTCGTACGTGCCGGTGTCCCAGAGGGTGACGGTGCCACCGCCGTACTGGCCCTTCGGGATCGTGCCTTCGAAGGTCGCGTACTCGAGGGGGTGATCCTCGGTGTGCACGGCCAGGTGGTTCTCCTTCGGGCTGGTCGGCACCCCTTTCGGGATCGCCCAGGACACGAGCACGCCGTCATGCTCCAGCCGGAAGTCGTAGTGCAGACGCGTCGCGTGGTGTTCCTGGATCACGAAGCTGCGACCGTCGGACGGGATGGAGGGCTCGGCCGGGACCGGCTCGGGCGTCTTCGCCGCGTCGCGCATGCTGCGGTAGGTGACGAGACGGTCGCGCGCCTCGGGCGTCGGCTCGAACGTGGCCATCGTCTCGGGGGTGGGTTCGAGTCCGGCGCCGGGATCGGGTTCGACCGCCCGCAGCGAATCGCCGATCGTCGCGACGCGTTCGAGTACCTCGCGGTAGTCGAGATGGTGCAGGTCGGGATCGTCGAGCTCGTCCCACGTGCGCGGCGCGGCGACGGTCGGGTGGGAGCGACCACGCAGCGAGTACGGCGCGATGGTCGTCTTCGCCGCGTTGTTCTGGCTCCAATCGACAAGGACCTTGCCCACCCGCAGCGTCTTCTTCATGTCGCTGACGACGAGGTCGGCGTGGTCGGCCTCGAGGGCCCGCGCGAGCTCGTGGGCGAACTCGGAGATCTTGTCGCTCGACCGGCTGCCGTCGAGCTTCGCGTAGAGGTGGATGCCCTTGCTGCCGCTCGTGACGGGGAACGGCTCGAGCCCGACGCCCTCCAGGATCTCGCGCGCCCATCGGGCCACCTCTGCGCACTCCGCGAGACCCGTGCCCTCACCGGGGTCGAGATCGAGCACGAGCCGGTCCGGGTTCTTGGGCTGGCCGTTCCGCCCGAACCGCCATTGCGGCACGTGCAGTTCGAGCGCGGCGACCTGAGCGAGCCAGGCGAGGGTGGCTCGATCGTTCGCCACCGGATAGGTCTTGCGGTCGCTCGAGTGCTGGATGTCGTGGCGGGCCACCCAGTCGGGCGTGCCGTCGTCGAGGTTCTTCTGAAAGAAGACCTGGCCGGGCGAGGAGTCGGTGCCGACACCGTGCACCCAGCGCTTGCGGGTCAGAGGACGGTCGCGCACATGGGGGATCAGCACCTCGGCGACGCGGGCGTAGTAGTCGAGCACATCGGCCTTGGTCGTGCCCGTCTCGGGGTAGAGCACCTTGTCGAGATTGGTGATGCGCAGGCGGCGGCCGTCGACGGTGACGGTCTGTGCGGGCTCGGCCATTTGCCAAACGCTACCTTCCGCTCAGCCGGACCCGTGATACTAGGCGGTAACCAGGAGGTTTCATGAGGTCCATCTGGAAGGGCGCCATCACGTTCGGGCTCGTCAACGTGCCCGTCAAGGTCTACTCGGCCACCGAGGATCACGACGTGCCGTTGCACCAGGTCCACGACAAGGACGGTGGGCGCATCCGCTACCAGCGTCGCTGCGAGATCGACGGCGAGATCGTCGACTACGAGCACATCGTCAAGGCCTACGACGACGGCGACAAGACCGTCGTGATCACGAACGAGGATCTGAAGAGCCTCCCCGTCGAGAAGAGCCGCGAGATCGACGTGGTGGAGTTCGTGCCGAGCGATCAGATCGACCCGATCCGTTACGACAAGAGCTACTACCTCGAGCCCGACTCGAAGTCGGCGAAGGCGTATGTACTGCTGCGCCGCACTCTCGAAGAGAGCGAGCGCACCGCGATCGTGAAGTTCGCGCTGCGACAGAAGACCCGCCTCGCCGCCCTCCGCGTCATGGACGACGTGCTGCTGCTGCAGACCCTGCTCTGGGACGACGAGGTGCGCGAGGCCGGCTTCCCGTCGCTGAAGGGCGACGTGGAGATCTCGGATCGAGAGCTCAAGATGTCGGCCTCGCTCGTGGCGAGCTTCGAGAGCGACTTCGAGCCGTCGAAGTTCAGCGACGACTACCAGGCGCAGCTGCGTCAGCTGATCGATGCGAAGCTCGAGCAGGGCGAGTCTCTCGACACCGCGGCCACCTTCGGCGAGGGCGACGAGGACGAGGACGGCGGCGAGGTGCTCGATCTCATGGAGGCGTTGAAGCGCAGCGTCGAGCAGTCTCGCGCGAAGAAGAAGAAAGGCGCCTAGCGCGGGTCGTCGGCTGCGCCGCCGGGGCGCCCGCCGCGCGGTCGGTTCCAGAACGGCAGCGCGAGCCAGACGAGCGCGAGCAGCACGAGGGTGATCGACCCCGCGACGACACCGGCGGTGCGTCCGACGACGACGTCGAAGATGAGCAGCACGACTCCGGTGATCAGCAGGCCGACGCAGAGCAGTGTCACCTGGAGCAGCCGGTCGGCGAGGGCGACGATCTCGCGTTTGGCCTTCTTGCGGAAGAGTGCCCGGTGGAGGCTGACGGGCGCGAGACCGAGTGCAGTGCTGAGCGCTGCGAGTACGACGAGACCGAGGTAGACGTCCACCTGGTACGCGTCGAGGTCGCTGAAGCGCGGTTGGAACGCCAGGGTCAGCAGGAATCCGGTGAGGATCTGCGTGCCCGTCTGAGTGACCCGCAGCTCCTGGAGAATCTCGTTCCAGTTGCGGTCGAGCCGCTCGGTCGCGGTCTCGTTGCGACCGTCGGTGGGGTCGGCATCGACCCGGTCAGAGGACTCCGGCATAGCGAATCGTAGAGCGTCGGAGGCGGCCAGTCGGCCGCCGCGGTCAGCTGATCCGGGCCCCGAGGCGCCAGCGCAGCCACGACACGGCGTGGAACAGCGTCGGGTGGGTCTCGTCGAACGGGACGGTGGAGGCGCTGCCCGCGATCCAGCTGTAGACGGCGAACTCGAGGGCGCCGTCGGCGCGATACTGCGATCGGACGACTCCGATCGGAGCCTTGGACGTGGGCGGCTGCACGAGCCACTCGCCGTCGCGGACCTGCCGGGCGAACGGGTGGTACTGACGCGTCTGGTCGTACTGGAGCTCTGACAGTACCGGGCTGCGATGTTGGGGAGTCATTGGGGATCCGTTCGACTTGCGTGCGCAGTCATCGCGCCGCGAAGCGACGCTATCCGGGCCGCCTAGCCGGAAACCGATTCTTGAGGCTGCTCCCAGGAGACCGGCGGGATCTGTTCAGATGGTGGCGACCGATCCGGAGTCGACGCGATAGTTGGATCCGTTCACGAACGAGGCGAGATCGCTGCACAGGAAAGCGATGACCGCGGCGACCTCGTCGGCGGTTCCGCGTCGCTTCAGCTCCATGTAGGGGCGCTCCTCGTCGAGGAAGCTGGCGATCGCCTCGTCCTTGTCGGTTCCGCGCTGCCCCGCGCGCTTGTCCATCATGGCGTCGGTCATCGGGGTCTCAATGAACGCGGGGGAGACGGCGTTCACGAGCAGCCCTTCCTTCGCGTAGGTGCGCGACAGGCCCTTGGCGAGCGCGAGGATGCCCGCCTTGGCCGAGCAGTAGGGCAGTTCGTCGTCGTACGGCTGGACGGCGTCCTCCGAGGCGAGGAAGACGAGGCGACCCCATCCGCCCTTCCGCAGGGAGGGCAGGAACTGCCGGACCAGACGGACCGGGCCGAGCAGGTCGGTCTCGATCGTGTCCACCCAGCCCTTGTCGTCGATCTCGTGGAAGTAGCCCTGCGCTCCGGTGATGCCGGCCGACTGGACGAGGATGTCGATGTCGCCCACCGCGCTCTGCACGCTGTCATGGAGCGCCGCGACCGAGGCCACGTCGGTGATGTCGGCCGCGAACCCGAAGACCATGCCCTCCGGGGCTCCGAGGCGTTCGATCGCCGCGTCGAGCCGCCCCTGGTCGAGGTCGGTGAGGACGACCGTGACGCCTTCGGCGATGAGGGTGCGCGCGGTCGACCAGCCGATGCCGGAGTCTCCGCCGCTGACGAGTGCCTTCTTGCCCGTGATTCCGAGATCCATGGGGGCACTCTAGGAAGTGGTCACTGAGTGTCCAGTGAATACTCCGAGAGGACCCAGACGCTGCTGGTGGACTCGCGGCTATGACGTCTGCGTCCTCCGACCGCCCCGAACTCTTCGACGGCCCGCTGCGGGTGTGGCGCGACGCGCGGGCTGTGCTCGGCGAGAGCCCGTGGTGGTCGGACGGGCACCTGCACTGGTGCGACATCACGACCGGAACCCTGCATCGGGCCGCGCTGGACGGCGACTCCGACGGTTCGGATGACCAGGTGATCCGCTTCCCGCCGCCGCTCGCCTCCTTCGCGCCGCGGGAGGGCGGCGGTTACGTCGTCGCGCTCGGAGACCGCGTCGTGCTCACCGACGCGGAGGGCGGTAGCCGACGCGAGATCGCGGTCATCGAGCATGCGCACGACGGCATCCGACTCAACGAGGGCAAGTGCGACCCGTCCGGAGCGTTCCAGGTGGGATCGATGGATGTGACGGAGGGCGATCCCGACGGCGCCGTCTATCTCGTGACGGCTCGGGGAGCGACGACCCTGAAGGGCGGTTTCGGCACCGCCAACGGCTTCGAATGGTCGCTCGACGACCGCACGGCGTACGTGACCGACACCTCGGCGGAGACGATCCACCGCGCGACCTGGTCGCCGGACGCCGGGCTCGGTGAACTGTTCCCGTTCGTCTCCGGCCGCAGTCACGACGGCCTCACTCTCGATCGCGACGGATTCCTCTGGGGTGCCGTCTACGGCGACGGCTGCGTCGTGCGGATCTCGCCCGACGGCGAGGTCGAACGGGTCCTCGACCTGCCGGTGCCAAATGTGACATCGGTGGCGTTCGGCGGCGACGACCTGTCGACGCTCTTCATCACGACCGCGCGGGAGAACCTCACCGAGGACCAACTGCAGCAGCACCCGTCGTCGGGTGCGATCTTCGCCGTGCGCACGAGGACGGCGGGAGTGCCGGTGCGCAGCTTCGCGGGCTGATCGACGCCGTTCGAGGGTCAGTTCGCGAGCGCCGACAGCACCACGGACGCCGCCCGCGCGACGAGGGCGTCGTCGTAGTCGGTTTCTGGGTCGAGTCTCGTCGTGAGGACCGCGACGACGATCGGGCTGCGTCCGGGCGGGTGGACGACCGCCACATCGTTGCGGATCGGTCCGGCACCCCCTGACTTGTCGGCGACCGCCCATCCGGCGGGTGCGCCGGCGCGGATCAGGGCGTCGCCGGTGGCGTTGCCCGACATCCACTCGAGCAGCGTCTGTTGATCCGCCGGCGCCAGACCGTCGCCGAGGAGGAAGGTCTCGAGATCGGCCGCGAAGGCCCTCGGGGTCGTCGTGTCGCGGTCGTCGCCCGCGGTGACATCGTTCAGGCCGGGCTCGGTCCGTGCGGACGACGTGACGTCATCGCCGTGCTCGGCGAGGAAACCCTCGAACGCGTGCGGGCCGCCGAGAGAGGCGAAGACGAGGTTCGTCGCGGTGTTGTCGCTCTGGCGCACCGACGCCTCCGCGAGCTCGTCGAGCGTCATGCCGGTGCCGACGCGCTCGGACGTGACGGGGGAGTAGCCGGCGCCCTGGACATCCTGCTCGCTCCAGCGCACGGTGGTGGCGCGCTCGGCGTCGGAGGCGGTCGCGAGCAGCGCCGCGGCGAGGAATGCCTTGATGCTCGACGCGAATTCGAACCGCTCGTCGGCGCGATGGGAGACGGTGCGACGATCGCCGGTGTCGACGGCGTGCACGCCGACGCGTGCCCCGTACTCCTGCTCCAGCGCGGTGATCGACGCCGCGACGGCCGCCGCGTCGACCGCGGCGCGGGTCGGAGTCGCCTCGGTGGCCGTCGGCGCGGGCGATGCCGACTGCGGCGGCGGCCCCTCGGTCGAGGACGTGCCGCAGGCGCTGAGAGCGAGGAGGAGCGCCATCGCCGCCGCCGACAGGGTCGCTCGAGTGGTGTGCGGTGTCCGTCGGTGCATCGATCAGGAAGGTTAGCCGGATCATCAGGACGGGCGCCGCCCGCGGCAATAGCATGACCCCCGTGACCGCACCCCTCATCCCGACGCACGACGATCCTCCGAGCGCAGGAGTCCCGGTCGAGGCCCGTCCGTCGACGGTCCTTCCGACGGTGCTGGTCGCGATCGGCATCGCGCTCGGCGGTCTGCTGCTGCTCGCGGTCTTCGCCTACCTGGCGCTGAGCTTCGGCATCGCCGGGGTCGTCTTCGCGACCGTCGTCGCCTTCGTCCCGCTCGCTCTGGTGCTGCTCGCGATCCGGTGGATCGACCGGTGGGAGCCCGAGCCGAGATCCGCGCTCTGGTTCGCCTTCCTCTGGGGTGCCGGCGTCTCGGTGGCCGTCGCGCTCGTGTTCGACCTCGGTGTGCAGATCGCCTCCGCAGCGACCGGGGTGACCCTGCAGAACGACCTCACGGCGAGCGTCGTCCAGGCCCCCATCATCGAGGAGCTCGCCAAGGGCTTCGGGGTGCTGCTCGTGCTCGGGGCGGGCAGGCGCTACTTCGACGGCCCCGTCGACGGTCTCGTCTACGCGGCGACCGTCGCGGCGGGTTTCGCCTTCACCGAGAACATCCTCTACTTCGGCAGCACCCTCGTCGAAAGCGGCGCGGGCGGGCTGGTTCCCGTGTTCGTGCTGCGCGGACTGTTCTCGCCGTTCGCGCATGTCATCTTCACCTCGTGCACGGGCCTCGCCCTCGGCTTCGCCTCGCGCCGCACGGGAGCGTTCGGAGCGCTCGGCTGGTTCCTGCTGGGACTCATCCCCGCCGTCGCGTTGCATGCGCTGTGGAACGGCGCCCTGCTCGTCGTGTCGAACGTGATCGGCTACTACTTTCTCGTACAGGTGCCGATCTTCGCCGCCTGGGTCGCGATCGTCGTCACCCTTCGGGTGCACGAGCGGCGACTGACGCGAGCCCGCCTCGCCGACTACGCGGGGGTCGGCTGGTTCACGCCCGGCGAGGTCGACCTCGTCGCGGGTCACGACGGGCGCCGCCGCGCACTCGCGTGGGCCAGGGCGCAGCCGCACGTCCCGGGTCTGCCGGACAAGCCCGCGGCGATGCGCGCCTTCCTGCGCCACGCGACGAGCCTCGCTCACGCACGGCAGCGCGCCCTCGTCGGCCGTGCGGCCATCGGGGCGACCCCCGACGAACGGGCGCTGCTCGAGGCCATCGTCGCGGATCGGCGCGCACTCCTCGGCTAGACCGGCAGGATCACGGGCAGGCGGAGCAGCAGAACGACGCCGCCTGCGGCGCAGAGCAGGGCGAGGCTGAGGAAGACGCCGACCCAGACCAACCCCGGCACACCCGACAGGCGGGCGAGCTGGTCCGCGTCCGAATCGCCGCGCCCGCGGCCCGCACCCTCGTGCCGGCGTGAGGTCTGCAGCTCGAGGGTCGCGCGCAGCGAACCGGCGAGCAGGAATCCGGCGAGGGTGGTCGCGACGACGGCCTGCCAGAACGGGTCGAGCAGCCAGGTCGCCGCGAAGACCAGGGTGCCGACGACGAGCACCGACCAGAGCCCGAACCAGTTGCGGATCTGGATGAGCACCAGGACGAGTAGGGCGAGCACCGCCCACAGCACCCCGGTCGCGTGTCCGATGCCGATCAGCGAGGCCGCGCCGAGGCCGACGAACGCCGGAGCGGGATAGCCCGCGAGAAGCGTGAGCGCCATGCCGATCCCGCGCGGTCTCCCGACGCTCACCGTCACGCCGGACGTGTCGGAGTGCAGGCGGATGCCGCTCAGTCGCCGCCCGGTGAGGGTCGCTGCGAAGCCGTGCCCCGCCTCGTGCACGATCGTGATCGAGTGCCGCGCGAGCCGCCAGACCGGTGAGAACACGACCACCACGAGCGCCGCGAGCAGGCAGCCAGCGACCACGACCGGGTCGAGTGCGGGACTCTCGGCGCTGATCCGGGCCCACAGCGCCACGAGTTGCTCCACGGTGCCATTCTCGCTTGACTTGAGTGATGACCGATCTGAATGCCAAGCCCGAAATCGACGCGCCTGAAGGGCCGGCGCCGGAAACCCTCGAGATCGTCGACATCGTGGAAGGCGACGGCCCCGCCGCCGCCGCGAGTTCGACGGTCAACGTCCACTACCTCGGTGTCGAATACGAGACCGGCGAAGAGTTCGACTCGTCGTGGAGTCGCGGCCAGTCCATCAACTTCCCGCTGAACCGCCTCGTCGCGGGATGGCAGGAGGGCATCCCGGGCATGAAGGTCGGCGGACGCCGCAAGCTGACCATCCCGCCGGCTCTCGCCTACGGTCCCGCTGGAGCGGGTCACCCGCTCTCGGGCAAGACCCTGATCTTCGTGATCGACCTGCTCGGCGTCAGCTGACCTCGGCGCTCGCGCCGACCGCGGAGTAAAAAGAGAACCCACCGACCAGTGGCGGGGCGATGCCTCCGACCCAACCTGGCCCGGTGGGTTCTCTTTCAGGTCTTCAGACTGCGCCTGACCCGTGCGCTTCGTCAAGAGCGCATCGCGCCGCACGGCGTGTCTTCAGGAAGGGACGCTCGCTCAGGCGGCGGCGTCGAGTCGCTCGACGCGGACCTGGCGCATCGCCTCGGTCCAGCTCTCGAGCTGGTCGAACATCGTCTGCGCCATCCCGGCGTGGTGCGCTCCGGGCGTGAAGACGCTGTAGTTCTCGAAGTCGGTGACGAGCGAGAAGGACAGGCTCTGGCGCACGTGCGCGATCTGCAGCTCGGATGCGATGCCGCGCAGGTGCTCGACGGCGCGGACACCGCCGACGGAGCCGTAGCTGACGAAGGCGGCCGCCTTGTTGTTCCACTCGGCGTAGACGTAGTCCAGCGCGTTCTTCAGCACACCCGAGGTCGAGTGGTTGTACTCGGGGGTCACGAAGACGAAGCCGTCGTAGCTCGCGACGGCACGCGCCCACGCCTGGGTGTGGTCCTTCGTGTACTGGCCCATCGACGGCGGAACCGGCTCGTCGAGGTGCGGCAGCGGGAAGTCGGCGAGGTCGACGAGCTCGTAGGTGACGCCGTCGCGCTCGGACGCCTGCTCGAGGACCCAGCGGGCGACGGGCTCGCCGTTGCGGCCGGGCCGAGTGCTGCCGAGGATGACGCCGATGCGAAGGTCGTCAGTGGTGTGTGACACGGTTCTCCTTGAGGGACGGTTTGGGTGACGCGTCAACCTTAGGCCTAATCGGTGACATGTCAACTTCGCTGCGGTACACTCGATCGATGCCCGCTGCAACGACGTCCAGCACCGATTTCGCGCTCTGGCGCGACATCGTCGTGCTGCGCCAGCGCGTCGAGCGTTCGCTCGAGCAGCGCCTGCAGAAAGACGCCGGCATCTCCGTCGCCGACTTCGAGATCCTCACCGTTCTCGCACGCGAAGACGCGAAACGCCTCCGCGCCCGCGACCTCGGCGACCTGCTCGGATGGGAGAAGAGCCGCCTCTCGCATCAGGTCACCCGCATGGAGTCGCGCGGCCTCGTCGTGCGCCAGGACTGCCCGACCGATCTGCGCGGAACCTGGGTGGTGCTGACCGACGACGGCGCGGCCGCCGGAGCCCGCGCCCTCGACGGGCACGGCGAGGTGCTGCAGAGCCATTTCGACGCTCTCGACGCCGATCAACGCGACGGTCTCGAGCAGGCGGTCCGACGGCTCGTCGACACGAGCACGGGCACCGAGTGCACCGGTCCCGCGGCCTGCTGACCCGGCTCGTCGCTCGCCCTCCGGTCACCCAGCGCCTGTAGACTCGTTGCCCTGAATTCTCAAGGGGTGTGACAGGTGACGCAGTCCCAGCCAGTCGAGGCGAAGCTCGCGCTCGAGGTCGAATCCGAGCAGCGCTATCTCGACGCGCTCTACGCGCGGCTCGACACGGTCAAAGCCGAGGCTCGCAGCGAACTCGACCGCGTGCGTCTCGGTCCGCAGGGCGGCACCCACCAGAGTCGGTCGGAACGCGACGCGATGGCGCGCATCTACGAGGACCGCATCGCGCAGCTGCGCGAGGTCGACGACCGCCTCGCCTTCGGTCGCCTCGAGTCCGACGGCGGCGACTACCGCTACATCGGTCGCATCGGTCTGCGCGACGCCGACCTGCAGCCCCTCCTCCTCGATTGGCGCGTGCCGCAGGCCAGCGCCTTCTACCAGGCGACGGCGGCGACACCCCTCGGAGTGCGGGCCCGCCGTCACCTCAGCACCGACGGCCGTCGCATCACCCGCATCGAGGACGAACTCCTCGGCGACCTCGGCGACCCCGATCGGCCGCTCAGCGGCGAGAGCGCGCTGATGGCGGCCCTCACCGCGCAGCGCACCGGGCGCATGCACGACATCGTCGCGACCATCCAGGCCGAGCAGGACCGCATCATCCGCTCCGACCTTCGCGGAGTCCTCGTCGTGCAGGGCGGGCCGGGAACAGGCAAGACCGCCGTCGCCCTGCACCGGGCCGCGTACCTGCTCTACACCCACCGCGACCGACTCGCCTCGTCCGGGCTGCTCGTCGTCGGCCCCTCGCGCAGCTTCCTGCGCTACATCGAACAGGTGCTGCCCTCGCTCGGCGAGACCGGGGTGGTGCTCTCGAGTCTCGGGTCGCTGTACCCGGGCATCGACGCGCAGGCCGACGACCCCGCCGACGTCGCCGCCCTCAAGGGATCGCCCCGCATGACCGAGCTGCTGCGCCGCGCCGTGCACTCCCGCCAGGTCGTGCCCACTGAGACGCAGACGGTGGAGGTCAACGGCGAGAGCATCGACGTCTCGCCCGAGCTCATCGCGAAGGCGATCCGCCGCGCCCAGGACAGCAGGAAGCCGCACAACGAGGCACGGGTCACCTTCGTCTCGCACGCCCTCGCGGCCCTCACCTCCGAGCTCTCGGCCCGGCTGCGCCGCCGCGGCGACACCATCGACGACGAGGACGTCAGGATGCTCCGCGAGGACGTCCGCTCCAGTCAGGACGTGCGGGTGCTGCTCAACACCGCCTGGCTGCCGCTCACGCCGGAGAAGCTCCTCGGCGACCTCTACGCGCGTCCCCAGTGGCTCGCGAGCCTCACCCCGTCGTGGAACGAGCAGAAGCGGTCCCTGCTGCACCGCGACCGCGGCGCCGCGTGGACGATCTCCGACATCCCGCTCCTCGACGAAGCCGCCGAACTGCTCGGTGAAGCGCCTGCCGCGAACGCCGCCGCGGAGGCCGCTCAGCGCCGCCAGCGCGCCCTCGACATCGAGAACGCCGAGAACGCGATCCGCAACATGGGGGTCGAAGGTCTCGTCAGCGCCGAGGCGCTCGCCGACGGCTTCGCCGAGTCGGGTCCGCGTCTGACGGCGGCCGAGCGGGCGTCGACCGACCGGTCGTGGACCTTCGGACACATCGTCGTCGACGAGGCGCAGGAGCTTTCGCCGATGCAGTGGCGGCTGCTGCGCCGCCGCGCCCCGCTTCGCTCGTTCACGATCGTCGGCGACATCGCGCAGGCCAGTTCCCCTGTCGCCGCGTCGAACTGGTCGGATGCGATCCGGTCGCTCGGCGCCGAGTTCCGGCTCGAGGAGCTCACCGTCAACTACCGCACGCCCACCCAGATCGCCGCGCTTGCGGAGCGCACCGCGAAGGAGCTCGGCCTGAACGTCACCTCCTCGCAGTCGGTGCGCGAGTCGGAGTGGGAGCCTCGCGAGCTGACCGTCACCGAGCGGGCCCTCGTGCCGTCGCTGGTCGAGGCGGTCCGCGCCGATCGGATGCTCCCCGACCCGGGCACCCTCGCCGTGATCGCTCCCGAAGCGCTCGTCGGCGAGCTGCACGCGGCGCTCCACGACGAGTTCGGGGCCTCCATCGGTCTCGGCAGCGCGAGCCTCAGCCAGTCGGTGTCTGTCATGTCGCCGCGCACCGCGAAGGGTCTCGAGTTCGACTCCGTCGTCGCCGTCGACCCCGACGGCATCGTCGCGGCCGAGCCCCGCGGGGTCAGCGCGCTCTACGTCACCCTCACCCGCGCCACGCAGCGTCTCACCGTGCTGAAAGTGAGCTGAGCCGCGTCATGTTCCTCCGCCACCCGATCCTGTCGCTCGTCACCCTCGCGTACCTCGCGTTCGTCGGCTGGTTGACCCTGTCACCCGAGCTGCCCCTCGGCGACGGCACCGACGGGCTCGTGTGGCAGATCCTCGATCTGCTCGACCGCATCCCGGGCACGCGCTGGATCGACTACGCCGACGTCGAGTTCCTCGCGAACGTCGCCATGTTCGCCCCGATCGGCATGTTCTTCGTGCTGCTCTTCGGGCGGCGCCGGTGGTGGGCGGCCATGCTGCTGTCGTTCGTGCTGAGCTGCGCGATCGAGCTCGCCCAACTGCTGTTCTTCACGTCGCGCGTCGCCGACGTGCGCGACATCGTCTCCAATACCTCGGGCGCCGTGATCGGCGCGCTGCTGGTGCTCATCGTGACCGCACCGAAGGCCCGCCGGCTCGCGCAGGCGAGGCGCGCCGAGGCCGCCGCGCTGCAGCGGCCCGCCTGATCCGGCGTCCTCTGCGATCGGCCGATCAGTCCTCGGGGTCTTCGGGGTCGAGCGGCGCGTGGTGGTCGAGTCCGCCGACGCCGAGCTTCCAGTAGCCGTCGACCTTCACCCGGTCGCGTGAGAGCCCGAGTTCGCGGCGCAGACGACGGCGCACGGGGATGAGCGCGGTCGCCTCCCCGGCCGCCCACACGTAGGTGTCGGCATCGAGGTGAAGACCGGCGAGCGCGGTGAGCGCCGCCGCCTCACCCGTCGCGATGCGCGTGATCGCCACCCTGTCGCCCGTCGGTACGGGGTAGTCGAGGATCCGGTCGTCGTTCGACTGCACGAACGCGATCACCTCGGCGTCGAATCGCACGGCCTCGACCCACCGACTGAGCGCGGGCAGGGCGCTCGCGTCGGCGAGCAGGACGAAGCGGCGGTAGCCGCGGGGTGCGAGCCGGGAGCCGCGCGGACCGCCGATCGACAGGGTCGATCCCGGTTCCGCGGCCGTGGCCCACGCGGTCGCCGGGCCGGTGTCGCCGTGCACCACGAAGTCGAGGTCGAGTTCGGGGCCGCCGCTCTCGCCCACCTCGCGGAAGACCGCCGGCGTGTAGTCGCGCATGACGCGCTCACCGTCCTCCGACGGGAAGAACACCTTGACGTGGTCTTCGGGTCCGAGGCTCACGAACCCGCCGAGCTCGTCGCCCGCGAGGGTGACCCGGCGGATCTGCGCCGTCAGGTCGGCCACGCGGACGACGGTCAGGTCGCGGCGCACCAGCTCGTGACGCACCACCTCTCGGACGCGGTCTCCGGTGGACGAGGATGCGGGCGAGGAATCGGTCACGAGGATCCATTCTGCTCCCGCCGCGGCGGGGGCGGGGTCAACCCGAGATGCAGGCCCCCGGCGAGACGCCCTCCTCGAGGGTCGGGGCCGCTGCCAGCACCGGCGAGAGCTCGGTCATCGTCATGGCGTAGCCGACGTTCGCCGTGGTGGCGCCTTTCGCGAAGACGACGCCGACGACGGCTCCGTCGAGGTCGAGCAGCGGGCCGCCCGAGTTGCCCTGCTGGATGTCGGCGGCGAGCGTGTACACCTCGCGCGGCGACTTCGAATCGCCGTAGATGTCACTGACCTGGAGGGGCTGCACGGAGATGACGTTCGCCGGCTTCGTGGTGAACGGTCCACCGAACGGATAGCCGTCGGCGACGGCGTCGCTGCCCGGCGCGAGGTTCGTGCCGAACGGCAGGGCGGGGGCGGTGAACCCGTCGGTGGCGATGACCGCGAGATCGTCGACCGGGTCGAAGTAGACGACGCGGCCGCTGACGGTACCGTCCTGCCGCGACTCGACGACCGGCTGGTCGACGCCGGAGACGACGTGCGCGTTCGTGACGATGCGGTCGGGCGCGACGAGGAACCCGCTTCCCGTCTGGCTCTGACCGCAGGCGTAGGCGTTGCCGCTGATGCGGACCACCGAGCGGGCGGCGGCCTGCAGGCCCTGCGATGCGGTGCCCAGCTGTGGCAGTTCGGGTGCGGTTGTCGGCCCGCCGAGCGCCTCCGAGATGCTCGGGATGCCGCCGTCGACGACGAGGGAGCGCACCTGGGCGAGCGCGCTCTTCACCGGGTCGGGCGTCACGGTGTCGATGGTCCGCAGCACGACGGAGGAGGCGATCGCCGGGCTCAGCAGTGGAACGCCGAGCGACCCGACGCCGAAGGCGACCATCGACGCCACGAGCGCGGTCACGACGACGCCGATGACGGCGCCGAGGACCTTGTCGAGCGTCCGCAGCGGGCCGCGCGGAACGGTGCGGGCAAGCGCCCGCCCGAGTGCGCCGCCCGCGGTGACACCGATGACGATGAGGGCGACGACGAGAGCGAGGATCGCGACGAGGCGGATCGGCGCATCCGCGATGAGCCCCGTCACCGGGGGGATCAGCAGCACCGCCGCGGCGCCGCCGGCCACGACGCCGGCGATCGAGAAGGCGCTGCGCAGCAGGCCCGCCCGGTAGCCGTACACGAGGTAGGACACCAGCACGACGAGGAGGAGCACATCGACGACGACGGACAGCATCGGCCCCGCCTTTCGATTCGCGCGCTGCCCCTCGCAGCGGACCCGCGGCCATTCTGCCCGGTCGCGGCTGAGTGATGGCATCGTCGCCGCGCGCGCCGGGGTCGTGCGGCGCGCGCCGGTAGGCTTCTGCGGTGCAGCACCGAACCCCCGCCGAGATCGTCCGCTCGAGCACCACTCTCACCCCCGACTTCCCCGAGCAGGGCATCCTCTTCCGCGACCTCAGCCCGCTGTTCGCCGACGCCGACGCGTTCCGGTCGACCGTCGAGGCGCTCGCCGAGCCGTTCGGCGGCGACTTCACCCTCGTCGCGGGTGCCGAGGCGCGAGGCTTCGTGCTGGCCGCGGGCCTCGCGGTCGCCACCGGCACCGGGGCGCTGCCCATCCGCAAAGCGGGCAAGCTGCCGCCGCCCGTCCTCACCGAGAGCTACGACCTCGAATACGGGAGCGCGAGCCTCCAGCTGGTCGACGGTCTCGTCGCGCCCCAGCGCGTGCTGCTCATCGACGACGTGCTCGCGACCGGGGGCACCCTCGCCGCATCGCGTCGGCTGCTCGAGCGCGCGGGTCATGAGGTCGTCGGCATCGGCGTCGTGATCGAGCTGCCCGAGCTCCGCGGACGCGACGCCCTGCCCGGCATCCGGGTGCACGCTCTGCTCAGCGAGTAGCCGCCAGACCCTCTTCAGCGCTGCGGCAGCGCGTGGTGGCATCATGTCGCGCATGGGCCAGCACATCGAGATCGACACCACCGGCGGTCGGATCGCCGCCTACCGGGCGGACCCCGCCGGCATACCGCGCGGCGGCATCGTCCTCATCTCCGAGATCTGGGGGCTGGTCGAGCACATCGCCGACGTCGCCGACCGGTTCGCGGCGGAGGGGTACCTCGTCGTCGCGCCGGACATCCTGAGCAACGCCGGAGTCACGCCGGAGATCGGCGCGGAGCTCACGGCGGCCCTGTCGAGTGACGACGACGCCGTGCGCGCGGAGGCGCAGCCCCGCCTCCGCGACGCGTTCAGCGCGACGTCGTCGCCCGAGTACGCGGAATGGGCGGTCGACGTGCTGCAGCAGGTCGCCGACTACCTGAACGCCCAGTTCGACGACGAGGGCGACCTCGCGGTCGTGGGGTTCTGCTTCGGGGGCACTTACGCGTGGGCGCTCGCCTCGCGAGACTCCCGCATCCGTCTCGCCGTGCCCTTCTACGGCATCGCGCCGACGCACGCGAACCTCGCGGACATCCACGCCCCGGTGCTCGCGTTCTACGGCGAAGGCGACGAGCGGGTGACGAGCACCGTGCCGGAGCTCGCCGCCTCGCTCGCGTCGACGGGCGTGGACTTCACCTCCGTGGTCTATCCCGGTGTGGGGCACGCGTTCTTCAACGACACCAACTCGTTCACCTACGACGCGGATGCGGCGAACGACGCGTGGGCGAAGACGCTCATCGCCCTCGGCGAGAAGCTCCCCGGTTGACCTGGCCGCGGCCCTTCGCGGGCCGCCCCTTCTGCACCTTCCCGCCGGTCTTCCCCGACTTCTGCGGTGAGGAGCCCTTCTTCGGCTGCGCCTTCGCGGGCTCGGGTGCGGCTCCGCGCGAGCTCTGAACCGTGCGGCCGCGGACGACGCCGATGAACTCGTCGAGCACCTCGTCGGTGGCGCCTGCCGGCCAGACCAGCGCGATGCGGGTCGGTTCGGCGTCCGAGATCGGACGGGCGATGACGTCGCGGCGGCCGTTCGCGCGGAACACGGCCTGCGGCATCCGCGCGAGACCGACACCCGCGGCGACCAGGTCGAGCGTCGCGTCGTCCTCGCCCTCCAGCATGTTCTCACTCTCGAGGTCGGCGAGGGTCACCGCGTCGAACAGCTTCACCGGGTGGTCCTTGGGGGCGATGACGACGGGCGTCTCCTCCCAGAGGGGGATGCTGTGCAGCTCGCTCGCCTCGTCGCCCGACGTCTGATCGCCCGTCGTCGGGTCGCGTGGGGGGAGGGGCAGCCGGGCGAAGACCATCTCATTGCCCGCCCGCAGCGATGCGACTGCGGCGTCCGCGGCGACGGGACGGAGGCGGAGTTCGACGTGCGGCATCCGCTCCGCCCACACGCGGGCCCATTTGTCGGGGGAGACCCCGGCGACGAATCCGACGATGAGGGTGACCCGTGATCGGGTCTCGTCGGGCTCCGGCATGGGGTCAAGGGTAGCCTTGGGCCGTGCCCCGACCTGCAGAACAGACCATGAAGCCCACCACCGCGGCCAAGAAGCTCGGTGTGCTGCTCACGGCGATGCCCGCCGAACTGCAGGAGCGGGAGATCACCCGCAGCGAGATCGCCGAATGGACCGAGAGCGCCCCCGAGTGGCTGGCGGAGCTGCGCCGCAACGGCCCGCATCCCCGCCCGGTGGTGGCGGCGAAGCTGGGTGTGTCGATCTCGGGTCTCGCGCGCGGCGGCGTCGATGAGGCGCTGACGACTGAGCAGATCAAGGCGCTGCTGGAGCAGATGCCCGAGTGGCTGGTCACCGAGCGCGCCACCCAGGCGAAGGTCCGCGACGAGAACGCCCGACTGAAGCAACAGCGCGCATCGAAGAACCCTGACGCGTAGGGCAGCGGACTCGCCCGCTCGTTGAGCGAAGCGATACGGAGGCACGACTCCCACCCTCGGTCGTCGAGTAAGCGAAGCGCACCGAGACGGCTCGAGTAAGCGAGGAACGAGCGCATCGAGAGCATGCCCACTGTGGTCTCGATGCGCTCCTCCGTCGCTGCTCGACGACCGACACCCGCTCGTTGAGCGAAGCGATACGGAGGCCCGACTCCCACCCTCGGTAGTCGAGTAAGCGAAGCGCACCGAGACGGCTCGAGTAGCGAGGAACGAGCGTATCGAGAGCGCAGTTCCGCACTCCGGCAACCGTGGTCTCGCTGCGCTCCGCTCACTCGACCCTGGGCCCACCGCGCACGCTTGCGCGGGGGACTCGATACGCTCCTTCGTCGCTACTCGACGACCGGGCTAGGACCCGCCCGTTGAGCGAAGCGATACGGAGGGACCAGTCGTAACCCCGGAGCTGTGGTCTCGATGCGCTTCGCTTACTCGACCCGTCTCGATACGCTCCTCCGTCGCTACTCGACGACCGGAGGAACTCCCACCCCCGGTCGTCGAGTAAGCGAAGCGCACCGAGACGGCTCGAGTAGCGAGGAACGAGCGTATCGAGAGCGCAGCGCGACAATTCCGGCTCGTCAGAACGTCGGCTGGATCTCCCACGGGGTGACCTGACCGAGCGCGATCTGCAGTGCGAGCGCCGCGGTGCGCGCCTCGACGACGCCCTCATCGCTGATGACATCGATGGCGAGAGGCGGCGGCTCCCCGAAGCGGGGGATCTCGACGTAGGCGCGCTCACCGCCCGGAAGCGGAACGTGGGCTTCGGCCGTCCACGCCCCGACGACTGTGGAGTCGACCGCGAGGGCGACGGCGGCGAGAGCGTCGATTCGGCTGAGGGTCGCGTTCACCACCAGGGTCGCCATCCCGGCGCCGACGCTCTCGGACCCGTCGCCGCGCGGAGAGTCGCGTCGGCCGATCATCGAGCGTTCCCGGTCATGCGCGGAAGGCTAAGGTGCCCCGCTGCGAACCAACCCAGGCGCGACGGCTCAGAGCGACGTGGAGATTCCGACCACGACGCCGTAGAGCAGCCCCGTCAGGGCCCCGAGCAGGATCGACGCCCCGAGCGCCGTCGCTGCGGCGGCGAGCGGCTTGGAGGTTCCGCGCAGCAGCAGGGCGATCACCCCGAGCACGGTGGCGCCGAATCCGAGCACTCCGCTGGCGAGGGTCTGCAGACCCGAGAAGACGCCGATGATCTGGTAGTTGCCGGAGCCGACGACGGCGGCCTGGGTAAGGCTCAGGATCGTGCCGATCAGCACCGCGGCGACGGCGACGATGAACGCCACCAGACCGAGCGGCGACTTCTTCCGGGGAGAGGTGAGCGCGGGGGAGTCGGCCGTCGTCATGCCCCCATCCTGCCGTTGCGACGGGCGCATACCCCGCAGCGACCGGACCCGAGTCGACATCCGACTCCCGCTTCGACGGCCGAGCGACCTCTTCAGCCCAGATGCCTGACCAAATGCAGGAGATTTTCACCGCAAACGGCCATTTCGGCCCCGCTGAGGGGCCTCGCGACCAGTTTCTCCTGCATTCGGTCAGGAATCGGCTCGTCGGGATGGGGTCGGACCGACCAAATCAAGGAAAAAGCGGGACCTAGTCACACGTTCATGCCGATCCGGGGCCGATATCGCCCGGAACTCCTTGATTTGGTCAGTGAGCCGGGCGAAGGGCGGAGCTACGGGACGGGGTGGAGGGCGTCGTAGTCCTTGAAGGTGCGGGCTCGGGCCACCAGCACGGAGACGAGCAGGACGATGATGATGCCGCCAACGAACGGGGGCAGCCAGAGCAGCCCGATGAGCGAGAGCGTGCCGACGTAGAGGTCTCCGATGCGGGGGCCGCCGCTGACGACGACGATGAAGAGTCCCTGGATTCGTCCGCGGTAGTGGTCGGGAACGGCGGCCTGCAGCATGGTCGATCGGAAGATGGCGCTGATCTCGTCGGACGCCCCGGCCCCGGCGAGCATCAGGGCGGCGAAGCCGATGGCGACGAAGCGGGCCACCTCGTCCGTCGAACCCGACGCGACCGAGAACCCGCCGAACGACACCACCGCGAGCACGACCCCGAACGCGGCGATGAAGACGCCGTAGACCCGGATGGCGTTGCGGATGGCGATGCCGTGCATCCGCAGCCCGGTGAGGCGGCCCGAGAACGTGCTGCCGAGCAGCGCCCCGATCGCGAACGCGGCGGTGAGCACCCCGACGGTGATCGCGTCGCCGCCGAGCAGCAGGGCGCCGGCGGCGGGGAAGAGCACGCGCGGCTGCCCGAACACCATGGCGACGATGTCGACGAGGAAGTTCATCCGGATGTTCGGCGCGTCCTTGATGAAGCGCAGCCCGTCGGCGATCGCACCGAACCGCGTGTGCGTCGACAGGTGCTCGGGCGGCAGGCGGGGGAGCAGCAGGATGCCCGCGAAGGTGGCGAGGAAGAGGACGACGTCGATGCTGTACGTCCACGCGAACCCGGTGAGGGCGACGAGGACGCCGGCGACGGCGGGGCCGATGGTGACCGAGATACCGCCCGAGATGCCGCCGAGCGCCGCGGCGGCGGGCAGCAGTTCGCGAGGAAGCAGGCGCGGTGTGATGGCTTGCAAGGTCGCGCCGAGCACCGTCGATGACGCGGCCGTGATGGCGGTGAGGGCATAGAGGCTGCCCACCGTCTCGAGCCCGAGCCAGGCGAGGGTCGCGATGGTTCCGGTCGCGAGCCACGACACGACGGCGGCGACGAGCGCCACGGTGCGCCGGTCGAACGCATCGGCGAGGGCGCCGCCGTAGAGGCCCGCAAGGATGGTCGGCAGCAGAGCGATGACGCCGACGAACGACACCATCAGCGTCGATTGGGTGAGGTCGTAGATGTGCAGACCGACGGTGACGATCGTCATCTGCCCGCCGATGCCGGCGACCGCCTGCCCCGCCCATAGGCGCGCGTACGCCGGCGACTTGCGCAGCGGCGTGATGTCGATCAGATGGGAGGACGGCACGAGGAGACAGTCTGCATCACGTCGGCGGTCGCACTGCGACGAGGCCACGGCCCGGGTGGCGGTGAGGTGCTAAGCTTTCTCGGTTGCCGTCCAACGGCCGCGGATAAAGAGAGCCCCCACATCCCGTGGGAGGCGCCGCGCAACGAACAGAGAGGGGATCGTATCTATGGCACTCGAAGCAGACGTCAAGAAGGCGATCATCGAAGAGTACGCAACGCACCCCGGTGACACCGGATCCCCTGAGGTCCAGGTCGCGATGCTGACCCGCCGGATCAAGGATCTGACGGAGCACCTCAAGGAGCACAAGCACGACCACCACTCGCGTCGTGGTCTGCTGCTCCTCGTCGGCCAGCGCCGCCGTCTCCTGGGCTACCTGTCGGACGTCGACATCAACCGCTACCGTGCGCTCATCGAGCGTCTCGGGCTGCGTCGATAAGTCCAGCTCTTCGCGTGAGAACGCGAACTTCTTGCAGGCGGGCCGTTCACCTTCGGGTGGGCGGCCCGTTCCGCATTCCACGGTTGGGCAAGAACGGGTGGCGGAAAAGCGGTGCCCGATGACCGGCAACGTGTAGGCGCGCCCGCGCCCGAGCGCCACACTGGTCGCATGAGCGAGAAGCCTGCCGTCGTCCGGATGTGGCGCGGCATCATCCGCACCGAAGACCGCGACCGATACTCGCGGTATGTCGAGGAGACCGGGATCGACGCCTACCGGTCGACTCCCGGCAACCGGGGCGCCGAGATCCTCCTCCGCGACCTCGGCGACGGCCGCACCGAGATCGTCACCGTGTCGAGATGGGACTCGCTCGAGTCGATCCGGGCGTTCGCCGGAGACGACGTCGGGGTCGCCGTGTTCTATCCGGAAGACGACGAATTCCTTCTCGAGCGCGACCTCACCGTCACCCACTTCACCGAGTGGACGCACCCCGGATAGCGCCGGCTCACGGCGGGCATTCACCGACCGTCCATAGCCTCGAGCGGTGCCGAATCTGATCGACCGCATCGCCGCCAGCCGCTACGTCTCCTTGACGACCTTCCGCCGCAGCGGGGTCGCCGTGTCGACCCCGGTGTGGATCGCCCGGGACGCCGGACGGCCGACGCTCGTCGTCATCACCACGAGCGACGCGGGCAAGGCGAAGCGGCTGCGCAACGACCCCCGTATCACGCTGCGTCCGTGCGACATCCGAGGGCGGGTGCCCGGCAACGCCCGCATCGTCTCCGCGACCGCCGAGGTCGTCGACGATCCCGACGAGGTCGAGGCGATCGCCAGGAATCTGCTGCACAAGTACGGCATCCAGTTCCGGCTGTACCGCTTCGTCGAGCGCCTCATCCCGCACGACGGGCACGACGTCATCCTGCGCATCACTCTCGACTGACGGCGACGACCGGGGACCGGGATGCTTCGGGACCTCCAAAGCCTGCGAACTTGACGACACGGCCCGCTGTAGGAGGCCGACAGCGAAGGTGCGACCCGCGCGCGCCGCTCGTAGAGTGCGGCGGGTGAATCCGATCCGCCGCTTCCTCCGGCTCCTCTGGCTGTCGATCACCGCGAAGCGCCGCCCGCGGCTCGGTATCCACGACGTCGCGCGGATGAGCGCGCGGGTCTGGCCAACCGACCTCGACGAACTGCGCCATGTGAACAACGGCGTCTACCTGTCGATGATGGATCACCCGCGGCTGGACCTCCTGCAGCGGTCGGGGGTGTGGGCGAAGATGCAGCAGGCGGGCGTCTACCCGGTGGTCGCCTCGCAGACCATCACGTACCGCAAGTCGCTGAAGCTTTGGCAGCGATACGACATCGAGAGCCGCATCATCGGCTACGACGAACGCGCCGTCTTCGTCGAACAGCGCTTCGTCGTCGGCGGCGAGATCTACGCTCGCGCCATCGTGAAAGGACGCTTCTTGCGCCGCACCGGGGGAGTCGTCGGCACCGCGGAGCTCGCCGAGCTCACCGGCATCGACACCGCGTCGATGCCCGTGCCGGCGTGGCTGCACGACTGGTCGGAGCACGTCGCACTGCCCTCCACCCGCCAGCCGGCCCCGAGCCTTTGGGACTGAATCGACCCTCGCGGCGTCAGCGGAACGAGGCGCGTGCGTCGATCACGCGCGTGCCGGCCGCCCAGTCGTGCGGTCCGCGACGCTGGGGCGCGAACGCGACGCAGGCGACGTAGACGAGCGGGAGCAGGTCGACGACGACCAGCCCGATGAGCAGTGGCTCGGGGAACCGGGTCTCGCCGGTCGTCGACCAGGCGACGGTCTGCCACACGACGAAGTGGGCGAGCTCCCAGGGGATCAGCTTCACCACCGTGCGCACGAGGATCCGCCATCGCTGCGGCCGGCCCGCGTCGCGAGCACGCACCACGGCGAGCCCGAGTGCCCGTTTGCCCACCGTGGCCTGCCGCGGCCCCGACTCGCAGGCGAACAGATAGACCCCGACCGGCAGCACCAGCAGCACGAAGCCGAGCAGCTGAGCCACCGCGGTGCCGGCCGCCAGCCAGTTCGGCAACGAGCCGGTCGTGAAGAGGACCGCGAGGGAACCGAGCCCGAGCACCGCCATCCACGCGAGGATCAGCAGGTAGTCGATCAGCAGCGCCGCGATGCGCCGGAGGAACCGCGGCGCGGTCGGGGGTGCTGCGGTCACCGCCCGTGGCGGGACAGGATGGCGTCGACGTCGATCTGGGCGAGCAGACCGCGCCAGTCGACGCGGCGGGCAGACTCGACGGCATCGGGGTCGGCGAAGACCTTGCCGTTGCGGTGCACTTCGACGCCCATCGGCGCGAGGCGGTTGAGTTCGGCGAGCACCTCGTCGTCGACCGCCTCGGTGTCGAAGTCGGCTCCGACCTCGGCGATGTAGTCGGCTGAGACCGTGTACGACACGATCGTGTCGAGATCCACCTGTGCCATCGATGCTCCTTCTGCTCGTGAGTCAGGTCTCCACCGTGGCACGGACCGGCCGCCGACGCCACGTGCCTTCACCATCCGGTGCTCACGACCCGGCGCTCTCGGTGAGCGGGGACGGCACCTCGGCGAGCCGACCGTCCGCGAGCTCCCACCATCTCTCGACTCCGATGCGCCCGAGGAAGTCGTGGTCATGGCTCACGACGATCATGGCGCCGGTGTACGCGCGGAGGGCGCCGACGAGCTGATCGACGCTTCGCAGGTCGAGGCTGTTCGTCGGCTCGTCGAGCAGCAGCAGCTGTGCCGGCGGATCGGCGAGCAGCACCCGCGCGAGCGCGACGCGGAAGCGCTGCCCGCCCGACAGTGTGGACACCGTCCGCGTGACGGCGTCGCCACGGAGGAGGAACCGGGCGAGCCGGGACCGCACCTCCAGCGGCGTCGCGTCCGGCGCCGCCGCCCGCACCACCTCGAGCACGGTCTCGTCCTCGGGGAGCCGGATGCGCTGGGCGAGGTACCCGATCCGGTCGGTGAGCGTCGTGACGGTCGCACCGCTCCGGCGCTCTCCGACACCGGCGATGGTGTCGAGCAGAGTCGTCTTGCCGGCTCCGTTCGGTCCCGTCAGCGCGATGCGTTCCGGCCCCTGCACGAGGAGGGGCGGATCGATGCCCGTGATCTCGAGGATGCGACGTCGCGACGCCACACCGGGGTCCGGCAGGTCGATGTCGATCGACTCGTCATCGCGCAGTTGCTCCTCGGCCCGCGCGACGGCCGAGGACGCGGCGTCCACCTTGCCCTCCGCCTCCCCTCGGAGCCGCCCCGCCGAGACCTCGGCCTGCATCTTCTTGCCGCCGACGATGATGCGGGGGATGCCGCCGTTCGCCGCCTTCGCCTTCGCGGTTCGGGCCCGTCGGGCGAGTTTCACCTGAGTTTCGGCGAGCTGCCGCTTCTCGACGCGCAGCTGTTGCTCGGCCGATCGGACCGCCCGTTCAGCGGCCTCCTGCTGCTCGTCGAGGTACTCCTCGTAGGCGCTGAAGGGCCCGCCGTACGTGGTCAGCGCACCGTCGCGCAGTTCGGCCGTCTCGTCGAGTCGGTCGAGCAGTTCGCGGTCGTGACTGACGACGATGAGGGCGCCGCGCCAGGAGTCGACGAGCGCGAACAGACGCTCCCGGGCGCCGCGGTCGAGGTTGTTGGTCGGTTCGTCGAGCAACGCGATATCGGGCCCGGTGAGCCGCAGCTCGGCGACCCCGAGCAGGATCGCCTCGCCGCCGGACACCGCCGACAGTGGGCGATCGACCGCATCGGCGGGCAGCCCGATCTCCAGCAGCGCCTCGTCGACTCGGTGCTCGATGTCCCATGCGTCGCCGACCGCGTCGAAGTCGGCGGGGTCGATACTGCCGCCCTCGATGGAACGGAGCGCGTCGAGGGTCCGCCGGACGCCGAGCGCATCGGCGACCGTTCCGCCCTGCAGCGGCAGCGACTGAGGGAGCACGCCGATCGTGCCGGAACGCTGCACCCGCCCGCTCGTCGGCGTCAGCTCGCCCGCGAGAACGCGCAGCAGCGTCGTCTTGCCCGAGCCGTTCTGCCCGACGAGCCCGGTGCGGGCGCGGGAGAAGGCGCCGGAGATGTCGTGGAACGCCCGGGTGCCGTCGGGCCAGGTGAGGCCGAGCTCGGTGAGCACGATCGAGGGCGTGGAAGAAGGATGGGCCATGAGGGCTCCTGGATGTCAGTGGCGGATGCTGACACAGAAGCCGGAGGATGCGTCGCCGGCGGTCGTCTGGTCAGCGGGTGGTCGCTGAGCTGACGAAGAGCTTCACCGGTTTCCTTCCATCGGGAGCACGTGCCTCTGGCACGTGTCGGATGCTGCACGATTGCGCCGGTCGGAATAAACCGACCTCGACGATGGTCGCATCCAGAACGGGATCGGGCAAGCGTCGTCCGTGTCGCGGGTGCCTGAGTGAAGGGCGCCGGAACGAAGTCGGGTCACCCGAGGAAGCAGGCAGCGCGCGACATGGACGGGTCGGACACCGGGACGCGCAGGAATCTGACCCGGATGCCCGATCCGCGGCTCGTGATCGGCGTGCTCGCCCTCGCCGGCATGAGCGCCTCGTTCATGCAGACCATCGTGCTGCCGATCCAGTCGGAACTCCCGGAGCTGCTCGACGCGAGCAGGTCCGACACCGCCTGGGTGATCACGGCGACGCTGCTGAGCGCCTCGGTGGTCACGCCGATCGCCGGCCGCCTCGGCGACATGTACGGCAAGCGACGCGTCGCCCTCGCGCTGCTCGCGGTCCTGGTCGCGGGCTCAGTCGTCGCCGCCCTGTCGACCAGTGTGGCGATGCTGATCGCGGGGCGTGCGCTGCAAGGAGCGGTGATCGGCGTCATCCCGCTCGGTATCTCGATCCTCCGCGACGTGCTGCACGAGGATCGGCTGGGCGGGGCGATCGCGCTGATGAGCGCCACGCTCGGGGTGGGTGGCGCGATCGGCCTCCCGATCAGTGCCATCGTCAGCGAGAACCTCGACTGGCACGCCCTGTTCTGGCTCGCCGCAGCGCTCGGCTCGCTCAACTTGGTGCTCGTGCTCGCCGTCGTTCCGGTGAGCGTCATCCGCACTCCGGGGCGGTTCGACTGGCTCGGCGCCATCGGTCTGACGATCGGCCTCGGGACGCTGCTGCTCGCGCTGTCGCGCGGCAACGAGTGGGGCTGGGGCTCGCCGATCACCCTCGGGCTGGCGGGAGGCGGAGTCGCCGTGCTCGCGATCTGGGGCGCGCTCGAGCTGCGGACGCGTGATCCGCTCGTCGATCTGCGCGTCGCGGCGCGGCCGCCGGTGCTGCTGACGAACCTCGCCTCGGTGGCGTTCGGCTTCGCGTTGTTCTCGGCGAACATCGTGTTCCCGCAGCTGCTCGAGCTGCCGGTCGCGACGGGTGTCGGCCTCGGCCTGGGCCTGCTGGCCGCCAGCCTCGTGCTGATGCCGTCGGGCCTCACGATGATGGTGATGGCGCCGATCGCGGCGCGACTGCAGCGCCGTTTCGGGCCGCGTCTGCTGCTCATCACCGGCGCGCTGATCCTGGTGGTCAGCTACGGGATCTCGTACTTCTTCGCCGTCGGCTGGTGGCAGGTGCTCGTCATCAACGTGCTGATCGGCGTCGGCATCGGATTGGGGTACGCGGCGATGCCGACGCTCATCATGCGAGCCGTGCCGGCGACCGAGACGGCGGCGGCGAACGGCTTGAACTCGCTGATGCGTTCGCTCGGAACGAGCCTCGCGTCAGCGGCGATCGGAGCTCTCCTCGCGGTCTACTCCGTCGAGGTCGACGGAGTGCAGCTGCCGACCGCCGAGGGGTTCCAGCTCACGTTCGTCTTCGGCGCCGCGGCAGCGCTCGCGGGTGCGCTTCTCGCGGTGTTCATTCCGCAGCGCGCCGAAGGGGATGCCAGGCCGTCGTTGCCCGACGGCGTGGCATGACGGGGCGCGGGGCCCCGGCGAGCGCCGGTCAGGCGGCTCGCGCGAGGCCTCGGCCGCGTGCGGGGACGACGGCGCCGTGGCCGACGGTGGTGTCGGCGGGGATGCGCGCGCCGGATCCGACTCGCGCGTTGTCGCCGATGCGGCTGTGGCTGCCGATCTGCGCGCCGGCGCCGATGACGGTGCCCTCGCCGATCATGACGTTGGCGCCGATGGTGACACCGGGCTGCACGGCTGCGCCGCGGCCGACCCAGCTGCCGGCGCCGATGGTGACGGCACGACCCACGGTCGCCTCCGCCTCGACGTAGCTGCTGTCGGCGATGAACGCCGACGAGTCGACCGACGCGCTCGCCTCGGTGAACCCGCGTCCGTTGACGTGGCGGCGGTACTTGGAGACGCCGCCGCGGTCGTCCTCGATCTCCACGAATGTCTTGCTCATACGCTCCTCCGGGAATCCAGTTGTTCATCCTTCTCTTCGTTGTTCGGAGGGGGATTGGATTCCACTCGTAGGAACGTTCGAGAACCCTTGGGGATTCCCGCCTATCACACTCCGCGTGTCGTCTTCTGCGCTCTCGCCCCATGCCTCTTCCGGAACGTCCCCGACCTCGGGTAGACCGGACGGCATGACCACGAGAGAGACGCTCGACCGATGGATGGACGCGTACCGCGTCGCGTGGACGAGCAATGATCCGGACGACATCCGAGCTCTGTTCGCCGAGGACGGCAGCTACCGGTTCCACCCCTACGACGAGCCGACCGTCGGTCACGAGGCGATCGTCGCGGCCTGGCTCGAGAGCCGCGACGAGGAGGGCACGTGGAACTTCGAGTGGACGCCGCTCGCCCTCGACGGCGACCGCGCGATCATCGAGGGGCGCACCGGGTACCCGGGCGAGACGGACTACCGCAACCTGTGGGTGATCGATTTCGCAGGCGACGGCAGGGCGACCTCGTTCACCGAGTGGTTCATGGCCGAGCCGTCGTAGCGCTGACCGCGTCGCGGCGGCACGAGGGGTGGTCAGGTCAGCAGCGGAAGGGCGCCGAGTGCGAGGTAGGCGAGGGGGAACGCGGCCGCGATGCCGCACACCGTCGCCACCAGGAGTGCGACGTTCTGCATCGAGCGACGCTGACGGACCGCTTCGACGACGGTGACGGCCACGGCGATGACGATCACAGCCGCCCAGTAGAAGATCCCCGTCGACTCACTCACGACGACGAGTCCGTACAGGCCTTCGCCTGCCAGGGCGCCCGCGATCAGGCCCGCGCCGACGGCGGCGGGCGTGCCCCCTCGCATCCAGGACCAGGTCGCGATGCCGACGATCGGACCGGCGACGGCGCCGACCGCGAGCCAGAATCCGGGGTCGAAGAAGAACCCGCGGGCCGTGCTCACCAGGGCGTACCCGACGGTCAGCCCGCTGAAGCCCACGACACCCAGCGCCGCGCTGACGACGAGCCCGGGGATCGGTCGGAGGCCTCCGGGACCGTGGAAAGCGCGGGTCTGCCACCAAACCAGCGCGACGGTCGGCATCGCCCAACCGGAGGCCGAGTTCGCGAGCGACCGGAGGGCGTCGGGCAGGACGGTCTGACCCCACGACGTGAGCCCGCCGAAGATCAGTGCGGCGAGTGCCACGATGCCGATCGCGGACACGATCCGACGCGTCGGTGCGGTGCTCGGAGCGGCGACGGGCGGGGCGGAGGGGGCCGGGAGAGCGAGGGTCGGATCGGGCATGCATTCACGCTAGGAATCGCGGGCCTCGACGCGCATCACCGGCGGGAATGAATCGTCCTCATCCTTCCGGCCGACCCGCGATCGTCCGGTCGAGCTCCTCGAGCATCGCCGGAGCGCCGAGGATGCGGAAGTGACCGGCGACGGGCAGCTCGATGTTGGTTGCGCCGACCAGTTCGCTTCCGCCGGGGATGTGCGGGTCGAAGCGCGCCCAGATCGAGGTGATGCGGGAGTTCACCTCGATCTGCTCGGCGAGGGAGACGAGGGTCGCGTCGCTCGGCGAGAATGCGCGGAGGGTCGGCGAGAGCATGTAGCGGGCGTAGGTCGACCCGGAGAACGGGGTCGCGATCGCGAACATCCGGTCGATGCGGTTCTCGTCGTCGCGCAGCATGGCGAGCTTGCCGATGAGGCCGCCCTTGCTGTGGGCGACGAGGATCACACCGTGCAGGTCGTGCATCCGCAGGTACGCGAGCACGAGTTCGGCGCTCGCCGGGACCGCCGCCGTGTTGCGTCGCAACGCCGTCACGACGTGCACGGGGTGACCGGCCGCGTGGATGCGATCCGCGATGCGGCCCATGAACCGCCAGTTCTCGTAGACGCCGGGTACCAGGACGACCGGGGGCATCGAGTCGCGGCCGGTGGCGTACCGGGAGGGGGTGATCCGCACGTCGGACCCCCGCAGAATGAGCACGCCGGCGTAGAGGTAGTCGAGCGCCCACTCGAAGCCGAGCCCGACGAGTCGGAGCAGCCGGCTCATCGGGCTTCCTCCGTGTCGCTCCACGCCCGGACGTCGCGGTCGGCGTGTTCGAGGATCACGGCGGCGACGGCGTCCGGGGCGGTGTACATGACGACGTGGGCGCCGCCCGCGAGCTCGACCAGTCGCGCGCCCGGGGCGAGCGAGGTCATGCGCAGGTTCCAGTCGTGGCGGCTCACGACGTCGCGGACGCCGCGGATGACGAGGGTGTCGGCGCGCAGCCGGGGGAGCGCCTCGGCGAGGCTGTACGACATCATCGCCGGCAGGGTCTTCGCGAACCAGCGGGGGCCGCAGCGGAGGTAGTCGGTGAACTGGAGGAGGTCGACGCCGGGCGACTCGACGAGGCCGTCGACCAGCAGCCGTGCGCCGAGCGTCGCCGCACCGGGTTCGAGCGGGTCGACCACGGCGCCGACGAGCACGATCCGGCGCACCGTCTCGGGTCGTTGCAACGCCAGCTCGGTGACGATCTGGGCACCCATCGAATGCCCGATCAGGACGGGATCGACGATGTCCTCCGCGTCGAGGTAGGCGCCGATCAGTTCGGCGAAGTCGCCGATCGTCATCGCGTCGCTCGGCTCGGGGGCCGATCCGTGTCCCGGGAGCTCGACGGTGTGCACTCGGCCGGAACCCGACAGCACCGCGGCGAGGCGACGGTAGTAGCGGGAGGCCACGCCGATGCCGTGCACCAGCACGAACGTAGCGCCGGTGGCGACGCCACGACGGTCGACGAGCAGCGTCGCGCCCCCGTGATCGAACCGGTCCATGCCCTTGCGCCCCACGGAACCCGAGCCTAGAGCGCCGCTACTGAAGAACCGATTCGGGGTCGGAGTCCGAGTGCCGACCCGTCTGCGCGCGCTCGGCGCGCAGGGCTGTGCCCAGCTCGGGCGCCCCTCGTTTACGGTGCGTGGCACTCCCCGATGTGGGGGCGCGCCGCGGGAGAGGCCGAGATTAGCGTTGAAGGACCGGTCGGCGGAAGGAGCTCGAATGTCCGAATCGGACATCGCGCTCGTGCGCCCCGGACTGCGGTCCCGCCCCGCGGCGTACTCAGTCATCGACCGGTGCCTCGCCATCCAGAACGAGGCGGTCCCTCGTGGCTGGCTCGCCCGGCAGCTCGGCGCGTCGCCGCTCGCTCCCGATGCCCGCGCCTGGTTCGCGGGAGCCGTCGGTGAGCTCGAGGTCGCGCGGCTGCTCGACGGGCTCGACGAGCGGTGGACCGTGCTGCACTCGGTGCCCGTCGGCAAGAAGGGCGCCGACGTCGACCATCTGCTGATCGGTCCCGCCGGTGTCTTCCCGATCAACACGAAAGCCGTCCGCGGTTCCGTCTGGGTGGGACGCGCCCGCATCCTCGTCGACGGCCACCGCGAGAACTTCGTCGCCAAGTCCGAGGCCGAGGCGAGGCGGGTGCATCGCGCCCTCAGCGACGCGACCGGCGCGAGCCTCTTCGTGCGTCCCGTGCTCGTCTTCGTCGATCCCCGCCGCATGACGGTGCGGGAGCTGCCGTCGTCGGTCACCGTGCTGCAGGCCGACGACCTGCTCCCGTGGCTCTCGGACCAGGAGGAGCTGTATCCCGCCTCCCGCGTCGCCGAGCTCGTGGACGCGGCGGACCGCGAGACCACCTGGCATTTCCCCGGCGGCCCCGCGGTCGATGTGCGCCGTCAACTGCAGCGCTTCGAACGTCTCCGGGCGGAGGTGCGGGAAGCCGATCGCCGCAGGCGTTCGGCCCGGCTGGCCGGAGCCCTGCTCTGCGTGGCCGCCGTCATGACGACCGTCGCGATCGTGCTTCCCGCACTCCTCCTGGAGCTCGTCGATTCGGTGATGCGTTAGGAGCGGACGCTCTTGCGGCGACGCAGCACGAGCCTGCGGCCGAAGATCGTCGCGGCTCCGGCGAGCAGCGCGAGCGCGGCGAGGATCGCGGGGAGCACCGTGCTCGACGCGTCGAAGCCCGTGTCCGCGATGACGCCGTCACGGTCGTTCAGCACCGGCGTGATCGCGCTGTCGGCGGCGGTGACGGTGATCGTCGTCCACCCGATGAGCGAACCGTCCTCGGCGTACAAGGCGAGCTTGTGCTCACCGGCGGCGAGGTCGGCGGGCAGCTGCACGCGCACCTGCCCGTTCGTCACGCGGTGCACTCCGAGCGATCGCGGCGTCGAGTAGACGAACACCTCGACCCGCTCACCCTCGTGGCCCTCGATGTCGATGGTCACGAAGCCGCCGGCCTTCACCGGGGCGTCGGGGGCGGAGACGTCGCCGTCGCCGTCGTTCGCCGCCGTGAGGGCGTCCTCGGCCAGCGGCTGGATGACGGGGAAGGGACGCTCGGCGACCGTGATCGCGATCCGCGCCTGCGTCGCGTTGCCGGGCGTCGCGACGACGAGCTCGTGCGCACCCGGCGCGAGGTCGGCGGGCAGGGTGACCGGAACGGTCGCGCGTCCCACCTCGTCCGTCGTGTTCACGATGGTGTTGTCGATCGCGGCGGACCCGACGAGGTCGCCGTCGAGACGGATCTCGGCGGTGGCGGGCTTCGCCTCGGTGGTGCTGAAGGCGAGCGACGACAGGGTCGCGTCGAACTCGTCGCCCGGGTAGTAGCCGGCCTGCTGCCCGGCGGCCTCGAGCTTCACGCCGACGGCGCGCTGGGCGAGGTCGGGAGCAACGGCGCCGTCACGGGCGGCGAAGTAGTCCACCATGCCGGCCAGGTCGACACGGCCCGAGTCGGCCTTGCCCGATCCCTGCGCGAAGGTGAAGAAGTTGTCGCCTCCGCTCGCGAGGAACGAGTTGGTGACCACCTTGACGACCTGGTCGTCGGCGAGGAGCTCACCGTTCAGGTACACAGCGGTGATGTGCTGGTCGAGCGCGGCGTCGGGGTCGTAGGTGTAGGTGAGGCCCGCCGAAACGCCGAGCTTCAGGAACGGACGGCTGGGCACCGCGCCGCCGGGCGTCGCCGAACGCTGCCACTGCTCTTCGAGCACCTGGGTGATCTGCGCGCCCGTCATGTCGAGGGTCACGAGGGTGTTGGCGAACGGCTGCACCGTGGCCGCCTCGCGGTAGGTGACGAGGCCGTCGGCGTCGCCGGTGCTGCCGCTCGAGGCGAACTTCAGGTCGGCGCGCAGGCCGCCCGGGTTCATAAAGGCGACCTCGGTGCCGAGCTCCTCGGTCGACCAGAGCTGCACGTCGGCGACGAAGTTGCCGAGCGTCGACTCGCCGCCGCGGTTCTCCGACGAGCCCGCGACGGGCGACGCCTGCGCGGCGCGGTTCAAGTCGCCCGTGATGGTGCCGAGCTGCTGGCGGCCGAGGACGTCGGCCTGCTGCACGGCCTGCGTCACGATCGGCTCGACCGTGGGGTCGGCGGTGATGCCGGCCACGGGCTGCCAGTTGGCGGTCGAGGTGGTGCTGAGGTTGGCGGTCAGCGGCACGACGGAGGTCGCCGGGAAGGTGACCTGGTCGGTGTCCGCGTCGTAGGTGAAGGTCATCCGCGCCGCGGCCTCACCGTACTGGCCGGCCTGCATGACCGGGCGGCCGTTCACCAGGTGGTTGAAGCGGAAGTGAGTGTGACCCGAGAAGATGGCGTCGACGTCGGCGCTCAGCCCGGTGGCGATCTCGCCGAAGACCGAGTCGTCGCTCGAGTCGGCGAGCGCGGCGGAGGCGGGGCCCTCATGGATGAGAGCGAGACCACGTCGGCCTCGCCGTTGGTCTCGTCGCCGTCCTGCAGGATCGCCGCTTCGGCGTTGACCGACTCGACGGTGTCGCGGAACTCGAGGCCCTGGATGCCCGACGGGCTGACCAGGGTCGGCATCTGCTCGGTGACGGCGCCGACGAAGCCGACGCGGACGCCGGCGACGGTCGTGACGTGCGAGGGGGCGATGGCGTGCTCATCCGTGCCCGCACGGAAGACGTTCGCGCCGATGTAGGGGAAGTCGGCCTCGCCGCTGCCGTTCTGGCCGATGACGCGGTCGCGGAGGTCGGCGAAGCCCTTGTCGAACTCGTGGTTGCCGACCGCGCTGACCGCGAGGCCCATCGCGTTCAGGGCGTCGAGGGTGGGAGTGTCGTTCTGCACCGCCGACTCGAAGGTCGAGGCGCCGATGTTGTCGCCGCCCGAGATGAAGAGGGTGTTCGGGTTGATACCCCGGATGTCGTTCACGTAGTCGGCGAGGTACGCGGCGCCGGCGGCCGGCGCGCTCGTCTCGCGCACGATGCGTCCGTGGAAGTCGTTGATGTCGACGATGTCGACTGCACGGGAGCCGCGTTCGCGGCACCGGCTCCGCCGACGAGCATGCCGGCCGCGAGAAGGGCGGTCGTCGCCCCGCCCACTGCGGCACGCACGCTCCGGCGTCGTCGTTGACTGTCTTCGGGCGCGTTGGGACGCACGGATCCTCGGAGGTGTTGCGTGAATGGGCGCGGGTAGACGCCGTGCCCCCGTTTCGGATGGCACCCCTCGACGGTAGGCAGATCGTCGCGCGACACGCGACCCTGTTCTCCGAGCGTTTACCTGCCCGAAACATCGGGTCGGGCGAATCCCGTGCGGCTCGATACGATTCGAGGCATGGCGTGGTGGCGCAAGCAGACGAACGATGGCAGCTTCCCGAAGACCGATGCCGGTTCCGGCTCGCTCGACGACTACCAGTACGGTCTCCAGCCGAAGAACGCGCGGGTGCTGATCCGGCTCGCGGGCAGCGACCCCTATCAGGCCGAGCTCGCGTCGCTGCTCGGCGACGAGGAACTCGCCACGGCGGGTGGGCAGCGCACGGCCGAGGAGGAGCGCACCGATGCGCCGATGCAGGTCCGCCTCTTCACCGGCACGAAGGTGACCGGGGTCGTCGGGACGGTGCCGCGCGGTTTGGAGTCCGCGGTGAGTGAGAGCTTCAGCAGGCTCGAGCAGCGCGGTGAGAAGCTGCGGATCCCCGCACGGGTGGTGCAGACCAAGAACGGCCTCCGAGTCGAGCTGCTGGTGGGGCGCACCCGCTGATCCGCGGCGCTGCGGTGGTCTCGGAACTCTCGCCGGGCGGCCGGGAATAGTACGGTCGAGGCGACGGTTCTCTCGACTAGTTCATGCGAATGCATGAAACCGGAAGGGCTCGGAGGAGCACATCATGCAGTTCGGAATCTTCACCGTCGGCGACGTGACGGTCGACCCGACCACCGGTCGCGAGCCGACCGAGTACGAGCGCATCAAGGCGATCCTGACGATCGCGCAGAAGGCCGAAGAGGTCGGTCTCGACGTCTTCGCCCTCGGCGAGCACCACAACCCGCCGTTCATCCCGAGCTCGCCCACGACGATGCTCGGCTACATCGCCGCGAAGACCGAGAAGCTCATCCTCTCGACCGCGACGACCCTGATCACTACGAACGACCCGGTGAAGATCGCCGAGGACTTCGCGATGCTGCAGCACGTCTCCGACGGGCGCGCCGACATCACCCTCGGCCGCGGCAACACCGGCCCCGTGTACCCGTGGTTCGGACAGGACATCCGTCAGGGCATCCCGCTCGCCATCGAGCACTACGCCCTGCTGCACCGCCTCTTCCGCGAGGACGTCGTCGACTGGAGCGGCAAGTTCCGTACCCCCCTGCAGGGCTTCACCGCGACCCCGCGCCCCCTCGACGGCGTGCCCCCGTTCGTCTGGCACGGCAGCATCCGCAGCCCCGAGATCGCCGAGCAGGCCGCCTTCTACGGCGACGGCTACTTCGCCAACAACATCTTCTGGCCGAAGGAGCACTACATGAAGCTCATCGCCTACTACCGCCAGCGCTTCGAGCACTACGGCCACGGCACCGCCCAGCAGGCGATCGTCGGCCTCGGCGGTCAGGCGTTCATGCGCAAGAACTCGCAGGACGCCAAGAACGAGTTCCGTCCGTACTTCGACAACGCGCCCGTCTACGGCCACGGTCCGAGCATGGAGGAGTTCACCGAGCAGACCCCGCTGACGGTCGGCTCGCCGCAGGAGGTCATCGACAAGTACGCCGCCATGCGCGACCACTTCGGCGACTACCAGCGCCAACTGTTCCTGATGGACCATGCCGGCCTGCCGCTCAAGACCGTGCTCGAGCAGCTCGACCTGCTCGGTGAGGAGGTCGTGCCGGTGCTGCGTAAGGAGCTCGCGAAGGACCGTCCCGCCGACGTGCCCGACGGCCCCACCCACGCGTCGCTCCTCGCGGCGAAGAACGCGGCCGACGCGACCGTCGCGCCCGAGCTCGCGACCGCCGGATCGGAGGCTTGACATGACCGCGCGCACCATCGCCGTCATCTCCGCCGGCCTCAGCAAGCCGTCGACCACCCGGATGCTCGCCGACCGCATCGCCGAGTCCGCCGCGAAGCGGCTCCGCGAGCGCGGCGACGAGGTCAGCGTCGAGGTGATCGAGCTGCGCGACCTCGCGCATGACATCACCAACAACCTGCTGACCGGCTTTCCGAGCGCCGCGCTCGAGAAGGCGCTCGAAACCGTGCAGACGGCCGACGGCCTCATCGCGGTGACGCCCATCTTCACCGCCAGCTACAACGGCCTGTTCAAGTCGTTCTTCGACGTGATGGAGCCCGACTCGCTGATCGGCATGCCGGTGCTCGCCGCCGCGACCGGCGGTACGGCCCGCCACTCGCTCGCGATCGACTTCGCGATGCGCCCCTTGTTCGCCTACCTGCACGCGAACGTCGCCTCGACCGGCGTGTTCGCGTCGACCGACGACTGGGGGAGCGACGAGGACGGGGTGAAGCCGCTGCCCGAACGCATCGACCGCGCCGCCGAGGAGTTCGTCTCGATGATCGCCGCCTCGACCCGCTCGAAGGAGCTGCGCGACCCGTGGGCGCTGCCCGCCGGGTTCCGTCCGAGCGGCCCCGCCGGCTTGGAGTGACCTCGGGTCGTCGTTTCGGTTCCGGGGTGACGGGCGCGCTGCGCGAGCTCGTCACCCTGAACCCCGGCCCCGACCGCACCGTCATCGCGGTGCAGGCGGGGGTCGGCATGGCGCTGCCCGTCCTCGTCCTGAGCCTCGCCGGGCAGCCCACCTGGGGACTCGTCGCGTCGAGCGGCGCCTTCCTCGCCATCCACTTCGGCGCGCTGTCGGTCCGGGAACGAGCGGCGCGACTGCCCGTCATCGCCCTCGCGCTGCTCGGAGCCGCGGCGCTCGCCGTCGCCGCGGCAGGCGTGCCCATCCTCGGACCCGTGACGCTCGGGCTCGTCTCGATCGTCGCCGCTGTGCTCCTGTTCGGGTTGAAGATCGGCCCGCCCGGCATGATCTTCTTCCTGCTGGTACCCGGCGGTGCCGCGCTCGCCGCGGCACCCTCCGAGCTCGGTGGGCTCGGCCTGCCGGAGCTCCTGGTGCTCGCCCTCGTCGCGGGCGGACTCGTCGTCTCGTACCTCGTCGCCGTCGCGCCCCTCGCCCTTCCCCGGTTCCGTGCGCGGCCCGAAGAGCGGCGCTCCACGTCACCGGTGCGGTTCTCGTTGCGCGGGGAATCGGGCGTCATCGTCGTTCGCGTCGCTGTCGCGGTGACGATCGCCGTGGCGCTGACCGCCGCGTCGGGTCTGCACGCCACGGTATGGACGACTCTCGCGGCCGCCGCGATCCTGCAGAGCGGCGTGCGACGTCGGATGACGGCGATGCGCGCGGTGCACCGGGTGGTCGGCACCGCCGTCGGCATCGTGCTGTATCTCGGAATGGCCGTCTTCGTGCCGTCGGGGTGGGTGCTCGCGCTCGTGCTCGGGATGCTGCAGTTCGGCGTCGAGTGGATCGTCGTGCGGCACTACGGCCTCGCGCTCGTGCTCATCACCCCGCTCGCCTTGCTCATCGCGGGCGGCGGGCACACCGGCGACTTCGGCGCGATCGCCGCCGACCGGCTGCTCGACACGGCCATCGGCGCGGCGATCGCGGTGCTGATCCTCGCGGTGAGTCTCCTTCGGGAGCGTGCCCTCAGGAATGCCCGCGACTGAATGGACGTTGGCGGTAGGGATGTCAGAACCGCTCCGCCTCTCCGTCCTCGATCTCGTCCCCGTCCGCGTCGGGCAGAACTCGGCTGACGCGATCGCCGCGTCCCTGGCGCTCGCGCAGAGCGCCGACCGGCTCGGATACACGCGGTACTGGTTCGCAGAGCACCACAACATGCCGTCCGTCGCGTCGACGACACCGCCGGTGCTGATCGCGCTCGCAGCGGGACGCACTGAACGCATCTCGCTCGGTTCGGGAGGCGTCATGCTGCCGAACCACTCGCCGTTCGTCATCGCCGAGCAGTTCGCCGCCCTCGAAGCGGCGGCGCCCGGTCGCATCGACCTGGGGATCGGCCGCGCGCCTGGCAGCGATCCGGTGATCTCGGCGCTGCTGCGTTCGAGCGGTCACACGAGCGATGTCGACACCTTCCCGCAGCACGTGCACGACGTGCTCGCGCTGATGGACGCCGACGGCGCTTCGCTGTCCCTCCGCGGTGCTGCTTCGTACACGGTGAAGGCGACCCCCGCGGCGTCGAGCGTGCCGGAGGTGTGGCTGCTCGGGTCGAGCGACTACTCGGCCCAGCTCGCGGCAGCGACCGGGCTGCCTTACGTCTTCGCCCACCACTTCTCGGGCGAGGGCACGCTCAACGCGCTGAAGCTGTACCGCGACGGCTACCAGCCGTCGGCGCGGCACCCCGAGCCGCGGACCCTCATCACGGTGAACACCGTCGTCGCCGACTCCCGCGAGGAGGCGGAGGCGCTCGCGCTGCCGCAGCTGCAGCAGATGGCACGGCTCCGCACCGGGGCCCCGATGCTGATGACCCCGACCGTGGAGCAGGCGCTCGCCACCACGATGACGCCCGCTCAGGACGAGATGGTCGAGATCATGCGTTCGAAGTGGATCATCGACGGGCCCGGAGCGGCCGCCGGCCGGATCGGCGACCTCGCGAGCCGGTACGGCGCCGACGAGGTCATGGTGGTGCCGGGCGCGGGCGGCCGCGAGGCCGACGCGATCGACCGGTTCCCCGCTCGCGAGCGCACACTCGACCTCCTGGCGTCCCAGATCCTCACTCCGACCCCGACCCCGGCGTGACCCCGACCCCGGCGTGACCCCCGCACCACTGACCAAATCAAGGAGATCTCGCGCGAATCGGCCCCGGATCCGCATGAACGTGTGACTAGGGCCTGCTTTTTCCTTGATTTGATCAGCGCCGGTCGAGCCACCCCGCCGGTGGCTGACCAAATGCAGGAGAAATCGACGCCGGACCCCGTCTGAGGCCCGAAAACGCCCCCTCCGGCGCAAAATCTCCTGCACCTGGTCAGCCCCACTCCGGCCTCACTGACCAAATCAAGGAGATTTCGCGCGAAACGGTCCCGGATCCGCATGAACGTGTGACTGGGACCTGCTTTTTCCTTGATTTGGTCAGTCCAGCCGGGTGAAGGCGCCCGGGGCTGACCAAGTGCAGGAGAAACTGGTGCCCAAGGGACTTCTGGGCCCCGAAACCGCCCATTCCGAGCAGGATCTCCTGCATTTGGTCAGACACAGCCGGTGTCGGTGACCGAATCAAGGACATTTCGCGTTGAGCGGGCTCGGATCGGCATGAACGTGTGACTGGGACCTGCTTTTTCCTTGATTTGGTCAGCCAGTGGGTGGAGGCGGGGTGACCGAGGTGCGGAGCTGGTCGAGGAGGGCGTCGACCGGTGCCGTGGTGCGCGGGCGGGTGATGGCCGACAGCTCCCAGCCGAGGCGCTCCGTCAGCGGCACGACCGCGACATTGCCCGCGATATCGGCGGCGGCCCCGAGTCCGAGGTCGGGGATGACCGCGATGCCGAGCCCTGCGGCGACGAAGCGCGGGATCTGCCCGAGGTCCGGCGCCTCGGTCGACACCGACCGTCGCAGGCCGCTCGCTGCGAAGGCGCGCTCGAGCACGACCCGGTTGCCGAACCCCTCCGGGGTGTCCACGAAGCGGTCGTCGGCCAGGTCCGAGAGGGCGACGCGATCGGCGTGCGCGAGCGGATGCGCGGTCGGCAGCACCGCCACGAAGCGCGTGGTGAGCAGCGGATGCACGGCGAGTCCGGCGAGATCCTCGCGCGGAAGTCCCATGAAGGCGACGTCGAGTCGGCCGGTGCGCACATCGTCCGCGAACCCCGTCGATCCGGTCGATGACGCGGTGAGTCGCAGGTCGACGAGCGGGTGGCGCGTCCGGAAGGCGCCGGCGAGTGCCGGCAGGTCGATGCCCGGCAGGTTCGTGAAGATACCGACACGCACGCGGCCGCGCAGCTCCGCGCCCGACCCGGCGGCGGCGGACCGCAGGTGCTCGACGCCGTCGAGCACCGCCCGGGCGTCCTCGAGCAGCGCCTGCCCGGCGGGTGTCAGCTCGACCCGTTTCGTGTCGCGGGTGAACAGCGTCGCGCCGAGGTCGCGTTCGAGCGCCCGGATGCCGGCGGACACGGTCGACTGCGTGGCGAAGCTCCGCGCCGCGGCACGGGTGAAGTTCAGCTCGTCGGCGACGGCCACGAAGTACTCGAGCAGACGGGTCTCCATGGTCGACAATCATCGAGGTCGGCAGTCATCGGCGCAATCGATGACAGAGAGCGAACAGACACGTTTCCCTCGATGACTGTCGAGGTCCACACTCGGAGCATGTCGACCCCCTTGCTCAGATCGCACGCCTCCACCGCCAGCCGTCCGCGAGCGCGCTTCGGGTTCTGGATCGTCGCCGTCACCTTTACGACGATCATGGCGTTCTCGACGGTGCCCACTCCGCTGTACGCGCTCTATCAGGAGCGCGACGGATTCCCCACCGCCGTCGTCACGGTCATCTTCGCCGCCTACGCGGTCGGCGTCATCCTCAGCCTTTACTTCGCGGGTCACATCAGCGATTGGCTGGGCCGCCGCCCGATCATCCTCGCCGCCGTTCTGGTCCAACTGCTGTCGGCGACGATGTTCCTCTTCTGGAGCGACGTCCCCGGACTTCTCGTCGCCCGCTTCGTCAACGGGGTGGGCGTCGGCATGCTGACCGCGACCGCCACGGCGCACCTCAGCGAACTGGGGGCGGCGCTGCGCGGACCGACCGACCGCCGCGCGAGCGTCATCGCCGGCTTCGCGAACCTCGGCGGGCTCGGTCTCGGCTCACTGATCTCGGCCCTCATCGCCGTGAACGTCGCCGCGCCGCTCGAAGCGCCGTACGAGTTCTTCCTGGTGCTGCTCGTGGTCGAGGCGATCGCGCTGCTCTTCGTGCCCGAGACGGTGGTGAAGCGCGAGGAGCATGTCGCGTATCGGCCGCAGCGGGTCGCGGTGCCGTCCGATTCGCGCGGCGTGTTCTGGGCGAGTGCCATCGCCTCTCTCGGCGCGTTCGCGGTGTTCGGCATGTTCAGTGCTGTCGCCCCGGCCGTCTTGCGCGGCGTGATGGGGGAGACCTCGCTCGTGGTCGCGGGTGCCGTCGCGTTCGCCGCGTTCGCCTCGGCGTCGATCGCGCAAGCCGTCTTCGTCGGCGCGCCGCTGCGCCGTCAGCTGCAGCTCGCGATCGTGTCGGCCGTCGTCGGACTCGTCGTCCTGATCGTGGGAACCCTGCTCGCCTCACTCGCCGCATTCGTCCTCGGCGCCGTGCTGACCGGCGCCGGCGTCGGCCTGCTCTTCCGCGTCGCGCTGGGCGTGGCCGGTGGGCTCACGACTCCGGAGCGTCGCGGCGAGGTGCTCGCGGCGGTGTTCCTGGCTGCCTACGTCGGCATCTCGGTGCCGGTGCTCCTCATCGGCGCCGCGTTCCTCGTCGCATCGCAGCCGGTCGTCGTCGCGGGCTTCGGGGCGGTCGCCGTGGTCGTCATCGTGCTGACGGGCGTCCGGATGCTGCGTCGCCTCCCGTGACCTCGCGGCGGGAGGCGATGCGTCCGGCCGCCCAGTCGACGGCGATACCGAGGCCGATCGCGACGACGACCGAGACGACCACCGCCACGAGCGGGTCGGTGCCGAGCCACGCGCCGACACCGGCCCCGACGAGCACGTTGAACACCGCCCAGCCGATCCCGGCGATCACCGATAGCGGCAGGAAGCGCCGGTAGTGGAACCGGGTCGCTCCGGCCGTGAGGTTCACCGCGATGCGGGCGAACGGCACGTACCTCGCGGTCAGGATCAGAACGGCGGCGCGGCGGGCGAGCAGCCGTTCGGCGCGACGGAAGGCGGAGGCGAGCAGACGCGGCCGGGAGGGCGGCCGCACGGTGACCGCCCGCCCGATCAGGTAGCAGGCGGAATCGCCGACCACTGCGCCCGCCGCGGCGGCGATAAGCACCACGACGACGTTCGGCGACCCGGTCGAGAGGGCCAGGCTGCCGAGCGCGACCACCGCGGTCTCGCTGGGAACGACGACGAGGAAGGCGTCGAGCACGACGAGGGCGAACAGTGCGAACGGCAGCCACGGCGCCGAGGCGGCGTCGACCAGCCAGTCCTGCAACCCGGTGAAGTCCACGACCTCCTTACCTACCGGAGGCGGGTGAACGGACGGGGTGGGTGAACGGACGGGGTGGCTCCTCGATCAATCCCGAGCGAGCACGTCCGCGTGGTGGATGGCCGCGACATCGGGATGGGCTCGCACCCGGCTCTTCCACGCGTTCTCGCCGTAGGTGGCGAAGATCGGGTTGCCCGGGTCGCGGGTCACCCCGCGCGCCTTCGCCCGCAGCTCCGCGGGCAGCTCCAGCTGCGGCACGCGGGCGTCGAGAGCAGGGTTGAAGAAGAACGGGATGGAGATCCGGTCGTCACCGAGCTTCGGTGAGATCACCCGGTGCACCGTGGCCTTGAGGTAGCCGTCCGTGGCGTATTCGAGCAGCTCGCCGATGTTGACGACGAAGGCGCCGGGCACCGGGGGAGCGTCGATCCAGTCGCCCTCGTGCTCCACCTGCAGACCGCCCTTGCCGGGTTCGACCCACAGCAGGGTGAGCACGCCCGAGTCCTTGTGCGCGCCGACTCCCTGCTTGGGTTCGGGATCGGACTTGCCCGGGTAGCGCACGATCTTGATCAGCGGGAACGGGCGCTCGGCGAAGGCGTCGTCGAACACGTCGGGCTCGGCGCCGAGCGACTCGGCCCAGGCGCGCAGCAGCGTCAGCGCCACCTCGGTGAGCCGGTCGCGCCATTCGCCGATCACGGGCTCGAGGTCGGGCTGAGCGGCCGGCCAGAGGTTGGGCCCCTCGAGCCGCCAGTAGTCGGCGTCGCCGTATCGTTCGGGCGCCGTCGGGCGTTCGGCGGCGACGTCGAGCTGTTCGCGCCAGTCGACGATGCCCTGCGTGCGTTCGCCGCCGACGCGGGTGTAGCCCCTGAACTGCGGGCTCCCGACGTTCTCGATCGCGAGCTTGTCCTCCTCCGCCAGAGCGAAGAAGGCGCGCACGTTCTCGTGCACGCGCTGCTCGAGCTCGGCCGGGATCCCGTGCCCGGTGAGGTAGAAGAAGCCGTACTCGTGCGTGGCTTCCCGCAGGTCGGTGCGGAACGCCTCGGCCTCGGCAGGCCCGGCGGCGAGGCGGGAGAAGTCGAGGACGGGAAGGGTCTTAGTGGAGGTGCCGGTGAGGGGCTGCGCGGTCATGGGAGCTGCTGTCTTTCGCGTCGGAGGATCCCGCTCGGGGCGGGGAGGAAACGGAAAGCGGATGCGCCTGCCGGGCCTCGTTCGTGACGAGGGCGCGCTCAGCGCATCCGCGGAAGACAGCGGATCGGGGCGGCGCGGAGAGCGCGCTTCGTCTGACCGGATCGCATACGCCTCAACCTAGGCGTGAGCCGGCGTGCGCCGGAAGCAGTGCGTCGTAATGTGACGCCCGCTCCTGGAGCGCTGCGTCAACTCAGCGGCACCGCTTCTCAACGGCGCAGCATCGTCGTGTAGAAGCGGTAGATACCGGCGCGGTACCTCGTGGTGCCGATCAGCAGGGCACGGCCGATGGGGTCGTAGCAGGTCTCTGCGGCGAGCAGCAGGGGCGAGCCGATCGGAACGTCGAGCAGTTCCGCGTCTCGGGCTTCGGCACCGATCGCCTCGACGCCGTAGCGCGACCGGGTCGGCGTGGTGCCCAGCGCGCGCATCTCCTCGTACAGCGACGTGTCCTCGAGGTCGACGGCGTCGATGCCGGGCGTGCGGCTGATCAGGATGACCGAGCGGTCGATGCAGGCGGGAGTGCTGCCGAGCGAGCGAAGGCGTTCGAGCTCGAGCACGGGGCTGAGCGGCGCGGTCATGAGCTCCGTCGCCTCGTCGATGGTGGCTTCGCGGATCACCCGCGACAGGACGCGGGTGCGCGGCTCGACTCCGCGCCTGCGCGCCATCTCGGTGAAGCTGACGAGCGTGCGCGCCGGCTCGCTGAGTGGGGCGTCGCTCACGAACCAGCCGGATTTCGGCGACGCGCTGACGACACCCTCGTCGGCGAGCAGCCCGAGCGCTCGCCGCAGAGTGGACCGACTGACGGCCAGTGAGGCGCCGAGCTCGCGTTCGCTCGGCAGGCGCCCCGTCGCGGCGAACGCGCCGGTCCTGATCAGCTCGCGGATGCGATCGCGGGCAGCGCGCACGGTCGCCGACACGTCGTCGACTTCGACCGCCCCCTCGTGGACCATGCCCCGAATAGTAACGCCATACCAGTACAGCCATTTGGTCTTTTCTGGTTTGTTCTGGTCCCATTCGTGTGCATCTTCCGGTTATGGTTCCGAGGTCCCCAACGACGAGGAGTGAACGTGAGCCTTCCCATCGAGATCGGTGAGAGCGTCGCCGGCCTGAGCGTCGAGCGAGCGTCTGCACTCCACGCCCGGATCGACGCAAGCCGTGGCGGACGTCTCGTCCTCGGTGTTCCCGCCGGTCGCACGCTGGTGCCGGTCATCGAGGCTCTCGTCGAGAAACTCCGCGCCGAGCCGCTTCCGCTCGACCACATCGTCTTCGTCCTCATGGACGACTACGCGCTGCCCACCGACGACGGCGGATGGCGCATCCCGAGCACCTCGGCGCACTACAGCTGCCGCCGCTTCGGAGAATGGATGCTCGCGGAGCTGAACGAGGCGGTGTCTCCGCTCGCGGGGATCCCGACCGCGTCGCTGTGGTCGCCCGACCCGTCCGAGCCCGAGTCCTACGACGCCGCCATCGCGGGCATCGGCGGAGTCGACCTCTTCTACGTCGCCGTCGGCGCCTCCGACGGCCATGTCGCCTTCAACCCGCCCGGCACCGCGATCGATTCGCGCACCCGCATCATCCCGCTCGCCGAGTCGACGCGGCGCGACAATCTCGGCACCTTCCCCGAGTTCGAGTCGCTGTCGGATGTGCCGACCCACGGGGTCAGCGTCGGACTCGCGTCGATCGCGGACGCCCGCGAGATCGAGATGATCGCCTTCGGCGACAACAAGACCGCCGCCATCGCCCGCCTGCGCGACGCCACCGACTTCGACCCGGCATGGCCTGCGACCTTCGCGTACCGGCACCCCGCGGTCACCCTGTACGTCGACCGCGCCGCCGCGGGCGTCGCCACCGTCTGACCTCCCCCTCAGCACCACCATTCCGCAAGCACTTTTCACCGACGAAGGAGCCCCACTTGCGTAAGAAACTGATCATCGCCCCGCTCGCCGCGGCGGCACTCCTCCTCAGCGGCTGCACCGCAGGCATCGGCGGGGGTGGCAACACCGACGGTGGTGAAGACGACAAGACCCCCGTCGAGATCACCATGTGGAGCTTCTTCGGCGACCGCGAGAAGGACGTCATCGACGCCCGCCTCGAGGCCTTCACCGAGGAGTACCCGTGGATCACCGTCGACCACGTCGGCGGCCAGAACGATGACACGCTGCTCCAGGCGGTCCGCGGGGGAACGGGACCCGACCTCGCGCTCTCGGGCAACAGCGAGGCCGTCTCGAGCTACTGCTCCACCGGCGTCTTCGAGGACCTGCAGTCGTACATCGACGAGTCGGAGGTCGACATCGACCAGATCCTCCCGTCGACCCTCGCCTACACCTCATACGAGGACACCCGGTGCGCACTGCCGGTGCTCGCCGACGTCTACGGGCTGTATTACAACACCGACGTGTTCGCCGAGGCGGGCATCACCGAACCGCCGACCACGTGGGACGAGCTAGCGGAGGACGCCAAGGCGCTCACCGTGTTCAACGCCGACGGCAGCATCCAGCGCGCCGGCTTCGTGCCGTTCCTCGACTTCTTCGAGAACAACGTCGCCACCTGGACCCCCGGCTGGGATCTCACCTGGTACGACGACAGCGGCCTGGCGGCCATGGCCGACGACCCCCAGTGGGCGGCGATGCTCGAATGGCAGAAGGAGCTCGTCGACTGGTACGGCTACGACAACCTGCAGCGCTACGTCTCGACCATCGGCGGCGAGTTCACCGCCGAGAACCCGTTCCACACCGGACAGCTCGCGATGATGGTCGACGGCGAGTGGCGCGTCGCCTTCGCCGCCGACCAGGCTCCGGACCTCGCCTACGCGACCGCGCCGATCCCCAACGTGAACGAGGACGAATACGGTGCGGGGATCATCAGCGGGACGACGGTCGGCATCCCGCGCGGTTCGAACTACCCGGAAGCGGCCTGGCTGCTGGCCCGCTACCTCGCCACCGACACCGACAACCTCGTGCAGCTGACCCTCGAACTGCGCAACGTGCCGACCACCACCGACGCGCTCGCCGACGACGAGGTGCGCACCATCGAGCAGTTCAACACCATGCTCGACATCGCCGGCAACGAGGCCACGCGCTCCGTTCCCGGCACGCCGGCGGGTGCCGCGCCGCGCGAACTGCTGAGCCAGTTCGCGCAGGGTTGGCAGGCCGGATCGGCGACCGATCTGCAGGGCGGACTCGAGGACGTCGCCGCCCAGATCGACAGCCAGATCGAGCAGGCCGCCGGAGGCAACGCGCCGTGACGGCCGTCGCATCCCGCACCGCCGGACCCGGGGCGACCCGGGTCCGGCGGGGGAACCCGTGGCGCACGCGCCTGACGATCCTCGCGTTCCTCTCGCCGGGGATCATCGGGCTGGCGGTCTTCTTCGTCTACCCGCTGGCGGCGAACCTGTACTACTCGTTCACCCGCTACGACCTCGTCAACCCGGCTCAGTGGGCGGGGTTCGCGAACTACCAGTTCATGTTCGACGGCGACCGTCAAATCGGCACCGCGCTGCGCAACACCCTGGTGTTCTGCGTCGTCTCGGTGCCCGTGAGTCTGGCCTTCGCGCTCGGCGTCGCGTCGGTGCTCGCCCGCATCCGCTCGGGGGCGGGGATCTACCGGACCCTCTTCTACCTGCCGACCCTGCTGCCCCCGGTGGCCGCCGCGATGGCGTTCTCGTTCGTGCTCAACCCGGGTACCGGACCGGTCAACGCCATCCTCAAGTTCCTGGGGCTGCCGCAGCCGCTGTGGTTCCACGACCCGAACCTGTCGCAGATCTCCCTGCTGATGTTGACCACCTGGGGCGTCGGCAACACGATCGTCATCTTCCTCGCGGCCGTCAACGAGGTGCCGCAGGAGCAGCTCGAGGCCGCGCAGATCGACGGTGCCGGGCCGCTGCGCCGATTCTGGAGCATCACCATCCCGACGATCTCGCCGGTGCTGCTCTTCGCCACCATCACCGGCGTCATCGCCAGCCTGCAGCTGTTCTCGCAGCCGTACGTCGTGAGCACCGTGATCGGCGGCGGCTCCGGGTCGGCGGCCGACAACCTCGGGTACCCGCAGAACACGCTGCTGTTCTTCACGCAGGTGCTCTACCAGCAGGGATTCCGCTACTTCAACATGGGCTACGCCGCGGCGCTGTCGATGGTGCTGTTCGCGGCGACCCTCGTCGTCACCGTCATCATGATCGCGGCCACTCGGCGCGGCATCCACTCCGAGGAGAGCTGACATGACGAGCATGCTCGAACGCCCGGTCGACCTCGACGGGATGCGCCGGGGCGCGACAGGGGACTCGCCCGCGAAGCGCCGGCTGTCGCGCCGGTCGATCCTCGGCGGCATCGCCCGACACTCGCTGCTGATCGCCCTCCTGATCGTCTTCCTCGCGCCGCTGTTCTTCATCGTGACGACCGCGCTGATGACCGACCAGCAGGCCCTCACCAGCAACCTGATCCCCGACCCGATCAACTGGGCGAACTTCGCCGAGGTCTTCGACCGCATCCCCCTGGTGCGCTACGTCGCGAACACGGTGCTGATCGCGGTGGCGACGACGGTGTTCGCCATCGTCAGCAGCGTTCCGGTCGCCTACGCGCTCGCGACGTTCAAGTTCAAGGGTCGCCGGGCGCTGTGGATCGCGATCATCGCCGCGATGATGCTGCCGCCGCAGGTCACGATCGTTCCGCTGTACGTGATGTGGGCGCAGGTGGGTGCGGTGGGCACACCGCTGCCGCTCATCGTGCCCGCCCTGTTCGGCGACGCGTTCACGATCTTCCTGCTGCGTCAGTTCTTCGTGTCGGTGCCGCGGTCGTACATCGACGCGGCGCGCATCGACGGGGCGGGGGAGTTCCGCATCCTCTGGTCGGTCTTCATGCCCATGGTGCGACCCGCGATCGTCGCCGCCGGGCTCTTCGCCTTCTTCTTCGCCTGGAACGACTTCTTCAACCCGCTGCTCTACCTGGGCTCCAACCAGGAGTGGTACACGCTGTCGATCGGGCTCTCGCAGTTCCGCTCGGTGTACGCGGTGCAGTGGAACCTCGCGATGGCGGCGACGCTCCTGTTCGTCCTGCCCGTCGTGGTGCTGTTCTTCTTCGCGCAGAAGCAGTTCGTGCAGGGCATCGCCCTCACGGGCGTGAAGGAGTAGGACGACAATGAACGAGAACGACACGAGGAGTGCCTGACAACATGAAGGTCGCCGTCATCGGAGCCGGATCCACCTACACGCCCGAACTCGTCTCGGGGCTCTCGGCGCAGGATCACCGCCTGCACGTCGACGAGCTCTTCCTGATGGACGTGCACGCCGAGCGGCTCGAGATCGTCGGCGGTGTCGCGAAGCGGATGCTCGCCAAAGCGGGTCTCGACATCGCGGTGACCCTCACCACCGACCGCACGGAGGCGGTCCGCGACGCCGACGCCGTGCTCATCCAACTGCGGGTCGGCGGTCAGACGGCGAGGCTCGCAGACGAGACGTTCCCGCTCGAGTGCGGCTGCATCGGTCAGGAGACGACCGGACCGGGCGGTCTCGCGAAGGCGCTCCGCACCGTACCGGTGGTGCTCGACATCGCCGACGAGGTGCGCCGCATCGCGAAGCCCGACGCGTGGATCATCGACTTCACCAACCCGACCGGCATCATCACGCGGGCGCTCCTCGGCGCCGGGCACCGTGCCGTCGGTCTGTGCAACTACGCGATCGGTCAGCAGCGGTGGGCGGCGAAGCTGTTCGACGTCGACCCGTCGCGCGTCGTCGTCGACCCCGTCGGACTCAACCACTTCTCGTGGATGCGCCGCATCCTCATCGACGGCGAGGACGTCGTGCCGACGATCTACGCCGAGCGGATGCCCGAACTGCTCGAGCACGTCCCGTTCCCCGAGCACCTGATGCGGCTGCTCGGCGCCTATCCCTCCTATTACCTGCGGTACTACTACTTCCATGACAAGGTCCTGGAGGAGATGCGGCACTCCACGCCGCGCGCCGAGGACGTCGCCCGGCTCGAAGCCGAACTGCTGGAGCTCTACAAGTCCCCCGAGCTCGATGAGAAGCCCGAGCAGCTGTCCAAGCGCGGCGGCGCGTTCTACAGCGAGGCCGCGGTCGACCTGCTCGCCTCGCTCTACGACCCCGAGCCGAGCTACCACGTCGTCAACGTGCTGAACCGCGGCATCATCCCCGGCCTCGCCGACGACGACGTGATCGAGACCCGCAGCCTCGTCAGCTCCGCGGGCATCGTCCCGCAGGAGCAGGCTCCGGTCCCCCCGCTGCTGCTCGGCCCCATCCAACACGTGAGCGCCTACGAGCGCCTCGCCGTGCAGGCGGCCCTGTCGGGCGACGTCGACGATGTGCGTCGGGCGCTCCTCGCGCATCCGATCGTCGGACAGTGGGACACCGTCGAGGAGCTGCTGCCGCGCCTGCTCGAGACGAGCGCCCCGTACCTGCCGCAGTTCGCCGACGCGCTCGCCGAGCTCGGCATCGAATCGCCCTCGGCGACGTGACGGGGCGGCTGCTCGGCGTCGACGTCGGCAACTCGAAGACCCACATCGCCGTCGCCGAGCCGTCCGGACGGGTGACCGCGGCCGCCGAAGGACCCGGAGTGATGGGCGGATTCGGTTCGCCCGACGCGCTGCTCGGGCTGGTCCGCGACAGGCTCGCCGCGCTCGGCCTGCCGACGTCGGGTTACGCCGCCGCGACCTTCGCCGTGGCAGGGCTCGACCTGCCCGAGCAGGATGCCGCCTACGAGGAGGTCGTCCGTTCGTCCGCGATCGCCGACCGGCTGGTCGTGCTGAACGACGTCTTCGCCCTCATGCGCACGGACCCGAGCGGGGGCGATGGGGTCGCCGTCGTGTGCGGCGCCGGCATCAACGCGGTCGGGGTGCGCGGCGGTACGCATGTCCGGTTCCACTCGATCGGCGAGGTCAGCGGCGACTGGGGCGGTGGCGGCGACGTCGGTCGCGCCGCGCTCTTCGCCGCCTGCCGCAGTGAGGACGGCCGCGGTGAGCCGACCGCGCTCGCCGAGGGTATCGCCCGGCACTTCGGTGTCGACCGCGCGCTCGCCGTCACCGAGGGCATCATGCTCGGCCGCATCGCCGCGCACCGCGTCGTCGAGTTGGCGCCGCTCGTGCTGCACTCCGCCGCGGCCGGCGACGCGGTCGCCGGACGCATCGTCGACCGCCTCGCAGACGAGGTGGTGCTCTTCGTGGAGGCGGCGCGGGGCCGACTCGGCTGGCCCGATGAGGAGATCCTGCCCGTGCTGCTCGGCGGGGGACTGCTGCAGTCGGGCGACGAGCGGCTGCTCGGGCGCATCCGGTCGACACTGGGCGACGGGGTCTCCTCCCACGTCTCGGTCGCCGATGTTCCGCCCGTCATCGGGTCGGTGCTGCTCGCCCGCGACCTCATCGCCGATTCTGAACGGACCGCCCACTCCGACGTAGCAGGATGGGAGGGGCCGGACAGCATGGCCCACTCCTTCCGCACCCAGCTCGATCTCGGAGGTCGAACGAAATGACCGCTTCCCCCGCACCGCTGCGCGTCGGCGTCGTCGGCCTCGGCTGGGCAGGCCAGCAGCACATGGAGGCCTACCACGCCCTCGACGGCGTCGAACTCGTCGCGATCGCCGGCATGGAGGAAGGCCCGCTCGCCGAGCTGGCCGAGAAGTTCGGTGTCGAGCACGCGGTGCGCGACTGGACCGACCTCGTCGCGATCGAGGGCCTCGACGCGGTCAGCGTCGCGGTACCCACCTTCCTGCACGCGCCTATCACGATCGGCGCTCTCGAAGCGGGCCTGCACGTGCTGTGCGAGAAGCCCATCGCGCGCACCGGCGACGAAGCCGCCGAAATGGTCGCCGCGGCGCGCAGCGCCGGCCGAGTGCTCGAGGTCGCGTTCAACCACCGCCGTCGGGGCGACGTCGAGGCGCTGAAGGCCGCGGTCGACGCCGGCACCATCGGCCGGCCGTATCACGCGCGGTCGATCTGGTTGCGCCGCGCGGGCATCCCCTCGCTCGGGAGCTGGTTCACGAACCGCGAGATGGCGGGCGGAGGTCCGCTCATCGACCTCGGCGTCCACGTGCTCGACTACACCCTGCACCTGTTCGGCGAGCCCGCGGTCACCGCGGTCTCGGCGGTCACCCACGCCGAGCTCGGACCTCGTGGCCGCGGCGGTGCGGGCGACGGCAAGCAGCAGGTCGGCTCGGCGTACGAGGTCGAGGATCTCGCGACCGTGCTGCTGCGGCTCGAAGGCGGCGGATCGATCGTCATCGAGACCAGCTGGGCGGCGTACCGCCCGGCGGGAGACGAGTTCGGCATCACCCTGTACGGCACCGAGGGCGGCGCCGACCTGCGCGTCGTCGACTACGCGCCCTCGGGGGAGCTCACGATCTTCGGCGGCGACGGCGAGGAGATCACCGACGTCGCCGTCGACGCCGACCCGGGTCGCGGGCACGAGGCGGTCGTCGAGACGTTCATCGAGAAGGTCCGCGACCGTGCGCAATGGGCGGCGAACGACGGCTCGCTCGCGCTCGGGCGCGCCCGGCTGATCGACGCCTGCTACGAGTCGGCGGCGCTCGGACGCGAGGTCCGGCTCGACCCCGACACGCTCGGCGAGCCGGACGGTGCCGACACCGAGAAGCTCGAAGACGGGCTCGACACGACCATCGCCGAGGGAGGGCACGCATGAGCATCCGAGTGACGGTGTGGAACGAGGGCGTCCACGAGACCACCGAGCCCGAGATCGCGGCGATCTACCCGGACGGCATCCACGGCGCCATCGCCGAAGGCCTCGGCGAGATGCTCGGCGAGGACGCGACGATCCGCACGGCGACGCTCGCCGACCCGGAGCACGGCCTGACCGACGAGGTGCTCGCCGACACAGACGTGCTCACCTGGTGGGGCCACATTGCCCACGACCAGGTGTCGGACGAAGTCGTCGCGCGGGTGCGGCGGCACGTGCTGTCCGGTATGGGGCTGCTGGTGCTGCACTCGGGGCACTTCTCGAAGATCTTCATCGAGCTGATGGGCACCACCTGCTCTCTCGCGTGGCGCAACGACGCCGAGCGCGAGCTGGTCTGGACGGTGAAGCCCGGGCACCCGATCGCGCAGGGCGTCGATCAGCCGATCGTCATCGCTCAGCAGGAGATGTACGGCGAGCACTTCGACATCCCCGACCCTGACGAGACCGTCTTCATCAGCAACTTCGAGGGCGGCGAGGTGTTCCGCTCGGGTGTCACCTTCACGCGCGGGCGGGGCCGCATCTTCTACTTCAGCCCCGGCGACCAGGAGTACCCGGTGTACTTCCACCCGCAGATCCGCCGGGTGCTCGCCAACGCGACCCGCTGGGCGGCCCCGGTCGTCGAGCGGTCCCTTCCGGACGTCACCAACCCGGACGCCCGCACCTGGACCGCCTGACCCCCGCTCGTTGAGCGAAGCGATACGAAGGGGCGAGTCCGTGCCCGGCGCTGCTGGTCTCGGTGCGCCCCGCTTACTCGACCCGTCTCGATCCGCTCCTTCGTCGCTACTCGACGACCGAGTTGAAGCGATACGAAGGACGCGACCCCCGTTCCGGTCGTCGAGTAGGCGCGCCAGCGCCGTATCGAGACGGCTCGAGTAAGCGAGGAACGAGCGCATCGAGAGCGCAGCGCGATGGTCTCGATGCGCTTCGCTTACTCGACCCGTCTCGATGCGCTCCGCTTACTCGACGACCGGTGTGCGCACCCCGCTCGTTGAGCGCAGCGATACGGAGGACCAGTCGCACACCCGGTCGGTCGTCGAGTAGGCGCGCCAGCGCCGTATCGAGACGGCTCGAGTAAGCGAGGAACGAGCGCATCGAGAGCGCAGCGTGATGGTCTCGGTGCGCTTCGCTTACTCGACCCGTCTCGGTACGCTCCGCTTACCCGACGACCGGTGTGCGCACCCCGCTCGTTGAGCGCAGCGATACGGAGGACCAGTCGCACACGCGGTCGGTCGTCGAGTAGGCGCGCCAGCGCCGTATCGAGACGGCTCGAGTAAGCGAGGAACGAGCGCATCGAGAGCATCCGCCGCCGCGTCTCTGACCAAATGCAGGAGAATTTCGTCCGGGGCGCCGTTTCGAGGCGAGAATCGGCCGATTTCGGCAGAATCTCCTGCATTTGGTCAGAGAGAGGTGCGCGTGACGGTTCAATTCGAGCTCACGACACTCCTGCCGGTCCCGCGCGAGCGCGCGTTCGACGCGTCGCTCGATATCGACCTCCACACTCGCTCCATGGCGGCGTCACGGGAGCAGGCGGTCGCCGGCGTGACGTCAGGCCTCATCGGACCCGGCGAATCGGTCACCTGGCGGGCCCGCCACTTCGGAGTTCTCATGAGACTGACCAGCCGGATCACCGCGTACGACCGCCCGGCGCGTTTCGTCGACGAACAGACATCTGGCCCTTTCGCACGCTTCCGCCACGAACACCTCTTCTTTCCGGAGGGAGAGAGCACGCGCATGGTCGACCGCATCGAGTTCACGGCCCGTTCGGAGTGCTCGGCCGCCTGGTCGAGCGCCTGCTGCTAGCCGGATACATGGAGCGACTCATCCGCACGCGCAACGAGGAGCTGTCTCGCACCCTCGCACGCTGACCGAATGCAGGAGATTTTGCCGATTCGAGGCCAGAAGAGGCCGATATCGACACTTTTCGCGAGAATCTCCTGCATTTGGTCAGACACCGGCCTGGGGCGACCCGCGAAGGGGGACTCGCCCCGAAAAGCGGGCCTCCTGTTAGAATGATGGAGGCCCATATGGGCCGAGCACTACGGAGCAGGCCGGCACGAAGCTGGTCAACGGTGGTGGTCTTCGGGCGAGAACCTCCCGAGCACTTCTACTGCTGGCCAGAGCATGCGTACCGAGCAGACAGTTCTGCGAGGTCGCCCTTCCTGCCTACTCCCTGCTCCTGAAGCTGACCGTACGCCGCATTGCGTATGCGGCAAGCAAAGGAGATAGACCTCTTGGAAGGTCCTGAAATCAAGTTCGCCGAAGCCGTTCTCGACAACGGCAAGTTCGGCAAGCGCACCATTCGCTTCGAGACCGGCCGTCTCGCCCAGCAGGCACAGGGCGCCGTCGCCGCGTACCTCGACGAGGACACGATGCTGCTGTCCGCCACCTCGGCGAGCAAGCACCCGAAGGACAACTTCGACTTCTTCCCGCTGACCGTCGACGTCGAAGAGCGTTCGTACGCCGCGGGCAAGATCCCCGGCTCGTTCTTCCGCCGCGAAGGCCGCCCCTCCACCGAGGCGATTCTCGTCTGCCGTCTCATCGACCGGCCGCTGCGCCCGTCGTTCGTCGACGGCCTCCGCAACGAGGTGCAGATCGTCATCACCGTTCTGTCCATTGCTCCGGGTGAGTTCTACGACGCCCTCGCGATCAACGCCGCGTCGGCGTCGACCCAGATCTCGGGCCTGCCCTTCAGCGGCCCGATTGGTGGCATCCGCCTCGCCCTGATCGACGACCAGTGGGTCGCGTTCCCCAAGTTCGAGCAGCTCGAGCGTGCCGTCTTCGACCTGACCGTCGCCGGTCGCCTCGTCACCGATGCCCAGGGCAACGAAGACGTCGCGATCATGATGGTCGAGGCCGAGGCCACCGAGCACAGCTGGGGTCTCATCCAGGGTGGTGCGACCAAGCCCGACGAGGGTGTCGTCGCCGCCGGCCTCGAAGCGTCGAAGCCGTTCCTGAAGCAGCTCATCAAGGCTCAGGCCGAGATGGCCGCGCAGGCCGCCAAGGAGATCGCCGACTACCCGGTGTTCCTGCCCTACTCGCAGGAGGCGTTCGACGCCGTCGCCGCCATCGCCGAGACCGAGCTGGCGGGCATCTACCAGATCGCCGACAAGATCGAGCGCCAGAACGCCGACGACGCCCTCAAGGAGCGCGTCAAGCTGGCCATCAACGAGAAGGTCGACGCCGGAGAGCTCGGTGGCGAGATCCCCCCGATGGTGTCCGCCGCCTACAAGTCGGTCACCAAGAAGGTCGTTCGCGGCCGCATCCTCACCGAGGGTGTCCGCATCGACGGTCGTGGCCTCGCCGACATCCGTCCGCTCGACGCCGAGGTCGCGGTCATTCCGCGTGTCCACGGTTCGGCCATCTTCCAGCGCGGTGAGACCCAGATCCTGGGCGTCACCACGCTGAACATGCTGAAGCTCGAGCAGCAGATCGACTCGCTGTCGCCGGTCACGCACAAGCGCTACCTGCACCACTACAACTTCCCGCCCTACTCGACCGGTGAGACCGGCCGCGTCGGGTCGCCGAAGCGTCGCGAGATCGGGCACGGCTTCCTCGCCGAGCGCGCCCTCGTGCCGGTGCTGCCCTCGCGCGACGAGTTCCCGTACGCGATCCGTCAGGTGTCCGAGGCTCTCGGATCGAACGGTTCGACCTCGATGGGTTCCGTCTGCGCCTCGACCCTGTCGCTGCTGAACGCGGGTGTGCCGCTGCGCGCCCCCGTCGCTGGCATCGCCATGGGCCTCGTCTCCGACACCGTCGACGGTGAGACCCGCTACGCGGCGCTGACCGACATCCTCGGTGCCGAAGACGCGCTCGGCGACATGGACTTCAAGGTCGCCGGAACCAGCGAGTTCGTCACCGCGATCCAGCTCGACACCAAGCTCGACGGCATCCCCTCGAGCGTGCTCGACGGTGCGCTGAAGCAGGCGAAGGAGGCCCGCACGGCCATCCTCGCCGTCCTCAACGCGGCGATCGACGGACCCGACGAGATGGCGCCGACCGCGCCTCGCGTCATCAGCGTCCAGATCCCCGTCGACAAGATCGGTGAGCTGATCGGCCCGAAGGGCAAGACGATTAACCAGATCCAGGACGACACCGGCGCTGACATCTCGATCGAAGAGGACGGCACCGTGTACATCGGCGCCGTCGACGGCGACTCGGCCGAGGCTGCGCGCGCCGCGGTCAACGCGATCGCCAACCCGCACAACCCCGAGGTGGGGGAGCGCTTCATCGGCACCGTCGTGAAGCTCGCCACCTTCGGTGCGTTCGTGTCGCTCATGCCCGGCAAGGACGGCCTGCTGCACATCAGCGAGGTCCGCAAGCTCGCCGGCGGCAAGCGCGTCGAGAACGTCGAAGACGTGCTCGGTGTCGGCCAGAAGATCCAGGTCGAGATCACCAAGGTCGACGACCGTGGAAAGCTGTCGCTCGCGCCCGTCATCGAGGAGTCGGCTGAGGCCGGCGCCGAAGGTGCCGAGGCGGTCGACGCCTCCATCTGAGTCGTCTGAACGAACGAAGGCCCGTCCCGCTGTCGAAGCGGGGCGGGCCTTCGTCGTTCGGAACGGATCAGCCGTGGAACTCTGCGGCGGCCTGGCCGAGCTTCTGCTCGAAGGTGCTGCGCCCGACGGCGCTGAACCCGCCGTCGACCGGCAGGACGACACCGGTGATCCACGTCGACAGGTCGCTCGCCAAGAAGACGGCGGCGTCGGCGATGTCGCTGGTCTGGCCGATGCGGCCGATGGGCTGCTCGTCCCCGAGGAGGTCGCCGAGGCGGGCGCTGAACTCCTCGGCGCGTTCTGCCTCGATCTGCGCGTACCGGGCGTAAATCGGGGTCATCACGAGCCCGGGCGCGATCGCGTTGGACCGGATGCCCGTGCCCCGCAGCTCCGAGGTCGCGGCGCGGACGATGCCCGTCATGGCGTGCTTCGACGACGTGTAGCCGACGCCGCCCCATCCGCCCTGAAGCCCGGCGAGGCTGGAGGTCGAGATGATCGACCCGTTCGAGCCCTGCGCGATGAACTGGCGGGCGGCGTACTTGTGACCGAGTAGCACGGCTCGCATGAGCAGGTCGGTGGTCTTGTCGTAGCCCTCGGTGTCGAGGTCGACGATGCGCGACTGATCGCCGGGGGTGCCGGCATTGTTGAACATGACATCGAGTCGTCCGAAGCGCTCGACCGCCGCAGCAACGGCGGCCTCGATGTCCGCCTCGACAGTGACGTCGGTGTGGACGTAGTGCACCGCGTCCCCGAGCCGTCCGACGAGCGCTGCACCCGGCTCGTCCTGGATGTCCGCGACGACGACCTTCGCGCCCTCGCGGACGAACGCCTCGACGGTCGCGAGGCCGATGCCGCTCGTTCCGCCGGTGATGACGGCCACCTTGCCGTCGAGCAATCCCTGCACAGTGTTTCCCTTCTCATACGAGTCCGGGTGACCCGCGGCGGCAGTCTATGTCGTGCTGGCAGAATCTGCCATGCGCGGTTCGGGTTATCGTGACATCCGTGGACGACATCGCGACGCAGGGCCGTTCTCTCGTCGAGCGTCGCGTGGAGGAGTCGAAACTCGCCATCGCGTCCGAGGCGCTCGCACTCGCGCAGGAGTTCGGCTGGGATGCGGTGACCGTCGCGCAGATCGCCGCGCGGGCAGGCGTGTCGCAGCGCACCTTCCATCGCTACTTCGCGAAGAAGGGCGACGTGTTCCGCCCGCTGCTCGACGACGCCGCGCTCCGGTTCTGCCGGGCGTTCGAAGACTCCGAGGCGGGCTCGTTGTCGGTGCGTACCGCGGAGGCGCTCGAGGTTTCGCTCGCGTCCTACCCCGGGGGGATGAGCGCCGCCCGCCTCGCGTACCGCCTGCTGCACGATACCCCCGCGCTCACCAGCGTGTGGCTCGAGGGGGCATTCATCGCAGAGGGTCTATTTGCGACGACGCTTCTGCAGTCGGTCGACCGGATCGGCTCGCGTGAGGATGCCGGTCTGCTCGCCGCGGTGCTGCTGGCTGCGCAACGGTTCGCGATCATCCGCTGGGTGCACGGTAGCGTTCCCGAGGCGCTTCACGCACTCGTCGTCGAAGCGATCGACGCCGTGCCGCGCTTCCCGTTCGAAGCGGACAGAACCTGACCGCTTCGCGGAGTAGCGTGCCGGCATGGTTGCGCACGCCGACAAGCCCGAGTTGCACGTCGACACGGTCGAAGAGTGGGAGCGGTTCCTCGAGAACGATCCGCCCGAGACCGGTGTGAGGCTGCGCCTGCGCAAGAAGAACACGACGCTCCCCGGCATCACCTACGCCGAAGCCCTCGACGCGGCGCTGTGCTTCGGATGGATCGATGGGCAGGGGAGTTCGCTCGACGCCGACTACTACATCCAGTCCTTCAGTCCGCGGCGGGTGCGGAGCATCTGGTCGAAAGTGAATCAGGAGCATGTGGCGAGGCTCATCGAGGCGGGCCGGATGCGCGAGGGCGGTCACGCCGAGATCGAGCGGGCGAAGGCCGACGGGCGTTGGGATGCCGCCTATCGTCAGCGCGACGCCGAGGTTCCTGCGGAGCTGAAGGCGGCGCTCGACGCGAGCCCGGCCGCGGCCGCCGCCTTCGCTGCGCAGTCGTCGCAGAACCGCTTCGCGATGATCTTCCGCATCACGAACCTGAAGCGCGAATCGAGCAGGTTGGCCCGTGCCGCCCAGTACGTCGAGATGCTCGAACGCGGCGAAACCCTCCACTGACCCCGGGGCTCGTCATCTCGCGTCGGGCCTGGCGGCCCTCCGGGGTGACCGGGATCGCTGGTCGCTGAGCCGCCGCGCAGCGGCCCCGCGATGCGACGGGTTGGCAGATGGCGCCCAACTTGGCAACGCCGAACCGCGCCCGTTGAGCGAAGCGATACGAAGCACAACTCGGGCCGAGTTTTCGTCATTTCGCGACGGGCCTGGCGGCCCTCCCCGCTTACCGCCCGCGTGTTACGCCTTCGTTAAGACCTCCCGTCATCGGCCGTCCAACTTGTCAACAAGTGGTCGGCTCTCGGTAACGTGCTGGTGAGCAGGAACGCCACCCGGGTGTTCGCACCGGCGAGAGGCCTCCCAGAACCATGTCGATGCAGCGCCCCGTTCCCGTCCGCGTCGACGAGGAGCAGATCCGAGCGCTGCCGAAGGCGGAGCTGCACGTCCACCTCGAAGGCGCCTTCGCGCTGATCGACCTGCTCACCCTCGCGAAGGAGAACGGCGTCGCCCTTCCCGGACCTGCGGCGACGCTCTTCGACGTCGGGACGCACGACGTGTTCGAGATCCCCGAGGTGACGACAGGAGAGGGTGGCACCGGTGTCGGCACCGGCGGCCTGAGCGGCTTCCTCCGCTTCCTCGACTGGGAGTGCGGCCTGGTCCGCACCGCCGATCAGGCGTTCCGAGTCGCGTACTCGTTCGCCGCCCGCCAGAGCGCTTCGGGCATCCGCTACAGCGACGTCATCGTCAACCCGACCCACTGGAGCGCCTGGCGTGGGCGCGAACTCGCCCTCGTGGATGCGTTCGCCGCCGGCTTCGACTCCGCCGAGGAGGACGGGCTGTGCGCGGTCGGCGTCGCCTACTCGCTACTGCGCTCCCAGAGCGCGAGCGAGGCGGAGGACATCGTCCGTTCGCTCATCGAGACGCGGCTGCGAAGGGTCGTCGCCCTCTCCGTCGACGGCGACGAGAAGACCACCGGCCGCACCGGCGAGAAGTTCCGCGACGCGTTCCGACTCGCGGCGGCAGGCGGCTTGCACCGCACGGTGCACGCAGGGGAGTCCAGCGGACCCGAGGGGGTGTGGGACGCGATCGACCTGCTCGGCGCCGAGCGCATCGACCACGGGATCCGCGCGATCGAAGACGAGGCGCTCGTCCAGCGACTCGTCGCCGACGGCATCACCCTCAACGTCTGCCCGCGGTCGAACGTCGCGCTCGGCGTCTACCCGGACTGGGCATCTCACCCGCTGCCCCGGCTGCTTGACGCGGGCGTCGCGGTGACTCTCAACACCGACGATCCCGCCCCGCTCGGCACCACGCTCGAGACCGACTGGTCGGTCGCCTCCGTCGAGTTCGGCCTGGGGCTCGACGATCTCGTCGGGTTCGCGGCGCGCTCCATCGACGCGTCCTTCGCCGACGACGACCTCAAGGCCCGGCTGCGCGCCGACCTGACCGCCGCGGCGGTCGAGACCGCGAGCGGCGGGGATGCGCGATGACGCGGAAGGGCGATCTCTACCCGACCGACGATGAGCTGCGCCGGCTGCGCGCCGTCGCCGCGGGACGGGAGAGGCCCGACCTCATCGTGCGCGGCGGGCTCGTGCTCTCTCCCGGCACCGACGAGTTCCTCGAACGCGACGTCGTCATCGCCGGTCGGCACATCGCGACTCTCACCCCCTGGGGGCACTTCGCCGATGCGGAGCACGAGATCGATGCGGCCGGGGCGCACGTCGTCCCCGGCTTCATCGACTCGCACCTGCACGTCGAGTACACGAACCTGACTCCCGGGGAATTGGGGCGGCTGGCGGTCGCCCGCGGCACGACGACCGTGCTCACCGATCCGAACGGCGCGGCGAACGTCTGGGGGCCTCGCGGCATGGACTTCATGCTGCAGACGACGACGCCGTTGCACATCTTCCAGCAGGTGTCGCCCACCACGCCCGGTGCGCCCGAGCTGGAACGCGGAGGTGCGATCATCCCCGAGGAGGTCGTCCGCGAACGGCTCCTCGACGACGTCACCGCGACGCTCGGCGAGAGCAACCCGTTCGACTACGGCGACGAGTCCACCGGGCGGTTCCGTGCCGCTCTCGCCGCCGGCCGTCGTCTCACCGGTCACACCGCGGCCCAGTCGCACGAGTCGCTGTGGGGGTACCTCGCGGCGGGCATCAGCGACGACCACAACGCGGCGACCGTCGACGAGGTGCTCGAACGGGTGCGGCTCGGCGCGATGGTCACCGTGATGGGATCCTCGCTCACCGACAACACGGTTCCCCTGTTCGCCGATCTCGACGCCATCGTCCCGGCCCTCCGCTCGATGAGCTTCTGCGCCGACGACAAGCACGCGCTCGACCTCAGCACCGAGGGGCACATCGACCACCACGTGCGGCAGGCGATCCGCTTCGGAGTCGACCCCGGCACCGCGTACCGGATGGCGACGACGCAGCCCGCCGCGTACTACCGGCTCGACCAGGTGCTGGGCTTGCTCGCGCCGTCCCGCCTCGCCGATCTGCAGATCATCCCCGATCTCGCCGAGGCCCGACCCTCGGTGGTCGTCGTCGCCGGAGAGATCGTCGCCCGCGACGGTCACGCGCTGTTCCAGAACACGGACCCAATCCCGGACTGGGCGCGCGACACCGTGCACCTTCCGGCATCGCTTCCTGCCGACCTCTTCGCTCTGCCCGCGCCCGCGGGAAGCGCGGACCGCGCGCGCGTTCGCGCCATGGAGATGTACCGGGGCTACTTCAAGCGCGCGTTCGAGGCGGAACTCGCGGTCGAGGACGGGCTCGTCGTCTCGGACGCCGTGAACGACGTGCTCAAGATCGCCGTGCTCGACCGGCACCACGGAGACGGCCGAGCGGGCCTCGGCTTCGTCAAGGGTTTCGGCCTGTCGCGCGGCGCGATCGCCATCACCATGAACTGCCCCAACATGAACATCGCGGTCGTGGGGGCGACGGACGACGACATGCTGCACGCCGTCGAGGAACTGCGGCGCATGGGGGGTGGCTTCGTCACCGTGGCCGACGGCGAGGTGCTCGCCCGGGTGCCGCTGCCGGTCGGCGGGATGATGAGCGCCGCGCCGTTCGAAGAAACCGCCGAGGCGCTCCGCGTCGGGCACGCCGCGACCCGCGCGCTCGGCTGCGACATCGCCTCGCCTTACATCATCCTGTCGTTCGTCGGGCTCTACGTGGTGCCCGACCTCGGCGTCACCGAGCTCGGGCTCATCGACGCGCAGCACCAGAGTTTCGTCGACGTGCTGCTCCCCGGCCCCGTCGACTCCTGCGGCGAACACTGAACGCCGCGCCACCCCGCTCCGAGATCCCGCCCAGAAAGGCAGCCATGCTGACCCGTACCTCTCCCGTGTCCGTCCCGCCCGCCGAGCAGCACTGGATCGACGTCGTGAGCGATCTCGCCGAGGGATTCGCGGCGACGGTCGCCGCGGACGACCGGTCAGGAGAGCTGCCCGTCGCGCATCTTCGGGCGCTCGCGGACAGCGGACTCGATGCGGCCTTCCTTCCGACCTCGCACGGGGGAGAGGCGCTCTCGTACACGACGCTCGGCACGGTCGTGCGCATCCTCGCGGCGGCGCACGCGGCCGTCGCAGCCGTCTGGCTCATGCACATGGGCGCCGCCCATGCGCTCGTCACCCTGTCGCCGCCTCCCGCCGCGGCGTTCTTCGCCGAGGAGCTGAAGGCGGGCAAGCGGTTCTCGAACGCGCTGTCCGAGCCGGCGGGAGGGAACTTCTTCCTGAGTTCGCAACAGGACGTCGCCCCCGTCGACGGCGGGTGGCTCCTGAACGGGCGCAAGATGTTCGTCTCGGGATCCGAGATCGCCGATCACTTCTTCCTCAACGTCCGCGTGGACGGCGCACCCGCCTTCTTCGGTGCGACCGTCGACGACACCGTCTCGTTCCCGCCCATCGACCAGACCATCGGGATGCGCGCCACCCGCAGTCGTAGCGTCGTCTTCGACGGGATGCTCCTCGAGAGCGGCCGCCGCTGCTCCGCCCCGGCCGCCGACTATGCGAACCTCATCACCGTGGCGTTCGCGTTCCTGTCGGTCGGCATCGCCGAATCGGCGCTCGACGCGGTGAAGGCGTATGCGACGTCGCGACCGGCGGGGCCCGGATCGACGGAGACCCTCGCCGACGCGTCGTGGGTGAAGTCCGAGATCGGCCTCGTCTGGGCCGAGGTGCGCGCCGCTCGCCTGCTCGCCGAGCAGACCGCGTGGCTCGCCGACCGGAAGGATCCGCAGGCGATGGCGAACGCGACCGAGGCGAAGATGCTCGCCAACGAGGTGGCCAAGAAGGCGGCGGCGGTCGCCGTGAAGGTCGGCGGCGGCAGCGGCTACCTCGAGAGGTCGCCGATCCAGCGCATCTTCCGCGACGCGCAGGCCGGCGCGCTGATGGCGTATTCGGTGCCGTTCAGTCAGGAGATCGTCGGCGGCTGGGTGCTGCAGGCCTGATCGTCGGCACAATGGAGGAGTGCAGACGATCGGCTTCATCGGCGGTATGAGCTGGGAGAGCACCGCGTTGCTCTACTCCCTCGTCAACAAGGAGGTCGCCGCCCGGCTCGGCGGCTATCACTCCGCGCGCATCCTGCTGACCTCGGTCGACTTCGCCGACATCGAGACCCTGCAGGCGGCCGGGCGGTGGGAGGAGGCGGGAGCGCTGCTCGCCGATGAGGCTCGACGCCTCGAACGGGCCGGCGCCGACTTCCTGGTGCTCTGCACGAACACCATGCACAAAGTGGCGTCGAGCATCGAGGACGCGGTGGGCATCCCCCTGGTGCATCTCGGGGACGCCACAGCGGACGCGATCCTGGCGAAAGGCGTGCAGAAGGTCGGCCTGCTCGGCACCCGTTTCACCATGGAGCAGGACTTCTACGTCGACAGGATCGCCGCCAAGGGCATCGAGGTCATCGTGCCCGACTCGTCGGACCGCGAAGTGGTGCACCGCGTCATCTACGACGAACTCGTCCACGGCATCGTCTCCGCTGACTCGCGCCGCGCCTACCAGCGAGTAATCGAGTCGCTTGTCCGGCACGGGGCTCAGGGGATCGTGCTCGGGTGCACCGAGATCGAGTTGCTGATCGGCGACGGCGATACCGACGTGCCCGTCTTCGCGACCACGAAGATCCACGCTCTGGCGGCGGTCGACCGTGCCCTGGCCCTTCACTGATCCCGGACGAGACGTCAAGCGCCCCACCCCGGGGGCGCACATCCGGCTATCATGACGCTAAGCCGTTGAGAGAACGCTGGCGGGTGATAAAAGGAGAGCTGTGACGACGATCGCCGAAGCGCCCCTGCGTCGCTCCATCGGACCGACGGGACTCTCCGTCTACCCGTACGGCATCGACGGTTCGGTCTTCGGATGGAGCGCCGGGTACGACGCGACCATCGAGGTGCTGAGCGAATTCGCGGCCGCCGGCGGCACGCTCATCAGCACGGCCGATCACTATGCCGGAGGCCGCAGCGAGATCATGATCGGCGCGTGGCTCGAACGTCAGCACCGAGCCGACTTCGTCGTCGCCACCAAGGTCGGTCGTCACCCCGACGCCCCCGGCCTCTCGGCGCGCAGCATCAAGGACGGCGTCGACGCGTCACTCGAACGGCTCCGCACCGACTACATCGACATCCTCTCCTTCGACGGGGAGCACCCCGAAACTCCGCTCGAGGAGAGCCTCACCGCGGTCGCCGAACTGATCGCCCGCGGCTCGGTCGGCCACCTCGCCCTCGCCGCCTATAGCGGCAAGCGTGCGGTCGAAGCGATGCAGACCGCGACCCGTCTCGGCATCCCGGCCCCCGAGGTGCTCGTCGCCGAGTACAGCCTCATGGAGCGGTCGGTCTACGAGGGCGAAGTCGCGCCGGTCGCCGAAGGGTACGAGCTCGGCGTGATCGCCCGCCTGCCGCTCGCGAGCGGATACCTCCGCGGCGACTTCCGCACGCGCGAGGACCTGCCGTCGTCGCCGATGTTCGCCGCGGCCCTCCGCTACGTCGGGCGTCGCGGCAACCGTGCCCTCGCCGCCCTCGAAGAGGTCTCGCATGAGGTCGGTGAGAACATCGGCCGCGTCGCCATCGCCTGGGTGCTCTCGAAGGCGCAGATCTCCGCGGTCGCGATCCGGGCGAAGGACGGCGCCCAACTGCTCGACCTCATCGAGGGCGCCCGGCTGCCGCTGCTCAACCGTCAGCAGATCGCTCACCTCGACCGCGTGACCGCCTGAGTCGTTCCGTTCCGCCCGTCGGATCCGCTGCACATAACGATTCGACCATCGGTCAGGCGCGCCGTGGACTCGGCGGTCTACCATGAACTCCCAGGGGTCTGTGGGGGTGAACATGACTGTCGACTCCGACGTTCCAGCGGCTCCGCCCGAGCGTGAGCCGATCGCGCTCCAAGTGCCCCTGTGGGACTGGCCCGAGCCGGAACGCCCCGCACCTCCGGTCATCCCTCCCGCCGCCATCGCTACCGCGGCCGACACCGACTCAGCGCCCATCGCGCCTGACGCAACGCCCATCGCGCCGGCGGTCGTCGACACGGTTCCGGTCGTCGCCGAGGCGCTCGAGGTGGTCGCGCGAAGCCTGCAGCGACTCGCCGATGTCGAAACCCGCCCGGTGCTCGACGCCGTCTCCCCGCCGTTCCGGCTGCGCTCGTTCGGCGAGACGGGGATGCAGATCTTCCCCCTCGTCCTGAGCGGCGGTACCTTCGGCTGGACCGCCGGCACCGACGCCACCCGCGGCATCCTCGATGCCTACGCCGACGCGGGCGGAAACGCCATCGACACCGCCGACTCCTATGCCGCCGGCCGCAGCGAGGTCCTCATCGGCACCTGGCTGCGGGAGAAACGCAATCGCGACGAGATCATCCTCTCCACCAAGGTGGCCCTCTCCGACGACGAGCCCGGCCTCTCGGCGGGGGCGATCACACGGGCCGTGGACGCGTCGTTGACGCGGCTCGGAACCGGCCACATCGACGTGCTCTACTTCCACGCCGACGATCGGGACGTTCCCCTCGAAGAGAGCCTCACAGCGGCGGAGGCCCTCATCCGCGCGGGCAAGGTGCGCGAGCTCGCCGCGGTCGGGTACACCGCCGAGCGCCTGATGGAGGCTCGGGTCGTCGCGGGACAGCTGACGCTGCCGCGATTCGCCGGCGTCCAAGTGCCCTACAACCTGCTCGCCCGCACCGAGTTCGAGAAGTCGCTCTCGCCGGTCGTCGGCGCGCAGGGGCTCGCAGTGCTGCCCCACACCGTGCTGGGCGGCGGATTCCTCTCCGGCAAGTACCGCGGACGACGCAGCGAGAAGGCGGCGCTGCCGCCGTCCCGTCGGGACGAGATGGCTTGTCATCTGAATCGGCGCGGGCTGCGTGTGCTCGACGCGCTCGACGAGATCGCGAGCGACCGTGGCCTCGCTTCGGCAACCATCGCGTTGGCATGGCTGATGACGAAGCCGCTCGTAACCGCGCCGCTCGTGAGCGTGAGCGCGCCCGAGCAGGTCGACGCCCTGGTCAAAGCGGCGGGGGTGCGCCTCAGTCGAGCCGAGGTCGTCGCGCTCGATCGCGCGTCGGCCTAGCTTCCTCGGAGAGGCGGACTAGGCCTGCGCCCCGTTGTTCTCGGCGGCCGCACGCGCGGCGTCCGAGAGGATGCGGTCGGCCGCGCGGCCGAGCGCCGAGGTGGCGGCGATCGGGTCTCCCGCGTATCCGCCGCCCATGGCGCCGTCGCGCAGCAGGTACAGCTCGTCGGCGGCGGCACCGGGGTGCGGGTGGCCCATCGCCTGCAGGTTCGACTCGAGGAACTCGGTGAACCAGTCGCGGTGCTCGCTGATCGCGCGCCGCACCGGGTGGTTCTCGTCCGAGAACTCGGCGGCGGCGTTGAGGAAGGGGCAGCCGCGGAAGTCGCGGCGGGACAGGTCGGCGACGATCGCGTCGACCAGAGTTCGGAGGGTGCTCTCGGGTGAGGTGCTGGTGAAGGCCGTCTCGGTGAGGGACTCGCGCACCTGGCGGTCGCGCCCGTGGATGTACTCGAGGATGAGGGCGTCCTTCGAGCCGTACTGCTTGTAGAAGGTCGCCTTCGTGACGCCGGCCTCGGCGATGATGCGGTCGATGCCGACCGTGTGGATGCCCTCCGCGTAGAAGAGGCGATCGGCGACCTCGAGGAGGCGGAGCTTCGCGGCAGAGGGACGCCGGGCGGCCGGGATGGGGGGTTCGGCCGCCACAGCGTCTCCTCTCGGTCGCGCGGGACGCGCGGCCTGTCTTCGATTCGGGTAAAACTCTCGAACCGCGGATCACGGCGGTTGGGGGGACACGCCCGGGATCCGGCAAAAGTCAGGGTGGGTGGCCCTGACGGGAGCGAACTCCCTCGAAGAACATAGCAGAGGGGGACAGACAAGTCTGTTTGTCCTCCATTCGTTCCTGTCCCCAGTTCGGGTGCCGCCGATCCCGTAACGGACGGGTGGCGTAGGCTGAAACCGATGAGTGGCGCGGTCGCACTTCCCCTTTCCGAGGCCGAGCTGCAGTTCGAGGCCGCCGGCGGCACGACCGTCCGGCGCACTGTTCTTCCGAGCGGCCTGCGCATCCTCACCGAGAACGTGCCGGGCGCACAGTCGGCCGCGATCGGGTTCTGGGTGCCGATCGGCTCGCGCGACGAGCAGCGATCCGCGCTCGGGTCGACGCATTTCCTCGAGCATCTACTGTTCAAGGGCACGCCGAGCAGGTCAGCGCTCGACATCGCCATCGCCTTCGACGAGGTCGGCGGTGAGCACAACGCCGTCACGGCGAAGGAGTACACCTGCTATTACGCGAAGGTCCGTGACATCCACCTCCCGATGGCCACCGAGGTGCTCGCCGACATGGTCGCGGGATCGGTTCTCGACCCGGCGGAGTTCGAGACCGAGCGCGAGGTCATCCTCGAGGAGCTCGCGATGGCGGCCGACGATCCCGCCGACCTCGTCAACGAGCGAGGCTTCGACGCCGTCTTCGGCGACCACCCGCTCGGGCGTCCGATCGGCGGCGATTCCGGCACGATCGGGGCGGCGACCCGCGACGCCGTCGACGCCTACTACCGGCGCGAGTACCGGCCCGACCGTCTGATCGTCACCGCTGCCGGGGGAGTCGATCACGACGCGCTCGTCACCACCGTGTCTCGCGCTCTCGAGACCGCCGGATGGGATCTCGGCGCAGCAGTCGCGCCGGCAGCGCGGCGTTCGACCGCTCCCGCCGATCTCGGAAGCGGGGCTGCGCCGATCGTCGTCGAGCGCCCCATCGAGCAGGCGCACCTGCTGATCGCGGCGCCCACCTTCGGTGCGACCGACGCGCGTCGTCCGACCCTCGCGGTGCTGTCGGCCGCGCTCGGCGGCGGCATGTCGTCGCGCCTGTTCCAGGAGGTCCGCGAGAAGCGGGGCCTCGCCTACTCTGTCCACTCGTTCGCCGCGACGTTCGCCGATGCCGGGCTGTTCGGCATGTACGCCGCGTCGGCTCCGGCGAAAGCGCCTGCGGTCGCGCGGCTGATGCACGAGCAGCTGCGCGAGCTCGCCGACGCCGGGCTCGACGCCGACGAGTTGCGCCGCACGGTGGGCCAGCTGTCCGGCGGGTCGGCGCTCGCGCTCGAAGACTCCGACACGCGGATGTCGCGGCTGGGTCGTAGCGAGATCACGACGGGCGAGTTCGTCGACCTCGATGAGAGCCTCCGGCGTTACGACGCGGTGTCGCTCGGCGACGTCCAGGATCTCGCCGCCGAGCTGGCGGCCGCGCCGTGGACGCTCACCGCGGTCGGACCGCTGGCGGCCGATCGGTTCGACGGTGTTTTCGAGACTTCGGCGGCGGGAGCCTGACATGGCGCATTACCTCTATCTGGTCCGCCACGGCGAGCAGCTCGACGCCGAGCACGGCATGCCCGACGGCCCCCTGTCGCCGCGTGGTCGCCGGCAGGCGGAGCTGATCGCGCGTCGTCTCAGCGGTGTGCCGTTCAACGCCGCCTGGCACTCGCCGCTGCGTCGCGCCGAGGAGACCGCTCAGGTGTTCCGCGAGGTGATGCCGTCGCTGTCGTTGCAGCCGTCGGCGCTGCTGTTCGACTGCATCCCGTCCGGCCCGTCGCCCGACATGCCGCACGCGTTCCAGTCGTTCTTCCACTCCATCACTCCTGCCGAGATCGAGGCGGGCACGGCGCAGATGGCCGACGCGGTCGACGAGTTCTTCGCCCCTGCCCGCGAAGATCGGCACGACCTCCTGATCACGCACAACTTCGTGATCGGCTGGTTCGTGCGCCACGTCTTCGACGCGCCGCAGTGGCGGTGGCTCGGCCTCAACCAGGCCAACGCGGGTCTCACGATCATCCGCGTCCGCTCCGCGAAGCCGCCGGTGCTCGTGACCCACAACGACCTGGCGCACCTGCCCGCCGAACTGCGCACAGGCCTCCCCGAGGCCCAGCCCTTCTAGGCGACGACGCGGCGGTCGGCTACAGCTCCTTCGCGTACCAGTGGGTCGCGTTCGGGTTGTCGTTGTACGGGGCGACCTCGTTGTAGCCGCTCGAGCGGTAGAGGCCACCCGCGGCGAGGAGGGAGGCGTTCGTGTCGAGCACGACGCGGGTCGCCCCGAACCCTGCAGCGCGCGACTCCAGCTCCGCGAGCAGGCGCTTCCCGAAGCCGCGTCCCCGGGTCTCGGGGCGAAGGTAGAGGTGCTTGATCTCGTATCGGACCGCGCCGTCGTCGGTGTCCGGGATGCGCCGCACGCCGCCGCAGCCGAGCAGCTGCTCGTCGTCACGCAGAACGAGGAAGACTCCCGCTGGGGGAGTGAACACGGCCGGGTCGGGACGCGACCGCAGGTATTTTCCGCCGGTGAACCCGAGCTCGCGGCTCGTGAAGTACTCGTCGAGCAGCAGTGCGGCGTCGGGGGAGTCGACCCCGGTCTCCTCGAACAGCATCCACTGAGCCTACGGTCCGCGAACCGGTGCCTCCGCCCACCCGCAGATAGGCTTGCGGCATGGTCTCTGACGTCGGCGGCGGAGCCGCGGGTTCATACAACGCCGTCTCGAAAGTCGCGGTTGTCGGCGCGAACGGCACCATGGGACGCCTCGTCACCGGCATCGTCGACGCGACCGACGGATTCGAGCTCTTCGCCGCTATCGGCTCCCGCGACGACCTTTCCGACATGGACGGTGCCGACATCGTCGTCGACTTCACGCTGCCGCAGGTCTCGCAGTCGGTCGTCGACCACGCCGTCGAGCAGGGCATACCCGTGATCGTCGGCACCTCGGGGTGGTCGCGCGAGCGGATCGACAGTCTGACGCGCGCGGTCGCCGAGCGCGGGACGGGCGCGATCGTCGTCCCCAACTTCTCGGTCGGATCGGTGCTCGGCTCGCACTTCGCCGCCCTCGCCGCCCGCTACTTCGACTCGATCGAGATCGTCGAGGCGCACCACGCCGGCAAGATCGACTCGCCCTCCGGCACGGCGGTGCGCACCGCCGAAGCGATGAGCGCGGCCCGCATCGACCTCGGGCCCGTCGGTGCCCCTCACGTCGACCAGCGCGCCCGCGGCCAGCAGGTGGCGAGCATCCCGGTCCACTCGCTGCGGCTGCGCGGACTGCTCGCGAAGCAGGAGGTGCTCTTCGGCGGCGTCGGCGAAGTGCTGACCATCACGCACGACACCTACTCGTCCGACGCCTACACCAAGGGCATCACCCTTGCCCTCGGCGCCGTGCGCAGCGTCCGCGGTGTCGTCGTGGGGCTCGGCCCCCTGCTCGGACTCGACGCCGACGCCGCAACGGACGACGACGCGCCGATCGCCGACGCGCCGTCCGGTCAGACCGCCTCGACTTCGCCGTGAGTCGGCGATGACTCGGTCGGGTCGCGCGACGTTCGCCGCCGCGCTCGGGATGGCGCTGCTGCTCGGCGTCTACATCGCGTTGCTCGGCTGGCGGGCCGTCATGTTCATCGCCGCCGGCGAACCGGTCGCCGTCGCGATCGGCATCGCGCTGCTCGTGCTGCCGCTGATCGGCGGCTGGGCGCTGGTGCGCGAGCTCATCTTCGGCTTCCGAGCGCAGCAGCTCGCCGACCGTCTCGACGGTGAGGGGGCGCTCCCCGTCGACGACTTGCCCCGACGTGCCAGCGGTCGTCCGATCCGGGAGGCCGCCGACGAGGAGTTCCCCGTGTACCGGGAGGCCGTGGAGCGTGAGCCCGAGTCGTGGCGCGCGTGGTTCCGGCTCGGACTCGCCTACGACGCGAGCGGCGACCGGCGTCGAGCGCGGCAGGCGATCCGCGAGGCGATCGGGCTCGAAGGCCGCGAACGCCGCGCCTGAGCTTGAACGCGCGTACCGCGCTCAGCTGACCGCGTCGATCGCCTGATCGCTGGTCTCGTGACGGAACACGAAACCGTCGGCGAGGAGCCGTGCGGGCACGACCTTCTGGCTGGCGAGCAGCAGCTCACGGCCGGCGTCCTGCAGCGCCAGCTCGATGACGCGTTCGGGAACACGGAACGCATACGGGCGGTGGAGATCCTCGGCAAGGCGCGATCCGATGCGGGATGCCGTCGCGGGGGTGGGCCCTGCCAGGTTCACGGCGCCCTCGAGCTCCGAGGTCAGCAGATGCACGATCGCGGCTGCCTCATCATGCAGTGAGATCCACGGCCAGTTCTGGCCACCGGTGCCGAGCGGACCCGAGACGCCGAGCCGGGTCAGCAGGCGCAGCGGGTCGAGTGCGCCGCCACGCGGAGCGAGCACGAGACCGGTGCGCAGCAGCACGGTGCGGGTGCGGTCGGGGGCGAGGAGAGCCGCGCTCTCCCAGGCGGAGACGACATCGGCGAGGAACCCCTCACCGCGCGGCGCCTCGTCGGTGAGCCGGACGCCGGGGCGGTCGCCGTAGATACCGACGGCCGAGCCGCTGAGGAACACCGGCGGCGGGCTCGCGACCATCCCCATCGCCTCGACGAGCGCCTGAGTCGCCTTGATGCGCGAGCGCAGGATCTGCTCGCGGTACCCCTTCGTCCACGGCAGCTTGTTCAGTGAGGCGCCCGACAGATTCACGACGGCGTCGACCTCTTCGAGCAGGCGGAAATCGAGGATCTTCGCATCCGGCGCCCACGTGAACTCGGTGGGGGTGCGGGGTTCGCGGCGGACGAGGGTGCGCACCTCGTGCCCTGCGGCGGTCAGCTGCTTCTGCAATTCGGTGCCGATGAGGCCGCTCGCGCCGGCGATGAGCACGCGCATCGAGTCGCCGGGTGCAGGCCGGGGCCGCGGCGCCGGTCGCGGAGCGGGAGTCTTCGCGGCGGATGGGCGCTTGGTGGTGCCGGTCGGCGCAGTCGCCTCCCGTGCGGCGGGCCGAGTGGAGCGCGGAGCTGCGGCCGGCGGAGCGGCCGGTGTCGTCGGCGTGTCGGGAAGCGCGGGATCCGCAGGGGCCGTCGGGGCGGGCGCCGCGGGAGCCGGCTTCGGGGCCACCGGTCTGGCGGGGGGAACGGGAACGCGCTTAGGGGCCGCCATGTCGTAGAGCCTAAGCGTGCGCGGCGAAGGTCGCCCGCGTCGCTTCGGCACGTCCCCGGACCGGGCGCGGCCTGCGGGCTAGGCTTCAGCCGTGCCTTCCGAACACGAGATCCAGTTCCGCAGTGACATGACCGTCGAACTCGTCCGATCGAGTGCGCACGACTCGGATGTGCTGTTCGCGGCACGCGTGTCGACGCAGGGTGAGAAGACCCTCGAAGCGGCCCAGGAGGGTGTCGAGGCCGATGAGAAGCGCGACCGCGGGCTCATCAACTATCTGATGCGCGACCGGCACGGATCCCCGTTCGAGCACAATTCGATGACCTTTTACGTGCAGGCGCCGATCTTCGTGTTCCGCGAGTTCATGCGGCACCGCATCGCGTCGTACAACGAGGAGTCGGGACGCTACCGCGAGCTGCGTCCCGTCTTCTACGTGCCTTCCGCCGAGCGCCGCCTCGTGCAGGTCGGCAAGCCGGGCGCATACGACTTCGAGCCCGGCACCCCCGAGATGACCGCGCTGGTCGACGACCAGGCGCGCGCGGTCGCGACCCACGCCTACGAGTCGTATCAGGCGATGCTCGACGCCGGCGTCGCCCGCGAGGTCGCGCGCATCGTCCTGCCGCTGAGCCTGTACTCGTCGATGTACGTGACGGTGAACGCGCGGTCGCTGATGAACTTCGTGAGTCTGCGCACCAAGCGCGAGGGCAGCCACTTCCCGTCGTTCCCGCAGCGCGAGATCGAGATGGTCGCCGAGAAGATGGAGAACCTGTGGGCGGGCCTCATGCCCCTGACCTACGACGCCTTCAACAAGAACGGCCGCGTCGCCCCCTGACCGACCTCGGTCGCCGCCTCCCGCCGCCGCTGTCCCGCTAGGTCTCTGACCAAATGCAGGAGATTTTGGCGCCGACGGCCGCATCGGACCCCAGAATCGGCTGATTCGTTCGAAATCTCCTGCATTTGGTCAGCGGGGTGGCCGGTGCGGCGGATGCAGGTGATCACCGCGGGCTACTGCGGCGAGCACCGCGCTCTGGACCAGCTCCCAGTCGTCGGTCACCTGCTTCGCCAAGAAGCGGAGAACTCGGTAGCCCTGGATGCTCGACACCGCGTCGCGACGTCGGTCGCGCGCGTCGTCGCGGTGGTAGGCCTGGCCGTCCAGTTCGACCACGAGGGAGTCCCCGATCACAGCGTCGACGTACCCGACGCCGTTGATGAAGACCTGCTGTCTCACGGCCAGTCCGAGTCGCCGCATGCGTGTGACGAACAGCGATTCGATCCCGCTACCCGACAGCGAGCCGGCACGGGGAAGCGCCTTCCTCACCCGACCGGGTGAGCTCGCCACCGTGCGCTCCCACTCCTCCTCGCTGATGAATCCGTGATGGAGCGCCGACTCCGCGGCCACGAGAGCGAACTCGGACGGATGACATCGAGCGATCTGAGCGAGGCACTCGAGTGGCGGTGCGACCACTCGAGATCGTGAGGTGTCGACTCCGGTCCAGTGCAGGTCGACGGTGGAGTCGCGCGGGTCGAGCCGTGTCCGGTAGCTGGTGCGCGTGCGAAGGCGAGCCGTGTGCGGGTCGAGGCCGACGTGCAACGATCTCGCGTGTCGCGGCAGCCACAGTCCCCAGAACTCCGCGCCGCTGCTGCAGGTCAGCTGCCCACCGACGCGAGCCGCCTGCTGAGCCGACGGTTCGAGCCACGGGTTGCCGTACCACCCCTGCCTGATCCGCGTGATCGCGCCGGCCCTGACCGCGTCGGCGATATCGGCCCGCCCCATTCCGAAGCGATGCAGCTCATAGGTCGCCGCGAGGGCACCACGGTCCTCGATGAATCTGTTCACGTCTTCCACGCGCTCACTGTCGCGGCGGGGACTGATCGGGAGGGCTGCCCTCGTGGAAGTTGTGCAGCCCTCGCCCTGACCGGACGGTGGGGAGGACCCGATCTCTGACCAAATGCAGGAGATTTTGGCCATTTCGCCTCGAAACAGCGCGAAATCGGACCTCGGACGCAAAATCTCCTGCATTTGGTCAGACACCGGTGTGGGGGAGCGGGTTGAGGGCAGCAGCGGTTGTGCGGGAAAGCGCGAGTGAGGAGAAGGGGGGAGGCGGGAGGGGTGGGGCGGAACCGATAGCCTTGGGGCGTGTCTGCGCCCGAGAATCCGTTCGGCCAGGTGCTGGTCGCCCTGGTCACGCCCTTCACCGCCGACGGCGAAGTCGACTGGCCGGGAGTCGAGAAGCATATCGACGACGTCATCAGCAACGGTGCCGACGGCATCGTGGTCACCGGGACCACGGGTGAGACCAGCACGCTGACCGACCCCGAGAAGGTCCGCCTCGTCGAGGTCGGCAAGGACGTCGCGGCCGGCCGCGCGAAGATCATCACCGGAGGCGGCTCCAACGAGACCGCGCACGCCATCGAGCTCTACAAGAAGAGCGAGAAGGTCGGCGCCGACGGCATCATGATCGTCACGCCGTACTACAACAAGCCCACGCAGGCGGGCATCCTCACCCACTTCCGGATGGTCGCCGACTCGACCGACCTTCCGGTGATCCTTTACGACATCCCGGGCCGCACGGGAGTGCCGATCAAGTACGAGACGATCCTGCGTATCGCGAAGCACCCCAACGTGCTCGCGGTGAAGGACGCGAAGGGCGACTTCAGCGAGGTCAGCCGCGTGCTCAACCAGACCGATCTGCTCTACTTCTCGGGCGACGACGCCAACGTGCTGCCGCACCTCGCGATCGGCGCGAGCGGACTCATCGGCGTCACCGCCAATATCGCGCCGGCCCCGTACCGCACCATGATCGACGCGGTGAACGCGGGCGACCTCACCACCGCGACGGCCATGCACCAGGCGCTGGAGCCGCTGGTGCGCGCCACGATGACGCACGTTCCCGGCACGGTCGCCGCGAAGTACATCCTGCACGGCCTCGGCCGCATCGGATCTCCGCGCGTCCGCCTTCCGCTCGTCGGTCCCGAAGAGTGGGAGGCCGCCCTGATCGAGGACGAGATCGACCTGGTCGGCAAAATCCCGGGAGTCGACTTCAAGAAGTTCCGGCCCGACCGCAACGCGGCCGCCGGCGGTGCCCTGCCGAAGGTGGCCGGCACCACACGCTGAGCCGACGGCTCGGCAGCGACGACAACTTCACATCCCGCCACGAGGCGGCAACAGGACGCACCCGAAGGGGCGCGTCCGGATAAGGAGCGCCCTTTGGACGACACTCTTCTCGACCCGCCCGCCCTCGAAGACGGCACCCTGCGGATCATCCCGCTCGGCGGCCTCGGCGAGGTGGGCCGCAACATGACGGTCTTCGAGATCAACGGCAAGCTGCTGATCGTCGACGCGGGGGTGCTGTTCCCCGAGGCGGATCAGCCGGGCGTCGACCTGATCCTCCCCGACTTCGCGCCGGTGCGAAAGCGTCTCGGCGACGTGGTCGGCATCGTGCTCACCCACGGCCACGAGGACCACATCGGGGCGGTCCCGTACCTGCTGAAGATCCGCGAGGACATCCCGCTCATCGGCAGCTCGCTCACCCTCGCGCTCGTCGAGGCGAAGCTCAAAGAGCACCGCATCAAGCCGTACAGCCTCACCGTCGCCGAAGGCCAGACCGAGCAGCTGGGGCCGTTCGAGCTCGAGTTCGTCGCGGTCAACCACTCCATCCCGGATGCTCTCGCGGTCGCCATCAAGACCGAGGCCGGCGTCGTGTTGCACACCGGCGACTTCAAGATGGACCAGCTGCCCCTCGACGACCGGCTCACCGACCTCCGTGCCTTCGCGCGTCTCGGGGAGGCGGGCGTCGACCTGTTCCTCGTCGACTCGACGAACGCCGACGTGCCCGGCTTCACTCCGCTGGAGCGGGCGATCGGCCCCGTGCTCGAGCAGGTCATCGGCCAGGCGCCCCGCCGGGTCATCGTCGCGAGCTTCTCGAGTCACGTCCACCGGGTGCAGCAGGTTCTGGATGCCGCCGCCGCGCACGGCCGTCGTGTCGCACTCGTCGGCCGAAGCATGGTGCGCAACATGGGCATCGCCGCCGACCTCGGCTATCTGAAGGTGCCCGAGGGCGTGCTGATCGACTCAAAGCGGGCCGCCGACCTGCCCGACGACAAGATCGTCTACATGTCGACCGGCTCGCAGGGCGAGCCGATGGCGGTCCTCGCTCGCATGGCGAACCTCGAGCACCAGATCGAGATCGGCGAGGGCGACACGGTGATCCTCGCCTCAAGCCTCATCCCCGGCAACGAGAACGCGGTGTACCGCGTGATCAACGGCCTCACGAAGCTGGGCGCGAATGTCGTGCACAAGGCCAACGCGAAGGTGCACGTGTCGGGCCACGCGGCCGCCGGCGAGCTGCTCTACGTCTACAACATCCTGAAGCCCGCGAACGTGATGCCGGTGCACGGCGAGTACCGGCACCTCGTCGCCAACGCGAAGCTCGCGCGCGACACCGGCATCCCCGAGGAGAACACGATCGTCGGCGGCAACGGCACCGTCGTCGACCTCAAGGACCACGTCGCCCGCGTCGTCGGCCAGATCGACATCGGCATGGTCTACGTCGACGGCTCGAGCGTCGGCGAGATCGGCGAAGCCGACCTCAAGGATCGCCGCATCCTCGCCGAGGAGGGCTTCATCTCGATCTTCACCGTCGTCGACACGCAGACCGGTCACATCATCGCGGGGCCCGAGGTGCACGCGCGCGGCTTCGCGCCCGACGAGAAGATCTTCGCCGAGGTGGTGCCGAAGATCCGTCAGGCCCTCATCGACGCCGCCGAGAACGGCACCCGCGACACGCACGCGCTCTCGCAGGTCGTGCGGCGCACCGTCGGCCGGTGGGTGAACACGAAGCACCGCCGTCGTCCGATGATCGTGCCGATCGTCATCGAGGGCTGACCCTCCGGTCGCCCCTCGTTCATCCCCGCGGACCGGCGAGTCCGTCCCGAGGATGATTCGCGTTCGCGCCGCCTCCCGATAGCGTCGAGGGCGGTGCGGCCGCGGGGGCGCCCGTGAGGAGGCATCGGTGGGCGTGTGGCGCAAGTGGATCTTCCCGATCCTCCGGATCGCGCTGATCGCCGCGATCGCGGTGGCGCTCGTGAAGCTGGCGTTCTTCGCCGAACCCGCCGACGCCGACGGACCCGCTGTGCCGACCGGGTCAATCACCGACCCGGTCACCGTCGTCGAGCGCGGCACCATCGTGAACGACGTCGCGGTGCAGGGCACGGTGTCGGCCGACCCTGCCGTCGCCGTGAAGGCGGTCGCCGTGGGGACGGTCGACGAGCTGTTCGTGCAGCAGGGTGCCGCGGTCGCTCAGGGTGACCCGCTCTACGACATCAAGATCGAGACGCCCCGCGACCCGGTCGAGACGACCGGTCCCGACGGGCTCATCCAGATCACCCAGCCGAAGCCGCTCATCACCTTCCAGCAGGTGCTGGCACCCATTAGCGGGGTTCTCACCTCGCTGACGGTGCTCCACGGGCAGGCCGTCACCGTCGGAGACGCGACCGGACAGGTGGCACCGCCCACCTTTTCGGTGTCGGGCGCGCTCGAGCCGGCACAGCAGTACCGGCTCCTCGACCGGCCGACCGAGGCGACGGTGACGATCGCGGGCGGCCCCGCCCCGTTCGTCTGCACCGGCCTCACCATCACCAACGGCACCACCTCGCAACCCGATGACCAGGGCGACCCGGGCGTCGGTACGGGCACGGGCAGCGGCACCACCGTGCGCTGCGCGGTACCCGGCGATGTGACGGTGTTCCCTGGCCTCACCGCCTCGCTCACCATCCCCGCCGGCACCGCCGAGAACGTCCTCGTCGTACCGACGACCGCCGTCGAGGGCGGATCGGGCACCGGCGTCGTCTACGTGACCGGTGCCGACGGAATGCAGGAGCAGCGCCCCGTCACACTCGGACTCTCCGACGGCACCCTCGTCGAGGTCGTCGAGGGGCTGACCGAGGGGGAGGAGATCCTCATGTTCACTCCGAACGCGGCGGCGCCGAGCGGCGAGGACTGCTTCGACGACGGCAGCGGCAGCATGATCTGCGGCGCCGGGATCATGCGGTGAGCATCCTCCGCGCCGAGGGCGTCACACGGTCGGTGCTGCTCCCCTCCGAGGAGACCCTCACCATCCTCACCGGCGTCGACCTCGTCGTCGACCCGGGCGACCGCATCTCGGTCGTCGGACGATCGGGATCGGGCAAGTCGACGCTGCTGAACCTGCTCGGCCTGATCGACGCCCCGACCACGGGCGAGATCCTCTTCGACGAGCAGCCCGTGCGCGCGCTGTCGAGCGCCCGTCGCGACCGCCTGCGCGGCGCGAGCATCGGCTTCGTCTTCCAGCAGTTCAACCTGCTCCCGGGGCGGACGGCGCTCGAGAATGTGATGACGCCGCTGCTCTACGAACCCGGCGCAGGGTTCTGGCGACGTCGCGCGATCGCGACGAGGATGCTCGAGAACGTCGGACTCGGACACCGTCTCGATTCGACACCCGACAAGCTGTCGGGCGGTGAGCAGCAGCGCGTCGCGATCGCCCGTGCACTGGTGCGACGGCCCCGGTTGATCCTCGCGGACGAACCGACCGGCGCCCTCGATCTCGGCACCGGTCAGTCGGTCATGGAGCTCCTCGAGCGAGTCGCCGACGACACGGATGCGGCGCTCGTCACCATCACGCACGACGTCGCCGTCGCGGCACGGTCGACTCGTCACTACCGTCTCGACGCCGGTCACCTGCGATCCGTCGATGAGATGGTGGTCGCGCCGTGAGCTGGCTGTCGCGCACGGCGACGGCGGTCGCCGCCGCCGGGGTCGAGGCGTGGTCCGAGGTCCGCGTGCACAGGGGCCGCGTGCTGCTGTCGCTGATCGGTGTCGGCGTGGCCGTCAGTGCGCTCACCGTCGTCGTCGCCGCGGGCGGCATCGCCGAGCAGACCCTGCGGGAGCAGAGCGAGCGCTCATCCGGTCGGGCGGCGACGCTCGGGGTCAGCGCCTACACGCTCGACGGCAGCCCGATCGCGGCGGATGCGCTAGACGAGGCCTTCTTCGGCGCCGCCGAACGCTACGACATCGCCTATGCGAGCGAGCACGGCTACGGTCAGCAGGAGGTCCGCTTCCCGGACGGGCGCGAGCAGGTGCAGATGCAGACCGTGTCCGTGCCGTACGGCGAGATGCACCGTATCGAGCTGCTCACGGGATCCTGGTTCACCGAGGCCGACGCCGCGCGGCTCGCCCCGGCCCTCGTCGTCAATGAGCGCTTCTGGGAGCGGATCGGCTCGCCCGACCTGCGCACCCATCCGACGATCCTGCTGAGCGGCCAACCGGATGCGACCGCGGTCATCGTCGGCGTCACCCCGTCGCCGACCTACGACGAGTTCCCGTCGATGTTCATGCTCGGTGCCCAGGCGCGGGCGGTGCAGGGCGATGCGCTCGCCGAGCAGTACGGGCCGCCGCAGTACGAGCTGTGGGTGCCGCCGGACCTCTCCGACGCGCTCACCGCGCGTCTTCCCGCCGACCTCGCGCCGAGCCTCGGCGACGGCGTCCAGATCGACGTCTACCGCAGCGACTTCGCGGAGCAGAGCGCCGAGTCGCTGCGGCAGGTGCAGCTCATCGTCGGCGGCATCGCCCTCCTCGTGCTCGCCCTCGGCGCGCTCGGTCTCGTCAACATCGCCCTCGTGACGGTGCGGTCGCGGATCCGCGAGATCGGTATCCGGCGCACCTTCGGCGCGACCGCCGCGCGCGTGTTCTTCGCGGTGATGATGGAGAGCATCGTGGCCACCGTCGTCGCGGGTGTGGTCGGAGTGATGCTCGCGGTGCTGGTGGTGAAGAACCCGATCACCGAGGATTTCATCGGTCAGGGCGTCGCGGACCTTCCGCCGTTCCCGGTCGAGGCGGCGCTCACGGGGCTCATCGCCGCGACCGTCGTCGGCGCCCTCGCCGGTCTGATCCCCGCCCTCGTGGCGGTACGGGTGAAGGTGATCGACGCGATCCGCTACTGATCGCGTGCCCGACGCATCAGTGCAGGGACGCGTCGGCGGTGGTGACCCGCCAGTCGGTGAAGCGGACCTCGAGTCCGGGGCGGGTCGGCGCGCAGAGGAAGGGGCCCGCCTCGGTCGGCTCGTCGACCCAGGGCGCCACCCGGACGAGCCGGAATGCGTCGTCGTCGACTCGAGCGCGCACGGTCACGGCGTCGTCCGCCCAGCTCGCGCGCACTGTGACGCGTCGTCCCGCCCACTCCGGGACGGGGGCCACCGACCAGTCCGAGCGCCCGTGCGTGACGACGGCGCCCAGCTGCGGCACGCCGTCCGCGAATTCGACGCCCGCCTTGAGCCACGCCCCACCGGCCGCCCGCAGGAACACCCCCGCCTGATCGAACTGTTCCGCGAACGCGGCGATGAAGGTCACCTCGACGGCGCTGTCCTGGACGATCGGGGCGAGGAGGGCGTGCTCGCTGTCGTGTAGGAACCCGTACGAGGTCGTCCGCCACGCGTCGCTGCCCTCGGCCGCGGTCGCGACGAGCGCGTCGCCCTCGGAATGCTGCGCGACGGGCGGATGCGACCACCGGCCGTCCTGCCAAGGGATCCGACGTGTGCTCATCCGCCCAACGATGGCAGACTTCCACGGGTGAGCGGATATCGGATTCGCGACGCCGGCTCGGGCGACGCCCTCGCGCTGACGGAGGCCCTCGTCGAGGCGGCGAATTGGGACTCCGACCGGCAGCGGCCGCGCGTCGCCGTGCTCGCCGATCCGGTGCGTCGCCGCTACATCGCCTCGTGGCCCCGACCGGGCGACGCGGGAGTCCTCGCGGTCGACGGCGAAGGCGACCCGATCGGCGCGTGCTGGTACCGGCTGTTCCCCGCCGATCGCCCCGGTCTGGCGGCCGTGCCCGGAGTGCCCGAGATCACGCTGGGGGTGCGTCCCGTCTGGCGTGCGCAGGGAGTGGGCCGGACGATGCTCCGGGCCGTGCTCGAGAAGTCGATCGCCGCCGGTCACCCTCGCGTCGCGTTGAGCGTCGAACGCGGCAACTTCGCGCAGCGCCTCTACATCAGCGAGGGCTTCGTGACGGTCAGCTCGAACGACACGGCCGACATCATGGTCCGCGCCGCCCGCTGAACCCCGGCTGACCGCTCGCGCCGGCGCGAGCGTGTCAGCCGGGCCGCCGGGGAGGGCCGCCGTATGGTGGAGCGCATGGCTGGGAGCAGCAAGTCGACTAGTCGTGCCCGCACGACCGCGCGCAGTGGCGCCGCCACGCGGTCGCGCGCCACGGGCAACAGCACCTCCGCGCGCACCCGCAAGATGCCCGTCGTCCAGGAGCCCGAAGGCCCGCTGACGAAGATGTGGCTCGGTATGGCCCACGTTGCGGGCGGCGCCGCCCGCGTGTTCGGCCCCGAGGGTCTGCAGAAGGAGCAGCGTCGCGACGGGTTCCCCTTCCTGCTGCTCGTCCTCGCCGTCGCCGGAGCCGTCGTCGAATGGTTCCTCGTCAACGAGCCGATCGCCCGCACCCTCGACGCGTGGACCTTCGGCGGCCTCTTCGGGCGGCTCGCCTTCGCGCTGCCCGTCATCTTCTTCGTCTTCGCGATCTGGCTGTTCCGCCACCCGAGCTCCGTCAACGACAACGGGCGGATCGGCGTCGGTCTCGCCTTGCTGCTCGTCTCCATCTCCGGGCTCTGCTACGTCTACGGCGGCCAGGTGGCACCGTGGGACGGCATCGACCGCGTCGCGCTGAGCGGCGGGGTGTTCGGCTGGCTGATCGGCGGGCCGCTGGTCGCGATCATCACGCCCGCGGGCGCCACGCTCGTGATCGTGCTGCTCGGCGTCCTTTCGCTCTTCATCGTCACCAAGACCCCGCCCAACAAGCTGCCCGAACGGCTGAGCGCCCTCTACGGCTACCTCTTCGGTGCCGAGAAGCCCGAGGACGCCGCGCCGGCTCCCGCGACCGGCGGGTCGAGATCCAAGTCGAAGGCGAAGGACAAGGCCGACGGCGAAGAGTCGACCGGACTGCACATCTTCGACGTCGACGGCCCCGAAGACGAGGCGAGCCTGCCCTGGTGGCGGCGCAACAAGACCGGCCGCGAGGCCGAACCGGCCTACGACACGCCTATCGTGCCGAACTCCTTCACCGAGGTCATCGACGGCCCCGCCGCCCCCGAGTCGGGAGCGCCCGGAGCGGTGCAGGCTCCCAACGAGAGCGTCGACTTCGGCATCGAGCTCCTCGAAGACATGCTGAAAGCCGAAGAGGCGGGTGCGAAGGCGACCGGGGAGGTCGCGATGGGCTCGACCGGCATCCGCGACGACTCCGCCGGCGCCACCGAGATCATCCGGCCCGTCGAGCCCGAGCCGCAGCTGCCGATCGATGACGGGGGAGACGCGGTCATGGCCGCACCCCTGCCGAGCGGGCCCTACCGCCTCCCGCCCGCCACGTCGCTGTCACCGGGCGACGTCGCGAAGACGCGGTCGGCGGCGAACGACGAAGCGGTCGCCTCCATCACCAGCGTCCTCACCCAGTTCGGCGTCGACGCGAAGGTCACCGGCTTCTCCCGCGGGCCTACGGTCACCCGCTACGAGGTCGAGGTCGGCCCCGGCGTCAAAGTCGAACGCGTCACCGCGCTCAGCAAGAACATCTCCTATGCGGTCGCGAGCAACGAGGTCCGCATCCTCTCGCCGATCCCCGGCAAGAGCGCCATCGGCGTCGAGATCCCCAACACCGACCGCGAGATCGTGTCGCTCGGCGACGTGCTGCGCTCGAAAGCCGCAGTGAGCAGCAACCACCCGATGACCATCGGCGTCGGCAAGGACGTCGAAGGCGGATTCGTCGTCGCGAACCTCGCGAAGATGCCCCACCTCCTCGTCGCCGGATCGACCGGCTCCGGTAAGTCGAGCTTCGTGAACTCGATGATCACCTCCCTCCTCATGCGGGCCCGACCCGACGAGGTGCGCATGGTGCTCATCGACCCGAAGCGCGTCGAACTCGCGCCGTACACGGGTGTCCCGCACCTGATCACGCCCATCATCACGAACCCCAAGAAGGCGGCCGAAGCGCTGCAGTGGGTCGTGAAGGAGATGGACATGCGCTACGACGACCTCGCGTCGTTCGGCTTCCGTCACATCGACGACTTCAACAAGGCCGTCATCGCGAACGAGATCATCCTGCCTCCCGGCAGCGAGCGGAAGCTGAAGCCCTACCCGTACCTCCTCGTCGTCGTCGACGAGCTCGCCGACCTCATGATGGTCGCCCCGCGCGACGTCGAAGACTCGATCGTGCGCATCACCCAGCTGGCCCGTGCCTCGGGCATCCACCTGGTGCTCGCGACGCAGCGCCCGTCCGTCGACGTCGTCACCGGCCTCATCAAGGCCAACGTGCCCTCACGACTCGCGTTCGCGGTGACGAGCGTCACCGACTCGCGCGTCATCCTCGACCAGCCCGGCGCCGACAAGCTCATCGGACAGGGTGACGGACTCTTCCTGCCGATGGGGGCGTCGAAGCCCGTCCGCGTGCAGGGCGCGTGGGTCAAAGAGGACGAGATCAATCGGGTCGTCGAACACGTCACGAAGCAGGCGCGTCCCGAGTACCGTCAGGACGTCGCCGAGGTCGCCGAGAAGAAGCAGATCGACGCCGACATCGGCGACGACCTCGACCTGCTGCTGCAGGCGGCGGAGCTCGTCATCACCTCGCAATTCGGGTCGACGTCGATGCTGCAGCGCAAGCTCCGTGTCGGCTTCGCGAAGGCCGGGCGACTCATGGACCTCCTCGAGTCGCGCGAGATCGTCGGCCCGTCCGAAGGGTCGAAGGCCCGCGACCTGCTCGTCACCGCCGAGCAGCTGCCGCAGGTCCTCGCCAAGCTGAAGGGCGAGGAACCTCCCGCATCCGGTGGTGGAGCCCCCGCCGCGTCGGCACCCGCCGGAGCGTCGCCCGCTCCCGCGCAGCCCGCGCTTCCCGACCCGGTCGACGCGCAGTTCGAGGGCCTCGAGGTCGTCGACGGCGACGCCGACGAGGACGCCTGGGGTCTCACCGGCCGCGACTAGCCGACGTTCCCGACGCCCGACGACTGACAGAGTCTGAGGACGTTGCCGAACGGATCCGAGACGTCGACGGTGGGCCCGCCCGGGGCGTCCTCATCGACGCCGGAGTGGCGGATGCCCGAGGCGTTCAGCTCTGCCACTACGGCGTGGACGTCGGGGACGGTGAGCCAGACCGCCCCACCGAAGGGTCCGTCTCCTGCATGCATGGAGAGATCGAGGACGCAGCCGTCTCGGTGCACCCGCAGGTAGAGGGGGAGTCCGGGGGCGAAACGATGCTCGAACACCACCGCGAAACGGAGCCCCTCGACGTAGAAGCGCCGCGCGACGGTCTCGTCCCCGATCCGGAGTACGGGGATCGCCGAACTCCACGCTCCGCGGTGCGATGGCGCCATGGTGCGATGCTCCCCCTCGGAGCGGTCCGTGTCGACCCCGAGTCGCGTGCCGGGTGACCGGGGACCTCGAACGGTAAACTCGCCGAAGACGGCACGCGCGAGGACGCGCACACCGGGCCGACCGCAGGGGAGAGACGACGAACGTGAGCGGCGAGGCGCGAGAACCCGGTGGCAACGGCCCCAAGGGCGAGGCGATGCGCAAAGCGCGCGCCCAGTACGAGCGCGGTCAGGCCAAGGTCGTCGAACGCGCTCGCGGCCGGGTGCTGCAGTCCGGCGACACCAAGGCGAGCGACGGCAACGTCGCGAACATCATCACCGCGGTCCGCATCCTCTTCGCCCCCGTCTTCCTGACCCTGCTGCTGATCGACGCCGGAGACGGCGGCGCGCTGCGGTGGGTGGCGACGGCCCTGTTCGTCGTCGGCATCGCGACCGACGGCGTCGACGGCATGCTCGCGCGCCGCCGCAACCTCGTCACCAACGTCGGCATCCTGCTCGACCCCATCGCCGACAAGGTGCTGACCGGGGGAGCGCTCGTCGGGCTGTCGATCCTCGCCGAGCTGCCGTGGTGGGTCACCGCCCTCATCCTGGTGCGCGAGCTCGGCATCACCGCGTTCCGCTTCGCGGTTCTCCGAGACCGGGTCATCCCCGCGTCACGCGGCGGCAAGCTGAAGACCGTCTTCCAGGCTGTGGCGATCTCGTTCGCTCTCGCCCCATTCGCGGAGGTCGCACGCGATCTCGGCTGGGCCGCCGGGGTGCCCTGGATCGACGGGGTGAACACCGCGCTGATGTCGATCGCGTTGCTGCTCACGGTCGCCACCGGCATCGACTACCTGGTGCAGGCCTGGCGGCTCGGTCGATCGAGATGAGCGGCGACCCGGTCGAGCGCGTCGCCGCCGATGTCGTGCACGGTCTCGTCGCCCGGGGCCTGACCGTCGCCGTCGCCGAGTCGCTGACCGGCGGGCTCGTCGCCTCCGCGCTGATCGAGGTACCGGGCGCATCACGCACCGTGCGCGGCGCGATCGTCGCCTACGCCACCCCGCTCAAGCACGACCTGCTCGGAGTCGACGCCGCGCTGCTCGGCGAGCACGGCCCCATCCATCCCGACGTGGCGCTGATGATGGCGGCGGGCGTGCGGGAGCGCTGCGGAGCCGACATCGGCATCGCGACGACGGGGGTCGCGGGCCCCGACTCGCAGGACGGGCACCTGCCGGGCGAGGTGTACGTCGCCGTGGTCATGGCCGGCCGCACCGAGGTGCGCGGCCTGCAGATCGAGGGAGACAGGGCTCGGGTGCGCGGCCGGAGCGTCGTCGCGGCCCTCGAACTCGTCATCGAGACGGTCGGACTGAGCAACAGGCAGACTCCGCAGCATCCGCCGGGTTGAGTCGGAATAACTCAGGTTTCGGTCCGGTTACAGATGACGTGTTCACAAGCAATACTCAATCCCTCTCATTAGGGTTTGGGAATCGATCGCAGTACGGTGTCCGTTCCGGCACCGCGAAATCTTCAGACGTGAGGAGGGTCACATGGTTCTAGTTCGTCAGGAGCTCGGCGACGTTCTGCGGGACTTCCGCCTGCAGAAGGGCCGCACCCTCCGCCAGGTGGCCAGCAAGGCGAGCGTCGCGCTCGGCTACCTCAGTGAGGTCGAGCGGGGTCAGAAAGAGGCCTCGTCCGAAATCCTCGCCTCCGTCGCGGACGCGCTCGACACTCCCATCTCGGTCATCATGCGCGAGGTCGGAGACCGTCTCGCAGTGATCGAGGGCATCGACGTCCCCGATGCGCTTCCCGCCGACTTCGGCGAGCGGTACGCCGGCGAATCCTTCTCGAAGGACTCCTTCTCGAAGGATCTTGACGCCGACTTGGTCGCCCGCTGATCCGGCCCGTCCATCACCCGGAAAGCCCCGCTTCGTGCGGGGCTTTCCGCATGTCGGAGCACTCCCGGCCTCCCGCGCTGATGAAAGGAATCCTTCTTCGATGCAGTTGAGTGAGTTCCGCCTCGCCGTCGCCGAAGAGTTCGGCACCGCCCGCGGCAAGGCGCTCGTTCGAGAGATGAACCTCGGGGCCGTCGGGGGCCTCACCGCCGAGGAGGCGCTCGCGGCCGGATGGTCGGCGTCGCAGGTGTGGTCGGCGCTCTGCCGCGAGAACGACGTGCCGCTCGAACGCTGGCACGGCAGAGGTCGTCCCGACCCTCGCTGACGCGCCCTCCGGACGGCGAAAGGATTCGCAGGCGACACGCCGCCTCCGCCTCTCGAAGATAGTTTCGAACGGGCGTAATGTCCTGCACAGGTGGCAGGTCTCGTCCCGTCTCCACGGATAGGGGTCGTCCGGCATGCGATGTCGGTGGCTCTGTCTACCGTCGAGGCAGAACGAGTTCTCGTCCACTGAGCCTTGTCGCAGGTCGTCCCGCACGACCGACGCGACAGCCTATAGGCGCACCGCCCGTCCTCTCACCGCGTGCGAGGGCACACCGAACAGGAGACCGCAATGCCATCAGCAGCCGACCGCGAGAAGGCCCTCGAAACCGCCCTCGCCCAGATCGATCGTCAGTTCGGCAAGGGATCGGTAATGCGCCTGGGCAGTGACGAGCGCGCCCCGGTCGAGGTGATCCCCACGGGGTCGATCGCGCTCGACGTCGCACTCGGCATCGGCGGTCTGCCCCGCGGCCGCATCATCGAGATCTACGGCCCCGAGTCGTCGGGTAAGACGACGCTCACCCTGCACGCCATCGCGAACACGCAGCGTGCCGGCGGCATCGCCGCCTTCGTCGACGCCGAGCACGCGCTCGACCCCGAGTACGCGAAGAAGCTGGGTGTCGACATCGACGCTCTGCTGGTGTCGCAGCCCGACACCGGTGAGCAGGCGCTCGAGATCGCCGACATGCTGGTGCGCTCCGGCGCCATCGACCTCGTCGTCATCGACTCCGTCGCCGCCCTCGTGCCCCGCGCCGAACTCGAAGGCGACATGGGCGACTCGCACGTCGGCCTGCAGGCGCGACTCATGTCGCAGGCGCTGCGCAAGCTGACCGGTGGTCTCAACCAGACGAAGACCACCGCCATCTTCATCAACCAGCTCCGCGAGAAGATCGGTGTGTTCTTCGGCAGCCCCGAGACCACCGCCGGTGGTAAGGCGCTCAAGTTCTACGCCTCGGTGCGTCTCGACATCCGTCGCATCGAGACGCTGAAGGACGGTGCCGACGCCGTCGGAAACCGCACCCGCGTCAAGGTCGTGAAGAACAAGATGGCCTCGCCGTTCAAGCAGGCCGAGTTCGACATCCTCTACGGCACCGGCATCAGCTGGGAGGGCAGCCTCATCGACTTCGGTGTCGAGCACCTGATCGTCAAGAAGTCGGGCGCCTGGTACACCTACGAGGGCGACCAGCTGGGGCAGGGCAAGGAGAACGCCCGTAACTTCCTCAAGCAGAACCCCGACATCGCCCGCGAGATCGAGACCAAGATCAAGGCGAAGCTCGGCGTCGGTCCTGTCGTCGCGGTGCCCGACGAGGCTCCCGTCGCGATCGAGACCAAGATGCCGGCGCGCAAGGGCGCCTGAGCCGATGACCCGCGACGACGCCGGTGAGGCGGAGTGGATCGCTCCGGTCACCTACCTCTTCGGTGCCGCTCCCGAGGCCGCGACGCCTCGCGAGACGACTGACGAGAACGACGCCTCACCGCGTCGTCGCGGCGACATCCCTCGATCCGAGGGCGTCCTCCGGCATCAGGACAACTCCCGACACGACAAGGCGTCGAGCGCCGAAAGCACCCGTCGCATCGAGAACGTCAGCACCGCCGCGCTCGCTCGGCGAGGGCTTTCCGAGTCCGAAGTGCGCACCCGGTTGATGGACAAGGGCTTCACCGACGAGCAGGTCGCGCCCGAGGTCGAGCGCCTCCGTCGAGCCGGCTACCTCGACGACCGGCGTCTCGCGGAAGAGGTCATCCGCATCGAGGCCGAGCGCAAAGGCAAGGGGCGCACCGCGATCATCGCCGAGCTCCGCCGCCGAGGCATCGATCAGGACGACTACGCAGACGCCCTCGCCGAACTCGATCAGGAGAGCGAACGGGAGCGCGCCGAAGAGATCGCGGTGCGCAAGCTCGGCAGCCTGCGGGCACTCGACCCGCGCACGGCCGAGCGGCGTCTGTACGCCCTGCTCGCCCGACGCGGCTACTCCGGCGAACTCGCCCGCAATGCGGTCGGCGAGGCCATGCAGCGCTACGCGACAGACGTCGACTAGGCGCACTGCGACCCGCGGCTCGACACCGCAGAGGGCCTGTTCGCCCGCGATTACACTGGCCGAATCATGACCGACCTGCTCGCGCCGCCCCGCACCTATTCGGTGCGCACCTACGGCTGCCAGATGAACGTGCACGACTCCGAACGCCTGAGCGGATCCCTCGAAGCGGCCGGCTACATCCGATCCGAGAGCGACGACGCCGACGTCGTCGTCATCAACACCTGCGCGGTGCGCGAGAACGCCGACAACAAGCTCTACGGCAACCTCGGACACCTCGCATCGGTCAAGCGCCAGCGGTCGGGCATGCAGATCGCGGTCGGCGGCTGCCTCGCCCAGAAGGACAAGAACGTCATCCTCGAGAAGGCGCCCTGGGTGGACGTCGTCTTCGGAACCCACAACATGGGCTCCCTGCCGAGCCTGCTCGAGCGGGCACGTCACAACGACGAGGCCCAGATCGAGATCCTCGAATCGCTCGAGGTGTTCCCCTCCACCCTTCCGACCAAACGCGACTCCACGTACAGCGGATGGGTCTCCATCTCGGTCGGCTGCAACAACACCTGCACCTTCTGCATCGTCCCCGCCTTGCGTGGCAAGGAGAAGGACCGTCGGCCGGGCGAAGTGCTGGCCGAGATCCAGTCGCTCGTCGACGACGGCGCCATCGAGGTCACCCTGCTCGGGCAGAACGTCAACTCCTACGGCGTCGAGTTCGGCGACCGGCAGGCGTTCGGCAAGCTCCTCCGCGCGGCCGGCGCGATCGAGGGCCTGCAGCGCATCCGTTTCACGAGCCCGCACCCCGCCGCCTTCACCGACGACGTGATCGACGCGATGGCCGAGACGCCGAACGTCATGCCTCAGCTGCACATGCCGCTGCAGTCCGGATCCGACCGGATCCTCAAGGCCATGCGCCGTTCGTACCGCTCCGAGAAGTTCCTCGGCATCCTCGACAAGGTGCGCGCACGCATTCCGAACGCGGCGATCTCGACCGACATCATCGTGGGGTTCCCGGGCGAGACCGACGCCGACTTCGAGGACACCCTGCGGGTCGTCGAGCAGGCCCGATTCGCGACGGCCTTCACCTTCCAGTACTCCATCCGCCCGGGCACCCCCGCGGCGACGATGCCCGACCAGCTCCCGAAGGAGGTCGTGCAGGAGCGCTACGAGCGGCTCATCGCGCTGCAGGAACGCATCTCCTGGGAGGAGAACATGGCGCAGATCGGCCGCCCGGTCGAGATCCTCGTTGCCACCGGTGAAGGGCGCAAAGACGGAGAGACCCACCGGATGAGCGGCCGCGCCCGAGACAGCCGACTCGTGCACTTCGAGGTGCCCGCCGGTTCGCCGATCCCGCGACCGGGCGACCTCGTCGACGCCGTCGTCACTCAGGCGGCCCCGTTCTACCTCATCGCCGACGCCGAGAACGTCGCGCCGCTGCGGATCACCCCGACCCGCGCCGGAGACGCCTGGGACCGCGCCGAGGCCGACTCGTGCGCCGTGCCCGCGGCGCCGAGCGCAGGCGGTGCGCGCACCGTGTCGCTCGGTCTGCCCACGCTCCGCGTCGGGCGGTGACCGCACCGCCCCTCGTCGTCATCGGCGGCCCGACCGGTACCGGCAAGAGCGCCCTCTCGCTCGAGCTCGCCGAGACGCTCCGCGACCGCGGCCTCCGCGCCGAGGTGGTCAACGCCGACGCGATGCAGCTCTACCGCGGCATGGACATCGGCACCGCGAAGCTGCCGATCGAGGAGCGCCACGGCATCCCGCACCACCTGCTCGACGTACTCGAGGTCACCGACCTCTCCACCGTCGCCGGCTATCAGGAGCTCGCCCGCGCCGCCGTCGACGACATCAGAGCCCGCGGCGCCGTGCCCCTCCTGGTCGGCGGCTCGGGGCTTTACATCTCCGCGCTGATGCACGACTTCCGATTCCCCGGCACCGACGACGTCATCCGCGAACGACTCGAACGGGAGCTCGCCGACCGCGGGTCGGGGGCGATGTGGGAACGCCTCCGCGAGGCCGACCCCACCGCCGCCCTGACCATCGACCCCGCCAACGGTCGTCGGGTCATCCGGGCGCTCGAGGTCATCGAGTTCACCGGCGAGCCCTACAGCGCGACCCTGCCGGACGAGGCGCCCTACCGGGTGCCGACGATCGTCACCCTGCTCGACGTCGACCCCGCCGAGCGGCCGGTGCTCAAGAAGCGGCTCGCCGAGCGCGCGCGGGCGATGTTCGACGACGGGCTCCTCGACGAGGTCGAGCAACTCCTTCCGCTCGGCCTCGCCGAAGGCCTGACCGCCTCCCGCGCCATCGGTTACGCGCAGGCGATCGACGTGCTCGCGGGCCGCCGCACGCGGGCTGACGCGATCGACGACACCACCGCCCTCACCTGGCGGTACGTGCGACGCCAACGATCGTGGTTCGGACGCTACCGGGACGCCCACCGGATCCCCGTCGGCGACCCCGCCGCCGCCGGCCGAGTGCTCGCGCTGCTGGAATCTAGACTCGAGACATGACCACGATCGCGTTCACCAAAGGCCACGGCACGGGCAACGACTTCGTGCTCGTCGCCGACCCCGACGGCGAACTCGACCTCACGCCCGCCGACGTCGCCGCACTCTGCGACCGCCATTTCGGAGTCGGTGCCGACGGTCTGCTCCGGGCCGTCCGCTCGCGCAGCATCGACGTCGGCGCCGACGCTCTCGCCGAGGATGCCGATGCCGAGTGGTTCATGGACTACCGCAACGCCGACGGCAGCATCGCGGAGATGTGCGGCAACGGCATCCGCGTGTTCACCCGCTTCCTGATCGACGAGGGGCTCGCCGAGCTCGCCTCCGGTGACACGCTCGCGATCGGCACTCGCGGGGGAGTGCGCGACGTCCAGCGCACCACCGACGGGTTCGCCGTCGACCTCGGCCGGTGGCGACTCGAGGGCGGCGAGCCGCTCGTGCACGTCAAGAGCCTCCCCGTCGCCCGGCCCGGCGTCGCGATCACCGTCCCCAACCCGCACGTCGTGATCGCGGTCGCCGACGAGAGCGAGCTCGAGAACGCGGATCTCGCCTACATCCCCGTCGTCGAACCCGACCCCCAGGGCGGCACCAATGTCGAGCTGGTGCTCCCCGCCGACCCGCTCGTCAAAGACGCCGTCGGGCGCATCCGCATGCGGGTGCACGAGCGCGGCGTGGGAGAGACGCTCTCCTGCGGCACCGGCGCGGCCGCCGCCGCCCTCGCCACCCGACACTGGGCGGGCGCGAGCGCGCCCAACGACTGGCGCGTCGAGGTGCCGGGTGGCGTCGTCGGCGTGCGGATGTTCCCCGCCGAGGACGGCGAGCACGTCTCCCTGAGCGGCCCGGCGGAGCTGGTGTTCCGCGGCACCGCCGAAATCTGACGGCTCAGCCGAGACGGCGCCGCACCCGCAGCACCCTGAAGCCCCGGTTCGTCGCCGAGCGCGTCGTCGTGTAGTCGGGCGGCAGCGTGGACTCGAGCCAGCGCTGCAGCGAGTCCGACCCGAGGTTCTTCTGCACCACGAGCCAGGCGTCCCCGCCCGGCGCCAGACGGGGCAGCCAGGTCTCGAGAATGCCGTGCAGCTCGCTCTTGCCCACCCGGATGGGCGGGTTCGACCAGATGGTGCGGAACGAGACGTCGTCGGGAACATCCGCGGCCAGGCTGGCGTTGACATTGGTGAGCCCGAGATCGGCCGCGTTGCGGCGGGTGAGTTCGAGCGCGCGTTCGTTGACGTCGACGGCCCAGACCGTCGCGTGAGGAGATTCAAGTCCGAGGCTCAGCGCGATCGGACCCCAGCCGCAGCCGAGATCGAGGAGGTCGCCGCCCGGAGGAGGCGGCGGAACGTGCGACAGCAGAACGCGGGTGCCCCAGTCGATGTGATCGGGGCTGAAGATGCCCGCCGCCGTCGTCACCTCGACATCACGGCCGGCGAGGGACACGGTGATCCGGCGTGGACGGAGCTCGCTCGCGGGATCGACCGAGAAGTAGTGGTCCCCCGTCATTGGAGGGCACCTGCCGACCGGAACATAGAGGCAACTTAGCGGAAACCAGGAGATAGTGTTACAGCCCATGATCGAACGACCCGAGACACCGACAGCCGACGAGGACGTCGTCGCGCGCGTGCTCGGTGCCGCCGAGCGCCGCTCGGCGGACTACGCGCTGTTCCCCGCACGGACCGGCATCGTGTCGACCCCGCGCGTCGACCACGACGGCGAGCAGTTCGACCTCGAAGAGCGGCAGGCGCTTCGTCGCGTCTCCGGACTCTCGACCGAACTCGAAGACGTCACCGAGGTCGAGTACCGACAGCTGCGCCTCGAGCGCGTCGTGCTGATCGGCGTGTACTCGCAGGGCAACGCCGCCGACGCGGAGAACTCGCTGCGTGAGCTCGCGGCGTTGGCCGAGACCGCGGGCGCCTCGGTGCTCGACGGCCTGCTGCAGCGTAGGCCGCACCCCGACCCCAGCACCTACTTCGGTCGCGGCAAGGCCGAGGAACTCCGCGACACCGTCGCCGCACTCGGCGCCGACACCGTCATCGCCGACACCGAACTGGCGCCCAGTCAGCGACGCGCCCTCGAGGACGTCGTCAAGGTGAAGGTGATCGACCGCACCGCGGTGATCCTCGACATCTTCAGCCAGCACGCCAAGAGTCGCGAAGGCAAGGCGCAGGTCGAACTCGCCCAACTCGAGTACCTGCTCCCGCGACTGCGCGGTTGGGGTGAGTCGATGTCCCGCCAGGCCGGTGGCCAGGTGAGCGGTGGCGCGGGTATGGGCTCGCGCGGACCCGGTGAGACGAAGATCGAGCTCGATCGTCGTCGCATCCACTCCCGCATGGCGAAGCTGCGCAAGCAGATCGCCGCGATGAAGCCGGCCCGCGACGCGAAGCGCGCCAACCGTCGCCGCAACGAGGTCCCGTCCGTCGCGATCGTCGGATACACGAACGCGGGCAAGTCGAGTCTGCTGAACCGCATCACACGGGCCGGTGTGCTGGTCGAGAACGCACTGTTCGCCACGCTCGACGCGACGGTGCGCCGCTACGAGACCTCCGACGGACGCTCGTTCACCCTCGCCGACACGGTCGGCTTCGTGCGCAACCTGCCGCATCAGCTGGTGGAGGCGTTCCGTTCGACACTCGAGGAGACGGCGGATGCCGACGTGCTCGTGCACGTCGTCGACGCGTCCCATCCGGATCCGGGTGCGCAGCTCAGCACCGTCCGCGGTGTCGTCGGCGAGCTGGGTGCGCGAGAGATACCCGAGCTGGTCGTCTTCAACAAGAGCGACCTGGCGTCCCCGGACGACCGGTTGGTGCTGCGCGGGCTCGAGCCCGACTCGATCTTCGTCTCGGCGCGCACCGGAGAGGGCATCGACGAGCTGCTCGAGCGCATCGCGACGCTGCTGCCGAAGCCGCGCCACGAGGTCCGCGCCGTCGTCCCCTTCGACCGGGGCGAGCTGATCGCCCAGGTCCACGAGCGCGGCCAGGTGCTGAGCCTCGACTATCGCGAAGACGGCACCCATCTGCACGCGAACGTGGGCGAAGAGGAACTCGCGGCGCTCACTCCGTTCCTGCGCTGAGCCCGCCGGCGGTGACGGCGCCGTCGAGGTGCCCGGTTCTGCGCGTGCGAGCGCCTCAGCACCCGCGGAACCGGGCACCTCGAGCGCGGCTCAGACGGAGCGGAGCACCGCGGTAACGACGCCCAGCACCTGGGCCTCGTCGCCGAGGATCGGCTCGAACGCCGAGTTGCGCGGCAGCAGCCAGGTGTGGCCGTCGCGCTGCTTGAAGACCTTGACGGTCGCCTCCTCGTCGAGCATCGCCGCGACGATGTCGCCGTTCTCGGCGGTGCTCTGCGAGCGGACGACCACCCAGTCGCCGTCGCAGATGGCGGCATCGATCATCGACTCGCCGACGACCTTCAGCATGAACAGCTCGCCCTTTCCGACGAGCTGGCGGGGGAGGGGGAACACCTCTTCGACCTGCTGCTCGGCGGTGATGGGGATGCCGGCCGCGATCCGACCGACGAGCGGCACCATCGCCGCATCGCCGACGGGCGTCGCCGTCTCACCGGTGTGGGACGAGCTGGAGGGCAGGTCGATGAGCACCTCGAGTGCACGCGGCCGATTGGGGTCGCGGCGCAGGTAGCCCGACAGCTCGAGCTGACCCAGCTGATGGGTGACGCTCGAGAGCGAGGAGAGGCCGACGGCGTCGCCGATCTCGCGCATGCTCGGCGGGTAGCCGCGCGTCGACACGGACTGCTGGATCGTTTCGAGGATCGCCATCTGCTTCTCGCTGAGGCTCTTCCTCCGGCGCGTTCCCGTGCGCTCCACCGTCATGACGTCTCCCATTCCCCCCGAGCCCCGACCCACCCGCGGAGGCGATGTCGGAGGCTGCTGTTTCGATGTACCCGAACATCGAAACTGTATCCGCCCGGGCGGATCGGGAGCAACGCCTGTTCGAGCTTGTCTTCGAATGACTCGCGAGAATCAGGCCTTCGCCTCACTGGTTGACGTGTTCGACATTCGAAGATACATTCGGAACACAGCTTCGTTCCGGAACGAAAGGTTGAGACTCATGAGCACCATCACCGTCGGTCACCTGGCCGCCCCGGCTCGTCCCCACCTGCGCATCACCCGCCGTGGACGGGTCGTTCTCGGCGCGCTTCTCACCCTTCCCACAGTCGCGGTCATCACCGCGATCGCGATGTCGTCCGCACCCGCCGTCGCGTCGAACGAGAGCTCGACGCAGCAGTTCGCGTACGTCACCGTCGAGGCGGGGGAGTCGCTCTGGTCCGTCGCCGAGCGCGTCGCTCCGGCTTCCGACCCCCGCGACGTCATCGCCGACATCGAGCGGTTCAACGGGCTCGACTCGTCGGCCGTCGCCGCCGGCCAGTCGCTCGCGATCCCCGCCACGTACACCGACTGACGCCCACACCGACTGGCACCTGCATCGACTGGCGCGCACCGCACTGGTCATGGGGCGGGCAGCTCGGGAGCGGGCTCCTAGACTCGATCGGGTGACTTCGCTCGACGACCTCCCCATCCGCGACGATCTCCGCGGCCGTGAACCCTACGGCGCACCGCAGCGCACGGTGAAGGTCGCGCTCAACGTCAACGAGAACAGCCACGGCGTCCCCGAGGACGTCGCGCACGACATCGTCCGCCAGGTCGCCGAGGCGATCCTCACCATCCACCGGTACCCCGATCGCGAGTTCACCGTCCTCCGCGAACGGCTCGCCGGGTACCTCGGCCATGGGCTCTCCGCCGCGAACATCTGGGCGGCCAACGGTTCCAACGAAGTCACTCAGCAGGTGCTGCAGGCCTTCGGCGGTCCCGGGCGCAGCGTGCTGGGCTTCCCGCCCACCTACTCGATGCACTCCATCCTCGCGGGCGCCACGGGCACCGAATGGGTCGAGGGCCGCCGCGACGAAGGCTTCCGCATCTCACCCGAGACCGTCGTGGCCGAGATCGACCGCACCCGCCCCGACATCGTCTTCCTCTGCGCTCCGAACAACCCCACGGGCACCGGGGTGCCGCTCGAGACGATCGCCGCCGCCTACGACGCCTTCGACGGCATGGTCTTCGTCGACGAGGCGTACGCCGAATTCATGCCGAGCGGCGCACCGAGCGCACTGACCCTGCTGCCCGACCGCCCGCGCCTCATGGTCTCGCGCACGATGAGCAAAGCGTTCGCCTTCGCGGGGGCGCGCGTCGGCTACCTCGCGTCGGACCCCGCCGTCGCCGACGCCCTGCGGCTGGTGCGCCTGCCGTACCACCTCTCGGCGCTCACGCAGGCGGCGGCGATCGCCGCACTCGGCCACGCCGACGAGATGCTCGGCATGGTGGAAGAGATCAAGGTGCAGCGCGATCGGCTGATGGCCGAGCTGCCCGGGCTCGGCTACTCGCCGTGGCCGAGCGAGGCGAACTTCGTGCTCTTCGGCGGCGTCGCCGACCCGCACGCGACCTGGCAGCACCTGCTCGACCACGACGTGCTCGTCCGCGATCTCGGCATCCCGAACACGCTACGGGTGAGCGCCGGCACCGAATCGGAGACGACCGCGTTCCTCGCCGCCCTTTCTGGGGCTGACGGCGCCCTCGGCGCCCGCTCGTAGACTGGGACCCGTGACTTCAGAAGGCTTCCCCGTCGGCTCGCGGACCGCGCACATCGAGCGCGCGACCAGCGAGTCCTCGATCGACCTGCGGCTCGACCTCGACGGCACCGGTACGGCCGACATCAGCACCTCGGTGCCGTTCTTCGACCACATGCTAACCGCCTTCGCGAAGCATTCCCTCACCGACCTCACCGTCCGCGCGACGGGGGACATCGAGATCGACGTGCACCACACGGTCGAGGACACCGGAATCGTGCTCGGAACGGCGATCCGTCAGGCGCTCGGAGACAAGGTGGGCATCGCCCGGTTCGGTGACGCCACCGTGCCGCTCGATGAGGCGCTCGCCCGTGCGGTCGTCGACATCTCGGGGCGCCCGTTCCTCGTCCACGACGGCGAGCCGTCCGGCTTCGAGTTCCACCTCATCGGTGGCCACTTCACGGGCTCGATGGTGCGGCACTTCTTCGAAGCGCTCGTCTTCGCCGCCGGCCTGACGGTGCACCTCGACGTGCTGCGGGGACGCGACCCGCATCACATCGCCGAGGCCGAATTCAAGGCGTTCGCGCGCGCATTCCGCGTCGCGAAGGAACTCGACCCGCGCGTGCAGGGCGTGCCGTCCACGAAGGGTGCGCTGTGACGCGACCCACGGTCGCGGTGCTCGATTACGGCAGCGGCAACGTCCACTCGGCGGTCAAGGCCCTCGAGCTGGCGGGAGCCGACGTCGAACTGACCGCCGACCGCGCCCGCATCCAGGGCGCCGACGGCCTCCTCGTTCCGGGCGTCGGTGCCTTCGCTGCCGTGATGGCGGCTCTCGACGCCGCACGCGGTGCGGAACTGATCGACCGTCGCCTCGCAGGAGGGCGACCGGTCCTCGGCATCTGCGTCGGCATGCAGGTCATGTTCGAACGCGGGGTCGAGCGCGGCGAGGGAGTCGACGGACTCGGCGAATGGCCGGGCACGGTCGACCAGCTGCGCGCCCCGGTGCTCCCGCACATCGGCTGGAACACCGTCGACGTCCCCGACGAGACGGTTCTCTTCGACGGCATCCGCGACGAGCGCTTCTACTTCGTGCACTCCTACGGCGCCCGAGAGTGGAGCCTCGACGTGCAGAAGCCCCATCGGGAGCCGTCGGTGACCTGGGCGACCCACGGCGAGCCGTTCGTCGCCGCCGTCGAGAACGGGCCGCTCTCCGCGACCCAGTTCCACCCCGAGAAGTCGGGCGCCGCCGGCATCCGGCTGCTCTCCAACTGGATCCGCTCGCTCTGACGCGCGAAGCGCCTCGCGGGTGAAGGATATGCTCGTTGGCGTTTTGCCCCGTCGATCGTCCCGCAGCCCGGGAGACGCGACGCCCGCCACCCGAGAAGAAGGAACCATCCGAGCATGAGCGAGTTCATGAAGACCCCGAAGCTCACCCTGCTTCCCGCGGTCGACATCGCCGACGGCAAGGCCGTGCGACTCGTGCAGGGCGAGGCCGGCTCCGAGACGAGCTACGGCGACCCGACCGATGCGGCCGCCGACTGGGTGCGGCAGGGCGCGGAGTGGATCCACCTCGTCGACCTCGACGCCGCCTTCGGCCGCGGCAGCAACGGCGCCGCCCTCAAGCGCGTCATCCGTGCCGCACGGGGTGTGAACGTCGAGCTGTCGGGCGGCATCCGCGACGACGCCTCCCTCGAGCAGGCCCTCGAGTCCGGCGCGAAGCGCATCAATCTCGGCACCGCGGCGCTCGAGAACCCGGAATGGGCGGCGAACGTGATCGCGCAGTACGGCGAGGCGGTCGCGGTCGGGCTCGACGTGCGCGGCACCACCCTCGCGGCGCGCGGATGGACGAAGGAGGGCGGCGACCTCTGGGCGGTGCTCGACCGTCTCGAAGACGCCGGCTGCGCACGATACGTGGTCACCGACGTGACCAAGGACGGCACCTTGCGCGGTCCGAATCTCGAGCTGCTGCAGCAGGTCATGGACCGCACCGAGCGTCCCGTCATCGCATCGGGCGGCGTGTCCACCCTCGACGACATCGCGGCGCTGCGCGAACTCGTTCCCCAGGGGCTCGAAGGCGCCATCGTCGGTAAGGCGCTCTACGCCGGCAACTTCACCCTCGCCGAGGCCCTCGACGTCGCAGGACGCTGAGCCGCGGGTGAGCGCCGGCGACCGATCCGCCGACTCGGCCGGGCAGCCGTGGGCGGGGCGACACTTCGAAACCACGCCGTTCGCGGATGACGACGGGTCGGCGCCCGAACGGCTCATCGAGGCGATCCGGCGCTTCCGGTCGCACGAGGTGCGCGAGGCCGAGGTCATCGACGCCCTCCGAGGCACGCGACTGCTGGTGCCCATGCTCGCGATGCTGGGTGAGGCGGCCCCCGGGCCGCACGGTGCGCTCGTCGACAAGAGCGCGGATCTCGCCATCGTCACGGTCGCGACCCGCGACGGCCGCCGCGTGCTTCCCGCCTTCTCGTCGGTCGGCGCGATGACGGCCTGGAATCCGAAGGCACGTCCGGTGCCGGTCGAAGCCGAGCGCGTCGCACTGGCCGCCGCGTCGGAGGGCACCGACCTCGTCATCCTCGACCCCGTCTCCGACACCGAGTTCGGGCTCCGCCGCTCCATGCTCGAGTCGCTCGCGACCGGAGCCGCATGGCGCGGATGCTGGAGCGATCCCGACGTCGTCGGCGCGTTCGCGTCGAGCGGGTTCGGTGAGGACGCCGTGCAATCCGTCGAACTCCTGCCGGGGGACCCGGACGCCCGCTTGCAGAGCCCCGAGCTGCGCGTGCGGCTCACCCTCGCGCCCGGGCTCGACCGCGCCGGGCTCGATGCGGTGCTGGCGCGGCTGGGGCAGCGCTGGGCCGCGGATCCGGTCATCGCCGCGCGGGTCGATTCGCTCGCCGTCTCGGTGGAGTGAGACCGCCTTCCGCGGGCGACGCCAGGCCTTGACGGGACCCGTCTCGAGGTCGACCATGGCGGCGTGAACGGGCGAGAGAACGACCTCACGGCCATCGACGATGCGGTCGAGCGCGCACTCGACTGGCTCTCCGTCGTACCGACGCGCGAGGTGCCCTCGCGCCTCACCCCGGAGGAGGTGATCGCCTCGCTCGGCGACCTGAGCGAGCGCGGCAGACCCGCGCCGGAGGTGATCGACTCGCTCGACGAGGCGGTGCGGCCCGGCTTGATGGCGAGCGGATCGGGACGCTTCTTCGGCTGGGTGATGGGCGCGACCCTGCCCGTCGCGATCGGGGCCGACTGGCTGGTGACCGCCTGGGATCAGAACGCGGGGATGCGCGACTCGACCCCTGGCGTCGTCGGCGTCGAAGAGACCGCCGCGCGATGGCTGCTCGACCTCCTCGGCCTGCCCGAGGACTCAGCGGTCGGCTTCACCACCGGCGCGACCATGGCGAACTTCACCGGCCTCGCCGCCGCACGCGGGGCGGTGCTCTCCCGTCTCGGCTGGGATGTCGAGACGCAGGGGCTCATCGGCGCCCCTCCGGTGCGGGTGCTGGTCGGCGAGGAGCGGCACGGGTCCATCGATCTGGCGCTGCGCTACCTCGGGTTGGGACGCGCCGAGACGGTGCGGGTGGACGACCAAGGGAGGATCGACGTCGCCGATCTCGCGTCTCGCCTCGCGGAGCCGTCGGAGACGCGCGGCGGGACGATCGTGTGCCTGCAGGCGGGCAACATCCATTCGGGTGCGTTCGACGACTTCGCCGGCGCGGTCGAGGCCGCCCACCGGCACGGCGCGTGGGTGCACGTCGACGGCGCGTTCGGACTGTGGGCGGCGGTCGTGCCGGACCTCGCCGACCTGACCGCGGGGCTCGCCGGAGCGGACTCGTGGGCGACCGACGCGCACAAGACGCTCAACACCCCGTACGACTGCGGCATCTCCGTCGTCGCGGACGCGAAGGCGGCGCTCGCGGCGACGTCCTCGCACGCCAGCTACCTGCTGACCTCGAGTCGCGTCGATCCCCATGAACTCGTGCCCGAGATGTCGCGGCGCGCCCGCGGCGTGCCGGTCTGGGCGGCGCTCGCCTACCTGGGGCGCGACGGGGTGCGGAACCTCGTCGCCGGACTCGTCGAAGCGGCACGGGGCATCGCCGACGGGATCTCCGCGATCCCCGGCACGACGGTGCTCAACGACGTCGTCTACACGCAGGTCAGCGCCACGTTCGGCGACCGGACGGGGGAGGTGTTCGGGCGCATCATCGAAGACGGCACGATCATGCCGTCGGCGAGCGTCTGGCACGGCCAGCCGGTCATCCGCTTCTCGGTGAGCTCGTGGCGCACCGGCACGGAGGAGGTCGCTCAGACCGTCCGCGCGGTCCGGACGGCGGCGGAAGGCGCCGACGTGCTGTCGCCCGTCAGTTGACCGGGCCGGTCCACTTCTCGCCGGGCCCCTTGCCGATCGGGTCGGGGTACGGCGACGCCTCGCGGAACGCGAGCTGCACCGACCGGAGCCCGTCGCGCAGGGCGCGCGCGTGGTGGTCGCCGAGGTAGGGGGCGCTCGCGGTGACGAGCCCCGCGAGGGCGTCGATCAGCTTGCGGGCCTCATCGAGGTCGACGCGCGGGGTCGCCGGGCCGTCGTCGATGCCGAGACCGCACTGCACCGCGGCGGCCGAGAGCAGGTGCACGGCGACCGTGTTGATCACCTCGACCGCGGGAACTTCGCCGATGTCGCGGACGTAGTCGCCCTCGTACGTCGCGTCGTAGGGCTGCGCTCCGCCAAAGGAATGGGTGTGCTCGCTCATACCGGGAAATCCTTCCGCGAGGACGCGCCGTAGGATTCGGGCGCCGCCTCTGCTAACATTGTCGGGTTGTCCGCGGCCGAAGGCTGATGCCTCACGCCCCGCGACACAGGAAAGTGGAGTTCGACTCCCACCCGCGATAACCGCCTCAACAGGTTACCGGGTCGAAGACACCCCGTCGCGGGCCGCGAGGCCCCGCTCGAGATCGAGCAGGGGGAGACCGGCGCGCCGGTCGTGTCGGAGATGCGCCCCACTTCCTCGAGAACGTTTCAAACGAGTGAAGGAGCAGCGCATCAGCGATCCCCGTACCAACGACCGCATCCGTGTCCCCGAGGTCCGACTCGTCGGACCGAGCGGTGAGCAGGTCGGTGTCGTCTCCATCGACGTCGCCCTCCGTCTCGCACGTGAGGCGGACCTCGACCTCGTCGAGGTGGCACCCAACTCGCGGCCCCCGGTCGCGAAGATCATGGACTACGGGAAGTTCAAGTACGAGACGGCGCAGAAGGCGAAAGAGGCCCGTCGCAATCAGACGAACACCATCCTCAAAGAGGTGCGTTTCCGTCTGAAGATCGACAACCACGACTACGAGACCAAGCGCAAGCGCGCCGAGGGCTTCCTCAAGGCGGGCGACAAGGTCAAGGCGATGATCCTCTTCCGCGGACGCGAGCAGTCGCGCCCCGAGCAGGGCGTGCGTCTGCTGCAGCGTTTCGCCGAGGACGTCAGCGAGTTCGGCACGGTCGAGTCGACCCCGACCATCGACGGCCGCAACATGGTGATGATCATCGGGCCGCTCAAGAACAAGGCGGACGCCAAGGCCGAGGCCCAGGCGCGAGCGAAGGCCAACAGCAGCAGGACCGAGGCGCCGAAGGGCGACGAGGCCGCTGCAGACCAGACCACCGGACCCGCCGCCGCGGAGTCCGAGACCCCCAAGGAGAAGTAATGCCCAAGCAGAAGACGCACTCCGGTGCGAAGAAGCGGTTCAAGCTCACCGGCTCCGGCAAGCTCATGAAGCAGCAGGCCGGCATGCGCCACAACCTCGAGGGCAAGTCCAGCGTCCGCACCCGTCGCCTCAACCAGGACCAGGTCCTGTCGCCGGCCGACGCCAAGGTCGCCAAGAAGCTCCTCGGCCACTGAGCCGACGCCACGAGAGTTAAGGAAGAAACCTAAATGGCAAGAGTCAAGAGGGCCGTCAACGCCCACAAGAAGCGTCGGGTCATCCTCGAGCGCGCCGAGGGCTACCGCGGCCAGCGTTCGCGCCTCTACCGCAAGGCGAAGGAGCAGGTCACCCACTCCCTCGTCTACGCGTACCGCGACCGTCGTGCACGCAAGGGCGACTTCCGCCGCCTGTGGATCCAGCGCATCAACGCCGCGGCCCGTGCCGAGGGCATGACCTACAACCGCTTCATCCAGGGCCTCGGCCTCGCGGGTGTCGAGGTCGACCGTCGCATCCTCGCCGAACTCGCCGTGAACGAGCCCGCGACCTTCGCCGGCCTCGTCGCGACCGCCAAGGCCGCCCTTCCCGCCGACACGTCGGCGCCGAAGACCGCCGCCTGAGGCTTCCGCTCCACCGAACTGCCCACTTCACCCCGTCCCGCAAGGGAAGAACGGGGCGAAGTGGGCAGTTCGTCGTTTCACGTAGGCTCGACGCCGTGCTCGAGAACCCCCGCGCCGCGCGCGTGAAGACCGTCGCGAGGCTCGCGTCGAAGAACACCCGCTCCGAGACCGGCGCCTTCCTGCTCGAAGGTCCGCAAGCGGTCGGCGAGGCGCTCGCATGGCGCCCCGAACTGCTCGTCGAGCTGTTCGCGACTCCCACGGCGCTCGAACGCTACCCCGACGTCGCCGAGGCGGCGCGGAACGCAGACATCGAGATCGAGTACGTCAGCGAGCCGGTGCTCGACGCGATGGCCGACACGGTCACCCCGCAGGGCTTCGTCGCCGTGTGCCGCCAGTTCCCGACCTCGATCCGCGACATCTTCGGCGGCTCCCCGCAGCTCGTCGCCGTGCTCGAAGAGGTACGCGACCCCGGCAACCTCGGCACCATCATCCGGGCCGCGGACGCCGCCGGTGCCGACGCCGTCGTGCTGAGCGGCCGAGCCGTCGACCTCTACAACCCGAAAGTCGTGCGCGCCACGACCGGGTCGCTCTTCCACCTGCCCGTCGCGGTCGGTGCCGACCTCGGCGACGTGCTCGGCCGTGCCCGCGCCGCCGGCCTTCAGACCCTCGCCGCCGATGTCAAAGGCGACGACCTCCGTGCCCTGTCGGTCGACGGGTCGCTGCGCCGGCCGACCGCGTGGATCTTCGGCAACGAGGCCCGAGGGCTCGAAGACGGCGACCTCGCCAAGGTCGACGGGGTCGTCGCCGTGCCGAACTACGGCAAGGCCGAGTCGATGAACCTCGCGACCGCCGCGTCGGTCTGCCTCTACCAGAGCGCGTTCGCGCAGCGCGGCTGAGCTCAGTCGACCCGGCGGAAGCGGGGGACCGGTACCCCGTCGATCTCGACCGTCTCGGCGAACATCGCCGTGGGGCGGACCCAGACGCCGCCCGCGCCGTAGAGCGCGCGGTAGACCACGAGCTGCTCCTCGGTCTCGCTGTGCCGGGCGTTGTGCAGCACCTCGTAGCGGCCGCCCTTGTAGTGCTGGTAAAGGCCGGGGGCGATGTTCTCCTCGTCAAGGCTCACGACGGGACAGCGTAGCCAGGTGTTTCGGCACGGTTACGATTCGGGCCTCAACTGGCGACTTGGGGACACTCAACCTAGGGTCGAACCATGGCCACGTCCAAGGAAAGCGGCGCGACCACCCCGACGACGAAGTCCGGCGAGCCCCTCGTCGTCGTCGAGGGCGTCGACAAGCACTTCGGAAAACTGCACGTCCTGAAGGACATCACGACCACCGTCGCCCGCGGCGAGGTCGTCGTCGTGATCGGTCCGAGCGGCTCCGGCAAGTCGACCTTCTGCCGCACCATCAATCGACTCGAGACGATCGACGCCGGTTCGATCACCATCGACGGCAAGCCGTTGCCCGCCGAAGGACGTGAGCTCGCGAAGCTGCGCGCCGACGTCGGCATGGTGTTCCAGTCGTTCAACCTCTTCGCCCACAAGACGGTGCTCGAGAACGTCACCCTCGGGCCCATGAAGGTGCGCCGGCTCGGCAAGGCCGAGGCCGAGAAGGAGGCGATGGTCCTCCTCGAACGGGTCGGCGTCGCCAACCAGGCGAAGAAGCTGCCCGCGCAGCTCTCAGGCGGGCAGCAGCAGCGCGTCGCGATCGCCCGCGCCCTCGCGATGCAGCCGAAGCTGATGCTGTTCGACGAGCCGACTTCGGCGCTCGACCCCGAGATGATCAACGAGGTCCTCGACGTCATCACGGGTCTCGCCCGCGACGGCATGACCATGATCGTCGTGACCCACGAGATGGGCTTCGCCCGCAAGGTCGCCGATCGGGTGCTGTTCATGGCCGACGGGCAGATCCTCGAGGACGCCGCGCCGTCCGAATTCTTCGACGCTCCGAAAACGGGGCGCGCCAAAGACTTCCTCTCCAAGATCCTGACTCACTGATCTGCCCACGAGGCATGAGGAAGACCCCACCGCACATTGCACGAGAGATGGGACACACGATGAAGATCACGCGAATCGCGGCCGCAGCAGCCGCGGCGTTGACGGTCGTCGCACTGACGGCCTGCGGCGCACCGGGGAGCGCCGGCAGCGGCGGCTCCGCGGCGCCGGAGGAGAGCGGAGGTGACGGCCCGTACGGGCTCGAGATCGCGGAGAACCCCGAGTTCGAAGCGGGTACCACCATGGCGACCCTCGCCGATGCGGGCACCATCACGATCGGTACCAAGTTCGACCAGCCGCTGTTCGGCCTGCTCGGCCCGGGTGACATCCCCGAAGGCTTCGACGTCGCCATCGGCGCGCTCGTCGCCTCGAAGCTCGGCATCCCGTTCGACTCGATCGAGTGGACCGAGACCCCGTCGAACATCCGTGAGACCGCGATCCAGAACGGCGACGCGTCGCTCGTGGTGGCGACCTACACGATCAACGACAAGCGCAAGGAGCTGATCGACTTCGCGGGACCGTACTTCGTCGCCGGCCAGGCCATCATGGTGCTCTCGGATAACGACGACATCACCGGCCCCGACGACCTCGAAGGCCAGCCGACCTGCTCCGTCGAGGGCTCGACCCCGGCGGCGAACATCGTCGACAACTACGGCGCCCAGCTGTTCGCGACCGATGTCTACAGCAACTGCCTCGACCCGCTGCGCAACGGCCAGGTCGTCGCGGTCACGACCGACAACGTGATCCTCTCGGGCTTCGTCGCCCAGAACGAGCCCGAGTTCAAGCTCGCCGGCGACGGTGAGACCTTCACCGAGGAGCCCTACGGCATCGGTCTCAAGAAGGACGACCAGGCGTTCCGCGACTTCGTCAACGATGTCCTCGAGGAGGCCTTCGAGGACGGCACGTGGGCCCGCCTGTTCGAGCAGACCGCAGGCCAGGTGCTGCCCGTCCCGGACCCGCCGACGGTCGACCGGTACTGATCCACCACACCACCGGATCCGCGCGGCGCCCCTGAGCCTCAGGGGCGCCGCGCCCACCGACGAGGAGAGACGATGGGCGCCGTTTTCGGCAACCTCGACCTGTTCTGGCAGGGCTTCGGCAACACGCTGTTGATGCTCGGCGGAACGCTGCTGTTCGCGCTGCCGCTCGGCATCGTGGTCGCCGCGATGCGCATCAGCCCGTTCGGCAGCCTGCGCGTCGCCGCGACGGTCTACACCGAGTGGCTGCGCAACACCCCGCTCACCCTCGTCTTCTTCTTCATGGTCTTCGTGATGCCGCGTCTCGGCGTGACGATCGACTTCATCCCCTCCGCGATCCTCGCCCTCACCCTCTACACGGCGCCGTTCTTCGCCGAGGCCATCCGGTCGGGCATCAACTCGGTGCCCGTCGGGCAGGCGGAGGCGGCGCGCAGCATCGGCCTCGGGTTCGGCCAGACGGTGTCGCTCGTAATTCTGCCTCAGGCCATCCGCAGCGTCATCCCGCCGCTGATCAACGTGACCATCGCGCTCACCAAGAACACCTCGGTGGCGACCGGGTTCTTCGTCTTCACGCTCGTCAGCGTGCTCACCCGCCTGATCCGCAACAACCCCGCGGACCTCGCGATGCTGTTCCTCGGCATCGCGTTCTGCTACCTCCTCATCACCATCCCGCTCGGTCAACTGGCCGACCGGCTCGAGAAGCGTCTGGTGGTCACCCGATGAGCTCGGTCCTGTACGACGCCCCCGGCCCGCGGACGAGACGGACTTCGCGGGTCATCTCGACCGTGATCGGCGCGATCCTCATCGTCGCCGTCGGCTACGTCCTGCTCACCCTCGGCGGCCAGGGGCTGTTCGACTACGAACGGTGGGACATCTTCAACGACCCGCTGGTGTGGCTCGACCTGCTCGGCGCGCTCGGCACGACGCTGCGGCTCGCGCTCATCTCGTCGGTGCTCGCCATCCTGCTCGGCATGGTCATCTCGCTGCTACGCATGGCGGACCACTCCGCCATCCGCATTCCCACCACGATCGTGCTCGAGTTCCTGCGCGGTCTGCCCGTGCTGCTCATGATGGTGTTCTTCTGGGCGGTGCTCGGCCTCGATCAGGAGATCGCGGTCATCATCGCGCTGAGCCTCTACAACGGTGCGATCATCGGCGAAGCGCTGCGTTCCGGACTCGTCGCACTACCGCGCGGTCAGCGCGAGTCCGGTCTCGCGATCGGCCTCGGCAGCCTGCAGACCCGGCTCGCGATCGAGTTCCCGCAGGCCTTCCGCAACATGCTGCCGATCATCGTCGCTCAGCTGGTCGTGCTGCTGAAGGACACCTCGCTCGCGTACGTGCTCGGCGGCGTCATCGAGCTGATCCGTCGCGGTCGCCTCACCGCCGAATTCTTCGGAGCCTCGCAGTACTCCTTCTCGATCTTCGTCGTCGTCGGCGCCATGTACCTCGCCGTCAACCTCACGGTGTCGGCGATCGCCCGCCGCCTCGCGAAGCGGCGCGGCTACAGGGAGGACCCGGTGACCGCGAACACGGACCAGTCCTTGCAGGCGCCGTCGATCTGACCGCCGTCCGCTCGGTAGCCGTCTGAGCCGCGGCTAGCGGCGACGGCCGCGGCGCCGCTCCTCCGGCAGAGGCTTCAGGCGGAGCGTCTCCCTCACCTTCTTGTTGCGCAGCACCTGCCGCGCGACCGGGATGAGAAACGGCAGGAAACGGATCAGACGGAGCATGGTGCCTTCCTTCGGCCGCGGGCGCGGAGTCCGACGATCCTGACCCACGCCACCTGAGGCTCCGCCCGGTTCCGGCTCCACGGCGCCGATCCTCCGCCCGATTCACAGCCCACGCTCGTCGGTAGACTTGCCAACCGTGTCAGAAGCCTCCCCGATCACCGAGTCCGCGGTCGGCGACGCGGTCGACGCGGCGCTCGCCGCCGCCGCAGCCGCCACCTCGCTCGCAGAACTCAAGGCCGCCCGCTCCGCGCACGCCGGCGAGGCCTCCGCGCTCGCCAAGCTGAACGCGAAGATGCGCGAGGTCCCCTCCGATCAGAAGGCCGCCGCCGGCAAGCTCGTCGGCCAGGCCCGAGGGCGGGTCAACGGCGCGTTCGCCTCGCGCGAGGGCGAGCTCGAGGCGGCTGAGACCGCTGCTCGCCTCGCGGCCGAGACCGTCGACGTCACGGCGGCCTCGAGCACCTGGCGCTCGGGTGCGCGACACCCCCTCACCCTGCTGCAGGAGGAGGTCAGCGACATCTTCGTCGGCATGGGATGGGAGATCGCGGAGGGCCCCGAACTCGAGCACGAGTGGTTCAACTTCGACGCCCTCAACTTCGACGAGGACCACCCCGCCCGCGCGATGCAGGACACCTTCTTCATCGACCCGCCTGAGCGGCACCTCGTGCTGCGCACCCACACCTCGCCGGTGCAGGTGCGCTCGCTGCTCGAGCGCGACCTGCCCGTCTACGTGCTCTGCCCCGGCCGGGTCTACCGCACCGACGAGTTCGATGCCACGCACCTGCCCGTCTTCTCGCAATTCGAAGGACTCGCGATCGACAAGGGCCTCACCATGGGGCACCTGCGCGGCACCCTCGAGCACTTCGCCCGCATCATGTTCGGCGACGAGGCGCGCATCCGCCTGCGCCCCAACTACTTCCCCTTCACCGAGCCCTCCGCCGAGATGGACGTGTGGCAGCCGGGCGCCAAGGGCGGGCCGCGCTGGGTCGAATGGGGCGGCTGCGGCATGGTCAACTCGAACGTGCTGCGCGCCGCGGGCATCGACCCCGACGAGTACCAGGGCTTCGCGTTCGGCATGGGCATCGAACGCACCCTTCAATTCCGCAACGGCCTGAACGACATGCGCGACATGGCCGAAGGCGACATCCGTTTCAGCGAGCAGTTCGGGCAGGTCCTCTAACAATGCGCATCCCACTCAGCTGGTTGGCCGAGTACGTCGACCTCCCGGAGGGCACGACGATCGCCGACGTGCACGCCGCCCTCGTCAAGGTCGGCCTCGAGGAGGAGGACGAGCACGGCTTCGACGTGACCGGTCCGGTCGTCGTCGGCGAGGTGCTCGAATTCACGCCCGAGCCGCAGAGCAACGGCAAGACGATCCGGTGGTGCCGGGTGCGGGTCGCCCCCGACGGTGAGACCGCGGCCGACGGCGGCGCCGACGTGCGCGGCATCGTCTGCGGCGCGTCCAACTTCGAGGTCGGCGACAAGGTCGTGGTGACCCTGCCGGGCTCGGTCCTGCCGGGTCCGTTCCCGATCGCCGCCCGCAAGACCTACGGCCACGTCTCCGACGGCATGATCGCCTCGACCAAGGAATTGGGGCTCGGCGACGACCACGACGGCATCCTGCGTCTCGTGACCCTGGGTCTCGACCCCGAGCCGGGCACCGACGCGATCGCGCTGCTCGGACTCGACGACACCGCCGTCGAAGTCAACGTGACGCCCGACCGCGGCTACGCGTTCTCCATCCGCGGCATCGCGCGCGAATACTCGCACTCGACCGGCGCGGTCTTCCGCGACCCCGCGGCGCTGCCCGCCCCGATCCCCGCCGGCGGCTTCAGCGTCACGATCGACGACCAGGCGCCGATCCGCGGCAACATCGGCGCCAGCGCCTTCGTCACCCGCGTGGTGCGCGGCATCGACGCCACGCGTCCGACCCCGCCGTGGATGGTCGCGCGCCTCCGCCTCGCCGGGGTCCGCTCCATCTCGCTGCCGGTCGACGTCACCAACTACGTGATGTTCGAGCTCGGCCAGCCGATCCACGCCTACGACCTCGAGAAGCTCACCGACGGCATCACCGTGCGTCGGGCCGCGAAGGGCGAGACCCTCGTCACGCTCGACGACCAGACCCGCACCCTCGACCCCGAGGACCTGCTGATCACCGACGGATCGGGCCCCATCGGGCTCGCCGGCGTGATGGGCGGCGCGAGCACCGAGGTGGGCGCGTCCACTCGCGACGTGCTCATCGAGGCCGCGAACTTCGATCCCGTCTCGATCGCCCGCACCGCCCGCCGGCACAAGCTGCCGAGCGAGGCGTCCAAGCGCTTCGAGCGCGGCGTCGACCCCGCTGTCGCCGAGGCCGCCGCCGCGCGCGTGGTCCAGCTGCTCGTCGATCTCGCCGGCGGAACCGTCGACAATCTCGGCTCGACCCACACCACCGCGGTCGAGCGCACCCCGATCGAACTGCCCGAGGGCTACGTCGCCGCGCTCATCGGCGTCGACTACGCGCCCTCCGAGGTGCTCGCGGCGCTCACCGCGCTGGGAGCGCAGGTGCAGGCGGTCGCCACCGGGCTGCTCGTCACCCCTCCGAGCTGGCGACCCGACCTCACCGACAAGGCGACCCTCGCCGAAGAGGTGGCGCGGCTCGCGGGCTACGACCGCATCCCATCGATCCTCCCGGTAGCGCCTCCCGGGCGCGGACTCACCCGCAGCCAGAAGCTCCGGCGCGCGGTGGCTCGCGCGCTGGCGGCGGCCGGGGGAGTCGAGGTGCTGCCCTTCCCGTTCCTCGCCAAGGAGCAGAACGATCTCTTCGGCGCCCCGATCGCGGGAGACGTCGCCGCGGTGAAGCTCGCCAACGCACTCGACGCGTCGGCGCCCTACCTGCGCACATCGCTGCTGCCCGGGCTCCTCGAGGTGGCCAAGCGCAACCGTTCGCGCGGGCAGGTCGACCTCGATCTCTTCGAAGTCGGCCAGGTGTTCCGGCCCGAACCCGGTGTCACGTACGGCACCGACTACGTGCCGCCGATCGCCGCGCTGCCGAGCACCGAGACGCTCGTGGACCTGAACGCGAGCCTCCCGCCGCAGCCGCGCCACGCGGCGGTGCTGCGCACCGGGGAGAAGGTCGCGAAGCAGCCGGGTCAGGACGCCGTCGCCTACGACTGGCGCGACGCGATCACCGGCGCCCAGCAGATCGCCGCGGCCGTGCGCGTGCCCCTCCGGATCGTGCAGGGTTCGCACCAGGCCTTCCACCCGGGCCGCACCGCCGAACTCGTCGTCGACACCGACGAGGGCGTCGTCTCCGTCGGCTTCGCCGGAGAGCTGCTGCCGTCCATCGCGCAGGAGGCTGACCTCGGCGCCGTCGTCGCCGTCACCGAGGTCGACCTCGACCTGCTCATCCGCCTCGCCGACCCCGACGCGCACGCGGCGCTCATCGCGGGCGTACCGGCGGCGACGCAGGACCTGTCGTTGGTGGTCGACGCGTCGGTGCCGGCGGGCGACGTGCTCGCGGCGGTGGCAGAGGGAGCGGGATCGCTCCTCGAGCGGATCGCGCTGGTCGACGACTACCGCGGCACCGGTCTCGAGCCGGGCACCAAGTCGCTGACCTTCGCGCTGCGTTTCCGCGCTCCCGACCGCACCCTGACCGCGGCGGAGGCGACCGAGGCGAAGCTCGCGGGCGTCGCCGTGGCCGCGGAGCGCACGGGCGCCGCGCTCCGCGAGTAGCCCGGCCCTCCGCCACTGGAGGTACACGGATCAGGAGTTCGTGCACGGATCAGGACGATCGGCCGGATCGGTCCTGATCCGTGTGCGAGTCGCCCGATTTCGGGCCGCATCTCCTGATCCGCGCACATTCTCCTGATCCGTGTACCCGGGGCTGGTACGGGCAGTTGCTGGGAGTGCGCTAGGGTTGCGGGCTATGGGTGTCCGTCGGATCGAGATCGCGCGTCGTCGCGACCGCCGACGCGCGCGCCGAAGCTAGGCGACGTCCTTCCTCGACCGGTCAGCCGGATCGTCAGCGGGCGTCGCCGTTTCAGGCCACGTCCATCCCTGTCGCTAAGGTTGAATCCATGCCTTTGTCCGTTGCCGTAGCCGGAGCATCCGGCTACGCGGGCGGTGAGCTCCTGCGGTTGCTCGCGGGTCACCCGGAGTTCGAGATCCGCACCGTCACGGCCCATTCGAACGCCGGGCAGAAGCTCGGCGCCGTGCAGCCCCACCTGCGCTCGCTCGCATCGCTCGACCTCGTCGACACGACGCCCGAGACCCTCGCCGGCCACGACGTCGTGTTCCTCGCCCTCCCGCACGGCGCATCGGGCGCCATCACGGAGCAGCTCGGCGACGAGGCGCTCGTCGTCGACTGCGGCGCCGACCACCGGCTCGCGTCCGAGGCCGACTGGGCGGCCTTCTACGGCGGCGACTTCTTCGGCGCATGGGCGTACGGCGTCCCCGAACTGCCGATCGGCGGCGCCCGGAAGCAGCGCGAGCTGCTCGTGGGCGCACGGCGCATCGCGGCCCCCGGCTGCAACGCGAGCACCGTCGCCCTCTCGCTCGCGCCCGGTATCGCCGCCGGTGTGATCCTTCCCACCGACATCGTCTCGGTGCTCGCCGTCGGGCCCTCCGGCGCGGGCAAGGCGCTGAAGACCAACCTCCTCGCCGCCGAGATCCTCGGCAGCGCGAACCCGTACGCGGTCGGCGGCACCCACCGCCACATCCCCGAGATCCAGCAGGCACTGCGGTGGGCGGGCGCAGCCGAGCCGACGATCTCCTTCACTCCTGTGATCGTGCCGATGTCACGCGGCATCCTCGCCACCTCGACCGCGGTCCTCGCCCCTGGCGTCACCGCCGCAGAGGTCAGGGCCGCGTGGGAGGCGGCCTACGCGGGCGAGCCCTTCGTCGAGCTGCTGCCCGAGGGCCACTTCCCACGCACCGCCGACGTGCTGGGCGCCAACACCGCGCTTCTCGGACTCGCCGTCGACGAAGCGGCCGGCCGGGTCGTCGTGCTCGCCGCCGTCGACAACCTCGTCAAGGGCACCGCCGGTGCCGCCATCCAGTCCGCGAACATCGCGCTCGGACTCCCCGAGCGCGCCGGACTCGCAACGAACGGAGTGGCTCCGTGAGCGTGACCGTCCCCGCAGGTTTCGAGGCGGCGGGCGTCGCGGCCGGCTTGCGGTCGGGCGACGGCCCCGACGTCGCCCTCGTCGTCAACCGAGGTCCCCTGAACCACGCTGCCGCCGTCTTCACCAGCAACCGGTCCAAGGCGAATCCGGTGATCTGGAGCCAGCAGGTCATCGCCGACGGCACGGCCGCGGCCGTCGTCCTCAACGCGGGCGGCGCGAACTGCTTCACCGGCGCGTTCGGCTTCCAGACCACCCATCAGAGCGCCGAAGCCGTCGCAGCCGAGCTCGGCGTCAGCGCCGGTGACGTCCTCGTCTGCTCCACCGGCCTCATCGGCGTCGGGGGAGAGGAGTTCCGCGCGGGCGTGCTGAAGGGCATCGCTCTCGCCGCGCCCGCCCTGTCCGCCGAGGGCGGCGACGACGCGGCGAACGCGATCCTCACCACCGACACCCACTCGAAGACCGCCGTCGTCCACGGCGACGGATGGAGCATCGGCGGCATGGCGAAGGGCGCAGGCATGCTCGCCCCCGGACTCGCCACCATGCTGGTCGTGCTCACGACCGACGCCGTGCTCGACTCCCCGCAGCTCGATCGGGCGCTCCGCGCCGCGACCCGGGTCAGCTTCGACCGGCTCGACTCCGACGGCGCGATGTCGACGAATGACACCGTGACGCTGCTCGCGAGCGGCGCCTCCGGCGTCGACGCCGACGAGTCCGCCTTCACCACCGCGCTGATCGCCCTCTGCGCCGACCTGGCGAAGCAGCTGCAGGGCGACGCCGAGGGGGCGAGCCACGACATCGACATCCAGGTGATCGGTGCCGCGAGCGAGGACGACGCCGTCACGGTCGGCCGTGCCGTCGCGCGCAACAACCTCTTCAAGGCGGCGATCTTCGGCAACGACCCCAACTGGGGCCGCGTGCTCGCCGCGATCGGCACCACCGATGCCGCGTTCGACCCGTACGACGTCGACGTCAGCATGAACGGAGTGCGGGTCTGCAGCGGCGGCGGCCCCGACCGGCCGCGCGAAGACGTCGACCTGACCGGCCGCGCCACCCACGTGCTCATCGACCTGCGCACCGGCGATGCCGAGGCGACCATGTACACCAACGACCTCACGCACGACTACGTGCATGAGAACAGCGCGTACTCGAGCTGAACCGATGACCGACACCTCGTCCACCGACGCCGCTCCGACGGACGCCGGGAGCCCCCGCGCCGCCGCGCTGCCCGTCCAGACGACCACCCGTGACGAGGCCGCGGTGAAGGCCGCGACCCTCATCGAGTCGCTGCCCTGGCTGCAGCGCTTCGCCGGGCAGATCATCGTCGTGAAGTACGGCGGCAACGCCATGGGCGACGAGGACACCCTCCGCGCCTTCGCCGAAGACATCGTCTACCTGCGCTACGCCGGCATCAGGCCGGTCGTCGTGCACGGCGGCGGCCCCCAGATCTCCGCGATGCTCGATCGGCTCGGCATCGAGAGCGAGTTCCGCGGCGGCTACCGGGTCACGACCCCCGCGGTCATGGAGGTCGTGCGCATGGTGCTCACCGGACAGGTGAGCCGCGACATCGTCGGCCTCATCAACGAGCACGGACCGCTCGCCGCGGCCGTCTCCGGCGAGGACGCGGGCCTGTTCTCGGGTCGCCGTCGCACCGCGATGGTCGACGGGGTCGAGGTCGACCTCGGACAGGTCGGCGACGTCATCGCCGTCGACCCGGCGGCGGTGCTCGCTCAGCTCGACGCCGGACGCATCCCCGTCGTCTCGTCGATCGCGCCGGACATCGATGCCTCGGGTCAGAGCCTCAACGTCAACGCCGATTCGGCGGCCGCGTCGCTCGCTGTCGCTCTCGGTGCCGCGAAGCTCGTCATCCTCACCAATGTGGCCGGTCTCTACAGCGACTGGCCGAACACGGACTCGTTGGTCTCCCAGATCACCGCGGCCGAGCTCGCGGCGCTGCTGCCCGGGCTCGACTCGGGGATGATCCCCAAGATGACCGCGTGCCTCGCCGCGGTCGAGGGCGGGGTCGAGAAGGCCGCGGTCATCGACGGGCGCATCCCGCACTCGATCCTGCTCGAGATCTTCACGGGCAGCGGAATCGGAACGGAGGTCGTGGCATGAGCGCCGCGCAACAGGAGTCACCCCACCCGTCGGCATCGTCGGTGACCGGTTCATCGCCGACCGGGTCGTCGGCCGCGGAGCTCACCGCCCGTCACGGCTCGGCTCTGATGCGCACCCTCGGCACCCCTCTGCTGGTGCTCGAGCGGGGCCAGGGGTCGTGGGTCTGGGACATCGAGGGCAACCGATACCTCGACTTCCTCGCCGGTATCGCCGTCAACTCGCTCGGCCACGCCCACCCGGTCATCGTCGAAGCCGCGGCGCGGCAGGCGGCGACGCTCGTGCACGTCTCCAACTACTTCGCAACACCTCCGCAGATCGAGCTCGCCGAGCGGCTGCGCCGCATCACCGGCGCCGGCGACGAGGGGCGCGCCTACTTCGGCAACTCGGGCGCCGAGGCCATCGAGGCCGCGTTCAAGCTCGCCCGCCGCAACGGCGGACCGGGCAAGAACAGAATCCTCAGCCTCAAGAACGCGTTCCACGGACGCACGATGGGGGCCCTCGCCCTCACGGGCAAGCCGGCGCTGCAGGAGCACTTCGGGCCCATGGTCCCCGGCGTCGAGCACATCGACTCCACCATCGAGGCGCTCGAGGCGGCGATCGACGAGACCGTCTCGGCGCTCGTGCTCGAACCCATCAAGGGCGAGGCCGGGGTGCTGCCGCTGCCCGAGGGCTATCTCGCCCGCGCCCGCGAGCTCACCGCCAAGCACGACGCGCTGCTCATCATCGACGAGATCCAGACCGGGGTCGGCCGCACCGGCAAGTGGTTCGCCTACCAGCACGAGGGCATCGTCCCCGACGCGGTCGCGATCGCGAAGGGCATCGCGGGCGGCATCCCGATCGGTGCGCTCGTCACCTTCGGCCGCGCGAGCGAACTGCTGAAGCGCGGCGACCACGGCAGCACCTTCGGCGGCAACCCGTTCGCGACGGCGGTCGCCAACGCGGTTCTCGAGGAGATCGAGCAGTCGCAGCTCATCGACAACGCGCGGGTGCGCGGCCGCCAAGTGCGCGCCATCATCGAGGACGTCGACTCCCCGGCCATCACCGCGGTCCGCGGCAAGGGCCTCATGGTCGGCGTCGGCATCGCCGACGGCAACGCCGCCGAGGTCGCCTCCGCAGCGCTCGCTCAGGGCCTCATCATCAACGCACCGAACCCCGACAATCTGCGGATCGTCCCGCCGCTCACCATCGGCGACGACGAGATCGCCGAGTTCGAGACCCGTTTCCGGGCCGCGCTCGCATCTCTCTGATCACCGCCGCCACTTCCGCCACGATCCGAAAGCCTCCCTCATGACCCGGCACTTCCTCCGCGACGACGACCTCACCCAGGCCGAGCAGAGCGAGATCCTCGATCTCGCGCTGACGATGAAGAAGGACCGCTGGGGCGAGAAGCCGCTCGCCGGCCCCCAGACCGTGGCCGTCATCTTCGACAAGTCCTCGACGAGGACCCGGGTCTCGTTCGCGGTCGGGATCGCCGACCTCGGCGGAAGCCCCCTCATCATCTCGACCGCCAACTCGCAGCTCGGCGGCAAGGAGACCCCCGCCGACACGGCGCGGGTGCTCGAGCGCATGGTCTCGGCGATCGTCTGGCGCACCTACGCGCAGGCCGGCCTCGAAGAAATGGCTGACGGCACCACGGTGCCCGTCGTCAACGCCCTCTCCGACGACTTCCACCCCTGCCAGCTGCTCGCCGACCTGCTGACCATCCGCGAGCACCGCGGCGAGCTCGCGGGCCTGACGGTGGCGTTCCTCGGCGACGGCGGCAGCAACATGGCGCAGTCCTACCTGCTGGCCTGCGCGCTTGCCGGTATGAACATCCGCATCGGCGCGCCGATCGACTACGAGCCCGCGCAGCAGGTCGTCGACGACGCGTGGGCGCTGGCCGAGAAGAACGGCGGCTCCGTCGCGGTGCTCGCCGACCCGATCGCCGCGGTCGGAGGCGCCGACATCGTCGTCACCGACACATGGGTCTCGATGGGGCGCGAAGACGAGAAGGCCGCGCGCATCACCGCGCTGTCGGACTACAAGGTGACGCCCGAGCTGATGACGCACGCCGCCGACGACGCCCTGTTCCTGCACTGCCTTCCCGCCGACCGCGGCTACGAGGTCGACGCCGCCGTGATCGACGGGCCGCAGAGCGTCATCTGGGACGAGGCGGAGAACCGCCTGCACGCCCAGAAGGCCCTGCTCACCTGGCTGCTGCGCCAGCAGTGATGGCCTCGACCAGTACCGCCGCCGCCGAAGGAGGACCGCACAATGGCCGATGAGATCCAGGCCTCCGACGAGCCCGGAGCGGCAGCGACCCGCTCGGGTGCGCTCTGGGGCGGACGCTTCGCCTCAGGCCCGTCGCCCGAGCTCGAGCGGTTGAGTAGATCGACCCACTTCGACTGGCAGCTCGCCGAATACGACATCGCCGGTTCCCGGGCGCACGCGCGGGCGCTCGCCGGCGCGGGGCTGCTCGACGCGCACGAGCTCGACGGGATGCTCGCGGCGCTCGACACGCTCGCCGCCGACGTGGCCGACGGCACGTTCCGGCCCGACCCGGGCGACGAGGACGTGCACTCGGCCCTCGAGCGCGGCCTCATCGATCGGGCCGGCGCCGAGCTCGGCGGCAAGCTCCGCGCGGGCCGCAGCCGCAACGATCAGATCGCGACCCTCGTGCGCATGCTGCTGCGCGATCACGCCGCGATCCTCACCGGCCAGCTCGTCGACCTCGTCGACGCGATCGCCTCGCAGGCCGACGCGCACTTCGACGCCATCCTCCCCGGCCGCACCCATCTCCAGCACGCGCAGCCCGTGCTGCTCGCCCATCATCTGCTCGCCCACGCCTGGCCGCTCGTGCGCGACCTCGATCGGCTGGCCGACTGGGCGGCGCGGGCCGACGCCTCGCCCTACGGTTCGGGCGCCCTCGCGGGCAGCACGCTGGGACTCGACGCGAAGGCGGTCGCGACCGAGCTCGGCTTCGCCCGGGTGGTCGAGAACTCGATCGACGGCACCGCGGCGCGGGACGTCGTCGCCGAGTTCGCCTTCGTGGCGGCGCAGATCGGGGTCGACCTGTCGCGGTTCGCCGAGGAGATCATCCTCTGGAACACGCGCGAGTTCGGTTTCGTGCGCCTGCACGACGGGTACTCGACCGGCTCGTCGATCATGCCGCAGAAGAAGAACCCCGACATCGCCGAGCTGGCGCGCGGCAAGTCGGGCCGGCTCATTGGCAACCTGACCGGCCTGCTCGCGACGCTCAAGGGTCTGCCGCTCGCGTACAACCGTGACCTTCAGGAGGACAAGGAGCCGGTCTTCGACTCGATCGAGACCCTCGAGGTGCTGCTGCCCGCCTTCACCGGCATGGTGGCGACGCTCACCTTCGACACCGCTCGGATGCGCGAGCTCGCCCCGCAGGGGTTCTCCTTGGCGACCGACATCGCCGAGTGGCTCGTCGCCCGCGGAGTGCCGTTCCGCGACGCCCATGAGATCTCGGGCGCGTGCGTGCGCGCGGCCGAAGCGAAGGGCGTCGACCTCGACGGGCTGACGGACGACGACTTCCGCGCCGTGTCCGCGCACCTCACTCCCGAGGTCCGCTCCGTGCTCACCGTCGAGGGGTCGGTGGGCAGTCGCGACAACATCGGCGGCACCGCTCCCGTCCGCGTCCGCGAGCAGCTCGCCGCGCTGACGGAGCGCATCCGCGCCTACGCCGGAGTGCGCCGGTGAACGCCCCCAAGCGTCGTTTCGGCTGGCTGCTGCCCGTCGTCATCCTCGTCGCCGTCGCCGTGCTCGCCTACGTGATCATCGTCAGCGTGGGCCGGGGCACGTTCGTCTGAGTCCCCGCCGTCGATGAGCCCCGCCCACCCGTGAGCACGATGCCGTCGCCGCGCTCCGTGTTCGACCGGCCGGCCGAGGAGGCGGCGCCGCTGCTGCTCGGCGCCGTGCTGCGCCGGGCGGGGGAGCACGGCACCGTCGCGGTGCGACTGACGGAGGTCGAGGCCTACTCGGGTGAAGGGCTCGACCCCGGCTCGCACGCCCACCGGGGGAAGGGCAAACGCAACGCGGTGATGTTCGGACCCTCCGGCCATCTGTACACCTACTTCACCTACGGCATGCACGTGTGCGCGAACGTCGTCTGCCTTCCGGAGGGACGCGCCGCGGGGATCCTGCTGCGCGCCGGCGAGATCATCGAAGGCGAGGAGGCGGCACGCGAGCGCCGGGGGAGCGCCGTGCCCTTCCGCGACCTCGCGCGAGGCCCGGCCCGGCTCGCGACCGCGCTCGGCATCCCGCTCTCCGATGGCGGCGCCGACCTCTTCGCGGAGCCCTACGACCTCGAGCTGCCCTGGCACGCGCCGGCGCATGCCACCAGCGCGCGCACCGGGGTGAGCGGCGAGGGCGGTTCCGACGCGTTCCCATGGCGCTTCTACCTCCCGGGCGACGCGACCGTCTCGCCCTACCGGGCGCACATCCCGAAGCGTCGGAGCCTGCCGCCCCTGTGGCAGGAGTGAGTCAGCCGCGTGCGAGCAGCGCGACGCCCGTCGCGGCGCAGGCCCAGATGAGGCTGACGAGCGAGCCGATGATGAACCGTTCGCGGGTCGCCGAGTCGTCGAGTTCCGAGAAGCGGCCGACGCCCTTGACCGCCACGATGACGGCGAGGCCTTCGGGGAATCCGGCGAGCAGCGTTCCCGCGACCGCGAGTCGCTCGAGCAGACCGATGGCCGTCCCTCCGCGGAGCACCTCGTCGGCGCCGCGGATGATGCCACCGTGCTCGCCGTCGCGCACGCTGCCCTTCGACGCGAAGCCCAGCGCGAGCGCGGCGGCGGGGCCGCCGCCCGCGACCGCGACGACGAGGGCGAGGATCGTGATGAGCGCCTGCACGGCGAAGCCCGCGCCCTCGATCGGCACCCATGCCAGCAGCAGAGCGAGGCCGAGGCCGCCGGTCGCCCCGTAGACGAGGACGGCGCTCGCGCGTCGCCAGGCGAGCACCGCGACCGCGGCGGTGCCCGCGAGGGTCAGGATCAGGGCGATCCAGTAGAGCACCGCGAGAACGGGATGCACGGGGATCACGAGTCCAGGGCCCCTTCCTGATCGCGATTCCCGCGATCGAGTCCGTCCAACAGTAGAACGAGCGCGGGCCTCGCGCGCTCCTCGAGTCGCCATCCGCTCGCCTTGAGCCGAAGGCTGACGGCCTGCGGGGTGACGCCGAGCAGCTCGGCGATCTCGCGCTGCGAGCGGCCCGCGGCGAGGAGATCGCTCACCTCCCACCCCTCAGGGGTTCGCCGCGACCGGAGCGAGAGCTGCAGGTCGACGAGAGCCTCGACCTGTTCGGCAGTCGGGTCCGCCTGCGCATCGGGCTCGGCGTCCAGGGGAGGGCCCACCAGAGCGAAGCGGGTGACGCGACGACGGGCCGCGTCGACCGCTTCACGGGCGCGGACGAACGCGTCCCCTGTCGCTTCGCTCGCCGTGGCGGGCAGCGGGGTGGTCGCCGCGCCGACGCCAAGCCCCACCCGCCAGTGCTCACCGCGGGTGAGGCGCTCGACGACGGTGAGGGCGGTCGAGGCGTCGCGGGCGACGACCTGGATCTCGTCGCCCGCGTACCGCTCGATCGGGAAGACGAGATCGCGCGCTATGTCGTCGAGCGCGCGCAGCACGTCGGGGACTCTGTCGCGATCGTGTCGACTGCCGACCTGGTCGGCGGTGAGGACGAACATGCGTCAAGTCTGAAGGCTGAATCGGGCGGAATCAAGCTTCTAGGCAGAAGTACCACTGCGGCGTGCGAGGCACGCCCCGCCGTCGACGCCTGCCCCGCCCGACTAGCGTAGAGGCGTGTCCGAATCCGTACTCACCCGTCAGCGCAACGATCCCGCCTTCGAGAACGTCTGGGACGAACTGCGCTATCGCGGGCTGGTGCATGTCTCGACCGACGAAGACGCTCTCCGCGAGCTCCTCGGCGGCGAGCCCATCGTCTTCTACAGCGGTTTCGATCCGACAGCGCCGTCGCTGCACATCGGCAACCTGGTCCAGCTGCTCGTGATGCGCCGACTCCAACTGGCGGGGCATCGCCCGCTCGGTCTCGTCGGCGGGTCGACGGGATTGATCGGCGATCCGAAACCGACCGCGGAGCGAACCCTCAACACGCCAGAGACGGTCGCCGACTGGGTGTCCCGGCTCCGCGGTCAGATCGAGCGATTCCTCGATTTCGGCGGGGACGGTGCGGCGAGGATGGTGAACAACCTCGACTGGACGGCGTCGCTGTCGGCCATCGACTTCCTCCGTGACATCGGCAAGCACTTCCGCGTCGGGACGATGATCAAGAAGGACGCGGTGAGCGCCCGCCTCAACTCGGACGCCGGCATCAGCTACACCGAGTTCAGCTACCAGATCCTGCAGGGGTACGACTTCCTGCAGCTGTACCGGGACCACGGCTGCATCCTGCAGACCGGCGGCAGCGATCAGTGGGGCAACCTGACGAGCGGCACCGATCTCATCCACCGCGTCGAAGGGGTCGGGGTGCACGCGATCGGCACTCCGCTGATCACGAACTCCGACGGCACCAAATTCGGCAAGAGCGAGGGCAACGCAATCTGGCTCGATCGCGAGCTCACCTCGGTGTACGCGTTCTACCAGTTCTGGCTCAATGCGCAGGACGCCGATGTCGTCGCTCGGCTCAAGGTGTTCACCTTCCTCGACACCGCCGAGATCGACCGGCTCGAGCAGGCGACCGCCGAGGCACCGTTCCGGCGCGAGGCCCAGCGGGTGCTCGCACGCGAGGTGACCTCCCTCGTGCATGGCGACGCGGCGACCGATGCGGTGATCGCCGCCTCCGAGGCGCTGTTCGGTGGGGGAGATCTCGCAGAACTCGACGCCGGCACCCTCATTGATGCCCTCCGGGAGACGCCGAACACCACCGCGCCCGCCTCGATCACCGTCGCGCAGGCGCTCGTCGACACCGGCCTGACCGCCAGTCTCGGCGAGGCTCGGCGCGCGATCGCGCAGGGCGGCGTCTCGCTCAACAACACCAAGGTCGAGTCCGATTCGCAGACCCTCGCCGATGCGGTGCTGCCCGCCGGGGTCGCCGTGCTGCGTCGGGGCAAGAAGACCCTCGCCGGAGTATTCGTCGAGTAGCGCCCGATCGATCTCCCGCACGGCGACACGCCCGGGATGCACGGCCCGTCGGAGAACTTCCGCCGGGCCGTCGTCATCGCCGGATCCGCGGAAATCCGCCACGAACGGCACTCGATCCGCGTCCGTGACGGGGCATTCCGGCGGTCGTCGGAGCCGAGGGCAGGACCGTCGAGTTGCGCACCTGCCGGAACCGGACGTAATGTATTCCTCGTTGCCCCAAACGGTGCGGAGGAGCTGAGAAGCTCTGGCCCTCAAGCGGGAACATCGAGAGCCTCCGACCTGGCTCTGATCCACTTGCTGGATCAGCGGTGAAGGTCTAAGGTAATCAAGTCGCTCCGAAGAGTTCAGCTCTTCACGGCGCGCCTCCCAGTGAGGAGCGTCAGAGCTGGTATCTACCGGCTCCATCCGAGCGGCGCAAGAAGCCCGCATGAACCCTGCCCGTGTGGTGGGGAGTGTGGAGCGTCCGATCCTTGAGAACTCAACAGCGTGCACTAAGTCAATGCCAAATTACCTCGGCCTCTGCTTTGTAGGGGTTTGAGATTCCTTTGGTTAGATGGATTGTCAGTAGACAGTCTTTTTAGTCAGTATCAACTCGCTCGTGTCTCCGGTTTTCCCCGGGGTGCGGGTATATGGTTTGCCTCCTGCTTTTGTGGGGGTGCAGTCAGACATCTACGGAGAGTTTGATCCTGGCTCAGGACGAACGCTGGCGGCGTGCTTAACACATGCAAGTCGAACGGTGAAGCAGAGCTTGCTCTGTGGATCAGTGGCGAACGGGTGAGTAACACGTGAGTAACCTGCCCTTGACTCTGGGATAAGCGTTGGAAACGACGTCTAATACCGGATACGACCTTCGGAGGCATCTCCTGGGGGTGGAAAGAATTTCGGTCAAGGATGGACTCGCGGCCTATCAGCTTGTTGGTGAGGTAATGGCTCACCAAGGCGACGACGGGTAGCCGGCCTGAGAGGGTGACCGGCCACACTGGGACTGAGACACGGCCCAGACTCCTACGGGAGGCAGCAGTGGGGAATATTGCACAATGGGCGCAAGCCTGATGCAGCAACGCCGCGTGAGGGACGACGGCCTTCGGGTTGTAAACCTCTTTTAGTAGGGAAGAAGCGAAAGTGACGGTACCTGCAGAAAAAGCACCGGCTAACTACGTGCCAGCAGCCGCGGTAATACGTAGGGTGCAAGCGTTGTCCGGAATTATTGGGCGTAAAGAGCTCGTAGGCGGTTTGTCGCGTCTGCTGTGAAAACTGGAGGCTCAACCTCCAGCTTGCAGTGGGTACGGGCAGACTAGAGTGCGGTAGGGGAGATTGGAATTCCTGGTGTAGCGGTGGAATGCGCAGATATCAGGAGGAACACCGATGGCGAAGGCAGATCTCTGGGCCGTAACTGACGCTGAGGAGCGAAAGCGTGGGGAGCGAACAGGATTAGATACCCTGGTAGTCCACGCCGTAAACGTTGGGAACTAGATGTGGGGTCCATTCCACGGATTCCGTGTCGCAGCTAACGCATTAAGTTCCCCGCCTGGGGAGTACGGCCGCAAGGCTAAAACTCAAAGGAATTGACGGGGGCCCGCACAAGCGGCGGAGCATGCGGATTAATTCGATGCAACGCGAAGAACCTTACCAAGGCTTGACATATACCTGTAAAGGCTAGAGATAGTCTCCCCGCAAGGCAGGTATACAGGTGGTGCATGGTTGTCGTCAGCTCGTGTCGTGAGATGTTGGGTTAAGTCCCGCAACGAGCGCAACCCTCGTTCTATGTTGCCAGCACGTTATGGTGGGAACTCATAGGAGACTGCCGGGGTCAACTCGGAGGAAGGTGGGGATGACGTCAAATCATCATGCCCCTTATGTCTTGGGCTTCACGCATGCTACAATGGCCGGTACAAAGGGCTGCGATACCGTAAGGTGGAGCGAATCCCAAAAAGCCGGTCTCAGTTCGGATTGAGGTCTGCAACTCGACCTCATGAAGTCGGAGTCGCTAGTAATCGCAGATCAGCAACGCTGCGGTGAATACGTTCTCGGGCCTTGTACACACCGCCCGTCAAGTCATGAAAGTCGGTAACACCCGAAGCCGGTGGCCCAACCCTTGTGGAGGGAGCCGTCGAAGGTGGGATCGGTGATTAGGACTAAGTCGTAACAAGGTAGCCGTACCGGAAGGTGCGGCTGGATCACCTCCTTTCTAAGGAGCTTCTGGATGGCTTCGGTCATCCCAGAGCCACTACACAGGCGAATGTTCTGTGGTGGTTTGCTCATGGGTGGAACATTGATTTAGGTCACGGGTTGACACGATCCGGTTCGTCAGTACGGTTCGCCTTCGGGTGGATCTGGAACACGGCTGGTGAGGTTCCTGTGGCGTGCACGCTGTTGGGTCCTGAGGGACCGGGCCGGCCTGAGAGGGTCGTTCGGGACTTCTGGACCTCGTCATGTCACCCCCTGGTGGGCTGGTCGTGAGGGGTACCGCCCGTACTTTGAGAACTACACAGTGGACGCGAGCATCTTAGATTCCGAACTCTGCCGGCTACGGCGGGCGGAGTCGGGATCACAACAAAGATTTACGTGTGCCTTCGGGTGCACAAGATCATTGGTCAATCTCCGCAGCAGCAGTGTTGCGGCGATCGATTCATACTCATGTGGTCAAGTTTCTAAGAGCAAACGGTGGATGCCTTGGCATCTGGAGCCGAAGAAGGACGTAGTAATCTGCGATAAGCCTCGGGGAGCTGATAAACGAGCTTTGATCCGAGGATCTCCGAATGGGGAAACCCCGTCAGGCGCAGCAATGTGACCTGATGACTCCCGCCTGAATATATAGGGCGGGTAGAGGGAACGTGGGGAAGTGAAACATCTCAGTACCCACAGGAAGAGAAAGCAACCGCGATTCCGTTAGTAGTGGCGAGCGAAACCGGAACAGGCCAAACCATATCTGTGTGATAGCCGGCAGGCGTTGCAGGTGTGGGGTTGTGGGACTCTCAGGCTGATCTGCCGATCAGCACGAGTTACAGCGCGATATAGACGAACAGCATTGAATGGCTGAGCACAGAGGGTGGCACTCCCGTAGTCGAAATGTCGTTATGGCTTGGAGAGTATCCCAAGTAGCACGGGGCCCGAGAAATCCCGTGTGAATCTGCCAGGACCACCTGGTAAGCCTAAATACTCCCAGATGACCGATAGCGGACAAGTACCGTGAGGGAAAGGTGAAAAGTACCCCGGGAGGGGAGTGAAATAGTACCTGAAACCGTTTGCTTACAAACCGTTGGAGCCTCCTTGTAGGGGTGACAGCGTGCCTTTTGAAGAATGAGCCTGCGAGTTAGCGATATGTGGCGAGGTTAACCCGTGTGGGGTAGCCGTAGCGAAAGCGAGTCCGAATAGGGCGACTTGAGTCGCATGTCCTAGACCCGAAGCGAAGTGATCTACCCATGGCCAGGTTGAAGCGACGGTAAGACGTCGTGGAGGACCGAACCCACTTCAGTTGAAAATGGAGGGGATGAGCTGTGGGTAGGGGTGAAAGGCCAATCAAACTTCGTGATAGCTGGTTCTCTCCGAAATGCATTTAGGTGCAGCGTTGCGTGTTTCTTGCCGGAGGTAGAGCTACTGGATGGCCGATGGGCCCCAAAAGGTTACTGACGTCAGCCAAACTCCGAATGCCGGTAAGTGAGAGCGCAGCAGTGAGACGGTGGGGGATAAGCTTCATCGTCGAGAGGGAAACAACCCAGACCACCGACTAAGGCCCCTAAGCGTGTGCTAAGTGGGAAAGGATGTGGAGTTGCATAGACAACCAGGAGGTTGGCTTAGAAGCAGCCACCCTTGAAAGAGTGCGTAATAGCTCACTGGTCAAGTGATTCCGCGCCGACAATGTAGCGGGGCTCAAGCACACCGCCGAAGTCGTGGGATTCGTATTTTTGGTAAGCCTTCGTGGTTCAGCCGTACGGATCGGTAGGAGAGCGTCGTGTGGCGAGTGAAGCGGCGGTGGAAACCAGCCGTGGACGCTACACGAGTGAGAATGCAGGCATGAGTAGCGAAAGACGGGTGAGAAACCCGTCCTCCGAAAGACCAAGGGTTCCAGGGCCAGGCTAATCCGCCCTGGGTAAGTCGGGACCTAAGGCGAGGCCGACAGGCGTAGTCGATGGACAACGGGTTGATATTCCCGTACCGGCGAAGAACCGCCAATGCTAATCCAGTAATGCTAAGAGTCCGAATCCACGGGCGGATCCTTCGGGTGAAGCCTGTGGCCTAGCACTCGACCCAGTCTGGTGCGGCAAGCGTATTAACAGGTGTGACGCAGGAAGGTAGCTGAGCCGGGCGGTGGTTGTCCCGGTGTAAGGACGTAGGGCGAGAGATAGGCAAATCCGTCTCTCATACAGCCTGAGATCCGATGCGTACCCCTCACGGGGGAAATCAGTGATCCTATGCTGCCGAGAAAAGCATCGACGCGAGGTTCTAGCCGCCCGTACCCCAAACCGACTCAGGTGGTCAGGTAGAGAATACCGAGGAGATCGAGAGAATCGTGGTTAAGGAACTCGGCAAAATGCCCCCGTAACTTCGGGAGAAGGGGGGGCCTGAAGCGTGAACGGACTTGCTCCGGGAGCGCCGTATGGCCGCAGAGACCAGTGGGAAGCGACTGTTTACTAAAAACACAGGTCCGTGCCAAGTCGCAAGACGATGTATACGGACTGACGCCTGCCCGGTGCTGGAAGGTTAAGAGGAAGGGTTAGCTTTTGCGAAGCTCTGAATTTAAGCCCCAGTAAACGGCGGTGGTAACTATAACCATCCTAAGGTAGCGAAATTCCTTGTCGGGTAAGTTCCGACCTGCACGAATGGCGTAACGACTTCCCAGCTGTCTCAACCGCGAACTCGGCGAAATTGCACTACGAGTAAAGATGCTCGTTACGCGCAGCAGGACGGAAAGACCCCGTGACCTTTACTACAGCTTGGTATTGGTGTTCGGTGTGGCTTGTGTAGGATAGGTGGGAGACTGTGAAGCTCGGACGCTAGTTCGGGTGGAGTCATTGTTGAAATACCACTCTGGTCACTCTGGATGTCTAACTTAGAACCGTAATCCGGTTCAGGGACAGTGCCTGGTGGGTAGTTTAACTGGGGCGGTTGCCTCCCAAAAAGTAACGGAGGCGCCCAAAGGTTCCCTCAACCTGGTTGGCAATCAGGTGGCGAGTGTAAGTGCACAAGGGAGCTTGACTGTGAGACTGACAAGTCGAGCAGGGACGAAAGTCGGGACTAGTGATCCGGCAGTGGCTTGTGGAAGCGCTGTCGCTCAACGGATAAAAGGTACCTCGGGGATAACAGGCTGATCTTGCCCAAGAGTCCATATCGACGGCATGGTTTGGCACCTCGATGTCGGCTCGTCGCATCCTGGGGCTGGAGTAGGTCCCAAGGGTTGGGCTGTTCGCCCATTAAAGCGGTACGCGAGCTGGGTTTAGAACGTCGTGAGACAGTTCGGTCCCTATCCGCTGCGCGCGTAGGAAATTTGAGAAGATCTATCCCTAGTACGAGAGGACCGGGATGGACGAACCTCTGGTGTGTCAGTTGTCCTGCCAAGGGCACCGCTGATTGGCTACGTTCGGAACGGATAACCGCTGAAAGCATCTAAGCGGGAAGCCGGCTTCAAGATGAGATTTCCATCCCTTTTGGGGAGAGGCTCCCAGTAGACGACTGGGTTGATAGGCCGGATGTGGAAGCAGGGACTAAAGACCTGTGCAGCTGACCGGTACTAATAAGCCGATAACTTGATTACTTCACCACCTCGAGTGGTAGTGAGTATGAATCGCAACGACTGTTGCTCGCGTCCACTTTGTGGTTCCCGATGTACGGGAACAAGAATCGTCCATTCGTGGACGGTCAGGCGAAACATCGATAGTGTTTCGGCGGCCATAGCGAGAGGGAAACGCCCGGTCACATTCCGAACCCGGAAGCTAAGACTCTCAGCGCCGATGGTACTGCAGGGGGGACCCTGTGGGAGAGTAGGACACCGCCGGACTCCTTTTCAAGAAAAGAGGCCACCCAGTGATGGGTGGCCTCTTTTCGTTTAACGCATGCAACGCGCCCTGGCCTGCGGACCCCCTTCCGGTAGTCCGTACAGGCGGCGCACCCGTCCGCGGGTTATACAAGTCAAGAGCGAAGAACCCGACGAGTGTCGGGCGGTAGGAGTGATGATGAGCGATTCAGAAGGGTCCGCCCCTCGCGACCGTGATGAGCGACGCCCCGACGGCGATCGTCGGCCCCGCGCCGATCGGTCGGGCGGCGGCCGTCCCCGCGACGGTGAACGCACTGAGCGTCCACGCTCCTCCGGCGACCGCTCGTCGTACCAGCGCTCCGACCGGCCGCGCTCCGACGGACAGCGCTCCGACCGACCCCGTTCGGACGGTCAGCGTTCGGATCGCCCGCGTTCCGAAGGTCAGCGGACCGAGCGGCGCTACCGCGACGACCAACCGCGCGATTCGCGCCGCCAGCACGCCGAGCGTGCCGGCCGCGGTCGGGACAAGCCTGAGCGCGGCAGCACGCCGTGGCGCCCCGGCGGTCGACGCCCTACGGACGACCGCGCACCGCGTGAAGAGCGCGAAGGTCCCGATCTTCGTTCCGTCCGCACACGTCACGACGACCCGGTCATCGCGGAGGACGTGACGGCGAATCAACTCGACAAGGGGGCGCGCATCCAGCTCAAGACCCTCGAGAAGCAGAACGCCGACGAGGTCGCGAAGCACCTCGTGATGGCGGCGCGGCTCATCGACGACGACCCCGAGCTCGCCCACCGTCACGCCGTGTCGGCGTCGAGGCGGGCGGGACGCATCGCCGTCGTACGCGAGAGCCTCGCGATCACCGCCTACGCGACGGGCGATTTCGCGCTCGCGCTGCGTGAACTGCGCACCTACCGCCGCATCTCGGGGTCCAACGACCAGCTGCCGCTCATGGTCGACAGCGAGCGCGGCATCGGACGCCCCGACCGCGCTCTCGAACTCGGTCGTTCGGTGCCCCGCGACTCCCTGCCCGTCGGCGCGCGGGTGAGCCTCGCGATCGCGATGTCCGGCGCGAGGCTCGACCTCGGCCAGCCCGACGCGGCGCTGGCGGAACTCGAGATCCCGGAGCTCGACCCGACCACCGCATTCAGCTACAGCCCGCCGCTGTTCCGCGCCTACGGGGACGTGCTCGAGGAGCTCGGCCGGACCGATGACGCGGCGATGTGGTGGGATCGCGCCGACCTCGCCGAAGAGGCACTCGGGGCCGACGAGGACGACGACGAGATCGAGATCGTCGAGATCGACGACGACGAGACCACTGGTGCCGAGCCCGACGACGCCGCGCCCGTCGACGCCGCGGAGACCGACAACACGTCGGCCCCCGCGCGAGGCGACGGCGAATCGGAGTCCCGCCGCCGCTCGGACGTCGAGGAGTGAGCCCGCTGCGTGGACGAGCCGCATCGACGCCGCTCGACGGTGTCGACGTGCTGCTCGCAGACCTCGACGGGGTCGTCTACAAGGGCGCCGACGCGATCCCCTACGCCGTCGACGCGCTGAACGGCGCGGCCGACGCGGGAGTGCGGGTGGCCTACATCACCAACAACGCCTCCCGCAGTGACGCGGTGGTCGCCGGGCACCTCTCCGAGTACGGGCTGCGGGTCGTACCCGAGGACGTCGTCACCTCGCCGCAGGCGGCGATGACGCTCCTGCGGGGGCTCGTGCCCGACGGGGCGCTGCTCCTCGTCGTCGGCGGGGAGGGGCTCGTCACCGAGGTCGAGAAGGCCGGCTATCGGGTGACCCCGAAGGCATCCGACGGCCCCGACGCCGTCGTCCAGGGCTTCGCGCCGGACGTGAGCTGGCGAGAGCTCGCGGAGGCGTCGTTCGCGCTCGCCCGGGACTCCGACGGCGGAGGCATCCCGTGGGTGGCCACCAACACCGACTGGACCATCCCCGTGGCGGGCGGCATCGCCCCCGGAAACGGCACCCTCGTCTCCGCGGTGCACACCGCCGTCGGGATCCTGCCGCAGGTCGCGGGCAAGCCCGAGAAGGCGATCTTCGACGAAGCGGTGAAACGGTTCTCGGCGCGGTCGCCGCTGTTCATCGGCGACCGGCTGGACACCGACATCCTCGGAGCGAGCCGCGCCGGCATCCCGTCGGTGCACGTGCTCACCGGCATCGACCGCGCGAAGCAGCTGCTCGCCGCCGACAAGACCATGCGCCCGAACTACATCCTCGAGGACCTCCGCCAGCTCTCCGAACCGTATCCGGAGACGGTGCACAAGCGCGGAGCGACGACGGTGGGAAGAGCACGCGTCGGGATCCGCTCGAACCGTGTCGAGATCGACTCGGAAGGGGATCGGCCGATCGATCTGCTGCGCGCGGCGTGCGCGGCCATCTGGGAGTCGGGGATCCCGATCTACGCGCTCGACGTGCCGGAAAGGCTCTACGCCCGGCGGTGACCGGGCGCCCGCTCGGCCCGGCTCAGCGGCTCTCGGCGGAGTGGTGGCGACCGATGGGCAGCACCAGCGGGGTGCCCGAGACATCGTCGGCGACGACGCGCGACTCCATGCCGAAGACCTCGCGCACCATCTCGGGCGTGACCACCTCTGCGGGCGCGCCGTGCGAATGCAGTCGGCCCGACTTCACCGCGAAGAGGTGATCGGCGTAGCGGGCGGCGAGGTTCAGGTCGTGCAGCACCATGACGATCGTGGTTCCGCGCTCGAGGTTGAGGTCGGTGAGTAGATCGAGCACTTCGATCTGGTGGGTGACATCGAGGAACGTCGTCGGCTCGTCGAGGAGCAGGATGTCGGTCTGCTGCGCGAGCGCCATCGCGATCCACACCCGCTGGCGCTGACCGCCGGAGAGCTCGTCGACCGATCGGTCGGCCAGCTCGGCGACGTCCGTCATCGCCAGCGCACCGGAGACCGCCGCCTCATCCTCGCGGGTCCACGACTGAAGGAACGAGCGGTGCGGGTAGCGCCCGCGGGCGACGAGGTCGGCGACCGCGATGCCCTCGGGGGCGACGGGCGTCTGAGGCAGCAGGCCCAGGACCTTCGCGACCTCGCGCGTCGGCTGGTCGGCGATCGCCTTGCCGTCGAGCAGCACCGCTCCGGCCTTCGGCGGAAGCAGCCGCGCCATCGAGCGCAGCAGCGTCGACTTGCCGCACGCGTTGGCCCCGACGATGACGCTGATCCGGCCGGCAGGGATGCTGAGGTCGAGGCCGTCGAGGACGGTGCGGTCGTCGTAGCCCACGGTGAGGGCCTCGACGGCGAGGGAACGGGACTGCGTCACAGTCGACCTCCGTTGCGGTTGGAACGCGCGATGAGCCAGAGCAGGTAGGGCGCGCCGACGGCGCCGGTCACGACCCCGACGGGGAAGGTGGTCGGCAGCAGGTTGGCGCCGACGAGGTCGGCCCCGAGGACGAGAGCCGACCCGACGAGGGCGGCGGGCAGCATCCGCGGGGCGCCGGGGAGCAGACGCGTGGAGATCGGGCCGGCGAGGAACGCCACGAAGGCGATGGGCCCGGCGACAGCGGTGGCGACCGAGGTGAGCCCGACACCGACGAGTACGATGAGCAGTCGGGCGCGCTCGGGGCGCACGCCGAGGCCCGCGGCGAGGTCGTCGCCGAGCTGCAGGATCGACAGCTGCCGCGAGAGGGCGAAGGCCGCCGGCAGCAGCAGTGCCATCGCGATGACCAGCGGGAGGACGTCGCCCCAGAACGCGCTGTTGAGGCTGCCGGTGATCCACCGCAGCGCCTCGGCCGCCTTGTACACCTCGGTGCGCGTGAGCACTAATTGGATGACGGCGAGCAGCACGGCGCCGACGGCGATACCGACGAGGATCAGGCGGGATCCGTGCACTCCGCCGCGCCAGGACAGGCCGTAGATGAGGAGGGCGACGACGAGGCCACCGACGATCGCGACGGGGGAGACGGCGGCTCCTCCGAGATCGAAGAAGGCGATCGCGGTGACCGCCGCGGCGCTCGAGCCGTAGCTGATGCCGATGATGTCGGGGCTCGCGAGCGGATTGCGGAGCATCCCCTGGAACATCATCCCCGCGATGCCGAACGCCGCACCGACGAGCAGGCCGACGATCGCGCGGGGGAGCCGCAGACGCCCGACGGTGAAGGACGCTCCGGGGACGTCCTGGCCGGTGATGACCGCGAACACGTCGCCGAGGGAGTAGAAGCGCTCGCCCACCACGAGGGTGGTGAGGAACAGGGCGACGACGAGGAGCGCCAGCACGAGCGTGACGACGGTGCTGCGCGTCGCGCGCCGGCGCCGACCGATGACGATGGAGCCGGGATGCAGCCGTTCGGTCGTCACAGCTCGCGCACCTTCGCGCGGCGGATCAGCCAGATGAAGAACGGCGCGCCGATGACCGCGGTCATGATTCCGACCGGGATGTCGGCGGGACGCGCGATGACCCGGCCGAGGACGTCGGCGGTGACCATCAGCACGGCGCCGAGCATGGCGGAGTAGGGGATCAGCCAGCGGTGCGCGGGACCGGTGAACACGCGGGCGGCGTGGGGCACGACGAGTCCCGCGAAGGCGATGGGGCCGGCGACCGCGGTGGCGGAGGCGGAGAGCAGCACGGCGGCGATGCCGGCCACGGCGCGCGAGGGGCCGACGCGTCCGCCGAGCCCTTTCGCGACATCGTCGCCGAGGGCGAGGACGTCGAGTCCGCGGGCGGAGAAGAGCGCGAGCACCGCGCCAACGAGGAAGAAGGGGAGGACGGGCAGCATGTCCTCGAACCGTGCGCCGCCGACACCGCCGACCTGCCAGAACCGGAACACGTTGTAGACGTCGGTGCGCACGAGGAGTACCGCGGAGACCAGCGACGACAGCGCGGCCGAGGTCGCGGCTCCGGCGATCGCGAGCTTGAGCGGGGTCGCGCCGGCCCGTCCGAGCGACCCGATCGCGTAGACGACGAGCGCGGCGAGCACACCTCCGACGAGCGCGAACCAGATGTACTGGCTCGTCATCGAGATGGAGAACGCGGCGATGCCGATGACGACGCCGAGCGAGCTGCCGAGGTTGATGCCGAGGAGGCCGGGGTCGGCGAGCGGGTTGCGGGTGATGCCCTGCATCACCGCTCCCGCCACCCCCAGGGCCGCGCCGACGAGGATCGCGAGCAGTGTCCGCGGCACGCGGGAGGCGACCGCCTGCTCCGCGAAGTTCTCGGGGCGGGGAGCGACGAGGCCGCCGACGATCTCGTCCCAGCTGACGATGCGGGAGCCGAAGGCCAGCGACGCGATCGAGGCGATCAGCAGCGCGGCGATGCCGATGCCGAGGCCGATCAGCAGGCGCCGACGCCGATGCGCCGGCCCGACCGCGGAGGGTCGGGCCGGCGCACCGGTCGTCGGCGTCTGCGTCACTGGACCTTGGCGGCCGCGGCGGCGAGGAGCGCGCTGTAGTCGTCGAGACCCCACGCGATCGAGAGCACGGTCGGCGTGCTGAAGGCGGAGGCCATCGGCTGCGACTCGTCGATGATCGCGACCGCACCGTTCTGCACGGCGGGCAGTGCGCCGAGCAGCGGGTCGGCCTGCATGGCCTCGAGCGTGCCGGCGCCGCCGTAATTGATGATGATGTCCGCGTCGGCGAGGATGTCGAAGTTCTCGGCCGACACCGTCGCGAAGAAGGCGCCGTCGTTCTCAGTGGCGAGCTGCTTCACTCCCTCGGAGTCCTCGAGACCGAGCTCGTGCAGGAACGACACCCGGGCGTCGCCGCTCAGGTAGACGTAGTTGGTGCTCGTGTCGCTCGGGTCGACCCACAGGTACGCGAAGGTCTTGCCGGCGAGCTCGGGGTGCGCCGCGGCCGCGTCGGCGATGGTCTGCTCCGTCTCGGTGACGAGCTCATCCGCTTCGTCGGCGAGGCCGAGCGCGGCGCCGTTCATGGTGGTGGCTTCGCGCCACGTCGTGAACCAGGGGATCGAGGGGTAGGCGATGGTCGGCGCGATCTCGCTGAGCGTCGTGTAGTCCTCGTCGGACAGGCCCGAGTTCGCGGCGAGCACGACGTCGGGGGCGGTGTCGGCGACCTGCTCGAAGTTGATGCCGTCGACCTCGTCGTACAGCACGGGCGTCTCGCCGCCGAGCTCGTCGAGGGCGTCCTGAGCCCAGGGGAGGATGCCGTCGCCGTTGTCGTCGGCGTAGGTGATGAACGGCATGCCGACGGGGACGACGCCGAGGGCGAGAGCAACGTCCTGGTTGCCCCAGGCGACGGCGGCGACGTTCTCGGGCTTCGCGTCGATCTCGGTGGTGCCGAACGCCGTCTCGATGGAGACGGGGAAGCCCTCGGTCGAGCCTCCGCCTGCGGTGCCTTCGGAGCCGCCCGAGGCGCAGCCGGCCAGAACGAATGCTGCCGCTCCTGCCATGGCGATGGCGGGCAGAACGGTACGGCGGAATCTCACGATCGACACTCTCCTAGTAGGTGATTGGTGCCAGGTGAGGCTAACCTAACTTGCCCCGCGGTGCCACCTGCATCGCCGTCGGTGTCCGATGCGGGCAGTACCCTCGAAGGCGTGGACGACGACGCTGGCCGGTACTCGGTGGAGGAGATCGACGCGCTTCCGCTCGCCGACCGCGCCGGCGCGTACGCGCGGCTCCTCGAAGACCTGAAGCGCGATCTCGAGGCCGATGGCCGTCAGTGACCCGCAGGCGGAGCGTCTCGACGCCGCCATGGTGCTCCGCGGGCTCACCCGGTCCCGCACCCACGCCGCCCGTCTCATCGCCGACGGCGTCGTCCTCGTCGGCGGACGCCCGGTGACCAAGGCGTCTCACAAGGTCGTCGGCTCGGACACGATCGAGGTGACGGCCGTCGACGACTGGGTCAGTCGCGGCGCCCTCAAGCTGCTCGCGGCGCTCGACTCATTCGCGGTCGACCCGGCCGGGAGGCTGGCGCTCGACGCGGGCGCCTCGACCGGCGGTTTCACCCAGGTGCTGCTCGCGCGGGGAGCCGGTCGGGTGATCGCCGTCGACGTCGGTCACGGTCAGCTCGCCGGGGAGCTCGCCCTCGATCCGCGAGTCGACTCCCATGAGGGGGTGAACGTCCGCGAGCTCGATGCCGACGGGCTCGCGCGGCTGACCGGCTCGTCCGAACGCCCGTCGCTGGTCGTCGCCGACCTGTCGTTCATCTCCCTCCGCCAGGTCCTCGCCCCGCTCGCGTCGATCGCCGCCGACGGCGCCGACCTCATCGTGCTCGTCAAGCCGCAGTTCGAAGTGGGGCGGGTGAAGCAGGGCGTCGTGCGCAACGCCGGTCTTCGCGCCGACGCGCTCGCCGGCGTGCTGTGGGCGGCATGGGATGCGGGTCTCGGAACCCTCGGCGTCATCTCCTCCCCGATCGCGGGAAGCGCCGGGAACCTCGAGTACCTGGTGCATCTCAGGGCATCGGGAGGGTCGAATCCGACAGAATGGGAAGCCCGACTTCCCGGAATCGCAGGAGCGTGACAGTGACCGATCCCGATTCGCCGCAGCCCGGTTCCACGCGGTACATGCTCGTGGTCTCGCACACCGGTCGACGGGAGTCGCTCGAAGCGGCGTGCGAAGTCATCACCCGGCTGCGCGCCGAGGGCGTCGTCCCCGTGCTGATCGAGAGCGAACGCCGCGACCTGTTGGGCTTCGAACCGGCGCTCGACGGACTCGCCAGCTTCGGCGAGGTCGCGCCCGAGGACATCGAGCTCGTCATCGTGCTCGGCGGCGACGGCACGATCCTGCGCTCCGCCGAGCTGGTGCGCGGTGCGTCCGTTCCCCTGCTCGGTGTCAACCTCGGCCACGTCGGCTTCCTCGCCGAAGCCGAGCGCGACGATCTCGGCGAGACCCTCCGCCGGGCGCTCGCCCGCGACTACGCCGTCGAGGAGCGCATGACGGTCGACGTGCGCGTCAGCGTCGACGGCGAGGTGACCTACGAGAGCTGGGCGCTCAACGAGGCGACCGTCGAGAAGGCGAGCCGCGAGCGGATGCTCGAGGTCGTCATCGAGGTGGGTGGGCGTCCGCTGTCGAGCTTCGGCTGCGACGGTGTGGTGGTCGCCACACCGACGGGGTCCACCGCGTACTCCTTCTCGGCCGGAGGGCCGATCGTGTGGCCCAACATCGACGCGATGCTCGTGGTGCCGCTCGCTGCGCACGCCCTGTTCGCCCGGCCGTTGGTCGTCGCGCCCACCACGATGCTGGCCATCGAAGTGCAGCGCCGCACCGACGGCACCGGGGTGCTGTTCTGCGACGGTCGCCGCACCCATGAGCTCCTTCCGGGCTCCCGCGTCGAGCTGTCGCGCTCCGCGACGCCGGTGCGCCTCGCCCGCCTGCAGCGCGGCGCGTTCACCGACCGGCTGGTGCGCAAGTTCGACCTGCCGGTCGCCGGCTGGCGAGGACCGGTGCACGAGTGATCGAAGAGATCGGCATCCGCGGCCTCGGCGTCATCGGCGAGGCGACCCTTCCGCTCGGGCGAGGATTCACGGCGCTCACCGGCGAGACCGGCGCGGGTAAGACCATGGTGGTCACCGCGGTGGGCCTGCTGCTCGGAGAGCGCTCCGACGCGGGGGTCATCCGTGCGGGAGCCGACCGCGCCAGCGTCGAGGCCCGGTGGCTCGTCCCCGCGGCGGGCGTCGTCGCCGACCGGGTGCAGGATGCGGGCGGGTCGGTCGAAGAGCTCGGCGACGGCTCCGCAGAGCTGCTCGTCTCCCGGACTATCGCCGCCGAAGGACGATCGCGCGCGGCGGTCGGCGGACGCTCCGCACCCGCGGCGCTGCTCGCCGAACTCGCCGAGCATCTGGTCGTGGTGCACGGGCAGTCCGATCAGATCCGTCTGCGCTCCGCGGCCGCCCAGCGCGAGGCACTCGACCGTTTCGCCGCCGCCGACCTCGACCCCGTTCTCACGAAGTACCAGAGTGCCCACCGCCGCTTCACGGAGGGACGCGACGAGCTCGACCGCCTCGTCGCCGACCGCGACCAGCGATCCGCCGAGGCCGACGAACTGCGCGAGCAGCTCGCCGAGATCGAGGTGCTCGCACCGCAGCCGGGAGAGCTCGACGAGCTCCAGCAGCGCGCCGACCGGCTGAGCAACGCGGAGGAGCTCCGTCTCGCCGCCGCGGAGGCGCACGAGATGCTCTCGTCCGAGTCGGTCGACGAGGAGCGCGACGTGCTCACTCTCCTCGCGCAGGCGCGCAGGGCCCTCGAACGCGCGGCGTCCCTCGACCCCGAGCTCGCGGCCCTCGCCGAGCAGGTCGATGCGCTCGCCTACCAGGCGTCCGATGCCGCGACGGGACTCGCCGGCTATGCGGCCGGCTTCGACCTCGACTCGGCCCGGGAGCTCGAGACGGTGCAGACGCGCATCGCCGAGCTGACCCTGCTCACCCGCAAGTACGGCCCGACCCTCGAAGACTGTCTGCGCTTCTTCGACGAGGGGAGCGCGAGGCTGCTCGAACTCGACACCGACACCGACCGCATCGACGCCCTCCGGCACGATGTCGCCGCCGATGAGACCGTGACGCGGGAGCTCGCCGACGAGGTCAGCGCCATCCGCCAGGCGGCGGGAGCGCAGCTGTCCGAACGGGTCAGCGCCGAACTCGCCGCTCTCGCCATGCCCGACGCCCAGCTGATCGTCGACGTGCGCGGGCGCGAGGACTTCACCGCGTTCGGGCGCGACGCCGTGCAGTTCCTGCTGCAGCCGCATCCCGGCGGCGAGCCGCGACCGCTCGGCCGCGGAGCCTCCGGCGGCGAGCTGTCCCGCATCATGCTGGCCATCGAAGTGGTGCTCGCCGCCGGCGGTTCCGTGCCGACGTTCGTGTTCGACGAGGTCGACGCCGGAGTCGGCGGTGCCGCCGCGATCGAGATCGGACGCCGCCTCGCGCGCCTCGCCGAATCCGCTCAGGTCATCGTCGTCACCCACCTCGCGCAGGTCGCCGCGTTCGCGACGAACCATCTGCGCGTCGAGAAGGACCGGTCGGGTGCGGTCACCGAGTCGAGCGTGCGCCGACTCGACGGCGACGAGCGCGTCGCCGAGATGGCGCGGCTGCTCTCCGGACTGCCCGACTCGGCCACCGGTCTCGCGCACGCGCAGGAGCTACTCGAACTCGCGGTCCCGGCAGCGGCGCCCGACCGAAACAACGGTTAGGATGGAACCCCGTGGCAGACGCTTTCGATCCTCGATCCGAATCCGAAAAGATCACGAAGCACATCTTCGTGACGGGGGGTGTCGTCTCCTCCCTCGGTAAGGGCCTCACCGCCGCGAGTCTCGGCAACATCCTCACCAGGCGCGGCCTGCGGGTGGTCATGCAGAAGCTCGACCCGTACCTCAACGTCGACCCGGGAACGATGAACCCGTTCCAGCACGGCGAGGTCTTCGTCACCGACGACGGTGCCGAGACCGACCTCGACATCGGCCACTACGAGCGCTTCCTCGACATCAACCTCGACGCGGCCGCCAACGTGACCACCGGCCAGATCTACTCCACCGTCATCGCCCAGGAGCGTCGTGGCGAGTACCTCGGCGACACCGTGCAGGTCATCCCGCACATCACCGACGAGATCAAGCGCCGCATGCGCCTGCAGGCGGGGCTCCCGTTCGGTGAGACCGGGGAGAAGCCCGACGTGATCATCACCGAGATCGGCGGCACCGTCGGCGACATCGAGTCGCAGCCGTTCATCGAGGCCGCCCGTCAGGTCCGCCACGAGCTCGGCCGCAAGAACGTGTTCTTCGTGCACGTCTCCCTCGTGCCCTACATCGGCCCGTCCGGCGAGCAGAAGACCAAGCCGACGCAGCACTCGGTCGCCGCGCTGCGCTCCATCGGCATCCAGCCCGACGCGCTCGTGCTGCGCAGCGACCGGCCTGTCGCGGAGAGCGTCAAGCGCAAGATCGCCCTCATGTGCGACGTCGACGAGGAAGCCGTCATCAACTGCCCGGATGCCCCGAGCATCTACGACATCCCCCGCATCGTGCACGAGCAGGGACTCGACTCCTACATCGTCGAGGCGCTCGGCCTTCCCGCCGACGAGGTCGACTGGGAGAGCTGGGACTCGCTGCTGCGCACCGTGCACGACCCGAAGTTCGAGGTCACCATCGCGCTCGTCGGCAAGTACGTCGACCTCCCCGACGCGTACCTGTCGGTCACCGAAGCGCTCCGCGCGGGCGGCTTCGCCCAGAACTCGCGGGTGAAGATCCGCTGGGTCCCGTCCGACGAGTGCCAGACGCCCGAGGGCGCGGCGCGCAATCTCGCCGACGTCGACGGTATCTGCGTGCCCGGCGGCTTCGGCGTCCGCGGCATCGAGGGCAAGCTCGGAGCCCTGCGCTTCGCCCGCGAGCAGAAGATCCCCGTGCTCGGCCTCTGCCTCGGCCTGCAGTGCATGGTCATCGAGTACGCCCGCAACATCACGGGCCTCGAGGGTGCCTCGTCGAGCGAGTTCGATCCCGACACCGAATTCCCGGTCATCGCGACGATGGCGGAGCAGGTCGTTCATCTCGCCGGGGGAGATCTCGGTGGAACCATGCGTCTCGGTCTCTACACCGCGGAGCTCGCCGAGGGCAGCATCGTGGCGGAGGCCTACGGCTCGACCGAGGCGGTCGAGCGTCACCGTCACCGCTACGAGGTCAACAACGCCTACCGCGAGCAGATCGCCGCGTCGGGTCTCGTCTTCTCGGGCACGTCGCCCGGCGGCCGCCTCGTCGAGTTCGTCGAGCTGCCCCGCGAGGAGCACCCGTACTACGTCGGCACGCAGGCGCACCCCGAGCTGCGGTCGCGTCCGAGCCGCTCGCACCCGCTGTTCCGCGGCCTGATCGGCGCCGCGCTCGACCGTCAGGCGGCGAGCCGGCTGTTCGACATCGCCGAGTCCGACGACGCGGCGGGCGAGAGCGAAGCGGTCGAGGTCGCGTGAGCGCCGAGAGCGACCTGCGCGACGAACGCGCCGACCTGACGGTCACCCGGCACGAGCGCGTCTTCGACGGCCGTGTCTGGAACGTCGTCCGCGACACCGTCGACTACAACGGCGCGGAGATCGTCCGCGAATACGTCGACCACCCGGGAGCGGTCGCGATCCTCGCCCTCGACGACGAGGGGCGGGTGCTGCTGATCAAGCAGTACCGGCACCCGGTGAAGGCCCGCGACTGGGAGATCCCCGCCGGGCTCCTCGACGAGGACGGCGAGTCGCCGCTCGATGCGGCGAAGCGCGAGCTCGCCGAGGAGGCCGACCTCGCCGCCGACCGGTGGAACGTGCTGGCCGAGTACCTGAACTCGCCCGGCGGCAGCAACGAGAACGTGCGGATCTACCTGGCTCGTGGCCTGCGCGAGATCGACGCCTTCGAGCGTTTCGACGAGGAGGCCGACATCGAGAAGCGCTGGGTCGACCTCGACGAGGCCGCCGCCGCGGTGCTTTCCCGCCACCTCGAGAACCCCTCGACCGTGATCGGGGTCCTCACCGCCGCCGCGTCGCAGCGCGGCGATTGGGCGAGTCTCGGCGACGCCGACGAGCCGTGGCCGCGCCACCCGCACCTCGGCGACGGCACCTGGTGACCGCCGGCCGCCGGTGAGATGACCCCCGACGTCGCGGCGGCGCGCTACCTGCGGCATGTCACCGTGGAGCGCGGTCTCGCCGCGAACACTGTCGCTGCCTACCGTCGCGACCTCTCCGCGTACACCGAGTTCCTGGCGGGCGAGGCGGTCGACGACGTCGCCGCCGTCCGCCCGGCGGACATCGCCGCGTTCTCCCGGGCTCTCGCCGAGCAGGGCAAGTCGGCGGCGAGCGTCGGGCGCATGCTCTCGAGCGTGCGCGGTCTGCACCGCTTCCTGGTCGACGACCGGGTGACCGACGCCGATCCCGCGTCCGACATCGCGCCGCCGAAGCTCGGAATGCGCCTGCCCAAGGCGCTCACCATCGACCAGATCGGCCGGGTGCTCGACGCGGTGCAGGGGGACGACCCCGTGCGGATGCGCGACCGCGCCCTCCTCGAACTCCTCTACGCCACCGGCGCCCGCATCAGCGAGGCGGTGTCGCTCGACGTCGACGATCTCGAGGGCGACCGCAGCGTGCGGCTGCGCGGCAAGGGCGGCAAGCAGCGCGTAGTGCCCGTCGGAAGCGTGGCGCTCCGCGCGATCGACGAGTACCTCGTGCGGGTTCGCCCCGAATGGGCGCGACAGGGTCACGCCACCCCGGCGCTGTTCCTCGGCCCGCGCGGGGCACGGATGTCCCGCCAGAGCGCGTGGCTTGCGATCCGTGCCGCCGCCGAACGGGCGCAGCTCGACATCGCCCTGTCGCCGCACACGTTCCGACACTCGTTCGCGACGCACCTCCTCGCGGGCGGCGCCGATGTGAGGGTCGTGCAGGAGCTGCTCGGGCACTCGTCGGTGTCGACGACGCAGATCTACACGCTGGTGACGATCGACACCCTGCGCGACGTGTACGCGGCGAGCCACCCGCGGGCGCGATGACGCCCCTCTACACTGGGGGATCGGGGATGGCCGGAGGCGGCCGCGAGCTCAAAGGGACGTCGGGATGACGCACAGCAGTGAAGTGAAGGGTCGAGCGACCGTGGGTACCGAAGGCGAAGTGCTCGGCCCGACCGGAAGACCCAAGCGGGAGTTCCCCGAACCGCCGCCGCTGCGCGGACACGGCCCCGCCCGGATCGTGTCGCTGTGCAACCAGAAGGGCGGCGTCGGTAAGACGACCACCACGATCAACCTGGGCGCCGCGCTCGCGGAGTACGGCCGCAAGGTGCTCGCCATCGACTTCGACCCTCAGGGTGCGCTGTCGGCGGGTCTCGGCGCGGACACCCACGACGTCGTCACGATCTACGACCTGCTGATCGGCACGGTCCGCGACCCGTTCGAGGCGATCCAGCAGACCAGCATCCCGGGCTTCGACGTCATCCCGGCGAACATCGACCTCTCGGCGGCCGAGGTGCACCTCGTCAACGAGGTCGCTCGCGAGCAGACCCTCGCCCGGGTGCTGCGCCGCGTCACCGACGCGTACGACGTCATCCTCATCGACTGCCAGCCGTCGCTCGGTCTGCTGACCGTCAACGCGCTCTCGGCCAGCCACGGCGTGCTCATCCCGCTCGAGTGCGAGTTCTTCGCCCTCCGCGGCGTGGCGCTGCTCGTCGAGACGATCGAGAAGGTGCAGGACCGGCTCAACCCGGCGATCCAGCTCGACGGCATCCTGCCGACCATGTTCGACGCCCGCACCCTGCACGCCCGCGAGGTGCTCGAACGGGTCGTCGAGGCCTTCGACGAGAAGGTGCTCGACACCGTCATCGGGCGCACGATCAAGTTCCCGGACGCGTCGGTGGCGGGCGTCCCGATCATCCAGTTCGCGCCCGAGCACGCCGCCGCGCAGGCCTATCGGCAGCTGGCGCGGGAGCTGGTGGTCCGCGGCGCCGTTGCCTGAGGCCGTGGCGGTCCCTGCGGGCTCGGTCGTCCCGCCGCTTCGCGCCGCGCCGGTACCGGCGCCCATGGGCCCGGCCACGGAGACGAAGCCGGCCGGTTTCACGGTGAGCGTCGGCTCGTTCGACGGGCCGTTCGACCTGCTGCTCAGCCTCATCGCGAAGCACGAGCTCGATATCACCGAGATCGCGCTGTCGAGCATCACCGACGAGTTCCTCGCCTACCTGCGCGCGCTCGAGGCCGATGCGGCGAGCGGCGACCTGTCGAGCGTCGACGAGGCCAGTGAGTTCCTCGTCGTCGCTGCGACCCTGCTCGACCTCAAGATCGTCGGGCTCCTGCCTCAGGGGGAACTCGTCGACGCCGAGGACGTCGCCCTGCTCGAAGCCCGTGATCTGCTCTTCGCGCGGCTGCTGCAGTACCGGGCGTTCAAGGAGGTCGCGCGGCACCTCGGCGAGCGCCTCGAGGTCGAGTCGGCCCGCCGCTTCCGATCGGTGAAGCTCGAAGAACGTTTCCGCGCCCAGACGCCCGAGCTCGTGTGGACGACCTCCCTCGCCGAGTTCGCGGGCATCGCCGCGCTCGCGCTCGCGCCGAAAACCCTGCCGTCGGTGGGCCTCGCGCACCTCCACGCCCCCCGGGTGAGCATCCGCGAGCAGGCCGCGACGGTCGTCGCGATGCTGCGCCGCGGCGAGCCGCTGAGTTTCCGGCAGCTCATCGTCGGAGCATCGAGCACCGGAGTGGTGATTGCCCGGTTCCTCGCCATCCTGGAGCTGTACCGCGGCGACTGCGTCGCGTTCGAGCAGATCGAACCGCTCGGCGAACTGACCCTGCGCTGGACGGCGTCCGACTGGAACGACGACCGGCTCGCGAGCCTCGGGGGCGACTATGGCGACTGATGGACGTGCAGCGACCGATGGACCCGCGGCACCCGACGGACAGCGCGAGCCCGTCGCCGTGCTGCTCGGGCTCGGTTCTCCCGCCGCCAAAGCGTCTGCAGCGACCTCGACGCCCTTGGATGGTGCGTCTCCGGCGGCCGGACTGCCGCTCGAACGGGCCGTCGAGGCCATCCTGATGGTCGCCGACGAGCCGCAGTCGCTCGTCGGGCTCGCCGCCGCGCTCGACCGGCCGGTCGCCGCGGTGCGCCAGGCCGTCGCGCGCCTCGTCGACGACTACGACGGGGTCGGCGGATCCGTGCGCCGCGGCTTCGAGCTGCGCGAGGTCGGGGGAGGGTGGCGGGTCTACTCCCGCTCCGAGTTCGACGGCGTCGTCCGAGACTTCGTGCTCACCCAGAACCCGTCGCGCCTGTCCCCGGCGGCGCTCGAGACCCTCGCGGTCATCGCCTACAAGCAGCCGATCAGCCGCGGCCAGATCGCCGCGATCCGCGCCGTGAACGTCGACGGAGTCGTGCGGACCCTCCTCGCCCGCGGGCTCATCTCCGAGGTCTACACGGACAGCGAGACGGGTGCCATCCACTACGGCACGACCGACCTCACCCTCACCCAGCTCGGTATCAACTCCCTCGACGAGCTCCCCCCGATTTCCCCGCTCCTCGCGGACCCCGACGACATCTCGGAGGCGACGACCGATGGTCGATGAACACGGCGAACCCACCGGGGTCCGCCTGCAGAAGGTGCTCGCTGCGGCGGGAGTCGCCTCGCGTCGCGTCTCCGAGGACATGATCGGCGCCGGCCGGGTGTCGGTGAACGGGTCGGTGGTCACCGAACTGGGCACCCGGATCGACCCCGAGAACGACCTCGTCTCGGTCGACGGGGTCGCCGTGCAGCTCGACGTGACCAAGCGGTACGTCATGCTCAACAAGCCGACCGGCGTCGTCAGCTCGCTCCGCGACGAGCAGGGGCGGCCCGACCTGCGCCGATGGACCGACGTCGAGGAGGAGAGGCTGTTCAACGTCGGCCGACTCGACGCGGACACCTCCGGTCTGCTGCTGCTCACCAACGACGGCGCCCTCGCCCACGTACTCGCGCACCCGTCGTTCGGCGTGACGAAGACCTACATCGCCCTCGTCCGCGGACAGGTCGCGCCGCGCACCGTCGCCCAGCTCACGAAGGGCGTCGAGCTCGACGACGGTCCCATCGTCGCCGACCGGGCGCGGCTGCTGCCGGAGTCGAAGGCGAGCGGCGGCAACAGCCTCGTCGAGGTGACCCTGCACTCCGGACGCAACCGGATCGTGCGTCGCATGCTCGACGCGGTCGGACACCCCGTCATCGAACTGGTGCGACGCAGCTTCGGTCCGCTGCAGCTCGGAGCCCTGCCGGTGGGAGCGGCGCGCGAGCTCACTAAGGTTGAGCTCGGCCAGCTCCTCACGCTGTCCCGCGGCGCAGTGGACCCCGACCGGGCCGCGAGCGGATCGGCGCCGACCACGCGACAGGGCGGGCCCGGAGGGACGGACACGTGAGCGACAGACGGCTCGAGGGCAGCGTCCGCATCGTCGGATCCGGCCTCCTCGGCGCGAGCATCGGGCTCGGGCTGACCGCCCGCGGCGTCGACGTGATCGTCGACGACGCCTCGCCCTCGAACGCGCGCCTTGCGATCGACTACGGCGCCGGTCGTGCGCCGCGCGACGACGACGCCCCCGCGCTCATCGTGGTCTGCGTGCCGCCGGATGTGACCGCCCAGGTCGTCGGCGCCGAGCTCGCCGCGCACCCCGATGCCCTCGTGACCGACGTGGCGAGCGTCAAGCTCGCCCCCCTGCGCGAACTCGAGAGCGCCGGCGCCGACCTGTCGCGCTACCTCGGCACGCACCCCATGGCGGGACGCGAGATCGGCGGTCCCGCCGCCGCGCGGGCCGACCTCTTCCTCGGACGCCCGTGGGTGCTCGCCGGTCACGACGCCATCAGCTACCGCCGTGCGGCGGCGATCGAGGACATGATCCTCGACCTCGGCGCCGTCCCGGTCGAGATGACCGTGGCGCAGCACGACGCGAGCGTCGCGCTCGTCTCGCATGCGCCCCAGGTCGTCTCGTCGCTGCTCGCCGCGCGGCTGACCGACGGTGACAACGCCGCGCTCGCCCTCGCGGGGCAGGGGGTTCGCGACGTCACCCGCGTCGCCGGCAGCGACCCGGGGCTGTGGTTGCAGATCCTGTCGGCGAACGCCGTGCCCGTCGCAGCGATCCTCCGAGCCCTCCGCGACGATCTCGACGTCGTCGTCGACGCGCTCGAGCGCATCGGCGACGAACGACCCGACGGGGCCCGACGAGCGATCGTCGACGCGCTGGCGGCCGGTAACGCGGGAGTCGCCCGTCTGCCCGGCAAGCACGGCAAGGACGCTCGGTACGCGAGTCTCGTCGTGCTGATCGACGATCGGCCGGGGCAGCTCGCCCGCCTGTTCGCCGAGATCGGCGACCTCGGGGTGAACCTGGAGGACCTTCGTCTCGAGCATTCGCCGGGGGCGCCCATCGGCATCGTCGAGGTGTCCGTGCTGCCCGAAGCGGTCGCGGCCCTCGAACGCGACCTGATCGAACGAGGATGGAGGATCGCCGGATGAGGGCGTGGACACGGACGGTGGTCGCCGTCGACGGGCCTGCGGGCAGTGGCAAGTCGAGCGTCAGCCGCGCCGCCGCGAAGAGCATGGGGTTCGCCTTCCTCGACACCGGCGCCGCCTACCGCGCCCTAGCCTGGCTCGTCCTCGAGCGGGGCATCGACGCGACCGACGCCGACGCCGTGACGGCGCTGCTCGACGACTGGGACTTCCGCATCTCGACGCACCCGACCGACACCGTGGTGCGGATCGGCGAGCACGACGTGACGGCCGCGATCCGCGAGCCTCGGGTCACCGCGGCGGTCAGCTCGGTCGCCCGCATCCCCACCGTGCGTCGCCGCCTCAACGAGCAGTTCCGCGACCTGCTCGACGCGCCAGGGGAGCCCGGGGTCATCGCCGAAGGCCGCGACATCACGACGGTCGTCGCCCCCGACGCCTCCGTCCGGGTCCTTCTCACCGCCGACCCCGAGATCCGCGCCGCTCGCCGCGCGGGGGAGCTCACCGGGGTGTCGGCCGAGGAGGTCGCCCGTCAGGTGAGCGAACGCGACCGGGTGGATGGCCAGGTCGTCGACTTCATGACCGCGGCGGAGGGCGTGACCACCCTCGATTCGTCGGCGCTCGACTTCGAGGGCACCGTCGAGGCGCTCGTCGACCTGGTCCGCGCGGGAGAGCGCTGACGTCATCCGACGTATTCGTGAGCATCGCTCACGCATGCGGGAATCGTTTTCACTTAGTCTGAACGCGACGAGAGTGAGCGCGCATGCCTCTTTCCTTCGCCACCAATGGCGTCATGCACGGCCGCTACCACCTCATCGAGAGAATCGGTTCCGGGGGGATGGCGACCGTCTGGCGCGCCCACGACGACGCCCTCGGCCGCGACGTCGCCATCAAGGTCTTCACCGCGGCGGCCACGACGCCCGAGGCGGTGCAGCAGCAGGAGCGGGAGGCGAAGATCACCGCCGGGCTCACGCATCACGGCCTGGTGACGCTCCTCGATGCCGGTGTCGACGAGGACGCCGCGCACGGAGACCGGATCTTCCTCGTGATGGAGCTGGTCGACGGCGCCGACCTCAAGGTCAAACTCGAGGAAGACGAGCTGACTCCGCGCGATATCGCCTACCTCGGGCACGACCTCGCCGAGGCGCTCGAGTTCCTGCACCACCACGGACTGGTCCACCGCGATGTCAAGCCCGCGAACATCATGATGACCCACTACCGCAGCGGGGGGATGCGGCCACGAGCCAAGTTGCTCGACTTCGGTATCGCCCGCCCGGCCGACCGTCAGCTCCCCGACGAAGGAACGACCACCGGAACCGCCGCCTATCTGAGCCCCGAACAGGCGAACCTCGAGCTCGTCGGTCCACCGAGCGACATCTACTCGCTGGGGCTCGTGCTCCTCGAGTGCTTCACCCGCAGGATCGCCTTCCCCGGCGACGTTGTGCACTCGGCGATCGCGAGGCTCATGCGCGATCCCGAGATTCCCGAAGACCTCGAGCCGGAATGGCGCGCGTTGCTCGGCGCCATGACGGCCCGCGACCCCGCGGCGCGTCCGTCGGCGTCCGAGGCCATGCTGACTCTGCGGGACCTCGTCATCTCGAGCATCGGTCGGCGTCGGCGCCAGGTGGACCCGGCGGTCACTGCATCGGGTGAGGCGTCGCGGCTCGCGGCGGTGCGGCGGCTCGCCGTACTCGATACTCCGGCCGACAGCGAACTCGATCGCGTCACAGCACTGGCCGCCCGTGTGCTCGGGACGCCGATCTCGCTCCTCGGGATCGTCGACGCCGATCGCGTCTGGTTCAAGTCCAAGCACGGCGTGGACATCGAGCAGATCGACCGAGACCCGGCATTCCTGGCCTGGTCGACCGATCCGGGTGAGCCCTGGATCATCGAAGACGCCCTGTCGGACCCGCGCTCGTCGGCGAACTCGCTCGTGACCGGAGGCCTCGGCCTGCGCTCGGGCGCCGGTGTGCCGCTCATCACGTCGGACGGTCACAGCTACGGCACCCTCTGCGTGCTCGACTTCCGTGAACGCTCGTTCAGCGACGACGACATCGCCACGCTCGCCGACCTGGCGGCCCTCGCGGCGGTCGTCGTCGAGAAGTACGCCGTGGCCGCGGGGCCCGCCGGAGACTGAACCGCCGCGCGGGTACGGCAGACTAGAGGGACCATGGCAGACCCAGACCGCGAGTTCCTTCCCGACGGCGACGACGATCTGAGCGATCGTCTCGCCTCGATCGACGAGGCCGCGGCCACCCAGAGGGCGTCGACCCTCCGTGCGGGTCTCGGCGAGTACGAGCTCGACGACGACGACCTCGACATCCTCGACCTCTCCATCGACGACCCCGACGAGGTGCGGTACCTGCCGGCGCTGCCGGTGCTCGCGATCGTGGGCCGCCCCAACGTCGGCAAGTCCGCGCTCGTCAACCGCATCCTCGGCCGCCGCGAGGCGGTCGTCGAAGACGTGCCGGGCGTCACCCGCGACCGTGTCTCGTACCGCGCGGAGTGGAACGGCCGCTTCTTCACCCTCGTCGACACCGGGGGCTGGGAGCCCGACGCCCGCGGAATCGACGCGTCCGTCGCCGCTCAGGCCGAGGTCGCCGTCGACCTCGCCGACGTGGTGCTCTTCGTCGTCGACGCCGTCGTGGGCGCCACCTCCACCGACGAGCGCGTCGTGCGGATGCTGCGCCAGAGCGGCAAGCCCGTCCTGCTCGTCGCCAACAAGATCGACGACCTGGTGCAGGAGCCGCTCGCCGCGGAGCTATGGTCGCTCGGCCTCGGCGAACCGCATCCCGTCTCGGCGGTGCACGGTCGCGGCGTGGCCGACATGCTCGACGCCGCCCTCGCCGTGCTCCCCGAGGTGTCGGCCGTCGCCAAGGAGGAGTTCGGCGGGCCGCGCCGCGTCGCCCTCCTCGGGCGACCGAACGTCGGCAAGTCGAGCCTTTTGAACAAGGCGGCCCGCGAGGACCGGGTCGTCGTCAACGAGCTCGCCGGCACCACCCGCGACCCCGTCGACGAGCAGATCGAACTCGGCGGCCAGGTCTGGCGCTTCGTCGACACCGCCGGCATCCGTCGCCGGGTCCACATGGCTCAGGGCGCCGACTTCTACGCCTCGCTGCGCACCACCGCTGCGCTCGAGAAGGCGGAGGTCGCGGTCGTGCTGCTCGACGTGAGCCAGCCGATCAGCGAGCAGGACGTGCGCATCATCGACCTCGTGCTCGAATCGGGTCGCGCCCTCGTCCTGGCCTTCAACAAGTGGGACCTGCTCGACGACGAGCGCCGCCGCTACCTCGAGCGTGAGATCGAGCAGGATCTCGCGCACGTGTCGTGGGCGCCGCGCGTCAACATCTCGGCCCGCACCGGCCGCCACCTCGAGAAGCTCGTCCCGGCCCTGCAGCTCGCGCTCGAGAGCTGGGACACCCGCATCGGCACCGGCAAGTTCAACGCCTTCCTCGCCGAACTCGTCGCCGCCCACCCGCACCCCGTGCGCGGCGGACGTCAGCCGCGCATCCTCTTCGGCACCCAGGCGTCGACGCGCCCGCCGACCTTCGTGCTGTTCACGACCGGCTTCCTCGACCCCGGCTACCGTCGCTACATCCAGCGCCGGCTCCGCGAGATCTACGGCTTCGAGGGCACCCCGATCGTGCTCAACATGAGGGTCCGCGAGCGCCGCAAGAAGTGACGGACGACGCGGGCGGGAGCGCGGACGAGCGGGAGGTCGCGGCCGAGTACCTCGCGGCGCGGCTCGAGCCGCGCAGACTGAACCCGCTCCGGGTGCTCTGGGCCACCGTGCTCGCCGCGGGAGGCGCGGGAGAGGGCGACGATGTCGGCACCTACGACCTCGTCGTCGAGCGTCTGGACAGCGGACGCGAGGTGATCAGGACGCGCGCCGACATCGGCGACCCTCACCATCTCCTCGGCCAGGTGGAGCTCGACCTCGAGACGAAGAGCGTCGAGGAGTTCCTCGCCGAGTGGCGGGTCTAGTCGGCGCCCTCGGAGGAACGACTGCGGAGGTGGGCGATCTCGCCGTCCCGATCGAAGATGGTGAGGATCTCGACCGGCCCTCCGTGTGGCTCGATCGAGTGCGGCGTCATCGTCGAGAACTCAGCGGCGTCGCCCGGGTGCACGAGCATGGTCCGCTCGCCGAGGCGCAGCATGACGACGCCGCTGAGCACGGTGAACCACTCCCGGCCCGGGTGCACGCGCAGCGAGCCGCCCGACTCCCATCCGCCGGGCTCGATGCGCATCTTCGCGACCGAGACGCCGTTCATCGCCCGCTCCCGGGACAGCACCCACGTCGTGCGACCCCGTGACGTGGTCGCCTGCGGGTGGATCACGACGTCGTCGTCGCCCGCCGGGTCGAGCAGCTGCTCGAGCGTCGTGTCGAGTGCCCGGGCGATCGGCACCAGCTGATCGAGAGCGATCCGGCGCTGTCCCGTCTCGATCCGGCTGAGGGTCGACGGGCTGAGGAAGCAGCGCGCGGCCACCGCATCGAGCGACAGCCCGCGGGACAGGCGGAGCCCGCGGATCCGTTGTCGGATGGCCGCGTCGATCGAGTCTTGCGTCATACGCAAGATTCTATGCGGTAGGCGCACGCGCTTTGTACGGTGGATATCGCGGCCTCATTAGGTCCGGACGGAGGAGCCATCATGTCGAACGCATCCGCAGCACACGTGAACCCGGAGAGGGAGTTCGACGTGGTCGTCGTCGGGGGAGGGATCGCCGGCCTCGCCGCGGCGGTGGCGCTCGGACGCTCGCTCCGCCGCGTGCTCGTGATCGACTCGGGCGAGCCGCGGAACGCGACATCGCCATCGGCCCACAACCTGCTGGGACATGAGGGGATCGCGCCGCGGACGCTGCTGGCCGACGGACGCCGCGAGGCCCTCTCGTACGGAGTCGAGATCCGTGACGACACCGTCCTGACTGCTCGGCCAGGCGCCGACGGCGTCGTCGTCGTCGACTCGCTCTCCGGAGGGCGAGCGCACGCCCGTCAGCTCGTGCTCGCCCAAGGAGTGCGCGACGAACTGCCGGCGATCGACGGGCTCAGGGCCTTCTGGGGCACCTCGGTGCTGCACTGCCCGTACTGCCACGGCTGGGAGGTGCGGGGGAAGCGGATCGGGGTCATCGCCACCGGGTCGAACGCGTCGCATCAGGCGCACCTGTTCCGGCAACTCAGCGACGACGTCACCGTCGTGCTGCACGACGCCCCCGCCCCGACCGATGACGAGCGCCGACGATTCGACGCCCGCGGAATCCGGGTCGTCGACTCCCGGATCCTCCGGGTGCGGCACGACGGCGACGCGCTCACCGGGGTCGAGCTCGACGACGGCACCGAGCTGCCGTTCGACGCCCTCGTGGTCGCTCCTCGGGCCACCGCGCGCGGCGAGCTCTTCGAACAGCTCGGCGGCACGCTCAGCGAGCATCCCATGGGGCGGATGATCGCCGCCGACGAGATGGGCGCAACGGCGATCCCGGGCGTCTGGTCGGCGGGCAACGGCACCGACCCCGCCGCGACTCTGGCGGTCGCCGCCGCAGCAGGCATGCGCGTCGGCGCGCGAGTGAACGCCGAGCTCGTCGAGCAGGACGTACGTGCCGCACTGGTCGCGTGGGGTGACCGGGCAGCGACCGCGTGGTGAGGTCGCCCTAGACTCGACTCGGATTCCGCCCCCGCGGACCTCGACGCCCCCGAGGAGCCCCGCTTGTCCCGAGCACATCGCGCCGCGCCCGACGCGCGACGCCGCAACGTCGTCGCCGCGGCGGCGATCGTCGCGGTCCTCGGAGCCCTGACCGCGGCGGGAGTCTCCTACGACGGCGGAGCGCAGCTGTGCGGCCCCGACGGCGCGCACTGCGTCGCCCTCCCCACCGACCGTGACGGCCGGGATGTCGGCGACCGCGTCGAGATCATCCCGCTCAGCGAAACCGGTCGACTGACGGTTTCGAACCGTGCGACGGACGCCGAGCGGACCGTGGGGGTGCTCGGCTACCTCGACCGAGCCGCGACCGATCCCGATGTCTCGTACATCCCGGTGCCGACGTCTGCGCCCCGCACCAGTACCGGGATCGGACGCTGGGGGTCGAGTGATGCGGCACTGCCCGCCTCCGCCGCCGGCGCCGATGCGGTCATCGTGCGATTGACCGATGACGACACCGTTGCGGGCGCCGGACCCGACGGACTCACCGTCGACTTCGCGCCGTCGGCCGCAGCGGCGACCTCGGACGAGCTCTTCGGGGCGATGAGCAGACTGGCCTCGTCGATGGGGGAGGACGCTCCGACGGCGGCGCAGGCGCGAAGCCTCTGGAGGACGATGAGACACGCCACCCCGGCCATCCCCGATCCCGAACCGGCTCCGCCCGCGACTCCCGCTCCGGCGCCCACCGAGACCGCCGTGCCGCCCGCCGACGCGGCGCCGCCGCCCGTCACGGGCGGCGGTTCCGAAGCGGCCCCGCAGGGTGACCTGCCGGAATGGCGACAACTCCTCGTCGAGGACTTCACCCGCGACGCACCGCTCGGAACATTCGCCTCCCGCTATCCCGGTTTCGCGAGCTACGACGGCTCGCTCGACACGTCGGCGCGCGAGGGACGGCCCCAGGGGCAGGCCGGCCTGTATTCGAGCAGCACGACGACCACCGCGCACGACGGTCTCTTCGACTGCTACCTGCACACCCGCGGCGTGACGCCCCAGGTGTGCGCCCTCACCCCGTCGCTCGACGGCGGCTGGTGGGAAGGGCAGATGTACGGCCGGTACAGCGTGCGCTTCAAAACCGACTACCTGCCCGGATACAAGATCGCCTGGCTGCTCTGGCCGTCGAGCGACGACTGGAGCGACGGCGAGATCGACTTCCCCGAGACCGAGCTCGACGGCACCATCAAGGGTGCCTCGCACGACGTATTCGGCAGCCCGCAGGACAACGCGTACTACGTCGACACCGAGCAGACGACGCAGTCGTGGCACACGGCGACCATCGAGTGGCGGCCGGGCAGCCTGACCTTCATCCTCGACGGACAGAGCTGGACGACCACCGACCCGAGCGCCCTCCCCACGAAGCCGATGCGCTGGACGCTGCAGACCGAGACGCATCTCATCGCACCCGCGCCGGCCCCCGAGGTGGCAGGGCACGTCTATATCGACTGGATCGCCGCGTACGCCTACTCCGGCTGACCTGCGCCGTCGTCGGCACGAAGGCGGACCGCTCGAAGGTGAGGTCTTGTCAGCGCGGTGCCATTGGGTGCACCATGGGCGCCAGCCCCGGCCGGCGTCCGCGACGTCATCGGCGATGCTGCCCCTCGTCGTCATCGCCGTCGCCACTGAAGTTCGGCCCATCGACCCACCGACGACAGGACATCTCATGATGACGACCTCCCTGGCCGACGCCGTCCGGGAGGCGGGAGCATCGCGCGTGCTCACGCCCGATGACGCCGACTACACCGCTGAGCTCAGCGCCTTCAACCTCGCCATCCGCCAGACCCCGGAGGTGGTGGTGGCGGCGCAGAGCGTCGCTGACGTCACCGCCGCGGTCGACGCCGCCCGCGGCGCCGGCGCTCCGCTCGTCGTGCTGGGGCTCGGGCACGGGGTGCTGCGCGACACCGATCGCGGCATCGCCGTCAGCACGCGCGGTCTCGCGTCGGTCGATGTCGACCTCGATGCGCGCACCGCCCGGATCGGGGCCGGAACGACCTGGAACGAGGTCCTCGCCGCCGTCACCCCGCACGGCCTCGCCGCGCTCAACGGGTCGGCCCCCGGTGTCGGCGTGATGGGCTACCTGCTCGGCGGCGGGCTCGGCCCGATCGCCCGCAGCTACGGCTTCGCGGCCGACCACGTGCGCGCGTTCGAGATCGTGACCCCCGCCGACGGTGCGATCACCGTCGATGCCGACTCGCATCCCGACCTGTTCTGGGCGCTGCGCGGCGGCAAGGGAGGATTCGGCGTCGTCACCGCCGTGACCATCGACCTGTTCCCGATCGCCGAGTTCTACGGTGGCGGGCTGTTCTTCCCCGACACCGACGTGCGCTCGGTGCTCGAGGCGTTCAGCGACTGGTCGACCGGGCTGCCCGACACGGTGACCGCGTCGATCGCGCTGCTCCGGCTGCCGCCGCTGCCCGACCTGCCCGAGCCGATCCGCGGACGGTTCGTCGCCCACGTGCGCTACGCGGCGCTGACGAGCGCCGAGGAGGCGGAGCGCATCCTCGCCCCGATCCGAGCCGCCGGCTCGCCTCTGCTCGACGCGATCGGCGTGATGCCCTACGCCGCGATCGGCATGATCCACGCCGACCCGGTGACGCCGCTCGCCGCCACCGAGGGCGGCCTCACGCTGAGCTCCTTCGGCCGCGACGCCGTCGACGCCCTGCTCGCCGCGGCCGGCCCCGAGGTTGACGTGCCCCTGATCGCCGTCGAAGTGCGGGTTCTCGGCGGTGCGGTCGGCCGTGAGCCCGAGATCCCCAACGCGATCGGCGGACGCGACTCGGCTTACGGCGTGCACGTCGTCGGAGCGCCCGTGCCGGAGCTGCTCGAGACCGTCATCCCTCAGGTGATCCGAGGCGTCTTCGCCGCACTGGCGCCGTGGCAGGCGCCGGTGTCGATGATCAACTTCGTCGGCCGCAGCAACGAGCCGGGCCAGGTCGAGCGCAGTTGGAGCGCGGAGCAGAACGATCGGCTGGATCGTGTCCGCGCGGCTGTCGACCCGGACGGCCTCTTGCCGTTCGGCCGTCACGGAGCCCCCGCCACCACCGCCTGAGTCGCCGCGCAGGCGTGCTCGTGTCAGAGTGACGGTATGCCGTCGCCGCAGACGTTGGCCGAGACCGATCGTCGTCTGGTCGCGGCGTGGGCCGCCGACTGCGCCGAGCGCGTCCTCCCGCTGTTCGAAGCTGAAGCGCCTCACGACAGACGGCCCCGTGACGCCATCTCCCGGGCACGCGCCTTCGCCGCGGGGGAGCTCGACGCCGCGGGGGAGATCCGAAGGAGGTTCGTCGCGGGCAGGGCTGTCCACTCGGTGAGCGGGCGCGCCGCTGTCGCCGCCGCGCGCTCGGCTGCTCAGGCGTCCGGAGTGGCGCACATGGGCGCGCACGCGCTCGGCGCCGCCGCCTACGCCGCGAGGGCGGCGGGACTGGACGGCGGCCGACCCGTCTTCGGCGGTCGACGCCGAGATCTCATGGCAGCTCGGCAGCATGGGCTCTGCGGTCGCCGCCGCGCTGCGGACCTTGCCGCCCCTCGGGAAGGACCCGTCCGGCCCGCTCGGCTCGGGTCTGCTCGCCACGGGAGTCCTCGGCGAGAACATCCGCCGACTGCAGGCGGCGCTCACCGGCGGGTCACCCCCAAGCCTCGGAGCATGACGCGCTCGCCTGCACCTGGAATGTCGCGGCGTTCTCTGCTGTTGTAGGGGATATGGCGACGACAACTATGACCAAAGAGACGCACGACGAGACCGTCGCCGACGGAATCGTGCTCATCGACTTCTGGGCCGACTGGTGCGGCCCCTGTAAGCAGTTCGCTCCGATCTTCGAGAAGGCCAGTGAGGTCAACCCCGAGATCACGTTCGCGAAGGTCGACACCGACGCGGAGCAGGAGCTCTCGGCGGAGTACGGCATCCGCTCCATCCCGACTCTCGTGGTCTACCGAGACGGAATCCCGATCTTCGGGCAGCCCGGCGCTCTCCCGGGCGCCGCGCTCGACGATCTCATCACCCAGGTGAAGGCGCTCGACATGGACGACGTCCGCGAGCGCTACGCCGCCGCGAAGGCGGCGCAAGAGCAGGGCGAGGCGGCCGCCCCGCAGGCCTGACACCTCGGCTCGACACAGCGCCCGGTTCGACTTCGGTTGAGCCGGGCGCTTCTTTCGTTAGCGCAGAGGAGAGCTCGGGCGCTCGGGCCGCCCACGGTCCACGCTCGCCTGCGTCGGATGAACGGACGCCATCCGCGATCGCCGAGGGGCGACCCGGCGAGTGCCGGGTACCGGATCGCTTCCGGCGCCGTCCCCGGTGTGTGATGTTTGAGAAACGGGCTCACACCCTCTAAAGTCATCCTTTGTCACTACAAAGTCTGACTCGCCCGATCGAAGAGGATCGCCCGTATTGAGTTCCCTGCACGCCGTCGATCCGCTCGACGTCCTCGCCATCGGTCGCGTCGGTGTCGACCTCTATCCACTGCAAGACGGCGTCGGCCTCGAGGACGTCTCGACGTTCGGGAAGTACCTCGGCGGATCCGCGGCCAACGTCACCGTCGCCGCCGCGCGCTACGGCAGGTCCGCCGGCCTCATCAGTCGCACCGGGGACGACCCGTTCGGCGTCTACGTGCGTCGGGAGCTCCTGCGGCTCGGCGTCTCCGACGAGTTCGTCACCCCGGTGCCGGAGCTGCACACCCCCATCACGTTCTGCGAGATCTTCCCGCCCGACCACTTCCCGCTGTACTTCTACCGCGAACCGATCGCTCCCGACCTCATGGTGCGCGCTGACGAGCTCGACCTCGACGCCATCGCGTCGGCCCGGATCTACTGGTCGACCGTGACCGGACTCAGCCGCGAGCCGAGTCGCGAGGCGCACTTCGCCGCGTGGCAGGCGCGGGGACGGCGTGCCCACACCGTGCTCGACCTCGATTTCCGACCCATGTTCTGGAGCGACGCGGCCGAGGCCCGCGCCCAGGTGGCGAAGGCCCTCGAGCACGTCAGCGTCGCGGTCGGCAACCGCGAGGAGTGCGAGATCGCCGTCGGTGAGACCGACCCCGACCGCGCGGCCGACGCGCTGCTCGAGCGTGGGATCGATCTCGCCATCGTGAAGCAGGGCCCGAAGGGAGTTCTCGCCAAGACGCGCGACGAGCGCGTCGAGGTGGCCCCGTTCTTCGTCGACGTCGTGAACGGCCTCGGAGCGGGAGACGCCTTCGGCGGGGCGCTCTGTCACGGGCTGCTCGGCGGCTGGGACCTCGAGCGCACCATGCGCTGGGCCAACGCCGCCGGCGCGATCGTCGCAGGCAAGCGGGAGTGCTCGACGGCGATGCCCGACGCGGCGGAGGTCGAGCACCTGATCGAACGGACGGCGGCCAATGCCTGACTTCGACCGGCTCAGAAGCATCCGCGCCGAGCACCCCGAGCTCATCGGCGACGCCCTGCGCGCCCGCAGCCGACGCTCGCTCTTCGGCGATGACGGCCGTCTCTTCATCGTCGCCGCCGACCACCCCGCTCGCGGCGCACTCGGCGTCGGCTCCCGGAGCACCGCGATGGCGAGCCGCGTCGAGCTCCTCGCCCGCCTCGCGGCGGCCCTCGACCGTCCCGGAGTCGACGGCGTGCTCGCCACCCCCGACATCATCGAAGACCTCGCCGTGCTCGGGGCGCTCGAGGGCAAGGTCATCGTCGGCTCGATGAACCGCGGCGGGCTGCAGGGCGCCGCCTTCGAGATGGACGACCGCTTCACCTCGTACGACGTGCCGTCGATGGCGCGGGATGGGATCGATGTCGGCAAGCTGCTCCTGCGCATCAACCTCGACGACTCCGGCACCGCGGCAACCCTCGAGGCCGCGGCGGCGGCGGTCACGGCCGCGGCGAGGGCGCGACTGCCGATCATGCTCGAGCCGTTCATGAGCGAGTGGCGCGAGGGTCGCATCTGCAACGATCTGTCGACCGACGCGGTCATCAAGTCGGTCGCGATCGCCTCCGGGCTCGGCGCATCCTCCGCCTACACCTGGCTGAAGCTGCCGGTCGTCCCCGAGATGGAGCGCGTGGCGGAGGCGACGACGATGCCCACACTGCTGCTCGGAGGCGATCCCGTCGCGGGTCAGGATGAGACCTTCGCCTCGTGGGAGACCGCGCTGGCGCTCCCCGGGATGCGCGGGCTCGTCGTCGGCCGCACCCTGCTCTACCCCGACGATGACGACGTCATCGGCGCCGTCGACACCGCCGCCGGGCTCGTCCACGCGAGCGCCGTCGCGCAGCAGTACTGATCCGGTTCACGACTGATCCAGTTCAAGGAGAACACGATGACGACTTCGATGGCCACAGAGACCGGCACCGCGCAGCAGAGCGGGGAGCTCCCGGTGGTGCCGCACTGGATCGGCGGCGCCGCCGCCGCGGGCCTCGGCGACCGCACGGGCGACGTCTACGACCCCGCGCTCGGGCAGGTCACCAAGCAGGTGGCCTTCGCCGACCAGCAGGACATCGACGCGGCGGTCGCCGCCGCGAAGGCCGCCTATCCGGCTTGGCGCGACCTGTCGCTGGCTCGCCGTCAGGCGATCATGTTCAAGTTCCGGGAGCTGCTCGACGCGCGCAAGGGCGAACTCGCCGAGATCATCACGAGCGAGCACGGCAAGGTCCTCTCCGACGCGCTCGGCGAGATCACCCGCGGGCAGGAGATCGTCGAGTTCGCGACCGGGCTCGCGCACCACCTGAAGGGCGAGTTCTCCGAGCAGGTCTCGACCGGTGTCGACGTCTACTCGATCCGGCAGCCGCTCGGCGTGGTCGGCATCATCTCGCCGTTCAACTTCCCGGCGATGGTGCCGATGTGGTTCTTCCCGATCGCGATCGCGGCGGGCAACACCGTCGTGGTGAAGCCGAGCGAGAAGGATCCCTCCGCGGCGGTGTGGATCGGCGAGCTGTTCACAGAAGCGGGACTTCCCGACGGCGTGTTCAACGTGCTGCACGGCGACAAGGTCGCGGTCGACGGCCTTCTCACCCACCCGGACGTCCGCTCCATCTCGTTCGTCGGCTCCACCCCGATCGCGCAGTACATCTACGAGACCGCGGCGAAGCACGGCAAGCGGGTGCAGGCGCTCGGCGGGGCGAAGAACCACATGCTCGTGCTGCCGGATGCGGACCTCGACCTCGTCGCCGACTCCGCCGTGAACGCCGGCTTCGGCTCGGCGGGGGAGCGCTGCATGGCCATCTCCGTCGCTGTCGTCGTCGATGGGCCCCTGCGTGCCGGTTCCGGCGCGGCGCGAAGCGACGGGACGGCCGAGCCCGCAGGGACGGTGGCGGATGCACTCATCGCGAAGGTGAAGGAGCGCATGGCCGGGCTCGTCACCGGTGACGGCCGCCGCTCCTGCGACATGGGGCCCCTGGTCACGAAGCAGCACCGCGACAAGGTGGCGTCCTACATCGAGATCGCCGAAGCCGACGGCGCCGAGATCGTCGTCGACGGTCGCGACGTGCAGCCCGACGGCGACCCGAACGGCTTCTGGCTGGGCCCCACCCTGATCGACCGGGTGCCCACCTCGTCGCGGGTCTACACCGAGGAGATCTTCGGCCCCGTCCTCTCGGTGGTGCGCGTCGCGTCCTACGAGGACGGCGTCGAGCTCATCAACTCGGGCGCGTTCGGCAACGGCACCGCCATCTTCACCAACGACGGCGGCGCCGCACGCCGCTTCCAGAACGAGGTGGAGGTCGGCATGATCGGCGTCAACGTGCCGATCCCCGTGCCGGTCGCGACGTTCTCGTTCGGCGGGTGGAAGCAGTCGCTCTTCGGCGACACGAAGGCGCACGGCGCCGAGGGCGTCAAGTTCTTCACCCAGCAGAAGGCCATCACGGCGCGCTGGCTCGACCCGTCGCACGGCGGCGTCGACCTCGGGTTCCCGCAGAACTGACGGCGGCGACCCTCACCGATGACGACGAACGACTGGCTGTTCTCCCGCGGAACACTCGCAGACGGACCATGGGAGAGCGTCGTCGGCGACGGCCTGCCGGGCTGGGCGCACACCGGCCTGCGCATCGCCGAACTCGACGGTGACCTGCTCCTGACGGCGGGGCCCGTGGAACGGATGGTCGTGCCGCTCGCGGGCGCCTTCACCGTGACCTCGGGCGCCGACCGGTGGGAGCTGTCGGGTCGCGCGTCCGTCTTCGACGGCCCCACGGACGTGCTCTACCTCGGCATCGACGCGGAGGCGCGCATCGAAGGACGGGGACGGGTCGCGGTCGCGGAGGCGACCGCCACGACGTCGCTGCCGAACGCCGTCCTCGGTCGCGACGAGGTGCCGGTCGAGATCCGCGGCGCCGGACGCTCGACGAGGCAGGTGCACAACTTCGGGGTGCCCGGCGCCCTCGTCGCGCAGAAGCTCATCGTCTGCGAGGTGATCACTCCGGCCGAGAACTGGTCGTCGTATCCCGCGCACAAGCACGACGAGCAGGGCCCGCACGAGAGCGAGCTCGAGGAGATCTACTACTTCGAGTCCGCCGTCGCCCGCGGAACCGAGGCGCCGGGCGAGGCCGCCCCGTTCGGGATGTTCGCGACCTACGCCTCCGACACGCGACCGATCGACACGAGCGCCCTCGTCCGCACCGGCGACGTCGCCCTGGTGCCGTACGGTTACCACGGGCCCGCGGTCGCCGCCCCCGGGTACGACCTCTACTACCTCAACGTCATGGCGGGCCCCGGCGCCGAACGCGCCTGGCGGATCACCGACGACCCCGCCCACGGCTGGGTGCGCGGATCGTGGACCGATCAGCAGCCCGACCCCCGTCTGCCGTACCTGGCGAAGGAGCCGCACGCATGATCACCCCCTCGGCCGAGACCCCGCAGGACGGCCCCTCGACCCGCACGATGACGGTCGCGCAGGCGCTGACGACGTTCCTTGCCAACCAGTGGACCGTCGACGGCGAGGTCCGCGAGCGCACCATCGCCGGCACCTTCGGCATCTTCGGGCACGGCAACGTCGCGGGCATCGGGCAGGCGCTGCTGCAGCTCGACACCGAGCAGCCGGGCCTCATGCCCTACCACCAGGCCCGCAACGAGCAGGCCATGGTGCACCAGGCGGTCGGCTACGCGCGCATGCGGCGCCGCCGCGCGACCTACGCGGCCACCGCGTCCGTCGGCCCGGGAGCAGCGAACATGCTGACCGGTGCGGCGCTCGCCACCGCCAACCGACTCCCCGTGCTGCTGCTGCCCTCCGACACCTTCGCGACCCGCGTCGCCGACCCCGTGCTGCAGCAGCTCGAGCATCCGCACGACCTTGGACTGCAGGTGACCGACGCGTTCCGTCCGGTCTCCCGCTTCTTCGACCGGGTACAGCGCCCCGAGCAGCTGTTCTCGATCGCGCTGGCCGCCATGCGCGTACTGACCGACCCCGCCGAGACGGGAGCGGTCACGATCGCGCTGCCCGAAGACGTGCAGGCCGAGACCATTGAGGTCCCGGTGGAGTTCCTGCAGCCTCGCGAGTGGCACGTGCGGCGCCCGCTTGCCGAGCCCGAGGAGCTCGCCCGCGCCGTCGAGGCGATCCGCGGTGCGACGGCACCGTTCATCGTCGCCGGGGGAGGAGTGCTCTACTCCGGCGCCGAAGACGCCTTGCGTGCCCTCGTCGAGGCGACCGGCATCCCCGTCGGTGCGACGCAGGCGGGCGTCGGGTCGCTCGCTTGGGACCACCCGCAGTACCTGGGCGGTGTGGGCGCGACCGGATCGACCGCCTCCAACCGGCTGGCGGCCGACGCCGACGTCGTGATCGGCATCGGCACGCGCTACAGCGACTTCACCACGGCCAGCCGTTCCGCTTTCCAGCGGCCCGGGGTGCGCTTCGTCAACATCAACGTCGCCTCGTTCGACGCGTACAAGCACGGCTCGCAGCTGCCCGTCATCGCCGACGCCCGCCGCGCGCTCGATGCGCTGGCGACGGAGCTCGCCGGCTGGCGGGTCGACGAGTCCTACGCCGACCGCGTCGCCGCCGAGAAGGCGGAGTGGGATGCCGTCGTCGACCGCGCCCTCGCCCCCTCGGGTGCGGAACTGCCCGGGCAGGCCGAGATCATCGGCGCGGTGCTCGCCGCCAGCGACCCGACCGACGTGCTCGTTCAGGCGGCCGGAGCGCTGCCCGGCGACCTGCACAAGCTGTGGCGCGTGCGCGACCCGCTCGGCTACCACGTCGAATACGCGTTCTCGACGATGGGCTACGAGATCGCCGGGGGACTGGGTGTGCGCCGCGCCGCTCCCGACCGCGACGTGCTCGTCATGGTGGGCGATGGCTCGTACCTGATGCTGCACACCGAACTCGTCACCGCGGTGGCGGAGGGTCTGAAGATCGTCGTCGTGCTCGTGCAGAACCACGGGTACGCGTCGATCGGTCACCTCTCGGAGACCGTCGGCTCCGACCGGTACGGCACCAAGTACCGCAGGCAGGACACGGCGGCGCCCGACTTCGCGGAGGAGCAGTACCTGCCCATCGATCTCGCGGCGAACGCGCGCTCGTACGGCGTCGACGTGATCGAGGTGCGGCCCGGTCCCGACGTCGTGCGCGATCTCGAACGCGCGGTGCGCGACGCGAAGGCCTCGTCCCGCACCACGCTGGTGCACGTCGACGCCGACCCGCTGCTCTACGCGCCCGACGGCGAGGGCTGGTGGGACGTCCCGGTCGCCGAGCAGTCGACCTTGCCGAGCACCCAGCAGGCTCGCGCCGACTACGAACGCCAGCGCACCGCCCAGCGCCCCCTCCTCGGCTGACAGCGCCCACCCGGGCCCGTCCGGGCGGGCCTGGCGGGTACACGGATCAGGAAATTGTGCACGGATCAGGAGAATGTGCACGGATCAGGACGCCGAGCGCGGTTCAGGACAACGAGCGCGGATCAGGACCAATCGGCTCGATTCCCCGGCGCGTCGCGGGCTTGGTCCTGATCCGCGTACACAGCTGGGTGCGCCGACGCTCCGGTAGGTACACGGATCAGGGGTTTGTGCACGGATCAGGAGCAACCGGCGAAATGGTCCTGATCCGTGTGCGAGTTGCCCACTTTTGGGCCGGATCTCCTGATCGGTGCACACAACTTGGCGCGCTGACGTCCGGTGGGTCCACGGATCAGGAGTTCGTGCACAGATCAGGAGTATCCGGCGAAATGGTCCTGATCCGTGTGCGAGTTGCCCAGTTTTGGGTCGGATCTCCTGATCCGTGTATACGGGCGGACACGCGCCCGACCAGAATGCCGAAGGGCCGGCGGCTCCACCGAGGTGGGACCGCCGGCCTTTCGGCGCACGGAACTACGGCTTGGAGCGCGACTCTGCGGCGATGATCGAGTGCAGCACCTCGATGGGCAGCTTCGGCACCCGGTTCTCGAAGGCGAGGCCGTTGGCCTCCTGCATGGTGTCGGTGATCTGCGTGTAGCAGAATCCGGCGAGCACGGTGCTGTCGAGCAGCGCGCCGAACAGGCCGCGCAGGTGCGACTCGAGCTCCTCGGTGGTGTTGCTCGTCGAGTAGCCCCACGCCGGCGCGGACTCGGTGGTCTCGAACTTGATCCCGCCGAATTCACTCACCATCACCGGGACCGTCGCGGTGTCGGCTTCGCCCTCGGCCATCATGATGCGGTGCGAGGGGCCGTAGCCCGCGAACAGCTTCTCGAGCGCAGCGTGGTCGATGTACCGTGCCGCGAAGGTCACCGGGTCGCCGTCGTAGTCGTGCACCGTGAGGATGTCCGACTGCGTGTGCTCCCATCCGTCGTTCGACACCACCGGGCGGGTGGGGTCGAGCGCCCGGGTGAGGTCGGAGAGACCGCGGGAGAAGGCCCGTTGCGGCGCATCGGTGAGGAGGTCGCGCAGGCCCCAGCTCTCGTTGAACGGCACCCATGTCACGATCGACGGGTGCGAGCGGTCGCGGCGCACCAGCTCGACCCATTCGCGGGTGAGGTCGGTGATCGCGTCGGTCGTGAACTCGTACGCCGCGGGCGCCTCGCCCCAGAGCATGAGCCCGAGCCGGTCGGCCCAGTACAGGAACCGCGGATCCTCGGCCTTCTGGTGGATGCGCGCCGCGTTGAATCCCATGTCCTTGATCAGCTGGACCTCGGCGCGCAGGGCGTCGGCGCTCGGTGCCGCGAGGTGCGACTCGGGCCAGAAGCCCTGCTCGAGCACCGAGCGCACGAAGTACGGCCGGTCGTTGAGCAGGAAGCGACCGGCGGCGGTTCCGACGGTGCGCAGCCCCAGGTACGACTCGACGGAGTCGATGGCGGTCCCGTCGGTCACGGTGACGGTCGCGTCGATGAGCCGCGGGTTCTCGGGCGTCCAGGTGAGATTCTCGTAGTGCTGGCCATTGCGCTGATCGCGCAGAGGGATGTCGATGATCGGCGCGCCCGAGGTGAGCGACTCGACCGATACCCGCGCCAGGGGAGCGCCGTCGTAACGCAGCTCGACGTCGACCCGCGCGCCGTTCTCGAGGGGCCGGTTGCAGAGCACTTCGAGGACGACGCTGTCGGTGCCGCGGGTGGTGCGCCAGGTGAGCTCGGTGATGTGGGTCGTCGGCACCTGCTCGAGCCAGACCGGCTGCCAGATGCCGGTCGTGCGGAAGTACCAGATCGAGTGCGGCTCGGGCAGCCACTCCTGCTTGCCGCGCGGCTGGCCGACATCGAGGGGACGGTCGATGGCTCGCACCACGACGAGGTTCTCGCCTCCGTCGACGAGGTAGTCGGTGATGTCGGCCGAGAAGGGGGAGTGCCCGCCCGCGTGGGTGGCGACCTGGCTGCCGTTCAGCCAGACGGTGGCCGCGTAGTCGACGGCACCGAAATGCAGCAGGAGGCGGGTGTCCGCGTCGGCACGCTCGAGCTCGGTGTCGGTGAGGAGGCGCGAGTACCAGACGACCGGGTGGTAGGAGGTGTCCCCGATGCCCGACAGTGGCGATTCCGGGGGATACGGGACCAGGATCGTCTGCGCGAAGTCGCCGGTGCGGAACCAGCCCTCGGCGGCGCCGATCTCGTCGTCGTCGTAGGCGAAGCGCCATTCGCCGTCGAGGCTGTGCCAGTTCGGTCGGCGCAGCTGCGGGCGGGGGTACGAGCCGATGAGATCGGCTTCGGGCGAGGGAGTCGGTTCCATGCGGAACACTGTGACGTAGTTTTTCTAGCGCTGCAAATTTTTCAGCGACACCGCGTGTCGGCATCGTGCGGGCGCCGTCAGCTCGCGGTGCTGCCCCGAACCACCAGGTCGAACCCGACCAGCTCGTGCCGCCCAGGGTCGGCACTGCCGTCCATCCGGTCGCGCAGCATGCGGAACGCCGTGCGGGTCAGCGCGGACTTGTCGGGTCGGATCGTGGTCAGCGCAGGGGTGGTGAACTGCGCCATGAGGATGTCGTCCCAGCCCACGACGCCGACGTCGTCGGGCACGACCCGCCCGGATCGGGCGAGCGCCTTCATCGCGCCGATGCCGGAGAGGTCGTCGAAGCAGACGAGCCCGTCGAAGTCGACACCCGCCTCGAGGGCGTCGATGACCGCGGCCTCGGCGGCGAACGCGCCGAACTGGGTCATCGGGATCAGGAGCTCGTCGCTGCGGTAGGCGCCGAGATCCTCGAGCGCCGAGCGGTAGCCATCGACGCGCAGCCCCGCCGTGACGTGATCGTCGGAGAGTGAACGGCCGAGGAACGCGATCCGCGTGCGTCCGGATTGCAGCAGGTGGAAGGTGGCGGCGCGGGCGGCGGCGATGTTGTCGACCATCACGTGGTCGACGGTCGGCGGTGCCGCGATCTCGCCGAGGAGCACCAGCGGAGTGGACCCGCGGAACTGCTCGATGGCCGCGGCGTCGAGGACCGTCGGCTGGAAGATCAGGCCGTCGACGAGTCCCTGCTCGCGCCCACGCAGCACGGCGCGCTCGTCGTCGAGGCCGCCGGCCGTCTGCTCGATCAGCAGGCGGTAGTCGAAGCCGTCGGCCTCGGTCGACACGAGGGCGGCGAGCTCGGCGAAGTACGGGGCCTCGATGGCGGGGAGAGCGAAGGCGACCATGCCCGTCCTGCCGGTCGCGAGGCGTCGCGCGATGCTGTGCGGCGCGTATCCGAGCTCGTCGATGGCCGCCTGCACCCGTTCCCGGGTCGACGGGCGCACGTGCTTGTAGTCGCGCACCACATTCGAGACCGTCTTGATCGAGACGCCGGCGAGTGCGGCCACGTCCTGCAGGGTCACCGTCATGCGTGCCTCACCGGTCGACGAGGGTCATCTCGAAGCCGTAGAGGTCGGGGCGGTAGCAGTGGTGCCCGTACTCGACGGCGGCGCCGTCGGCGTCGTACGCCGTGCGATCCATCGTGAGCACCGGTGCACCACGGCCGATGTCGAGGAGCAGCCCCTCATCGACGCTCGCCCGCCGGGCGCCGATCCGCTGGCGCGCGACGCGAAGCGTCACCCCGCGTGCTCGGAGCTCGTGGTAGAGGCCGACGTCGTTGAGTGTCTCGGCCGTGATGTCGGCGAACGCCTCGGGCAGATAGTTCTCGAGGATCGCGATCGGCACCGCGTCGGCGAACCGGACCCGGCGGATCTTCAGCACCTTCGCGTCGGAGGCGAGGCCCAGCTGATCGGTGACCTCGCTCGTCGCGTGTGCGAAGGTCACGTCGAGGACGCGTGTCGAGGGCACCCGGCCGGACCGCTCGAGGTCGTCGTGGAGGCTCGTCAGGTCGATCTGTCGGGCGACGGAGCCGTGCACGACCTGGGTTCCGACGCCGCGTCGGCGCACGAGGAGACCCTTGTCGACGAGCTCCTGGATCGCCCGACGGACGGTGGGGCGCGAGAGCGAAAGACGTTCGCTCATCGACACCTCGTTCTCGAGGCGCGCCCCCGGCGGCAGGGCGCCCGAGGAGATCGCGGCCTCGAGGCCCGCAGACAGACGCACCCACAGAGGGGACACCTGCGTCGTAGGCTGAAGCAACTGCTCGATCGGCAGCACTACCGCCTGTCCACCGTCCAGCATGTGACACCCGCCCCTCGTCTGCACTGACATGATGGTCCATATGTCATGTTAGTACAAAACCCGGAAATCGTTGGCGGATTCGTCGCGAATGTTCTAACATGCAGAACGGGATCGACCCGACAGCCGGCAAAGCAGCCGACGGGGTGATTCCAGGAGAGGCATCGCAATGAAGCGCAAGTACGTTGTCGCTGCGTTCACGGCTACCGTGGTCGCCGCGGCGGGACTCACCGGCTGCTCCGCAGGAGACAGCGGTGGTGGGGACGGAACCGACGGTCCCGTCACGATCACCATCCTCGAGACCAAGCAGACCAACATCGACGCCATCTCGAAAGAGATCCCCGGCTTCGAAGCGGCGATGAAGGAAGAGGGCAAAGACATCAAGGTCGACCTCGTCGCCGACATCCTCACCGATGAGCAGATGCAGACGAAGGTCACGCAGCAGCTCGTCGCCGGGCAGGCCACCGACATCCTCGACATCGGCGAGAACATGGCGATCGGCTGGGCCGGCGCCGGTTACCTCGCCCCGCTCGACGATTACCTGAACGACTGGGACGGCTGGGAGCACTACTACCCTGCGGTCAAGGAAGCGATGACGCGTCAGGATGGTTCGATCTATAACCTGCCCTCCGGTGCGGGTGTGCTGAACCTCTTCTACCGCAAGGACATCCTCGAGCAGGTCGGCGTCGACACCTCCCAGCCTGAGACCTGGGATGAACTGATCGAGCGCCTCGTGCAGGTACGGGACGCGACCGGCGACAACCCCATCGTGGTCCCGGCCGGCACGGCGTGGGGTGGCGGCACCTGGGGTGAGGGCTTCCAGCCCCTCCTCGGCGGCACCGACAAGGAGTACTACGACAGCGAGACCGGCACCTGGGACCTCGAGAGCCCCGGATGGCTCGCCGTCTTCGACCTCTACGCCGACCTGGTCGCGAACGACCTGCTGCCGGTCGCCGACCTGCAGAACCCCAACCCGTGGGAGCCCACGAAGTACGAGAAGTTCCCGGCCGGCGAGATCCAGGTCTCCGCTCAGGGCACCTGGGGCTGGAAGTTCGACTGGGGCCCCGAGGGTGCGACTCCCATCGAGGGTCTGACCGAGAAGGTGTCGACCTGGCAGTGGCCCGGTCTCCGCGACGGTGACGAGCCTTACGGCTGGAGCAGCACCGGCGGCGGTTACGCCATCACCGAGGATTCCGAGAACAAGGAAGCCGCCTTCGAGTTCATCAAGTACCTCTCGAGTGGCAAGCCGCTCGCCGAGCAGCTGGTGGCCTCGGGTGCAGCGTCGGCCCGTGACGACCTCGACGATGTCGCGCCCTACTCCGAGGAACCGCAGCTGCTGCAGGCCGGTGAGGACCTCAAGGAGAGCGTCTTCATCGTGACCGGCGACGGTGCCGAGCAGATCGCTCAGGCTGTCGCGTCCGCCACGGAGCTGATCCTCAGTGGCGCAAGCGGGCAGGAGGCGTACGACGCGTTCGTCGCGAACGCCACCGAGCTCCTCGGACCCGCATTGGTGAAGGAGTGACGTCGATCATCGACGCACCCGTCGCGGCGCAGACGGCCACCCGGCCGTCTGCGCCGCGGCGCCGTCGCGCCAGCACCCTGCCCCTCGTCCTCCTCCTGCTGGGCCCCTCGGCGGTCCTGATCGTCCTGTTCATCGTGATGCCCGCCGTCTACGGCATCTGGCTGAGCCTCACGAACACCCAGCTCACCGGTTTCGCAGCGCGCGATCCCAAGTTCGTCGGAATCGACAACTACACCTACCTCCTCGCGAGCGCCGACTTCATCGCCTCGCTCGGTCAGACCGGCACCTTCTTGTTCTGGTCGGCCATCGTCGGCCAGACCGTGCTCGGCATGCTGGCCGCCATCCTGCTCAGCCGGCCATGGATCCGCGGCAAGGGCTTCTTCGGAGCCGCGCTGCTGATGCCCATGGTCGTGCCCGAGGTCGTCGCGTCCCTCACCTGGGCGAGCGTGCTGGCGACGAGCCCCGAGGGAACCCTGAACCGGCTCACCGGCGTGTTCGGGGCCGAGCCGACCGCCTGGTTGCAGACGGCGCCCATGCTCGCGATCATCCTCGTGAACATCTGGCGCGGTCTCGCCTTCGCGATGATCATGTTCCAGGCCGCCCTCGAGGACGTCCCCGCCGAACTGATCGAAGCCGCCCGTGTCGACGGCGCGCGGGCGGTCCAGGTCTTCCGCCATGTCACGCTTCCGCTGATCCGCGGTCCGGTGTTCCTCTATCTCCTGCTCACGACCATCAGCACCGTCGGTGTGTTCGGTCTCGTGTACTTCCTCACCCGCGGCGGCCCCGGTGGGCAGACCCGCATCGCCGCCATCTACATCTACGAGCGGGCACTGCAGTTCTCGCAGATCGGCATCGGCAGCGCCGCGTCGATCATCCTGCTCGCCATCGTCGTCGTGCTGGGCTTCGTGTACGTGCGCCTGGCGAAGGTAGAGGTGTGACATGACCGCCATCGAGACCCGCCCCGCGGCACCCGTTCCGATCCTTCGTCGACGCCGCCCGCTCCGCCCGGTCGATGTCCTGCAGCGCTTCATCGGCTACGCGCTGATCGTCCTGCTCACTCTGTTCTGCCTCGTCCCGTTCCTCTGGGTCGTCTTCAGCGCCGTCGACGCGAACGCCGGCGCGACAGTGCAGTGGCCCGAATTCTCGTTCGACAACTTCGTGAAGTTCTTCACGGCGTCCGGCACACCGCTGCTGCTGGTGAACAGCCTCGTGATCGCGATCTCTTCGACCGCGTTGAACCTGGCCCTCGGAATCGCGGGCGGTTACGCGCTCTCGCGCTTCAACTTCCCTGGACGCCGCTTCTTCATGTTCAGCATCCTGCTGATCCGCGTCATCCCGGCGCCGGCGACGATCGTCGCGCTGTACCTGATCATGGTGAACCTGGGGCTCGCGAACACCCTGTTCGGGCTCATCATCGTGCAGGCGGTGAGCGGCCTGCCGGTCACCCTCTGGCTGATGAAGGGCACCATCGACGCGGTGCCGATCGAGCTCGAGGAGGCGGCGTGGACCGACGGCAACACCCGTCTGCAGGCGGCATACCGCATCGTGCTGCCGCTGATCGGACCGGGTCTCGGCGCCGCGGCGATGCTCATGTTCATGGGCTCATGGGGCGACTTCCTCACGCCGCTCGTGCTGCTGCAGGACCAGGACCTGTACCCGCTCGCGATCGGCCTGTTCCGCGCGTTCAGTGAGCGCAACATCGTCGACTGGGGTCTGCTGGCCGCGAGCGCGATCGTCTACGTCCTGCCTCCCGCTGTGCTCTACATGCTCGTGCGCAAGCACCTGCTGAAGTCGAGCCTCGGTGGAGCGTTGAAGGGATGACGCACATGTCAGAGCCTGCCCGGCTTCCCGTTCTGGTCGTCGGCGCAGGCGCGATGGGTGGCGAGTGGATCCGCATGCTCGCGAAGTCGTCGCACGCCGAGCCGGTGGGTGTCGTCGACCTCAACGTGGACCTCGCGAAGTCGACGGTCACGGCGGCCGGACTCGACATCGCCGTCGGCGCCTCGCTCGTCGAGGTGGCCGAGGCGTCGGGTGCTCAGGCGGTCGTCAACGTGACGGTGCCGCAGGCGCACCGCGTGGTCAACGAGCAGGCGTTGCGGGCGGGACTCCCGGTGCTCTGCGAGAAGCCGCTGGCTCCGACGATCTCTGAGGCGCTGCGCCAGGTGGCCCTCGCGGACCTCACCGGCCAGTTGCTGATGGTGAGCCAGAACCGGCGCTACTTCGATCACCTGGCGGCGTTCCGTCAGGCGGTCGGTGCGCTCGGCCCGCTCGGTGCCGTGCACTCGCAGTTCTTCCACGAGGACCACGAGCCCGGCTTCCGCGAGCAGATGGCGCATCCACTGCTCGTCGACATGTCGGTGCACCACTTCGACATGCTGCGCTTCCTGAGCGACGACGAGCCGGTCAGCGTGCGCTGCGACTCGTGGAACCCGTCGTGGAGCTGGTTCAAGGGCGACGCGGCGGCGACCGCGACGTTCGAGCTCGCCTCCGGTGCCCGCTTCATCTACTCCGGCAGCCGGGCGACCCCGGGTTTGCAGACCTCGTGGAACGGCGACTGGCACGTCTACGCCGAGAAGGGGGCCGCCCACTGGGACGGCGACTTCGTCGTCGAGACCGACGCCGAGGGCGTCCCGATCGAGGTGCGGCACGGCAGTGAGGGCATCGAGGGCTCCCTGGAGGAGTTCGTCGCCTCGCTGCGGTCGGGCGTCACCCCGCAGAACGAGGTGCGCACCAACGTGCTGACCCTCGCCATGGTCGAGGGCGCGATCCGCAGCAGCGACCGCGGCGGCGAGAAGGTCGTTCTCGCCGACCTGCTCGAAGAGTCGCTCGCTCAGGCCATCGCCGACGAGCAGAGCGACGACATCGCAGATCTTCTGCGCTCATGGACCAGTGCCAAAGACGGCATCTCCACCCCGGCCTGGGGATCGTCCCCGGCCCCGATCGCCTCAGGAGGCGCCCGATGACCGTTGCTGCACCGAGCAGCTCGACCCCCGAGAAGAAGGCCATCAGGGTCGTCGTCTGGGGCGAGAACCGACACGAGCAGATCAACGAGGTCGTCCGCGGCATCTACCCGGACGGCATGCACGCCACCATCGCGGGCGGCATCACCCGCCTGCTCGGCGACGACGTGACCGTCACCACCCGTGTGCTCGACGACCCCGAGCATGGCATGACCGAGGAACTGCTCGCGCAGACCGACGTGCTGCTCTGGTGGGGTCACACCGCGCACGAAGAGGTCACCGACGAGGTCGTCGACCGCATCCAGAAGCACGTGCTCGAGGGCATGGGCATCATCGTGCTGCACTCGGGGCACCACTCGAAGATCTTCCGCCGCCTCATGGGCACCACCTGCAGCCTGCGCTGGCGCAACGACAACGACGGCGAGCTCGTCTGGACGGTCGCGCCGCGCCATCCCATCGCGGAAGGCGTGCCGCAGCCGCTGATCATCCCCGGTCAGGAGATGTACGGCGAGTTCTTCGACATCCCCGAACCCGACGAGCTGATCTTCATCAGCAGCTTCTCAGGCGGCGAGGTGTTCCGCAGCGGCATCACCTACAACCGCGGGTACGGCAAGGTGTTCTACTTCAGCCCCGGCGACGAGATCTTCCCGGTCTACCACCACCCCGACGTGCAGCGCGTCATCGCGAACGGCGTGAAGTGGGCCTACTCCGACCGTGCTCGTGAGTCGTACCTGACCACGCCGATGTACGTCTCGGGTCAGTTCGACCGCCCGGTTCTGCCGTCGCCCGACGGCCTCGTCGACTACTACACCCGCGAGCTCATCGCGCCGCGGGAGAACGCGGAATGACGGACGAGTCGAACCCGAACGGTCGAGTAAGACTCGACGCCGAGACACTCGCGATGCAGCGGGTGCGACGGTTCACCCGCTTCCGGATCACCCCGGCGCTGTACCGCGAGGCGCGCCCGGTCGAGGTCACCGCATGGCAGGTGGACGGCGAGCCCGTTCCCTTCGCCACCGCGGTGACGCAGGAATTCGAGCCAATCGCGATCGGCGCGCCGTGGGGGCGGCCGTGGGACACGGTGTGGTTCGACGTGCGTGGCGAGGTGCCCGCTGACTGGTCGGCGGAGGAGACCGAGCTGATCGTCGACCTCGGTTTCGTCGACGAGCAGCCGGGCTTCCAGGCCGAGGCGACCGCGTACCGTCCCGACGGGACGATCGTGAAGGCGATCGAGCCTCGCAACGCGTGGGTGCCGATCACCGAGCCGGGAGCCTTCCGGCTGCTGCTCGAAGCGGCCGCGAACCCGACGATCCAGGTGCCGTACGAGTACGAGCCGACTCGGCTCGGGGACAGGGCGACCGCCGGCGACGAGGCGCACTACCGCGTCGTCCGCATCGAGGTCGCCCGCCGCGACATCGTCGTCTGGGAGCTGCTGCAGGACGTGCTCGCGCTCGACGGGCTCGTGCACATGCTGCCCGCCGACACCGCCCGCCGTGCCGACATCGTGCACGCGCTCGAACGCATGGTCGATGTCATGGACCCCGACGACATCTCGGGCACCGCCCAACTCGGGCGCGACGCCCTGGCGCCGGCGCTCGCGATGACGGCTCCGGGCAGCGCCCTGCACGTCACCGCCGTGGGGCACGCGCACATCGACTCCGCGTGGCTGTGGCCGACGCGCGAGACGATGCGCAAGGTCGCCCGCACGTTCTCGAACGTCGTCGACCTCATCGAGCGCGACCCCGAGTTCGTCTTCGCCGCCTCCTCGGCGCAGCAGTACCTGTGGTTGAAGCAGAGCCAGCCCGAGCTGTTCGAGCGGGTGCGCGCCGCGGTCGCGTCCGGTCGGTTCCGTCCGGTCGGCGGCATGTGGGTCGAGTCCGACACGAACATGCCGAGCGGTGAGGCGCTCGCCCGCCAGTTCGTGCAGGGCAAGAAGTTCTTCCTCGAGGAGTTCGGCATCGAGAGCGACGAGGTGTGGCTGCCCGACTCGTTCGGCTACAGCGCCGCGCTGCCGCAGATCGCCCGCGCTGCCGGTGCCCGCTACTTCGTGACGCAGAAGCCGTCGTGGAATGAGACGAACCGCATCCCTTATTCGACCTTCCACTGGGAGGGCATCGACGGATCGCGTCTGTTCACCCACCTACCCCCGGCGGAGACCTACAACTCCGACCTCGGCGCGCTCGACCTGGCGCGCACCGAGCGCGTCTTCAGCGAGAAGGGCTCGGCCCGCGAGGTGATGGGCCTGTTCGGGTGGGGCGACGGAGGGGGAGGTCCGACCCGCGAGATGCTGGCACAGGCCGCCCGCAAGCGCGACCTCGAAGGCTCGCCCCGGGTGTCGCTCGGCGACCCGCACTCGTTCTTCGAGGCGGCCGAAGCTGAGCTGACCTCGCCGCCGGTGTGGGTGGGCGAGATGTACCTCGAACTGCACCGCGGCACGCTCGTGTCGCAGCAGAAGACGAAGCGGGGCAACCGGCACAGCGAGGCGCTGCTGCGTCAGGCGGAGCTGTGGGCGGCGACCGCCGCGATCCTGCGTGGCACCGAGTATCCGGCAGCCGAGCTGCAGGATGCGTGGCGCACGGTGCTGCTGCTGCAGTTCCACGACATCCTGCCCGGCACCTCGATCGCGTGGGTGCACCAGGACGCCGAAGCCTCCTACGCGCGCGTCGCCGAGGTGCTCGGGCGGATCATCGACGCGTCGCTGACCGCGCTCGCGGGCGACGGCGACACGGCGCTCGCTGCCAACGCCGGACCGTACCCGCAACGCGGCGTCGGGGCCATGGCTCTCGGGCCGGCCGCCGAGATCATCGCCGCGGCACCGTCGGCCGACGGCGGACTATTCGTGCTCGAGGACGAACAGCTTCGAGTGACGATCGACGCGCGCGGCACCTTCGTGTCCATCCGCGACCTGGTCGCCGACCGCGAGGTGCTGCCCGAAGGCATGGCGGGCGGGGTCCTGCACCTGTTGCGCGACACCCCGCGCGAGTGGGATGCCTGGGACATCAACGAAGAGGACCAGCGGACGGGCCGCGAGCTGCTCGACCCGGTCTCCGTCGCGATCGACGGCGACGCGGTGGCCGTCCGTCACGAGGTCGGCGGGTCGGCGATCGACCTGCGCGTGCGTCTCGAAGACGGTCGGATCGACCTCGCGTTCGAGATCGACTGGCACGAGTCGCAGAAGCTGCTGAAGCTGAAGTTCCCGATCGACGTGCGGGCCGAGCGGGCGGCGTCCGAGATCCAGTTCGGTCACCTGCATCGCGCGATCCACCGCAACACGTCGTGGGACTCGGCGCGGTTCGAGACCGTCGCGCACCGCTGGGTGCAGGTCGGTGAGCCGGGCTGGGGGGTCGCGATCGCGAACGACGTCGTCTACGGCCACGACCTGCGCACCCTGCGCGCACCGTCGGGCAGCCCGATGGTGATGGCGCGGCTGTCGCTGCTGCGCGCTCCCCGGTATCCGGACCCGTTCGCCGATCAGGGCACGCATTCGTTCACCGTGAGCCTGCGTCCGGGCGGCATCCCCGAGGCGATCGTCGACGGCTACCGCCAGTCGCTGCCGCCGCGCGCGGTGACCGGGTCGCCGGTCGAGCCGTTGCTCGCGGTGTCGAACCCGGCCATCGTCGTCGAAGCGGTGAAGCTCGCCGAAGACGGTAGCGGCGACCTGGTGGTGCGGCTGTACGAAGCGCACGGCGACCGGTCGTCGGGCACCGTGACGACGTCGATCGGGTGGGACACCGTCGAGGCGACCGACCTGCTCGAGCGACCTCTCGAGAGCAGCGCCATCCGCTCCACCCACACCCGCCGGGTCGACCTCGAGTTGCGCCCGTTCGAGCTGCTGACGCTGAGATTCAGCACTCCCACCCCCGCTCCCCGATAGATCCGATCCGAAACGAAGTCGAGTGCGCGAAGAAGACCACTACCTCAACGACATCGGACCGGGCAGGGGGCGCAGGCGCCCCGCGCGGTCGTGGCTGCACTCGGATGCGCCGTCCCTCTCGCTGAACGGCGAGTGGCGCTTCCGGCTGCTGAGCGGCGCCCCGGGCACCCTCGGCGCGCCCGCCGTGCTTCCTGCGGGGGAGGCGGCGGAAGGGTTCGCGAGCCCTGAGTTCGACGATTCGGGCTGGGACCGGCTGCCGCTTCCGGCGCACTGGGTGCTGCAGGGCGACGGCCGGTACGGCGCCCCGCAGTACACGAATGTGAAGTTGCCGTTCCCGCAGGATCCGCCGTTCTCGCCCGACGAGAACCCGACCGGTGACCATCGGCGCACGTTCGAGCTGCCCGCCGAGTGGATGGATCGCGACCGCTTCGAGGCGGTGGTGCTGCGCTTCGACGGGGTCGAGTCGCGCTATCGGGTGTGGCTGAACGGTGTCGAGATCGGTGTCGGCACGGGGTCGCGTCTCGCGCAGGAGTTCGACGTGACCGATGCGGTGCGCGCGGGCGTCAACGTCGTGGCCGTGCGCGTGCACCAGTGGTCGGCGTCGACCTACATCGAGGACCAGGATCAGTGGTGGCTGCCCGGCATCTACCGCGATGTCACCCTGCAGGCCCGACCGCGCGGCGGGGTCGAGGACGTCTGGGTGCGGGCCGCGTTCGACCACCGCTCCGGGGCGGGAACGCTGTCGACGGAGCTGCGCGCCGCCGATGCCGCCTACCCGATCCGGCTGTCGGTGCCGGAGCTCGGCGTCGACGTCACCTGGCAGAGCCCCGCCGAGGTCGCGCCGATCGACATCAAGGCCGTCGAGCCATGGAGCGCAGAGGACCCGAGGCTCTACGACGCCACCGTGGTGAGCGCGGGCGGAGCCGAGAGCATCGCGCTGCGCCTTGGCTTCCGCTCCGTCGAGATCGTCGGCGACCGTTTCCTCGTCAATGGGCGTCGCGTCGTGCTGCACGGCATGAACCGGCACGACACCAACCCCGACCTCGGGCGCGGCTTCGACGAGGAGTTTGTGCGTCGCGACCTCGAGCTGATGAAGCGGCACAACGTGAACGCGATCCGCACGGCGCACTACCCGCCGCATCCGCGGGTGCTCGACCTCGCCGACGAGTACGGCTTCTGGGTGATGCTCGAGAACGACATCGAGACGCACGCCTTCCATCATGGGGGCAGCCAGTTCACCTCGGGTGTCGACGAGTGGTTCGGCAACCCGAGCGAGGATCCGGCCTGGCGTGCCACCTACCTCGACCGCATCGAACGCACGGTTGAGCGCGACAAGAACCACCCGAGCGTCGTCATGTGGTCGCTCGGCAACGAGTCGGGCACCGGAGCGAACATGGCCGCGATGGCGGAGTGGGTGCACGCCCGCGACCCCGAACGGCCCGTCCACTACGAGGGCGATCACGCGGGCGACTACACCGATGTCTACTCGCGGATGTACCCGGCGATCGCCGAGCTGGCGAGCATCGGCAGCGACTCGACATCGCGGTTGCTCGACGCGTCGGTGGTGCAGTCGGCGCGGCAGCGCACCAAGCCCGCCCTGCTCTGCGAGTACGTCCACGCGATGGGCAACGGCCCGGGCGGCATCGAGCTGTACGAAGACTTGGTCGACCGGTACCCGCGACTGCACGGCGGGTTCGTCTGGGAGTGGCGCGATCACGGCATCCGTACCCACACCGCTGACGGGATGTCGTTCTTCGGCTACGGCGGCGACTTCGGCGAGACCGGCGTGCACGACGGCCACTTCTGCATGGACGGCATGGTGCTCTCCGACGGCACCCCGACCCCGGGCCTGGTCGAGTTCGCGGCGGTGACGGCGCCCATCCGCTTCGCTTTCGTAGTGACGGACGAGGCGGCGACGGTCACGGTGCGCAACCTCCGCCACTCCGCCCACACCGGCGACCTCGTGTTTCAATGGCGCATCGAGCGCGACGGCCACGAGGTGGCGGCGGGCGTGCTGCAGGTCGAGGGTGCCCACGGTGCGCCGCTGGCCGCGGGCGCCGACGCGGACATCGAACTGCGACTCGATCTCGAAACGCTCGGGCTCGAGCCCGGCGAGCTGTGGCTGACCGTCTCGGCGGTGCTCGCGGCGGATACGTCGTGGGCGTCAGCCGGTCACGCTCTCGCTATCGGTCAGGTGGAGCTGGCGTCGACGCCCGCGCCTCGAGTGCCTTCGGTTGCCGTTCCGGCACGGCACGGCAGCGGAGCCGTCGCCGACGGTCGGGAGACGACCGGGACCTACGAGCTGGGTCCGGCGCGGTTCACGGACGGCCGCTTCACCGGCTTCGGCGACGCGCTCGTCGCGGGTCCGCACCTCTCGTTGTGGCGCGCGCCGACGGACAACGACGCGGGCTCCCACATGGGCAGCTACGACGTCACGGATCCGTGGGAGGGCCGCGGGCTCGGCATCCCGGGCCCGTCGTATGCGTTCCAATGGCTCGAGGCGGGGCTCGACCGGCTGAGCTCCCGCCTAATCGAGGTGAGCAGGACCGAGACCACGCTGGAGCGGCGCACCCGATGGGCTGCCGCCGACACCCGCGACGCGGTGGCGCTCGAAGAGACCTGGGCCGTCGACGGCGACTCGGTGCTGCTCTCGATCGAGCTCATCCCCACCACGCGGTGGGATCTGGTGTGGCCGCGCTTCGGGGTGCGCTTCGACCTGCCGCTCGATGTCGATGGCGCCGAGTGGTTCGGCACAGGGCCGGGGGAGTCGTACCCGGATTCGCGCCGCGGCGTGAACGTCGGACGCTTCCAGGCCGGCATCGACGAGCTGCGGTTCCCGTACGCCTGGCCGCAGGAGAGCGGCCACCGCAGTGACCTGCGAAGCCTCGACATCACGGCGAACGGCAGCCCGTGGATGCGCGTCGAAGCAGAGGCTGACAGTCGTGGGCGTCGCCCCGGCTTCACGCTGTCGCGGTACACGGCGGAGCAGCTCGCTGTCGCGACCCACCAGCACGAGCTCCCGGCCGCCAGTGCCACGTACCTCTACCTCGACGTCGGACAGAACGGACTCGGTTCGCGCGCCTGCGGACCCGACGTCTGGCCCGACGCCCTGCTGCGCCCGGAAGCCCGCTCACTGACCCTGCGGTTCACCGCACTGTGATGCCCACGCTGTGAGATCGCGGCGGTGACCAGCGCCACATCCGCCACCAGGATGTAGGCGAACGGCCTCGCCGCCGCGATCCGCAGATCTCGACCCACCACCCGACGATGGAGTTCCCTGTGACGAAGAGTCCGCCAGCCTTCTCGACCACCGATTCGCAGGCCGATGCGCCCGATGTCGTGCTGCACCTCACCGCTGGGGGTGTCAGTGTCGTGATCGATGCGACCGGTGGCCGCCTGCCCGCGGTCACGTACTGGGGGTCGGCGCTCGGCCCGCAGACCGCGGACGATGTTTTCGCCCTCGAACTCGCCGCGACCGAACCCACGTCGGGCAATGTCGTCGACGTGCCGGTGCGCGTCTCCGTCCTGCCCGAACAGCACGCCGGGTGGGAGGGCAAGCCCGGCATCGTCGGCCACCGAGACGGAGCCGACTGGTCGCCGAAGTTCACCGTGTCCGCCATCGAGGTAGACGGCGAGACCCGCACTGACGGGCGCCTCGTCGAGACCGGTGGCGCCGTCGTGACGGTGACCGCCAACGACGCGGTGGCGGGGCTCGACCTCGCCCTCGAGATCGAGCTGCTCGCCTCCGGGCTGCTCCGCACCCGCGCTGCACTGGTTAACAGCGGCTCCGGCGTTTACACGGTCGACGGGGTGAACCTGGCGCTGCCGATCCCGGTCCGCGCCCGCGAGATCCTCGACTTCGCGGGGCGGTGGAGCAAGGAGCGCATCCCGCAGCGCCGCGACCTCGTCGTGGGCATCCACGAGCGCGAGGGACGCAAGGGCCGCACCGGCCCGGACGCGGCGACCGTGCTCAGCGTGGGAACCCCCGGCTTCGGCTTCGCCTCCGGCGAGGTGTGGGGCGTGCATGTCGGCTTCAGCGGTAATCACCGCCACTACGCCGAGCAGCTGTCGGCCGGCGCGCAGGTGATCGGCGGGGGAGAGCTGCTGCTGCCCGGCGAGGTCCGCCTGGCCGAGTCCGAGAGCTACCGCTCGCCGTGGGTGTACGCCGCGTACGGCGACGGTCTCGATGATCAGGCGCACCGCTTCCACCGCTTCCTGAGAAGCCGCGAGACGCATCCGACGACGCCGCGCCCGGTGACGCTGAACGTGTGGGAAGCGGTCTATTTCGACCACGACATCGATCGACTCACCGACCTGGCCGACCGGGCCGCGGCGCTCGGGGTCGAGCGGTTCGTGCTCGACGACGGCTGGTTTACGGGCCGCCGCGACGACCACGCCGGCCTCGGCGACTGGACCATCGACGAGGACGTGTGGCCGCACGGTCTCGCGCCGCTCGTCGACCGCGTCACCGGTCTCGGCATGCAATTCGGTCTCTGGTTCGAGCCGGAGATGGTGAACGAGGACAGCGACCTGGCCCGCGAGCATCCCGAGTGGATCATGCAGACCGGCGGCCGCCTGCCCCTTCGCGGGCGCGATCAGCAGGTGCTGAACCTCGGCATCCCGGAGGCGTACGAGCACATCCTCGAGCGCATGTCGGCGATCCTCACCGAGTACGACATCGCCTACATCAAGTGGGATCACAACCGCGACCTCATCGACGCCGGCACCTTCCCGACCGGGGTGGCGGGCGTGCACGAGCAGACGCTCGCCGCGTACCGGCTGATGGATGAGCTGAAGCGTCGCTTCCCGGGCCTCGAGATCGAGTCGTGCTCATCGGGTGGCGCGCGCGCGGACCTGGCCGTCATCGAGCGGACCGACCGGGTCTGGGTGAGCGACTGCATCGACCCGCTGGAGCGGCAGCAGATGATGCGGTGGACGATGCAGCTGATGCCCGCCGAGCTGCTCGGCTCGCACATCGGCGCGACGGCCAACCACACGACCGGCCGCACACACGCGCTGTCGTTCCGCGCCGCGACCGCGGTGTTCGGTCACTTCGGCATCGAGTGGGATCTGACGAAGGCGACGGAGCAGGAGAACGCGGACCTCGCCGCGTGGATCGCGTTCTACAAGGAGCATCGCTCGCTACTGCACACGGGCGAAATGGTGCGCGCGGACGAGATCGACCCTGCGTTCCAGGTCTACGGCGCGGTCGCCGATGATAGGTCGGAGGCGCTGTTCTTCGTCGCCTTCCTGACGCGGGCGACGGTGTCGCCGCGCGGCCGCTTCACCCTGCCGGGCCTCGACCCGGAGAGGCGCTACCGCGTCGCGCCGGTCGTCGTCGGCGAGCCGGATCACGGCCGCGCCGACCCGCCCTGGTACTCGGACGGAGCGGGCGTGGTGCTGAGCGGACGCGCGCTCGCGACGGCGGGCCTGCACCTGCCGGGCTCGTTCCCGGAACGCGTGGTGATGCTTCGCATCGAGGCGGTGTGACCGCTCAGGCGGCGGGTTGTCGACCGGTTGCCGTCTTCGCGACGCGAGGTTCGTCGGATGTGTCACCGATGGGCCTCGGGAGGCGGTAAAGTGGTTGATCGCGCCGACCGCGAGGGAGGCACAAGCCACGGGCTGTGGCGCAGCTTGGTAGCGCACTTGACTGGGGGTCAAGGGGTCGCAGGTTCAAATCCTGTCAGCCCGACCATATTGAGGATGTTCCAACCTTTGGACAAAGGGACCTCCTCGGAGGTCGAAAGAGAGCCCTTCGCAGAAATGCGGGGGGGGGGGGGGGCTCTCTTCGTTGGGACGTGCGCCTGCGCCGCGAGGTGGCGCTGCGTCTCCCAGTGGTGGACCGCGTCGTTTACTTCGGAGCGTTCGCTGGAGATGTTGATCTTGTCGTCCTCGACGTTAACGACCATTTGAGTGAACAGCGCGCCGAGCAGATCGCGGCGGACGTGATCGGGCACGCGATTGAATAGCTGGATTGGGTCGGCGAGCGTGTCGACGTGGGCGAGGACGAGTTCAGCTCCATAGTGGAGGCGGTCCTCCGTATGGGCGAACTTCTCCTGGACCGCCCCTTCTTCATCGACACTTGCTCGAGCCGCTCGCGCAACTTGCTGGTCGCGAGCGTTCCATCGGCAGCGAGCTCGATGAGGCCATCTTCCTGCGCCTCTAGCTTCTTCACGGCGCACCTCGGCGTGAGTCACCGTTTCAAGCTGACCGTCGCGTACCCGAGCGGGGGCACCTTTCTCGCCCATGTCGATCACTTCCCGAAGCCGCATGACAGCAGCGCGGTGCTCGAGCTGGCGGCCGTCTTTGGAGTCCAGGGTTCTTCATCTACAGGAACCAAGGACTTCTAAGGTCCGACACAGGGTGGCAAGGTGCTGAGCTGGCCTGTTGTCCTCTCCAGGCCTGTTTGAACCTGCAAGGTCCAGATCCATCGGCATGTTGATGCCTGCCCAAGTGAGATTCTGAGGTGAGAATCTGCTATATTTTTTTTTTGTTCTGTGGCCTGGCGGCCGAGCCGCATGTGCTGTCCTGGCAACAAGCCTGCCTGTGCGCATGTTCATGGGAGGCGTCTAACTGCACGCCCTAATGCGACAGGGCTCTGCTGGAGTGTGCCCACTCACAGTTTTTTTACTAGCTCGAGCCATGTAGCGAGGAGGGATCACAGCAGAGAGCAGATCCCATGCTTCATGGCTGCGGCTGTTTATTGTCTCCTCGTGCTGCGGTTTTTTTTTTTTTGTAGCAAACGTTCCAGTGGGGAAGGCTCCCAGCTTGTCTACTTCTGTTCCTATAGTCGCCTTCAGCTCTCTTCACACGAGCCTCAACGCCTGCTGGCACCAGTGCCACCGTAGTCCCGCTAAAGTTCTCCACGAGCCACCGTGGATCAGCCGGCTGCTTCCTAGTTCTGCCTCGATGGCAGCCATGTTTTTTTCCCGCCGTCTCAGCAGAATATAGCGGTGCCATGTCTCCAGCGCGACCGTGGCCGGAGCGCACGTCACGCGCCTCCTCGCCGGAGTTAGGGGAGTGTAGCCTACAGCCAGCAGCCCAAAGTCCATCCCAGAGATGCCTCATATAGAGTGTTGCATCGGAGATATCTGTCCAAGTTTTGCTGCGCGCTTGAGGGCGGCGCGGCAGGTCGAGATACACGGACCCTGGAGTCCGGTGCCAACCCGGTCGACAGAAGGTCCAAACCATCCCGGCCTCCTGGAAGCGTCGCGCCCGCGACCGCCAGAGCGTGCTTTAATGCTCCCCAGGCGCCGCCGCGTGGAGTGCTTGGCGAGGTCGCCGACCTTGGACTTCTTCTCCATCTTCTTTGCGAGCGCGTCGAGCTGGAGCAGCGCGTAGGCCTGTGTGGTCGCGATGGTCTGGGCGGCGCCGTGCAAGTTTGACCAGGTCACCTCGGAGACGCGTCCGACGTGCTCACGCTTGAACATGGCGTCGTCGATTACCATGCCGACGCCGATCATCTTCGCGATCTCTGCGTTCTTCTGTGCGAGGAGGATGTCGTCGACCTTCTCATCGATGACTTTGAGGTACTCGGTGATCTCCTCCATGGTCTGCTGCATGGCCAGCTGCGCCATGATCCCCGCAGCACCCGCGAGCATCGCTGGGTTCGTCAGCATTGAGCCCACCGAGCCGGGCTTCACGAACTCCAGGATCTTCGTGACCTTGCCCTTGCTCGTGGTGGCGATGGCGCGGCTGACGCCGTCCGAGGACCCCTTCATCGCCTTCCCGAGCTTGAGCGCTTTGGCGGACTCCTCGGTGAGCTTCACCCAGCGGCCCGAGTTTGCTGCGATCTGAGAGCCCGCTTGCGCCACACCGGAGCCCGCGTTCAGGGCTGCGCCGAACGACGAGCGGAGGGCAATCTCCTTCGAGGTGACTCCGGCGGTAGAGAGGAAGAGCTCAACCTCGCTGGGGTGGCCGAAGATGGCGACGCCTTCACCGTCGCTGACCAGCTCGATCTCGCTGCCCATGTTCACCTCTTTCGAAGGCAGTGGGGCCTCACCGCTCTCACGGTACCTGAGCCCGGAGACGTCGCTTCAGATGCGCCTGCCACGACGCCTCCCTTGGGTGTCGGCGCGAGTCGATACGGTCTCATCATGCGCCCGCTCTCGCCCACGCAGGGTCTCTACCCTTCGCGGCATTGCCGAACATGGCCTGGTCGTGCCGAGCGTCACGTTGGACGGCCCGTACGCGATGGCGCACCTTGATCTCCCGGCTCCGGCGTATGAGGTCGTGCGTGTCACGACCGCTCGGCGTCTTGCACGAGACGGTCTGATCGCCCCTCGGCAGCACACCCCGGCACCCGGGGAAGTCGTCATTGAGTGGGAGACCACCAAGGCCGGCAAAGCGCTGCTTCATGAGCAGCGCGACTCGGCGCCCCTAACCTGAGACTCGTTATGACTGAGGACTTCAAAGACGTCGCCCGCCGCATCGAAGCGAACCCGCTCGGGCGGCTCATGTACGGCCAGCGCGAGCTGTTCCACTCCAATCTCATCGGTTGGTTCTTCGACCAGCTTCCGGATGCGGCCGACGCGACGTTCCGGCCGCTTGCCTCGCCCGGCACGGACTCTGGTCGGTTCGTAGAGCGCGAGCGAGGTCACATGGATCTCGTGTTCCACTGGCCAGACCGTGCCCCGCTCGTCATCGAGAACAAGGTCTTCTCCCTGCCCCACCGAGACCAGCTCCATGAGTACCACGCAGCCGCATCGAAGTGGCCGCACACGCCGGCCCTTGTGCTGCTCTCGGTAAGCGCGCCGGACTTCGACCTGGGGGAGTGGCGCTACCTGAGCTACGCCGAGTTCGCCGCTCGCATCCTCGACGCGCTTCCTGCCGACTCGTCCTACGAGGTTGAGACGATGCGCCGCTACGCCGCGCTCGTTGCCGACTTGTATCAGCTCGTCTCGGCTGTCGACGTGCAGTCCGACGACGAGGCGGTCTGGCTGCCGGGATCGATATTGTCGGCGATCTCCAGCACGCAGATGCGCGCGGCGCTCCATAAGGCGCGGGCACAGCGCGTCGCGCGGGTGCTCAACGAGTTCCTTCCTGGCTTGGAGCAGCCCGCTGCGGGCGGCATGAGCAACGCGACACCGCTGGTCGAGTCCTTCGAGTACGTCTACACCCGCCGCATGCATCTGCACATTGGTTGGCAGCTCCAAGGCAGCCAGTTCCGGCGCGCCGCCGTTTACCACGACCCATCCATCTCCGGGCGGAGCCAAGAGTCTCGCAGACTCCGCGAAGACGTCAGCCGCGAACACCCCGAGTTCTACTCCTTCCCTGCCCCACTGCCGCAAGCGATTGGCGGGCGCAAGGAGTTCAACCACTTCGCCCCCTCCTTCGTCTACAAATACGTCAAGACGCCGAACCTCACTATCTCCGAGCTGAAGGCAGCCGCCGCCGAGGTGCACGCGGAGATCCAGCAATTGCGCGCCGAAGGGGCGAACGAGAGTCGCCCCGCCGAGGCAGTGCGCAAGGCTCCGTAGAACGCTGTCGTCCCGCTTCGGCTCCGAGGTGTCGTCGGTGCCGCTGGCTACCCTCGGAAGCGTGGAAGCCTTTGAGCAGTTCGTCGCCCTCGCACTGGAAGCCGAAGGGCTGGTCGTCTCGAGCGCGCTCAAGTTCCCCGTCAAGCGCCGCACCCGCAAAACCGCCTACGAGGAGTGGCAGACGCACGGCTTTGAGGTGGATCTCGTCGCCGCTCGTGCCGACAAGCTTGTGCTCGCGACGGTGAAGTCCTTCTTCGGCTCGCGTGGGGTCGTGGCAGCGCACGTGCGCGGCGAGAGCGAGAACCGCACTTGGAACGCCGCCTACGCGCTCCTCAACGACGAGCAGATCCGTTCCACTGTCGTCGCGGCGGCCGCGGAGCGGTTTGGATTCAACGTTGACCAGGTCGAGCTGCGACTCTACGTCGGCAAGTTCGCCGGCGGCGGGAGTGAGGCTGCCGTGCGCGACTGGTGTGCCCAGCAGGTCGTCGGTGCGGGGCCGATCGCGGTGGTTGGTGCTGCCGAGGTGGTGAAGACCGTTCGCGAGGTCGCGGGCTCGAAGCAGTACCGCGACAACGCCGTGCTGGCCACGATGAAGGTGCTGGACGCCGTGGGGGCGCTCGCTTAATCGCCCGCCACGCCCGGGAGTACGACTCAGTGAAGGTCGTCATAACTGACGCCAACGAGGATGACATCTCGCATGGCATCTTCTACACCGCCATCACCCGAGCGCGCGAGACGCTGAGATCTACTGGACCCCGGAGACGCAGGCGAAGGTGATGGGCCAGCTCGATCCGAAGCGAAGTGGTCGGGACGTCGGCCTTCTGAAAGCGCGTCGCGGTCTCAAGCGGGTGTCATAGCTCGACTCAGAATGTCGGAGGTGCTCACTAGCGTGAATCTCCTGTACCTGAAGCGAGGCGATGCACGATGACATCCGAGACGTACCAGTTCCCCGTCGCGATCTCGCGGCTCAGTGAAGGTGAGACTTCGCGCGAACCCCAGAACCTGCGGGCGATCAAGTGGCTACTTGAGCAGCCCGGTCGATCCGTCGTCGTGGTCACGCCCCAGAAGCAGTTCCATGGAGACGGCCTGAAGCGGCTGGTGGCGCAGCCTGGCGTGTTGCACCTCAGCTGGAAGGGATTCTCGACCGGTTCGCTCGCTGGACGTCGAGTGCTGTACGCCTGGCCGGATCGCCAGCACCTCAACGGGCTCTGGGGCGTCGAGGCTGACGCACTCGTGGTGATCGAGTGGAATGAGAGCGAGACGGCCGAGTGGATCGAAGACGCCAACCCCGCGCAGCTCTTGCGAGGCGAGACGGTGCCACCAGCCGCCGTATCTGCTTCGCCCAAGGCGCACGAGCCGCTTCCGAATGGAGTCGACGGGATTCTTGAGCACATCGCCGCGATGGCGGCCGGATACAGCTCGGGTCTCAAGTGGAATGAAGAAGACAAGCTCAAGGCCGACATGATGAATCGGCCGGACCGCTGGTTGCCGATCACTCCCGAGCAAGTCCGCACTAAGTGCCGCGAGCTGGGCATGCGGCCTAACGACGTCGACACGGTCGCCGGGTTCCTGCAGCGGCGCAAAGAGGGTCGACGCTTCAACGTGCAAAGCTCGTACCGAACCTTCCACTTCAGCTGACCCGGGGCTTGGGCAGCTGGGCGACGAATCATCGGCTTGTCCTCTCCGGTTTCCGGTTGCATATGCAACCGCGGAGCGGTGCGCGCACCGGTGGCTCTCTCAGGTCGGCTTTACGGCTGACGGATCGACGGTGCTGTTTGCCGCTGAAACTCGAGCGATGGTACGGTCATCGGTTGCTCAAATTCAGAAAGGAGGCAGAGTGATGTCGAGTCCCAGGCGCGAGCACGATGCGATCGCCAAGCACGCTGTGGATCAACTGCACGACGCGGGCTATAAGTCGGTGGAGTCGGAACTACGCATTGCCGGTACCAACTCCCGTCCGGATATCGTCGCTTGGGCGGCTAACGAGGACGGGAAGATCGTTCCCTGGGTCGTAGTCGAGATCAAGTCCGGCGAAAGCACCAGCAAGCCTGAAGTCGTACTTCCTCAGGTCGCCCAATACGCCAACACTCTGGGCACCGTCGACAACTACGTAGTGATCGGCACGAACTGGTTCAAGGCAGATCGATCGTTCCGACGCCTCGAGCCCGTCATCGGGCCGACACCTCCGCCGTTTGGATCTCAGGGATACGTTGACGATCCCACGGTTGTCGCGCCGCTTCTAACGAACTGGCTGGCGAGCCTCACCCATAAGGTGGCGTCGCGGGAGCTTCGAGTTGCTCTTCCGGAACTGGAAGGGTTCTCGGTGAGCGACGCGGCTTACTGGCGCGCGGCAATGAATGCCATCGCCGACACGACCTCGCGGTCGGGGTTCGCCCAGCATTCCAGCAGCCCGTTCATTGCGGCGTTGGTTGCTCGTCTAGTCGGAACTCGGCTTGAAGGGCTGGTGCTTGATCCCTTCTCTGGCGTCGGCTCTTTCCTGTGGGCGGTCGCCGATCGCGTGAAGGAGGCGATAGAGCGAGGCGAACGACCGGCGGAGGTCTCGCTCTATGGCGTTGAGTTGGAGGAGCGAACGGCCGCGATCGCGCGGGCGATCGGCGAGGTGGCGGGCGTGCCAACGGAGATCATCGCAGGGGACGCCTTCCATGTTGATCTGCCGAAGGCGAGCGCAATCGTCACCGCCCCACCACTTGGTATGCGGCTACCGGAGCCCTATGAGTTGCTCAATGGGCGGGTCACCACCGACATGGACCTGGCAGCAGTCGACCTGTCGCTCCGGCATCTCGAAGAGGGCGGGCGCGCGGTAATCCTGCTACCGCGAACATTTGTGAATCGCGCCAGCGGGGAGGCGTACCGCGAGTATCTCGCCAACCAGTTCCGGGTCGGCGCGCTCATCGGCACGCCGCGCGGCGCAGTACCGGGCACAAGCTTCGCTGGTGTTCTGCTCGTGATTAATAAGGGTGACGCCCCCGGCGAAACGTTCGTCGGCCAGGCTGCAGATGACGACTGGCAGGTGCAGCTCGGTGTGGATGGGCCCCTGACGAAGGCGGCAGTCGACTACCTCGACGGGTTCAGCGAGATGTGGTCATGAGCACGTGGGCGCTGACAGATCTCCGAAGCAAGCGGACATGGGACATCGGAAGTCTCGCGATTGACGCATTCTCGTGGCCCGTCGACGAGCCACTTCGTCGGCTCGACGAGGTCGCATACATACTCTCGGCTGTCGAAGAAGCCGAACCAGATTTTCCGATCATAACGCCGCAGAGCATCGATACGGTCACTGGCGTCCTTCGTCGTCGCCGCCGCGGTTACATTGGGGCCGCTTTCCGGGTAGGTGGGTTCGGTCGGGCTTTGCAGCCCGGGGACCTGCTGGTTCCGCCGAACGATGTGCCAGTGCTGTTCGTGAATGAGACACTCGCCGGTTCGCTCGCATCCGCGCAGTTTCTCGCCGTTCGGCCGGATCCGTCGGTGATCGATGCCCAGTGGCTATGGGGATTGCTGAACAGCCGCTCGGGGCGGTCGTTTCGGCGCCTCGTGACTGCGGATTCCTCTGGGAAGCGGGACGCCACTGCGGCGCTACTGCGCATGAAGATCCCGGTTCCGGGCCTCACTGAGCAACGATCCGTGGCATACCAGTTGGCAGCGATCGAACAGAGCCTCCGAGGCCAGGAGCAGGAAGGGCCGACAACGTGGTGGCGAGTTTCTGACCTGCGTGGCCAGGAATGGCGATTCGCGTTGGCATCGGCGAATCCGTCACTCATGCAGGAGGGCGACCCCCTCGGTGACTTCTGCGAGATCGTTCGGGGGCGCCAATCGCGTTCGCGAGACGAACCGCTGAACACCTCCGTCGGGGTGCTTCCGCTCGCCACGGGCATGTATCTCGCGGGGCGCCGGGATGAGGTTGCTCCGGTGTTGCCGAACTCGCTCATCGCGGAGCCGGGCGACGTACTCGTCGCGGTCATTGGCGAGCGCCCTCTGGCGAGAGTCGTCGTCGATCCGATGCTTGTCGGCGATACGGTCTATCGGATCCGTCCGAACGAGCGCGCGTTCGCTGCTGCAATCGCGAGCTTCCTCAACAGCGCGATCGGTCTCGCGCGGTGGCGCTTCCTCGCGCTCGATGGAACGGTGCCGCAGATGCGGCTCAGTGACCTACGGCAATTTCCGGTTCCTGTGGGCGCACTTGCCGCGCAAACGGCGGACATATTCCCCGTGCGACCGCTCGACGTGCAACTGGACAGCATCCTGTGGCCGAACTGAGCTGTCGTCTTTCGCCGCTGGTTTACAGCGTCCTGTATCGCCGTCTTGCTGCTGATACTGCCGCGCACGTCATCCTCGAGCCTCGACTGCAAGAGATTGAACTCGATCTTGAGTGGCTTGATTCGGCGGCGGAGGCTTATGGGCGGAAGTGGACAGCCAATGCCGAGATGCTCAGCTCTGGCACTCCAGCGGATACGATCGAGCGCCTCGAAGCCTCGCATGCGCTTCTCGCCAGTTGGATTCTGACAGCGCTGCGAGGTCGCGGCAGCTCCGATGATTTCTCGGCGGATCTAAGAACGGAGATCCTTGGCCGTCTTACTGACGACGGGCAGGATGCCAGCGTGTTCGGCGTACGCGAGGAGTTCTCCCCGGTCATCGTCGGCTGGGTGCTCGGGATGGTGGTGCAGAACAACATCGATCTGAACCTGCCTGCGATCCCGGCGACACCTATCAAGAACAGGCACATCGCGGCGGCGTACGAGGGTCTGGTGCAGCACGTTGCAGCGCTCAGGCTGGAGGCAGAGCCTTGGCCGGACCTGCTCGGGACGTCCACACTGGTGCGAGGCGTGGGTTTGGCGGAGGCGCTGAGGCCGGAGGCCGGCTCCGCGCGTGCTGCGGTCCAGGCGTTACTGCGCGAGTCTGCAAGGTATGTTCCCTCGCCGGTTCAGACGACACTCGCGAACCACTGGGACCGCGGAGACATCATCGGCATGCGAAACGCAGTTGTTCACATCCTGCCAACCTCTGGCGGAGGCCTGCCGTTTCTCGACGTTATGAATCCCGCCGACAACTGGGGCAAGATCAAACCGACTGTCCAGGGCATCACGCAGTTCGTCTTCCAGGAGGTCGCTCGTGAGCTGGCCGAGGAAGCGAGCGGAGTCCACAGCGGTATCTGGGACCAGCAGCTGAAGTGGGACGTGGAGGTGTGGGGGTTGTGAAGGCCGCGGGCGTTCTGCGCTCGGTGGGCGCCTATTCCTTTGTCGGAGAGCGCCTCGCCGCATTGCAAGCCGGGTGCGAGGCGGAAGGTACAGGGCGGACTGAGAGAGGCGACAGCGGCGATCACATTAGCGCTTGTCCTGTCGGAATGCGCTGTCAACATCAGGCGCAGAAGGCGAAGGCTCCCGGAGTACGCGTCAGGCGGCCAGACCTTCCCGTGCCTACCGACCAGTCGGCGGTCGAATCGTAACCCCCGCGGCGATGATCGCGACCCGCATAGTCTCCTGGTTCACGTCGAGTCGCTTGGCGACCTGCGACAGCGACAGCCCGGACTCGTAGAGTCGTGCGGCGTCGCTCACCTGCTCGGCCGTCATCGGCTGACGGCGGACGACCACTCGAGCTTCGCGCAGGATCCGCAGGATGGTGGACTTCGCAACGCCGAATTCCTCGGCAAGTGCGGTCGATGTCGAGCCGCTGCCGTACCGGGGCGATGACAGTGGCCTGCTGTTCGGTGCTCAGTCGGTTCCAGCCACGCTTGACGCGTGGTTGGAACTTCCGCTCAGATTCCCCGATGGGCCTTGACCCTCGATCGTGGACACGGTGTCGGTTCGGTTATGCCGCTTCCGCGAGGGTAGCGGACGTGGTCTCCGCGTAGGCGGTCTCGTAGTTGTTCGGGGTGATCTGGCCGATCGCGGAGTGGCGCCTGCGGGTGTTGTAGCGGTTCGCCCATCGGAACACGGCCCGGTAGGCGGTGGCCTGGTCCGGGAACGCCGCCTGGCCTTCGAGGAGCTCCCGCTTGAGTGTGGCGTTGAAGCTCTCCGCGAGTGAGTTGTCGGCGCTCGTGCCCACCGCACCCATGGACTGGACGATGTTGAGCTGCTCGCAGAGGGCTGCGTAGGCCTTCGAGGCGTAGACGCTGCCGTGGTCGCTGTGGAAGATCGCGCCGGCCAGCGTCCCGCGGTCACGGGCCGCAGCGCGCAGGGCGTCTTCGACGAGCCCTACGCGCATGTGGTCGGCGACCTGCCAACCCGCGAGCTTCCGTGACCCGAGGTCGATGCAGGTCGCGAGATACAGGTTCGACCCGTCCGCGATCGGGAGGTAGGTGATATCGCCCACGTATCGGCGGTTCGGCTCACCAATGGAGAAGTCCCGCTCGATCAGGTCGGGGAAGCGGCGTCCGGACTGGTCCGGGATCGTGGTCCTCACCCGTCGACGCAGCCGGATCCCCGCGAGCTGGTGTTCCCGCATCACCCGGGCGACCCGCTTGTGATTCACCCGCCCGGCCGCCGCGGCGCCGTCGTTGAGGTCGGCGGTGATCCGCGGCGCCCCATAGGCGCGATCGCCACCCTGCGCGGGGTCCTGCAGCACACGGATTCGCGCCGCCAGCGCGGCGTCTGCGGCGGCCCTCGCGGCCCGTCCCGGGGCCACCGCCAGCCAGGCGTAGAACGACGACCTCGCGATCTGAATGACCTCACACAACCGCTTCACGCCGTAGGCGTCCTTGTGATCCTCAACGAACTGGAAGCGGTTCACCAGTTCGTCTCCCCGGCGAAATACTTCGCCGCCTGACGAAGGATGTCCCGCTCCGTCTGAAGCTTCAGCTTCTCCGCTTCCAGCCTCGCGTTCTCGGCCTCCAGCCGGAGGACCTTCGCCGCCTGTGACTCCGCCCGCGCCGGCGCGGGCGTCGACGCTGTGCCGGTGGTCGTGATCCCCGAGCCGTGCTTCTCGACCCACTCCCGCAGCGCACCGCGGGAGATCCCCAGATCCGCCGCGATGCCCTTCAACGTCGCACCCGGCGTGGACGCGAACAAGTCCACCGCCCGCTGCCGGAACTCGTCCGTGTAGTTCTTCCTTGCCATCCCTTGGATTCTCGCTTCCCCAGCAACGTGCTGGAATCAGCGTGTCCAAGATCAGGGGTCAAGCGCCGATGGCGGCGGAAATCCACTGAATCTCGACAGCCGTAACAGAGGTCGTCGATTTATTGGAACAGAGGTAGACGATGTCGACTGTAACGAAGAACGGGTCGCTCGAAAGGTGGCCCGTTCGTCGTTACACGAGGTCTCATTCAGGCGGAGTCCCCGCTGGCGAGGGGCCTCTGGCGGCGCGGAGCGACGTTCGTCGTTGGGCTGAGCTCTCGCCGCCCGGGATCTGCCTCCTCCCGGATAGCCTGTGGCGGTGTCCGAACTGGAACTTCAGGCGGCGATCTCCCGCGTAGAACTTGATGCCCACCGCGACGTGCTTGTCGAGATTGCGCGGCCCGCTGCCTACCTTGGTGTCGAGCCGGCCTCGGCGGGTGAGCCGCAGGGGAGCAGGCTCGGTGGGCAGCCATGGCTGGCGGCGGAGACGCCGTGGCCCACGGACGAGCAAGGGCGGCCGATGCAGTTCGTCCTGCAGATCGCCGTTGACGACATTCCCTCGGAGTGGGCTGGTCGGCCGCTGCGGCCGGCGTCGTGGCCCGGTGACGGTCTGCTGGCGCTCTTCGTCGGGATGTCCGCCTCGTCGTTCGACATTCCTCACCGCGTACTGCTGACCTCTAGAAGCGAGGGCGCGCTGCGGGAGGCGCCGCTCTCGATGGAACCGACTCGACTCGAGGTCGTGTTCCTCGACGAGGTGCCGTCGGCGGCCCTCACGGTGCGCCCGGGGTGGGACCTCCCACGGTGGGCCTCTGACGAGTGGGCTCACCTCGACGAGGAGGTGTTCGAGGGCGAGCATGACGCCGTCGGATACGAGTCCCTCGAGGGTCTCCTCAATCCCCTATCGTCGGCAGACACGATCGGGCGACTCTTCGGGCACGTCGCCGGCGTCGGCGCTGATCCGCGCGAGGACATCGAGGGGCGCCCGGAGGGCACCGCCTGGCAGCATCTGCTCACGCTCGACTCGTCACTCCGGGTCGATCTGACCATCGCCGACGCGGGATACCTCCAGGTGTTGGCGCCTGAGCCCTTCGGCGCGGAACTCCGCCTGACGTTCGCGTCCGTCGAAACGAGCTGAGGGTCCCGGTCAGCCCGCCATTGCGGCGATCTGGATGAGGTTGCCGACGGTGTCGTCGAAGACCGCCGTCGTCACCGGGCCGTTGGTGACCGGCGGCTGGGTGAAGTGGACGCCGCGGGCGGTGAGGCGGTCGTACTCGGCCTGGACATCGTCGACCGCGAATGAGGTCCACGGGATGCCGTCCTCCTCCAGAGCCGTCGTGAACGGGACGACGGCCGGGTGCTCGTTCGGTTCGAGGGAGATCTGCGTTCCCTCCGGCGCCTCGGGGGAGACGACGGTGAGCCAGCTGTGCTCACCCATCGGGATATCCATGGCCGGCAGGAAGCCGAGCACGTCGGTGTAGAAGGCGAGCGCCTTGCGTTGGTCGGTGACGAAGATGGTCATCGCTGAGAGCTTCACGGTGTCTCCTTGAGGGGCCATCGTCGCGCGATCTGCGCGAGCGGTTGAGGGTCGAACGTGTGGTGCTTGTAGCGGCCGCGCTTCTCGGTGAGCACGAGTCCGGCGCGTTCGAGCACGGCGAGGTGTTGCGACACGGCTTGCCTGCTCGACGTCGATCCGTGCTCCATCGCGAGACGGGTGCAGAGTTCGAACAGGGTCTGCCCGTCGCGTTCGGCGAGCTCGTCGAGCAGGATGCGGCGCGTGGGGTCGGCGAGAGCGAAGAACAGGCTGCTCTCGTCGTCGTCCACGGCGCCACTATATGCAAGTGAGCGCTTGCCTATCAAGGGTTATCGCGCACGTATCGATTTCTCCCAACGCTGCGGCGACACTCCACCGGCTTCGCTGGTGCGATGACCGACCCGATCCGCAACGACCAAGGCGCAGACAGACGCCGCCGCATCCTGGCGATCCTCTTCATGATCTACCTGGCCGTCCTGGTCTGGCTGGTGCTGTGGAAGCTGCACCTGCCCTATATCGGTGACGTGGGGGAGCGGGCGGTCAAGCTGGTGCCGTTCGTGGCGGGCAACGGCTACGGGTCGAGCGCACGCGTCGAGGTGCTGCAGAACCTCGCGATCTTCTTCCCCTTCGGCATCTACCTCGGACTGCTCGCTCCGTCGTGGCGGTGGCGCCGTCACCTTGCGGTCATGGCGGCGGCGAGCCTCGGCCTAGAGGTCCTGCAGTTCGTGCTGGCATCCGGAAGCTCCGACCTCACCGATGTCATCGTCAACACCGCCGGGGGAGTGCTGGGACTCGGGATGATCGCCATCGCGCGGAGGTGGATCGCTCGTCGCTTCATGCGGGTCGCCACCGTCTTCTGCGCCGCATCGACCGTCGTGATGCTGCTCACCGTCGGGGTGGTGATCGGCTCGTTCCCCCTGCTCCGGCCGGGACCCGGAGCGCCGATCATCCTCGTTAGCTCAGTCGGTCCTATTCCAGGGCGGCAACCCGGGCAGGTACTCGCAGTGCCTCCCGGCCCCAGGAACCCGGGCGTAGCGTCGAAGACATGGCAACCCCCACCTTCACCCTGAACAACGGCGTCGAGATCCCGGCCATCGGGCTCGGCGTCTACCAGTCGGCCCCCGACGAGACGGCCGCCGCCGTCGAGGCCGCCCTGCGCACCGGATACCGGCACATCGACACCGCGGCCGCGTACCGCAACGAACGTCAGGTCGGTGAGGGCATCCGGGCGTCGGGCATCGACCGTGCCGAGATCTTCATCGAGACCAAGGTGTGGGTGAGCGACTTCGGCTACGACGAGACCCTCCACGCGTTCGAGAAGGCCACCCGCAAGCTGGGCGTCGACCAGCTCGACCTGCTGATCCTCCACCAGCCCGCACCCTCCCGATGGGAGAAGACGGTGGCGGCGTACAAGGCGCTCGAGACGCTGCTCGCCGACGGACGCGTCCGCTCGATCGGCGTCAGCAACTTCAAGCCCGAGCACCTCGCCAACCTGGCCGACGCGACCGACGTCGTGCCGGCGGTCAACCAGATCGAGCTGCACCCCTACTCCGCCCAGCGCGCCACGCAGGTCGCAGACGCCGAGCGCGGCATCCTCACCCAGGCGTGGTCACCGATCGGCGGCATCACCTTCTACCCCGGCTGGGGAGAGCAGCGCCGCAACGTGATGGAAGACCCGGCGCTCGCCGCGATCGCGGGTGCTCACGGCAAGACGGCCGCGCAGGTGATGCTGCGCTGGCACCTGCAGCAGGGCCGCTCCGCCATCCCGAAGTCGACGAACCCCGCCCGCATCGCCGAGAACTTCGACATCTTCGACTTCGAACTCGACGACGCGCAGCTGGCGCAGATCGACGCCCTCGACACCGACCGTCGCAGTGGACCCGATCCCGACGTCGAGCGGGCCGAGATGTTCGACATGCCCATCGCCGAAGACTGAGCCGCCGAGACCCGGGCTAGACGGCGGCGACCGATCCGGGGGCGCGGAGTCAGCGCTTCCGGGTCGGTCGCACCGACACCGCTTCGACCGTGCCGCCCGGCGGCAGGTCGACGACGGTGCGCACCACCGCGGCCACCGCGGCGGCGTCGAGGTAGAAGTCGGTGTCGTAGTCGTCGCCCTCGAGCGCGACCTTCGCCCGCTGCATGTCCGTGTCGACGCGGCCGGGATGCACGCTCGACACCCGCACGCCGTTCGCACGCTCCTCTTCGCGGAGCGCATCGGTGAACGCGCGCAACGCGAACTTGCTCGCCGCATACACGGCGCCGCCAGGATTGGACGTGAGCCCCGATCCGCTGTTGATGCTGACGACCAGCCCGCGCGCCGCCCGCAGGGACGGCAGCGCCTGACGGGTGAGCTCGGCGACGGCGAAGAGGTTCGCCGCGAACACCCGCTCCCACACCTCGCGCCCGATCTCGGCGACCGGCCCGCTCTCTTCGACGCCGGCGGAGTGCACCAGCACGTCGAGCCGCGGTGGAAGCGGGGGCAGCGGATCGAGCGTCAGGTCGGCGACATACGGCTCGGCCGACGGGAGCGAGTCGACCACCGCTGCAACGGCGTCGGCGTTCCGCCCTCCGACCAGCACGTGGTGGTCGGATCCGAGCGCGTCGGCGATGGCGCGGCCGATGCCGCGGGTGGCTCCGGTGACGAGGGCGATGGGGCGATGAATCACCTGCAAACCCTAACCACGCTCGGCCGCGCGATCTGGTCGCGTCCGCCCTGTCGCAGCCGGGAGCCGCGTCGCTACTGTGTCGGCATGACGCCGACGACGGCGACGGGCGGGACGGATCGGTGAAGATCGACATCAAGAAGGATCTGAAGGCGTTCTACCGACCCAAGCCTGACGACTTCGTCGAGGTGGTGGTGCCGCCGCAGCGGTTCCTCGCCATCGACGGTAGCGGCGACCCGGACACCTCCGACGACTACGCGAACGCGGTCGCGGCGCTGTATGCCGCCGCCTACGCGACGAAGGCCGCGTCGAAAGCGGCCGACGGAGTCGACTTCATCGTGGGTCCACTCGAAGGTCTGTGGTCGAGCAGCGACCCGAGCAGTTTCGTCGATGGGCGCAAAAGCGAATGGGACTGGACGATGCTCATCCCGTTGCCCGACCAGCTCGACGAATCAGCTGTTCGCGACGGTCTCGAGTCGGCGCGGAAGAAGAAGCCCGACCTGCCGCTCGACCGGGTCGCCCCGCTCCGACTCGACGAGGGGCGGTCGCTGCAGATCCTGTACATCGGCGGCTACGACGACGAGGCTCCCGTTCTCGCGCGGCTCCACAACGAGGTGATGCCGGCGCTCGGAGTCGAATGGAACGGCCGCCACCACGAGGTGTACCTGAGCGACCCGCGCAAGGTCCCGGCCGCCGCCCTCAAGACCGTTCTGCGGCAGCCGGTGACCGACGCCGATCGAGCCGGGTGAGCGCTCGACGCGCGGGTCTCGATACGGTGTCGGGATGGCCCCGACATCGTGGATCGAGCACCGGCGCTCCGACGGCGAACTCGTCGGCTGGATCGTGCCCGACGGGGACGGCTTCACCACCATCGACCTGCTCGACCGTGCCCGCATCACCGAGCCGGTCGACTGGCTGAGTGCCGAGGAGTCGCTCGACGAACTCGGAATCGGCTACCTCGCCGACCGATACACGCTCGACCTCGCCGACGGCCGCGCGCGACCGGTACGCATCGGGGAAGTGAGCACCGACCGCGTCGTCGTGGTCGCCGACGACTTCGGCGCGGCCTCCGCAGTGGGCGCGAACCCGGAACGGTTCGAGCTTCCGTTCCCGGCGCCCGAGTCGCTTCGTCCTCACTGAGCCGCCCTCACCCCCGCGAGCACGCTGGGCCCCACCGGGTACGCTTGTCCGGAGGGAGTGCTACGAGCGCGCCTGTTTGAACACCGGCGCTCGGAGCAACACACCGCGCTCGCGGGGGCATAGCGTTGGGGCATGCGAGAACTGAACGACGGCACGACGATCCCCGACATCGGCTTCGGCACCTACCCCCTGCGGGGAGAGCAGGGAGCTGACGCGGTCGTCAGCGCACTCGAGATCGGCTACCGGCTCATCGACACCGCGGTGAACTATGGCAACGAGGATGCCGTCGGCCAGGGCATCGCCCGCAGCGACGTCGCGCGCGAGGACATCGTGGTGACGACGAAGCTGCCGGGGCGCGACCACGGCTACGACGAGACGCTCGCCTCGTTCGACCGGTCGATCGAGGCGCTCGGACTCGACACCATCGACCTCTACCTCATCCACTGGCCCAACCCGAGCGTGGACAAGTTCGTCGACACGTGGCGCGCCATGGTGCAGCTCAAGGAGTCGGGCCGGGCCCGCTCGATCGGCGTCTCCAACTTCACTCCCGAGTTCCTCACCCGCATCGGCGACGCGACGGGTGTGCTGCCCGCGGTCAACCAGGTCGAGCTGCACCCGTTCTTCCCGCAGGTCGAGCTGCGCGCCTTCCACGCCGAGCACGGCATCGTCACCGAGGCGTGGAGCCCGCTGGGCAAGCGGGCGCCCGTGAAGGAGGCCGAGCCGGTCACCACCGCCGCCGCCGCGCACGACGTGACGCCCGCCCAGGTGGTGCTGCGCTGGCATCAGCAGATCGGTTCGGTGCCGATTCCGAAGTCGGGCGACCCTGCCCGTCAGCGCGAGAACTTCGACATCGCCGGCCTGACGCTGACCGATGACGAGGTGGCTGCGATCACCGCGCTCGGCCGCCCCGACGGTCGCCTGTTCGACGGCGACCCCAACACGCACGAGGAGATGTAGCCCCTCGCAGCAGTCAGACGGTTGCGCCGTCGCTCTCGATCTTCGCGTCGAGGGCGGCGGCGCCCGTCTCGACGGCGCCGATCATGCCCTGCAAGAAGCGCCCTACCACGGCCAGCTCGTCGGGGCTGAGCCCGTCGACCACCGACACCATCTCCTGGTGCATCCGGCCGAGCGTCTGCCGCACCTCGTGATCGGTGCCCGTCGTCGGCACGATGTAGACGGAGCGCTTGTCGGTGGGATGCGGTTCGCGTCGCACATGGTCGTCGCGCACCAGCCGGTCGATCAGCACCGACACCGACGCCGACGAGATCTGTAGGCGAGCGACGAGGTCGCGCTGCGTCAGCGAGATGCCGCGCCGCTGCGCTTCGAGCAGGTAGCGGAGGGCGAGGAGATCGGTCTCGCCCATGCCCATGGATCCCCGGGTGCGTGCGCGCATCCGTCGCTCGGACTCGCGGTACCGGCGCAAGAGGTTGAGCACGTCGACGCTCGCCGGCGCGCTGCGTCCGTCGGCGTACCAATACCCCGACGACGGCTGCTCGGTCACATCGCTCACCGTGCCGCCTCGCTCTGCCGTCGCGCCAGTTCCATCTCCACCCGCTCGAGAGTCGCCTCCGCGACCAGAGGGGTGATGACGCCGTCGGGGTCGAAGCCCATGAGCATGTCGTGCTCCTCGGCCATCATCGTCATGATTCGTTGAACGGGAAGCTCCGGGAAACGGTCTGCGAGCCGCTCCGCGTGCTGCCGGTGCGACTCCGCTGGCATCATCCGTCGAGCCTATCGCCGAGACCCGAGGTCCGAGGCGGACGGATACGCTCGTCGCACCCCGCCCGATCCCGTTGACGGACGAGGGCTGACGGATGGGAGCGACGATGACCGCGCGACTCGGACTGGGCCTCGCCGCTCTCGGACGGCCCGCCTACATCGCGACCGGACGCGGCGACGACCTCGGCGACACCCGTGACGAGCAGGCCCTGGAGCGCCGCACTCTCGAGGTCCTCGATCGCGCGTGGGCGAGCGGCATCCGATACTTTGACGCGGCTCGCTCGTACGGCATCGCCGAACGATTCCTCGGCACCTGGCTGCGAACCCGTGGCCCGCTCGACGGCGTCATCATCGGCAGCAAGTGGGGCTACCGATATACCGGCGACTGGCGGATGGACGCTCCCGTCCACGAAGTGAAGGACCACTCGCTCAGCGCATTCGAGCGCCAATGGCCCGAGACCCTCCGTGAGCTGGGGCGTGCGCCGGACGTGTACCTCGTTCACTCCGTGACGCCCGAGAGTCCCGTGCTCACCGATTCAACGCTGCTCGATCGACTCGCGGCGCTCGCCGCCGAGGGGGTGCGGATCGGAATCTCCACGAGCGGACCCCGTCAGGGCGACGTGCTCGAGGCCGCTCTCGCAACTCCCGACTCCCCGTTCTCGGCGGTGCAGGCGACCTGGAACCTGCTCGAGCGCTCCGCGGCGCCCGCGCTTCAGGCGGCGCACGACTCGGGCTGGCTCGTGGTCGTCAAAGAGAGCTTCGCGAACGGGCGACTGACCGCTCGCGGCGACACCCCCGCGCTGCGCCGCATCGCCGAGGAGCGCGGCAGCACGCCCGAGGCGCTCGCGCTCGGAGCAGTGCTCGCTCAGGAGTGGGCCGACATCGCGCTGACCGGCGCCGTCACCGCCGAGCAGGTCGCTGAGAACGCCGAAGCCGTGCCGGTGGCCGTCGACGCAGAACTCGATGCACTCCGGGTCGAGCCGATTCGGTACTGGGCCGACCGGTCGGCGCGCTCCTGGTCGTGAGCGCCGGGACCGTCAGGTGAGCTCCTCGTAGGCGCGTTGCGGCATCTGCGTCGCGAACTTTCCGCCGCTCACGTCGACCAGCGTGCCCGTGATGTATCCGGCGGCGTCGCTGGCGAGGAAGCAGAGCAGGTCGGCGACATCCTCGGGGCTCTCCCATCGGCGCAGGCTGAGCGTGTCGAGGAGCCGCTCCTGCTTGTCCTCGGGCATCGATGCGAAGCCGTTCATCGCGGTCGGAATCATGCCGGGCGCATACGCATTGACGGTGATGTTCCACGGGCCGAGCTCACTGGCGAGCACCCGGGTGAGTTGCACGACCGCCGCCTTCGAGGCCCCGTAGGCCGCCGAGCCGACGCTCGGGATGATCGCGGCGAACGACGACGCATTGATGATGCGGCCCGAGCGGGCCGCCTTCATGTGCGGGATGACCGCCTTCGCGAGCAGGAAGACGCCCGTCACGTTGACCTCGAAACACGCCCGCCAGCGGGCGAGGTCGAGGGTGTCGACCGGACCTCCGACATCGATGCCCGCGTTGTTGACGAGCACATCCACCCGGCCATGACGGCGTATCACCTCGTCGATCGCGCCTGTCACCGAGCCCTCGTCGGTGACATCGCAGACGAGGGAGTCGATACCGTCGCTCGGGGTGTCGGGGAAGGCGAGGTCGAGCGCGACGACCGTCGCCCCCTCGTCGCGGAAACGCTCGGCGAGCGCGCGGCCGATTCCTCGGCCGGCTCCGCTCACGACGACGATGCGGGAGCGCAGATCGATCAGCATTCGGGGGAGTCCTCCTCGACTCGGGCGATACGTAGTATCAATCTATGAGCAACGACCGCTCCCCGCGAGACGACGCCGTCCCATCCGATGCCGCCGAGGGGCGGGTGCTCTGGGTGGTGGGCGCAGGATCCGGCGTGGGGCGCGCGACCGCCGTCGCCGCTGCTGCGGCGGGATGGTCGCTGGTGCTGTCCGGGCGCCGCGTCGACGCGCTCGAACAGACCCGCTCGCTCCTCGGAGAGGCCGCCGCATCGGCGCGGATCCTTCCGCTCGACGTCCGCGATCACGGCGCCGTCGCTCAGGCGGTCGGCTCGATCGACAGGCTCGACGCCCTCGTGATCGCGGCCGGGGCCAACACGAAGCGGCGTCGGTTCGACGACCAGGACTCCGACGAGTTCGACGACGTCGTGACCATCAACCTGCTCGCACCGGCCCGACTGATCACCGCCGCGCTGCCGCAGCTGCGCGCGAGCGGCAGCGCCCACGTCGTGCTCGTCTCCTCCCAGGCGGCGTGGACTCCGTCACCCGGCGCCGGTGTCGCCTACAGCGCGTCGAAGACGGCGCTGTCGACGATCGCCCGCGACCTCAACGCGCAGGAGGCGGCGTCCGGGGTGCGGGCCTGCCATCTCTGCCCCGGCTCGATCGACAGCGATTTCCTCCGGGCGCGACCGACCATGCCGAGCGACGAGGAGCGCGCCACGCTGCTCACCCCCGCCGACGTGGCGCGGTCGATTCTGTTCGTGCTGGACTCGCCGCCCCACGTGCGGATCGACGAACTGGTCCTGTCGCCGCTCAGTCAGATCGGCGGCTACTGACTCTCATCTTCAGCGCTTCGACGTGGCATCCGCGAAGGTGATCGACAGGAACACCGCCATCGCGCCCGCTCCCACCGCGAAGGCGATTCGCTCGCCGCGGGTGCCGGCACCGCGAGGACGCAGAAGCGCAGCGGTGCCGGCGTTCGCCGCGCTCCAGAGGACGTTCTCGGTCGGCGACGACAGTCCGACCCCGGGCGGGTCGGCGAACGGCGTAGGGAACCGCTGTCCCTGAACGCCCTTGACCCCGTGGGGAATGGCGTTGACGGCGAAAACTCCGGCGGCGGCGCTGCGCAGAATTCGGGCGAGACTCACGATGCTTCTCCTTCTTCGCGTTCTTCGCCGAGGAACACGGCGAGGTTGTCGAGCGACGAGGCGAGCCCCGCCGCGTGGTCGTCGGCAGAGATCCCGGTCGGCACGTCGTCGGCGCGCAGCTCGACGAGTGTGCCGTCGGGCGCGGGGGAGAGGGTCCACGTCATCCGCATGGTGCCGGCGAACGCGGGGTCGTCGGAGACGAAGTCGGCCGCCTGCACGATCCGCTGACCGGGAACGAGTTCGATGATGCGGACGTCGACGACGTCGTCGTCCTCGGTCGTCTTGCCGCCGCCCTCGGGCGTCTCCTCATAGGTGAGCACCATGCGGTAGGAGCCACCGGCCCGCATGTCGATGTGCTCGAACCTCCCCGACATCCCGGTCGGCGGCAGCCACGCGAGAAGCGCCTCCGGGTCGATCAACGCGGCGAACACCCGATCGGGATCAGCGGAAAACTGTCGAGCGGCGCGATCGGTGCGGGTCACTCGCCAGAGAGTACGACCGCCCGCCGGAAGAAACCAGAGCCGCGAGACCGGCCGATGAAAAGAGGGGGAGCGACAGTACCCGTCACAACCGTGCACAGGGTGCCGATATCGTGCGACCCTGTACGCAGCCCGAGCGTCAGCGATGGATTCATCGACGGCTCGGACGAGCGGGAGGCGACGCATGACCCAGTTGACCATCATCAGGACCTCACCCGACCCCGAGCAGCAGCAGGCACGCAACCGTCAGCACCGGTCGGTGGCCGACAAGATCCGAGCGATGGGGCAGGCGCGCATCGGGGCGGCTCTGCTGCTCATCGCCACCCTGGTCGCGATCCTCTGGGCGAACCTCTCGCACGAGACCTACCAGTCGTTCTGGGATACGCATCTCACCTTCGGCTTCGCCGACCTGCAACTCGACTTCACCCTGCACGCGCTGGTCAACGACGCCCTGATGGCGCTGTTCTTCTTCACCGTCGGACTCGAGGTGCGCCGCGAGTTCGCGATCGGCGAATTGACCAGCTGGTCCCGCGCGGTCGTGCCCGTGGTCGCCGCGATCGCGGGCCTCGCCGTGCCCGCGGTGCTCTACTTCCTCATCGCCATGGGATCCGGCAACGAGCACGCCTGGGGAGTGGTCATCTCGACCGACACGGCGTTCGTCGTCGGCGCGCTCGCGCTCGTCGGCCCGCGCATCCCCGGCCGGCTGCGGGTCTTCCTGCTCGCCCTCGCCGTCGTCGACGACATCGGGGCGCTCAGCATCATCGCCCTCGTCTACACCGAGAACTTCAACCCGATGCCGCTCATCGTCGCAGCGATCGGACTCGTCGGCGTCTACTTCACCCGCTACCTCCGTGGCGGTCGCGGCCCGGTCTACGGCACTCTCGCCGTGATCGTGTGGCTCGCCTTCCTCGCCTCGGGCGTGCACCCGACGCTCGCCGGTGTCGCGATCGCCCTGCTGGTGCCCGTCTACCGACCGAACCGCCGTGACGTCGAGCACGCGCTCGATCTCGCTCGCACCTTCCGCCAGTCGCCGAACACCGAGTACGCGCGCGCCGCCGCCAACAGCCTGCGCGAGTCGATCTCGATCAACGAACGACTGCAGACCGCCTACGCGCCGTATGTCGCCTACGTCGTGCTGCCGCTCTTCGCCCTCGCGAACGCCGGCGTGCAGATCAGCCCCGAGATCCTCGCCGCGTCGATCCAATCGCCCGTGACGTGGGGCATCATCGTCGGGCTCGTCGTCGGCAAGTTCGTCGGTGTGCTCGCGCCGACCGCACTGATGAAGTTCTTCCGGATGGGAGAGCTCGGGGCGGGACTCACCCTCGACCGGGTCGCCGGCGGGGCGGCGCTCTGCGGCATCGGCTTCACGATCTCGCTGTTCATCATCGACATCGCGATCGACGACCCCGCCGCGCAGAACGAGGCGCGCGTCGGCGTGCTCGCCGCGTCGGTGCTCGCGTTCGTGCTCGCGACCATCATCTTCCGCGTCTCCGACCGCGTGCACCCCTCGCAGGAGGCGGCGCGCACCCTGGCCCGGCCGGTCGATCCGAAGCGCGACCACGTGTTCGGGTCGAACGACGCCCCGTACACGATCGTCGAGTACGGCGACTTCCAGTGCGGCTTCTGCCTGAAGGCGTCGGGATCGATCCAGCAGGTGAAGGAGGAGCTCGGCGATCAGCTGCGCTACGTCTGGCGACACGCGCCGCTCACCGCGTTCCACCCCAACGCTCTGGCCGGCGCCGAAGCGTCGGAGGCCGCCGCTCGCCAGGGCAAGTTCTTCGAGTTCGAGCGGGCCCTGTTCTCGGACCAGGAGAACCAGTTGCCTTCCGACATCCTGCGGCGCGCGCGTGAGCTCGGGCTCGACATGGAGAAGTTCGAAGCCGACCTGACCTCACCCGAGGTGGCGGCCCGGGTGCGCGACGACATGCTCGACGCCGAGGCGATGGAGATCACCGCGGTGCCCACCCTGTTCATCAACGGGGTGCGACACGTCGGACCGTACGACGCCCGGTCGCTGATCGAGGCGCTGCAGGCGAGCGTGCGCGACGACGCGTCGGTCTGACGCGGCGGGCTTCGGCTGAGCCCGAACGGCTGCGCTCAGCCGCGATCGCGGAGCGCGGCGGCGACGAACCGCCGCGCGTCCTCGGCTGAGACCCCGAGGCGACTGACGCGGTCGACGTAGGCGACGGCAGCGGCCTGCGCCTCACGCTCTGCGACGTCGCCCTGCGGTGTCACGAACGATCCGTTGCGGCCCCGCGTCTCGATGAAGCCGTCCTGCTCCAGCTCGCGGTAGGCCTTCGCGACCGTTCCCGCGGCAAGATTCAGCTGCTCGGCGAGACCGCGCACCATGGGCAGTTTCGACCCACCGGCGAGCTCACCGGAGGTGATGCGGTTCGAGAACCAGACCCGTACCTGCTCGGAGGGAGCGACGGCGCTGGCGGGGTCGATCGCGAACGAGGTCATGTCCTCAGTCTGCCGTGCCCGCGCACCCCTACGGCGAGTCGGCGTCGACGGCCGAATGGAGTCCGCCACGATGGCGCCGTGGAGTCATCGATCATCTACTTCGTCCTCGGTGGCATCGCCATCGCCGCCGGAATCGTCTTCATCGTCGCCCGCAAGCCGATCTCGGCCGTCGCGCTGCGCCGACGGGACGACCCGTGGAAGAAGCCCTTCATGCTCTCGCCCGCCGTGATGGTCATCGGGGGAGCGATCCTGGTGGTCTTCGGCGTCGTCGCGATCCTCGCCGGGCTCTACCCGAACGCGTAGAGACCGACTGCCAGCAGCACCGCCGCGATCGTCGGAGCGGTCGCCTGCACCAAAGCGGCGCGGAGCTTCGACCGATCCGAGATCGCCAGCACGAGTCCCGCAGCCGCCATCGACAGCGTCCCGGCGAAGACCAGGGCCGCGCCGACGGCCTCGGACCCCGCCGCGACCACGACGACTCCGATCGCGGTCACGATCGCGAGGAACAGGTTGTAGAAGCCCTGGTTGAAGGCCAGCGCGCGAGTCGCCTCAGCCTGGTCCGGAGTGGTCCCGAAGGTGCGGCGCGTCCGCGCGCTCGTCCAGGTGACCGACTCCAGCACGAAGATGTAGACGTGGATCAGCGCGGCGATGCCGGCGAGGACGAGGGCGACGACGATCATCCGCTCATCATGCTCGCCGCGCCCCCGTTTCCTCAACGAGCCCACGGGCTGCGGTCTCGGTGCGCTTCGGTCGTCGAGTAGGCGCTCAAGCGCCGTATCGAGAGCCCAGCCTCAGACCTCGGCGCGGTGGTCTCGATGCGCTTCGCTTACTCGACCGGGCCCACCGCGCACGCTTGCGCGGGGGACTCGATACGCTCCTTCGTCGCTACTCGACGACCGGTTGGGGCCCGCCCGTTGAGCGCAGCGATACGGAGGGCACCCGTCGCGAACCCGGTCGTCGAGTAGGCGCGCCAGCGCCGTATCGAGACGACTCGAGTAAGCGACGAAGCTTCGCTTACTCGACCCTGGGCCCAGCGCGGACGCTTGCGCGGGGGAATCGATACGCTCCTTCGTCGCTACTCGACGACCGGGATAAGGCCCGCCCGTTGAGCGAAGCGATACGGAAGGCACGAGTGCCATCCCGGTCGTCGAGTAAGCGGAGCACACCGAGACGGCTCGAGTAAGCGAGGAACGAGCGCATCGAGAGCGTAGCGCTGCGGTCTCGGTGCGCTTCGCTTACTCGACCCGTCTCGATACGCTCCTTCGTCGCTACTCGACGACCGGGTCAGGCTCGCCCGTTGAGCGCAGCGATACGAAGGACAAGCTCCGAACCCGGTCGTCGAGTAGGCGCGCCAGCGCCGTATCGAGACGGCTCGAGTAGCGAGGAACGAGCGTATCGAGAGCGCAGCGCCCCGGCTCAGCGGTGGCGGGGTTTGCGGGGTGGGCGCTCGTCGCGGTCCTGTCGGTCGCGGCGGCCGCCGGGGGCGCCGCGGTCGAGGCGCATCTCGATCAGCTTGCCGCTGATCCGGGTGCCCGACAGGCGGTCGAGGGTCTCGTTCGGCAGATCCGCCGGCAGCTCCACCAGCGAGAAGTCCGGCCGGATGTCGATCTGCCCGAAGTCCTCACGGCGCAGGCCGCCCTCGTTCGCGAGAGCGCCGACGATCTGCCGCGGCTCCACCTTGTGACGGCGGCCGACGGCGAGACGGTACTTCACCAGCGGCGACCCGGCCGGGCGGCGTCGACGCTCGGCGCGTTCCCCGCCGCCGTCGCGGTCGCCGCCATCGCGGTCGCCGCCGCGCTGACGGTCGTCGCGGTCGAAGCGCTGTGGTGCGCGGTCGGCGTTCGGGTCGAGCAGGAGAGGCTCCTCGCCCTGCGCGACCACCGCGAGCGCCGCCGCGACATCGGCCTCGGGCACGTCGTGGTGCTCGACGTAGTGGGCGATGATGTCCCGGAACCGGGCGATGCGGGTCGTCTGCTCGAGCGCCGCCGTGATCGAGTCATCGAAGCGGGTCAGCCGCGTCGCGTTGACGTCCTCGGCGGTGGGCAGCTGCATCTGGGTCAGCGGCTGACGGGTGGCGCGCTCGATCGACGACAGCATCCGCCGCTCACGGGGAGTGACGAAGCTGATCGCGTCACCGGTGCGGCCGGCACGACCGGTGCGGCCGATGCGGTGCACGTACGACTCGGTGTCGATCGGCAGGTCGAAGTTCACGACGTGGCTGATGCGGTCGACGTCGAGTCCGCGCGCGGCGACGTCGGTGGCGACGAGGATGTCGAGCTTGCCCGACTTCAGCTGATTGACCGTCTTCTCGCGCTGAGCCTGCGCGACGTCGCCGCTGATCGCGGCCGCCGTGTATCCGCGGGCGCGCAGCTTCTCGGCGAGGGTCTCGGTCTCGTTCTTGGTGCGGACGAAGACGATCATGCCCTCGAAGTTCTCGACCTCGAGGATGCGGGTGAGGGCGTCGACCTTCTGCGCGTACGAGACGACCAGGTAGCGCTGGGTGATGTTCGCCGACGTCGTCGTCTTGTTCTTGACGCTGATCTCTTCGGGATCGCGCAGGTACTGGTTCGAGATGCGGCGAATCTGCGCGGGCATGGTCGCGGAGAACAGGGCGACCTGCTTGTCGTCGGGGGTGTCGGCGAGGATCGTCTCGACATCCTCCGCGAAGCCCATCTTGAGCATCTCGTCGGCCTCGTCGAGCACGAGGTACTTCAGCTCGGACAGGTCGAGGGTGCCCTTGTCGAGGTGGTCCATGATGCGCCCGGGGGTGCCGACGACGACGTGCACGCCGCGGCGCAGCGCGGACAGCTGGGTACCGTAGCCCTGCCCGCCGTAGACGGGGAGGACGTGGACGCCGCGGAGGTGACCGGCGTAACTCTCGAACGCCTCGCAGACCTGCAGCGCCAGCTCGCGGGTGGGGGCGAGCACCAGCGCCTGCGGGGTGCTCTGCGACACGTCGAGACGCGACAGGATGGGCAGCGCGAACGCCGCGGTCTTGCCGGTGCCGGTCTGCGCCATGCCGATGACGTCGCGGCCTTCGAGCAGCAGCGGGATGGTCGCCGCCTGGATGGCCGACGGGGTCTCGTAACCGACGTCCTTCAGTGCTTTGAGGACGGGGTCGGACAGGCCGAGGTCGGAGAAGTTCTGAGTCGGCTCCGTCGGTTCGGGCTGTTCGGTCTCGGGTGAAGCGTCGGAGGACATCCCGCAACCGTACCCCGCATCGCTGCAGGGGCGGCATTCGTCAGCGGCCCCAGTAGTGGCTGCAGTCTGGCTGTCTGCGGGTTCGGCGGCTACCCTCCACGCCCATGGATGTCACCCGATGGCTGCTCGAGTCGGATCCGGCGATCCGCTGGCAGGTCCTTCGCGACCTGACCGACGCCTCCGAGGAGGAGGTCGCGCGGGAGCGGTTGCGCATCGCCCACGAGGGATGGGGTGGTGCGCTGCTCGACCTGCAGGGCGGCGACGGGATGTGGGACCGCGGCGCCTACTACCCGGACTGGTTGACCGAGGAGTACTGGGACGATCACGACGGGCAGCCCTGGACCGCGACGGGACCGACGCTGCTGCTGCTCCGACAGCTCGGCGTCGATCCGCACGACGAGAGGGTGGTGGAGGCGATCCGCCTGGTCGATGAGCGGGTGCGGTGGGAGGACGCGGGTCAGCGGTTCTTCGAGGGTGAGACCGAGCCGTGCGTCAACGCGCTGACCGTCGACGTCGGCAGCTACTTCGGCGTCGACGTGTCCGGCGTCGTCGACCGGCTGCTCGGCGAGCGACTCGCCGATGGCGGCTGGAACTGCGAGGCCTCGAAGGGGTCGACCCGCTCGTCGTTCCACACGACCATCGCCGTCGTCGAGGCGTTGCACGGCTACGAGATCGCCACCGGCGGCGACTCGGTGGCGCGCGAGGCGCGTCTCGCGGCGGAGCAGTACCTCCTCGATCGACGCCTCATGTACCGCTCCGGCACCGACGAGATCATCGACGCCTCGTGGCTCGACTTCTCGTTCCCGGTGCGCTGGTTCTACGACGTGCTGCGCGGGCTCGACCACTTCCGCGCCGTCGGAGCCGACGCCGCCGATCCGCGCTTCGCCGACGCGCTCCGACTCGTTCGGGACAAGCGCGGAGCCGACGGCATGTGGGTGCTCGAGAATCCGCACGAGGGCGAGACCCAGCTCGACTTCGGCGAGGGCGACGGCAGGCCGAGCCGCTGGAACACCCTGCGCGCACTGCGTGTGCTGCGCTGGGCGGGCGACCCGGCCTGACGCGTCCGCTCAGGCGGAGACGGCCTCCGCCTTCGCCTCGTCGGCGCCGACCTCTCCGGCCTCCACTTCTTCGGCCTGCAGCGACGCAGCGAGACGGGTCGCCGCACGCCACGCCAGCGCCACGGTCGTCAGCGTCGGATTCGCCGCGGTCGCCGTGGGGATGACCCCGTTGCCGCCCACGTAGAGGTTCTCGACACCCCAGACCCGCAGGTACTGGTCACAGACGGAGTCGCCGTCGTCGGTCTCGCCCATCCGCACGGTGCCCTGGTAGTGCAGCGACGAGCCGCCGGCGGCGAGCGCCGGCTCCTCGGTGAGGGTGCCGATCCGCGCCGCGCTGCGATGCGAGTTCTCGCGCATCTGCTCGATCGTCGCGAGATCCTTCTCGGTGCGCGAGTAGCGGATCGACATCTGCGGCATCCCGTAGAAGTCGGTCTCGTCGTCGCTGAACTCGACGGCGTCGGCGAACTGGACGTCCTTCGCGCCATACCAGGCGAGCACTCCGAGACGCGCGGTGTTCGGGTCGTCGCCGATGCCGAGCTTGTACGCCGAGTTCGCGAGCGCCATGACCCCGCCCTGCATGGGACGGGCGTCCGAGAAGGGGATGAGCACGTAGCCGAGGTTCTTCGGGTCCGTGTCGAAGCGTGCCGGGTCGAAGTCGTCGTTCAGGTAGACGAACGACGCCATCTGGAAGTGCTCGTTCAGATGATGACCGAGTGCGCGGGGACGCACGCCCGAGGCGAAGAGCACCTGCGGGGTGCGGAGGCCGTCGGCGCACACGACGACGTGGCGGGCGCGCACCTCGTAGCGGCGGCCGTCGCGGCGGTCCTCCAGTTCGGCCCCCACCGCGACGCCGTCCTCGACGATCACCCGACGGGCGAGCGTCTCGGAGCGCAACTCGAATCCAGGGACCGTGTCCTCGAGCTGCCCGAGGATCGTGCCTGTGCCCGAGAAGCGGAGGTCGTCGCCCTCCCAGTGCGTCGCGCTCGGCATGAAGCCGACCGGGGTGAGCCCTGGGCCGTCGAACTCGTCGGCCATGGCGGCGCGGATCGCGCCGGGCAGCGCCTCACCGGGGCCGTCGATGACGGTGACGCCGAGAGTCGTCTCGGCGAATCGGTACGCCTCCTCCATCTCCTCGGCGGCGATGAACGGGATGCGCTCCGACTGGTGCGGCCGCGGGCACGAGGTGCCCCAGTGGATGCCCATGCCGCCGACACCGCTCGCCATGCTCGCGGCGGGAAGCCCCACCTCGCCCTCGCCGAGGCGCGGGAAGGGGTCGACGAAGAACAGCCCGGGCAGGATCGTCTGCCGGAACTCGAGGCTCGGGTCGATGCCCTCCGCGATGTCGGCGAGGGCGGCGAGCCGCTCCCGCCCGGCGTCCGGTCCCTGGGTCAGCAGCTGGACGGCGGCGCGGTCCTCGTCCGTCATGTTCTGGGTGTGGTCCCCGCGCGCGCCGGGCACCGCGGGGCCGACCTCGACCATGAGGATGCGGGCGTCGGGCACCGCCTCGCCGATGGTGCGGGCGTACGTCGATCCCGCCGGGCCGCTGCCGATGACGAGGACGTCGACCTGCTCCGTGCCGCTCATCGGCCGGCCTCCGACGCCTCGACGCTCACCGCGTCGGCGGTCACTTCGAGCACCCTCGCCGTCTTCTGCCATGGGTCACCGCCGCTGCCCTCGTATTCGACCGTGAGCGGGCCGTCGTAGCCGTGACGCTCGAGGATGCCGATCGCACGGCCGAGGTCGACGGCGCCCACCGTGCCGTCGTCGGCGACGTGATGCGCCTTGACGTGCACCAGTTCGGCCCGCGCCGCGAGCGCCTCGATGCCGTCGTAGAGCGGCTCGAGGTCGACGCTCGCGAAGAGCAGCGCCGGGTCGACGGCCTCGCCGTCGGGCGTTCCGAAGAGCAGCGCCATGGCGGGCTGCATGAGCACGTCGAAGTTGCCGAGGTCGAGCAGCAGACCGCACGACTCGCGACCGACGGCGGCAAGCAGCGCGTTCATCCACACCGGATCGCTGCTCGGCCCGCCGTGGTTCTCGACGAGCAGCCGGGAGCCGCGCGAGGCGGCGTGCTCTCCGAGCCGCACGAGCGCGGCCACGAGGTGGCTCGGCGGCTCCTCGCCGTGGTGCGGGCTGAACGGCGAACCGGGGTTGACCCGCACGAACTGCGCCCCCATCGCGGCGAAGCGGTCGATCCACCGCTCCAACTCGACGATGTCGGCCGTGCGGGCATCGTCGTCGGGTTCCAGCAGGTCGCCGGTGTCGAGCGCGACGTTCACCAGCCGCACGCCCGATGCGGTCAAGGCCTCGGCGAACCGGTCGAGCTCGGGGTCGTCGAGCCCGGCGAACTGGAAGCCGACCGTCTCGATGGCGTCGACGCCGAACGCGTCGCGTGCCCGCTGCGGGAATTCGGAGAGTTCGAGCAGCTTCGGGTTGTCGAAGGTGAAGGTGCGGGACACGCCCTCGGGGTCGGTGAACGCGAAGGACACGGGGCCCAGCTGCTCACGGACGCTGTAGGACGAGACGGAGAGGGTGTTCATCATGCTCCAGGTGTTGCGGTTCGGTCGGTCGGGTCGGATGCGGTTCCGCGGCGGCTGCCCGCGATCACGGGACGGGCACGCGGGCGGGGGAGACGGCGCGCGTGATCTGCGCCCAGCGGGAGTCGCCTTCCCAGCCGATCTCGGGGATTCGCAGCACGGCGAGAGCGCCGAGGATTCCGAACAGGGCGAGCGTCACGTACAGGGCGGTGAAGCCGCCGACGGCGAGCAGGAACGGGGCGATGAACGGCACGAACGACTGCGGGATCGTGTTCGCCATGTTGATGATCGCGAAGTCCTTGCCCGCGTTCTCGGCGCTCGGCAGCACTCGCACGCAGAGCGCGCTGTCGATCGAGAAGAAGAGGCCGGTGCCGACCCCGAGCACGCCGACGGCGAGGTAGACGATCTCGAGCGACGGTGCGAGCGCGAGGAGCACGAGGGACCCCGCGGCGAGCACGCCGGCTGCGACGACGAACGGCTTTTGTCGGCGCAGACGGTCGGAGATCGGACCGGCGACGACGCTCGTCACCGCGAGCAGGCCGACCGAGATCAGCGAGAGCAGCAGCACGGCGCCGCCGACGGCCTCGGGCGCGATGCCGAAGCGGTCCATCAGATAGAAGGCGTTGTAGGTGCCGCTCGCGTAGGCGCAGGTGATGAGGAAGCGCACGAGCCAGGCCCAGCCGAACGCCGGGTGCTTACGCGGGTTCAACCAGAACGACTTCAGCAGTTCGACGAGGCCGAGACCTGCCTGACCCTGCGCCGGAACATGCTGAGGGTCACGCAGCAGCGCGACCGCGAGGAGACCGAGCACGACCGAGACGACCGCGATGACGCCCCACTGGACGAGGGGATCGGTGATCGCGCTGACCGCGGCGATGCCGAGGAGCGGCCCGAGTGCGGCGGCCAGGCCGATGAAGCCCGACACCGTTCCGCGTCGCAGCGGCGGCACCTGATCGGCGAGCAGCGCGCTGGTCGCGGCCTGCTGGAAGTTGAACAGCGTCTGGGTGATGCTCCAGACGATGACCACCTGCCAGATCTCGGTGGTGAAGCCGAGCGCGAAGACGGCGAGGGCGCCGCCGATCGCCCCGGTCAGGATCCATGTCCGCCGGCGACCGAACCGCGCAGCCGTGCGGTCGCTGATGCGGCCGGCGAGGGGATTCGCCACGAGGGCGAAGAGTGCGCCGACGCCGGTGATGACGCCGAACGCGGCGGCGGCTCCGTCTCCGGCGATGCGGGTGGTCTGCAGCGTGAGAAGCAGCTGCAGCGGGGTGAGCAGTGCGATCAGCGCGCCCACGTTCGACGACAGCATCACGGCGATGAGTCGGGGGAGCGGGGTGGCGGGATTGCGGGGCGATTCGTCGACGGCGGGGTCGAGGGAAACGGTCAAGACACACTCCTTCGTGCGGACTCCCGAAGTGGAAGTGGCTCTCACTATGGAGTGTCACCCGTCTTGGTGTCAATACCATCCGGGAGGCCGCTGATACCCTCGTCCCATGGGTCTCCGGGCGATGAAGGTGGCGCGTACGCGCGAGCAGATCGTGAGCATCGCGCTCGATCTCTTCATCGAGCAGGGTTACGACGAGACCACCATGGAGCAGATCGCCGAGAAGGCCGAGATCGGCAACTCGACGCTCTATCGCTACTTCCCGAGCAAGGATCTGCTGATCCTCGACCGGTTCACCCAGTCGTTCGAATTCGGGCGCCTGCTGCGCGAACGTCCCGAGACCGAACCGCTCGAGGTCTCCCTCGGCGAGGTCGTGCGCGAGTCGCTGCGGGCGTCGACGCTCGACGACGAGCGCTTCGCCGAACTCCGACGTCTCGTCGACAATGCGCCGGGACCGCGCGCGAAGCTGTGGGATCTCGTCGCCTCATCGACCCGCGACCTCGAGGATGCGCTCGCCGAGCGTCTCGATCGCTCCCCGGGCGACCTGCTCGTCGTGATGACCGCTCGGATGCTGTTCGCCGTCTACGAGATCGCGGGCGAGAAGTGGTGGTCCGGTGACCACCACGCCTCTCGCGAGGCGATCGTCGAGGATGTGCTCACCGACCTGGCCCGGCTGACGATCGTCCTTCCCGCGCCGAGCTGACCGCGCTCAGTCCAGCTGGACGACCACTCCGGTGGTGTCCTGCAGTACGGAGGCGACACCGACCTCGATCGCGCTGCGCACCCGGTCGGCGGACAGCGACGCCGGATCGAGGCCGTCGACGCCGAGACCGGTGCCGCGGAAACCTGCGCCAGGCCGGGACCGGGCGATCTCGACCCGCTCCCCGTCACCTCCGTCGTCGACGTGTGGGCGGTGCCGTGGACCCTGCTGCTATTCGTCCTGGTACTCGCCGGTGCGGTCGTCCTCGCGATCGTCCTCTCGCGGCGCTCGTCGCGGCGGCGGAAGCAGCAGGAGGACGCCCGCGTTCAGGAGGCCGTCGACCGGGCGCTGCGCGAGCGCGAGGCCGACTCCCCATCCGAGTCGATTCCGACCCCCTAACGGACGCTCTCCCACGCGTCGAGCGCACGCCGGCGCCCCTCCTTCAGATCGACGATCGGGGAGGGGTAGTCGGCGTCGCCAAGATCCGGTACCCACCGGTCGATGTACTCGCCGTCGGGGTCGAACTTCTCGGCCTGACGCTCGGGGTTGAAGATGCGGAAGTACGGCGCCGCGTCGACCCCGGACCCGGCGACCCACTGCCAGTTGAACGGGTTGCTCGCCGCATCCGCGTCGACGAGGGTGTCCCAGAACCACTCCTCGCCTTGCCGCCAGTCGATCAGCAGGTGCTTGACCAGGAACGACGCGGTCGTCATGCGGATGCGATTGTGCATGTGGCCGATGTGCCAGAGCTCGCGCATTCCGGCGTCGACGAGAGGGATGCCGGTGCGCCCGCTCTGCCAGGCGACGAGGTTCGCGGTGTCGAGCGGAGGCCACGGGAAGCGCTCGTACTCCTGTCGCCACGAGCGCCGGTGCAGCTCGGGGAAGGCGTAGAGGGTGTGCCAGGCGAACTCGCGCCACATCAGCTCCCGGCGGAACGTCGCCGCGCCCTCGGTTGTGCGTCGCGCCAGCGCATGCCACACCTGCGGTGACGAGAGCTCGCCCCACCGCAGGTACGGGCTCAGTAGGCTGGTCGCGTCGGCGGCCGGCCGGTCCCGCCCCTTCGCGTAGCCGGCGAGGTCGTCGTGCAGGAACGCGTCGAGACGCTCCCGCCCCGCCGCCTCTCCCGGCTGCCACGTTTCGCGCAGTCCGCCCGCCCAGTCCGGTTTCGTCGGGAGCAGTTCCCAGTCGCCGAGATCGTCACTCTGCGCCGCGGCGTTCGAGGAGCCTGTCGGCAACGCGTCGGGGGCGGCGAACGGCCTGCGTGGCGGGTTGTGCTCGAACCGGCTGCGGAGCGCGTTCGCGAACGGGGAGTAGACGCGGAACGGTTCGCCGGCGCCGGTCTCGATGTGCCACGGCTCGGTCAGCAATGACCCGGGGAGGCTGTGCACCTCGCGGCCGCTCTCATCGAGCGCGGTCTTCAGCTCGGTGTCGATGTCGCGCTCGGGTCCGCCGTAGCGGCGGTTCCAGACGATGAGGCCCGCGTCGATCTCGTCCACGACCTCGCGCACCACGCGGCCCGCGGGTCCGCGACGCAGCACGAGGGCGCCGCCGAGCTCGTCGAGTCGCCGGGCGAGCGCCTCGAGGGATCCGTGCAGCCACCACTTCGCCGCGCCGCCGAGCGGCCTGACGCCGTCGGACTCTTCGTCGAGGACGTACAGGGCGACCACCGGTTCGCCCCGCTCGACCGCCGCGTGCAACGCGGGGTTGTCGGCGACGCGCAGGTCGTCTCGGAACCAGACGAGTGTCGGGGACGGCATCGCGCCAGCATAGGGATGGCCGCTGACACCAAACCGACCGAGTGTCGGCGACGAATTCCCTTCTCGTGGAGCGCATGGTGACCGGTCAGGCGGACGGCCGCCGTCAGTCGGCGGAACTCGTGACCGACCCCGGACTCCTCGGCCTGCGCCGACTGGTGGTGCCGACCTCGGTCGGCTACGTCGTGGTGCATGTCGGCCGGGAGGCCGGGGGACCCGCGACGATCCTGCTGCACGGCGCCGCCGGGTCGTGGACGACCTGGTCGCCCCTGCTCGCCGAGTCGGACCGTGTCGGACGCCCGCTCACCGATGTCGTCGCCGTCGACCTGCCCGGCTGGGGCGAGTCCGCGGCGAGCGCCTCCATCGACGAGGTCGGCGACCTCACCGATGCGATCGTCGAGATCGCCGCGGCGCTCGGCTACCGCCACTGGAGTGTCCTGGGGCACTCGCTCGGAGGCCTCGTCGCCCTCGATCTCGCCGTGCGCGCCCCGCACGCCACCGTCTCCGTCGGACTCGTCTCGCCATCGGGCGCCGGCGTGCTCGACGCGATCCGCCGCCCTCTCCGCGGGGGCAGACGACTCCCGGGGCTCGCGGGCATGCTCGTCGCCATGCGTGCTCTGGCTCCCTTCGGTGCCGCGGGACGCGCTCTGATCCGCGGCCTGCACCGGGTCGGGCTGCTCGCGCCGCTCAGCCGTCCACTGTTCGCACGGCCCGCGTCGATCCACCCGTCGGTGATCGACGCGCTCTCCCACGAGATCCGACCCGGCGCGTTCGCGCAGGCGGCTCGGATCGCGAAGCGCTACCGCACCGAGGCGTGGAGCGCCGTGCGGTGCCCGGTCCGTTCGGTCCGCGGCGCGGACGACGTCTTCGCCGGTGAGCGCGACTGGGCCCTGTTCGCCGGCCTCATCGCCGACTACCGCGAGCTGCGACTCGAGAACGCGGGCCACTTCGCCGGGATCGAGGCGCCCACGGCGACGCTCGCCTTCCTCCGCGGCTGATCGCGGCGCTCAGCCGAGCAGTGCGCCGCGGAGCGCGTCCGCCTGCCGCTGCCAGAACTCGCGGGTGACCCGCTTGTTCCGGAAGAGTGCATCGAATCCATGGAACGCGCCGGGAACCGTCACCACGCTGCAGTCCACGCCGGCGTCCGCGAGACGCTCGGCGTAGGCGAGATCCTCGTCGAAGAAGAGATCGAGCGTGCCCACCCCGATCCAGGCGGAAGGGAGGCCGCCGAGGGCGGCGCGCCGCGCCGCTGAAGCGTAGGGCGGGACGACCGCGGAGCCGGGTTCGACTCCGAGATACGCGGACCATCCGTAGCGGTTGCTCTTCGGAGTCCATACCCGCACGTTCGTGGTGTCGATGTCGCGACGCAGCACCGTGCGGTCGTCGAGCATCGGATAGACGAGCAGCTGGAAGACGGGGGAGACCTCGCCGCGGTCGAGAGCGAGCTGGGCGAGGGCCGCGGCGATGCCGCCTCCGGCACTCGCTCCGCCGATCGCGATGCGCGTGGCGTCGATGCCGAGCTCGTCGGCGCGGGCGGCGAGCCCCGCCAGAGCGGCGTGCGCGTCCTCCACCGCTGCCGGGGCGGGATGCGCGGGCGCGAGTCGATAGCGGACCGCGGCCACCGCGATGCCGAGGGAGCGCACGAAGTCCACGTTCGTGCGGTCGTCCTGCTCGGGGCTGCCGAAGATCAGTCCGCCGCCGTGGATCCACAGCAGCAGCGGGATCGGACCCGAGCTCGACGCCGGTCGGAACAGCCGGACGCCGACCTCGGCTGCGCCGTCTCGACCCGGCAGCACCACCTCGTCGACGCGCACATCGGGGCCGGGATCGAGCGGCTTCGGCTTCGCGGTCGACAGCAGGCGGACGAGCCTCGGCCCCCACGAGAACTTGGGCAGGTACCGTGCGGCGGCGAGGTCCGGATGGAAGGCGCTCATCGACTCAGATGAGGGAACGCAGGAGGTCTTCGGGGCTTTGGCCGACTCCGCGCGCGCGGGTGACCAGACGGGTGTGCTCGTCTTCGGTGAGCTGCAGCGAGATCTCGTGCACCGGCTCGTTCTCGAGGTCGAACAGAGCGTCGGATGGTGCCGGGACGGCGACCCGCGTCGCGGCAGACACCGCGGGCGGCGCTGTCGTGACGCTCGGCGCCGCGACAGCGCCGGCGAATCCGGGCCCCTCCGGCACGGCGAGCCCGCGCTGGTACGCCTCAGCGGCGCCTCGTGCGCGCACATCGGCGGCCTCGTTCAATACATGCCCGACGTGACCCTTGACCCACTCGAAGCGGTAGCGGCGACCGGCGATCGCCTCGTCGATCTCCTGCAAGAGGTCGACGTTCATCACCGGCTTGCCGTCGCCCTTGCGCCAGCCCTTCTTCTTCCACCCCGGCATCCACTTGGTGACGGAGTTGATCACGTACTGGCTGTCGCAGAGGATCAGCAGGTCGTCGTCGACTCCCGCGGTGGCGCGGAACAGCTCGAGCACCGCCTTGAGCTCGCCCATGTTGTTGGTGCCGTGCTTCCAGCCGCCCGCCGACCAGTTGTCGTCGTCGATGTACCACGCCCACCCGGCGGGCCCCGGGTTTCCGAGAGCGGATCCGTCGGCGGCGGCGGTGATGGTCATCGCTCCATCGTAGGGCGGAGCTCCGACTCGGCCCGTCAGCCCGCGACGGTGGCGGGCTCGACCGATTGGCGTCCGAAGGCCGCGGCCACACCCGCGTTCGTGATCGATCCGGCGTGGGTGTTGAGTCCCTTCGCGAGGGCGGGATCGCGCCGGACGGCGGCGGCCCATCCCTCGTCGGCGAGTGACACCGCGTAGGGCAGGGTCGCGTTCGTCAGAGCGCGAGTCGAGGTCTGCGGCACCGCGCCCGGCATGTTGGCCACGCAGTAGTAGACGGAGTCGTGCACCCGGAACGTCGGGTCGTCGTGGGTGGTGGGGTGCGAGCCCTCGAAGCAGCCGCCCTGGTCGATCGCGATGTCGACGAGCACCGACCCGGGCTGCATCCCCGCCACCATGTCGTCCGTCACGAGCTTCGGCGCCGCGGCGCCCGGCACGAGCACCGACCCGATCACCAGGTCGGCGCGGGAGAGCTGCGCGCGGATCTCGTACTCGGTCGAGATGGCCGTCTCGAGTGCCGAGCCGAAGCGTGCCTGCAGGGCGCGCAGCCGCGGAAGGCTGACGTCGAGGACCGTGACGTGGGCGCCGTTGCCGAGTGCGTTGGCCGCTGCGTGCTCGCCGGCCACTCCGCCGCCGATCACGACCACGCGGGCGCCGGGAGTTCCCGCGACGCCGCCGAGCAGCGTTCCCCGTCCGCCGTGGGCGCGGGACAGGTGGTAGGCGCCGACCTGGGGTGCGAGCCGGCCGGCGATCTCGCTCATCGGGGTCAGCAGCGGCAGCGAGCGGTCGGGCAGCTGTACCGTCTCGTATGCGATCGCCGTCGTTCCCGCCGCCTGCAGAGCGTCGGTGAGCGGCTCGGACGCGGCGAGGTGCAGGTAGGTGAAGAGCACCTGATCGGCGCGGAGGTAGCCGTGCTCGGACTCGATCGGCTCCTTGACCTTGAGCACCAGTTCGGCGCCCCACGCGTCGTCGGCGCTCGGCACGATGGTGGCGCCCGCCGCGGCGAACGCGTCATCGGAGAGGTTGGAGCCGGCTCCCGCGCCGGTCTGCACGAGCACCTCGTGTCCGCGGCGGTGCAAGGCCTGGGCGCCCGCGGGCGTCAGGGCGACCCGGTTCTCGTTGTTCTTGGTCTCGGTGGGGACTCCGACGCGCATGGCGACTCCTTTAGGTGCTCCGCTGGTGAAGGCTCTGGGTTGCGCTCGTCCGGTCGTCATCGACGCGGCCGGCGGTGAGAACGAATATGCTCGTCCTTCGTTACAGGCGGATGTACGCCGCAGAAGATTCGGTGATGCGGAGAAATTCCGTTGAATCGGAGGGAACCCGCATGGCAGACGGCGTCGAATCGCAGGATCTTCGACCGCGCGACGGGCTCGACGAGGTCGATCGCGCCATCCTCGCGGCGCTCGCCGCAGACGGCCGCATGAGCAACGCCGCCCTCGCCGAGGCTGTCGGAGTCGCCGCGTCGACCTCGCTCGCCCGAGTTCGGGCGCTGACCGCGCGGGGTGTCATCTCGGGATTCCGGGCCACGATCGACCCGCGGGCCGTCGGGCGCGACATGCAGGCCCTCATCAGTGTCGCGATCCGCGCCGGCGCCCGCGCCAATATCGCGCGGTTCGCCGAGGAGATCCGCACGATGCCGGAGGTGATCCAGGTGTTCTTCCTCGGCGGCGCCGAGGACTTCATCGTGCACGTCGCGGCGCGCGATAGCGACGGCATCCGCGATTTCGTGCTCGAGGCGCTCTCGGCCAATCCGCTGGTGGCGTCGACGAGGACGAGCATGGTCTTCGACCACCACTTCATCGGGGTTCGTGTCGGCGACTGAGGTTTGCGTTCGAACACATGTTCGAATGTGTGCTATGATGAATGCACTTCGCAGTGCCGGCGAGGTGACCGGTCCGGGTTTCGGGTCGGCCTCATCTGTTGATGGGATCCGTCGGTGCGCCCGACGAGTCCCGAGACCGTCCGGGTAGGCGATGAGTCAGGCACACGACGAGCAACCGCAGCAGGACAGCCCGCATTCATGCAGCGGTGTCGAGTTCGTCGATGCTTTGACCGCCGGGCGCATCGTCGAGCGTGGACTCGCCGCCGAGCGCTATGCGCAGATCGACGGCTTGCGGCTCTGGTGGGAGACGAACCATGGCGCGAGCTGGAGCGCCTCCGATGACCTCGCCTGGCGCGACCTGCGCGCCGAAGTCGCCGCTTCCTTGGCGGTGCATGAGCGCACCGCCGAGTCGCTGCTGGGTTACGCGCGCCGACTCGTGCACCAGCTGCCCTCGACGCTGTCCCGGCTGAGCTCCGCGACGATCTCCGACCGGCACGCCCGCATCGTCGTCGACCAGTCGCTCGGGGTGCCGGCGCACCTGGTCGGCGAGTACGAGCGGCGGGTCCTCGAGCAGGCGGAAACGCTGCCGCCGTCGCGCTTCGAGAGGTTCGCTGCCGGTGTGGCGGCGTCGATCGAGCCGTCGGTAATGGTCGAGCAGCACCGCGAAGCGATGACCTCGCGGCGCGTCTACGCCGAAGCCGCACCCCATGGAATGGCCTGGCTGCACCTGCTGCTCGACGCTCCCGACGCCCTCGGCGGCCTCGCCGCCATCACCGGACACGCGCGCACTCTGCATCGCGTGCCGGGGGAGACCCGCACCCTCTCGCAGATCGAGGCCGACGTCGCTCGAGACCTGCTCGTCGACTCCATCGGCGTGGCGGCCACGCCCTCCGGCGGCGCCCCGGTCCCGACGCCCGCGGCGCAGCGCGGCGTGAAGGCCGAGGTCTACGCTCACGTTCCCGTCCTCACCGCGATGGGTGAGAGCGACGAGCCGGGCACTCTCGGCGGCTACGGCCCTATCGATGCGCAGACCGCGCGCGAGCTCGCCGGCACCGCATCGTCGTGGATCCGGCTCCTCACCGACCCCGCCGATGGCGCCGTCCTCGACTTCGGTCGCGACACCTATCGCGTACCGGCCGAACTACGCCGCTACCTCCAGGTCCGCGACGAGGTATGCCGATTCGTTGGCTGCACCAGGGCCGCGAAGTACTGCGACCTTGACCATACGGTTCCTTGGGTCGAAGACGGTGAAACGATCGCCGCGAACCTCGCGAACTTCTGCCGTGGGCATCACCTGGTGAAGAGTCGCGGTCGGTGGAAGATCGACAACCACGGCGACGGCGTCATCCGGTGCACCTCACCCACCGGCAAGGTCTACGAGACAAGACCCGCGGCGATACTGCCGCGGAAGAGCGGCGTGCGGTTCGTCGATGTGGACGACGAGCCCGATCCAGGCGGAACAGACCGAGCGCCGTCGACCATCCGAGAGGTGCTCCACCGGAAGTTCGGTCGCGACGATCCAGCCCCTCCGCCTCCCTCGGCGCTCACCGGCGATGTCGAACCAGAAGCCACCCCGCCCACACCAGCCGACGGTTCCGCGCCGTTCTGACCGACACCGAGGGACTCCGGCTCACCGCCCCCAGGCGGACGCGGGTGCCTGGACGACCGGGACCGGCGTCTGCGACCAATGGCTGCCGTTGCCGTAATGGCTCGTCGCCCACGGCGACGCCCAGATGGCCGCCTCGATCTGCGCGGTCGGCGCCGACGCGGCGAAGCCCGCTCGGATATCCGCGTAACCGGAGTGATTGAGGAGATTCTCGGCCGCCATCTCGGCGGCGGTGACGAGCGTGTCGTAGCTGCCGAGACCCGAGCCGCCACCGGATCCGTATCCGTTGTTGAGCGGATTGTTCCGGTTCCACCAGTCGGGCGGCCCGTTCTCCTGCCGCATCCACCGGGTGAAGACCGCGACGTTCGAGTCGGTGACCGGCCAGCCCGCGTCGAGCAGCACGAGCTTCGCCCAGTCGTGGTTGGTGCCGCCCTGGATATAGGTGTCACGCCCGGCGGTCGCGCCGTACGCATCGCGGGCGACATCCCCGAGCACCGCGTCGGCCGACACGGTGAGCCCCTGCTCGCCGATCACGGCCGGGTTCTCGGAGGCGGACGCGTCGGCGACGGGCGGGGGAGGCGCGATCGCGAACGTCGCAGCCAGGAGGAAGGCGCCGAGCATGGTCGCGGCGGCGAAGAGGCCGTGGCGTGCAGCGCGACCGCGCGTTGCTGTGCCCATCTCACCTCCCGCAGTCGAACGAACACAGCACTGTAAGCCCGTCGGCTGGGAATGGCGAGCGGATCAGGTCCTCTTCTCCTGGGCGTGCGCCGCCCCACCGGGTGCGCATGCCGCCGGGACGCATGGGATAAGACTTGAGTCATGCCAGCAGCTCGGAAGGACAAGCCGCCACGGCCGCCACGGCCACCGCGTGCGTGGCGCCGCGTCGCTGCCGGCGCACTCGCGCTACTGTCTCGGCTCGAGCCGGTCACCGCGCTGGTGACTCTCGCGACGATCGCCGCGATCAGCCTGGTCGCCACGTCGACCCCGATCGCCGCGACCGTCTACCAGGTGCCGCTCGTCGTCGCTTTCGCCCTGTGCCTGCTGCACGCCGCGTCGCTTCCCGTCGCGGTCGTGCGGCCGACGATCGCCGTTCCACTGTCGCTCGGAACCGCGCTCGGGTTGCAGAGCTTCGGAACCGTTCCGGAGGCCGCAGCCTGGCCCTGGTGGGTGGTGCTCATCGTCGGGCAGTCGCTGGTGCTGCTGATCGTCGCGCTCCGCAGCTCGTGGCGCCTCGCGACAGGTGCCTGGTTCCTCTCGGTCGCCGCGCCCGCGGTCCTCGCCATGGTGCGCCATCCCGAGCGTCTCGATCCGAGCTCCATCAACCTCGTCGTGTTCGCCTCCATCGGCGGCACCTCGGTGCTCATCGGAGTGGTCCTCGCGCAGTGGAACGAGATCCGAGCGCAACTGCTGCGGGAGCGCTCGCTCACCGTCGAGGAGTACTCGAGGCGTCGCCTCGTCGAGGACCGCGCACGGATCGCGCGGGAGCTGCACGACGTCATCGCCCACGGCCTGTCGATCATCAATGTCCAGTCGACGACCGCCAAATACCGGAATCCAGGGCTCGACCCCGCGGTGGAACGCGAGTTCGACGAGATCGCCGCCTCCTCCCGGCAGGCGCTCGGCGAGATGCGGGCCCTACTCGGGGTGCTGCGCGACTCGGGGCCGAGCGAACAGGCACCGCAACCGGGCCTCGGCGACGTCCCGGACCTCGTCGTGCAGGCCGAGCGTGCCGGTGCGCAGGTGCGACTCGACTGGTTCGAGGGCGACGCCGTCGAGGACGTGACCGAGCTGGTCGGACTCGCCGCGTACCGGATAGTGCAGGAAGCTCTCAGCAATGCGATCCGCCATGCGTCAGGGGTACCCGTGCGGGTGCGCGGGCGGCGGGACGACAGCCTGATCAGGGTGGTCGTCGAGAACGACGGCGGCACGACACGCGACCCGGCGACCGCCGGCAGCGGCTTCGGCCTCGTCGGTATGCGGGAGCGCGCCGAGAGCGTCGCCGGGACGGTCACAATGGAGGACACACCGGGCGGTGGGTACGTGGTCGAAGCCGTGCTCCCCGTGCGCGGTGCCGACCAGGAGAGCGAACGACCATGACCACCAGCGCAGGCGCCGCCCGCGCCGCGATCACGGTTCTGATCGCCGACGACCAGGCGATGGTCCGAGCAGGATTCTCGGCACTGCTCGCCGCGCAGCCCGACATCGACGTGCTCGGCGAGGCCCGCGACGGTGCCGAAGCCGTCGCGATGGTCGACGCGCTCCGCCCCGACGTCGTGCTCATGGATGTCCGCATGCCGCTCCTCAACGGTATCGAGGCGACGCGGCTCATCACCGCTGCAGGGGAGTCGGCGCCGCGGGTCCTCATGCTGACCACGTTCGATATCGATGACTATGTCTACGACGCGCTCCGGGCGGGAGCGAGCGGATTCCTGCTAAAGGACGCGCTGCCCGAGGAGCTCGTCGGCGCAGTCCGTGTCGTGGCACGCGGCGACGCCCTGCTCGACCCAGGGGTCACCCGGCGGGTCATCGAGAGCTTCGCCACGGCGCCGGGACGCCCGCGCGAGGCGCCGGCGGCGCTCGCCCAGCTCACCGGACGCGAGCGCGAGGTGCTGACCGAGGTGGCGAAGGGGCTGTCGAACGGCGAGATCGCCGAGAGCCTATTCATCGCGGAGCAGACGGTGAAGACCCACGTCAGTCGTGTATTCGGCAAGCTCGGCATCCGCGACCGCGCCCAGGCGGTGATCGTCGCCTACGAGTCCGGACTCGTGGTCGCCGGCAGCCCCTCATGAGGTAGCGCGCGGCGCACCCCTACGGGGGTACTACCGCAGAACGGCTCCGGAGGGGGACGCCGCCTCGGAGCCCCTTACGTACCGTCGGAACCATGACGACCACTGTCGGTGAATTCCGCACCACACGGCCGAGGCGGGCCCCCGCGGGCGGCGCCCAGAAGGCGCACGCGAGCGACTACACAGAGCTCGCCCGGCGGGTGAAGGCGGCGGGGCTGCTCGAGCGCCGTCCCGTCTGGTACGCCCTACGGGTCGGAGTGCTCGCCGCCCTCTACGCGATCGGCTTCGCCCTCCTGTTCACCCTCGGGCAGACATGGTGGCAGCTGCTCGTCGCCGCCTACTTCTCGATCGTGTTCACCCAGACCGCCTTCCTCGCCCACGACAGCGCGCACCGGCAGATGTTCGAGTCGGGCAAGCGCAACGAGTGGTTCTCGCGCATCATCGGCAACCTGTTCGTCGGTCTCAGCTACGGGTGGTGGATGAACAAGCATTCGCGGCACCACGCCAACCCCAACAAGGTCGGCAAGGACGGCGACATCAAGCCGGGAGCGATCGCGTTCACGACCGAGGACGTCGTCGTCCGCACCGGCTGGAAGCGCGTACTCACCTCGAAGCAGGGCTACTACTTCCTCCCGATCCTCCTGCTCGCCGGAATCGACCTGCATGTCTCCGCGGTCAAGTCGGTCGCGGGCGCCGAGCCGGTCAAGCACCGCGCGGTCGAAGCGGTGCTGCTCGCGATCCGTCTCATCGGCTTCCCCGTCCTCGTGTTCCTCGCGCTCGGGCCGGTGCTCGGCGTCGCGTTCATGCTCGTGCAGCTGTTCGCGTTCGGGCTCTACATGGGCGGCAGCTTCGCCCCGAACCACAAGGGGATGCCGATCATCGCCGCCGACCAGGAGGTCGACTACCTGCGGCGACAGGTCCTCACCTCGCGCAACATCAGCGGCCGCTTCGGAGTGGCGACGGGAATGGGGGGACTCAACTACCAGATCGAGCACCACCTCTTCCCGAACATGCCGAGCATCAACCTGCGCAAGGCACGCCCCATGGTCATCGAGTACTGCGCCGAGCTCGGAGTCCCGTACACCGAAACGACCTTGGTCGGGTCGTACCGGATCGTGGTGAGGTATCTGCACCGCGTCGGCATCGGTCACGCTGACCCCTTCGAGTGCCCCGCCGCCGCGTACTACCGGACCGCGTAGCGGCACTCCGTCGGCGTCGTCCCGCCGGAGGACGCCTCGGCTCTGGCGCGCCCACGGATGGAAGGCCCGGCGTCGCACCGCCGGGGCCGTTGCATACCCCCTGATCTCCTACTCCACGCCCCCGCGGCGGTCAAGCCCTGGGGGCCGATTGTGGACGGTGTTAGCGTCACCTCACGGTCGAGATGGATCGCCTGGTAGGAGTGCAATGCCGTACGTGCTGGGAATCGACGTCGGCGACGAGACGTCCGCGTCGGTCATCGAATACTTCGACGGGAGCGAGGGCGCTCCCCATCGCGCGGACCTCACCGACGACGGAGTCGGCGTGCTTCCCGTTCCGCGCATCGACTCCGAGGGCGCCCTCGTTCTCACCGCCGCTGAACCTGCGGATCCCCCCACCCTGTCCCTCGCCGGGTTCCTCGCCCGCGTCGGCGATGCCGTCCCGATCGTCGCCGGCGGATTCCTGGTACGGCCCGAAGACATCGTCGCCGCCCTCGTCCGGATCTGCGTCGACCGGGTGACCGCCGAACGCGCCGAGGCGCCTGCGGCGATCGCGGTGACCCGTCCGGCGGTATGGGGCGCCTACCGCGCGTCGCTCGTACGCTCGGCGCTCGACGCAGTGGACCTTCCGGACGCCCTGCTCATCGACAGTGCGCGGGCCAGTGCCGTCGCCGCCGACCGCTCGGGTGCCACCACGGCGCCGTCCGTCGTGGTCGTCGATCTCGGCGTCTCCGCCCTCGAGGTGTCGCTGTTCGCATCACCGAGCCGCTCCGGGGACGCAGCCGAGTCGAGCGTCGGTGGCGCGATCCGCCGCGTCGAACACCGCGACCGGGGCGTCGCGGCCTTCGACCGTGCACTGGTCGCACACGTCGTCGAGGGAGTCGGCCTCCTCGACCCCCTCGACCCCGACCTCCGGGCGCCGCTCGAGGAGCTGCGACGCCGCTGCGCCATCGCGCGCGCCCAGCTCGACGTCGACGGCGAGAGCACCGTCGAACTCGTCGTCGGAGGCCACCGCGAGCGAGTGCGCATCGTGCGGGCCGAGTTCGAAGAGCTCATCGAGTCAGAGGTGGCGGAGATCTGCGAGATCGTCGCGCCCTTCCTCGACGACGCCCCCGACACGGTGCCGGTGCTCCTCGCCGGCAGCGGCGCCGGGATCCCGCTCATCGCCGAGATGCTTTCCGCACGCTTCGACAGGACGATCATCGTCGCCGACGACCCCCTCGGTTACGCATCGAGCGGTGCCGCTCTCGCAGCGACCGAGCGGCAGTCTCCGACGGGCGCCCCGTCGACCGGCGATCGGGTGCACGACCTGCTGCCGGTGCGCACCGTACGCACCGCCCGACTCGACGCGGTACTCGGCGCGATCGCCTCCGACGCCTCCGACACGGTGCGGACCCGGCGCCTCCGAGTGGTGCGGATCGGCTCGAGCGTCGCCGCGGCGGTCGCCGTCACCGCAGGAGCCGCCGTCGTACTCGCCCTGGCCGCGACGCCGGGGGAGCGTGCCGACGGGATCTCGGACGCGTCGCCGCTCAGCGATCGGCAGCTGGAGACCCTCGTCGCCGCCGCGAACGACGGCACCGCCCCCCTCGCTGACCTGCTCGCCCCGCCGGAGGGCGACGAGGCGGCACCGCCGACCGCGGCCGAGCCGACCCCCGGAGCGCGGCTCACCCCGGGAACGAAATCGACCCCGGCGCCGAGCCCGAAGTCCTCGTCGAAGAGTTCGGACGCCTCCACCGACGGGTCGAGGCCCGCCGCGCCGCCGCCGACGACGACGGACCAGACGCCCGCACCGCAGCCGACCACCGAACCCTCGTCCGACCCGCCGCCGGATCCGGTGCCGTCGGACACACCGCCCACCGAACCACCACCATCCGAGCCGGATCCCACCCCCACGAACGAACCGGCCCCCGATCCGAGCCCCGCCCCCGCCCCCGAACCCGCACCCGAAGAACCGCCGGCCACCGACCCTGCTCCTCCCGAACAGGTCGCCGCCTCCGGAGCCGCTCCGGGTAGCGCCTGAAGGTCTCCGCCGATGGATGCGACCTCGCCGAGGGCGCAGTACCACAGTCGTCCCCTCGCCCGCGCCGCGAGGGAGTTCCTCGATCAGATCTCCGCAGTCCCGGGCGCTCGCATCGTCGTCGCAATCACCGGCGCCCGTGGCTCGGGCAAGAGCGCGTTGCTCGACGCGGTGCGCGACGAGCTGTCCGCCCATCGCACGTCGGCGAGCGCTCCGCAGGGCGACGCCCCGGCCGCGGAGGACGAGGTCGTCCTCGTCGACGACGCGCACCTGCTCGCCGAGTCGCGCATCCGAGCCCTCCGCGATCTCGTCGACGGGGGCACCGCGAGCGTCATCGTCGCCTACCCCCCGTTCCGCCGCTCGCCGGCCCTGCACGAGCTGTCCGTGGCTCTCGAACGCCACCGGCCCCCGATCGCCCTCGGTCCCCTCGACCGCAACGAGATCGCGGCGGTGCTGGGCGTGCACGGCGCCGCCCCGTCGATCGGACTCGTGGAGGCGGTCGAGTACCAGACCGCCGGGATGCCGTGGCTCGTCACCCGGCTCGCCCGGCAGCTCGGCACCCACCCGGCCGTCTCCGATCTGAGCAGGGCCGCCGCCGCGGTCGTCGAGAGGCTCACCGTCGAGCTCGGCGCGCTCGACCCCACCCTCCGAGACCTGCTCGTCGCGCTTGCGGTGGGGTTCGACTCGGCCGGCTGGATACCGCCGGGGGAGGAGGATCGGCGCCGCCTCGACGCGCACATCGCCGACGCCCGCGACGCCGGCCTGCTCGACCCCCACGGCACGGTCGTGCCCATCGTGCGCCGGGCCATCCTGCAGAGCACGCCCGCCTACCGCATTCGGGCCTTGCACGGGGCCCTCGTCGACGCGATCACCCGCACGGGAGACCTCGATCCCGACGTGGCACGAGAGCTCGCGAAGAGCCGGCTGCACGACGCCCGCGTCGAAGCGGTGCTCGTCGCCGCCGCCGACGCGGCGCTCGACCGCGACCCGGCCGTCGCCGCGGGGTATTACGACGCCGCCGTGCAGGCGGGCAGCGACCCGATCGCCCTCGCCGCACGCCGCGCACGTGCCGCCCTCTGCGCGGGCGACGTGGCGCTCGCCTCCCGCTACGTCGACGAGCACCTCGCGCAGGCGGATGCCGACGCGGCGGCGGTCGCCGACGTCTCCGCCGCCCTGTGGGCCCACCGTGGTTTGCTCGAGCGCGCCGCGGCGAGCTACCGGTTCATCGGCGGGTCTTCGGATGCCCTTTCGAGCGCTCTCGCCGCCGTCACCATGCTGGCGGTGGGCGACGTGGACGGCGCAGAGCGCCTCTTCGCCGCGCTCCCGACCGTGGCGCCTCCGACTCTCGCCGGAGCGTCGATCGCGCTGATGGCGCGAGGGGTGCGGGAGTCGCTCGCGGGACAGGGGCCCGCCGCGCTCGGGTCGCTGGTGCGTGCCGCCGACGCGATGAGCGGCTCGAGGACCTTGATGCCGATGCCCGAGTCGCCCGCCGCGCTCTGCGCGATCACGGCCCTGCACCTCGGCGACCTCGACACGGCGGCGGCGGTGCTCGACACGGCGCTCGACACCCGGCACTGCGGAGCCGCCATGACGGCGCGGCACAGCCTGCTCCGCGCCTGGGTCTGGATGCAGAACGACCGCCCCGACCTCGCGTCCCGCCTGGCCGAGGACGTCGCCGCCCGTGGTCCGCTGCTCGGACGCGACCAGTTCACGCTCGCCGCCCTGCGGGTGGCGGTCGCCCGTCGTGCGGACGATCTGCCCGGCCTCGTCGCCTCGTGGCGGCAGGCCCGCAACGTCCTGCTGCACGTGCCGGTCGACCTGTTCGGCCTGCTCCCGCTCGGCGAACTGATGATCGCCGCGGCACGCCTGCACGATCGCGCCCGAGCGCAGGCCGCGGCGGCGGAAGGGTGGCAGCTGCTCGAACGGCTCGGCTCGCCGCCCCTCTGGAGCGCCGCGATGCACTGGGCGGAGGTGCAGGCCGCGATCCTCGCCGAACGCCCCGCCGACCTCGCCCATCACGGCGGCGCCCTCACCGCCATGGCCGATGCCAACCCGCTCGCCGCGGCGTGCGCGACGGCGGCGCGCACCTGGGCCGACGTCCTCACCGAGTCGATCGACACCCGGGCGGTCATCATCGCCGCCAAGGGACTCGCCGCGGTCGGGCGGACCTGGGACGGCTCCCGGCTCGCCGGTCACGCCGCCGCGCACGTCGACGACCGCAAGGAGATGGCGCGCCTGCTGGCCTGCGCCCGCGACATGCATCCGGGCAGCGGGCTCGCCCACCCCATCACCGAGCCCGTGCCCGCGGTCGGGGTCGACTCGGGCAGAGCCGCCGACGACGTGCAGCTGAGCGCACGGGAGCGGGAGGTCGCCGCCCTCTTCGTCGAAGGCAGGAGCTACCGCGAGATCGGCGAGGCCATGTTCATCTCGCCGCGCACCGTCGAACACCACATGGCCCGCATCCGCGGCCGCATCGAAGCCTCCACCCGGTCGGAGCTCGTCGCCCGACTGCGTCGCCTGCTGGGCGAACGCGGCCCTGACGGGAGTGGCGTCGGGCGCGGACTCGGTGGATCCGCCGTCGACGGCGACGGTCGCGGCCCGCATCGAGCCGGCCCCCACGGAGCAGCCCCGAACGGATCCGGCATGGACGAGCGGAGCGCGGGCGGTGACGGGGTGCGTCTGCTCGGCGGTCCGGCGCGCGACGGTTCGGTTCCGCAGGGCGGGTCACAGGGGGTTCGGCGATGAGATCCGCCCGACGACCGGGGGCCGGCGTAGGGGGACCGCCCCACCCCGTGCGGGCCCGATAGGGGGACCACCGCCGATGTGCGTCCCGCCGGCGGCGACGAGGCTCGACAGCACCCGATCGCGTTGGACCCGCCACCCGATCACAACGAACACCCGAACCCGAAGGAAATGCCCATCATGACCATCGCAACGACCCTGCTCGACTTCCTCCTCAGCCTCTTCCGCGACCCCGAGGCCGCCGAGGAATTCGCCGCCGACCCCGAGGCGGCGCTCGCGAGCGCAGGTCTGTCGGACGTGTGCGGCGACGACGTCGACGCCATCATGCCCGTCCTGCTCGACTACGGCCCCGTCGCCGTCGGCAACCGTTCCTACGAGACCGGCGGCAACCCCCAGGCCGTCGGTGGCAACCACTGGGACCCGGACGACGACCACGGACACGCGGTGCAGCAGCTCACCCACCTGGTGAACAACTATTCGTACACCTCGCTCGACGACCGCGACACGGTGCTCGACCAGTCGGTCAACCAGAACATCTGGGCCAACGGCGACGTCACCCAGCTGTTCGACCAGGAGGCGAACATCGCATCCGGCGACCGCGCCGTCGTCGCCACCGACGACGCCCGCGTCGACAACTCGGACGACCACTCGGTCGACATCGACGACTCGTTCAACGACGAGTCGGATCACTCGATCAACGACTCGTACAACGACAACTCCGACAACTCGGTCGACGTCTCCGACTCGTTCAACGACAACTCCGACAACTCGGACAACTCCGACAACTCGGTGAACGACTCGTACAACGACAACTCGGACAACTCGACCGAGGACAACGACCTCATCGTCAAGGACAACGAGGTCAACGTCGGCAACGAGGACAACTCGGAGGACAACGACGTCATCGTCAAGGACAACGAGCTCGACTTCTCCGAGGACAACGACGTGATCGTCAAGGACAACGAGCTGAACGTCGGCAACGAGGACAACGACGACTTCACCTACGTCGACGAGCCCATCGTCGTCGTGCTCGACGAGCCCGTCCTCGAGGAGCCCGCACCGGTCATGTGATCCTGAGGCGTCGCGCCTCACCCCGAGAGAACCCGACCCCGTCGCGCTCCGCGCCGACGGGGTCGGGCCCACGTCTTCAGCACGTCGGACCCACCCCACCCGATCCCCGAGGAGCACCCCTTGCCCGACCCCACGACCCTCATCGACGAAGCGATCCGACTCACCGACGCCGAAGGCCGCCCCGACCTGCGACGCCGACTCGAACAGGCGAAGGAGCGCTCGAAGGCCCGAAGCATCCGGGTGATGGTCGTCGGTGAATCCGGACAGGGCAAGAGCCAGCTGATCAACGCGCTCGTCGGCGCACCGGTCTGCCCGGTCGACGACGACGTCGCGACCGCGGTGACCACGGTCGTCAGCTACGGGGAGACTCCCTCCGCGGTTCTCGTCCGGCAGTCGGGCGACGTCTCGGCGAGCGCGGAGCCGCCGCTCGAGCGCCGGCCCATCGGCCTCGACGAGCTCGCCCAGCACGTCTCGGCACGCGCGAATCCCGGCAACCGCAGCGGTCTCGTCGCCGCCGAGGTGGCGATTCCGCGGGCCATCCTCGCGGGCGGACTCTCCCTCGTCGACTCGCCCGGAGTCGGCGGGCTCGAGTCGGCTCACTCGCTCGCGACCATGACCGCGTTGCCGACGGCCGACGCCGTCATCCTCGTCTCCGACGCGTCGCAGGAGTTCACCGAACCCGAGATGCAGTTCCTGCGACAGGCGCTGCGCGTGTGCCCCAACGTCGCCTGCGTGCTGTCGAAGACCGACATCTACCCGAGCTGGCGCACCATCGCCGACCTCGACCGACGGCACCTCGCCGAGCTCGGGCGCGACATCCCCGTCTTCGCCGTGTCGTCGCAGCTCCGCCTCGACGCCGCCCGCGACGCGGACCCCGTGCTGAACACCGAATCCGGCTTCCCCGCCCTCGTCGGCTACCTGCGCGGCGAGGTGCTCGGCCAGGTCGAGCGGCTGCACCGGCGCTCGCTCGAGCACGACCTGCGCGCCGTCGCCGACCACCTGACCCTCGCGCTGCAGAGCGAACTCAGCGCCCTCGTCGACCCGGCCGCCACCCCCGCCGTCGTCGCCGAGCTCGCGAACGCGAAGGAGCGCGCCGACGATCTCCGCAAGCGGTCGGCGCAGTGGCAGGTGACCCTGTCCGACGGCATCGCCGACCTCATGTCCGACATCGAACACGACCTCCGCGACCGGATGCGGGCGATCCAGCGCGAGGCCGACGCCGCGATCGACGCCGGCGACCCCGGCCCCCTGTGGGAGTCGCTCGTCGATTGGCTCGAGACCCGCATCACGACCGCGGTCTCCGAGACCTTCATCTGGTCCGACGAGCGCGCCCGCTGGCTGGCCGGGCAGGTGGCGGAGCATTTCGGCGAGGAGGAGGTGCGTCTGCCGGCGGTGCACGTCGGCTCGGGCGACGGGGCGCTCGACGCCGTCGAACTGGTGCCCGAATTGGACCGTGGACGGGTGAGCAGTCTCCAGAAGGTGCTCATCGGCATGCGCGGCTCGTACGGCGGCATCCTGATGATCGGTCTCGTCACCGGCATCGTGGGACTCAGTCTCATCAACCCGTTCTCCATCGCCGCCGGTCTGCTGATCGGCGGCAAGGCGTACCGCGACGACAAGGACGCTCGACTGAAGAAGCGGCAGTCGGAGGCGAAGATGCTCGTGCACAAGCAGATCGACGAGGTGCTCTTCCAGGTCGGCAAGGAGCTGAAGGACCGGCTCCGACTCGTGCAACGCACCACCCGCGACCACTTCAGCGAGATCGCGGGGGAGCTGCACCGTTCCCTGGGCGACTCGCTTCTCGCCTCGCAGAAGGCGGCCTCGCTGTTCAACGCCGAACGCGAGCAGCGGACCGGGGAGATCCGCAAGCAGCTCGCCCGCATCGGCGCCCTGACGAAGGCGGTGACCGACGGGTCGCCGCCCGCCCGAGCGGCGTCCACCAGAACAGCGCCCACCAGAACAGCGTCCACCCGAACAGCACCGCCTCGCACAGCGCCCACCGGAACAGCGCCGCCCCGCACATCGCCGACACCGGCCGCGCCGACGGTGCCGCAGAGCGCGATGAGCGCCTCGTGACCGTCGCGTCCGACACCGTCGTCGCCCTGCTGAGGGAGGTACGACAGTGCTACGGCGACGAGGAGGAGGCGGCGCGCGCCGTCGACGCCCTCATCGAACGGCATCGGTCCCCGTTGCGGGTCGCACTCACGGGCATGGTGAAGGCGGGCAAGTCGACCCTCCTCAACGCGATCGTCGGTGAGGAGATCGCGCCCACCGACGCGGCCGAATGCACACGCCTCATCACTTGGTACGTCTACGGCGCGACGA